>CAZWJF010000033.1:0-25787 GCA_964634325.1 uncultured Rhodoblastus sp.
TTCGTGACGATGGGCCTGTTCGCCATGAACCAGCAGGGCGTGCAGGGCGCCGTCTATCAGATGGTCAGCCACGGCCTCGTGTCGGGCGCGCTGTTCCTTTGCGTCGGCGTCGTCTACGACCGCATGCATACGCGTGAAATCGCGGCCTACGGCGGCCTCGTGAAGAACATGCCGCTCTACGCCGTGGCCTTCATGGTGTTCACCATGGCCAATGTCGGCCTGCCCGGCACTTCGGGCTTCGTGGGCGAATTCCTGACGCTGCTCGGTACTTTCGCAGCCAACAGCAAGGTCGCGTTCTTCGCGACATCGGGCGTCATTCTGTCGGCGGCCTATGCGCTGTACCTCTATCGGCGCGCCATTTTCGGCGTGCTCGACAAGCCGTCGCTCGCCAACATTCAGGACCTGTCGGGGCGTGAAGTCGCGCTGCTCGCGCCGCTGGTCGTGCTCGTCATCTACTATGGCGTGCATCCCGGTCCGATCCTCGACGCCTCGGCCGCGTCCGTCGCCGAACTCGTCAAGACCACCCAATCCGTCGCCGCCGCCGTCAAATCGGCCGCGCTCATCGCGCACTGAGGCAGAACGATGCATCCGCTCAGCTTTTCCATCGCTCACGCCCTGCCGGAGACGATCCTGGCGGTCGGCGCGCTTGCGCTGATCCTGCTCGGCGCGCTGCGCGGAGAGAAATCGGCAGGGCTCGTCGCCGAGCTCGCCATTGGCCTGCTGACGCTGGCGCTGGTCGTGATCTTCATCGGGGTCAAGTCGACGGCTGAGGTCTTCGAAGGGGCCTTCATCGACGATCAATTCGCGCGCTTCATGAAAGTGCTCGTGCTGCTGGGGTCGATCGTTTCCCTTGTCCTGTCGCGCGACTTCCTGCGGCGCGAGGGCATCGACCAGTTCGAATTCCCTGTTCTCGTCATCCTGTCGACGCTTGGCATGCTGTTGCTGACGTCCGCCAACAGCCTCATCTCGCTCTATCTCGGCCTCGAGCTGATGTCGCTGGCGCTCTACGTCGTCGCCGCGTTCCATCGCGACAATCTCAAGGCGTCTGAAGCCGGCCTCAAGTATTTCGTCCTCGGCGCGCTGTCGTCGGGCATGCTGCTCTATGGCGCTTCGCTGATCTACGGCTTCGCCGGCACTGTGGAGTTTTCCGGCATCGCCAAGGCGCTGACCGCAGGTCCGTCCATCGGCGTCGTGTTCGGCCTCGTGTTCCTGCTCGCCGGCCTCGCGTTCAAGATGTCGACCGTGCCGTTCCACATGTGGACGCCGGACGTCTACGAAGGCGCCCCGACGCCGGTCACCGCGTTCTTCGCTTCGGCGCCGAAAATGGCGGCTGTCGCGATCACGCTGCGCGTGGTCACCGACGCGCTGCCCGGCCTTGCGCACGAATGGCGCCAGATCGTGATGTTCATTTCGATCGCCTCCATGGCGCTCGGCTCCTTCGCGGCGATCGGCCAGACCAACATCAAGCGGCTGATGGCCTATTCCTCGATCGGCCACATGGGATTCGCGCTGGTCGGCCTCGCAGCCAACAACGCCAACGGCGTCAAGGGCGTTGCGCTGTACATGGCGATCTACCTCGTCACGACGCTCGGCGTCTTCGCCGCCATCCTCGCCATGCGCGTGCAGGGCAGGGCGGTCGAGTCGATCACTGACCTGTCCGGCCTCGCGCGCACCAATGGCTGGATGGCGTTTTTCCTCGCCATGCTGATGTTTTCGCTGGCCGGCATTCCGCCGCTCGCAGGCTTCTTCGCGAAGTACTACGCCTTTGTCGCCGCGGTGGAGGCGGGCCTGACCCCGCTCGCCGTCATCGGCGTGCTGCTGTCGACGGTGGCGGCCTTCTATTACCTGCGCATCGTCAAGATCATGTACTTCGACGAGCCGGCCGCAAGCTTCGACGTCGCCCCCTTCGCCGTGCGCGCCGTCATGGCTGTCACGACAGTTCTGGTCTTCTTCTTCTGGGTCTATCCCGCGCCGATCATCACGGCCGCCGCCAACGCGGCCAAGGCGTTCTACTGAGCGAGCTCACGCAGCCTTCATCGCGGGCTGACCGCCCGCGATCCCGGGGACGCTGAGATGCGGATTGGCGCCTTCGCGGCTGAACGTGGCTTCCGGCTCGCCTATCTCGATACGGTCGGGTCCACCAACACCGAAGCATTGGCGCGCGCGCGCGAGGGCGCGGCGGGCTCCCTCTGGATCGTCGCTGGAGAACAGACGGGCGGCAAGGGCCGTATGGGGCGCGTTTGGTCGTCTCCGGTGGGCAATCTCTACGCGAGCCTGCTTCTGATCGATCCCTGCCCGCCCGAGCGCGCTCCCGAGCTCGGCTTCGTCGCGGGCGTGGCGCTTGCGGAGGCTGCTTACGCGACCGTCGGGAGGCTGCCGGCGCTCGGCCTCAAATGGCCCAATGATCTGCTCTATGCCGGCGCGAAGCTCTCGGGCATGCTCCTGGAGGCGACGCGCCTGCCGAACGGGCAATTCGCCACGGTCATCGGCATTGGCGTCAACTGCCGGTCGCATCCGCAATTGCCGGCCTATCCGACGACCGATCTCGAAACCATTCGGCCCGGCGCCGGCGATCGCGACTCTCTCTTCCCCACTCTGTCTGACGCCATGGCGCGCGCGCTGTCGCTCTGGTCGCGCGGCGACAATTTCGCGGCCATCCGCGAGGCGTGGCTCGGCGCAAGTTTCGGGCGCGGCGGCCCGGTCAAAGTCGCGCTCGGCGAACGGACGATCGAGGGCGTTTTCGAGACGATCGACGCGCGCGGCCGCCTCGTCGTCTTGACGCAGGACGGCCCGACCTCCATTGACGCAGGCGACGTCTTGCTCGGCCCCACCGCGCGAGCGGAATTGCGCAACGGTCAGGCCTGATGGTCCATTCACACGACGAGTTCGTATTCGCGGCGCTTGGCGGCCTCGGAGAAATCGGCCGCAACGCCGCGCTCTACGGTTTTGGTCCGCCCGGCAAGCGCAAATGGATCATGGTGGATTGCGGCCTGTCCTTCGCCGGCCCCGATCTGCCCGGCGTCGACCTGGTCTTCCCCGACCTGTCCTACATCGACAAGATTCGCCGTGATTTGCTGGGCCTTATCATCACGCACGCGCACGAGGATCATATCGGCGCCATCGCCGCGCTCTGGCCGCGCCTTGGCTGCAAGGTCTACGCGACGCGTTTCGCCAGCGGACTTCTCGAAGCGCGGCGTCTCGGCGAACCCGGCGCGCCGAAGGTCGAGATCGTCGAGATGCGCCAGGGCGAGCGCTTCGCGGCCGGTCCTTTCGACATCGAGCCGGTTCCCGTCTCGCATTCCATTCCGGAAGCTTGCGCGCTCGTTCTGCGTACGCCTGCTGGAACCGTCGTGCACACGGGCGACTGGAAGCTGGACCCGGAGCCCGGCGTCGGACGGCCGACCGACGAAGCGCGTCTGCTCGCGGTCGGCGACGAGGGCGTCGACGTCCTCATCTGCGATTCCACGAATATCGTTCGCGAAGGCGCCAGCCCCTCCGAGGGCGAGGTCGCGCGCACCCTGCGCGACCTGATCGCCGACGCGCCGGGACGCGTCGTCGTCACGACCTTCGCGTCGAACCTCGCTCGCGTGAAAGCCGTGGCGCTGGCGGCCGAAGCCGCCGGTCGCGCCGTGGTCGTGGTCGGCCGCTCGCTCGAGCGCGTGATCGAGGTCGGCCGCGACTGCGGTTATCTCGACGGCGTGAAGCCGTTTGTCGGGCCGCAGAGCTATTCCGATCTCCCGCGCAACAAGGTCGTTGTGCTGGCGACCGGCAGTCAGGGCGAGCAGCGCGCGGCCATGGCGCGCATTGGGGCGCGCGAGCATCCGGCGATCAAGCTGGCGGCCGGCGACCGCGTGATCTTTTCCTCGCGCACCATCCCCGGCAACGAGCGCGAGGTGAACAGGATCATCAACGGCCTGATCGATCAGGGCCTCGAGGTGATCACCGACCGCAACGCGCTTGTGCATTGCTCGGGCCATCCGCGCCGCGGCGAAGTCGGCCGCCTCTATCAGCTGCTTCGGCCGAAGACGCTGATTCCCGCGCATGGCGAGGCGTTGCACTTGTCAGAGCACGCCGCCTTCGCTCGTTCCGAGGGGATTGAGCGCGTGATTTCGCCCCGCGATGGCGATCTCGTGCTGCTTGCGCCGGGCGCGCCGTCCGTGGTCGGCGAGGTTCCGGTCGGACGCATGGTCGAGGACGGCGCCGTTCTGATTTCAGCCGACGACGACGCGATCGCGCAGCGCGCGCGGCTCGCCTATTCCGGCATCGTCTCGATCGCCATTGCGCTCACGGCCAAGGGCGACCTTGCCGGCGATCCCGATGTCGTCATGTCCGGCCTGCCGAAACGCGACCGCAACGGCGCCAACCTCGACGCGGTGATCGACGAGACTATATTTTCTACACTCGACGGCCTGTCGCGCCCCAAGCGCCGCGACGCCGATTCCGTCGCCAATGCGGTGGAGCGCGCCGTGCGCAGCGCGCTCGGCCAGTCCTGGGGCAAGCGGCCCCAGGTGCATGTTCTCGTTCTCGAAGTCTGAAGCGGAGCAATTCGATGATCGGTCGTCTCAATCACGTCGCCATCGCGGTCAAGGATCTCGCCAAGTCGGCGGCGCTGTATCGCGACACGCTCGGCGCAAAAGTGTCCGCGCCCCAACCGGAGCCGGCGCATGGCGTCACCGTCGTGTTCATCGAACTGCCCAACACCAAGATCGAGCTGCTCGAGCCGCTCGGCGCGGATTCGCCGATCGCGAAATTCCTCGAGAAGAATCCAGACGGCGGCATGCATCACGTCTGCTACGAGGTCGACGACATCATGACGGCGCGCGACCAGCTCAAGGCCAAGGGCGCCCGCGTGCTTGGCGACGGCAATCCGAAAATCGGCGCGCACGGCAAGCCCGTGCTGTTCCTGCACCCCAAGGATTTCAACGGCACGCTCGTCGAAATCGAGCAGGTCTGATCTTTCCCGCTCCCCGAATCCGGGGGCGGCGGAGTAGCGCCTATGAACCTTCCCGTCCCGACGCCGATGGCCATCGCCATCTATTTGACGACGTGGTGGATCGTGCTGTTTGCGATCCTGCCGCTCGGCGTGAAGTCGCAGCACGAGAACGAGGAGGGACGCCTCCTCGGCACGGACCCCGGCGCGCCGATCGCGCCGCGGCTGCTGATGAAAGCCGCGCTGACCACCGTCGTCTCGGCGGTCGTTTTCGCCGGGCTCATGGCCTATATCGCCTGGCAGGGTTGACCCCGACGGCCCCGGGCGATACTCCCGGGCGGCCCGCAAGGGAGCGCGTAGCTCAGTCGGTAGAGCATCTGACTTTTAATCAGAGGGTCCTGGGTTCGAGTCCCAGCGCGCTCACCACCTCCAGCGCCAATCTTCGTAGCGTCCTTCCCGCAGCGTCAGCCCAATAGGGCCGAGACGGCCGCGAGAAGGTCGTCCGCCACGAGCGTCGGCGGGCGTCCAAGCGTCGTTTCCTGTCCCGCGCGATACTTGCCCGTTCGCACCAGCGCCCCGGCAAGGCCGGCGTCCATCGCGCCGCCGACGTCGGCCTCCACATCGTCGCCGATCATCGCAACCTGACCGGGACGCAAGCCGAGGCCCCGCACGGCGCTGTGAAAGAACTCCGCCGCCGGCTTGCCGAAGACGAGAGCCTCCCGTTGCGCCGCAAATTCCAGCGCGGCGACAAAGGGACCGGCGTCGAGGCTCAGCGCCTGGTCCCGATCCTGGAAATAGCGGTTCTTCGCGAGCGCAAGCAGCGGCGCGCCCTGCATCAGTCTGCGAAAGGCCTCGTTGAGCAGCGTGTAACTGAAATGATCGCCGGCGTCGCCGACGACGACCGCTTCCGCTTCGCCCTTCGGAAGGTCGGCGAAATCCTCGACGAGATCGGGATGCACGACGAGAAAGGGAGCAAGTCCGTTCGACGCCAGAAAGTCTCGTACGAGCGCGGCCGGCGTATAGACGTCTTCGATGCTCGCCGCCACGCCCAGACGCGCCAGATCCTGCCGGATCGCGCGTCGCGGGCGCCGCGTCGTATTGGTGATGAACTTGTAGGGGACTCCCGCCCGGCGCAGTTTCTCGAGCGCGTCGAGCGAGCCCGGCAGCAGGGCGTCGCGAACATGCACCACGCCGTCGATGTCGATCAGAACGCCGACGATCGGTTCCCGTCCGGCAGGTTCGTGCGGCGGCGCCATGGTCATGGGCGTCCTCCACGATGTGTGCGCATGCGCCGCGCATCTTGCGGCGCGTTTCGCGGTCAAGGCAAGCTCTGCGCCACGACAGACGGCAAGTTGCGCGCTTGCGCGCGGTAAGCGCTGGGCGTCATGCCGGTCCAGTTGCGGAACGCCCGCGCAAAGCTCTTTTCATTGTGGAAGCCGGCGGCGTGCGCGACGCGCTTGATCGACGCGCGCCCGCGCGCCAGCGCGAGCCGGGCGATATCGACGCGCGCCTCCTCCTTCAGGTCGCGCAGAGACGCGCCGTCCTCGGCGAGCCGCCGATGCAGCGTGCGGGTCGAGAGCGCGAGCGCTGCAGCTATCTCCTCCGCGCCCGCAAACCGGCTCTCCGGTTCGCGCAGCATCTGGCGAACGCGCTCCACGATCAGCCGGTCTCGACGATAGGGCAGGACCGTCAGGGGCAAGGCGCGTTGCAGCATGCGGTCGAGATCGGCTTCGTCGCGCTTTACCGGCATGGCCAGATAACGCGCATCGAACAAGATGCGCGCGCGCGGCGCCTCGAAGGCGAGATCCTTGCAGAAGATGGTTGGATAGACCGAGACATGCGCGGGTTCGGGGTAGGGGAACTCGGCCCCTATCAGCGCAATCTTGGAATCGATCGCCCAGCAGGAATAGCCGAGCACATAACGCATCAGCGTGACGAGGCAGAATTCGCGCTCCTGGCCGAGGTCGCGCCGCTCTTCGATCGACCAAGCGGCGACGCCGTCGACGATGTCCAGTTGAAACCGGACGTCGTCCGTCAGAATGCGATGATGACGTCGCCAGCGCCGGAGCGCCAGTTCGAGCGGCCCAGCCGTCAGAGACGCCCGGCAGAGCATGCCGTAGGCGCCCCACGGCAGCTTGCGTGAAAACCAGCCGAGCGCCTCGTCGTCCAGCGAGCGCATGGCGGTTTCCGCAAAAATCTCGAACTGGGCGGCAGTTACGCGCGCTGAGGGCCGATCGAGATCGTCTGGCGGAATATGCGCCCTCGCCAGCGCGTCCGCGGGATCGGCGTCGTACCGCGCGTAGGCCCGCAGGATACTGCGAACGAAGGCCAAAGGTGTAATAGCCCGGCCGGAGGCCGCGAGGAATGGCAGGGGTTGGCGCGCCGACATAGCCGCAGATATTCGCCATCATTGGCGGAAAATGCAACTTATTGGGCCGCTCTGGCGCCGAAGAGCGGTTAGGGTCATCCTCACGCTACGGGAGGACGCCAATGAACATTCCATCGATCGACCTCGGTCTGTCCGAGGACATTCGCATGCTCCGCGACACGGTCCATGCGTTTGCGCAGGCCGAAATCGCGCCGCGCGCCGCCGAGATCGACAAGACCAATGAATTCCCGGCGGACCTCTGGAAAAAATTCGGCGATCTCGGCCTGCTCGGCATGACCGCGCACGAGGATTACGGCGGCTCGAACATGGGTTACCTCGCCCATATTGTCGCCATGGAGGAGATTTCGCGCGCTTCGGCTTCGGTCGGCCTCTCCTACGGCGCGCATTCGAACCTCTGCGTCAACCAGATCCGCCGCAACGGCACGGACGCGCAGAAAAACAAATATCTGCCCAAACTCATTTCGGGCGAACATGTCGGCGCGCTCGCCATGTCCGAGCCGGGCGCCGGTTCCGACGTCGTGTCGATGAAGTTGCGCGCCGAGAAGAAGGGCGACCGCTACGTCCTCAACGGCTCGAAGATGTGGATCACCAACGGCGGCGACGCGGATACGCTGGTCGTCTACGCCAAGACAGATCCCGACGCCGGCCCGCGCGGCATGACGGCCTTCATCATCGAAAAGGGCTTCGCCGGCTTCAGCCACGGGCCGCACCTCGACAAACTCGGCATGCGCGGCTCCAATACCTTCCCGCTGTTCTTCGACAATTGCGAAGTGCCTGAGGAGAACGTGCTCGGCAAGATCGGCGAGGGCGTGAAAGTGCTGATGTCCGGTCTCGATTACGAGCGCGCCGTGCTCTCCGGAGGCCCGCTCGGCATCATGGCCGCCTGCATGGATGTGGTCGTGCCCTACATGCACGAGCGCAAACAGTTCGGCCAGCCGATCGGCGACTTCCAGCTCATGCAGGGCAAGCTCGCCGACATGTATTCGACCTGGCAGGCCACCCGCGCCTATGTCTACGCCGTCGGGCGCGCTTGCGACACAGCCGATCACGCGCGCACGCTGCGCAAGGACGCTGCGAGCGCTATCCTCTACTCGGCGGAGAAGGCGACGTGGATGGCCGGCGAAGCGATCCAGGCGCTTGGCGGCGTCGGCTACACCAACGAGTTTCCAGCGGGCCGTCTGTGGCGCGACGCGAAACTCTACGAGATCGGCGCCGGCACGTCCGAAATTCGCCGCATGCTCGTCGGCCGCGAGTTGATGAGCGAGACGAAATAAGAAACGGCAACGACGCGTCATTGCGAGCGAAGCGAGGCAATCCACGTGCGGGCCTGTCCGCAAGGTCGGAGCGCTTCGTTATTCCGGCGGAATCCGCCTAGGCTCGTCGCAATGACGGATGGAGGAAACGCTCGATGCAAGCCCTGAAATCCAACGTCAATACGCGATCCGACGAATTCAAGGCCAACGCTGCGGCCATGCGCGCGCTGGTCGACGATCTCGGCGAAAAATTCGCGTCGGTCGCCGGGGGCGGCGGCGCGGACGCCTGCGCCAAACACACCGCACGCGGAAAGCTTGTGCCGCGCGATCGAGTCGATCATCTCCTCGATCCCGGCGCGCCGTTTCTGGAGGTCGGCCAACTCGCCGCCTACGGAATGTATGACGGCGATGCGCCGTCCGCCGGCGTCATAACTGGCGTCGGCCGCGTCCAGGGCGTCGAATGCATGATCGTCGCCAACGATGCGACCGTGAAGGGCGGCTCGTATTATCCGATGACCGTCAAGAAGCATTTGCGCGCGCAGGAGATCGCCGAGCAGAACAATCTGCCATGCATCTATCTGGTGGATTCCGGCGGCGCCAATCTGCCCCGCCAGGACGAAGTGTTTCCGGACCGCGAGCATTTCGGACGCATCTTCTTCAATCAGGCCAACATGTCCGCCAAGGGCATTCCGCAGATCGCCATCGTCATGGGCTCCTGTACGGCCGGCGGCGCTTACGTGCCGGCCATGTCCGACGAGTCGGTGATCGTTCGCAATCAGGGCACGATCTTTCTCGGCGGACCGCCGCTCGTGAAGGCTGCGACCGGCGAGGTGGTGAGCGCGGAAGATCTCGGCGGCGCCGACGTGCACACGCGCATTTCGGGCGTCTGCGATCATTTCGCCGAAAACGACGCCCATGCGCTGTTCATTGCGCGCCGCATCGTGGCCAACCTCAATCGCGTCAAGCCGGTCAGCATGAAGTTCGGCGCCGCTGACGAGCCGATCTACGATCCCGCGGAGCTCTACGGCGTCATTCCCACCGATACGCGCAAGCCCTACGACGTGCGCGAAGTGATCGCCCGCGTCGTCGACGGCTCGCGGTTCGACGAATTCAAGGCGCGCTACGGGACGACGCTGGTGACGGGTTTCGCCGAACTCTACGGCTATCCGGTCGGCATCGTCGCCAACAACGGAATCCTGTTCGGCGAAAGCGCACAGAAAGGCGCGCACTTTATCGAGCTGTGCGCCCAGCGCTGCATACCGCTGATCTTTCTTCAGAACATCACCGGCTTCATGGTCGGCCGAAAATACGAAAACAGCGGCATCGCCAAGGACGGCGCGAAAATGGTGACGGCGGTCGCGACCGCGCAGGTTCCGAAACTCACCCTCATCCTTGGCGGCTCGTTCGGCGCCGGGAATTACGGGATGTGCGGACGCGCCTATTCGCCGCGCTTTCTGTGGATGTGGCCCAACGCGCGCGTCTCGGTGATGGGCGGCGAACAGGCGGCGAGCGTGCTGGCGACGGTGCGTCGCGATGGCATCGAAGCCAAGGGCGGCGCCTGGAGCAAGGAAGACGAAGAGAAATTCAAGGCGCCGATCCGCGAGCAATACGAAGCGCAGGGCCATCCGTATTACGCGACCGCGCGCCTGTGGGACGATGGGGTTTTCGATCCTGCGCAGACGCGGCGCGTGCTCGGCCTGTCGCTGTCGGCGACGCTGAACGCGCCGATCCAGCCGACGAAGTTCGGCTTGTTCCGGATGTGATGGGGAGCCGCGCCATGTTCGACAAGATACTGATCGCCAATCGCGGCGAAATCGCGTGCCGCATCATCAAGACCGCCCGCCGCATGGGCGTGACGACAGTCGCGGTCTATTCCGAGGCTGACGCCGGCGCACGGCACGTGCGCATGGCGGACGAAGCCGTGTTCATAGGCGCTTCGCCGGCGCGCGAAAGCTATCTCGTGATCGACAAGATCATCGCGGCGGCCAAGCGCACCGGCGCGCAGGCGATTCATCCGGGATACGGCTTCCTCTCGGAGAACGAAGCCTTCTGCCACGCCTGCGACGAAGCCGGCGTCGTCTTCATCGGTCCGCCGGTGAGCGCGATCCGCGCCATGGGTTCGAAGTCCGAGGCCAAGAAATTGATGGAGGCGGCGAAAGTGCCGCTGACTCCCGGCTATCACGGAGACGATCAGGACGCCGCGAAGCTGAAGGGCGAGGCCGACGCCATCGGCTATCCAGTCATGATCAAGGCTGCGGCCGGCGGCGGCGGCAAAGGCATGCGCATGGTGGAGAAGGCGGAGGACTTCGACGCCGCGCTCGCCTCCTGCAAACGCGAGGCTGCGGCGAGCTTCGGATCCGACCACGTGCTCGTCGAGAAGTACATCGTCCGTCCCCGTCATGTCGAAATCCAGGTGTTCGGCGACGCGCACGGCGATTGCGTCTATCTGTTCGAGCGCGACTGCTCTGTGCAGCGTCGCCATCAGAAGGTGCTGGAGGAGGCGCCCGCGCCCGGCATGACGCCAGAGCGGCGTCGCCAGATGGGCGAGGCGGCGGTCGCCGCCGCCAAGGCGGTCGGTTATGTCGGCGCGGGCACGGTCGAGTTCATCGCGACGCAGGACGGCCAGTTCTTTTTTATGGAGATGAACACGCGCCTTCAGGTCGAGCATCCCGTGACGGAGATGATTACCGGGCTCGATCTGGTCGAATGGCAATTGCGCGTCGCTTCCGGCGAGAAGCTCCCGCTCACGCAGGAGCAGTTGCGCATCAACGGCCATGCGCTCGAAGCGCGCGTCTACGCCGAGGATCCGAACAAGAACTTCCTGCCGTCGACGGGCAGGCTTGTGCATCTCGCCCCGCCGGCCGAAAGCCTCAACGTGCGCGTCGACACCGGCGTCGAGGAGGGCGATTCCATCAGCCCCTTCTACGACCCGATGATCGCCAAATTGATCGTCTGGGACGTCGACCGCGACCGCGCGCTCGCGCGCATGCAGCAGGCGCTCGCCGACTACCGCATCGTCGGGGTCAACAACAACATCGATTTCCTCTCGCGTCTCGTCGCATGTCCGGCCTTCGCGTCGGCCGATCTCGACACCGGGCTCATCGAACGCGAACGCAATTACCTGTTTCCCGGCGCCGAGAGCCCGCCGGCCGAAGTCTTCGCGACGGCGGCGCTCGCGGAACTCCTGCGCGAGCGACGCTGGGCGCAGCAAAGAGCGCAAAACAGTCCGGACCCGAATTCGCCCTGGCATGCGCGCGACGGATGGCGCATCAACGGCGCCGCGCGCCGGGCGCTCATGTTTCGTTTCGGCGAAACGCAGACCAGCGTCGGCGTGGCGACGCGCGGGGATGGCTTCGCCCTGAGCGTCGACGGCGCCACCTATGCGGTGCGGGGACGGATCGACGAACGCGGCGCAATGCGCGTCGAGATCGACAATTTGCGCATGGACGCCGCCGTCGTCGCGGCGGGCGGCATGCGCCATGTCTTCCACGACGGGCGCGCTTGGCGCTTGGCGGCTGTCGACCCGTTGCACGTGTCTTCGGATGGCGCCGGCGCGCACGGCGGATTGCTCGCTCCCATGCCCGGAAAGATCATCGCCATTCTGGCGGAAGCCGGAGCGAAGGTGAGCAAGGGCGCGCCGCTTCTCATTCTCGAAGCGATGAAGATGGAGCACACCATCACCGCGCCGAGCGACGGCGTCTTGAAGTCCCATCGTTTCGCGGTGGGCGACGCCGTCGGCGACGGCGCCGAACTCGTCGATTTCGATCCGGCGAAAAGCTAGGATCGCCGAAACAAGAATTCGAGGAAGCGAACATGAGCAAGCTCAGCCACGCCGTAGGCGCAACCGATGTTCCGCTGATCGAGGATACGATCGGCGTCTATTTCGACAATGTCTGCGCGAAATATCCGATACACGAAGCGCTGGTCAGCCGGCACCAGGACGACCGGCTCACCTACGGTGAGTTGAAGCGCCGCGTCGACGCCGTCGCTTGCTCGCTGATGCGGTTGGGTCTCGAGAAGGGCGATCGCGTCGCCATTTGGTCGCAAAACAACGTCGAATGGCTATTAACGCAATACGCCACCGCGAAGGCCGGCCTCGTGCTGGTCAACATCAACCCGGCCTATCGTCGCGCGGAACTGGAATACGCGATCAACAAGGTCGGCTGTCGCGCGCTGATCCTGTCGCCGGCTTTCAAGACCTCGAACTATATCGAGATGGTCGAAGACCTTGCGCCGGAACTGAAGTCCGCAGCGCCCGGCGCGCTGAAGGCGGCCAAACTGCCGACCTTGCAATGGGTGATCCGCATGGGCGACGCGCGTACGCCCGGCATGCTGAATTTCGGCGAGCTGCTGACGCCGCCGAACCACGACGAAAAGGAATCGCTCGCGAAGCTCGGCGCGACGTTGAAGGCGGACGAACCGATCAACATTCAGTTCACGTCCGGCACGACCGGCATGCCGAAGGGCGCGACGCTCACCCACCGCAACATTCTCAACAACGGATTTTTTGTCGGCGAGGCGATCCGCCTGACTGACCGGGACCGCATCTGCGTGCCCGTGCCGCTCTATCATTGTTTCGGCATGGTCATGGCCAATCTCGGCGCGCTCACGCATGGCGCGGCGCTCGTCTATCCTGCCGAGGCGTTCGATCCGCTCGCCGTTCTGCAGGCAGTCTCGCAGGAGCGTTGCACCACGCTCTATGGCGTTCCGACGATGTTCATCGGCGTGCTCGACCATCCGGAATTTTCGACCTTCGACGTATCGTCCCTGCGCACTGGAATCATGGCCGGCAGCCCGTGTCCGATCGAGGTGATGAAGCGCGTCATCAGTCAGTTGCACATGAACGAGGTGACGATCGCCTATGGCATGACCGAGACGTCGCCCGTCTCGACGCAGACCGGCCACGATGATTCTCTCGATCGGCGGGTGTCGACCGTCGGCCGCGTGCAGCCCCACGTCGAAATCAAGATCGTCGACAGCGACGGGAACACGGTTCCCTGCGGGACGCCCGGCGAATTCTGCACGCGCGGCTATTCGATCATGCGCGGCTACTGGGGCGATATCGCGAAGACCGCGGAAGCAGTCGACGGCGAAGGCTGGATGCACACCGGCGATCTCGCGACCATGGACGAGGACGGCTATTGCAACATCGTCGGCCGTATCAAGGACATGGTGATCCGAGGCGGCGAGAACGTGTATCCCCGCGAAATCGAGGAATTCCTCTACCGTCACCCCAAGATCAAGGACGTGCAGGTCGTGGGCCTGCCGGACAAGAAATACGGCGAGGAATTGTGCGCCTGGATCATCCCGCGCGAGGGCGAAACGCTTAGCGAGCAGGATGTGCGCGACTTCTGCAAGGGACAGATCGCGCATTACAAGGTGCCGCGTTACATCAAGTTCGTCGACGGCTTCCCGATGACGGTCACGGGCAAGATCCAGAAGTTCATGATCCGCGACCAGATGAAAGAGGAACTGGGGCTCGACGAGGCCAGGACCGCCTGATGCGGCGGCGTCGCGCCGTCACAAAATCGTTGCGAAGCGCGCGCGGGCGGTCGAAGATCGACGCAGGGCCGGGGTAAAGCGCGCCGCAGACGCGCTGGCGAAGGCTCCGGGGCTTCGCCGGGATGAATCCAGGATCCAGCGAGCTGTTGCTTGCGATCGACTGCGGCACGCAGAGCGTGCGCGCGCTCCTGTTTGATCTTGCCGGCGAACTGGTTACGCGCGCGCAGCATGTCTTCCAGAGTTACGTCGCGCCGCGCGAAAACTGGCTGGAGCACGACGCAGACGAGTTCTGGCGAGCCTCGGCGGATGTGTGCAAAAGCCTCTGGCGCGAGCGGCCTGATCTCAAGGATCGCGTCAAGGGGCTCGCCGTCACGACCCAACGCGGCTCGATCGTTCTGGTCGACGAAGCAGGCCGTCCGCTGCGCCCGGTCATCATCTGGCTCGACCAACGCCGCGCCTCGCGTGCGCGCAAGACGTCGGTCTGGTGGCGTGCGGCCTTCGCCTTGGCGCGTGTGTCCGACACCATCGAGCACCTCGGACGCCAGGCGGAACTGAACTGGATAGCCGAACACGAGCCCGAAATTCTCGCGCGCGCCAGAAAGATCCTGCTGCTCTCCGGCTGGTTGAACTATCGGCTCACCGGTCGCTTCGTCGATTCTGTCGGGTCGCAGGTCGGTTATCTGCCGTTCGACTACAAGCGTCAGGCATGGGCGGGCCGGTTCGACTGGAAATGGAGCGCGCTGGCGGCCAGACGCGAACAGATGCCCGACCTCGCGCCGGTCGGATCGCTCCTCGGCGGTCTGACGGCCGAGGCGGCGACGGCGCTGGGCCTGTCGGAAGGATTGCCCGTCGTGGCGGCGGCCGCAGACAAGGCCTGCGAAATCGTCGGCGCCGGGGCGGCGGCGCCCGAGATTGGCGCGATTTCCTACGGCACGACGGCGACCATCGCCGTGACGACGCCGCGCTATTTCGAGCCGACGCCCTGGATTCCTCCATATCCGGCTCTGCTGCCGGGCCATTACAACACGGAGGTGCAGATCTTTCGCGGCTTCTGGATGGTGAATTGGTTCAAACATCAATTCGGCCAGCCCGAATGCGCCGCTGCGCTCGCCGAAGGCGTGCCGCCGGAGATATTGTTCGACCGGATGATCGCGGCCGTGCCGCCGGGCGCGCAGGGCCTGATGCTGCAACCCTACTGGACGCCCGGCTTGCGGATGCCGGGCCCCGACGCGCGCGGCGCTATCGTCGGTTTCACCGACGTCCACACCCGGGCCCACCTGTATCGCGCGATCCTGGAGGGGCTCGCCTACGCGTTGCGCGAGGGGAGGGAGCGTATCGAGGCGCGGGGCCGCATCGCAATCACGAGCCTGCGCGTCTCCGGCGGTGGGTCGCAGTCGGATGCGGCCATGCAGGCGACCGCCGACATATTCGATCTTCCTGCTTCCCGGCCGCACACTTACGAAACTTCGGGCCTCGGCGCCGCGATCGCCTGTTCGGTCGGCCTGGGCCTGCACCGGAGTTTCGACGACGCTGTCGCAGCCATGACGCGATTGGGACGGACATTCGAGCCGGATTCGGCGCGCGTCGATCTGTACCAGCGTCTCTATGGCCGCGTGTACAGAAAGCTCTACGAGCGCCTTGGGCCGATCTACTCGGATTTGAATGACATTCTCGGCGGGGCGGCGCGAGAGGCCCCGTGACGTGCAGATATTGTTAAGGCTGCCGCCAATTCCCTCCCGCCCGCGTGGTTCGCGGCCGTCCGCGTAAACGCGCGTTTACGCGCGGTGGCGATGATGCGCACGCCCGCGCCGGCCTTCGGCGGGCGTTCATTTGTCGGGATAGTTCATTCATGTGCGCAGCCTTCGCCAATAGCGAGCGAACCGCCGACGCTTCGGAAAACATCCTTCGGTCGATGGGTTCCAGCCCGTCGGTTCGGCTGATTTCGCAACCGCTCGTCATCGCCGCCGTACTTGCGCTCGATGTGATCGCGATCGCCGTCACCGGCCTTGCGACGCATGCGACAGCGCTCGATGGCGCGCCCGGCGTCAGAACATGGATGGCGATTTTCGGGGTCGCCCTGGCCACGCCGGTCATTCTCAAATCCCGCTGGGCCTACACGATCGCGTCCCTGTCGCGCCCGGCGCATCAGGTCGCCGAGGTTGCGCTCGCCCTGTTTCTCGGTCTCTGCGCGGTGGCGGTCGCCACGATGCTCGCGAGCGCGGACGTTGCAGCCATTCGCTATTGGGCGCTGCACTGGTTTCCCGCCGCGTTCATCGTCTGTGCGCTCGAACGTCTCATGCTGTCGCAAATCCTTGCGGCTTGGACGCGCGCCGGTCGCATGGCGCGCCGCACTGTCATCGTCGGCGGCGGCAAGCCGACCTTCGATCTCATCGAGCGTCTCGACAAGTCGGGCGCCAATGCGATTCAAATCCTCGGCATATTCGATGACCGCGACAAATATCGCTCGCCGGAGCAGGTCGGGCGTTACGCCAAGCTCGGGCGCTTCGAAGATCTCGAACACTTCTGTCGCGAGCAGCGCGTCGACCTTCTGATCATCGCGCTTCCGACCGTCGCCGAAGAGCGTATCCTGCAGGTGCTCAAGATGCTTTGGGTGCTGCCCATCGACGTGCGCATCGCTGCGTTGGGTTCGAAGCTCAAGCTTCGCTCGCGCGCGTACAATTACATCGGCGATGTGCCCTTCCTGCCCGTCTTCGACAAGCCGATGTCAGACTGGAGCGTCGCTTTGAAGACCATCGAGGATCGCGGCCTCGCGGCTCTCGGCCTTCTCGCGCTGTCGCCGCTGCTCGCCCTGATCGCGCTCGCTGTGAAACTCGACTCGCGCGGCCCGGTGCTCTTCCGCCAGCAGCGCTATGGCTTCAACAACGAGGCGATCGGCGTCTACAAGTTCCGATCGATGTATGTCGATCAGTGCGACGCCAGCGCCTCGAAACTGGTCACCAAGGGCGATCCGCGCGTCACGCGCGTCGGCGCGTTCCTGCGCAAGACATCGCTCGATGAACTGCCGCAGCTGATCAACGTGCTCAAGGGCGAGCTGTCGCTCGTCGGACCGCGCCCGCACGCCATGCAGGCCAAGGCGGACGGCCGCATCTACGACCAGGTGGTCGAGGGCTATTTCGCACGCCACAAGGTCAAGCCCGGCATCACCGGATGGGCGCAGGTCAACGGCTGGCGCGGCGAGACCGATACGGTCGAAAAGATCGAGCAGCGCGTCGCGCACGACATCCACTACATCGAGAATTGGTCGATGTGGCTCGATCTGCGCATCCTGCTGATGACGCCGCTCGCGCTGGTCACCACCAAGAACGCCTACTAAATCAGCGTCCAACGTTGATCCGGCACGGCGCGCGGCGCTTGACTCCCGGCTTGCGATGTCGAAGCTTTCCGTACGCGGCGGCGTTGCTCCGCGGCGCGCGAGGGGGATGGGAATGACGTCAGATGGTTCGCGCGTCGCGCGTTTGTGCGGCGCTGCGTTTATTGCGGTCGCGTTGAGCGCATGCGCCGCAACCGAAAGATCGTCCGCGCCGTCGCCGCAGGCGCCTGGCGCGCAGGCTTTGGGTCCGGCGGCGCCGACCGTTCCTGCAGACCGCCTCGTCGGCAAGTGGGGGCTCGGCGCCTACCATCGCGATAGCGACAGGCCGCGCACGGAAAAAGAGGCGCGCGCGCAATGCTCTAACCCTTACGCGATCACGAAGGGGCCGACCGCCGGCGTCATGATGCATCTCGCCGACGAGAAGCAGCCCGAGGAGCTGGTGCTGAAAACGTCGGGCGGCAAGACCTACCTCGGCCCGGTCGGGCCCGCGCCCATGCTGGAGGATCGCGAAGTCCTCTCGATGGACGGGCGCGTGATGATCATGCGCTATATGGATCCCGAAGTCTCGGCCCGCTACGGCACGTCCATCTACGTGCGCTGCGGCGCCTGATCCTTCATGCGGAGCGTTCAGATGTCGATGACGGTTTCGATGAAGCGTTCTATCGCCGCGATTGCCGGGATCCTGGGATTGGCGGCGGCCGCCTCGCTTGCTCTGGCGCAGCAGCGTCCTTCGGAGCAGCTCGACGTGCTCGACGAGCCCGGCCGCGTGCCGTCGCCGGACGAAGAGCTGCTGCCGCCGCAGTTCCAGAGGCAGTTGGTCTTTTTCCGCACCACCGAACCGCCGGGAACGATCGTCGTCGATTCCAACCAGCGTTTCCTCTACCTCGTGCAAGGCGACAATCGCGCGATCCGTTACGGCATCGGCGTCGGTCGCGATGGTTTCAGGTGGTCGGGAATTCTGAAGATCGTCCGCAAACAGGAATGGCCCGATTGGCGGCCGCCGCCGGAAATGATTCAGCGTCAGCCCTATCTGCCGCGCTTCATGGCGGGCGGGCCGGGCAATCCGATGGGCGCGCGCGCCATGTATCTCGGCGGCACCGTGTATCGCATCCACGGCACGAACCAGCCGCAGACGATCGGTTCCGCCGTGTCGTCCGGCTGCTTTCGCCTCGTCAACAGCGACGTGACCGACCTCTTCAATCGGGTCGATGTCGGAACCAAGGTCGTCGTCCGCCAGCCGGCGACGCTCTGAACGCAACATCCGCCCAGGGGGGAATTTTCATATGGCGTATCGCCTGCTTCGCGCCGCTGTTCTGGCGTCCTGCGGTATCATGCTCCAGCTCGGCGGCGCGCAGGCGCAGGCGACGCTCTCGGCCGTAAAGGCGCGCGGCGCGCTGTCGTGCGGGGTCAGCACGGGGCTCGCCGGCTTCTCGCAGGCGGACGCCTCCGGCAAGTGGAGCGGCTTCGACGTGGATTTCTGCCGGGCGCTCGCCGCGGCGATTTTCGACGATCCAAACAAGGTGAAGTTCACGCCGCTGTCGGCTGATGCGCGCTTCGATGCGCTGAAGAAGGGCGATATCGACGTCCTCTCTCGCAATTCCACCTGGACCATGGGCCGCGAGGCCGCCCTCGGCCTGAAATTCGTCGCCGTCGCCTATTACGACGGTCAGGGCTTTCTCGTGCCGCGCGATCCCGAAGTCAGTTCGCCGCTCGAGCTGAAAGATGTGAAGATCTGCGCGCAGGGCGGTACGACCAACCGCGACAATGCGATCGACTATCTGAGCACCAACAACGTCAAGCACGAGATCGTTCAGGTCGCCAGTCCCGACGAGATGGTCGACGCCTACCAGAGCGGCCGCTGCAACGTGCTCACGGCGGACGCCTCGCAATTGCACGCCCTGCAAATTCGTCTGGCCAAGCCGGGCGCCAGTGTCATCCTGCCGGACGTCATCTCCAAGGAGCCGCTCGGCCCGGCCGTCCGCCAGGACGATCCGCAATGGTTCGAGATCGTGAAATGGACGCATTTCGCCATGCTCGACGCCGAAGAACTCGGCGTATCCTCGAAATCGATCAACGCCGCGCTCGTGTCGAACAAGCCGGACGTCAAACGTCTGGTCGGGACGGATGGCAATTACGGCGAGCAGATCGGCCTGACGCGCGACTGGGTCGTGCGCATCGTGCGCGCGGTCGGCAACTACGGCGAAAGCTTCGAACGCAATGTCGGAACCGGGTCGAGCCTCGGCATTCCGCGCGGCCTCAACCAGCTTTGGTCGCGCGGCGGCATCCAGTACGCGCCGCCGATCAGATAAACGCGCCGCAGCGTCTAGTATGAATAGAACACCGGCAGCGTCGCTTCCGCGAGCATGTCGCTCGTGACGCCGCCGAGTACGAACTGGAGCAGGCGGGAATGCGCGAACGCGCCCATGACCAGCAGGTCCGGGTGCGTCGCAGCAAGGTGGTCGCGCAGAACACGACCCGCGTCGCCGTGCGCTATTGGAAGGTCGGTCAGCCGCAGATTGCGACAATGTCGCGACAGATGACGCGCCAGATCCGAACCTTCGAGGGGCCGCTCGTCGGAAGACGTGACGCAGACGACCTCGACCTCGCCGGCGTTTTCGAGGAAGGGCAGGGCGTCGCCGACCGCACGTGCGGCGCGCGCGCCGCCGTCCCAGGCGATCACGATGCGATCGAACGCCGCCGGCTTCTTCCAGGCCGTCGGGACCACGATCGTCGGCCGGCCGCAGCCGAAGAGAACGCCTTCTATCAAGCCGGTTTCCTCGGACAGGGCGCCCGCAGCCTGCTCCAGGACAACGACATCGCTGGCCCGCGCCGCATCGAGCGCCGCATCGCGCGCTTCGAGATACGGCATGTGCAAAATGCGCGTTTCCGTGGGGACGCCGGACAGCCGCGCGGCGGTTTCAATGTGTTCCCGGGCCTTTTCGGCGGCCGCCATTCGCTCGGCGTTGACCTGATCGACCAAAGCATGGGCGAGCGGCAAGATGCGCGCCGTCGGCAGGTCGAGCAATGGCGGAATGATGCGGCAGCACAAGTGCGCTTTGGTCTGTTCGCAAAGGGCGAGGGCGTAGTTGACCGCCGCCTCGGACACGCGTTCCTCTTGCGCGATCAAAGCGAGACTTACCGTTCTGATTGCCATTGCCGCGACCTCTCCGAATATCGCAAGTCCACTGCGCGGCGTCCCGCGCGTCCTTGTGGCGGATCAACGCCGGCGACGGCGAGTTTCGCCCAACATTCCGCGAATTGGCGGCCCTCGTCGCCTGAGCGGGCAGGTTGCGATAGAAATGTGACCCACTTTCGATCATGAACGAAGTTCTGCTGGAGCCACAGCCGCTCAGCGAGGCGGACGCAAGGGCTGGCCTTGCGCGTTTCGGTTTCAACGAGATCGAGGCGGCGCAGCAGCGCGGCCTTGTGCGCATCGTGCGCTCGACGCTCGCCGAACCCATGTTCGTCATGCTTCTGGCGGCTGCCTTTCTCTACTGGATCATCGGCGATTTTGCGGAGGGCGCGCTTCTCGTGGCCGGCGCAATCCTGTCGGTCGGTCT
Source organism: uncultured Rhodoblastus sp. (assembly GCA_964634325.1). Lineage (GTDB taxonomy): Bacteria > Pseudomonadota > Alphaproteobacteria > Rhizobiales > Beijerinckiaceae > JAJXWB01. The sequence goes on from CAZWJF010000033.1 coordinate 20,966, forward strand.
TGTGGTGGTGCAGGAGGCGCGCAACGAGCGCGCGCTGGCCGCCTTGCGCAGCCTCGCCGCGCCGACGGCGCGCGTCCTGCGGACCGAAGGCGTACGCCGCATTCCCGCGCGTGAAATCGTTCCGGGAGACCTGGTGCTGATTGGCGAGGGAGAGCGCGCGCCGGCCGATGCGGTCGTGCTGCGCGGCGATGTCCTTTCGCTCGACGAATCGATCCTCACTGGCGAGTCCGCCCCCGTTCTGAAGCCGCCTTGCGGGCTCGCGCCGTCGCCCGACATGGATCCGGAGCCGGGCGAGGAGTCCTCGTTCGTATTCGCCGGCACGATGGCGACGAGCGGTCAGGCGACGCTTTGGACAATCCGCACGGGGCGCGCCACCAGACTGGGCCGCATCGGCGGATCGCTGTCCTCGATCGAGCAGGGCCCCACGCCGCTCCAGAAAGTCATGCACCGCGTCGTCGGCTGGCTCGGCGTCGCCGCGCTGGCGTTCTGCGCGCTCGTCGCGCTGGCCTATTGGTGGGCGCGCGGCGACTGGATCGAAGCGGCGATGGCCGGCTTGACGCTCGCCATCTCGCTGACGCCCGAAGAATTCCCGATGGTGCTCGTGGTATTTCTTGCGCTCGGCTCATGGCGGTTGGCGCAGCGCAATGTGCTCGTCCGACGGTCGGCCGTCGTTGAAACGCTGGGTTCGATCAGCGTCCTGTGCGTCGACAAGACCGGCACACTCACCGAGAATGCGATGGAAGTCGCCGCGCTGTGGACGCCCGCGTCGAGTTGGCGCGCAGGCGATGCGGGGCCGTCGGCCGAACCTGCCGCGTTGCTTCGGGCGGCGGCGCGCGCAAGCGCGATCGAAGCGTCGGACCCGATGGATCGGGCTTTGCATCGGCTGGCCGGCGCCTCGGCCGTCGAGCCCGACGCGTCGCAATCGATGCGAACCTATCCGCTGCGGCCCGATCTCCTGGCGTTTGCGCATGTCTGGCGCGACGGAGACGCCGCGTTGGCCGCGGCGAAGGGCGCGCCCGAAGCGATCTATCGACTGTGTCGCGCTTCGGAAGCCGAGATCGCTCGCATTTCGGCGGAAATCGTCGCCTTCGCCGAAAACGGCCTGCGCGTTCTCGCCGTGGCGAGCCGCCGGCCGTTCGATCCGGATCGCGGCATCGAGGAACAGCGCTTTACGTTCGAGGGTCTTGTCGCATTCCGCGATCCGCTGCGGGCGGACGTCGCCTCCGCGATCCGCGAAGCGCGGTCGGCGGGCATCGACGTCGTGATGATTACGGGCGACCATCCCGACACCGCGCTGGCGATCGCGCGCGAGGCCGGCCTCGATTGCTCCGGCGGCGTTCTGACGGGCGCGCAGATCGCTTCGTTCTCCGCCGAGGACTTGCGCGATCGACTGGCCACGACGCGGGTGTTCGCGCGGGTGCGCCCGGAGCAGAAGCTTGCGCTGGTCTCGGGGTTCGAGTCGCTGGGCCGGGTCGTCGCCATGACCGGCGACGGCGTCAACGACGCGCCGGCGCTCAAGGCGGCGGACGTCGGGATCGCCATGGGCCGCCGCGGGTCGGACGTCGCGCGCGAGGCCGCCGATATCGTTCTTCTGGATGACAATTTCGCCTCGATTGTCAGCGGCGTGCGCCTGGGGCGCCGGATATTCAGAAATCTGCGCAAGGCGATGATCTATATCAGCGCCATTCACGTGCCGGTCGCCGGCCTCGCGTTGTTTCCCGTTTTGATGGGACTGCCGCCGATCCTCTTTCCCGCGCATGTGATGATGCTGGAACTCGTCATCGATCCCGTTTGCGCGCTCGTCTTCGAGGGCGAGCCCAGCGCGCGCGACGCGATGCGCGGGCCGCCGCGGCCAGCGGACGAGCCCTTGTTCGGGTGGCGGCATATCGCGGCGGGATTGCTGGACGGCGCTGTTCTGCTCGGCGCGGCGTTCGCACTGTTCGTCGTCGCGCTGCGCGCGCCGTTGCCGGCGGAACAGGCGAGGGCGCTCGCCTATTTCGCACTCGTCGCCGGCAATCTGGCCATGGCCTTCGCCACTTCGGCGGAGGCGGGGACGTCGTTTTTCGACCCGCGCCGCCGCGCATTCTGGGCGATCGCCGCTGTCGCCTCGGCGCTTCTGGCCGCCATCCTGTTCGCGCCGCCGGTCGCAGAACTCTTCCGCGTACAGGCGCCGCCCGGCCCCTGGTTGGTCGCGGCCCTAGGGACGGCGCTCGCCGCCGGCGCGTGGAGCGGCGTTTTGCGTCTGGCGCGTGGTTAGGCCTCCGCGTCTCGGCGCGGCCGGCGGATTTCGTCCTCCGTAATCGAGATGCCCCGTTCGCGCAGGAAGTCCTGCATGCGGGCAAGCTTGGTCTCGAAGGAACAGGTCTTCGGCAGCGTATCGAGTATCGGCTGATAGTCGATCATCAGGCGCGTACGTTCCGCCTCGCTGAGCGAAGACCAGGTCCGGTCTATTGGCGCGGTATCGGATTTCTTCAATTCGGCCCCCCACATCACGTCGAAACAACCATCGTATTTCGGCGCGATGCTAAGGTAGGAACGCTGACATGGCGGGCAAGACCGCGCAGGCGTGACGTCGCGTCGCGGCGCCGCCTTGTCCGCGCCCGCTGCGCCCCCTATTGTCCGCGCCGATGGATCAGAAGCCTGAACTAGACGTCTCGCCCGATTGGGGCGCTCCGCCGCCGCCTCGGCGCCGTTTCCGGGCCGTGCCTGCGCGCGTGATCTTGCCCAATCTCGTGACGCTCCTGGCCTTGTGCATGGGGCTCACGGCCATTCGCTTTGCGACCGAAGGGCGTTTCCGGATGGCTGTGCTGGCGATCATCGCCGCCGCGATCCTCGACGGACTGGATGGCCGCATCGCCCGGGCGCTCAAAGGCACGTCGCGGTTCGGCGCCGAACTGGATTCGCTGGCCGATTTCGTCGATTTCGGCGTCGCGCCGGCCCTGATCCTCTACCTTTGGAGCCTCCACGAGATCAAGAGCCTGGGCTGGTTCGCGGCGCTCGTTTTCGCCACGGCGGCGGCTCTTCGCCTCGCCCGTTTCAACGTCATGATCGACGATCCCGATCGCCCCGCCTGGACCGCCAATTTCTTCGTCGGCATGCCGGCGCCGGCGGGCGCATGCCTTGCGCTCCTGCCGCTCTATCTCAATCTGTCCGCGCTGGCCGTGCCGAGCGGGCGCGCCTATGCGGGCTGGCACATCGCCTTCTTGCTGTTCATCGCATTTCTGATGGCGAGCCGCATTCCGCATTTCTCGGGCAAGCGGATCGGCCGCATCCCGCGGGAATATGTGGTCTTCGTCCTGTTCGGCATCGCCGCCGTGGTCCTGTTGCTGGCGACCTACCCGATGGAGATGCTGGCCGTGCTGTGCCTGTCCTACCTCCTCCTGATCCCGGTTTCGGTTCGCCGGCATAACGCCTACCTGGCCGCCGACGAAGCTGCGCGCGCGAGCGAGGCCCAGCCGGCGTCCTGAGCGCCGAAACAGCAACGCGCGCTGTTCACAAATTCGACTTTCTCGATTAGGGTCCGCCGCATCTTGGAGGGGGGCGGACTCACGCCCCCCGTTTTGCGCGTCCGCCCGGGCGTGAAAAGGATTCAGATGGCGAAAGAAGAACTGCTCGAGTTTCCCGGGGTTGTGGTCGAACTCCTGCCCAACGCGACCTTCCGTGTGCAGCTCGAAAACGATCACGAAATCATCGCGCACACAGCCGGCAAGATGCGCAAGAACCGGATCCGCGTGCTGACCGGCGATCGTGTCCTGGTCGAGATGACTCCCTACGACCTCACCAAGGGCCGCATCACCTACCGCTTCAAATAGTCCATCCGAACGGGGCGCGCCGACGTGAAAGACAAAGGTTCCGCCTGGCGCCCCAAGCTGGTGCTGGCCTCGGCTTCGACGCGTCGGCTCGAACTTCTCGAACAGATCGGCGTTACGCCGGACGCCCTGTTGCCCGCCGACGTCGACGAGACGCCCAAAAAGAACGAGCTGCCGCGGACGCTCGCGCAACGGCTGGCGGTCGAAAAGGCCCAGGCCGCCCGCCGGATTGCGGAAGCGCGCGAGGAGATCGGCGAGAGCTTCATCGTCGCCGCCGACACGGTCGTCGCGGTCGGCCGTCGCATCCTGCCCAAATGCGAGCTGATGGAAGAAGCGGGCGACTGCCTGCGCCTTCTTTCCGGCCGCCAGCATCGCGTCTACACCGGCCTCGTGCTCGTCACGCCGCGCGGCGCGGAGCGTCGCCGGATCGTCGAATCGCGCGTGCGCTTCAAGCGCTTGTCCTCGGCCGAGATCGAATCCTACCTCGCCTCGGGCGAATGGCGCGGGAAAGCGGGCGGCTACGCCATCCAGGGGCTCGCCGGCGCCTTCGTGGTCAAGCTTGTGGGTTCGTATTCGTCGGTCGTCGGACTTCCGCTTTACGAGACGCAATCCCTGTTGCTGGGCGACGGTTTTCCGGCGCGCCTCAACTGGGCCAATCGGGCCTGACGGCCATCGCCATGGCCGACGCCCCAAAGCCCGTTCGCGCCTGCCCGATTTGCGGCAAACCGTCGGTCGAGCGCTATCGTCCGTTCTGCTCGAAACGCTGCGCCGATGTCGATCTCAATCGCTGGCTGTCCGGGCGTTACGCGATCCCGTCGGTCCCGGACGAGGACGAAGACGGCGATACGGCTTCGCCCGCGTCCGATCGAGATTGAGCGGTCGCGGGCGGGGGCGGAATTGCGCTTGCCAATTGCGGCGGGGCTTTCTATAAGCCCGCACGCGTCCGGCGCGCCGGCGTCGCCCAGGTAGCTCAGTTGGTAGAGCATGCGACTGAAAATCGCAGTGTCGGTGGT
>CAZWJF010000034.1:0-25497 GCA_964634325.1 uncultured Rhodoblastus sp.
CAGCCCCGACAATCACAACGTCGTAGTCCATGCTGTCGCGCATTGGGAGTTGCTGGGCCTCTGACATGACGTAACCTCGATTTTGCGCCTTGACGCGCCTTGATAGTTTATATGTAAACTGTATGCAACAGCTTCACTCGACCAGAAGCATTAGCAAGCCATTCGGACGGGGGAAATGGCCTGTCAGCGCAAGAGCGTCGCACGCGACCACCACTTCGGATGGTCGCGACGGATGACGCGCGCGGCGCGGGCGGCCTGATGGCGATCGGAGAACAAGGCGAAGCAGGTGGCGCCGGAGCCGGACATGCGGGCAAGCCGCGCGCCGCGCGCCGCGCCGAGAACCGCCAGTGCGGCGACCACCTCGCGCGCGATCACGCCGGCCGGGTCTTCGAGATCGTTGCGGCCTTTCTTCAACGCCGCAATCAGCGCGTCGGCGCCCATGTTCGGTTCGACGGCGGGGTGCTTGCCGAAGCCGTAGGGCTGGCCCGGCTTGAGACCGAGTTCCGCGAAAACCGATTTCGTTTCGACGGCGACGCCGGGATTGACCAGTACGGCCGCGATCGCCGCGAAGCCGAGCTTCGGTCCCAGTTGTTCGCCGACGCCCGCCATCATGCGCGCGCCCGGATCGAGACAGACGGGCACGTCCGCGCCTGTCGCCCGCGCAGCTTCGATCACCCTGGGATCGTCGAGCGGCAGATCGTTGAGGCGCGCCAGCAACCGCAACGCGGCCGCTGCATCCGATGAGCCGCCGCCGATCCCCGCCGCGACCGGCAGATGTTTCGTCAGCGCGAAAGCGCCGACCTTCAGGCCTTCGACCCGCGCTGCGAGATTGCGCGCCGCGCGCAACACGAGATTGTCGTCGCCGCCGCCCGCAGCTTGCGACGTCGGACCGTCGACCGACAGCGACAGCTTGTCGGCTTGAGTCAGCCGCAAGTGATCGCAGACGCCGGCGAAAGCCACGAGGCTCTGCAATTCGTGATAGCCGTCCTCGCGCCGACCGAGCACATGCAGCGTCAGATTGATCTTGGCGGGCGCGCGCGCCTGCAAGGACGAACTCACGGAATTTTCGCCCGCTCGACCTGTCCGGCCATGCGCAGGCTCGCTTCGCCGCCGTCGGCGCGCAGGCCGGCGACCACGCCCGCGCGATCGGCCTCGTTGCGGTTCTGGCTGACCTTCGCCTTGCCTTCGATGCGCGTGATCGCGATCTCGACGCCGACGATCCCGCGCAGCATGACGTCGATGTAGTCGGCCGGCGCGTCATCGACTTTCCAGGGATCGGCGCGGCCGGCCTCATGCAGATCGGTCAGCTCGCCGACGAGATTGCGCAGCCAGTCGCGGTCGTCGATCGCGCGCAGCACGCCGTAGACGTGCACGGCCGAGTAATTCCACGTCGGCACGACCTTGCCGGTCTCGCGTTTCGTCGCATACCAGGCGGGCGTCACATAGGCGTCGACGTCCTGGAAAACGACCAGCGCCTCGCGCGCCGCATCGGCTTCGCGCCATTGCGGATTGGGCCGCGCCAGATGCGCGCGCAACAGGCCATGTTCGCCGATGGATTCATCGAGCAAGAAGGGCGCGGGATTGGCCATCAGGCCGCTTGGCCCATTGGTGACCAGCAGCCCGAATGGCCGCGCGCGAATGAGCGCCAATTGCTCGGCGCGATCCTCGAGCTTGAAGTAGGGCGGGACGAACATGCCGCTCAGCCGCCTTTCTTCTTGCCTGCGTCGGCCTCCTCGGGCTTTTCGTCGACGATGCCGTGCTGGATCTTCTTGAGGATCGCCTCGAGGTCTTCGGGCTCTGGCTTGAGATCGCGCGCGTGGTTCCACTGGAACTGCGCCTCGAGCTTGCGGCCGACCCGCCAGTACGCGTCGCCGAGATGATCGTTGATCACCGGGTCCGACGGCTTGAGGTCGATGGCGCGTTCGAGATCTTTCATCGCCTCGTCGTAGCGGCCGAGTTTGTAATAGGCCCAGCCGAGACTGTCGACGATGTATCCGTCCTGCGGCCGCAACTCGACCGCGCGACGCAGCATCTTGAACGCCTCGTCGAGGTTCATGTTCTTGTCGACCCAGGAATAGCCGAGATAATTGAGAACCAGCGGCTGGTCGGGATAGAGCGCCAGCGCCTTGCGGAAATCCGCCTCCGCAGGCGCCCAGTTCTTCGAGCGCTCATAGGCGATGCCGCGATAGTAATACAACGACCAGAGCGCTTTTTCCGGCCCCTTGGAGCTGTCGATCGCCCTGGTGTAGGCGTCGATCGCTGCGGCGAACTCCTTGCGCGAGCGCAGGAGATTGCCGTAGGCGGTCTGCGCCTCGCTGTCGTTGGGATGTTCCTTCACGAGGTCGGACAGAAGTTTCGTCGCCTCGTCCTTCTTGCCCATCGTCTCGAGCAGAAGACCGATCTGGATGTCGGCGTTGACGCGAAGCGGCGAATTCTCCGGAACTGAATCGTAGGCGTCGATCGCCTGCTCATTCTGCTTGAGCCGTTCGTAGACGTCGGCGAGCGTGACGAGCGCCAGTCCGTTCTCGGGTTCGAGATAGAGCGCCAGACGCAGATAGATCATCGCTGCGAGTTCGTCGCCCTGACGGCCGCCCACCGCGCCGAGGCCGTACAGCAGTTCGGCCGCGCCCTGTTTCGCGGTGCGCACGAAGGGCTGCAGGGTTCGGCCGGCGTTCAGGTCGTCGAGCGCCGCCGTCACGACCGGATGGCGCGGCACGATCTGGTCGAATGCGCGATAGACCTTGATCGCGCCGTCGCGGTCGCCGTGCGCGGACAGGAAGCGGCCGTAAGCGTCGATCAGCCGCAACGTGTTCTTGTCGGTGTTGTAGACGCTCTCGAAACGCTTGCGCGCCTCGTCCGTCTTGCCGGCGACGTCCAGGATCAGCGCCGCGTGATAGTCGCGGAACACGGTGAAGGCTTCGTCGCGCAACTTGTCGACCAGCGGCAGCGCACGGCCGATTTCGCCGCCGCCGACATAGGTCCAGGCGTTCAAGAGCGTGGCTGTCAAATCGCGCTGGCGTCCGGCGCCGCCATTGGCGAGAAAGTTGCGCGCCGCGCGCCAGCGCTTTTGTTCGATCGCGCGCACGCCGAGCGCAAGATTGGCCAGGCCGTTCGAGCCGTGGGCGCGACTGAGCCGCTCGGCGAGGCCAAACGCTTCCGGCATGTTGCCATTGGCGAGAGAGGCGACGAACGCGCGCTCGGCCAGCTCCGCATTGTTGGGATCAGCGCGAAGCGCCTCGCGGAAATAGGTCGACGCCGCCAGCGTATCGCGCTCGGCGCCGGCGACCAGCGCGGCGAGATAATTGCCCGCAGGGCTTTCACCAACCTCGAAGGGTGTTGAAATCGCGACGCTTTCGCGCGCTGACGCCAACCCGGACATGTTCGGCGCCGCAGTTGAAAACCCGAGCGCGAGCACGAGCCCTGCGCCGGCGCGGCGCGCGACAGACCTGTTCGAAACGGAAAACAGCAAGCGATTGTCTCTCGATTGAACGTTCGCTCCGCGGGACACGACAGAAGGCGGCGAACGGGACGCGCAGAATCTCTCCGGAACATGGCCGTTTTGCGCCGGGCCGGCAAGACCGCGGCGCCGCGCGCTGGACATGCGATCGATCGATCCCCATTTGTGCGGCTCGGGAGCGCACCCTTGGCCAGACCTATCGTCGTCACCGTTTCGCACAATCTTGGCGCCGACGAGGCGCAGCGGCGTATCGCCCGAGGGCTGGAGCGCGGCAAGTCCGAGTTCGGATCGATTTTTTCCCGTTTCGAGGCGATCTGGGCGGCCAACCACGCCGACGTGACGGTGGTCGCGCTGCATCAGCATGTGCAGGCCGGGCTCGACGTCTTCGAGGATATCGTGCGGGTGGAGGTTCGCCTGCCGTGGTATCTCGCGCCGCTTCAGGACAAGATCGCCGGCGCGCTCAGGCATCAGGGCGAGAAGACGCTGCAGATCGGGCAGGGGTGAGCGGGCTGGCGCCGATTGGCGGCCATCACGCGAAAATCAGATCGTGTAGCCGGCAAAATCAGATGGCATTTCCGGCAAGATCAAATGACAGCACCGCGAGGCCTTGCGGTCAGTTGCTCACGATGATCTCCCGCGCCGCCGTCCTCGCCGCTCCGCCGGACACCGAGTAGGACAGGTCGGCGGTCTCGATCCTGAACCCGCCGTAGATCGTGCGAGCCTCTTTCGTGTCGTTCATCGTCAGGATGAAACGCCCTTTGAGGCGCTTCAAAACGGTCGCCAAAGCCCGATGGTCGGCCGGCGGGAACAGCCCCTTGCCGTAGAAGTCCTCCGTCCCAAGGTAGGGCGGGTCGAGGTAGAACAGCGCGCCCGGCCGGTCCCATCGGTCGAGGAAATCGCGCCAGTCCAGGCATTCGATGGTCACGCCGGCGAGCCGCTCGTGGATCGCCTCAAGCACGACGACGAGTTTCGTCGTATCGAAGCGCGCCGGACCGGTCGCCGTCACGCCGAAATTGCGCCCTGAGACCTTGCCGCCGAAGGCGAGCTTCTGGAGGTAGAGGAAGCGGGCGGCGCGCTCCAGGTCGGTCAACGTGTCCGGGTCGGTCGCGCGCAGGCGGTCGAATTCGGCGCGGCTGGTCAACTGCCACTTCAGCATGTCCATGAAGGCCTGGAAGTGGCGCTGCAGCACGCGAAAGAAGATCGCCACGTCGCGCGAGCGGTCGTTGATCACCTCGACCTTGGGGGCGTTGCGCCGGCGCAAGAACACGCCGCCCATGCCCACGAAGGCCTCCGCATAGAGCGTGTGCGGCGTCGCCTCGATCCGCTCGATCAGCAGGGCGGCGAGCTGCTTCTTACCGCCCACGTAGCCCGCCGCGGGCCGGCAGGGCTCGACCGCCCGGAAGTTGTCTGTGTCCATCGACTCTCGATCCCGAATCGCGCCAGATCGCCCGGCCGTCGACGGCGGGGCGGGGTAGCGTTTCGGTTCTCGTGCGCTGCGCGGGTTTTGCTGCCAGGCTGGGCCCGCGTCCGGGGTCGCCCGGACCCCGCCACCTCGCTCATTCAAGGAATTTGCAATGACCAAAGGCTGGATTTTCAGAACGCGCCGCGGCCCCGTCTACATCGTGCCCCATCAGACGCCCTCCGGGGTCAGGTTCCAGATCGTTTATAACGACGAGGGTCTTGGCAGCTACGCGACGCCGCGACAGGCGGCCGACGACGCTGCCGGCGGGCATACTTTCAGCCCGTCGAACGGGGTCGACCTCGGTTCGCTGGGAATCCCGGATAACATCGGCGAGTGGGAGACGTTTTGACGTTGGCGCGCTGACGCTCACTTCCCCGTACCCTTCTTCGGCTCGGCTTCGCACTGGCCGACGATCCCCTTTGATCCGAAGTCGAACACGCGGCGCTTGACCGTCCAGTCCTGGTCGTCGTCGTCGCCGAAGCCGCTGGTCGCCAGCACGCCGCCCGGCGCTGCGCCGAAGAAGCCCATGCGGAACGTCCCGTTGAACGATTTCTCCATGCGCGCGAGCTCGCCCTTCTTGGCGTCCACCGCCTTTTGCGCCTCCTCCTTGGAGCCGAAGGTCTGCGGCAGCGTGAAATCGGGCACGCTCTGGTCGGCGTCGCCGCCGGCGTGGCTTTCGATCGTGTTCCGTTTGGCGGTCGCCCGGTCGTAATAGTCGGCCTTCACCTTGGCGCGCTGCGGCCGGTCCTTGTCGGAAATCGAGAAGCTCTCGAAATCGTTTGGCGTCGCCGTCACGCTCTCGGCCGTCCCGCCGCTCGCCGTCTGGCCCGCCCCGCGCTCCACGAAGATCAGGCGGCCGAAGGCGACCTTGAACAGCGCCCCGTAGGTGCGCGCCAGCCGTGTCGCCAGATGCATGTCGCTCTCGTTGGTCTGGGCGACGATCTTCTCGATCTTCACGCTGGCCAGCTTCTGCGAGATCGCCGGCGTCAGGCCATTGTCCCTGGCGATGTCGCCGATCACGTCGCCGAGCGTCTTGTCCTTCTTCCAGGAGCGGGCTTTCTGCTTCTTCAGGGTCTTTTTCAGGTCGGCCGCGTGGGCGGTCACCACGAAGATAGCCTTGGGGCCGCTCTTGACGGTCTCCGTCACCGTGAACGTCCCGGCCTTGATCACGCCGGTCTCCGCAAAACCGATCGACACGGCGATCTGCTCGCCGCGCTTCGGCTTCTTCAGGCGGCCGTCGAAGTTGGAGACGGTCAGGCGCAATTCGTCGGCCTGCTCGCCGTCGTGCTCGACGATCTGGCCCTGCAGGGCGCGCTTCTCCACCTCGCCCAGCGGCGAGGACGAGCCATTGAGATAGACGTTGACGATCGGGGTCATCGCGCGCTCCGCGCGGCCGCGCGAAACGCTGGCGGCTCTGTGCTTTCGGCCGCGCGGAATGCCGGCGGCTCTATGCTTTCGGCCGCTCGGAACACCGGCGGCCTCATGACCACAGATCCACGGTCGTGATCGGCCTGGCCTGCGCGGGCGGCAGATCGGGCAGCAGGATCGTGATGTTTTCGGGCAGCACGGGGCCGCGATCGGCGAGGCCGGGATTGGCGGCCAGGATCGCCTCGGTCGTGCCGTTCAGTTCCGAGCCGTAGGCGCGCCAGGCGATCGCGTCGACCATGTCGCCCTGTTTTGTGACATATGTTCTAGGCAAGACGACCTCCCGCGCTCATCGCTCGCGTCCCCTCACGGCCACAGGCTGAAAATGTCGCCCGCGCCGTCCTCGTGCGCGACGAAATCGAGGTCGTAGGCGAGCTTCTGCGGCGATCCGTCCGGCGCGATGAAGGAGCCCATGCGCTGCGCTTTCTCCAGCCGGTAGGGACCGTGGATCGTCCCGTCGGCCGACACGAGCGAGTAGACGTTCGGACGGCCGGCCGCCTGCACCAGGTCGGAGACGGTCGCAGCGGAGCCCGCCCCGGTCGCGTCCGGGAAGATCGCGCCGCGCAGCCGCACCTTTTCCTCGGCCGGCCCGAGATATTGCCCGGCGGGCTTGCGGCCGATGATCTCGTGACGCTCCCAGCGGCCGCCGAGCGAATGCGTGAATTCCTCGTAGGCCGCCTTGCCGACCTCGAACCGGAACGGCCCCCAGGCCATCAGGACGTTAGCCATGGCGTCGCGCTCCAGACTTCGCCGCAATGCGCGCCGCGCTTGCGGATTCGCTCGATCGCCTGACGCCGGCCATCCCCATCATCTGGTCTCGTATCCGTCATGCAGCGCGCCGGAGCCGCGCGAGAGCGACGCGGCCGCGGCGCGGCCCTGTGCGACGAGGCTCTGCATCAGGCCGACCGCTTCGCGCAGTTTGGCGATGAGGGCGTCGATCGATGAGCCGTCGACCTGCGGATGCGCAGTCACGCCGAGCGCCTGGACGATCTGCTGGCCGGCTTCGGTCGCCTTGGCGACCGCCGCGTCCATCGCCCCGGTCTCGACCTGCGGCTGGGCGGCCTGCGGCGCCTGCGGCTGCGGCGCCATGGTCTCCGCGCGGGCGGCGGGAACCGCGGCGGCCGACAGGCGCGACAGCAGATCGCCGATCTTGCCGATGACCGACATTTCCGAGAAGTCCTTGGCGTGGCCGGACGGCTGCGGCGCGCCGGCGAGATCGAGGCCCTTGTCGATCCCGTATTGCCCGATCGCGCCGATGATCCCGGCGACGATTCCCTTGCCGGCGTTCTGGACGGCCGCGCGGCCCATGGCGGCGATCTGCGGCGCCTCGACAGCCGTGGCGTCGGCGACGCCCTGGCCGACCCCCTTTGCGATGTCCCACGGCGCCTTGACGATTCCCTTGCCGACGCCGAGCGCGTTCTCGCCCATTGCGCCGAGCGTCGGATATTTCGCGCCGAGATATTTCATGCCCTGCCAGAGCAGTGCGCCGGAGATCGCCGCCTCGCCGACTTTCATGATCCCGTTCGCGGCGTGGGTCAGCGTGTTCCAGGCCGACAGCGCAAAGCCCGTCGTCCCCGGCGCGGCGGAGGCCGCCTCGTCGACCTTGTCGAGCGCCCAGATTTTCCGCTCCGCGCGGCTCTTGGTGGTTTCGAGCTGCGTCTGTCCGGCATGGATCGCCGCCTGGTCGGCCGCCACCGCCAGCCGCTCCAGCGCGCCGGCTGCGGTCGCCGCGCGCGAGGCGAAATCCTCGTCGGTCTGCTTCTTCGCTTCCGCCGGCGTCGCCTGGAATTCGGCGAGCTGGTCGCGCATCTTCGAAAAGGCGTCGAGGAACGAACGGAAGTAGAAATCGCGCGCGATCGCGCCGAGCTTTTCGGGGTCGCCGCCCTCGATCTGGCCGGACTTCTCGTCGACCTTGCCGGCCTCCGGCATGCCCCGAAGCCGGTTGGCGATGGCGTCGGCCACGGCGAACAGCGGGTCTTGGCCGCCGGCGATCGCGTTCTTGCGGACCGCCGAGACGTCGACGCCGAGCTCCTTTTCGATCTTCTCGATCGTCCTGGGGTCGGTCAGTTTGGTCAACGCATGGCGCAACCGCGTATCGGCCTCGCCGGCCGAGCCCGTCGTCTGCCGCAGGATTTGCAGCAACGCCGGCAGATCGGTCGCCGATTGATAGCCGCTCATGCCGAAGGTGCGCCCGAGCGAAAAGAGCTGCGGCATGCCGTGCGCCATGTTCTTGAGCTCGTAGGCGCCCTTCTTGCCCTGCGCGTAATTGACCTCCAGCGCGCCCATCGCTTCGAGCGCGCTCATCTTGCCGAGCTTCATGTAGCGTTCGAGCAGCGAATAGAGGCTCTGCGCCTCCGCCTCGGAGGCGTAGCTGAGCCGCGCGAGCCGCTCGCGCACCGGCGCGATCTTGTCGAGAAATTCGCCGCCGCCGAGCTCCACCAGGTGGCGCTCGCCCTTGGCGATCTCCTGCCAGGGCACGTTGGTTTTCTTGGCGACGTCCAGAATGTCCGCGCCGATCTTGTTCTTGAGATCGAGCCGGCCGCCGGCGCGCGCGATCGATTCGATGCGCTTCTCGAATTCGACCGCTTTCTGCGTCGCCTCGTCGAGCGGCTTGCCGAGCGCGTCGGCGATCCGCGCGCTGTTCATGAAGCCCATCTGCATCTGCGAGAGCTTCGACATCGTGTCGCGATAGCCGTCGAGCTTCTTCTGAACGTCCTCGATGCCCTGGCCGAGCTGACGATTGGCGTCAGCCCCCGCCTTGCCGAAATCGGCGACCGCCCCCGTCGCCCCTTTCAACGGCGCGGTGAGCTGATCGATCAGCTTCAGCACCATTTCGACGGTCATGGACATGGGTCGCTCACTGCCTCAGACGAGCCGATAAAGTCTCTTCAAATGCGCTTTTGCGCGGCCGTGCAGGCGCGCGATCGCGGTGAGCGGCAAAGCCAGGACTTCAGCGCGCGCGTAGGGGAAAGCGAGGCCGATGTCGTCGAGAACCTCGTCCAGGTTCAGCGGACACCGGCGAGATATTCCCCCGCGCGGGCGACGAGCCTCGCATAATCGGAGCCGTGCATGACGTCGAACACCTTGGCGTCCAGTTCGGCCAGGCTCTCGATGAAGGCGCGCAGACCGGCGCGCCCCTCGATGTGGCGGGCGACGTCGCGCCCGGATGGCGTGCGGAACGAGACCTTGTCGTAGACGACGCCGGCGAGCCTGAATGGATGAAGCAGCTCGACGTCTTCGGCGCCCCAGGAGGCCGTCTTGTCGGCGTCGAAGTCGAGAACCTGCGGCGCCGTGGCCTTGTCGTCGTCAGACATTCACGCCTCCTCAGAAACCGAGCGCCGCGCGCACGCGGGCGTAAGGATCGGAGCCGCCGACCGCATAGACGCCGTTTTCGATGTCGATGTCCCAGACGACCGCGCTGTCGATCGTCAGCTTCACGGCGGCGAGCGCGCATTTGTATTTCAGCACGGCCTTCTTGCCAGGCTGCCAGGCGCCGGGGTCGAGCTCGATCACCTCGCCGCGCATCTGACAGATCGCGGTGTGCTCGGCGTTCCCGTCGCCGTCCAGATAGCCGCGCACGGAGTAGGAGAAGCTCTTGTTGCCGAGATAGAGGCCGCCCTTGGAGAGCACCTGCGGATCGAACGCGGACAGCGAGACGTCGTGCTCCATCGCCTCGTAGCCGAGCGCCACCTTGCGGGCCGCCAGCATGCCGCCGCCGCGAAAATCCTCGACCTTCTTCTTCAGCTTAGGAATCGAGCATTCCTCGCCGCTGCCGGCCTTGCCGAAGCCGTCGACATAGGACGTGAAGGCCTGAAGGACATAATCGAGCTGCGCCATGGAACTGTCCCTTCTTCAGCCGTCGCGCGGTTGGCGCGTGCCAGGGCGCGACGGCGAACCCCTGTTAAACCTGCGCGGCGATCATGGCCGACAGCGAGGCGAGCTGGTCGGCGTAATACTGATCGTTGGTCTGCGCGTAGTAGATGATGTGCTCCATCGGCACGGTCGCCGTCGGATCGATACGCCAGGCGTAGACGCCGTTCTTCATCTGCGCCGGCGGATTATCCTCCGGGTCGAGCCAGGCGCGGCCGCCGACGAGGAAGCCCTCGTGCTTGCCGAACTTGAAGAAGCTCGACGCGCGCTCGGTCATGTCGAGCAGCAACTGCACGCTCGGCGGCTTGTCGACCGCCCAGAGCGTCGCTTCCTCCAGCGCCTCGTAGACGCCGTCCTCGATCGTGCGCGTCGTCTCGAACACCTTGTTGGCGTCGCTTGACGCCACGCGGTTGCCCCAGCGCCGCCAGCCGCCGTTCTGCACGCCGCTCGCCGCGCCCATGTTGATGATGGTGGCGATGCGGTTTTCGTTGAGGATGTTGGCGAGGCAATCGGCGTCGCCCGAGGCCCAGTCGATCGGCGTGGTGACGCCGCCGACCGCATTGAAGGCGAAGTTGGACGGCGAGAACCAGAAGCCGTTCTGCTTGTGCACGCGCGCCGTCAGGCCGGCGAACGAGGCCGCCGCGTCGCGCGCCACATAGCTCGACGTCGCAACGTCCCAGGTCAGCACGCCCGGATAGATCGGCAGCAGGCGGTCGCTGTCGAAATCCTCGCGCCACGCCATCGCGTCGTCGGAGGAGGTCGAGGGCGTCGACGCGTAGTGACGCCCGCGCAGCTTGCCCGCCACGATCAACGCAGCCTGCGAGACCGGATTGGCGGCAGGAGCGCCGCCGACGACCGGCCGGCGCGAAGTGAGGCCTGGAACGACGATCGTGCGCGGCATGACGCCCGTCAGCGCGCGCGCGCTGAGCAGCGCGTAGACGCCGGTGCGGCCGACGAGCGAGCCGATCGCATTCGTCATCTGTGTGTCGGGATCGTTCGAGGCCGCCACGCGCACGACATGGCAGGCGCCGCCGCCTTCGGCGTAGAAGTCGCGCACGGCCGGCAGCAGCGTGCCAGTCGCGCCCAGCTTGGACGCCTTTTGCGGTGCGCTCGTCAGCAGAACCGGCGTGTCGAGCGGAAAGACGTCGGGGTCGGCGTCGGGCGCGGTGCCGACGATCGCGCCGACCGCCAGCTTGTTGATGGTGATCGGCTGGGTGGCCTGCGGGACCTCGATCGTCTCGACGCCGTGGAGAAACTGCGAAGCGCTCATGAAAGGCCTCTCGAAGGACGTTCAAAACGCCGCTTGACGGCGCTTCGATCGGGGCTCACCCTGACGGCTCTCCCCTCTCGAATTGCCGACCCTTGCGGGGGGCGGCGTCAGAAGCGCGCGGCGAGGTCCGCGACGCCGGCTGGAATCTCCGGCCAGTGCGCGTCGGCGGCGAAGGTCGCATCCTGCGCCGCTATCAGCGCGCGACACGCCGCCTGCATGTCGGAGATCCATTGCACGCCGGCGTCGAACTTCGTCTTGTCGGCTTCGCTCATCAGCCCGGCAGCGATGTTGGCGAGCATGTTCTTCTGCGCGCTGTCGGATGCGACAGCATATATGCGCCGCCCGCACGCGGCCTTGACCGCGTTCGGGTCGAACGGCGGGGCCGGAGGAGGCGAAGGCGTCTTGCCGCTCGCCTGCCACGCGAGGAAGGCGCGCCAGTCGGCGTTGGCTTCGTCCTCGGGAATGTAGGCGCCGTCAGAGCCGCGAACGACGGAGGTCGTCTCCGTGAGCGTGTAGGTTTCGGCAGGATCAAACACGGGGATTTGGGGGATGATTGGATCGGTCATGATTAAAGCTCCGCGCTCAGCGCATAGGTTTCGTTGTACCCGCCGTTCGGGGTGGTCCCATTGCACAACCTCTGCGACCTGAAACTTTGCGCCGAAACAGCAAACGAACCGGTGGTCGTCGGAAACCCGCTCGCCCCACCAGCGTCCGTCTGGACAAGTGTCGGCGTTGTTCGCATGACGACAGGAAGATAGATCATCGCCCCGTAGTACGCCCCGCTCGTCACGGAGCCTATGAAATACATCGCGCCGGTTTGGTAGTACCGCTGGCACAGCGCCAGTTCGAACGGCAGCGGGCGAAACTCGAAATCGTTCGCCTTGCCAGCGCCGGATGGGTCGGCTTCGAGCTGAACCGCACCAAGTATAATTGTCGGATTTCCGGTCGAATTGTTCTGCGTGAAAGCAAAAACAATCTGTGAACCATAACGCAGATTCGCTGCCTGTGCAGCAGAGAGCGGAACCGCGATCGTTGCCGATCCCGGCGGAATCGCAAACGTCGTAACGGCGCTCCCAGCAGAAAACGCGCCATTATCGACCGCCGTATTGGTCTCAAAATGCACTTGCGCAGTCAGAGTTCCGGCGGTCGTTGACGCATTCAAGTCGAACGATAGAACGCAGGCTTTTCCGTCGAGATCAGCAATCGACCGAGCCTCCATTCGTTGGTTGATATATATTGTTTGGCTGGCGCCGACGCCGGTCGCCGACGCCTGAAGCGCTTGTGCGCCACGGAACCCAGCCGGCGCAGCTACTTTTGCAAATGTCCATGAAACAGATGTGCCATTCCAAGTCACCCATCGATCAGCGTGATAACCAAGAGTCGACGCGGCGACGGTTATACTCGCCCCGCGCTGCCACACATCGAAATTGCCATTAATCAGGCGATTGCGAAAGCCGGGATTGTTGTGCTTGTAGCCGTTCGGGAACGAGGCGTAGCCGCTCGCGGGATCAGCGCGCATCGCCGCTTTGAGCGAACCGTCCGCCGTACCCGCCGTCCCGACCGCTACCTCGATATTGCCGCCCGTCTCGCGCAGCTTGCCGCGCGCGACGCTGTCGTCGATCGCGAGCGACACGAACGGATTTGCATCCTGTCCGACTGTCTGCGCCGCCTGAATGTATTTGGCGACCTCGCCGGTCTTGACCTCGTTGTAACGCCTGATCTTGTAGGCTACGCCGGTCTGCGATGCATACGGCCAGGGCGCGTCGAGCGTGATCTGCGACGCAGAATCGACCGAGGCGATGCTCGCGACGCCGACGCCGTCGACAATGAACTTGTCGCCCTCTCCAGCCACATAGATGCTGACCGCGGCGTTCGACGGGTCCGCCGAAATCAGGCTCGCGCCTGAGAATGCGACTGTGCGCGATCCGTTGGCGACGGTCGCGGTCCCCTGCGTCCAGTTCGACAATCCGCGCGTGAAGTTGAGGGTCATCTTCTAAGTCCCTTTCGGATGGTCTGCTTTGACTGCATCGCAGGCCTCAAGCCACGCCCGCCACTTCGTGTCGTCGCCGCGTTCGCGCCAGTAGAGCGCATCGGCGAATTCGTTCAGCGACGGATAGGCGGCATGCCGCCGCGCGCGATAATCAGGCGACGAATGATGCGCCTGCGGCTTGGCGACGGGCTTTCCGTCGACGATGCGGTGCGTCATTGCGTCATGACGCCCATCGATCGCCTCATGGCCGGGTGGACAATTCTGCTCGATCTCGAAATCGCCGCCCTGGACGAAGCCGGCAATCTCTCCAGTGCGTGGATCGTAGAAGGTCACCGTGCGCATCAGCGCGCCCCCGTGAAGACGGTGATCGACTGGTTGGAGATTGTCGACCCCGAGCCGCCGTTCATGACGACGGTCACCGTGTGCGCGCCTTGCGACAACGTGAGGCCGCCGATCGATGCGTCGGCGTGATTGATGTAGCTGCCGCCGGAAACGACCAGCGACACGGAATACTTGGTCGCCACCAGCACGCCGTCGACGTAGATTTTGATGGTGATGCCGACGAAGTTCGTGTTGGTCGACGTGTCGGCCGAATAGAGAACGATCGCCGATCCGGCCTGCGGCACGTTGAAATTGAAGGTCGCGACCGTCTGGTCGGACCCATTTCCAGAGTAGCTGGTCGCGATCGAGGTCGACCGGAAACTGGTGATCGCCTCGGCGGCGACCTTCGACGTGACGATCCCTGCGTCGGCGATCAGCGGCGCGCGCAGCGTCACCGCAGGGGCGCCGCCGCTTGTCCCGACCTCGAAGATCGCCAGGCCGGAGCCGCCCGGCGCGGCAATCGCGAATTTGTCCGTGCGGAATGTGACGCCGGACGCGCCCGGACCGCCGTTGACCAGTTGGTAGCCGGTTATGAACCCGTTGACGTCGAGCGTCAGGCTGTAGGCGGCGGCGACCTGCCCTTGCATCGTGGCGATCGCGACAGCCTGCGACGACACCGACGCATAGAGATTTCCGAATTGAGCGAAGGTCGTCGTCGACAGCGACGACACGGACTGCGACAGGTCGGAAAGCGCGGACTGCTGTTGCCGCACGCCCGCCGCATTGACCGCCGATGCCCGAAGGGACGCCGCCAGATCGGCGCCGTCCCGCATGGCGGCGACGAAGGCCGCGACCTCGCCGGCGGCCGACGCGCTCGATGCGCCGACGAAATCAATCTTGGTGGCGGACGCCTTCGACAGATCGGAGACCACGCTTTGCAGGCCTGTGATCTGCCCGGACAGCGTCGAATAATTCCCGGAGATCGTCGCCGTCAGGCTCGCCTGAAGCGTCGCTACGGCGCCGTCTGCATAGCTCTCGGCCGTCGACAACGCCGACGCCAGCGCGCTTGTCGTCGCGTAGTTGGTCGTCACATTCGTTTGCAGCGACGTGATGCTGGCGACGATCGCCTGGTCCGCCGTCGCTTGAGCGGCGACCTGCGCGAGGAACGCCGCGTAATTCTGCCCGATCAGCGCCGCCAGAGAGAATGACGATGACGCCAGCGCCTTCGACTGATCGGCAAGGGCGCTATCGACCCGCTGCACGCCCGCCAGCGCCTGCGCGACGCCGCGCGACGCGATGGTCGCGGCTTCGCCGGAGCGCGCGGACGAAACGAAGGCCGCAAGCTCTCCGGCCGCATCGGATGCCGATACCCCAGCCGCGAGCGTATCGGCCTTCTCCGCGGATGCGCTGCGCTCGGTGGCCAGCGCCGCCGAAAGGCTGGATATCGACGCCTCGGTGCTGGACGCCCTCGTCTCAAGAGACGATAAACGCTCCGCTTTGGCGGCGTTGTCGGCGACTTGCGCGGTTTCAAAATCGCCGAAGGCCGCCGCGACATCGCCAATCTTGGCGAGCCCAACCTGCTGGGTTTCGACGATTGCGGCCCTGGCGTCGCTGATCTGCGTTGTCGCGACCGTGAGGCCCGCCGCGACCACGGCGGCGGCGCGCAGCGCGGCTTGCAAATCGACGTGCGACCGCATGGCGGATACAAACGCCGCAAGCTCTCCGCTCGCCGCGCCCGCCGCGTCGAACAACGCCTGCGCCGCTGCGCGCGCGGCGCCAATGGCGCTCGTCGCAATGGCCTTATTCTCGGATATGGCCGCTTCGGCCGAATCGAGCGCATCCGCCAGCGTCCCACGTTCGCTTGCCGCCGCCGCAAATGCGTCGTCAGCCGCCGCCTTGTTGGCGGCGACCGTTTCGGCAAGGCCCGCGTCGGCGGCGACGTTCTCGTCGATACGGCCGGAAAGCGCGCCGATTTCGCCTTGCAGGCGCGCATCGCCGTCGATCCTGTCGGCTGTCTCGCGGACGAGCGCCGCGCTTTCGCCGACGACTTCGATCGGCGCGCGCACCAAAGCCTCGGCGACAACCGGCGAGGGAGACGGAGAAGCGACGGTGGAAGGATCGGCGGGCGCAACGATGGCGACGACGGCCGGCGCGCGCGGTTGCGCAAGCGCCACGATCGGCGTTTGCTCGTCGGACGGGATGTCGACGACGCGCACCATCACGCCCCCTGGTTGAATGTCCAAACGGAACGAAACACCGCGACGACGGCGCCGGCCCGCTCGTAGTAGAAATCGACCGTGTATGCGCCCACAAAACCGCCGAGTTCAGCAGCGGGCGCCTTGAAGGACACCGGCACGCGGCTGTCGCTCATCAGGGCGCCGCGCACGAGGTTTCCGCGCGCTTCTGAGAACGCCTTGTCGATATCGACCGATGACAGGTCCGATTTCATATGCGCGAAGAACGTCCCCGCCGGCGGCCAGTCGCCCGTGCAGTCGAGCACCACCTCGAAGTCGAGGTCGGCGGTATTCAGAAAGGACTGATCGGGGACGATCTGCGGCAGCATTTCTTATGCCTCGTCCTTCAGCTTTGGCGGAACATAGTCGGCGATCGGGCCGTGTTCGCCCGCCTTGGCGGCGGCGAACATCGCGCGGCCGTGCGCCTCCGTGTCGTAGCTGCACGCGGCGAAACGATGCACGCCGGGATGACCGTCGATTGTAGCGTCGACGAGGATCGCTTCGCCTGTCGTGTCGGCATAAGCTGCGTTTGCGGGGTCGCAGATATTGATACCCATTGCTGTGCTCCTTTCTTAGCTGATGCGCTGGAAGTTGGCCTGACCAGTATTGAAGCCGCCGACATAGACCCATGTTCCGGGAAGCGCGCCGGCGTTGTTGAACGACATAAGGTTCGTCGAGCCGCTCGTCATCAGGTATTGCGGGTATGGCGGAGTAAGCGGCGACGGGTCTTCCCCGATCACCAACGGATACGCAGGCGAGCTTCCGAGACGTGGACGACCGGCGAAGTCCTGCGTGATGTTGGCGAGCGCCGTGACGACCGATCCGACAGGCCAACTCGGGAACATCAGCGGCGTCGGGGGCGGGTTGTCGATGAGGTATTGCTTCAGCTTCTTCGGCGTGATCGCGGTTGTGTCGTCGACGCCGGCGTCTGCCTGCGCTTGCGTCGCAACCGCGATCGCGCCGGACGTCAACTCGCTTGAAGCCGCGATCTCGTAGCGGTGGAGCGCGTCATTGCGCGCCAGCGGCGCGGCCGCGCCGGGGATGGTCGGAATGGTTATGGCGCCGATCATCGCGGCGAGCGCGTCGAACTTGGCCTTCAACTGTTGCAGCGTCGCCCACGGCCACGCAAAACCGCCGGAGGACGCGCCCGCGTCGAATTCGGCCTGCGTCGCCGGCCGCCCGTAGCCGGAGGCGTCGACCTCGGCGACGACGGAACCCGTGACGGCGGACGGCTGGCGCGCCGCGCGCAGCCCGAAGACGCGATGCAGCCAGCCGGCCACGTCGGTCGTATCGGACTGCGTTAGCGGCGCCTGCGCGGTCGGCTGGTGCGCGTTGATGGCGTTCTGGACGTCGGCGATGGTGACAAAGCCCGCGCCCGGCGGCGTGACGACGACGGCGTCGGTCGTCGCCACGACGATTGCTGCGACCCAGGCTAGATCGGAGACGGCGCCCTGCGCGCTCGTCGTCTTCTCCATCAGCGCCGTGCCGACGATGCAGAGCTGACCGTCCTCGTCGAGGATCGCGAATTCGCGCACCGTGAACGGGCCGATTTCGTTCCCGCCGACCGCGGCTGGGATCGTGCATTGAACGTCGATCTGTTGCGGATTGTCCGCATCAATCGCGACCGTGCCGATCGTGTTTCCGCGCCAGACCTCATGCGTGACGCCGCCGGCGGCGATCATCGACGACAGCGACGGAATCGCCCCGTTTCCATCGCCGACGACAAGGGTCGTGAAGGCGATGCGCGAACCCGAGCCCGCCTGATAGGCGGCGATCCGGGCGGCAGCGTAATTGGTGACCTGGTTGGCGTAGATCGCGGTCATATCAGGCTCTCAACGGCAGGATTTTCATCCGCGGCAGGAAGCGGCTCGCCGAGCCGACGAAGAGCTGCGGCGGCGGCTTGGCCGCGGACAGGATTTTCATGCGCGGCGAAAAGTGCGAGGCGCTCGCCACGTACAGCGCGCCTTCAACCGGCGAATAGGCGGTGCGCAGCTTCGGCCAGTCGCGCACGTTCTTGCGGGCGAGCGCGCTCGGGCGGACGTCCGTCATGTCGGGCGCGGGGTCGCCCTGGGCGGCTCGCGCCTCGACGATGAAATCCGGCCATTCGAGGCCGACTTCCTCGAAATATTCGACGACGCGAATCTCGAGGCCGGTGTCGAGCGCGATTTCGCGCTCGAGCGCGTCGGGCGATCCGTAGGACAGATGATCGGCGAACGACGCATCGATCCGCGCGCGCTGCGTCGCCTCGTCGTCGGAAGGATGATGGAGCGATTTCTCCCATCCGAGATGGCCGAGCAGTTGCTTCGGCGCGGTCGCGCCCTTGCGCGCGGCGCGCACGACCTCGGACGGCGCATCCAGCAACCGGCCGGACGTCTGCGACATCCCGTCCTCGAACGCGGTAGCGTTTGCGGGCAGGAGGTTGTCGCGTTTCACGGGAGGCGTCATGCGACATACCTCCAATCGACGCTGAAGCCGGTCGCTACGGGCGCATCAAGCGGCCTGCCGCCGATCGCCGTCGATGGCGAATGCAGATCGACATCGACGACAAGGCCGGGCTCGGCGTTCATCAGCGCCGCCTGGAAGCCGCCGCGCGTCGCCTCGACGCCAATCATCTTCGCCGCCGCCGCATAGGCTTTCGCGCGCGTCTTGGCGGCTTCGACAACGGCGGCGGGCGCGACGCCGCGCTTGAGGATCAGGGTCGCGTCGACCACGTAGGGACGGATCGTCGCCTGAACGACGTTGACGAAGTCGTTGACCTTGCGCGTCGTGCGATCGGCGAGCAGCGCCCGCACGGACGTCAGGACGGACGCCGGGACTATGCCGCTTGCGGCGGCGCCGAGCAGCGCAATGCGGACCTCTCCCTTCGGAAAATCGAGGATGGCGTGGGCGCCGTAAATGTCGGGCTGCGAGGCCTCGTAGCCGATAACCGAAACGTCGGCGATGTCGACCGGCGCGACCGAGCGGGCGCGATAGGCGTAGCCGCCGTAGCTGCCGCCGATCGACAGCGCCTCCCACGACTGCTGCGCGCGGGCGCGCAGGCTCTCGATCGTCTCGCCCGGCGCGGGCGAGGTCATATATTCGGCGGCGCGGGCGACGACGTCGTCCCATTGATCGGCTTTCGACAGATAGGTCGCGCGCACTGCGTCGTTGATGCGCTGGCGCACGAGGCCTTCGCGATCCGTATCCGTCTCGATGAGGATGATCGCCGGGTCGCTTTCGAGCGAGGCGACGTCGTACATCGGCAGCGTCGGGTCCGCGATCCGCTTTTGCGCCCAGCGCGCGAGGAAGTCCGCCTTGCGGGCGTCCTTGATCGCCTGGAAGCCCCACGCCTCGATCGCGGCGGGCAGCGGCAGCGCCGAATAGTCGATAGCCGCAAACCTGGTCATGCCGCGACCCCGCTTGCGGTCTGCGTGAGCGACGCGAGCAGCGGCACATAGACCGACTGCATCGGCACGACGGTCGAGTAATCGCCGAGGTGGCCGTTGGGATAGAAATCGCCGACCGGCCTGAAGCCGGCGACGCCGTCCGCGCCGAGCCGCACGACGTCGACGCGCTTCAGCCGGAAGCCCGGCTCCCATTTGCGCAGGGCTTCGGCGATCGCCATGAAATGATCCATGATCGGGCCGTCCGCCTGCGGACGGTCCTGAAGGGCCGGCGCGTCCGAGCCGAAGGAACGCGCGAGCGTGCGCGAGCCGATCGCCGTCGAGACGATGATCGTGATCGACTGGGCGCAATGGTCCCAGCCGGTCAGAACCTTGCCCGTGCGGCGATCGATCCCCGTGCGCATGATCAGGCCGCCTTGCCCGCGTCCGGGGCGCCCTTGTCCGCGGCTTTCGCGGGCTTGGCCTTCGCGTCCGGCGCGTCCGTGCGTTCGACGATTCCTTCGAGTTCGTCGAACGTCATGGCGCTGTCGGGCGCCTCGAACACGTCGTCCGCCGCTCGCCGACGCCCATGGATCAGGCCGCCGTGATCGCGGGGCTTCATCACCTTCCACCAGATCATCGTCTTCTCCTTCTTGCCCGTTTCGCGCTGGCATGCGCCGACCGCTCGACGGGGTTCACTTCACGAACACCCTGGTCGCGAGATTCGAGACGTCGGCGTCGCCGTTCGTGTCGATCGTGCCCTTCATGGAGGCCGGCGTGTCGGCGTCGGCGCCGCCGAGCTTCACGACGCCGTCGAGCACGATCGTTTGCGCCGTGATCGTCGCCTTGCCGTCTTCCAGTTTGAATGCGCTTTGAAACGCCTCCAGAAGCGCCGCCTGGTCCGTCGTTCGCAGCCGCGCCTTGCCCGCGCCGCGCTCAGCGACGATGTCCTCGTCGGCCGATTGCGAGGGCGCGGCGTTCTTGTCGTGAAAGCCGCCGGGAAGGCACACGGCGTTCGCGATGTCGCCGTCCGAGCAGAGCAGCGTCACCTGCTGACCCTTCTTCGGCGGATGCCAGTGCGCGCCCGTGCCGCCATGGTTGAAATAGGGCACGTCGTGCGTCTCGAAGCCGACGTCGGCGACGACCGTGTTGGTCTTCGCGTCGAAACTCTTGACCGTCCCGGAGCGCACGATGTTGGCCATCTTGCGCTTGGTCTCGGCGAGCTCGTAGCGGACGTCGTCGAGTTCGCGGCGGATGGCGTCGAACAGGGCGGCGCTCACGGGGTCGCCTCCGCGGGATAGATCTGCGTCGCCTGGTCGGCGGGCGTCGCGTCGCCCTCGATCGCCAGCATCTGCGCGATCGCCGCGATGGTTTCGTCGACGCCCTCGCCGAGCAGCGCCTCGCTCGTCCACACGACCTGCCAGAGCGCGAGGCCGATGGCGTCGACCTTGCCGGAATATTCGTTGCGCGCCGTCACGTTCTCGGGCTGGCGCACGCCCTCCAGGCCGAAGCGGTTCTTCTGCACGGCGAGCTCGACCATGGTCGCCAGCATCAGCGCGCCGACGTCGCGGCCGACGATTGCGCTGCGGTCGCTCGCCGTCTTGTCCTTGGCGACGCACACGGCTGCGAAATTGACCGGAACCGCCCAGCGGCCGTCGCCCCAGCGATAGGCCTTGCCGCAGCCGGCGACCGCGACGCGGATCGCGGGCGCGAGCGTGGCGTAGCGCTTGACCTCGTCGAGATCGAAAGTGCCGCCGTGAACGTCGATGTCGACATTCGGGATCTTCGACTTCAGGCTGTCGACGACGGCCTGGCGCAGTTGCGCGAGATCGGAGACCAGCGTCATTGCAGGACGATCCTCACGAAGCGCTCCGCCGTCTCGACGAGCTCGCGCTCATTGTCGGCGGACACGCCGAGATATTCGCGGGCGGGAATCGTGACGCTCTTGACGACGGCGAAATCGACGGAGTTTCCGGCACGGAACCAGAACTTGAGAGCGGCGCCGTTCACCGGTTTGATGGTCGCGCCGAACTGATGCACGCGCGCGCCGATCCAGCCGGAGCCCCAGGCGACCTCGTGCGCGCCGCGCACGGAATGGTCGATCGAATCGCGCAGGTGCGAACCGGTGCGGAACAGGATCGACGTTCCCTCGCGGTTCGACGCCCACGCCGCGCCTTCGGGCGTCGTCTTCTCGCTCTCGATGCGTCGCTGCGTCTGCGATACGCCCAGCGCGCCGAGGCCGTCGGCGAGCTCCTCGCTTTCGGCGACGCGGCCGAGCGCATTGAGGCGCGCAAGCGCGGCGTCGATGCCGGAGACTTCGAGCGAGATCGCGAGGCCGGCCATGTCAGTAGCCTCGCAGCGTGTCGCGCGTGAACACGCGCTCGTCGGCGACGAGCACGGCTTCGTTGGGCGTGATCGGCGGCGCGGACGGCGCGCCGGAGACGCCGGCGACCGGCAGGTCGGCGCGGGCGGCCGCCACATCGCGCAGCCAGGCGAAGGCGGCGTCGTTGCGCGCCTTGATGATTTCCGACATGCGGCCGGCGGTGGTGGCGAGCCGCGCGAGCGCGATGTCGCAGACATAGCCGGTCACCAGCCGTGCGCCTGCGTCGGCGAGCGCCAGCGGCAGCGCGTAGCGCCGCCCGCAATAGCTGTCGACGATCGCGGAGGCGTCGTCGAGGCTGGCCGCGATCTTGGCTTCGTCGCGCCCGCCGAGCGTCTCGTCGATCGTCACGAGATCGACCTGCTCGCGCCCCCAGACGCGGTCGAGATCGGCTTCGGTCGCATAAGGCATTGCGCGTCTCGCTTTGTCTTCGCCAACCGCTCGCCGCGGCATGGTCCCCAAAAGGCCCGCGGCCGAAGCCGCGGGCAGTCTGGGAGGAAACGCCCAATTTCCGCCGCCGCTGTTGCGAGCGGCGGCAGAACCGGAGGGCTGTCCGGCCGGGGAGGCCGACCGAACCACGGACGCCCCGAAGGGCGAATTCGGATGGGGCTTTGGTTCCCGCTGCCCCAGCGGGTCGGCGTTCAGCTCCCCTCTGTTCCAGCCGGGGAAGGTCGCTCGCTGCCTGCGCAGGCTTTCATCGTTTGCGTGGTCGATCCCCTGCGCGGGAAACACCTCCACCTCGATCGCGGGCGCGGCCCGCGAAACTCAGTCGGCGTCGGCCGGCTTGGGCGCGTCCACTTCCTCGGTCAGGATGTCGCGGTCGGCGACGAGCGCGGCGACGTGTTCATCGGAAAGCTCCGCTTTCGCGACCGTGACGCCAGCGGGCGTCACGCGCACGCCGGCGCGCCATTTCTGGCCGGACAAGGTCTTGAGCGACAGGTGCGTCTTGTCGGTCTTCCAGGGCGAGACGCCGCCCGTCTTCTTTGCGGCCTTGGCCATGGCGGTCCTCAGTCGAGATACGGAACGAGCTTGATGTCGACGAGCTTGTAGAGCGTGTTGCTCGTCGCATTGATCATCTGCGCCTCGATCAGGGCGCGCGCCGCAAAATAGGTGGACGGGCCGCACGCCATGATGTTGGGCTTGATGCCGAGCTTGCGGCCCTCGTTCGACTGCTGGCTGGTCATCGCCGTATAGGCCGCCTCCACATTGGCGGCGGTGACCTCCGCCTGGCTCATGAACGCCATCTGCCAGAAGCCGTAACCGGCGGCCATGCGGCCATCGACGCCGTAGGTGAATTCCTTGCGCTCGAACACGCGGTCGGAGACGCGCGGATCGACCTTGGAGACGAAGTCGTATTCGCGCCGCTTCTGGTAGATCAGCGGCTTCAGGGGCCGCGTGGTGTCGAGCAGATACCAGCGGGGGCCGGCGCCAGCCTGAACGTTGGAGACGGTCCTCTCCTCGCCCGGCATGCCGACGGGATGATCGGGATCGAAGAACGCCTGTCCGTCGAAACATTTTCCATTGGCGAGCAGCGCGCCGAAAATCTCGACGTCTGGATGAGTAGCGGCGGCCTGGCCCATCTGCTCCATGAGCGGCGTGTAGACGCCGTACTGGTCGTCCTCGATCGCGTTGCGCGGCACGTCGACCGTCGCCTCGAAATCCTTATTGGAGAGCTGGTAGCCGTCGGCGCGCATCGACTGGTGGACGCGGTCGCCGATCCACTCGCGCAGCATCGGGAACTGGCCGAGCCAGGCGTAGAGTTCGGTCGCCGTCATCGACGGGACGAGGGTCGCGAAATCCTTCCACATCGGCTGCACGCCGGCGAAGGCGTCCTTGAACGCCGCTTTGTAGGCGGTCGTCAGGAAAGCGATGTTGGCCTCGTTAATGATCATGATGAGTTCCCTTTGCGGCTCGCGCTAGACATCGGCGCAAGGTCGACCCTGCGCCGTCGATCCTTGCTCGACCTAGATCGCTACCCAGACGCCGTCGGCGTCGACCTGGTCCACAATGCCGGCCGGCGAACGCGCGCCCGAGCCGCCATCGGTCGAAGCGACGGTGTGATCGTCGAAGATGAAGCAGGAGCGTCCGACCTGGTTGACGCCGATCGCGTCCGTCGCGGAATTGTCCCACTTGAAGCAGCCACGCGACGTTTCGACGCTGATCGCGCCGGCCGCGCCGCCCGTATTGTCGG
Source organism: uncultured Rhodoblastus sp. (assembly GCA_964634325.1). Lineage (GTDB taxonomy): Bacteria > Pseudomonadota > Alphaproteobacteria > Rhizobiales > Beijerinckiaceae > JAJXWB01. Next base: position 23,963 of record CAZWJF010000034.1, read on the forward strand.
CCGTATATTTCGCCCTGCCGAGGCTGACGCCGCCGGCGGCGACAGCGCCGGGCGTCGCATAGCCGTTGATCAGCATGACCTGGGCGCCCTGCCAGATCTTCACATTGGCGGCGACAGGAAAGACACGGTCGCGGCTTTCGCGGGAATTGGTGGCGCGGGGAGAGGCAAGGGACATAGGAAGCTCCGCAGGTCAGACGGTCAGCGAGCGCTCTCGGCGGCGCGTTCGCGATTGAAGGATTCGGGCTTCACGCCCATGTGGACGAGGCGCTTCTGCTCTTGCTCATTCAGCGCGGTCTCGACGCCCTTGTCGGGGTCTTTCTTCTCCAGACCCGAGCCGTCGAAATGCGAGGGCTGGGCGGCGACGAACTTCTCGAAGGCGGCGAGGCCGGCCTCGGTCGCGCAATTGGCGAGGTGGTAGTCTTTCGAGGCCGGCGTGATCTTGCCCGCCTTCAGCGCGCCGTCGATCGCGGCGGCGACCTTCTCGTCGTGACGCGCCTTGTCGGCGTCCTTGATCTTCTGCTCGGCGTTGGTCGCGCGCGCCTGCATGGCGTCGAAATCGGCGCGCGGCACGAATTTCTCCAGCGGCGGGTTCTGCGCGGCGTTGAGCGCGACGCGATGTTCATCGCGCTGACGCACGATCTCGCGCGCCGCGTCGGCGGCCGTCGCGGTCTCGGGCAGACCGAGCGCGGCCAGAATTTCTTTCAGCATGGATTGATCCTCTTTGGCGTTGAGGGCGGTCATGACGAAGTTCGGGCGATTGACGAGAGACGCGCTCTCCAGCGCGACGACGTCGCCTGTGCCGGCGCGATAGGTGAAGCCCGGCGAAAGGAAGCGGTATTCGCGGTCGACGACGTGCCGGGCGGCCTTCGGCGTCCAGTCGACGCGGCCCCAAATCTCGCCGTTGCGGATCTGCAGCTCCTCGCACCAGCCCGCCGCGATCGTCTCGACGCCCTTGATGCCGTCCTTGTCCGGCGCGTGCTCGTAATCGAGGGCGAACGGCAGATGCGTCGCCGACGCGACCTCGCCCGCGTCGGCCATCGTCCACTCGCGGCCGTCGCGTCCCTTGAGCCTCGGGCCGGCCGGCATGAGCTGAACCCACTCGGGCGCCTTGCCGGCCTCCGCCAGCGCCAGCGCCAGCGGCGCGCCGAACGTCGTCGGCGGCGAGGCCGCGTCGTTGAGCGCGAGAAATGGGGTTGGCAAAACGGCCTTCATGAGGGCACAGTGCCTGTATCGGCCGTCCCGCATTGCCGACCCTCGCGCGGGTCGGTCCCCAGGCGCCGACCCCTCCCGGCCCCGCGCCGACGATCTTTCCCTCCGCTCCACGATCTGAATGACCGCCAGATCGTCACAGGGCTTTCAAAACCGCTTTCAAAAAAATCGCCGCCCCGGTCGTAGCGTCGAGGGGCGTTGCGGCCGTCCTGGCCCCGTTTCTGTCGATTTCGGTTTTTTCGGGCGCCGAAGGGGCGTATGATGGTTTTGGGTCGAGCCAGGAGCGCCGGGCCAGTCCCGCGGAGGAGTTCCGCCCTCCCGACCCC
>CAZWJF010000035.1:0-25181 GCA_964634325.1 uncultured Rhodoblastus sp.
GGTGATCGTCGGCACGGGCGGCAAGCACATCCTGTTCAACGCCTTCATGGCGACGTTGAACCCGGGCGACGAAGTGATCGTCACAGCGCCCTATTGGGTGAGTTATCCGGAGATGGTCGCGTTGTGCGGCGGCACGGCGGTGATCGTGCATACCCGGATGGAGGACGGTTTCAAGCTCCAGCCGGAAGATCTCGAACGCGCCATCACGCCGAAGACCAAATGGATCGTGCTCAATTCGCCGTCCAACCCGTCGGGCGCGGCCTATACGCACGACGAACTGAAGAAGGTGACGGATGTGCTCCTGCGCCATCCGCACGTCTGGCTGCTGCCGGACGACATGTACGAGCACCTGACGTACGGCGATTTCAAGTTCGTCACGCCGGCTGAAATCGAGCCGGCGCTTTACGATCGCACGCTCACCATGAACGGCGTGTCCAAGGCTTACGCAATGACGGGCTGGCGCATCGGTTACGCGGCGGGACCGGAGAAACTGATCCGCGCCATGGACATGATCCAGGGTCAACAGACGTCGGGCGCGTGCACGATCGCGCAATGGGCCTCGGTCGAGGCGTTGAACGGACCGCAGGATTTCATAGCGACGTCGCGCAAGGCGTTCCAGGCGCGCCGCGACCTCGTGGTCTCCATGCTCGGTCAGGCCAAACATCTGAAATGCCCGAGCCCGGAAGGCGCCTTCTACGTCTTCCCCTCCTGCGCCGAGGCGATGGGTCGCAAGACGCCGAGCGGCAAGGTGCTGCAGACCGACCAGGACTTCGTCACGGAACTGCTCGAGGCCGAAGGCGTCGCCACCGTGCAGGGCTCGGCCTTCGGAACGGCCCCGAACTTCCGCGTGTCCTATGCGACCTCCGACAAGGTGCTGGAAGAGGCCTGCACGCGCATTCAGCGCTTCTGCGCGAGCCTGACCTGAGCGGCGACGGGCGGAACCGTCGCTCCAGCCGTTTGCGCGAGGTCAAAGCCGCGGGCTCGAAGGCTTGCCTTCGCGTGGCGAGAGTGAAACGATCCTGACCGACGGCGCCGGTCGCCGCAGCTTCCGGCGCCGTCAGGCAACGGGAGCGTTAAGATGAGCGACATGCCCGCCAATGGCGGCAGAAGATCGATGGGGCCGAGGCTGATTGCGCTGATCGGCCCCTTTCAGAGCGGCAAGACCACCCTTCTCGAAAGCATATTGGTGCGCACCGGCGCGATCTCGCGGCAAGGCAACGTCCGCGATGGATCGTCTGTCGGCGATTCGAGCGCCGAGGCCCGCGCCCACGCCATGAGCGTCGAGGCCAATATCGCTTCCGCCGACTATCTCGGCGACCGCTATACTTTCATCGACTGTCCCGGATCGATCGAGTTCTCCAGCGAGATGCGCGACGTGCTGCCGCTCTGCGACGCGGCGATCGTCGTATGCGAGGCCGACCCGCGCAAGGTGCCCGCCCTTCAGCTCATCCTCCGCGAGCTCGAGGACTTCGGCGTTCCGCGCCTGTTGTTCCTCAACAAGATCGACACGGCGACGCAACGCGTTCACGAGACTCTCGGGCTCTTGCAGCCTGCCTCCCGAGCGCCTCTGCTGCTGCGCCAGATTCCGATCTGGCAGAACGGCATCGCGACCGGCTTCATCGATCTCGCGCTCGAACGCGCCTTCGTCTATCGCGAGCATGCGCCCTCGTCGGTCATCGACGTCCCCGCCGGCGATCTGCCGCGTGAGAAGGAGGCGCGCTATTCCATGCTGGAGAAGCTCGCCGACTACGACGACGCGCTGATGGAGGAGTTGATCTCCGATATCGAACCGCCGCGCGATCAAGTGTTCGACGATCTCTCGCGCGAGTTGCGAGAAGGGCTCATCGTGCCCATGCTGATCGGCTCGGCCGAACGTGGCAACGGCGTCACCCGCCTGCTCAAGGCGTTGCGCCACGAGACCCCCAACATTGCGCAAACGCGCGCGCGCCTGGGCGTGCCGGACGCCGGCGCTCCGATCGCGCAGGTCGCCCGCACCATCCACACGGCGCATGGCGGCAAACTGTCGGTCGCTCGCGTTCTGCGCGGCGCGTTCAACGACGGCGCGACGGTCGCAGGCGCAAAGGGAGGCGAAGATCGTATCGCCTCGCTGTCTCGAATGATCGGCTCTGCCGCGAGCAAGGTCGGCAAGGCCGATGAGGGCGACACGCTCGCTTTCGGCCGGCTGGATCACATCGCGTCGGGCGAGACCTTCGGGGATGCGAAATCCGGCAGGCCGCAGCAGATCTCGGCGCGTGCGGCGACGCCGCAACCGGTTCATTCCCTGACGCTCGCGATCAAGGACCGCAAGGACGAGGTCAAACTCGCCGCCGCCATGGCGAAGCTCACCGAGGAAGATCCCTCGCTCGTCTTCACGCAGGATCAGGAATCCGGCGAGATGAAACTCGCGGGCCAGGGCGAAATGCACCTGCGCGTCGCGCTCGAACGGCTGGCGGCGCGCTTCGGCGTCACCGTCGAGGCCAAGAAGAGCGGCGTCGCCTATCGCGAGACCATCCGGCACGCGGCGCACGTGCGCGGCCGCCACAAGAAGCAGTCGGGCGGGCACGGTCAGTTCGGGGACGTCGTTCTCGAGGTGCGCGCGCTCGATCGCGGCGCGGGATTCCTGTTCGAGGAGAAGGTGCACGGCGGCGCCGTGCCGCGGCAGTATTTCTCCTCGGTGGAATCGGGTTGCCGCGACGCCTGCGCGCAGGGTCCGCTCGGCTTCCCGGTCGTCGACGTGGCCGCGACTCTGGTGGACGGCTCGTACCACACGGTCGATTCCTCCGACATGGCCTTCCGCACGGCGGCGCGGATCGGCATGAGCGAAGCATTGGAGAAGAGCGGCCCTGTCCTTCTGGAGCCCATCCTCGCCGTCTCGATCGCCGTTCCGACAGAAGCCATGTCGCGCGCCACCGCCATCGTGTCCGGCCGGCGCGGCCAGATCCTCGGCTTCGACGGCCGTCCCGGCTGGGAAGGATGGGACGTGCTGGAAGCGCAGATCCCGGAAGCCGAGATGGGAGGCCTGATCGTCGACCTGCGCTCGGCGACATCGGGCGTCGGCGGTTACACGGCGAAGTTCGATCATCTGGCCGAAGTTGTCGGCAAGCACGCCGACGCCATCGTCGCCGCGCGGGCTTCGGAGAAGGCGAACGGGCACTGACGAGCGCCATTCCGCTGTCGCGCGCAAACCCGTCGCGCGGCAGCGGCCAACTCGAAGTACGGCCGTTGAACAAACGATTCTGAAAGTCAATATTTGCGACACATCAATGAAATTGATTGCAAGTTTCTCTTAGTCTAAATTGACTTTTATTTGGACTATTGCACATGAAGTTGGCAATATCATTCTTTATGTCAATTATACTTTTGGCGACGCCGCAAGCCGGTGCGCAGTCCATAAATTGCGAGGCGAAGGACAAGGCGCTGCGCTTGGGGCAAGCAACAGCGCAACAACCTGCCAGTATTTCAATTTTGGCTGCTTTCGTCCCAACCGAAAATGACGATGTAAACCTGAAGGAGGGATTGCAGGCCAAATTCGAGACGGCGCTGCGAGACATCAACAATCAATTCAAGAGCCAATACATTCATATAACATTGATAAGTAAGGGAGTTCTAAATTTCGACTCCCCAATGACCCACAAACCGGATTCACTTCAAGACGTCGTGCTCCGCATGAGCATTGACGAGAACGTGACGTTTTATCGGGACACGAAGGACGTCGATATCGTTGTCTTTCTTACAAATTTCCAAGGCGACAGATATGGCGGCGGAATGGTTTGCGGCGCCAGCGGCGCAGATTTGGCGATTCCTGAAACCGCGTTCGTTGCAATAAACTTGAACAGCTATTGCGACCACTTCGCTTTGACGCTCGCCCACGAGTTGGGCCACGTCATGGGAGCGGGGGGTGTGGACGCAACCGACGCCTACGGCAACGCCGTGCGGGACGGCGGAGACTGCTTTCCGTACGCGCGCGCGTATCAATTAAAGCGGGCGGCGCGGCAGATTTTTGGATATCGAACGGTGATGGCGCCCGCTTGTCCCGGGCGCGCATGCGATCCGCACACGATGAATTGGTCCTCGCCCGATTCATGTTACGCTGTCTCTCGATACTCGTGCCTGCCGCTCGGCGACGCCGGGCACAACAACGCGCTTGTTCTGAATCAGACGGCGCGCTGGATCGCCGGACTCCACAAGAAAAAGCTGTCGAACATCCAAAAAACCATCGACGAGCTGCAAAAACTGATGAAATGGGCCGACGATTAACGTGGGAATGCGCATGCGTTCCCAAATCCGCGACGTTCGATCGCCGCAACAATGCGATGCCGTGACCATTACCAAAATTTCACCCGCCGGCCTCTAGACGCTCCTCAAATGTAAATGTAAATTACATTCATATCGGCGGCCAACAGGGGCCCTGCCGGTGGAGAGGAACATGAGCGTCTATCAAGGCACTATCGACGGTTCAGCGAATGGCCCGGAAACGTCCGATCGACGCGGGCGGCGCTGCGGGCGCGCCCGTTGGCGGCCTGTCGAACTTCTGGCGATGATCCTCGGCTTCATCGTCTTCTGGCCGATCGGTCTGGCCATTCTGTTCCTGAAGATCTGGCAGAAGCGCGAAGGCCGTCCGGATCAGGATCTCGTCGATTTCGTCCATGAAAGGGGATCGGAAATGCGTTCACGTTGCATGGCCAGGCGCGCGCAGTGGGCGCCTGACGAATGGGTCCGCGGCGAGTGGAAGCCGAATTTCGGCGGCGCTCCGCGCCCGACCGGCAACAGCGCCTTCGACGACTGGCGCGCAGCCGAACTCGCCCGGCTCGAGGAAGAGCGTCAGAAGCTCGTCCAGGCCGAACGCGACTTCGCCGAGCATCTCGACAAGCTGCGCCGCGCTCGCGACCGCGAAGAGTTCGAGCGCTTCATGAACGAACGCAGCGCCCGGCAGGCCCCGCCGCAGCCGGGACCGCAGGCCTGATCTTCGAAACCAGGCGCCGGCCGAAAGGCCGGCGCTTTTTTTATTGGCTTTCAGTGGGCGCGGGGGCGTCGATGAAAACCTTTCTGACCGTCAAATTCACGCTCATCCCCTACGTCGCCTTCTATTGGCTGCTGGCGCGCGGCATGACTGGTTGGGCGATAGGAGGCGGCCTTGCGCTCATCGGCCTTCTCGCTGCGTGGCGCGCGTCGCGCCGCGAATATTTCGTTTTCGAACTCGGCGGTCTCGCGATCTTCGCCGCATTCGGCGTCGCTTACCTGATCGCGCCGAACTGGATCGCGGCGAATGCGCTCTGGTTGTCGTTTGCCGGTCAGGGCGCCGTCGCGCTGGCGGCGCTGGCGTTCGGTCGCGCCTGGACGTCGGACTATTCGCGCGCCGCCTATCCGGACGCGGCGGGTTCGCCCCAGTTCTTCCTCGTCAACGCGGCGATATCCGGCCTGTGGGGCCTCCTGTTTCTCGCGCTCGGCCTGCGCGCCTATTTGCAGGCGCCGGGCTGGATCACGACCGCCATCGTCGTGTTCGGCGCTCTGTTCTCGGTCTTCGGGCCGAGGCTTGCGATCAGGGCGGCGCTGCAGCGAATGGTGCAATCGCGCGAGACGTATCGCTGGGCTGCGCCGCAATTCGATCATCAGAGCGGCGATTGCGACGTCGCTGTCGTCGGCGCCGGGATCGGTGGGCTTTCGGCCGCCGCCCTGCTCGCCGACGCAGGTCTGCGCGTGCAGGTCTTCGATCATCACGTGCTTGCCGGAGGCTTTTGCCATTCCTATCCGCGCAAGGCCCGCTACAACGGCGAGGCCGTTCTCTACCGCTTCGACGCCGGTCCGCATGATTTTTCCGGCGTCTGGGAGGGCGGGACAATAGCGGGCCTGCTGTCGCGCCTCGGCGTCGCCGACCGCATCGACTGGCGGCGCGTCGACCATTCCTATCGCCTCGAATCCGGCGTCATCGATCCGCCGCGCGACTGGCGCGACTACGCACGCATGCTTGGCGAGAGATTCCCTGAAAGCGCGGCTGGCGTCATGGCTCTGTTCGAGGACATCCACGCGATCTTCGAGGACATGTACGCAACCGGCCAAGGGCGTAGCGGCATCCCCGGCCTGCCGGCTTCCATTGACGATCTGCTGAACTTTCCCAAAGAGCATCCGCACGGATACAAATGGATGCAGCGCCCGTTCGACGATCTGGTCGCGACCCATGTCAGCGACCGCCAAGTCGTTTCGATCATCAATGCGCTGACTGGCTATCTCGGCGATGGAACCGAGACGCTCACCTGCGGCCAGATGGTCCCGATCTTCGGCTATTATTTCAAGGGCGGCTTCTATCCGGCCGGCGGCTCCAGCCGCTTCGCGGACGTCCTCGTGGAAGCGATCGAAGAACGCGGCGGCGCGGTGCATCTGAAAGCGCCGGTGCAACGGATCCTCGTCGAGAACGGCGCAGCGGCCGGCGTGGAGTTGCGCGACGGGCGCGTCGTGCGCGCGAAGGCGGTCGTGTCGAACGCGGATATGCGCCGCACCTTTCTCGAACTCGTCGACGCCGCGAGCATTCCCGCGGATTTCCGCACGCGGCTCGAAAACGCTGCGCCGGCGAATTCCGCCTTCACCGTTCAACTCGGCGTGGACTATGTTCCTGACATCAAGCCGGCGACGCATGTCCATCTGCCCGGCGCGAGCGTCGGCATAGCCGCGATGTCGCTGGTCGATCCCTCCGCCGCGCCTCCCGGCCACTCGATCATCAATCTCATCAGGCTGGCGCCCTACGAAGAGGCCAAGGAGTGGTTTCCGCAGGAGGGCGGCGACGACTGGAAGGCCTGGCGCCGTTCCGACGAATACGAGAAGCGCAAGCAGGAACTCGGCGACCAGATGATTGCGGCCGCCGAACACGCCCTGCCCGGGCTGCGCGACCACATCGTCTATCGCACCGACGCCAGCCCGGTGACCTACGCCCGCTACGACTGGTCGAGCGCTGGGTCGATCTATGGCGTTTCCCGCGAAGGTCGTCTCAAGGGATCGAAATCGCCGATCCGAAATCTCGTGATCGCCGGCGGCGGCAATGTCGGGGCCGGAGTCGAGGCGGTCGTCATCTCCGGCGCCGAAGCCGCCGAAGCCCTCGCGCCCGGTCTGCTCGCGAGCCCTCCCGGCAAACGCGCGACGCAGGCCCTGCCGACCCACGCGACGGCGTAAAGGAAACAGCCGGACAAATTTTACGCGTTAACCGTCTTTGTTCCGGCAGCATTAACTCGGCGCGGGCATCGCTTTCCGAATGGCGCGTCGCGTATTGCCATTCCTCGTTCTTGCAGGCCTCGTGTCCCTGCTGTCTGGCTGTTCGCTCTACGAACGCCCAAAGCGGCCGGCTTGGCGCGCAGCTGCGGAGAACGCCTGCTTCGCCGAAAAACGCGTCCAGCTCACCGCCTACGTGCAGCCCGCCCCCGAAATCAGCGGCCCCGGCATCTGCGGCCTGACGCGGCCCCTGCACGTCACGGCGCTTCAGGGCGGACAGGTGCGGCTCAATTCGCGCACGACGCTCGACTGCTCGATGGTCGCCGAACTCGAATCCTGGATCGCCGGAACCTTGCAGCCAGCTGCAATGGCGCGATTGGGTCAGCCCGTCGTGCAGATCGACACCATGGGCGCCTACGCCTGCCGCGGCATGAACAATCAGATCGGCGCACGCCTGTCCGAGCATTCGTTCGGCAATGCGCTCGACATCGGCGGCTTCGTGCTGGCCGACGGACGCAAGATCGTCATTCGCCGCGACTGGACGCGCGGCGACGAGCAGACGCAAGCGTTCCTGCGTGAGGCGCAGGGCGGCGCCTGCGAGCGGTTTACGACCGTGCTCGCGCCCGGCTCCAACGCCTTCCACTACGACCACATCCACGTCGATCTCGCGATGCACGGCTCGAGCCGCCGCGGACTGCGCCACATCTGTAAGCCGGCCATCCCCTCGCTCGCGCCGCCGCCGGAGCGCGACACCCTGCCCGAGGCGCCCGACGTCGAGGAAGAAACCGATATTGCGCAATTGAAGCGCCTGCCGGGCGACAATGCCTACGCCATGCATTCCGGGCCGAGCGTCGGCCTGCCGCCTGCGCCGATCCGCCTGCCCGGATCGCTGTCGGACAGTCCGCGGCTCTCGCGGCCGGCGGCGACCATCCGCGAGGACGGAGCGTTCGATCCGGGCGACGAGGGCGACGTGACCGGCGCAACGCACGCTTACCGTTAGGGACGCCGGACCGGCGTCCGCGAACTGCAAAATCGATTAGAATGTGATTTGCAAGCCGCCCGCGCATGCGCGATGCTGCCCTCGTCCAGGCAGCTCGGGAGGCGGCCATGGGTAGCTACCGGATATGGGTGCGTCGCGAAGAAGACCGTGAGGAATTCAGTGTCGTCATGCACGATGAAACGAGCCGATCGCTCGCCGAACTCGGCGCGTTCAGTTCGCTTCATGCGCACAAGGTCGCGCGTGATCTGATGACGTTGGTCCGGCGTACGGATCCTGACGGGGTCTTCACTGTGGAGAAGCAGGAAGAGCAGCCCGTCGCCTGACATCGCGTCGCCGGCCACGTTGCCGCCACACGTTTCGTGGAACTATAAGCTTGCTCGTCCGCTCTGGACGATTGCAAGAGAGAGTCGATGTCCGCCGCAACTCTCGCGTTTCGCCCGCCCGCTCCCAAACCGCGCGAGACGCCGCTCGGCGCAATCGGAATGATCGCGACGCTGCGGCGCAATCCGATCGAAATCTGGACGCGGCGTCACTACGAAGAACCGATCCTGATCGGCCAGACGATCATGGGCGTCCGCGCGGTCGTCAGCGACCCCGCCGGCGTACGCCGGATATTGCTCGACAACGTCGCCAACTATCGCAAGGACGACCTCCAGCTGCGCGTGCTCAAGCCAGGGCTCGGCGAGGGGTTGTTGACCAGCGATGGCGAAAACTGGAAGGCGCAGCGTCGCTCGCTCGCCCCGTTGTTCACGCCCCGACAAGTCTCGGGCTTCGCGGAGGCCATGGCCGCCACGGCGCGCTCGGGCGTTGAACGCTTTGCCCGACGCAGGCCCGGACAGATCGTCGACATGTCCGAGGAAATGGCGCATCTGACGCTGGAGATTCTCGAACATACGCTGTTTTCTCAGGGCCTCGGCCGCGAGGCCGGCGAGTTCCAGAAGGCCGTCACCCGCTATTTCGACACGGTCGGCCAGCTCGACCCCTTCGATCTCCTGCGCCTGCCGCAATTCTTGCCGCGCCTGGGCCGGCTGCGCGGCCGCGCGACGCTCGACTGGTTCTCATCCGCCGTCGACGACATCATCGCGACGCGCCGCAAGCTGATCGCGGACGGCGGCGAAGCGCCGCGAGACGTCCTCACCCTCTTGCTGCAGGCTCAGGATCCCGAGACCGGCCGCGGAATGAGCGAGGAGGACGTTCGTTCCAATATCATCACCTTCATCGGCGCCGGGCACGAGACCACCGCCAACGCATTGACCTGGACGTTCTACCTCTTGTCGCAATCTCCGGAGTGGAGGCGAAGGGTCGAGGCGGAGGCCGACGCGCAGATCGACGCCGGCCCCATCGAGACGCTGTCCGAACGCATGCCGGCGACGAAAGCGGTGCTGGAGGAATCGCTCCGGCTCTATCCGCCGGCCGCCTTTCTCAGCCGCGCGGCGATCGCCGACGACGTCGTCTGCGGCCGAGAAATCAAGGCCGGCGCCGTCGTCACCGTCTCTCCGTTCCTACTGCATCGGCACAGAAAACTCTGGAAAGACCCGGACCTGTTCGACCCGAACCGTTTCCTCGGAGAGAACCGGGACAACGTAGACAGGTTCGCCTACATCCCATTCGGCGCGGGGCCGCGCGTGTGCATCGGCATGGGATTCGCCATTCAGGAGGCGATGATCGTTCTCGCCTACATGACCCGCGCGTTCCACTTCGATCTCGCGCCCGGGCACACGGTCCGCCCCGTCCAGCGCATCACGCTGCGTCCTCAGGGCGGCATGCCGATGCTCCTGACGCCAAGGTGAAACGCGGCTTCGCTCCGTGGCCCGCTGGCGTTATGAAAGGCGCCGACGGAGCCTGAATGTCGAATCGGTGGAAGAACGAGCCGCGCCTGCGCCGCCTCAATCTCACGGGGCGCGAGGTGGAATCCTATGGCCTCCAGACCGATTTCTGGTCTGACATCGCCCACCGCAGCCTCACGGCGAGCTGGCCAGTCTTCTTCGCCGCCGCAGGCGTCGCGTTCATTGCGCTCAATTGCCTGTTCGCAGGCCTCTACACGCTGGGCGACAAACCTATCGCCAACGCGCCCGGCGACTTCTTGCATCATCTGTATTTCAGCATCGAGACGCTGACGACCGTCGGCTACGGCGACATGCACCCGCAGACGCACTATGGACATGTGGTCGCCAGCACCGAACTGTTCACAGGCGTCTTCGCCACCGCCATCCTGACCGGTCTGATCTTCTACCGCTTCTCGCGCCCGCGCGCGCGCATCCTGTTCGCCGAACGCGCCGTCGTCGCGTCGCACGACGGCAAGCGCAGTCTGATGATCCGCGCCGCAAACGAGCGGTTGAACGCCATATCCGGCCCGCAAGCCAAGATGTGGCTCGCCATCACGTCGCTCACGGCGGAAGGCGCCGCGTTTCGGCGGTTCAACGAATTGAAACTGCTGCGGTCGCAATCGCCGCTGTTCGTGCTCAGCTGGACGATCATCCACGTGATCGACGAAACGAGCCCGCTCCATGGCATGGACGCAGCCGCGCTCGAGGAAGCGCAGGGCGCAATTCTCGTCATGATCGAAGGCTACGATGAATCCTCCGCGCAGCACGTGCGCACGCGCAAGACATATCTGCACGGGGATGTCGTCTTCGGCCACCGTTACGTCGACGTCCTCGAACCGACCGACACCGAACGCGTTCGTGTGAACTACACGAAATTTCATCTGACCGAGCCTGACGCATAGGCGCCATCTCGCGCAGGCGCCGGGCTCAAAGCGCCTGCGGGCGCGGCTAGCGGAGGACTTGCGCATGGAATTCCTGAAGCTCGCCTTCGAACTGCGCTTTCTTCCACTCACCCTGTCTGTGATCGGCGCGCCTTTCTTCTTCGCGGTGGCGATGGTCTCGCCGATCTTCGGCGGCTTCTTCCTGCTCCTTTCGGCGACGCTCGTCGGCCTCTCGGCGCTCGGTTTCCGCGATCTCGTGCAAACCCGCCATTCGATCCTGCGAACGCATCCGATCTCCGCGCATCTGAGGTTCCTGCTCGAGACGATGCGGCCGGAAATCCGGCAATACTTTTTCGAAGACGACAAGGGCGGCGCGCCCTTCAGCCGCGACAAGCGCGCGCTCGTCTATCAACGCGCGAAGGGCGAACTCGACAAGCGGCCGTTCGGCACCGAATACGACGTCTATAGCGAGGGCTTCGAATACATCCGCCACTCCATCGCGCCTGCTGCGCCCGGCGACGGACCGCTCAGAACGACGATCGGCGCAGGTCGGCCGCAACCCTATTCGGCCTCGATCTTCAATATCTCGGCTATGAGTTTCGGCGCGCTCAGCGCCAACGCCATCCGCGCGCTCAATGCAGGCGCCAAGCGCGGCGGTTTTGCGCATGACACCGGCGAAGGCGGCGTCAGCTCCTACCACCGCGAGAATGGCGGCGACCTCGTTTGGGAAATCGGCTCCGGCTATTTCGGTTGCCGCGACGACCATGGAAATTTCGCGCCCGATCTCTTCGCAAAAGCCGCCGCCGATCCGCAGATCAAAATGGTGGAGTTGAAACTCAGCCAGGGCGCGAAGCCCGGCCACGGCGGCGTGCTGCCGGCGGCGAAGTTGACGCCGGAGATCGCCGCGATCCGCGGCGTGCCGCTCGGCCGCGATTGCGTTTCGCCCGCGCGGCACTCGGCGTTTTCGACGCCGATCGAGTTGATCCGCTTCGTCGACGAAATGCGGCGTCTCTCTGGCGGCAAGCCTGCCGGTTTCAAGCTTTGCATCGGTCAGCCCTCGGAATTCCTGGCGATCTGCAAGGCCATGCTGGAGACCGGCCTTCGCCCCGATTTCATCGTCGTCGACGGCAAGGAAGGCGGCACCGGCGCCGCGCCTCTCGAATTCATGGACCATCTCGGCATGCCGATGCGCGATGGCCTCAACTTCGTCCACAACGCGCTGGTCGGCGTCGGATTGCGCGACAGGATCAGGCTCGGCGCCGCCGGCAAGATCGTCAGCGCGTTCGACGTCGCGCGCGCCATGGCGCTCGGCGCCGACTGGTGCAATTCCGCGCGCGGTTTCATGTTCGCGCTCGGCTGCATCCAGTCCCAGTCCTGCCACACCGATCGCTGCCCGACCGGCGTCGCCACGCAGGATGCGTCGCGCGCGCGCGGACTGGTCGTGTCCGACAAGGCCGAGCGCGTCTACAACTTTCATCGCTCGACGCTCGCGACTCTGGCCGAGTTGACGGCGGCGGCGGGCCTCGAACATCCCGAAGGCTTTACGACGGCGCATTTCGCGCGTCGCGTCTCGCCGCGCGAGGTCGTCGGTTTCGAGGAGCTTTATCCAGCCCTTGCGCCGGGCGAATTGATCGCAGGCTGCGAGGATCGTCGTTTCCGCGACGCCTGGGCGCGCGCACGGCCCGACCGGTTCGCGGGCGGATGATCCGCCTCAGCGCGGTCGATAGGCGGCGAGGAACACCCGGACCGCGCTTCCGACAGTCGCCTCGATGTCGGCGTGCGGGGGCTTCGGCTCGGCGGCGAACAACATCTTCTTGAACAGCACGCCTTGCGCGAGATTGAAGAATTGCTCGGCGGCGGCCTCTGTATCTTCGATTGCAAGCTCGCCGGCCGCGACCCGGCGCGCGAGCCACGCCGCCAGCCGCCGGTGGCCGAACTGCGGCCCGGCTTCGTAGAACGCCCGTCCTATCTCGGGAAATTTCGGCGCCACCGCCGCGACAGTGCGCACCTGCGCCACGTGATCGGGCTCGAGCATCAGTTCCATGAGGCCGACGCCGAGCCGAAACAGGACGTCTTCGATCGCCCCCTCGTGCTCGTCATAGGCGCCCAGTCGTTCGGCCTGCTGGCGCTTGTCCTCGCGCACGAGGGCGGCGAACAGCGCATCTTTCGACGGAAAATGCGAATAGATCGTGCCCTTCGAAACGCCGGCGACCCGCGCGATGTCGTTCATCGACGCGCCGTCGAAACCGTCGGCGAGGAACACCTTGCGCGCGCCATCGAGGATCTGGCGCGCCTTGGCGCTGTCGATCACGGCGACGGCGTCGGATTCGACGTCGGGAAGCTCTGGTTCAAGCGCGTCTGAAAAAGTCATCGATCCCTGACTGAACGGTTCGGTCAGCCTTGATTTAGGCTCGCGCGCTATGTTAGTCAAGAATGACCGAACGGTTCGGTTCTAAATGCGCCGCCGCAACCGCGGCGTTAAGAACCTGCCAAGGGCCTTCGTGCAGAGTGCGAATCGCAGATGACCGAGCAATTTCCCAAAGAGAAATTTGAGCGCCACGCCGATGCGATCGACGCGCTGGAAGAACGTTCGCCGTCGGCGCAATCGATCAAGCCGCCAGCCTCGCCGGAAACCCGCCGTCGACGCCTCTTCGGCCTGCTCGCGGCGGCGGCCCTGCTCGGCGCCGGCTGGTACGGCTTTCGCTACGTCACCGAATGGCGCTTCATCGTGTCGACGGACGACGCCTATGTTAAGGCGGATATGGCGACCATATCCGCCAAGGTCGGCGGCCATCTCCTCGCTGTACCCGTCGTGGACAATCAGGCCGTCAAGACCGGGGACCTGCTCGCCCAGATCGACCCGGGCGACTACAAGCTCGCGGTGGAGGCCGCTGAACGCCGCATAGACACACAGACGGCGACGATTGCGCGCATTGGCGCGCAGCGCGTCGGTCAAGAGTCGACGGTCGCCCAGGCGCGCGCGCAGACGGACGCCGCACGCGCCGACCAGACGCGCGCCGCCTCCGAGTTCGACCGCGCGCAGACGCTGGTCGAAAAGAATTTCGCGACCCCGCAACGGCTCGACCTCGCTCGCGCCGATCGCGACCGCACCGCCGCCGCCGTCGCTGGCGCAGACGCTGCGCTCGCAGCCGCCGAGGCCAATCTCGCCGTATTGCGCGCGCAGGAGACCGAGGCCGAGCGCGTCCGTGAGGAATTGAAGACCGCGCTCGCCAAAGCTCGCCGCGATCTCGATTTCGCAACCGTTCGCGCGCCCTTCGACGGCGTGGTCGGCAACAAGGCCGCCCAGCCCGGCGCGCTGGTGGCTCCCGGAACGCGCCTGATGTCGCTCGTGCCGCTCGACAGCGCCTATGTCGAAGCGAATTTCAAGGAGACGCAGCTCGGCGCGATCAAGCCCGGACAAAAGGCGCAACTGGTCGTCGACGCATTCGCCAAGACCCAGATCGAAGGCGTCGTCGAAAGCCTCTCGCCGGCTTCCGGCGCGCAATTCTCGCTGCTGCCGCCGGAAAACGCGACGGGCAATTTCACAAAGATCGTCCAGCGCGTGCCCGTACGCATTCGCGTGCCGGCGAGCGTCGCACACGAAGGAATCCTGCGTCCCGGCATGTCGGTGGTTGTCGACATCGACACCCGCGCCGCCGCACCTGCGCGCTGACCGGCATGTCCGCCGTCGTTTCCGCCGAGCGCTCCGCCCCGCGACCGCCGGCCCATCCGCATGCGATGCCCGGCCAGAGATTCGACGCCAAGCGCGTCATTGCTTTCGTCGGCATGGTCTTCGGCATGTTCATGTCGATCCTCGACATCCAGATCGTGTCGGCCTCGCTCAACGAGATTCAGGCGGGCCTTTCGGCCGGCGCGGACGAAGTCACCTGGGTCCAGACCAGCTATCTGATCGCTGAAGTGATCATGATCCCGCTGTCGGGCTTTCTCTCGCGCGCCTTTTCGACCCGCATCGTGTTTACGGTCTGCGCCGGCGGTTTCACGCTCATGAGCTTTCTGTGCGCGCAGGCGACGTCCATCGAGCAGATGATCGTCTTTCGCGCCGTGCAGGGCTTCATCGGCGGCGGCATGATTCCGACCGTCTTCGCCAGCGCCTTCACTGTCTTTCCGCCGGAAAAGCGCGTCATCATCCAGCCGATCATCGGCCTCGTGGCGACGCTCGCCCCAACCATCGGACCGACCGCCGGCGGCTATCTGACCGACGTCTTCTCCTGGCACTGGCTGTTTCTCGTCAACATTGCGCCGGGAATCGCCGTAACGCTGATCTCGTGGTTCATGATCGATTTCGACGAGCCGCATCTCAAGCTGCTCGAAGGCTTCGACTGGACCGGCCTCATCTCGATGGCGGTCTTTCTCGGCGCGCTGGAATACGTGCTCGAGGAAGGGCCGTCGAAGAACTGGTTCGACGAGAACATCATCCTCTATGCGACCGTCGCATCCGTGGCCGGCGCCGTCGTCTTCTTCTGGCGATCCTACATCTCTGCGAATCCGATCGTCGATCTGCGCATTCGCAACGGCAGCTTCTGGGCCGGCAGCATGTTCTCCTTCGTGCTCGGCATCGGACTCTACGGCCTGACTTACATCTATCCGGTCTACCTCGCGCGCGTGCGCGGCGACACCGCGTTGCAGATCGGCGAGACCATGTTCATCACCGGCCTGACGCAGATGATTTCCGCGCCGTTGATCGGCCGCATCATGATGCGGGTCGACGCGCGCATCCTGCTGTCGATCGGGTTCATGAATTTTGCGATCAGCTGCTGGCTGATGACCTACGTCACGAAGGACTGGGATTTCTGGGAGATGGTCATCCCCCAGATCTTCCGCGGCTCCTCGCTCATGCTCTGCATGGTGCCGATCAACAGCGTCGCGATGGGAACGCTCGCGCCGCACGAGATGAAGAACGCTTCGGGCCTGTTCAACCTCACCCGCAATCTCGGGGGCGCCGTCGGCCTGGCGATCATCAACACCTTCCTCAACAATCGCTGGGATCTGCACCTCACGCGCCTGCACGAGCAGGTGACCTGGTCGTCGGAGAAGGCGCAGCAATGGCTGTCGACCTTGACCGGCGCCTATTCGAGCCTCGGCTCCGACGCCAACCTCGCCGCGATGAAGAAGCTCGCAGGCTTCGTACGTCGGGAGGCGCTGGTGATGGCGCTGGCCGATGTGTTCCTGCTGATCGCGCTGATCTTCGCAGCGATGCTGCTGTTCGTTCCTTTCGTCCGTCGTCCGCCCAATCTCGGCGCGAGCGCAGACAGCCACTGACGGCGCAGTTCGCGAAGACCACAGACCTCAGTTCGAAGGCGGTTCGGGCGCTGCGATGTTCATGCGCGCGACTTTCGCGCCGATTTCGGCGATCGCCTCGCGCAGTTGAGCGGCGTCTGAGAGAGACGGATCGCCGTTGACGTGCCGTTGCTCGCGCGCGACGTCCAGCGCGCCGGTCAGACGTGCGATTTCGGCGCGTAAGGCCTCCGTTCGATCGGCGGCGGCGCCCTCCGCCGTCTTCGCCTCATCCCGCAGCCTCGCCAGACGCTTGTTGGCCTCCTGCACGTCGGATTCGAGTTTCGCGCGCGCGCGCTCCACCGTCTCTACGGCGCGCTCGGCCTCGCGTTGAGCTTGCCGGGCCTCGTCGACCTCGCGTTGAAGCGCCTCAATCGACTGCTGCGCATGCTCGAGCCGCCCACGCTCGCCTTCGAAGCGTCCCTGCGCGGCCTGCGTCATCTGCTCGGCGGCGCGAAGCTCCTTGAGCAGCATCTCGCGCTCTTCGGCAAGCCCGTGAGCCCGGTCGGCTTCGTTTCGCGCGGCGCGAGTCTGGGCTTCAATCTCGCGCTCCAACGTTTCGATTCGCGCCGTCTGCGCCTCGCCCTTGGTTTCCAACGCAGCAATCGAGGCCCGCCGTTCTTCCGCCACGGCCTGGAGTTGCTCGTGCGCAGCGCTCAGAAGCTGATGCCGTTCCCGCATCGCCTGATTGAGGCCCGTCACGTCGTAGACTTCCGTCATCAATGCGCCACGCTCGCCCTGGGCTTCCGCCAGATCGCGCACAGCCGCGTCGTGACGCGCATTGAGGTCCGAATGGTCGGCGCGCAACGACGTCAACTCATTCCGCAGCCCGACGATTTCAGTGGCGCGGCGTCCGAGTTCGGCGAGTTCCTCCGCCTGCGCCGACGCCTGCGCTTCCATGCGCTGTTCCAGCCGACGTTTCTCGGCCGCGAATTCCGCGCGCAGGAGGTCGCGCTCCGCGACCACTTCGTCCATGGAGAGCGGCATCAGCATTTCCAGCCGTCGCCGCGACAGCCGCAACGCCCGCCGCCAGAAGGCCGGCAGCAACAGAAGCGCGACGAGCCCGGCGGAAAAGGCGCCGAGCAGGAAATACATGATTTGTTCGATCAAAACGGCAGGATCCCGGCCGAACGAAAACGCGCGACCATGCCACGCGCCGCGCGGCTTGGCAAAGCAGGCCGAAACGGAGCCGTCAGAAAGGATTCCAGGTCGATGTCGGCGTGAATTTGAGATAGCCGAGATTGAGCCCCAGGCGCGCGCCGATGCCCGAGCGGATCGGCACGACGACGATCTCGTCGGCTGTCAAAGCCGTGAACCCGAAGCCGCCGACTAGATAGGCGGCGCCGTTGACGCCGCCGAACCGTCGGAAGATTCCATCGACCGAGGGCAGATTGTACACCAGCATCATGGTGCGGTCGCCGTCGACGCCCGCGTCGAAGCCGAGCGAAGGCCCCTGCCAGTAAACTTTCCGGTCGCCGGCGTTGCGCGTGTACATCTGGCCTTCGCCGTAGCGCAGTCCGCCGATGAAGGCGCCAGAGCCTTCCTGGCCGAGAATGTAGGCGTTCGGCCGACCCCAGCGCTTGGTCGCTTTTTCGATGCCCTGCGCCAGCCCGCGCGACACTGAACCAAAGAAGCGGTGGCCGTTGTTGACGATCTCGCTGCTGGAGAATTCGGCTGGCTCGCCGCGCGCGAACGCCGTTGCGGGGATCGCCGCAGCAGCGGCGGCGCCCATCGATTGAAGCAGCAGGTCACGTCGTGTCCTGGTCATCGAGTTCTCCTCTGGCTGCGCTCCGGCGTCTTCGGCCTGTCCTGCGCCGCGCGAAACTCGCGCGAAAAAGTGGTCAGCGCGTGGCGCGACAGTCGACGACCGCTAGGCCGCGCTCCCGCGCGCCAGACTGCGCGTCCATGGTTAATGAAAGGTTGACGTCGGCCGCTGCGGTCGAATCGGGCTCAGACGCTGCGGCCCCAGGCGACGAACGGTCCGTTCCGAAAAGCGTTTTCCGCCTTCCCGTAGCGCATCGGAACGCCGGTCGCGTCGACAACGCGGCCGCCGGCCGCCCGAAGCACCGCCTCGCCGGCGGCGATGTCCCATTCCATCGTCGGCCCGAAGCGCGGATAGACGTCGGCGAGGCCCTCGGCGATCAGGCAGAACTTGAGCGAGGAGCCCGCGTTGACGCGATCGGCGATTTTCAGTCCTGCAAGAAACGCTTCTGTCTGCGGATCGCCGTGCGAGCGGCTGCAAAGCGCGACCAGCCCTTCGACGCCCGGCGCACGCGCCTCGATTCGTCGCCGGTTCGCCGCGGCCGGCAAGTCGCCGCCCGGCGCGGCCGTACAAAGGCTCGCCGATGCGCCGCCGAGATAGAGTTTGGACAGGGCGGGCGCATAGACCGCGCCGGCGACCGGCGCGCCCGAGTCGATCAGCGCGATATTGACCGTGAACTCGCCGTTTTGGGCCAGAAACTCGCGCGTGCCGTCGAGCGGATCGACCAGGATGAACCGCGCCCCGCAGCTGGGCGCGCCCCCCCTGGCGACGGATTCCTCCGCGATGACGGGCATTCCCGGCAATTCCTTCGCCAAAGCGGCGAGGATGATCGCCTCCGCACGTTCGTCCGCCTCGGTCACAGGGCTCGAATCGGCTTTTTCGCGCGCTGTGCAGCCCGCCGCGTAGACCGCCATCACGTCGCGCCCCGCATCGAGCGCGATGCGGCCGAAGGTTTCAGCGATGGAATCGCGCTCGCCCGCGGAGAGCGCCGAAGCGACGGCGTTTGTCATTGCGCCCACTTGCATTCAATCGCGCTCCCGATCAAGCGCGAGTTAACCCGCCATTAAGCCAGCCGGCGGCACTGTGGCGACCGCGCTTTCCAGCAGCGCGGGGCCGGAGTATCTCTCGATTCGCGCGGATCGGCGTCGATTCGCCGCCCGGTTGCGCCAGTGTCGAGCGTCGCGCGCCCGTAACAAGCCTCGCGTCTGTGCCGGCGTCGCGTCAACCCCTTTCCGGATCGCCTCATGACCGACCAAGCTTCTGTCTTCTCGCTCGCTCCGCTCGATCTCGCCGCACTGCTGTGCTCGCGCGTCTGCCATGACGTGATTTCGCCGGTGGGCGCCATCGTCAACGGCCTCGAAGTGCTCGAAGACGAGAAAGACGCGGATATGCGGACTTTTGCGCTCGATCTCATCAAGAAGAGCGCCCGCACGGCCTCGGCCCGCCTGCAATTCTGTCGCCTCGCCTTCGGCGCCGCCGGCTCGGCGGGCGCCGCGATCGACACGGGCGACGCCGAGAACGTCGCGCGCGGCTTGCTCGCCGACGACCGCACCAAACTCGAGTGGAATGCGCCCCGCATTCTGCTGCCGAAGAACAAGGTCAAGCTGATCCTCAATCTCTGCCTGATCGCAGCCGCCGCGGTCCCGCGCGGCGGCGTCATCACGGTCACGATCGCCGATGAAGGCGCGACGCTCTCGGTGGAGGCCAAGGGCGTGAACGCGCGCGTGGCCGCCCATGTGCCGATGCTGCTCGCCGGAACGCCGGAAGGCGGTTCGGTCGATGCGCATGGCATTCAGGCCTATTACACGGGCCTCGTCGCGCGCGAGGTCGGCCTGTCGGTCGAACTCGCCAGCGCGCCGGAATGCGTGACGTTGAACGCGAAGGACACGGCGCAGGAAACGGCGCAGCCCGCCAGCGACGCCGCGTGAAGCGCGCGGTTTCAATCCTCCCTTAACTCAATTCTCGCATAGTTTCCGCCGGCGGCGCGCTCAGGCGCCGCGTCAGGCGAACGATGGACGATCTGCTCAAAGACTTTCTGGTCGAGACGGCCGAGCACATCGATGCGGCGGGCGAACAGCTCGTGCGCCTCGAGCGCGACCCGAACGACGCGGATATGATCTCGAGCATTTTCCGGCTCGTTCACACCATCAAGGGCACGTGCGGTTTCCTTGGCCTCGCGCGTCTGGCGAAGGTCACGCACGCGGCCGAGTCTCTCATCGGACGCCTGCGCGACGGCGCGCCGGCGTCGGCTGAAACCGTCACGTTGATTCTATCTTCGATCGATCGCATCAAGACGATCCTGAGCGACATCGAAGAGCGCGGCGAGGAGCCGACCGGCGACGACGACGATCTCGTCGCCGCTTTGAGCGCCCATGCCGCGACAATGGCGAGCGAACGCGCCACGCCGCCAAGAGCGCCCGACCCCTCGACGCCCGTCGTCGATACGCCCGCGATCGATGCGCCGCGCGAACAGCCGGCGCACGAGGACCACCCTGGCGGACCAGCGTCGGAAAATCCGCGTCCCTTGCGCGCCGATACGATTCGCGTCGCGGTCGATGCGCTCGAATCGCTCATGCTGCTCGTTTCGGAGCTGGTGCTGACCCGCAACCAGTTGACCGAAGTGACGCGGTCGAACACCGACGAAGCTGTCAAGGGAGCGCTGCAGCGCTTGTCCGCGGTCGCGACCGATCTTCAGGACGCCGTCATGCGCGCCCGCATGCAGCCGATGAGCCGCATCTTCGGCGCGCTGCCGCGTCTGGTGCGCGAACTCGCGGTCGAACTCGGCAAGAAGATCGAACTGGTCGTCGAAGGCGCCGAGACGGAGCTCGACCGTCAGATTCTGGAATTGATCCGCGATCCGCTGACGCACATGATTCGCAATTGCGCGGACCATGGTCTCGAGACGCCCGCCGCGCGCGTGCAAGCTGGTAAACCTGAAACCGGCGTCATCCGCGTATCGGCGTCGCACGAAGCCGGACAGATTTCGATCGAGGTCGTCGACGATGGACGCGGCCTCGACTACGACGCGATTCGGCGCAAGGCCGTCGCCAACAAGCTCATTAGTGAGCAGGACGCCGCCGCCCTGTCCTCCGAGGAGCTGGCGCGTTTCATTTTCATGCCGGGATTTTCGACGGCCCGCGCAGTGACCAGCGTATCCGGCCGCGGCGTCGGTCTCGACGTCGTACGCGACAACATCCAGACGATCGGCGGCGTCGTGTCGGTCGCGTCCCGTCCAGGCGCCGGCGCGCGATTCCTCATCCGCATCCCGCTCACGCTCGCCATTGCGCCGGCTCTCATCGTCTCGGCCGGCGACCAGCGTTTCGCCTTGCCGCAAGCCGGCGTCGTCGAAGCGGTTTCGGTCGGACCGGAATCCGAGCATCGCATCGAGACCGTGCAGGGCGCGCCGATGCTGCGGCTGCGCGACGAGGTGCTGCCGATCGCCGATCTCCACGAACTGCTCGGCCTGTCTGCGCGACAGGAGCCGGATTCCGAGAAGCTCGTCGTCGTCATGCGCGTGGCCGCATCGACATTCGGCCTGATCGTCCAGTCGGTCGAGGACGTGCAGGAGATCGTCGTCAAGCCGCTCGGCACGTCGCTGGCGCATCTCGCCGTCTATTCCGGTCAGACGATTCTCGGCGACGGCTCTGTCGTCCTCATTCTCGATTCCGGCGGCATCGCCGAAGCGCTCGGCCTCGAACGTGCGACCGACTATCGTCAGGCGCGCCGCGAACCGCCGAGCGCGCCGCGCTCCGCCCGCACGCGCGTCGTCCTGCTGCGCGCCGGAGACGGCGCGCGCAAGGCGCTGCCGCTGTCGCTCATCACCCGAATCGAGAGCGTCGATTCCGCCGCGATCGAACGAACCGGCGCCGGTTACGTGCTGCGCCATCGCGGCCAACTGATGCCGCTGCTCCCGGCCGCAGAGAGCGTTGCGCCGGCGCATGCGAACCAGCCCGTTCTCGTGATCGGCTACGGCGGCGAAACCATGGGCCTGCTCGTCGACGAGATCATCGACATCGTCGAAGATCCGCTCGACATCCAGATCTCGCAGGGCGGCCCCGGCGTCATCGGCACGGCGGAATTCGGCGGGGTCGTCGCGGAATTGCTTGACCTCACGCATTTCATCCGCATCGCGCGTCCGGATTCCACGACACGCGGCGTGAACCACAAATTCCAGATCATGCTGGTCGACGATCGCCAGTTCTTCCGCGACATGCTGACGCCTGTTCTCTCCGCGGCGGGCTATTTCGTCACGACGCTCGGCTCGGCGCGCGAGGCGCTCGCGCTGCTCGAAAAGGGCGTGCACTACGACGCCATCGTCACCGACACCGACATGCCGGAAATGGACGGTTACACCTTCGCGCGCGCCGTTCGCGCCAAGACAGGACGGCGTCGCACGCCGATCATCGCTCTCGCCCCGCAAGCCAACAACAAGACGATGCAGGCTGCGCAAGCCTCCGGCATCGACGCGATCGCCGGCAAGTTCGATCGGCGCATGCTGCTCGACGTCCTTGCGGATACGCTCGACAACGCCGCGCTCGCCGGGCAATCGCTCGAAGACCGCATTCTCGCTGAGGCCGCAGCATGATCGCGCAGGCTCACCCAGCGCATCACGCTGCGCCGCCGACGCCCGGCGTCGACGCCCGGCGCAGCGTCTTCACCGTTCAGGCGGCCGGCGCCCTGTTCGGACTTCCGGTCGATTCCGTGCAGACGATTTTTCGGCTGCAGGCCATCACGCCGGTGCCGCTCGGACCGCCGGTCGTCGCCGGTCTGGTCAATCTTCGCGGCAAGATCGTCGTCGCAGTCAGTCTCGAAACGCGCCTGGGCCTGCCGCCGACAGGCGTACGAACCTCGCCGCTCGCCGTAGCGGTCGAGCGGCGCGGAGAGACATTCGCCTTGCTGGTCGATTCCGTCGGCGACGCGATCGAATGCGAAGAGCAGGATCGTATTCCCTCGCCGCGCCACATCCTCGAAGAACGTTCCCAACTCGCGAAGGCCTACTATCGGACGGCGAGCGGAATTCTTCCGATCCTAGATATCGACGCGCTCTTCGACATCACTGCGGATCAATCGCCGATACGCATTTCCATTCAGACGCCAGCCGGCCAAAAACCTGGAAACCAGCCATGAAGCAGATTCTCGTCGTCGACGATTCCGCCGTGATCCGCAAGATCGCACGACGCATCCTCGATTCGATGCGCTTCGCTACGGCCGAAGCCAACGACGGGCGCGAAGCCCTCAGCGCCTGCGGCGCGACGATGCCCGACGGAATATTGCTCGACTGGAACATGCCGGTCATGGACGGTTTCGAATTCCTGCGCGAGTTGCGCAAGATGCCGGGCGGCTCGAAGCCGAAGGTCGTTTTCTGCACGACCGAGAACGACGTTTCACAGATCGCCCGCGCGATGCACGCCGGGGCCGATGAATACATCATGAAGCCCTTCGACCGTCAGATCGTGAAATCGAAGTTCGAAGAGATCGGCCTGATCTGACGGCCTGATCGTCTCCCCTTTCGGAAGCGCGCGTATGAGTCGAGTTGTAAAGGCGACCCCAGCGACGCCCGGCGGCCCATCGAGGCCCCGCGGAAGCATCGAGTTGCGTCGCTTCTCGGCGCTCACGCCGCGCGTTCTGGCGATCGGCGCATCTACGGGCGGACCACAGGCGCTTACGGGTCTTCTGACTCGCGTCGGGCCGCGCCTCAAGGACGTTCCCGTCGTCGTCGTTCTGCACATGCCGACCAATTTCACCGATGTCGTGTGCGGGCAGATCAGCGCCACGACCGGCCTGCCGACAGCGGCGGCCGTGAACGGCGAGGAACTGAAGGCAGGCCGCATCTATTTCGCGCCGGGCGGCGTGCATCTGAAGATCGTACGCGTGGGCCCCTACCTCGCGCTCGCCCACTCCGACGCGCCGCCGGAGAATTTCTGCAAGCCAGCAGTCGACGTGCTGTTTCGTTCGGTCGCGGACGCCGTCGGCGCGGGGGCGCTGGGCGTCGTTCTGACCGGCATGGGAAGCGACGGATTGGATGGATCGCGGCGGCTCGTCGCGGCCGGCGGCAGCGTGATCGTTCAGGACGAAGCGACCAGCGCCGTGTGGGGCATGCCCGGCGAAGTCGCCATGGCGGGCCTGGCGTCCGCTGTCGGCCCGGTCGAACAGCTCGGCGACGCGATCGCACGCCGCCTCGGCGGTTCGCAGAAGGCGGCGGGCTGATGGCGGCCTTCGACGATCTCGCGCGCATCCTGCAGGACAGGATCGGGTTGGACATCGACCCGCGCCGCAGGGGTTCGATGGAGGCGCGCCTCGGCTCGCTCATGCGGGATTGCGGGGCCGAAGATCTCGACGATCTGGCGCGTCGCTTGCGGGTCGGCTTCGATCCGACCTTGATGGAGCGCGCTGTCGACTCTCTGGTCACCTGCGAAACGCTGTTCTTCCGCGACCGCTCGCCGTTCCAGGCCATGCGCGGCGTCGCTCTGCCGCAGCTCAAGCAGGCGCGCGCCGCGAATCGGCAGCTGCGCATCTGGAGCGCAGCGTGTGCGACGGGACAGGAGCCCTATTCGATCGCCATGGTGATGGACGAGATGATGCGCGATTTCGCTGGCTGGCGGGTCGACATCGTCGCTTCGGACGTCTCGAAGGCTGCGCTTCGGACGGCGGTCGCCGGACTCTATTCGCAGTTCGAAGTGCAGCGCGGCCTGCCGACGCCGATGCTTCTACGTTATTTCCGCAAGGAGGCCGAAGGCTGGCGGGTCGCCGAACATCTGCGCGCGGCGATCGATTTCCAGAACGTCAATCTCGTCGCCGATTTCAGCCATCTCGGCGCGTTCGACATCGTGCTCTGCCGGAACGTGCTGATGTACATGAATGTCGAGCGCAAGCGCGATATTCTTCAGCGCATCGCCCGACAATTGGCGCCGGACGGCTATCTGTTGCTCGGCGCGACCGAAACGGTCGTGGGCCTGACCGACGAATTCGTTCCGACGCCTGGATTCGCGGGGCTGTTCACGCGCAAGCCCAATACGCGGCCAGACCTGCGTCTCGTCGCCAATTCCTGACCCGCCGCTCCGGATCGAGCCTGCAAAACGAAAAAAACCTCGCGGGAGCCGCGAGGTTTTCATCGTACGAAGGGACTTGGACGGCGTCAGGCCGTGATGCGCTCTTCCGCCTCGTTCGGCTCGCGCAGCACGTAGCCGCGGCCCCACACCGTCTCGATGTAGTTGCGGCCC
>CAZWJF010000036.1:0-24129 GCA_964634325.1 uncultured Rhodoblastus sp.
TATGACTTCGCTTATCCGTGAGAATTCACAAGGCGGCGCTCGTCGGATGCGTACCTTTCATGAGGCCGTTGTCGGCAGCGGCGACACCTTTTTGTTGGGACAACGCTTGGCCTTTTTCACCCCAGAGCAGCAAATGCCGTCGATTTCGCCATTCGCTTTGATGGTCATTGTCTGGGGCGCAGATGACTTGCTCATTGAGCGAGCATTGTCAGTTTGGCGATGTGTTCATGTGCCGTCGACAGCACGGGTCGGCAAGCTACGATCAATGAGCGATTGCCCATAGAACTCACGAAACCACTCGGATTGAGCCTCTAAGAATTCAAGCTTTGCCCTGCCATCCGATAGATAGACAGGCTCGAAAAACATCATGAAATGGCCCGCCGCGCCTACGGCAACCTTGGCGAGTTCCGACAATGATGCATCCAGTGCTCGACCCGCGAAATACGGACCGCAATGAGCATCACCACCAGCAACGGGACGAAGAAGTTCAAAACCCTTGGGCGACACATGCGCGCCGAGGCTACACAGAAGCTGATAGTGCTCCTTGCGCTTTTGCTCGGTAAACCCGTCGCGCTCGTCGAGCGTTGTGCGGACTTTATAGGCACTAAACTGCCTATTGCGTTCGCCCTCGTCGCACTTGTTCCATAAAGCGATTGCGGTCTTGTCGGACCGAAAAAAGTCAAGCAAGAAACCGATTTCAAGGACATCGCGCATCTGCATGACCGAATTCTGATAGTAGCCAGCCATCAAACTCTGAACGGCACCAGCCATGCTGTTGAATAGCCGCAGACCAATGTGCTGAACGATCAACTGCTCTTCGTTTTGCTCCGGATATCCACGGGCAAAGTGATCGACGATTGTCATAGATTGTTCCACCACATTCATGTGGTGCAGTAGCGTAGGTGATGCCTTTATGGCGTCTTTGGTCTTAGCGCGGATGAACTCTTGCCCCTCGTGCAAGCGATCAAACTTATCGGGAAAATCGAACTTCATTTTTATCTCTTCGCACCGATGATGGCATGGCATATCCAGCGAAGCTGAAACCGCATCATAATATCATTGCGCGGCCGGAATTCTTCCGATAGTCGCGGATGACACGCCCAGCACCCGTGCGATTTGGCGGACGCCTTCGCCCTTGGCGCGTTCGGCTGCCACATAGGCCCGCTGGTCGGGGGTCAGCTTCGGTTTGCGTCCAAGACGACCGCCCCTATCGACAAATCTTTTTCGACCCTGCGTTGTTCTGGAAATAATCAAACTTCTCTCGAATTCCGCCAATCCGCCCAGCACGGTGATCATCAGCCGCCCATGCGGGGTGGTCGTGTCGCACCAAGCATCGCCCAGCGATTTGAACTGGGCACCGGCCTTGGCGACCGCGTCCAGAATGTTCAGGAGGTCGCGAGTTGAACGAGCAAGTCTGTCCAGCCGGCAGACGACAAGGACGGAGCCCGGAGTCAGGGCCTTCAACGCCTTCGCCAGTTCCTTTCGGTCGGTCCGGGCGCCGCTGGCCTTTTCCTGAAATATCTTGTCGCACCCTGCGGCACGCAGTTCTTCAATCTGGGCGTCGAGGCTTTGGCTTTCCGAAGAGCAGCGCGCATATCCGTATTTCATGTTCTTATTATGAGACTATATTATGAGACAGTCAAGCCTTTGTATTTCAACGGCTCGAAAAGCGTCTCGAAAATGTTGATTTGTGGGACGCGTTGCTGAGTTGTGGGGTGTCGGCGTCGTGCTACCGTTAGAAGCTAAACTGAACGAGAGACGCCAATGTCCAGATACGATGACCTAAAACCGATTTACAGCGAATGGCGCACAAAATCCTTGAACCTATACCGAGAATATCAACGCCTTCCCCATTGGGTGTCTGCTCGCGTGAAGGAATATCTGGGATGTCCGGATTACACCAAGAGCATAGATGGAAAGGAAGACGAGGGTAGTCCATATGTTTCACCTGCCTCAGCCGAGTGGGACGAAAACAGCCGCGATTTTGTTTTTACAATGAGAAAATATCAGGGCCTGCGAGATTGGGATTTCTATTCAGATGGACGCTTTTATTTCGGCGTTTGGATTATTCTTGAAAGCGCCCCCAATACTTGGCCCAAAGACCCCTTCTGCGTGTTGATGAGCGCAAGCTGGACAGGTGCCCGCTTCAATGTGCGCGTCCAAAAGACAAAACAGGATTTCGATCTGGACTTAGGCAATCTCGGAAGCGCGGACGGCCTTTGCGAGCATATTTTTCAGAGCATCAAAGAGGAACTTATGAGCGAACCGCTCCGAGAAGGGGAGCGGCAACAAATCGGGTTTGGCGTAGCGCGGCCGGTTCGCACCGACACTTGAGGCCGATTGTCAGGCGACCACTCGCCGCGCCTCATTGATCTGGGTGGCGAACAATCAGCGGCCTGTGGAGAGCGGGGAGGGCGCGGCTTCCGGCCGCACAATCCCTGCGACTCACGGTAGCCTAACCGCTTCCCACAGGAGCAGTCCATGTCCGACGCCAAACGCTATGTCGCCGCCCTAACCGAAAACAACGAAACCACGACTTTCATCGTATGAAGGGACGATGACGCTCGAAGACCTCTTTGCGTTTGTCGGCGGGCGTTCCTATTCCACCTCGCGCACATTGTCTGGAGCGGAAGTCCCCCGGCTGACGATTTACCGCGACGAATCAGTTCAGCCGACTATCGAGGAAGGCATGAACCGGGTGTGGCCCGAGTCGACGCCTGCGGCTGCCGTCTGACCCGACCAGACCACCGTTTCGCTTCCGGTTATGATCGACCATTGAGTCGGGGACTGGATTTCATGACGCCAGAGGCATTCATCGCGAAATGGAAGGCGGCTGACCTCAAAGAGCGTGCCGCAGCCCAATCGCACTTTATCGACCTCTGCGCGATGCTGGACGAGCCGTCGCCGACCGACGCCGACCCGAAAGGCGAATGGTTCGCGTTCGAGCGGGGCGCGACCAAGACGACCGGCGGCGAGGGCTGGGCGGATGTCTGGAAGCGCGGTTGCTTCGGTTGGGAATACAAGGGCAAGCGCAAAGACCTGAACGCTGCTTTCGCGCAACTTCAACAATACGCGCTCGCCCTCGAAAACCCGCCGCTGCTCGTCGTCTGCGACCTCGACCGATTCCGCATCCATACGAACTGGACGAACACGGTTTCGGAGAAGCACGAGTTCTCACTCGACGACCTGCGCGATCCGGCGACCCGACAGAAACTGAAATGGGTTCTGTCCGACCCGGAGAAACTTCGCCCGAACAAGACCCGGCAAGGACTGACGGAAAAGGCGGCTGCCGAATTCGCGGCTCTCGCGCTGCGCCTGCGCGGACGGGGTTTCGACCCGCAACAGGTCGCGCATTTCATCAACCGCCTGATCTTTTGTATGTTCGCGGAAGATGTAGATCTCCTCCCGAACAAACTCTTTACGCGAATGCTGACCAGCGCGGCGAGCCATCCCGAGCAATTCCAGCCGCGCGCCCAAGACCTGTTTCGCGCCATGAAGTCCGGCGGCGAAGCCGCATGGGAACCGATTGAATGGTTCAACGGCGGGCTATTCGATGACGACACCGCTTTGCCGCTCGACAAGGAAGAACTGGCGATAGCCATCAAGGCAGCCAATCTCGATTGGGCGGAAATCGACCCGTCCATTTTAGGAACGCTGTTCGAGCGCGGTCTCGACCCGGACAAGCGGTCGCAACTCGGCGCCCATTACACCGACCGCGACAAGATCATGCTCATCATCGAGCCGGTCGTGGTTCGCCCTTGGCTTGCGGAATGGGAAACGACGAAGGCCGAACTCCGCGCCGCCCTCGACAAGGAACACAAGGCGAAGTCCGCCGGCGCGAAGACCAAGGCGCACGCAGACGCCCTTGCGACCTATCGGGCGTTCCTCGACCGGCTGCGCGCCTTCACGGTTCTCGACCCTGCCTGCGGCTCGGGGAACTTCCTCTATCTCGCGCTGCTTTCGCTCAAAGATTTGGAACACCGCGTCAGCATTGAAGCCGAAGCGATGGGATTTCAGCGGGAGTTCCCTGCCATCGGCCCGTCGTCGGTCAAGGGCATCGAGATCAACCCTTACGCGGCGGAACTGGCGCGTGTGTCCGTCTGGATTGGCGAAATCCAATGGATGCGCCGCAACGGCTTCGGCGTGTCGCGCAGCCCGATCTTGAAGCCACTGACGACGATTGAATGCCGAGACGCGCTATTGAACCCGGACGGAACCGAGGCTGAATGGACGGCAGCGGACGCCATCGTCGGCAACCCACCTTTCTTGGGCGGGAAGATGCTACGGGCGAATCTTGGTTCGGCTACTGTCGATGCGATGTTTTCGGCGTTCGCCAAGCGAATGGCGCCGGAGTCCGATCTCGTTTGCTACTGGCTGCTGAAAGGCTGGGAAGAAGTTCAGGCCGGTCGCGCGAAATACGCCGGGTTCGTTTCTACGAACTCGATACGGGGCGGGACGAACCGTCGCGTGTTGGACTTGGTGGCGGCGAACGGTGCTATCTTCGACGCTTGGAATGACGAGCCGTGGGTTCTCAACGGCGCAGCCGTTCGTGTTTCGCTCGTTTGCTTCGCCCGTTCGGGCGGAGCAGCCGGGTTTCATTTAGACGGTGCGTCGGTCGCGGGCATCAACCCCGATCTCACTGCCGGGACACTCGACCTCACGAAAGCACGACCGTTAGAGCAGAATGCTGGCCTGACCTTTCAGGGTGTCAAGTTCGGCGGCCCGTTTGAGTTGCCCGAAGAACTCGCGCACGAAATGTTGGGACTGCCACTCAATCCGAACAAGCGTCCGAATTCCGATGTAGTGCGCCCGTGGATAAATGGACTCGACCTCGCGCGTCGTCCTGCCCGCAAGTGGTGCGTCGATTTTCCGCCGACGATCTCCGAAGACGACGCCGCCCTGTATGAGAAGCCATTTGCTTGGTTGAAATCGGCCTATGATGCCGAGAACGAACGGCGCAAGGCGGACGGAAAGCCCCTGTTGCGCGAGCGCGAGGAAAGAACCGCAGCGAGATGGTGGGTTCATCAAAGACCGCGCGAGGAAATGCGGGACGCTCTCGCCGGGATTCCTCGATACATAATCACGCCCGAGGTCTCCAAGCACCGGCTCTTCTTGATGCTTGATCGGAATGTTCTCGGCTCCGGGTCGGTGTATGCGATTGCCTGCGAGGATGAGACAACATTCGGCATCCTTCATAGCCGCTTCCACGAGGCGTGGGCTTTACGAACTTGCTCGTGGCTGGGCGTCGGCAACGACCCACGCTACACGCCGAGCACGACATTCGAGACCTTCCCGTTCCCCGCCGGTCTCGCGCCGAATATCCCCGCCAGCGACTACGAAGCCGACCCGCGCGCGGTGCGCATTGCGGCAGCCGCACGGCGCCTGAACGAATTGCGCGAGAACTGGCTCAATCCCGCCGATCTGGTCAAACGGGTGCCCGAGGTCGTTCCCGGCTTTCCCGACCGCATCTTGCCAGCGAATGAAGTCGCCGCCGCGACGCTCAAAAAACGGACGCTGACGAACCTCTACAACGAACGCCCGATATGGCTTGCCAACGCCCATCGGGAGTTGGACGCAGCGGTGGCGTCCGCCTACGGCTGGGCGGAGGACATCAGCGACGACGACGCGCTGGCGCGGTTGCTCGCCCTCAACATCGAGCGTTCAAGTGCCGGTTAGGCGCGATTTCCATTTTATCGCCAATCGTTTAGCGAGAAGCGTAAAGGAGACCTCGACCTGTCGGGGGGGATGACTGACTCGGACCTCCGCTACCACTCTTCTTCATACGCCGGCCCA
Source organism: uncultured Rhodoblastus sp. (assembly GCA_964634325.1). Classification (GTDB taxonomy): domain Bacteria; phylum Pseudomonadota; class Alphaproteobacteria; order Rhizobiales; family Beijerinckiaceae; genus JAJXWB01. The sequence continues at coordinate 5,794 of CAZWJF010000036.1, forward strand.
TCGCTCGTCCGCGCTACTCGAGCCCGTAGCCGAATTTCTCGATGATCGCGCGCGCTTCCGGCGACTTCAGAAACGCCAGAAACGCGATCGAGGCTTCGTCTTTCTCCGCCTTTTTCAATAGAATCGCGTCCTGGCGGATCGGCTTGTAGAGGTTCTGCGGCACGAGCCACCGGCTTCCGTCCGTGACCTTGGCCAATTGCGACAAGGCGACGAATCCGAGTTCGGCGTTGCCCGTATCGATGAACTGAAACGCCTGGGCGATTGAATTGCCCTGCACGATCTTGGCCTGCAGGGCGTCGTAGACCCCGAGCGCCTGCATCGTCTCGATCGCCGCCGCCCCGTAGGGCGCGCCCGTCGGATTGGCGATCGCAAGCTTGGCGAACGCGCCGCCTTTCAGAATCTCCGCGCCTTTGGATGCGTCGAGACTCTTGCTCCACAAAACGAGCTTGCCGACGGCGTAGGTGAACATCGTTCCAGGCGCGCCAAAACCCTCCTCGAGGAGCATCGCTGGCCGCTTCGCATCGGCGGACAGAACGACCTGGAACGGCGCGTCCTGCTTGATCTGCTCGTAGAACTGGCCGGACGGCCCGAAGCTGAACACGACGTCGTGGCCGGTCCTGGATTTGAAAAGGGCCGCGATTTCCTTGACCGGCGCAGTGAAATTCGCCGCGACCGCCACATTGGTCTGCCCGGCCTGCGCGGGCGAGCCGAGACTCGCCGCCAATACGAAAATGGCTGCGATTTTATAGAGATAGGTCTTCATTGCGCGCCTCGAAGTCTGCTGTCGCGCCCGACGGCGCAACCGGATTCCATGCAATGCTATATACATTGCAATATAAAATCATGTGCAAGTCCGGCGCCGCCCCGCCCCTCGACGCAGCGACGCCCGGCGGACGCCGGTCACGCGCGCAAACCGCCTGCCCGCGCCGAATAGGCGATCCGTCGCAGCGAACCCCGGCCGGTCGAGTTCAGTGGAGCAATTGCGACAACATTGTCGGTCGGCCGCTCGGCTGGCCCGACGCCTGGCGGGAAACGCCGCCTGCCCGCGCCCATCGGCCATCTGGTCGCGCCAGCGTAGCCGCCGAGACTGGCGAAATCCCGAGAACGCCGGCGCAAACTCAATCCGAATTGTCGGCCCCTGGCCAGCGCCGGGGCGTCGGGATCGCGGCCGACTGCGGCGCGACCTCGGAAATCGCCACGGTCTTGATCATCGCCCACGCGCGCAGCCCCGGCTCCAGGGCGAGCCGCTCGACCGACTCAGTCGTCACGAGGGCGTGCAGCCGGTTCGCGCCGAGGTCGAAGGTCACCCGGACATAAGGCGGCGAGAGGGCTTCGACTTCGACGATAGCGCCGGGCAGGCGGTTGGTGATCGAGACGTCCATCGGCCGCGATAAGGCGACCGAGACGTCCCGCGCGTCGACGACCACGACGACCCCGGCCCCGACCGGCGCGTCGACCAGCGGCACGCGCAACTCGCCGTCGCCGAAGAATAGCGTCGACAGGCTGTAGCGCGGGTCGTGGCGTAGCACGCGCGCGTTGAGGTTTGTAACCAGCCTGACATGTCCGGGCGCTTGTGCTGCCATTGGCCCACTCGTTTCTGTCGAGGATGCGAGTTCCGGACCAAACAACAAGCGCTGGCGAACTGCACGGGATTTTTCAGCGGCTCATCGGATCTCCGGCGAGCGATCCAGGCCGCCGTTCCGGCTTGACCGCGTCGCGACAATGCGCAAAGCGATGTGGCCTGCCGGAAGCGCCCTACTTCCGGTCGCCTGACCGGGAGGAAGGTCGATGCCGGCGTTCGCCGCCAATCTCTCCATGATGTTCGTCGAGCACGACTTTCTCGACCGCTTCGACGCGGCGGCGGAAGCGGGCTTCGCCGCGGTCGAATTTCTGTTCCCTTATGAACATTCGCCCGCTGCGCTCGCCGAGCGCCTTCGCCACAACAATCTCACGCAAGCGTTGTTCAACCTGCCGCCCGGCGACTTCGCCGCGGGCGAGCGCGGACTGGCCGCGCTTCCCGGACGATTCGAGGAGTTCAGGGCCGGCGTGGCGACCGCTCTGGAATACGCGGCCGCGACCGGCGTCAAACGCATTCACATGATGGCCGGCCTCGCCGCGCCGCGCGACGCACAGGCGCTCCTGTCGTACCAACGCGCGTTGGAATACGCCGCCGGCCACCTTGGCGACGCCGGAATCGACCTGCTGATCGAACCGATCAACGCGCGCAACATGCCGGGATACTTCCTGAACGATTTCGATCTCGCCGCGCGTATGATCGCCGATTGCGGGGCGCCGAACGTCAAGCTGCAATTCGACGTCTACCATCGCCAGATCATGCATGGCGACGTGACCATGGCGTTCCGCAATCTGCTTCCGATCATCGGCCATGTGCAGATCGCCAGCGTGCCCTCGCGTCACGAGCCGGACGCGGAGGAATTGAACTACCCGTTCCTGTTCGCCGAATTCGATCGGCTCGGCTACCGGGGCTTCGTTGGTTGCGAATACAATCCGCGGGGCCGCACGCAGGACGGGCTGGGCTGGTTCAAGCCCTACGCGAGGAACTGAGACATGCCCATTCTGCTCGGCGCGGTCGCTGACGACTACACAGGCGCGTCGGATCTCGCGAACACCTTCTCGAAAAACGGTCTTCGCACCGTGCAGACGATCGGCGCCCCGCCGGACACGCTGAACCTGCCGGATGTCGACGCCGTCGTCGTCGCCCTGAAGATTCGCTCCGCCCCGTCTCAGGATGCGGTCGCGGCCGCTGGAAGCGCGCGGCTCTGGCTCGCCGCGCGCGGCGCTCGCCACGTCATGTACAAGATCTGTTCGACTTTCGATTCGACGGACGCTGGCAATATCGGCCCCGTCGCAGACGCGCTGCGGCAGGCGTCGGGCGCCGGCGCGATCGTGGTCACGCCGGCGTTCCCGGAAACGGGGCGAACGGTCTATCTCGGCCACCTGTTCGTCAACGGCGTCCTCCTGAACGAGAGCCCGCTGAAGGATCACCCGCTCAATCCGATGCGCGACGCCAACCTCGTGCGCGTCTTGCAGCGTCAGTCGAAATCGCGCATCGGGCTTCTCGACCTCGTCGCGATCTCAGGCGGCGACGGCGTTATCCGCGAAATGCTCGCGGACATGACGATGCAGGGATACGGCGCAGCGATTGCGGACGCCGTATTCGAATCCGATCTGGAGACGCTTGGGCGCGTCGCGCTGTCGGCGCCTGTTTCGGTCGGCGCGTCGGGCCTCGGCCTCGGGCTGGCGCGCGCGACGATCAGCCAGAGCCGCGAGCGGACCGACGGCGCCGAGCAGCCTGTCGGCGGGCTTGCGGCGATCGTCGCCGGCTCTTGTTCCAAGGCGACGCTGGATCAGATCGCCATCGCCGAAAAGTCGATGCCCGTGCATCGCATCGACCCGGACAGCTTGCTCGCAGGACACGACGAGGCCGGCCGCGCGCTTGCATGGGCGGGCGAACGCTTGGCCCAGGGGCCGGCGTTGATCTCGGCGAGCGCGCCTCCGGACGATGTCGCGCGCGTGCAAGCGAAGTACGGTCGGGAGGCGGCCGGGCGCGCCATCGAACAGGCGACCGCACGCATTGCGGAAGGTTTGGTCGAACGCGGCGTGAAACGCCTTGTCGTCGCCGGCGGAGAAACCTCGGGCGCAGTCGTCGACCGCCTGGCTATTCCGGCGTTTCTGATCGGCCCTGAGATCGCCGCCGGCGTGCCTATTCTGCGCGCGGTCGGCGCAAGTCGGGGCGAGATGCTGCTCGCTCTCAAATCCGGCAATTTCGGCGGGCCGGATTTCTTCGCGACCGCCCTGTCGATGATGAAATAGCAGCGCGTCGCGCTGCGCGCTGCGGGTTGATCGAACGTCATCATGCGATCGCCTTGTCATCGGACAGGGTCTAGATTGCGAAGGGAGCGACGCGGATGAAGTGGATTGGCAGGGCTCTCGGCGGAATCGCGCTCGCGATCGGCGCGCTTGCAGCTGTCATGGCGTGGCGCGCCTTTGGCGAAAACCATCGACAGCTTGCTGTCGCGCCTGCCCCGAAGGTCGAAGTCGACGCCGCGGCCGCAGCGGCGCGCCTCGCCGGCGCCGTCCGCTTCAAGACGATTTCCTGGGACGACAGACCCGACGCGAGCGGCGACGCGTTTCTGGCGTTGCACGACTATCTGGAAAGATCATACCCCACCGCGCACCGCGTCTTGAAACGAGAGAAGGTTGGCCAATTCAGCCTCCTCTACACGTGGCGGGGTTCCGACGCGTCGCTTAAGCCGATCATGCTGATGGCGCATCAGGACGTGGTGCCGATTGCGCCCGGCACCGACAAGGACTGGCTGCACGAACCCTTCAGCGGCGACATAGCCGATGGATTCGTCTGGGGGCGCGGCGCCTGGGACGACAAGAGCAATCTGCTCGCCGTGCTCGAAGCTGTCGAGAAGCTGGCGGCCGCCGGCGCGCAACCCAGGCGCACGATCTATATCGCGTCGGGCCACGACGAGGAGGTCGGCGGCCCGCGCGGCGCGACAGCGATCGCAAGACTGCTCGATCAGCGCGGCGTGAAGCTCGAATTCGTGATCGACGAAGGCATGATCGTCACGTCGGGCGTCGTGCCGGGCGTCCCGAAGCCGGTCGCGCTCATCGGTCTTGCGGAGAAAGGATCGGCGACCGTGTCGATCTCGGCGGAAGGCGCGCCGGGCCATTCCTCCATGCCGCCCGCACGCAGCCGCATCGGCGAGGTGGCGGAAGCCGTGACGAAACTCGAAACGCATCAGATGCCCTCGCGCCTCGAAGGCGTCGCCCGCGAGTCACTGGAGGCGCTTGCGCCGGATATGGGCGGGCTCAACCGCCTCATCCTCTCCAACCTCTGGATCGCCGAGCCTCTCGCGCGCAAGGCGCTCGAAAAATCGCCCGCTGCGGCCGCGATGATGCGAACCTCGACCGCCCTCACCGTCTTCAACGCGGGAGAGAAATCGAACGTACTGCCCGGCAAGGCCGAAGCTCTCGTCAATTTCCGCGTCGCGCCCGGCGACACGATCGAAGGCGTGTTGCAGCATGTGCGCTACACGATCGGCAATCCGCTGCTGAAGGTCGCGACTGTCGGCTTCAGCCGCGAAGCTTCGCCCGTTTCGCCCGCAGACAGCGAGTCCTACAGGCTGATCGAACGCACGATCCGCGAGACGATGCCGGAGGCCGTCGTGGCGCCCGGCCTCGTGATCGCTGGCACGGATTCCCGCCAGATGAGCGGTCTGACGACCAACGTCTACCGCTTCCTGCCCGTGCGCGCCAAGCCGGAAGACCTGCCGCGATTCCACGGCACAAACGAGCGCATCGGGATCGACAATTATGCAGAAGTGATCCGCTTCTTCCATCGTCTGATCAGCGTGTCGGCGATCGAAGGGAAATGAAAAAGGCGCGTCTTCCGACGCGCCTTCATTTTCGAAGCCGTCAACGCGAGCGACGACCGCTCAGATCCGCTCGATGATCACCGCCGGCGCCATGCCGCCAGCCGCGCACATCGTCACCAGGCCGAACTGCTTGCCGCGGCGTTCGAGTTCGTCGAGCACTGTGCCGATCAGGATCGCGCCGGTTGCGCCGATCGGATGGCCGAGCGCAATCGACCCGCCGTTGACATTGACCTTCTCGCGATCGAGGTCGAGGTCGCGCATGAACTTTTCCGCGACTACCGCAAAGGCCTCGTTGATCTCCCAGAGGTCGATATCCTCTTTCTTGAGACCGGCCTTTTCCAGCACCTTTCTGGCCGCAGGCACAGGCGCGTTGAGCATCAGCTCCGGGCTGTCGCCCATGTTCGCCATCGCGACGACGCGCGCGCGCGGCTTGAGGCCGTGCGCCTTCGCATAGTCGGGCGACGCCAGCAGCACGGCGCCGGAGCCGTCGACGACGCCCGAGGAATTGCCGGCATGATGCTTGAAATCGATCTTGAGGTCCGGATAGGCCTGAAGAATGAGTGAGCGGTAGGTTGTGCCCTTGTCGTCGAGCGGCGCATCGGCGAGCGCGGGGAACGCCGGCTTCAAAGCTGCGAGACCTTCGCGCGTCGTCTGCGGACGCGGATATTCGTCGCGATCGAGCGCGAGCGCGCCGTCTTCCTTGTAGACGGGGACGATCGACTTGTTGAAGCGGCCTTCCCTGATCGCAGCGTCAGCGCGCTGCTGCGAGATATAACCGACCTCGTCGAGCGCCTCGCGCGGAATGTTCTCGAGCGTCGCGATCGCGTCGGCGCAAACGCCCTGATGCGTCTGCGGATGATGCAGACGCAGGCGCATATTGCCCTGGTCCATGATCAAGGGCCCGTCGCGGCGGCCGGTCATCGACATCATCTCCGTTCCGCCGGCGACCACCAGGTCTTCCATGCCCGAGATGATGCAGGCCGCGGCGAAATTCACGGCGCTGATGCCGGACCCGCAGAAACGGTCGATCGTCACGCCCGAGGACTTCACATCGTAGCCGGCGTCGAGCGCTGACATGCGCCCGAGATCGCCGCCCTGCGGACCGACCTGCGACGCGGTCCCCCAGATCACGTCGCCGACATCCTTCGTATCGATCTTGTTGCGTTCCGCGAGCGCCTTCAGGACAGCCGCTCCGAGCTGCTGCGGATGGACGTCCCACAATGCGCCCTTGCCGGCCTTGCCGACGCCGCGCGGCGTGCGCGCCGCGTCGATGATCCATGCTTCCGTCATTGTCGTTTCCTTCCCTGCTGTCTTACCGCGGCGCCATGCGGATCGCGCCGTCGAGACGCACGTCTTCGCCGTTGAAATAGCCGTTGGTGATCATCGTATGCGCGAGATGCGCATATTCCTCGGCGCGTCCGAGGCGCTTGGGGAAGGGCACCATGGCCGCGAGCCCGGCCTTCACGTTCTCCGGCGCACGCGCGAGCAGCGGTGTGTCGAAGATGCCCGGCAGGATCGTGTTGCAGCGGATGCCCTGATCGGAGAGGTCGCGCGCCACAACCAGCGTGATGCCGACGACGCCGGCTTTCGAAGCCGTATAGGCGACCTGTCCGATCTGGCCGTCTTCAGCGGCGACCGACCCCGTATTGACGATCGCGCCCCGGTCGCCGTCGGGCAAAGGCGGCAGCGTGAGCATGCCCGCCGAGGCTTTGGTGATGCAGCGGAACGTGCCGATCAGATTGACGTTGATGATCCGTTCGAAATTCTCCAGCGGATATTCCTTCGGCTGCTTGGTCTCCCGGTCCATCGAGGCGGTCTTGGCCGCGCCGCCGCCGACGCCCGCGCAATTCACCAGAATGCGCTCCTGCCCGTTCGCCGCGCGCGCTTTCGCAAACCCCGCATTGACGTCGTCGGTCGAGGCGACGTTGACCTTGCAGAACACGCCGCCGATTTCCTTGGCGAGCGCCTCGCCGAGCTCCTCGTTGAGATCGAAAATAGCGACCTTCACGCCGTGCGAGGCGAGCATCCGCGCCGTCGCCGCGCCAAGCCCGGAGGCGCCGCCCGTCACGACGGCCGAAATCGTATTGTCGAGTTTCATCCCTTCACGCCTCCCGATGCGGGTCGCGATTTAATCGCCCGCTTAAATCGGGGCCACAATAGCGGAAATTTCGAGCCGCGAAAGATCATTCCCGCATGGCGGTCATGAGCCATGAGCGGCGGGCTGGTTTCGCTGAGCGGAACCAATCAGAAAGTGAGCGTGGCGATCCAGTAAAAGAACGCGCCGATCAGGGCCGCCGCAGGCATGGTCACGATCCAGGCGACGACGATGTTTTGCGCGACGCTCCAGCGCACGGCCGAAACGCGCCGCGCCGCGCCGACGCCGACGATCGCGCCGGTGATGGTGTGCGTCGTGGAGACGGGAATGCCGAATGCGGTCGCCAGGAACAATGTGATGGCGCCGCCGGTCTCGGCGCAGAAACCCTGCATCGGCTGAAGCCGCGTGATGCGCGAGCCCATCGTGTGCACGATGCGCCAGCCGCCGAAGAGCGTGCCGAGGCCCATCGCGGCCTGACAGGACAGCACGACCCATAGCGGCACATGAAAGGTCTCGCCGGTCTGGCCGTGCGTGTAGAGCAGCACGGCGATGATGCCCATCGTCTTCTGCGCGTCGTTGCCGCCGTGGCCGAGCGAATAAAGGGACGCGGACACGAATTGCAGACTGCGGAAATATCTGTCGACCGCCGTCGGCGACGACCTGACGAACAACCAGGACACCGCGAGCACCAGCAACAGCGCAAACAGAAACCCCAGCAGCGGCGAGCCGACGATCGCCAGCGCGGTCTTGGTCAGGCCGCTCCACACGACCGCCGCCAGCCCGCCCTTGGCCACGCCCGCGCCGACGAGCCCCCCGATCAGCGCATGCGAGGAGCTGGAGGGAATGCCGCCCCACCAGGTGATGAGGTTCCAGACGATGGCGCCCATCAACGCGCCGAAGATCAGATGATCGTCGACGACGCCGGGCGAGACGATGCCGGTCCCCACGGTCTGCGCGACATGTAGCCCAAAGAACAGAAAGGCGATGAAATTGAAGAAGGCGGCCCATCCGACCGCGAACTGCGGGCGCAGCACGCGGGTCGACACGATGGTGGCGATGGAATTGGCGGCGTCGTGCAGACCATTCAGCAGGTCGAAGACCAGCGCGACGATGATCAGAAAGACGAGGATGGAGAGCGTGGCGGACAAGACGCGCGGCTCACATATGTTCGATTACGATGTCGACGACGCGGTTCGCCACGTCCTCGAGCCGATCGACGACCTTCTCCAGATGATCGTAAATCTCGCCGCCCACGACATAGGCCATCGGGTCGGAGGTCCGATGCGCGAGGTAGAGCGCCTTGACGCCCTGGTCGTGCAGTTCGTCGGCCCTCTCCTCGAGTTTGGCCATCTGGACGTTGAGCGCGGAAATGCGCGCATTGTTGCCGCGCATGTCCGGAAGCATGGAGACCATGCGGGCGACGAGTTCCGAGGCCTCGACGATCACCTCGCCCATCTCGATCATCTTCGGTTCGAACACGCGCATGTCGAACAAATCGATCTTCTTGGCGGTGCGCTGCATCTGGTCGATGGCGTCGTCCAGCGACGTGCCGAGCCCGCTGACGTCGGAGCGGTCGAAAGGCGTGATGAACGTGCGCCGCACCGCCAGCAGCAGTTCGCGCATGATGTCGTCGGCCAGCCGCTCGTGCCGCGCGATCTCCGCCGCATGGATCGAAAAATCGCCTTCGCCGCGCAGCAGGGAGCGAAGCTCGATCGACCCGGCCGTCACGGTCGCCATGTGCCGAGAGAACATATCGAAGAACTTGTCCTCGCGCGGCATCATCGCCTGAAACCAGCCGAGCATTGCAATCCCCTGAAAGACCTAATGTGACAGTTTTGCGACGATGCCTAGGCGCTCCCGGCGTCCGTGTCAAAGCCGACGCCGGCCGCCGGTGGCGGCATCATTCACCATACGGAATTGTCCGACGACTTCCGCTCTCAACATTTCCCGCCTAGACTGAATTCAATGAAGAATGGGAGGGACAAATGTATCCAGGCGTCTACGCCGCGACGAAAGCTGACGAACCGGCCGTCATCATGGCTTCGTCGGGCGAAACGATCACCTACGGCGAGCTGGACGCGCGCGAAAATCGCCTCGCGCATCTGTTCCGGGCGCGCGGCCTGAAGCGGCTCGACCATTACGCGATCTTCATGGAGAACAACGCCCGCTACGTGGAGTGCTGCGGAGCGGGCGAGCGGTCCGGCCTTTATTTCACGTGCGTGAACTCTTTTCTGACGCCGGAAGAACTCGCCTATATCGTCAACAATTGCGAGGCCAAGATTCTGATCACGTCGCAGGCGAAACGCGACGTGGCGCTGGCGGCGCTCAAGGATTGCCCGCGCGTCGAGTTGGTCCTGATCGTCGACGGGCCGGGCGATGGCGCCAAAATTATCAATCTCGACGAAGCGACGAAGAATTTTCCATCGACGCCGATCCCGGATGAATGCTTGGGCACCGCGATGCTCTACTCATCGGGCACGACGGGACGCCCGAAGGGCATATTGCGTCCGCTGCCCGAGCAGCCGCCGACGCAGCGCCTGCCGCTATTCGACTTCCTCGACAAGCTCTGGCGCTATCGCGAAGACATGATCTACCTGTCGCCGGCGCCGCTCTATCACTCGGCGCCGCAGGCCGCGGTCAATCTTGCGATCTCGAAGGGCGCGAAAGTGATCGTCATGGAGCGCTTCGACCCCGAGCACTACCTGCAGTTGCTGGAGAAGTACAAGGTCACGCATACGCAGCTCGTGCCGACCATGTTCTCGCGCATGCTGAAACTGCCCGACGATGTGCGCAAGAAGTACGACACGTCTTCGCTCGAGATCGCCATTCACGCCGCCGCCCCCTGCCCTGTGCAGGTGAAGGAGCAGATGATCGAATGGTGGGGACCGATCATCCACGAATATTACGGCGCGACCGAGGGCTTGGGGTTCACCGCCTGCGACGCCGAGCAGTGGCTGAGCCACCGCGGCACTGTCGGCAAGGTGCTGCTCGGCGACCTGCATGTTCTGGATGAAGAAATGAAGCCAGTCCCCAAGGGACAGTCGGGCACGCTCTGGTTCAAGACCGCCACGGCCTTCGAATATTTCAATGATCCGGAGAAGACCAAGGAAACGCGGTCGGCGGACGGTTCGATGAGCACGGTCGGCGACGTCGGCTACGTCGACGACGACGGCTATCTGTATCTCACCGACCGCGCGACTTTCATGATCATTTCCGGCGGCGTGAACATCTATCCGCAGGAATGCGAGAATCTGTTGATCACTCACCCAAAGGTCGCGGACGCCGCCGTTTTCGGCGTCCCCAACGCCGATCTCGGCGAAGAAGTGAAAGCCGTCGTCCAACCCATGCCCGGCGTCGCGATTGGGCCCGATTTCGAGAAGGAGCTGATCGAGTTCTGCGGGCAGCACCTCTCACGCCAGAAGGTCCCGCGTTCGATCGACTTCGCCGAGGAACTGCCGCGTCTGCCGACGGGCAAGCTGTACAAGCGCCTGCTGCGCGATCGCTACTGGGGCGACAAGAAGAGTCGCATCGTGTGAACGCGTAAGCCGAAATGCGAATACGAACAGGTCGGCCATCAAATGGCCGTTCGAAAACTGGAGGGGAGAAGACGCCATGCTAGGGCTGATGCAGCAGCGCCCGCTGCTGATTTCCAACATCGTCGATTATGTCGCGACTTGGCATTCCAAGACCGAGATCGTCTCGCGCGATCCGCAAGGAGTCATCCACCGCTCGAACTATGGCGAGGTCGCTAAGCGCGCCAAGCGCGTGGCGAACGCTCTCGAAAAATTGGGCGTCGGCCACGGCGACCGCGTCGCCACGCTCGCGTGGAACTCGTGGCGACATCTCGAGCTCTACTACGGCGTCGCCTGCTCCGGACGCGTCCTGCATACCGTCAACCCACGGCTGTTTCCGGAGCAGCTCGTCTACATCATCGACCACGCCGACGACGCGTATGTCTTCTTCGATCTCGATTTTGTCGGCCTTGTCGAGCAACTCGCCCCGCACTTGCCGAAAGTAAAGGGATGGGTCGCGCTCTGCGCCGCCAAGGACATGCCAACCGTCAAGGTCGGCAATCTCCTGTGCTACGAAACGTTGCTCGCGGAGGCTTCGCCCGATTATGTCTGGCCGCAGTTCGACGAGAACACCGCCTGCACGCTTTGCTACACATCGGGGACGACCGGCAACCCCAAGGGCGTTCTCTACAGTCATCGCTCGACGCTACTGCACGCCTTCGCCGCTTGCGCGGCCGACGGCATGGCCTTCTCGGCTAAGGACTCGATCCTGGTGATCGTGCCGCTGTTCCACGCCAACGCCTGGTCGATTCCGTTCTCCTGCGCGATGTGCGGCGCCAAGCTCGTTCTGCCGGGTCCAAAACTCGATCCCGAGAGCATCTATACGCTGCTCGAGCAGGAGGGCTGCACGAAGGCCGGCGGCATTCCGACGATCTGGCTGAACTTCCTCGCGTGGCTGGACGCCAACAAGAGCAAGCTGGACCTGTCGAAGCTGAAATTGAAGATGATCTTCTCCGGCGGAACCGCCGCGCCGCGCGCAACTATCCAGAAGGTGCGCGACGAACTCGGCATCTTCCTGCTGCACGCATGGGGCATGACCGAAACGAGCCCGATCGTCACGCTCGGCTCGCCGCTCGCCAAACACGAGAATGCGACGCCGGACGAGATCGTCGACATGCAAGTCAAGCAAGGCCGTCAGGTCTGCGGCGTAGAATTGAAACTCGTCGGCAAGGACGGCGAGACGCTGCCGCACGACGGCCAGTCGATCGGCGAACTGAAGGTGCGCGGCAACTGGGTGATTTCGGGTTACTTCAAGGGCGAGGGCGGCAAGGTCGTCGACGACGACGGCTGGTTCGGCACCGGCGACGTCGCGACCATCGACCCCGACGGCTACGTGCAGCTGACCGATCGTCTCAAGGACGTCATCAAGTCCGGCGGCGAATGGATTTCGTCCATCGAGATCGAGAATCTCGCGTTGCTGCATCCAGACGTCTTCGAGGCGGCGGTCATCGCCATCCCCCATCCGACCTGGCAGGAGCGTCCGCTGCTGCTCGTCCATCCCAAGCCCGGCGCCAATCCGACCAAGGAATCGATCCTCGAATTCCTGTCGACGCGTATCGCCAAATGGTGGATGCCGGAGGATGTCGTCTTCGTCGAGAGCCTGCCGCACACCGCGACCGGCAAACTCCTCAAGACCGAGTTGCGTACGAAATACGGCGGCGCGGTCGCAGTGAAGGGTTGAAGCCTCTCGTCCGGCGTGAGGGGCTGACGCCCTTCATGCCGCCCCGCTGGCTGCAAACACTTTCGCGAGCGCGTCGCGCGCGTCGTTCTGGATTTCGGCGAGGTGATCGGCCGAGCGAAAACTCTCAGCGTAGATCTTGTAGACGTCCTCTGTGCCGGAAGGACGCGCCGCGAACCAGCCGTTCTCGGAAACGACCTTCAACCCGCCGAAATCGGCGCCGTTGCCCGGCGCCCTGGTGAGCTTCGCCGTGATCTTTTCACCGGCGAGCGTTGTCGCGCCGAACTGCTCGGGCGAGAGCTTCTTCAGCACGTTCTTCTGCGCAGCGTTCGCCGGCGCATCGATGCGCGCATAGAACGGGGCCCCGAGGTCGCGCGTGATCGCGGCGTAATTCTCGCCGGGGTCCCTGCCCGTGCGCGCGGCGATTTCCGCCGCGAGCAGCCCGAGGATGATTCCGTCCTTGTCGGTCGTCCAAACCGCGCCGTCGCGACGCACGAAGGAGGCGCCGGCGCTCTCCTCGCCGACGAATCCGAATTCGCCGCCGATCAACCCGTCGACGAACCATTTGAAGCCGACCGGCACTTCCATGAGCTTGCGGTTCAGCCTTTGCGCAACGCGGTCGATGACCGACGACGACACCATCGTCTTGCCGATCGCCGCGCTCGCGCTCCAGTCGGGCCGGTGACGAAACAGATAATCGATCGCGGTCGCCAGATAATGGTTCGGATTCATCAGCCCGCTCGAACGCGTCACGATGCCATGGCGGTCGGCGTCCGTATCGTTGGCGAAGGCGACGTCGAACCTGTCCTTGAGATCGATCAGCTTCGCCATGGCGTAGGGCGAGGAGCAGTCCATGCGGATCTTGCCGTCCCAGTCCTGCGGCGTGAAACGGAAGGTGGCGTCGACGAGATCGTTCACGATGGTCGCGTCGATCTTGTATCGCTCGATGATCGGCGCCCAGTAATGAACCGCCGCGCCGCCGAGCGGATCGATGCCGATCTTCACGCCCGATGCGCGAATGGCGTCCATGTCAAGCACGGCGGCGAGATCCGCGACGTAAGGCGTGATGTAATCGCGTCGCTTGACGAGATCGGATGCGAGCGCGCGCGCCAGCGTCACACGCTTCACACCTGCGAGACCGGCGGCGAGCATGGCGTTGGCCGCCTTCTCGATCGCGCCCGTCACATCGCCGTCCGCCGGGCCGCCGTTCGGCGGATTGTATTTGAAGCCGCCATCTTGCGGCGGATTGTGCGAGGGCGTGATAACGACGCCATCGGCCAGATGATCTCTCCGTCCGCGGTTGTAGGTGAGGATGGCGTGCGAGACGACGGGCGTCGGCGTGTAGCCGCCGCGATCGTCGATCATCACGATCACATCATTGGCGGCAAACACTTCGAGCGCGCTGGCGAAAGCCGGCGCGGACAGCGCATGCGTATCGGCGCCGACGAACAGAGGTCCGTCGATCCCCTTGCCGCGCCTGTAGTCGCAAATCGCCTGCGACGTCGCGAGAATGTGGTTTTCGTTGAAATTGTTGTCGAGCGCCGAGCCGCGATGTCCCGACGTGCCGAAGGCGACGCGCTGCGACGGTTCGGCCGGATCGGGCTTGCCCGAAAAATAGGCCGTGACGAGGCGTGAGACGTCGATCAGATCGTGCGGGTCGGCGAGTTGCCCGGCGCGCGGGTCGATATTGGCGGCCATGCGTGATTCCCTCAGGCTTCGCACGCGACAGGACCGCAAGCGGCGCGCAGATGCAAGCGCGCCGCGGTCGCAGGGCGAACGGAAGGTTACGCCGCCTTACCCGCGCCTCGTCTGCGATCGCGCCAGCGCAGCCGCCAGCGCGCCGCCGCCGCTATTGGCGCGTTCGGGCTGGCGCGCGAAACGCTCCTGTCCGCGGTCCATTTTCTGGCCCGGCTTCTGCCGCGCCTCGGCGGCGTCGTCGAGGCGCATGCTCAGGCTGATGCGCTTGCGCGGAACGTCGACTTCCAGCACCTTCACCTTCACGATGTCTCCTGGCTTGGCGACATCGCGGGGGTCCTTCACGAAGGTCTTCGACATGGCGGAGACGTGCACGAGCCCGTCCTGATGCACGCCGATATCCACGAACGCGCCGAAGGCCGCAACATTGGTGACGACGCCTTCCAGGATCATCCCGGGCTTCAGGTCCGAGATCGCCTCGACGCCCTCCTTGAAATCGGCCGTCTTGAAAGCCGGACGCGGGTCGCGGCCGGGCTTCTCCAATTCCTTGAATATGTCGACCACCGTCGGCAGACCGAACGTCTCGTCGGTGAATTCGGCCGGCTTGAGCGACGTCAGCATCTTGGAGTTGCCGATCAGCGCAGAGACGTCCGCGCCGGCTTTCTGCGCGACCCGTCGCACGACGGGATAGGCCTCCGGGTGCACGCCGGAGCGGTCGAGCGGATCGTCGCCGCCATTGATGCGCAGAAATCCGGCCGACAATTCGAAGGCGCGTGCGCCCAGCCGGGGAACTTTCTTCAGCGCCGCGCGATTTCGGAACGACCCCGCCTCGTTCCGATAGGCGACGATCGACTGCGCCAGACTCTCGCCGACGCCCGATACCCGGGCCAGCAATTTGGCCGAAGCGGTATTCACGTCGACGCCGACGGCGTTGACCGCGTCCTCCACGACGGCGTCGAGCGAGCGCGATAACTTGTGTTCGGACACATCGTGCTGGTACTGGCCCACGCCGATCGCCTTGGGCTCGACCTTCACGAGTTCGGCGAGCGGATCCTGCAGTCGGCGCGCGATCGAAACCGCGCCGCGCAGGGTCACATCGAGTTCCGGCAGTTCCTGCGAGGCGTAGGCCGACGCCGAATAGACCGAAGCGCCGGCTTCCGACACCATCACCTTGGCGGCCTTGATCTCGGGGTGTCGCCGCAGCAACTCGCCAGCGAGTTTGTCGGTCTCGCGCGAGGCCGTGCCATTGCCGATTGCGATCAATTCGACGTTGTGACGCGCGCAGAGCGCGGCGAGCGCGGCGACGCTCTCGTCCCAGCGCCGCTGCGGCTCGTGCGGGAAGATCGCGGTCGTCGCCACGACCTTGCCGGTCGCGTCCACGACGGCGACCTTCACGCCGGTGCGAAAGCCCGGATCGAGCCCCATGGTCGCGCGCGCGCCGGCCGGCGCGGCCAGCAGCAGATCGCGCAGATTCGCGCCGAACACGCGCACAGCTTCATCTTCCGCGTGGGTCCAGAGCCGAAGCCGAAGGTCGACGGCGAGTTGCATTTCGATCTTGGTGCGCCAGGCCCAGCGCACCGTCTCCATCAGCCATTTGTCGCCGGGCCGTCCGCGATCGGCGATCGCGAAACGGCTGGCGATCGCGAACTCGTAAGGGCCCGGCGCCCGCGAGGCTGGATCGGCCGAGGGATCGGGAACCATACGCAGATCGAGGACTTCCTCGCGCTCGCCGCGCATGACCGCCAGAATGCGATGCGACGGCAGCTTGGCGAGCGGCTCGGCGAAGTCGAAATAGTCCGAGAATTTCGCGCCGGCCTGCTCCTTGCCCTCGCGCACTTTCGAGACGAGCGCGCCGCGCATCCAGAAGTCTTCGCGCAGGCGGCCGATCAATTCGGCGTCTTCGGCGAAACGCTCGACCAGAATCGCGCGCGCGCCGTCCAGCGCGGCTTCGGGCGTTTCGACGGCTTCGGGCTTCACATAAGCGGCGGCCTCGACTTTGGGATCGCGCTCCGGATGCGCGAGCAGCAGTTCGGCAAGCGGTTCGAGCCCGTTCTCGCGCGCGATCTGCGCCTTGGTGCGGCGCTTGGGTTTATAGGGCAGATAGATGTCCTCGAGCCGCGCTTTCGTGTCGGCTTCGTTGATCAGAGCCTCCAGCGCGGCGTCGAGTTTGCCCTGAGCCTTGACGCTTTCGAGAACTGCGGCGCGCCGCTCTTCCAGTTCGCGCAGATAGCGCAGCCGCTCCTCCAGCGTGCGCAATTGGGCGTCGTCCAGCGCCCCTGTCGCTTCCTTGCGATAGCGCGCGATGAACGGCACAGTCGCGCCGCCGTCCAGCAGATCGACGGCCGCAGCCACCTGACGCTCCGCGACGCTCAATTCCTCGGCGATGCGCTGACTGATCGATTTCATGCGGCCCGACTCAAAGACAAGGGAAGGGCAGAGTCCTAGGCGCCTGCCGGCGACGGGTCAAAGGCGCCTGTGGACGATTCCGGGCGACGGAGGCCCGCGAAATAACCACGCCTTAACCGCGACGGGTTAACCCTAACGGCAGTATTGCGTGTCCTCGGAACCTGCACATGACCTTCGACGCCTGGATCGCCAAAATGCTCGACGCCCTCAAGGACGAGAGCGGCGGCAAGCCGACCAGGCGGTCCAAGGGACGGCCCAATATCAATCCGGTCATGATCCGTGAGGTCGACGTCGGCGGACGCCCGAATGCGGCGCCGATCGTCGCAGTTCGACCGCCCCGCCGCGAGCCGGCCCCGCCGTTTGTTCAACCCGCCCTCGCGCCGGTCGCCATCGCGCCGCAAAGCCTCGTTCCCCAGCCGCTGGCGGCGATGGGCTCCCCGCTGCAAGCCGCCATGGCGCAGGCGGACAAGGCTTCCGCCAAGGCGGCGAAGTCGATCGAGAAGACGGCGCGCGTCGCGCCGCGTCCCGGTCTCACGGCCAAGACGGCCACCGGCGACGTACGGTTCGCCCGCTCGTCGGAGGCCGAACTCGCGCGCCGCAAGGAAGAATTGCGCCGGCTCGAATCCGAGCGCCGCGCGCAGGAAGAAGCGGACGCGGCCGCCCGCGTCGAGCGTCAGAGCCGCAAACCTGGCTGGGTGCGCTTCACCCGCACGCCCGATCCGAAGCCCACGGCGCCCTCAGAGCCGGCGCAGACGGAAATCGTCGCCATCCTGCCTGCCGAAGGGCTGCTGCAACCCTCGGCGCAGGCGCCCGAACAAGCGTCTAACGTCGCCGTCGCGACCGCGATCGAGACCACGCCGCAGCCGACGCCCCGCGTCGTCGACGCCGCGCCGCGCCCGCTGATCGAAATCCTCATCCCCCGCTCGCCGGAGATGGCGCGCACCGACGTCTTCCTCGGCGACGCGGCGCGCAAGATTGTCATCGAGGAATTCGACGCGCCCGATCTTCATCGCGCGCCGCCCATGCCGCGCATGCATCCGCGCGAGACGCCGATCGTTCGCACGGAACTGCAACGATTGGCGTCTCTGCTCGTATCCGGCGCTGCAGACGGCCCTGACGACGACGAAGGCGAACGCGCGGCGCGCCTGCGCGAAGTGCCAAGACCCGCGCCGGCGGCGCGGGAAGAAAAGCGGCGCGTGCGGGTAAAGGCGCAGACGCAAGCTGCGCCCCTCGGCGCCGGCCCGACCGAAACAGGCGGAGGCAAGCCGGCGGAGGACGGCTTGCCCCGCCGCTCCGCGCCTCGCAGCGACGGCAGGATTTTCCGTACGAAATCGTCCGCGGACGCCTACGAGCGCCCGCCCATCGACCTCCTTCGCGAACACGAGGAAAGCGATTTCGCCAATACGGCGCCTGAAATCCTGGATGAAAACGCACGTCTTCTTGAGGGCGTTTTGGATGATTTTGGGGTTAAGGGGGAGATTG
>CAZWJF010000037.1:0-24069 GCA_964634325.1 uncultured Rhodoblastus sp.
TCGATCTGACGATGATCGTCGACAATGCAGCGGGGTCGGTGACGGAATTTGCGCGGGCGAGCGAGGAGTGGCGAGGTTAGGCGCTCACTCCGCCGCCTCGCCCGGGACCTTCATCGGCCGCCGCGCCAGCACTTCCTTCAAGAAACGCCCGGTGTGGCTGCGCGAAACCTTCACGATCTCCTCCGGCGCGCCCTGCGCCACGATCTCGCCGCCGCCGTCGCCGCCTTCGGGGCCCATGTCGATGATCCAGTCGGCGGTCTTGATGACTTCGAGATTGTGCTCGATCACGACGACCGAATTGCCCTGGTCGACGAGTTCGTGCAGCACTTCCAGCAGCTTCTTCACGTCGTGGAAGTGCAGGCCTGTGGTCGGCTCGTCGAGAATGTAGAGCGTGCGGCCGGTCGAGCGGCGCGCCAGCTCCTTCGATAGTTTCACGCGCTGCGCCTCGCCGCCCGAGAGCGTGGTCGCCTGCTGTCCCACATGGATGTAATCGAGCCCGACGCGCTTGAGCGTCTCCATCTTCTCGCGGATCGACGGCACGGCCTTGAACAGGGTGGCGGCTTCCTCGACCGTCATGTCCAGCACGTCGGCGATCGACTTCTCGCGGTATTTCACTTCCAGCGTCTCGCGGTCGTAGCGCTTGCCCTTGCAGACGTCGCAGGTGACGTAGACGTCCGGCAGGAAGTGCATCTCGATCTTGATGACGCCGTCGCCCTGGCAAGCTTCGCAGCGCCCGCCCTTCACGTTGAAGGAGAAACGGCCGGGCTGGTAGCCGCGCGCCTTGGCCTCGGGCAGGCCGGCGAACCATTCCCGGATCGGCGTGAACGCGCCCGTGTAGGTCGCCGGGTTCGAGCGCGGCGTGCGGCCGATCGGCGACTGATCGATGTCGATCACCTTGTCGATGAATTCGAGGCCTTCGAGCTTGTCGTGTGGCGCGGCGTGCTCCAGCGCGCCTGACAATCGCCGCGCCACCGCCTTGTAAAGAGTGTCGATGACCAGCGTGGACTTGCCGCCGCCCGACACGCCGGTGATGCAGGTGAACAGGCCGAGCGGGATTTCCGCCGTCACGTTCTTGAGGTTGTTGCCCTTCGCGCCCGTCAGTTTCAGGCGGCGGCCTGGCGTCGGCTTGCGCCGTTTCTTGGGCGTCGCGACCTCGCGCGCGCCGGTCAGATACTGGCCGGTCAGCGATTTGGGATTGGCCATGATGTCGGCCGGCGTCCCTTCCGCCACGATGCTCCCGCCGTGTATGCCGGCGCCGGGCCCGACATCCACGACATGGTCCGCAGTCAGGATCGCGTCCTCGTCGTGCTCGACCACGATCACGGTGTTGCCGAGATCGCGCAGGCGCCGCAGCGTTTCGAGCAGGCGCGCGTTGTCGCGCTGGTGCAGGCCGATCGAGGGTTCGTCCAGCACGTACAGAACGCCCGTCAGTCCCGAGCCGATCTGGGAAGCGAGGCGAATACGCTGGCTCTCGCCGCCCGACAGCGAGCCCGAGCCTCGCGCGAGCGTGAGATAGTCGAGGCCGACGTCGACCAGAAAATCGAGACGCTCGCGGATTTCCTTGAGGATGCGCGCTGCGATTTCGTTGCGTTTGGAATCGAGTTCGTCGGGAATGGCGGCGAACCAGTCGGCGGCCGCCTTGACGCTGAGGTCGCAGACCTCGCCGATGTGCTTCATGCCGATCTTGACCGCCAGCGCCTCCGGCTTCAGCCGAAAGCCGTTGCAGGCCTTGCACGGCGTCGCCGACATGAAGCGGCCAATCTCTTCACGCGCCCATTCGGACTCCGTTTCGAGGTAGCGGCGCTGCAAATTGGAGACGACGCCCTCAAACGGCTTCTTCACGTCGTAGGCGCGCAGCCCGTCGTCGTATGAGAATTTGATCGCATCCTCGCCAGATCCGTAGAGGATGACGTCGCGCGCCTTTTCAGGCAGCGCCTCGAAAGGGGTGTCGAGCCGGAACTTGTAGTGCTTGCCGAGCGCTTCGAGAGTCTGCGCGTAATAAGGCGAGGTCGAACGCGCCCACGGAGCGATGGCGCCCTTGCGTAGCGTGAGTTTCGGATCGGGCACGACGAGATCGGGATCGATCGTCTGCTCGGAACCGAGGCCGCCGCACGTCGGGCAGGCGCCGAAGGGATTGTTGAAGGAGAACAGGCGCGGCTCGATCTCGGGGATCGTGAAACCCGACACCGGGCAGGCGAATTGCGAGGAAAATACGATGTGTTCGCCGTAATGGGTGGACACGTTGGCCTGCTTGTCGGCGGCCTTCTTCTCCCTCTCCCCGCTTGCGGGGAGAGGGCCGGGGCGAGGGGCAGCCGGTGACGATTGCTGCGCGGCTTGCCCCTCATCCGGGCTTCGCCCACCTTCTCCCCGAGACTGAAGTCGGCTGTTGCCGACTTCAGCATCTATGCTCAAATCGGGAACACCCGATTTGAGACGGGGAGAAGGAGACAGCGCTGCAGCCTGCGCCGCATCCGCAAACTCGACGACCGCCAGCCCGCCCGCCAGTTCCAGCGCCGTCTCGAAGCTTTCCGCGAGCCGCGAGGCGATGTCCGGCCGCACGACGATTCGGTCCACCACCACGTCGATGTCGTGCTTGAACTTCTTGTCCAGCGCCGGCGCGTCGGCGATCTCGTAATACTGGCCGTCGATTTTCAGCCGCTGGAAGCCGCGCTTCATGTAATCGGCGATTTCCTTGCGGTATTCGCCCTTCCGGCCGCGCACGACCGGCGCGAGCAAATAGAGCCGGGTCTTTTCCGGCAGGGCCATTACGCGGTCGACCATCTGGCTGACCGTCTGGCTCTCGATCGGCAGGCCGGTCGCCGGCGAATAGGGAATGCCGACGCGGGCCCACAGCAGGCGCATGTAGTCGTAGATTTCCGTCACCGTGCCGACCGTCGAGCGCGGGTTCTTCGACGTCGTCTTCTGCTCGATGGAAATCGCCGGGGAGAGCCCGTCGATCTGGTCGACGTCGGGCTTCTGCATCATCTCCAGAAACTGCCGGGCGTAGGCCGACAGCGATTCCACATAGCGCCGCTGGCCCTCGGCGTAGATCGTGTCGAAGGCGAGCGACGACTTGCCGGAGCCGGACAGCCCCGTAAACACCACCAGCGCGTCGCGCGGGATCGTGAGGTCGACGTTCTTGAGATTGTGCTCGCGCGCGCCGCGCACCGAGATGACCCGGCTGTCGGCGGCGCGGACAGGCAGGGACATTTCGCGTTGGCGCGCGGAAACAGGCTTCGCCGCCGGCGCCTTTTTCGGCGCGGCGGGCTTTGGCGTCTTGGGTGTCTTCATCGGTGCGGACGTTATCGGCTGGTGAGCACCAATGTAGGGGGCGAGGCCTCTCCGGTCGAGGGTAAGCCGAGATTTCCCCAGGGTTGGAATCTGTCGAACGCCCCGCCCGAATGCTTGTCAGAGCGCAGACACGGCCGTAAGGATTCGGGGTCCCAAGACAAACTGGTCGCACGCTTTGGGGAGCGGCGGCCAAATAAGAGGAAACGCCGATGGCGAGCCCTGCTGAGATCACCGCTCCCGAGAAGAAGCCGCTTTACAAATTGCTCTACGTCCAGGTTCTCGTCGCGATCTTTCTCGGCGTGATCGTGGGATGGCTGTTCCCGACCTTCGCCCAGAACGACTGGATCAAGGCGATGGGCGACGGCTTCGTCAAGCTCATCAAGATGGTGATCGCGCCGATCATCTTCTGCACGGTCGTCTCCGGCATCGCCCACATTTCCGAGGTTTCGAAGATCGGCCGCGTGGCGGTCAAGGCGCTGGTCTATTTCGAGATCGTGTCGACCTTCGCGCTGGGCATCGGCCTCATCGTCGCCAATGTCGTGCAGCCGGGCGTCGGGTTCACCGGCAAGACGGACGCCGCCGCCGTCGCCGGCTTCGCCAAGAAAGCCGGCGAGATGAAATCGGTCGATTTCGTGCTGCACATCATTCCCGACGCGGTGGTCGGCGCCTTCGCGCAGGGCGAAATCCTGCAGGTTCTGCTGTTCTCGATCCTGTTCGGGGTATCCTTGATGGTGCTCGGCGAGCGCGGCCACACGGTCCGCGCGCTGATCGACGACCTCGCCCACGCGATCTTCGGCGTCATCGCCATCGTCGTGAAAGCGGCGCCGATCGGCGCCTTCGGCGCCATGGCCTATACGATCGGCAAGTTCGGTCCGCAGGCGCTCGGCAATCTCGCCGGCCTGATCGCCACCTTCTACCTCACCGCAATCTTGTTCGTCGTGGTCGTTCTCGGAACCATCGCGCGCATCGCCGGCTTCTCGATCTTCAAGTTCCTCCGCTACATCAAGGACGAACTGCTGATCGTGCTCGGCACGTCCTCGTCCGAGAGCGCGCTGCCGCAAATGATGGAGAAGCTTGAGCGGCTGGGCTGCTCCAAGCCCGTCGTGGGTTTGGTCGTGCCGACCGGTTATTCCTTCAACCTCGACGGCACCAACATCTATATGACGCTCGCCACCCTGTTCATCGCGCAGGCGATGGGCGTGCATCTGAGTTTCGGCGAGCAGATGACGATCCTGCTGGTCGCCATGCTCACGTCGAAGGGCGCATCGGGCATCACGGGCGCCGGCTTCATCACGCTCGCAGGCACATTGGCGGCCGTGCGGCCGGAGCTCGTGCCTGGCATGGCCATCGTGCTCGGCATCGACAAGTTCATGTCGGAATGCCGAGCGCTGACCAATCTGTGCGGCAACGGCGTGGCCTGCGTCGTCGTCTCCTGGTGGGAGGGCGAACTCGACCGCGCCAAGCTGAAGACGGCGCTCGATCGCGACATCGATCCGACCGACATCGAAACGGCGGTGACGACGGGCTGAAATCTCTGGGTCGGGGGCTTGCGCTCCCGACCTCGGTTCTCTAGAACATTTCGGGAACACGCGATCCTCTGTGGACAAGCGTGCGTTCGCAGATATTGGCGAAATCATTTGACCGCCGCCCGGAGTAGGGTGGCGCGCAAGAGACCGTTCAAGAAAATCAGCCGTGGAGCAGCGCCATGTCCGGCAGCGTCAACAAAGTCATTCTCATCGGCAATCTCGGCCGCGATCCGGAAGTCCGCACCATGCCGTCCGGCGACAAGATGGTGAGCTTCTCGTTGGCGACGACCGAAAGCTGGCGCGACAAGGCGACCGGCGAGCGCCGCGACAAGACCGAATGGCACAATGTCGTGATCTTCAACGAGAACCTCGGCCGCGTCGCCGAACAGTTCTGCAAGAAGGGCTCGAAGATTTATCTCGAGGGCCAGCTGCAGACCCGCGAATATCAGGACAAGGACGGCAACCAGCGTCGCACGACCGAGGTCGTGCTTCAGCGGTTCCGTGGGGAGCTCACCTTGCTCGACAGCCGCAACTCGCGCGGCGGCGAGGAGGGAGCGAGCTTCGAGCGCGGATCGTCTTCGGGCGGCTACGGTGGCGGGCGTTCGGGCGGCGGCGGTGGCGGCGATCGTCGCCCGGCGGCGGTCGGCGGCGGCCGGTCGATGGACCTGGACGACGACATTCCGTTCTAGTGCTCGCGCCCCTTCGGGCGCGGTCGAACGAGGCGACGAAGAATTCGAGGGCTGCGGGCGAAAACCCGCGGCCCTTATTCTTCGACCGCTTCGGCTTTCGACGCCGTGCTCGGACGAACCGAGCGCAGAAGAAATGACGGCATGTGGTCGCCGAAGCCGATCACGGCCGGGCCGTCGTCGTGGTCGTCGCGGCGCGGTCGCCGGTCATTGCGGTCGCGGCCGCGTCCCTGTTCGTCGCGCGGGCGGCGCTCGCGGGATTCGCTGCGCGGCGCTTCCGCGGGCGCGGCTTCGACGTCGGCGGCCTCTTCTCCGTAGCGCGCAGCGCGGGGCCGGCGCTCGCTCCGCTCGGCGCGGCCTTCGCCACGACCTCCGCGGGCCTCGCGTTCGCCGCGGCTCTCGCCCCGTCCGTTGCGCCGTCCACGCGAACGTTCGCCATCGCGGCCTTCGCCACGCGGCCGGCGTTCGCGGTGGGACGGCTCTTCGGGCGGCAGCTCGGTGAGCACCGGACCGAGCCAGTCGATTTCCTTGCCGATCAGCTTCTGGATCTGGTCGACGTATTTCGTGTCGTCCTCAGTCACGATCGTCAGCGCGGTGCCCGACCGTCCCGCGCGGCCCGTGCGGCCGATGCGATGGACGTAATCTTCCGAATGGGTCGGCACGTCGAAGTTGAAGACATGACTGACGTCGGGGATATCGAGACCGCGCGCTGCGACGTCGGAGCAGACGATGAGCTGCACTTCGCCGTTCTTGAACGCGTCGAGCGAAGCCATGCGCGCGAGCTGATCCATGTCGCCGTGCAGTGCGCCGGCCGAGAAGCCGTGCTTGACGAGCGACTTGTGCAGCACCGCGACGTCGCGCTTGCGATTGCAGAAGATGATCGCGTTCTTGAGGTTTTCTTCCGCGCGGATCAGGCGGCGCAACGTCTCGCGCTTGGCCGCGTGGCCGTGCGAGGCGACGAGGCCCTGCGTGATCGTGGACGCCGTGGTGGCGGCGCGCGCCACCTCGATGCGCACGGGATTGTGCAGGAACTGCTCCGTCAGCCGCGTGATCTCGGGCGGCATGGTCGCCGAGAAGAACAGCGTCTGGCGCGTGAACGGCACGAGCTTGCAGATCTTCTCGATGTCCGGGATGAAGCCCATGTCGAGCATGCGGTCGGCTTCGTCGATGACCAGGATTTCGATGCCGGTCAGCAACAGTTTGCCGCGTTCGAAAAAGTCGAGCAGCCGGCCGGGCGTCGCGATCAGCACGTCGGCGCCGCGCATGATCTTGGCTTCCTGATCGCCGAAGGACACGCCGCCGATCAGCAGGGCGACGTTGAGGCGGTGATTGGCGCCGTACTTGATGAAGCTCTCTTCGACTTGCGCGGCGAGTTCGCGCGTCGGCTCCAAGATCAGCGTGCGCGGCATGCGCGCGCGGGCGCGGCCCTGTTCGAGGCGCGAGAGCATCGGCAGGGTGAAGGCTGCGGTCTTGCCGGTGCCGGTCTGGGCGATGCCAAGCACATCGCGGCCCGCGAGCGCCTGCGGAATCGCCTGCGCCTGAATGGGCGTCGGGGTCGTATAGCCGGATGCTTCGACCGCCTGGAGGACCTTTTCGGAAAGGCCCAATTCGTTGAATTGCATCAAATGTCCTGAACGCGGCTTCGTTCGGTCTGGAAAAGAGGCGCAGGCCGCGACGATTGCGCCAGATTGCCGGAGGGCGGGAGCGTATTCGGCCCTGCCAGGATTGGCGGCCATTCCGGGCTCTCTTCGAGCCCTCCCATCGTCCGCCGGTATGCAATATTCTGAAATTCTGGAAAGTCAAGGATTTGCGGCCCACGCGCGCCTTTCCAGCCCGGCGGATCGGTCGAATGGCCAATGAAAACTTGTCGTCCCGACCCGATCGCGTATTCGCGGACGATTGGCGAACCGCCCGCGCTGACGCCTTCATTCGCGCGAATCTTCCGCTCGCGCCGGCGCCCGGCTTGCCCGATCTGCGAATCCACACCGCTACTCCGGCGAGCGGCCTGCGGCGGTTGACCGCGGGCCGCACGCCCTATTGGGCGTGGTGCTGGGCCGGCGGTCTCGCGCTGGCGCGGCATCTGCGCGCCAATCCGGCGCTGGTCGCAGGGCGACGCGTTCTCGACCTCGGCGCTGGATCGGGCGTCGTCGGCGTCGCGGCGGCCCGTCTGGGGGCCGCGTCGGTGACGGCGGCGGAGGTCGACGACGACGCCGTTGCGGCGATCGCGCTGAACGCCGAGGCGAATGGCGCCCGCATAGATATTCTCCATGCCGATATCCTCGATATGCCGCCGCCGCCCGTCGATATCGTTCTCGTCGGCGATCTCTTCTACGACCGCGACGTCGCCCGGCGCGCGACCGACTTTCTCCTGCGTTGCCGGCAAAGCGGCGCCGACGTGCTGATCGGCGATCCCGGCCGCGCTTTCCTGCCGATCGACCAACTGGTGCGCGTCGCGGAATATCCGGCGCGCGATTTCGGCGAGAGCGGCGCGGGCGAGGGCAGGGCGCAGGTGTTTTCATTTCGGCCTCGCTCCGTCTAGCCTGCGCGTCGAAAGGATTCCCGCATGTCCGAACCGCTGCTTTTCGTGCCCGGCCTCGCCTGCACCGCTGACCTGTGGGCGCCGCAGCTCGCAGCTTTTTCGGGGCGTTACGACTGCCGCGTCGCCGATCACCGCAACGGCGCGACCATGGCCGAAATCGCCGCCGACATCCTCGTGAAAGCGCCGCCGCAATTCGCGCTCTGCGGCCTGTCGATGGGCGGCTATCTCTCGTTCGAGATCATGCGGCAGGCGCCTCAGCGGGTGCGCAAGCTGGCGCTTCTCGATACGCAGGCGACTCCGGAAGGCGAGGCGCAGCGGGCCAATCGCTACGCGCGGATGGAGGCGGCGCGTTCGGGCGGCATGAGCGCGCTGTCGGACCTGCAATGGGAGCAGCTCGTCCATCCCATGCGCTACAGCGATGCGAGGTTGAAGGACGACGTGCGCCGCATGGCGCTCGACACGGGCGTCGAGGTCTACCTGCGCCATTGCGCGGCGATCATGAACCGTCCGGATTCGCGGCCCGATCTCGCGAAGATCAAGATCCCCACGCTCGTGCTCGCCGGCGACAAGGACCAGCTCACGCCGCCCGAGAAAGCGCGCAAAATGGCGGACGGCGTCGCGGGAGCGACGCTCGTGATTGTGCCTGATTGCGGGCATATGTCGACGATGGAGCGGCCGGAGGCCGTAAACGCCGCCCTGGAGAACTGGCTGACGCGGTGATCAGCGCGCTTTGGTCGTGCAGGGATCGAGCGTCGTACGCCCCGCCTGCTGACGGATCGTCGCAGTCGCCGTGTAGTCGACGCCCGGGTTGTTGTGGAACAGGGCGTAGAGCTTCGAAGTCGGGTCGCGCGAGGCGACGTCGAGCAGATGCGCGCCGCCCATGCTGGCGAGCGCGATCGCTCCGGCCATCACCGCAACCTTCTCGACGATGCCGCCACGCGTATCGCGAAGAAATTCGATGAACAGGCCCATGCGCGAAGTCTCCCTCTGCGAAGACATTCGCGCATCATGGTAAACGAATGGTTGAGCCGCCCCGCGTCAGGCCGTCCTGTCGGGAACCATTCGCGACAAAACGCCGTCCTTCAGCGCGAACTGGTGATAGAACGCCGCCGCGACGTGTCCGGCCGCCAGCGCGATCAGCGCGTAAGCGGCGATTTCGTGAATCTCGGTCGTCAGCCCGATCCACGGCTTGGTGACCGGGATCGGCGACGCGATCTGGAAGAGCCCGAAATCGACGCCCCTTCCGCGTGTGAACAGCGGAGCGAATCCGATCAGCGGGACGGCGATCATAAACAGGTAGAGCGCGCCATGGCCGAGCTTGATGGCGAGCGCGCCCAGGGACGTGGTTCCCACCGGCGGCGGCGGCGCGGGATGTCCGGCCCGCCATCCGAGGCGCACGAACGCGAGCACGAGGATCGCGATGCCGGCCAGCACATGCGCGTTGAGATAGGCCGGCCGCATCTCTTTCGGAAGCGCGTCGATCGTCAGACCCATGACGAAGGCGGCGACGATCAAGAGAGCGCTCGCCCAGTGCATGCTGCGCGCCAGCGCGTCGTATCGGAGGGGAGCGGGTGCTTGTGACATTGTTGGTTATTCCTGAGGCCGTCGAATGGCCATTCGCTTAGGCGAGCCCGGACATGCTCGCCAGTTAATCTTCATCCATGTGAACGGTGGACGCGGCTAATCCGCCATGCTGCGTCCGGCCGCTGTCAGCGCCTGAATCCACAGATCGCGCGGGATCGTCGCGCCTTCGCGCGCGATGCGCGCGCGTTCCGCTCTGCGTCTGTCGCCGGGCAGCCGAACGCCAGGCAGGGAGCGCAATTCGGAAAAGAAAGACGCCGCATGCCCGCGCCAACCGGTCGAGTCGCCGAATTTTTCGGGATCGAACGCCAGCAGGAAGACGCCGCCGTTCGGCGGTCCGGTGTCCTCCAATGCGCCGCGTGAGGATTCCTCGCGGCCGGCTTCCGGGCTCGTCGGCTGGCCGATCAGCACGCCCGCGAGCAGTTCCACCATCAGCGCGATCGACGAGCCCTTGTGTCCGCCGAACGGCGATTGGGCGCCAGCGAGGATCGCTAAGGGATCGCGCGTCGGCGTCCCATCGGGTCCGACCCCCGCGCCCTCGGGCGCCAAGAGGCCGTCGCGCGCTGCAATCTGTAATTCGCCGCGCGCTGTCGCGGCGGACGCCTGATCGAAGATGAAGGCGTCGGCGCCGGGGAAGCCGAAGGCCATCGCGTTTGTGCCGAAGAAACGCTGGCTCGCGCCGGCCGGCGCGACGAACGGCACATAGGCCGTGCAGATCAACGCGCCGAGGCCTGCGTCCACCAGCGGCTCGATGTCGACCCACAGCGCCGAGAAGTGGTGGACATTCGCAATCGCCGCGGCCGCGACGCCGTTGGCGCGTGCGAGCGGCGCCAATGCCTGTCGGGCGACTTCGGTGGCCGGAGGCGAAAGCCCGCGTCGGCCGTCGATGCGGATGACGCCGGGCGCAAGCCGCGTGACATCAGGCGCAACGTCGCCCTTTGCTTTCCCACATTTCAGCGCCGCCAGAAATCCCGGCAAGCGGAACAGGCCATGGGAGGAACATCCGTCTTCCTCGGCGCGCGCGAGGACCTGCGCGGCCGCGCGCGCATGGGCCTCGTCGCAGCCCGCACGCAGGAGTGCGGTTGCGGCGACGTCGCGGAGCTCGTCAGTCGTTACGATGATCTGGTCTTGGGCGCCCATGCCGCATCTGATCCGTCGCGCCCGGGATTGCGCCGGGCGTTCGCGCCAATGGTTAGCCAGAATTGCTCAGGATGAACACAAAGTCCCGAAACGAAGCCTGTTCGGCCCCGCGTCGATGGCCGGGGCAGGCTCGGCCATGACGGATGGCGACCGTCTCACAGGTCGACGATATCCTGCGAAAACGCTGCGCGTTCCTGAATGAAGGCGAACCGCGCCTCGGGCTTGTTGCCCATCAGCCGCTCGACGCTGTCCGCCGTTTCGTCGCGGTCTTCCGGCGCGATCATCACCTTCAGAAGCGTACGCTTCTTCGGGTCCATCGTCGTTTCCTTCAGCTGAGCCGGCAGCATTTCGCCCAGCCCCTTGAAGCGGGAGACCTCAATCTTGCCCTTGCCGGTCAGCACGCTCTTTTCGAGTTCCGCGCGATGCGCGTCGTCGCGCGCATAGACGCTCTTCGACCCCTGCGTGAGCTTGTAGAGCGGCGGCGCGGCGATGAAGAGGTGGCCTTCCTCGATGAGGCGCGGCATCTGCCGGTAGAAGAAGGTGATGAGCAGCGAGGCTATATGCGCGCCGTCGACGTCCGCGTCTGTCATGATGATGATGCGGTCGTAGCGCAGATCGTCGTGGCGATAATTCGCGCCGACGCCGCAGCCCAGCGCCTGCACGAGATCGCCGATCTGCTGGTTGGCCGCGAGCTTGTCGCGCGTCGCGGATGCGACGTTGAGGATCTTGCCGCGCAACGGCAGCACGGCCTGCATGGCGCGGTCGCGCGCCTGCTTGGCGGAGCCGCCGGCCGAGTCGCCCTCGACGATGAAGAGTTCCGACCCCACAGACCCCGAATTCGAGCAGTCCGCGAGTTTACCCGGCAGGCGCAGCTTGCGCGTCGCGGTCTTGCGCGCGACGTCTTTCTCCGCGCGGCGGCGCAGGCGATCCTCCGCGCGCTCGATGACGAAGTTGAGCAATTGCGTCGCCTGCGTCGGCGAGCCTGCGAGCCAGTGATCGAAAGCGTCGCGCACGGTCGCTTCCACGATGCGCGAGGCTTCCACCGTCATCAGGCGGCTCTTGTTCTGCCCCTGAAATTCCGGCTCGCGGATAAAGACCGAAATCATCGCCGCCGTCTGGCCGACGACGTCGTCGCCCTGAATGTTCGACGCGCGCTTGGACTGGCCGATGCGCTCGGCGTGATCCTTCAGGCCGCGTAGCAGCGCCAGCCGAAAGCCCGCCTCGTGCGTGCCGCCGTCCGGCGTGGGGATCGTGTTGCAGTAGGAGTTGGTGAAGCCGTCGTCGGCCGGCAGCCAGGCGATCGCCCATTCCAGCGAGCCGTGCCCGCCTTCCTTCTCCACCTTGCCGGCGAAGGGTTCGGGCGTGACCGTCTCTTTCCCTTCGATCTCGCGCGCCAGGTAATCCTTGAGGCCCCCGGGAAAGCGGAACACGGCCTCCGCCGGCGTGTCCGTGCCTTCGACGAGGGTCTGCGCGCATTTCCAGCGGATCTCGACGCCCCCGAACAGATAGGCTTTCGAGCGCGCCATGCGGAACAGGCGGGCAGGGCGAAAATGCGCGCCCTTGCCGAAGATCTGCGCGTCGGGATGGAAGCGGACTTTCGTGCCGCGCCGGTTCTTCACCGATCCGAGCTGCTGCAGCTTCGAGGTGGGAACGCCGCGCGAAAACGTCTGACGGTAGAGCTGCTGGCCGCGTGCGACCTCGACTTCCAGCGTATCGGACAACGCATTGACGACCGATACGCCGACGCCATGCAGGCCGCCGGACGTCTGGTAGGCGCCGGAATCGAATTTGCCGCCGGCGTGCAGCATGGTCATGATGACCTCGAGCGCCGACTTCTTCGGAAATTTCGGGTGGGGATCGACCGGCATGCCGCGCCCGTTGTCGGTCACGGTGACAAAGCCGTCGGCGTCGAGGTCGACCTCGATGAAGGTGGCATGGCCGGCCACGGCCTCGTCCATCGAATTATCGATCACTTCCGCGAACAGATGGTGCAGGGCGGTTTCGTCCGTCCCGCCGATATACATGCCAGGGCGGCGCCGCACCGGCTCCAGCCCTTCCAAAACCTCGATCGACGCAGCCGTGTAGCCCGCCTCGCCGGGCGTGCCGCGCGTCGTTTCCTTTTTCGCGGGGGCGGGAGCGGACGCCTTCCGCGCCGCGCCGCCGAACAAATCGCCGTTTTGCGCCATGCCGCGTTTTACGCTGATTCGGGCCATGGCCCTCTATGCCACAGCCGGACGGCTGTTGGAACAAACCAAAAACAGAAATGAACTTTCGCTGCGGCAATTAGGGTTTACGGAACGTTATCGACGACAGCGGCAATCGCTTTGTTGCAATAAAGTCCTTGCGCAAGCACCATTTGGTCGAACGCGCGCTAACGGACGCGAATGACGAAGCCTTCGACGATTCAACGCTCAAGCGAGAGCCTGACGATGGCGAGCCCGCTGTCTGCGGCGTCGCCCGAGGCTTGGCGCGCTCATCGCTTGCACGATCTCGATCGGGACTGGCCCGAAACCAATTGCGAACTCGATTTCTGGATCGAGCTGGCTGCGGCGCGCGGCCTGGAGCCGGAAGCGATGCTCGGGTTCACGGTCGCGCAGGATTTTCTCGTTGATCAATTCACGCTGTTGATGCCCTCGATTCCCGATCTCGGGCGGCTCTATGGCGCGACGGTCGACATGTTCGCGCTCTATGGCCGTTTCGAGACCCAACTGGCGGCCGCCATAGCCGCAGGCGGCGTCGTCGCGCTGGACACGGACGCCTATTACCTGCCCGATTCCGCTGGCGTGTCCTACCGCCAACGCCATGTGAAGACGACGATCGCGATCCACGCCATCCGGCCGGAGGAGCGGTCGCTCGATTATTTTCACAATCTCGGCTGCTGGCGTCTGGAGGGCGACGACTACGACATGGTCGTCTTTCGGCCGCCGCACCTGCAGGCGGACGAGATCATTCCGCCCTACGCGGAGTTGATCCGGTTCGAACGGCCGCCGCTTGCGGGCGAGGCGTTGCGCGCCACAGCGCGCGCGGCTCTTGCGCGATGGCTCGAAGTCGCGCCGCGCCGCGAGCCGATCGCCGCTTTTGGCGCGACGTTGGAGGCGCGCGCGCAGGCCCTCGCCGGCGCAGGCGAACTCGTCTTCCATGATTGGGCGTTCCATACGTTCCGGCAGCTCGGCGCCAATTACGAACTGCTGGCCGACCATCTCGCGTGGCTCGATCCCGGGCCGGCGTTCGTCGGCGCGCGCGAGCATTGCCGGGCGGTCTCCGCCGCGGCCAAGGCGCTCCAGTTTCAATTGGCCCGCGCGGTCGCGCGCCGCCGGACGCCGGACGTCGCCTCTCTGATCGAACAGACCGCGCACGCGCGTGGCGCTGCGCTCGAGGGCGTTCGCGCCGGGCTGGCCGCGCTTACCTCCCCTTAAAGCAAAGCCGCTAGCCTTCCGGCCAAAAGGAGCCGGGCGTGCCTACGCAGGATCAATTGACCGTCGTCATCTGCCTCGACCACGCCTCCGTCACCGGGGGGCAGGCGAAGGTGGCGTTCGACAGCGCCATAGGCCTGAAGGCGGCCGGCCACCGGCCGATCGTTTTTGCGGCGGCAGGACCGGTCGACCCGCTGTTGCGCGACAATGACATCGAAGTCGTCTGCCTCGGCCAGACGGACCTGCTCGGCGCGTCCTCGAAGCTGAAGGGCGCAGCGCAGGGCGTCTGGAATTTCGAAGCGGAGCGCACGCTGCGCAAGCTGCTCGACGCGATGCCCGCGAACCGCACGATCGTGCACGTGCATGGCTGGGCGAAGGCGTTGTCGCCGTCGATCGCGAGCGCCATCAAGGCGTCGCGCCTGCCGGCGATCTTCACGCTGCACGACTACTTCCTGTTCTGTCCGACCGGCGGATTCTACGATTATCAGGCGCACGAACTCTGTCTGCGAAAGCCGCTCGGCGCGTCGTGCCTGGTCGCCAATTGCGATGCGGTCAGCTTCCCGCGAAAGGTCTGGCGCAGTGCGCGGCTGGCGCTCGCCAATCAGGTCGCCGGCCTGCGCGGCGTCTTCTCCGACTTCATCTGCATTTCGAATATTCAGCGCGACATCATCGCGCCCTATCTGCCGAAGGGCAGGCGCGTTCACGCCATCTCGAACCCTGTCGCGGCCGACGATCTCGGCCCGAAGGCGAACCCGGCGTCCGGCGAAATGATCTTCGTCGGCCGCGTGTCGCCAGAGAAGGGGCCGTTTCTGTTCGCCGAGGCGGCGCGCCTGGCCGGCATGATCCCGACCTTCGTCGGCGACGGCCCTTCAGCGGCCGAGTTGCGCGCGAAATATCCGGAAGTCCGCATCCTGGGTTGGCAGACGCCGGAAGCGGCGCGCAAGGCGCTGCGGGAGGCGCGCGCGCTCGTATTTCCTTCCCGCTGGTACGAGGGTCAGCCGCTGACCGTGCTGGAAGCCAAGGCGGCTGGAACGCCTGTGATCGTCTCCGACGTCTGCGCCGGCCGCGAAGCCGTCGTCGACGGCGAGATGGGGCTCTGGTTCAAGTCCGGCGACGTCGCCGATCTCGCGCGCGCGCTGAAAGCCATGCAGGACGACGCGACCGTGCGGAGGATGTCGCAGAACGCCTACGCCGATTATTGGCGCGATCCGCCGACGTTGGCGCGCCATGTCGAGCGGCTTGAAAAGGCCTATCGCGGCATGCTCGTCGACGCGGAGCGGGCGCACGCTGTCGAGGCCTCAACCGGGACTGCCGCATGCGTCTCGCCGTAAACGCGCGCGTCACCGCCTTTTCGATGGGCGGGCAGCAGCGCGTGACCGCCGAAATTCTCAAACGTCTCGGGCCGGTCGAGGCGGTCGCGCCGTCGCGGCCGCTCGGAGGGCCGCGGGGCCATGCGTGGGAGCAGTTTGTGTTGCCGCTGCGCACGATCGGCAAACTTCTGTGGTCGCCCTCGGCGACCGGACCGATCGTCAAGCGCGCGCAGGTCGTCACGCTGCACGACGTCGCTTTCCTCGACGCGCCGGAATTCTTTTCCGCCAATTTTGCGCGCGCTTATCGCCTGCTGCTGCCGCCGCTGATGAAGCGCGCCGCGAAAGTCGTGACGGTCTCTGAATTCTCGCGCCGGCGCATCGCCCATTGGTATGGGCTCGATCCCGAGCGGATCGAGATCATCGGCAATGGGGTCGGCGAGCAGTTTCGCCGCTATGATTCTGAATCGATCGCCGCGACGCGCGCTGCGCTCGACTTGCCGCGCCGCTATTTCCTGCTGCAAGCGACCTCCGACCGTCGCAAGAATCTGAGCAAGGCGCTGGAGGCGTGGGCCTCGGCGCTACCCGATCTGCCGGCGGACCTGCATCTCGTCGTATCGGGCAATCTCGCGCGCACCCATGTCTTCGGGAACATGGGGCCCATCGGCGATTTTCCGCGCGTGAAGCTGGTGGGATACGTCGCGGAGGAGCACATGGGCCCGTTGCTCGCCGGCGCCGAGGCCTTTCTGTTTCCCTCGCTATACGAGGGGTTCGGCTTGCCGATCATCGAGGCCATGGCCTGCGGAGCGCCTGTGCTGACGAGCGCCGCGACCGCGACGCAGGAAGTTGCGGGCGACGCCGCGCTGCTTGTCGATCCCGCATCGGCGCAGGAAATCGCCGCCGGCATGAAGGCCCTCGCCGGCGATTCCTGGTTGCGCACCCGCCTGTCGGCCGCCGGCGAACAGCGCGCGAAGCTCTATTCATGGGACGACGCGGCCAGCCAATACCGCGACCTCTTCCAGTCGCTCGGCGCTGACATGCGAGCGTAACAAAACTTTCAAACTCTCATGCCTACTCTTTCGGCATGAGGAAACCGCGCGCCAGACAGCCGAATCTCCTCCGCTGCGCGGAAGCCGCGGGCTATGGCGCGGTCTCCTTCGGCGACGACGACGCAGCGCCGCAGCGCGTTCATTGGCGCGCCATCCTGCGTGCGCTGCTTGCGCGCTTGTCGCTGCGCGTCTGACGGCGGCGCATCGCGCTTCTCCATGTTTTGTGCGATTTATCGCAGCTCTTGCGCCCGAGAGCGATCACATTGCGCCGCATGAGCGAGACGACATCCCTCACCCGCCGCATGTTGCTGACGACGACCCTCGTCGGCTTGGCCCTGAGCGCCACGCGCCTTCGCGCTGAAAGCGCAGACGAAACGCAACGCTTGCTGAGTGAAGTTCGCAAGAGCTTCACCCTGCGCGGCAAGCCCGTCCCGCCGGAGATCTTCCGCGACTTCGGCGACGGAAATCTCGCTGATTCCGGTTCGATCTGGACATCGGTCGACCTCGACGCGGCGGTCGGCTCCAACCAGTACGCCGACGCTATCAGGCAGAACGGCGCCTGGCTTGCGCAGGGCAGGGCGGCCGCTGGCGGCAAGGAGGCGGAGGAGACCGCCTACCGCTATATCGGCGCGACGACCAACGGACTGCTCGTCGCGATCGCGACGTACAGCGGCGGCGGCACGGGCGTCTTCACGACGTTGCACATTCTCGATCTCGCAGCTGCGCGCGCTTTCGGAGACGACGGCGAGGTCGTGAAGCGTTTGACGCTCACCAACCTGCGCAGCGTCGCGCTCGGCGATCGCTGGGACGGCGCGGCGACCATCGTCGGAAACGAAATCCGGATCGCGACCACACGCGGCGGCCCGACCGAAGGCCCCCGCGCGTCGAAGATCATACAAGCGAGGCGTCCATGAAATCGATCAACGGTCTTGCAGGTCTGGCGCTCTGCGCAACCGCCGCGCTTCTGTCGACGCCGCTGCGCGCCGATCCGCTCGAAGACGACTATCTGAAGACACGCAACGGCTACGTCGCCCGTTTCGATCCCGGCGACAAAGAGGTCGATTACAAGAAAATCGAGGCGCCTTTGAAGCAAGCCTACGAAGACTTGCAGGGCCGGTTGCGCAAGATTGTCGGCGACCCGCAGATCCGGGGCGCAAAAGGCCCCGGCAAGCTCAATGAGTTCAGCTTGCTGAAAGGGGATCAGGAATTCGGGGCCCTCGACGCGCTCGTCTACCCGCTCGACGGCAAGGCGCAGGCCTATGTCACCACGTCGGGCATCGTCGGCGTCTGGCTCAAGGAGCACGCCGACTGGTGGGACAAGGGTCTCGAGAACGTTCCGCCGCAGGCTGAGGCCGCGCTGAAATTCGATGGCTTCTACACGCAGGCGATCAGCTCCGACGCCGCTGTGACGAAATTCGCGGAACTTCCCGTCAAGACGCCCGCCGGCGCGAGTTTCGCACGCGCCATGCTCGACCGCCGCCAGCAGGACGACGGGCCCGGCGCGCCGGACGAGATCATCGTGGCGCTGATCCGCAATGGCCGCGTCTTCATCGCCGCCGCGCCGGCGACGCCGAAACCGCCGGTCATCGCGGCGTGCGAAAAGGTCTGGAAGGATTTCGAAAACAAGGCGAACGCAGCGCAGAAGCGCTACAGCGATTCGGGCCTCAAGGACGAAGCGGCTCTCAAACAGAGCGAAACGCTGCGCCCCGATGGCGACAAGGCGTTCCGCGCCTGTTACGCCGACGCCGTGAGGGGACTGCCCGTCTACCAGAAGCTCGTCGCACAAGCCCAAAGCCGGATCGACGCGCTGGCCGGGCGCTAGACCGACCGACCAGACAGCGGGCGGTCGGGGTCTCGTCGCCGCCGCGGCCGCGGTCCGGCCGCCACGGCGATTTTTCGCAAAACCGCCCCCGCGGCGCGACAATTTGACGGCGATTTCGGGTTTTCGACACAGATTCGGTCGATTTTTTTAGTCAAACTGCGCATCTTGATGAGATTCGGCCCTGGAGAAGCGGGGGAAGCGCACCATATTGCGGCTTCCGAAGTAGACAGGGTCAAAGTTCTGGAGGTGCAGAAATGCAGATCGTTTCATTCTCGGAATTCGCGCGGCGGCGCGGGGCGCTGGGGCGCCCGGACATTCCGGCGGACGCCGGCCCGGCGTTGCCCGTGACGGATCGCTGGGCCGCGCTGCACGCCGCCGGCCCGGACCACGACCACGAAACCGTCGAGGCGGAAGCGGATTTCTGGAGCGATCTTCAGTTTCGCATCGCCTATCCGACCCATCGGATGCGGCGTCATTGACGGTCGGCCGATCCGGCCTCACGACGCCAGACGCTCGCCTGCGGGCGAAGGTTGACTGCCGCGGTTGATGCAGCGCGGCGGATGAATGCGCTTGTTTGCAATCATGTTGCATAAGATTTGAGCGAAATGGGCTGTCTGTGAGCGGCGACTTGTGACAGTCGCGCGACTGGCGTCGACGCCGCAGCGCGCCTCAGCCCCGTCATACTGCTCTACGATTCCGAAATTTCCCGATATCCGGCTCTGCGCGCGGCCACTTGGCATGCGCGCTGCTTGAACGCGACCGCGCCCGTGCGCTGCACGGAGCCGCGCTGGCCTCGGGCCTGGCGCGGGACCGATCAGGTTTGCATATCGCGTTGGAGACCCAATAGATGGC
Organism: uncultured Rhodoblastus sp.; assembly: GCA_964634325.1. Lineage (GTDB taxonomy): Bacteria > Pseudomonadota > Alphaproteobacteria > Rhizobiales > Beijerinckiaceae > JAJXWB01. The sequence goes on from CAZWJF010000037.1 coordinate 19,207, forward strand.
CAAATACAAACTCGAATACATATGGCTCGACGGGTACAAGCCCGTGCCGAATCTCCGTGGAAAGACGCAAATCAAGGAGTTCGACAGTTTCCCCAAGCTCGAGCAGCTTCCGCTGTGGGGCTTCGACGGCAGCTCGACGCAGCAGGCCGAGGGCCGCAGCTCCGATTGCGTGCTGAAGCCGGTCGCGGTCTTCCCTGACGCCGCGCGCAAGAACGGCGTCCTGGTCATGTGCGAGGTCATGATGCCCGACGGCGTCACCCCGCACGAATCCAACACGCGCGCGACGATCCTCGACGATGCCGGCGCCTGGTTCGGCTTCGAGCAGGAATATTTCTTCTACAAGGACGGCCGCCCGCTCGGCTTCCCGGACAAGGGCTACCCGCCGCCGCAGGGTCCGTACTACACGGGCGTCGGCTTTTCGAACGTCGGCGACGTCGCTCGCCAGATCGTCGAGGAGCATCTCGATCTCTGCCTCGAGGCCGGCATCAACCACGAAGGCATCAACGCCGAGGTCGCGAAAGGCCAGTGGGAATTCCAGATTTTCGGCAAGGGCTCCAGGAAGGCCGCCGACGAAATGTGGATGGCCCGCTACCTGCTGCAGCGCCTGACCGAGAAGTACGGCATCGACATCGAGTTCCACTGCAAGCCGCTCGGCGCGACAGACTGGAACGGGTCCGGCATGCACGCCAATTTCTCGACCACCTACATGCGCGAGACCGGCGGAAAGGAATACTTCGAGGCGCTGATGAAGGCGTTCGAGAAGAACGTGACCGATCACATCGCGGTCTACGGCCCTGACAACCACATGCGTTTGACCGGGCACCACGAGACGCAGGCGATCGACAAGTTCAGCTACGGCATCGCTGACCGCGGCGCATCGATCCGCGTTCCCCACAGCTTCGTGAACAACGGATATAAGGGCTACCTCGAAGACCGCCGTCCGAATTCGCAGGGCGACCCCTACGCCATCGCCTCGCAGATCCTGAAGACGATCGCTGAGGTTCCGGTGAACAAGGCCTCTGCGGCAGCGTAAGTCTGATCGGCGCAAGTCCGGCGGGCGATGCGCTCGCCGGACATGTCGAAGGCGTCGACATGGTCCGCTCGCTGCGAGATCGCCGCCATTCGTCATTGAATAGCGAACGACAAAAAATAAGGGCGGCCTCTCGGCCGCCCTTCGCATGTCTGAGCCGATAAGGCCTAGACCGAGTAGTACATGTCGAATTCGACCGGGTGCGGCGTCATTTCGAAACGCATGACTTCCTGCATCTTCAGCTCGATCCAGCTGTCGATGAAGTCGTCGTTGAACACGCCGCCGGCCTTGAGGAACGCGCGATCCTTGTCGAGCGAGGCGAGGGCTTCGCGCAGCGAGCCGCACACCGTCGGGATCTTCTTGAGCTCCTTCGGCGGCAGGTCGTACAGGTCCTTGTCCATCGCCGGGCCCGGATCGATCTTGTTGGCGATGCCGTCGAGACCGGCCATCAGCATGGCCGCGAAGGCGAGGTAGGGGTTCGCCGTCGGATCGGGGAAGCGAACCTCGACGCGCTTGGCCTTCGGGTTCGAGGTGAACGGAATGCGGCAGGACGCCGAACGGTTGCGAGCGGAATAGGCGAGCAGAACCGGGGCCTCATAGCCCGGGACGAGACGCTTGTAGGAGTTCGTCGACGGGTTGGTGAAGGCGTTCAGCGCCTTGGCGTGCTTGATGATGCCGCCGATGTACCACAGGCACTCCTGCGACAGGTCAGCGTACTTGTTGCCCGCGAAGACCGGCTTGCCGTCCTTCCAGATCGACTGGTGCACGTGCATGCCCGAGCCGTTGTCGCCGAAGATCGGCTTCGGCATGAACGTCGCCGTCTTGCCGTAGCTCTGCGCGACCTGATGGATGCAGTACTTGTAGATCTGCATGTGGTCGGCCATCAGCACGAGCGTGTCGAACTTCATGCCGAGCTCGTGCTGGGCGGAAGCGACTTCGTGGTGGTGCTTCTCGACCTTCACGCCCATCTGCGCCATGGCGCCGAGCATCTCGGAACGCATGTCCTGCGCCGAGTCCATCGGCGGGACCGGGAAGTAGCCGCCCTTGGTGCGGATGCGGTGTCCGAGGTTGCCGCCCTCATAGGCGGTGTCCTGGTTGGTCGGCAGTTCGATCGAGTCGAGGACGAAGCCCGTGTTGTACGGATCGGCCTTGAAGCGCACGTCGTCGAACACGAAGAATTCGGCTTCCGGGCCGAAATAGGCGGTGTCGCCCACGCCCTGCGTCTTCATGTGGGCCATCGCCTTCTTGGCGATGCCGCGCGGGTCGCGGTTGTAGGGCTCGCCGGTCGAGGGCTCGAGAATGTCGCAGACGATCGACAGCGTGGGCGCCGCAAAGAACGGGTCCATCGTGGCGGTCTGGGGATCCGGCATGAGCGTCATGTCGGACTCGTTGATCGCCTTCCAGCCGGAGATCGAGGAGCCGTCGAACATCGTGCCTTCGGCGAACATGTCCTCGTCGACGAGCGACTGGTCGAAGGTGACGTGCTGCCACTTGCCGCGCGGATCGGTAAACCGCAGGTCGACATACTTGACGTCGTTGTCTTTGATAAACTTCAGGACGTCCTTGGCGGTTTTCATGTGTAGCCTCGCTGCTGAATAATTTGCGTTGCGTGAGGAACTGGGTGGGAGGGGGTCAGATTGCGTCCGTGCCGGTTTCGCCCGTGCGGATGCGAAGCGCCTGCTCGATGTTGGAGACGAAGATCTTGCCGTCCCCGATGCGCCCGGTCTGGGCCGCACTGCGGATGGCTTCGACTGCGCGCGCGACGGCGTCGTCCGCCAGCACGATTTCGATTTTCACCTTCGGCAGAAAGTCGACGACGTATTCCGCGCCGCGGTAAAGCTCGGTGTGACCTTTTTGGCGTCCGAAACCTTTGGCTTCGGTGACGGTGATGCCCTGCAAACCGATTTCGTGCAAAGCCTCCTTCACCTCGTCGAGTTTGAACGGCTTGATGATCGCCTCGATTTTCTTCATTCGCGTCGCCTCGTCCCTCCGCGCCGCCTCCAAAACCGGCCTGAAAGGCCGAATTTTGGGAGCCGCTGCGCTCTTAGCACCGCCAGTGCCAAACCGCCAAGGCGATTCTCTGCCGCATGCGCCTAGTTCGTAGGCAATAAGATCGAGCTTTCGGCTAATCAATAGGCGTAGAGCCGCAGTGCGCGGCAAGGCGCCCGCTCCGGTTCACCGGCCGCGTCATTGCCCGCGGATGCGCAGGTCGCCGGTCAGGCTTGCCATTGGTGCGGTTCCGGCCATGAATTCCCCAATTCTTCGATCCGGAGCGTCTCATGAGCAGCCCGTTGCGTCCGCTGCGCGCCGATATCGCCGCCTTGGCGGTCGATGCGATCGTCAATGCGGCGAACGAAGCCCTGCTGGGCGGCGGCGGGGTCGACGGGGCCATCCACCGGGCCGCAGGGCCGGATCTTCTCGCCGAATGCCGCGCGCTTGGCGGCTGTGCGACCGGCGACGCCAAGATCACGCGCGGCTATCGCCTGCCGGCCCGATGGATCATCCACACCGTCGGGCCGATCTGGCGTGGCGGCGGCGCCGGCGAGCCCGCGTTGCTCGCGTCCTGCTATCGGCGTTGCCTGGAGGTGGCGGCGGAGCGCGAGATCGCGTCGATCGCCTTTCCCTGCATCTCGACCGGCGTCTACGGATATCCCGCCGACGAGGCGTGCCGGATCGCTTATCGGACCGTCGTCGCGCATCGGCCTTCGGCGGTGCGCGAGGTCATATTCTGCTGCTTCTCGAAGGACGATTTCGACCGCTACGCCGCGCTCTGCGGGTGATGCCGGAACGGCCCCGGCGCCTATCCTTTACGCGTTGACTCGCCAATTGTTTCAGGCGACCGTTTGGTCACAATCTTTCCGGGGCGCGGACGGGTTGGCGAAATGGGGCGGGGGCCCGCTGCGCGATGTGACGGCCCGTTCCGGGCCGATCGGATTGCTCTGCGGTTTACATGCGCAGGAACTCGACGGCGGTGCATTCCGGCGCGCATGCGCGTTATGGATGCGCGCGCCTCGACGATGCGCGCGCCGTTTGTCGCCGCCGTTCTCGTCGCCGACCGATTGCAAAGGTGTCGGAAGTCGAGAGGTGTTCATGAGAAGAAGTATTTTTGCGGCGGCGGCGTTCGCCGTCGTCAGCCTGAGTTCGGCCAACGCGCAAGGCGGCAAGTCGACCGGCGCCGAAGCCTGGAAATCCGTCGTCGGCAACACGATCGTCGGCAAGAGCGCGCAGGGCGCGGATCTCGCCGAATATTACGCGCCGGACGGCGCCGTTCGCCAGAAGCTCGCCGGCAATCCCGACAAGGGCAAGTGGGAGCTCAAGGGCGACAAGGTCTGCCTGAAGTATGAATCCGACGACGAAGACGAGCCGGATTGCTACGGGGTCGCCGTATCCGGCGACACGCTGACCTACACCGAAGACGACAAGTCGACGCGCGACTACAAGATCGTCAAGGGCAATCCGAACAACCTCTGAGGCTGAAGCCTGCGCGCCTGCGCAGCGACGACTCACGAATAGACTGGAAGGGCGACACGAATGAAGAAAACCACTCTGGCTCTCGCGGCCGTGGTCGCGGGCCTGGCGATGTCCGGCGCCGCGCGCGCCGCGGATTTCTGCGGCGATTACGCCAATTACATGACCGGATACGCCAATCGCGCCGCCGACACGCGCTGCCGGATCAGCACCAACACGAACTGGCAGGGGCACTTCAACTGGTGCCAGCGCAATCCGACCTACAGGGTCCAGGAAGCGATGCAGCGCGTGAAGCGCGAGTTCCAGCAGATGTGCGAAGTGCGGCGGGGCGGCGGCGGCCAATACGGCGGCGGCGGATACGGGGG
>CAZWJF010000038.1:0-23500 GCA_964634325.1 uncultured Rhodoblastus sp.
AGTCGGCTGTAGCCGACTTTGACCAGAGGGGAGAGGGTTAGGGTGAGGGGCCGGGTGAGCTGCCAGAGTTGGGCGAATGCCCCGGCCCCTCACCCCGGCCCTCTCCCCGTAAACGGGGAGAGGGAGAGAAGCATGCGCATACTCATCACCAACGACGACGGCGTTCACGCCCCCGGCCTCGAAGTGCTGGAGCGGATCGCCGCGCAATTGTCCGACGACGTCATCACTGTCGCGCCCGAGACCGACCAGTCCGGCGTCGCCCATTCCATGTCGCTGAGCGATCCGCTGCGCCTGCGCCAGATCAGCGAGCGGCGCTACGCCGTGAAGGGCACGCCGACCGACTGCGTCATCATGGGCGTGCGCAATATCCTGAAAGACAAGAAGCCCGATCTGGTCCTGTCCGGGGTCAATCGCGGGCAGAACGTCGCGGAGGACGTGACCTATTCGGGCACCATCGCCGGCGCGATGGAAGGCACGATTCTGGGCATTCCCTCGATTGCGCTGTCGCAGGCCTACGGGCCGGCGTCCGGCCGCTTCACGCCGCACTGGCAGACCGTCGAGACCCATGCGCCGGCGCTGTTGAAGAAGCTCGTCGCGCAGGGCTTTCCGCCGGGCGTGCTGCTCAACCTCAATTTCCCGGATTGCCTGCCCGAGGAGGTCGCGGGCGTCGCCGTCACGTGCCAGGGCGTGCGTTCGGCCGAACTGCTCGACATCGACGCGCGCCACGACGGGCGCGGCGTTCCCTATTACTGGATCGCGTTCATGCGCGGCGCCTATACGCCGGGGCCGGGTACGGATCTCGAGGCCATGGCCAATCGCAAGATTTCCGTCACGCCGCTGCGGCTCGATCTGACCGACGAGCCGACGATGACGCAACTCGCCGCTGCGCTGGAGTAGGCGTTGATCGACGAGGCCGCCTCCACGATCGAGGCGCGCGGCGCGCTGCTGCTGGCGCTGCGCCAGGCCGGCGTGCGCAACGTCGACGTGCTGCGCGCTATCGAGACCGTGCCGCGCGAAATTTTCGTGCCGCACCGGCTGCGCGATCTCGCCGCGCGCAATTGCCCGCTGCCGATCGCCTGCGGCCAGACCATGGAGGCGCCCGGCGATCTGGCGGCCATGCTGGAAGCGCTCGATCTGCAACCGACGCACCGGGTTCTCGAGGTCGGCGCGGGCTCCGGCTATTCCACCGCCGTTCTCTCGCGGCTCGTAAGCGAGGTTCTCGCCTGCGAACGTTTCCATACGCTCGCGCTGGAAGCGCGCGCGCGGCTGGAGCAGATCGGCGCCGCCAACGCCGTCGTCGAATGCGCGGATGGTCTCGCCGAGCCCGAGAACCTCGGGCGCTTCGACCGGATTATTGTTCACGCGCGCCTTGCGGCGCCCGACCCGCGCCTCGTCGGCGCGCTGGCGCCCGGCGGCCGATTGGTCTGCGGTCTGCCGTCCAAGGATCGACAGGGCGTCGACCTATGTATCGTGGTCGCGCCGCAGGCCGACATCTGGCGGCTTGGTCCGGCGCGACTCGGGCCGGCGCTGAGCGGCGTGGCCGCCGTCCTGTAAACGCTTGATGGCGTTTACGATTAATTTTGTCGGATTTTTTGCGATGACGCATTCATCTTAAACGCTCCATTAACCGCGAGCGCCTTAAATCACGGCAACAAAGTGGCGTTCGATGGGTTGCGTGATGTGTGCTGACAAGGCCCTGTTCGGTTCGAGGCTCGCAGTTCGGTTGCTGTTGGCCACTGCTGCAGCGACGATTTTGAGCGGTTGCTCCGACGCGACCCGCCTCTCCCAGAATCCTTTCACTAATCCGTTCGAGACGGCGTCCAGCGCGCCGGTCGACCGCACGCCGACAGGCACGATCTCGTCGTCGCCGCGCCATGCGGCCTCGACGCGGATCGAATCTCAACCGCTCGCGCCGCCGTCCGGCGCTTCGTCGCTGCCTGCGCCGTCTGTGAACGCTGCGCCGCGTCCGGTCGCCAGCGCGGGGCCATCGCGCATGAGCCCGGCCTCGATCGATCACTGGAGCGCCGAGGGCGGCACGCCGATCGTCGTCGCGCAGGGCGAGACGGTCTCCGCCTTGTCGGCCCGTTACGGCGTTCCGCCGGAAGCGTTGCTGAAGGTCAACGGCTTCAATTCGGCGAGCCAGGTGCAGCCCGGCGCCCGCCTCGTTGTCCCGGTCTATCGGTCCGGCCGCACGGCCGCCGCCGCGCCGGCGAGCGTGGAGACGCCGCGTCCCGCAGCGCCTGCGCCAGTCGCCAAGGCCGAGCCGCGCAAGCCCGAGCCCGCGAGGGCGGAGGCCCGCAAGGAGACCTATCGTCTCGTCAAGGGGCCGGAATCGGTTCGCGGATCGCATGACGCCGCCGCCGAGAAGACCGCGCGCGCCGACAAGCTCCGCGAAGAGAAGAAATTGAAGGCCGAGAAGCTCGCGCTTGAAAAGAAGCAGGCTGCGGAAAAGGCCGAGAAGGCGAAACTTGCGCGCGAAGAGGCGCGCAAGCCGCGCAAGCAGGCGCAGGCCGAGAAGCCGGTCGAGCAGGCGATCTCCAAACCCGCGAAGCAGCGTCAGGCGACGCTCGAGACGCCGGCCGCAAAGCCTGAGCCGAAGAAGGTCGACGTCGACCGCGAAACCACCGCCAGCCTCCCGAAGGAGGAGCCGAAGCAGGCCTCCGCCGACGCCAATCCGGAATTCCGCTGGCCGGCGCGCGGCCGCATCATCCAGGGCTTCAAGTCCGGCGGCAACGACGGCATCAACATCGCTGTTCCCGAAGGCACCGCCGTCAAGGCGGCCGAAGGCGGCGTGGTGAAATACGCCGGCAGCGAACTCAAGGGCTACGGCAACCTGGTTCTGATCCAACATCCCAACGGCTTCGTCTCGGCCTACGCCCACAACGGCGAACTGGACGTGAAGCGCGGCGACACCGTCAAGCGCGGGCAGACGATCGCCAAGGCGGGCCAGACCGGCAACGTCTCGTCGCCGCAGGTGCACTTCGAACTGCGCAAGGGCTCGACCCCGGTCGATCCAACCGGCTTCCTCGCCGGGCTCTGAGCGCGGAGAATTCCCCCGGGCCGCGAGACACGATCCGGGGAAATAAGCGGCGGCTCCAAAGAAAGGGCCGCCGCTTCTATTTTTGCGGGGGCTGCATGCGCAATCGACAGCGTGTATTGCGCCGCGCCCCGTGCACAATGGCGCGATGAATCAGCCATTGCGCCATCTCGACCGTCTCGGCGTCCTCATCGTCATCGGTCTGTCGGCGAGCTGGGGCTTCAATCAGGTCACGGCCAAGATCGCCATGGCCGACATCCCGCCGATGACGCAGGCCGCGCTCAGGTCTGTCGGCGGGTCGCTTCTGCTCGGCGCCTATGCGCTCTGGCGCTATCCGGACCTGTTGAAACGCGACGGCACGCTGCTGGCGGGCCTCGTCAGCGGGGTCGCGTTCGGCGCCGAATTCGTCGCTCTGTTCATCGGCCTCCAGTGGACGAGCGCGAGCCACGCCATCCTGTTTCTCTACGCGGCGCCGTTCTTCGTCGCGCTCGGTCTTCCCTGGATCAATCCGAGCGAGCGCTTGAGCCGTCTGCAATGGTTCGGGCTGGCCCTGTCGTTCGTCGGCGTGGGGCTCGCGCTCGGCGTCTCCGCAGGCTCGCGCGACATGCTGATCGGCGATGCGCTGAGCCTGCTCGCAGGAGCGCTGTGGGGTCTGACGACGCTCGTCATGAAGGCGACGCGCCTGCGCTTCGCGCCGCCGGAGAAGACCTTGCTGTACCAATTGTTGGTGTCGATCCTCGTGCTTGGCGGCTTCGCGTTGTGGCGCGGCGAGCAATGGCCGGCGCATGTCTCGCTGAAGGCTGGCCTCGCCTTCGCTTATCAGACGATCTGGATCGTCAGCGTCACCTTCGCCGTGTGGTTCTGGATGGTGCAGACCTATCGCGCCGGCGAGTTGTCGGCGTTCACCTTCCTTACGCCGCTGTTCGGCGTCGCAGCCGGCCATTTCATCATGGGCGACGAGATCACGCCGGGCTTCGCGGCCGCCGTCGCTCTGGTGGCGGCGGGAATATTGATGGTGAACTGGCCGACGCGTGCGCCCGTTCGCGCCGAAACGCCCGAGCGACCGGGCCGATTTAACGGGTCGTGAACCATCGCGGCATTCAGTCCGAATAACACGTTGATCGTGAAGCGGCGTTTCAGCCGATGGAAACGATACGCCTCTAGGACGGGCTCGTGCGCCTCGTACAGGGAAGGTCGAAGACTTCGTGCAGACGCCAGGCCCGGGCATCAGATGGATCGTTTGCGCCGCTGCGACGCGTTTTCTTCAACGCGAAGACGGAGCGGTCGCGATTCTTTTCGGAATCGTCCTCCTTCCGCTAATTCTCTCGATCGGAGCCGCGATCGACTATAACGGCTATCAGCAAGCCAGGGCGAAGCTCGATGAAGCCGCCGACGCTGGCGCGCTCGCTGCGGCGTTGACCGCGCAACGGCAGATCGCGGCCGGCGCGAGCGATTGGAAGTCCGCGGCGGTGACCGCCGGACAAAGAACCTTCAACGGCAGCCTGGGGTCGTCCACGATCATTCAGCAGGCGACGCCTTCTTTGGACGTCAAGCACAGCGGATCCGGCGTCACTGCGTCGCTGACCTACCAGGCGCAGGTGACGACCAGCCTTCTGAAGCTGATCAGGATTGGCTCATTGTCCGCGGCGAAGACCGTGACGGCGACGGTCGGCGCCGGCGCTACGTTCTACAACATTTCGCTCGCGCTGGACGTCTCCCCCTCGATGGCGATCGCCGCCACCTCCGCCGACATCACGAAAATGCAGTCCGTGACTCCTGCGCCGGGCTGCGCCTTCGCATGTCACGATTCCGATCCTGCGGGGACGACCAGCTATTACGACATTGCGCGCGCCAACAACGTGACGTTGCGTCTCGACATCTTGAAGTCGGCGGCGCAAGCGCTCACATCGACCGTCGCAAGCGCGTCCACGTCGGGCCAGTACAAGATGGGCGTGTATGGCGTCTCGAACAATCTGAAGACGATCCTGGCGCCGACAGCGAGCATGCCGGCCGCGTCGACCGCGATTTCGAACATCGATTTCGACACCATGTCGAGCATCGTCTATTCGTTGCCGGCGCCGGCGCCGGCCAACCTCGCCTCCGGCGACGTGCCGCTGCACTACGCCGATACGGATTTCGCCACGAGTCTGAACGCGCTCACGGCGACGGTTCCGGCGAGCGGGACTGGTCAGAGCGCGGCGTCGCCCAAGCAGATCGTCATCATCGTCACCGATGGCGTGAGCGACGTCGGCGTCGCCTACAACACGGCGGTTTCCGCAACCTACGTCTATCCCTCTACGCCGTCGTATGCGAGCGGCAACGACATGGGCAAGTTGGTCGCGCCGATCGACCCCAGCCTTTGCGCGCCGCTCAAGAACAAGGGCGCGATCGTCGCGGTGCTGTACGTGCCGTACACGCCGCTGACGAGCGATCCAAACGGCTTCTATCAGGCGCTGGTGCAGACCAACGCGCCGCAGAACGCGGTGACCGCCAATCTGCAAGCCTGCGCATCGTCGCCGGCTCTCTATTATCAGGCGACGGATCTGGCGGGCATGACGACGGGATTGAGCACGCTTTTCAACAAGGCGGCGCAGACCGACGCCGTGCGCCTCACGAACTGACGAAGCCTCTCACCCCGTCTTCTTGCCGAGACGCCCCGCCAGATCCTGAATGTACTGCCATGCTGTGCGGCCCGACCGGCTTCCCCGCGTCGTCGCCCATTCCAGCGCCTCCGCCTCGATCTGTTCGCGCGACTCGTCGAGCCCGAAATGATCGCAATAGCCGAACACCATCGACAGATATTCGTCCTGGCTGCATTTGTGGAAGCCGAGCCACAGGCCGAAGCGGTCGGACAGCGACACCTTCTCTTCCACGGCTTCGCCCGGATTGATCGCAGTCGATCGCTCGTTCTCCATCATGTCGCGCGGCAGCAGGTGGCGGCGGTTGGAGGTGGCGTAGAACAGCACGTTTTCCGGCCGCCCTTCGACGCCGCCGTCGAGCGCAGCCTTCAGCGACTTGTAGCTCGTGTCCCCGGAATCGAACGACAGGTCGTCGCAGAAGACGAGGAAGGAATAGGGCGCTTCGCGCAACATGCCCATCAACGTCGGCAGGCTGTCGATGTCTTCGCGGTGTATCTCGATCAGCCGCAACCGGGCGCCGCCGACGCCACGCTTGAGGATGTCGGCGTGCACCGCTTTCACGAGAGACGACTTGCCCATGCCGCGCGCGCCCCAAAGAAGCGCATTGTTCGCGGGCAGGCCTTTCGCGAAACGCTCGGTGTTCTCGGCCAAGAGGTCGCGCACCCGATCGACGCCGCGCAGCAGCGCGAGGTCGACGCGGTTGACCTTCTTTACGGGATTGAGCCGCTGCTGCGACGCGCTCCAGACGAACGCTTCCGCCGCATCGAAATCCGGAATCGTCGGCGCGGGCGGCGCGAGCCGCTCCAGCGCGGCGGCGATGCGGGCGAGCAGGTCGTGCTTGTCGGGCGTCTGGTCGGTCATGGGCGGCTGGATAGGGCGTTTTCGTCGTCCTGCCAAGGCGACGGAGCCTGCCTGGCTCGTTCGCAGACCGGGCGCATGGCCGCTGCGCGAAACGCGCGTGTCGGCCAGTGAAAAATCCGTCCTAGACTTTCTGGTCACGGACCGGGCGCCAAAGCCCGGCCAAGGGAGGAAGACATGGGACGCAAACTTTTCGTAGCCGCGCTCATCGGCGGAGCGTTCGCGGCGGGCGCGGTCTTCGCGCAGACCAAGACGCCCGGCGTCACGGATGCGGAAATCCGCATCGGGCAGACCATCGCCTATAGCGGACCCGCTTCGGCCTACGGCCAGCTCGGCAAGGCGGAGGAGGCCTATTTCAACTCGATCAACGCCAAGGGCGGCGTCAATGGCCGCAAGATCAAATTCATCTCGCGCGACGACGGCTATTCGCCGCCCAAGGCGGTGGAGAACGTGCGCCGCCTCGTCGAGGAAGACGACGTCGCGCTGATCTTCGGCGTGCTGGGGACGCCGATCAACATGGCGATCCGGCCCTATCTCAACCAAAAGGGCGTGCCGTTGCTCTTCATCGCCGCAGGCTCGTCCGCCTTCAACGATCCGAAAAACTACAAGTGGGTGATGGGCTGGCAGCCCAATCTGCGCGCGGAGGCGAATTTCTACGCGGCCGACATTCTCAAGCGCAATCCGAACGCGAAGATCGGCGTGCTGTATCAGAATGACGATTTCGGCAAGGATCTGCTCAATGGACTGAAAGAGGGTCTCGGCGCCAGGGCGGACAAGGCGATCGTCGCGGCGCAGAGCTTTCAGGCGACCGATCCGTCGATCGACTCGCAACTGGTGCTGATCAAGAACGCGAATGTCGATGTTCTGATGCTCTTCACCTATTCCAAGCAAGCGGCGCAGGCGATCACGAAAATGGCCGAACTCGGCTGGAAGCCGGCGACCTATCTGCATCTGGGCGCAGCGTCGATCGGCGCGACCTTCAAGCCTGCCGGCCTCGACAAGTCGGCGGGCATCATGACGGCCGGCTTCCAGATGGACGTCACCGATCCCAAATGGGCGGACGAGCCGGCGGTGAAGGAATATTTCGCTTGGCAAAAGACGAACATGCCGTCTGCCGATCCCTCGGATTCGCTGGTGGTGGCGGGCTATTCCTTCGGCCAGACGCTGGAGCAGGTGCTCAAGCAGGCGGGCAACGACCTGTCGCGCGAGAACATCATGAAGCAGGCGGCCAATCTGAAGAACTGGCGCTTCTCGCTGATGCTGCCGGGCGGTTCGATCAACACGAGCCCGGACGACTATCGCGTCGTCAATTACATGAAGCTGCAGAAGTTCAACGGCAAGACGTGGGACTTCGTGGAGTGATTGCGCCGCGAACCTGCGGGTTCGCGGTCTGACTACTTCACCCCGACGACCGCCTTCGTCAGGCGCGCGGTCGAGCAGATCGTGTCGCCGTCCATTGCGCTCGCCTCGCAGAAGGCGAGCGATTTTCCCACGCGCAACACGCGTGCGACGATTGCGACGCGTGCGCCCGGCCTCGCCGGGCGCATGTGCTGGACGTGCATGTCGGCCGTTACGGCGTAAGCGCCGGGCTCCAGCTTCGGAAACAGCGCGCAGACCGCGGCGGGCTCCATCAGCATGGCGAGCACGCCGCCGTGCACGGCCCCATTCGGCGCGAAGGCGGCCGGGCCGGCCGTGAATTCGAGTCGAGCCTCTCCGTCCGCCACGGAAACAGCGGTCAATCCCTGCGCGCGGTGCGCCGGCGCCGCCATCACCTCCGCGACGAAAGCGTCGATCTCGTCCCGTGTCTTGCTCATGGCGTCCTCGTTGTCCGCCGCAAGGCATTGCGCAAAGCGACGCGCCTTGACAAGCGGCAGGCGACGCGGAGCGCCTCGGCGCATTCCGCATTGGTTTGCGAGCGGGCTGCGGGTTAGCTTCCCCTGCAAACCAGCGGTCGCTCGGGAGGGCAGGGGTGGAGTTCGAAAATCTCGTCATGAGCCGCAAGAGCGTGCGCGGCTTTCTCGACAAGCCTGTCGCGCGCGAAACGATCGACGAAATCATCGCCGTCGCCAAGCGCGCGCCGTCCTCGATGAACACGCAGCCCTGGCATATCCACGTGCTGACAGGCGCGCCGCTCGAAGAGGTGCGCCGTCGCAACATGGAGGCCATGGCCGGCGGCGCGAAGGTCAATCGCGACATTCCCATGCATGGCGAATACGACGGCGTGCATCGCCATCGGCAGGTCGAGATCGCCAAGAAGCTGTTTGCGGCGATGGACATCGCGCGCGACGACAAAGCCAGGCGTCAGGACTGGGTGCTGCGCGGCTTCCGCCAGTTCGACGCGCCTGTCTCGCTGGTGCTCTGCTACGACCGCGTTCTGGAATCGGGCGCGGTCGGCTATTTCGACATGGGGGCGCTCAGCTACGCCATTGTTCTCGCCGCCTGGGATCGCGGTCTCGGGACGGTCATCAACGGGCAGGGCATCATGCGTTCCGACATCGTGCGGGAGGTCGCGGGCATCCCGCCGGAGCAGGGGATCATGACCTGCATCGCCATGGGCTGGCCCGATCACGCCTTCGCTGCGAATGCAGTCGTGTCGGACCGCGAGCCGAATGCAAGCTTCGTGCAGTACCATGGGTTCGGCGAATAACGGCGCGCGCACACAACCGTCGCTATCCCCAATCGCGGAAACTCCAGCAAGAGGCCTTTTGCCGGCGTCGCGCGCAGAGGCGGCGCCGAGGCGCGGCGTTCACGCCCCGGCTATGCCGGAAGGACGACCACCTTCGTCTTGACCGGCGTCTTCTCGTACAGGTCCATCATGTCCTGCGTCAGCAGGCCTGTGCAGCCGCTCGTGAGGTTGGTCCCGATCGTCTCGGGGTCGCTCGTGCTGTAGATCGTGTAGAGCGTGTAGCGGCCGTTCTGGTATAGATAGAGCGTGCGGGCGCCGAGCGGATTGTCCAGGCCGGGGGCCATGCCGCCGGCGTATTTCTTCGCTTCCGGCTGGCGCGCGATCATTTCCTTGGGCGGCGTCCAGATCGGCCATTCGGCCTTGCGCCCGACATAGGCGTCGCCGCTCCACAGGAACCCTTCGCGGCCGACGTTGGCGCCGTAGCGCGTGGCGTTTCCCTCGCCCTCAATGCGGTAGACGTAGTAATTGGCGGGATCGACGATGATCGTGCCCGGCGACTCCTTGGTCTCGTATCTGACCTTCCGGCGATAATATTTCGGATCGATCTTGCCGACGTCGACCGCAGGGATCGGGAATTTCTTGTCGGGCACGGCCGCGTAGAGCTTTTCCGCCTCGGCGAGGCTCAAGCCGTCGGAAGGCATGCACCCTGCAAGCCCCAGAGCGCCGAAACCCGCAGCGGAGCCCAGCAAGAACGAGCGGCGGTCGAGACGCCCGGACCGAAGCCCGGCATGGGCTTCCTCGTTGCTTTCGCCGGCATCGGCGATCCCGTCGCGCAAGATCGGTAGACTGTCGTATTTCATGTCCTGTCGCCCAAATACGCTGGCATAAACCCGCTGAACGTCATTGTCGGACCGACATTGCCGTCACACGGCCCGAATGGCAAGTTCGCGCCTTCGCCATGCGCGGATCGTCACGCGCCGAGCCCGGCGCCATCGCAGCGGCCTCGCAGCCTCGTCCCGCGCCGGAAACCGACTAATCGATCTCCCCGAACTCCTTTCCGGCGGCGGCGGGCGCGAGGCGCAGCAGGCGGGAATCCTCCACGGCCGCCTGCCGGTGCTTGACCGCCTCTCGATAAACGGGGTCGCGCAGCATATCGACGAAGGCCTGCACGCTGGGATATTCGGCGATGAAGGCGATGTCCCACTGCTCGGAATCCTGGGGGCCGATCAGCATCAACTCCGGCTTGCCGATCCACACCTGCCGTCCGCCGAGCCCCCGAAACACGGGGCCGCTCTCACGGGCGTACGACTTGTAGGCGTCCGCGCCGGAAACGTCGCGGCCGTCGGGATAGGCGGCCTTCTTGCGGAACTTCACGAGATTGAGCATGTGGATCGGCCCGGGCCGGTCCATTTCGCGAAATCTGGCGAAGATTTCCTTGGTCGGGTCGAGATGGGTAGTCATTTTTCCTCCTCAGCGTAGAGACGCTCGATGCGCCGGTCGGGCACGAGCCACATGAGCGCCACCGCTACATAGATCGCGTTCGAGACGACCGGCGCGACGAAGGCGAGGCCGATGGCCGTCAGATAGAGCAGCGGCGAGACTTTGCCTTTGACGTCCGCCCCGAGCGCGCGGGCCAGCGCCGAGCCGGCGCCCTGCGAACGGACGATCGCCCGCTGCAGGATGAAATAGGCGATCGCGGGCCCCAGCAGCGCAACGCCGTAGACGGCGCTCGGCCAGCGCGCGAAATGGTTCTCGCCGAGCCAGGCCGTGGCGAAGGGAATGAGCGACAGCCAGAACAGCAGGTGCATGTTGGCCCAGAGAATGGCCCCGTTTACGCGGCCCAGCGTAGCGAGCAGATGGTGGTGGTTGTTCCAGTAGATCGCCACGTAAACGAAGCTCAGCACGTAGCTCATGAAGGCCGGCGCGAGCTTGAGAAGATCGCCGGGATGGTCGCCGTGCGGCGCTTTCAGCTCCAGCACCATGATGGTGATGATGATGGCGATGACGCCGTCCGAGAAGGCGGCGAGCCGTTCCTTTTCCAAACGATTTCCCTCTTGATGCGTGCGACGGCGCCCCGAACGGCGACGGCGCGATAGCCAAATGGTTTTGGCCGGCGCTGTAAACCCGGGAATGGAACGCCCGCGCCACGCAGCGCCGCCGGGCCGATCCGGGGCTAAAATGCTTGGATGCGCCGACAATCCCCGGGCCGCGGCATTGCTTTGGGCCTTCTTCTGGCTATAGTCCGCGCGCAATTTCCGGCCGATTTGGCCCATCAGACGGTAGGCACATGAACTTCATCACTCCCGCTTTCGCTCAGGCCGCGTCCGGCGGCGCGCCCGGCGGAACCGAAATGCTCATGCAGATGGCGCCTTTCGCCATCATTCTGGTCATCATGTACTTCCTGATCATCCGGCCGCAGCAGCGCCGCGCCAAGGAGACGCAGGAAATGATCTCCAACATCCGCCGCGGCGACACGGTCGTCACCACCGGCGGCATCATCGGCAAGGTTACAAAGGTGACGGACGCCTCCGAAGTCGAGGTGGAGATCGCCGCCAACGTGCGCGTGCGCGTGCTGCGCCAGATGGTCGCCGAAGTTCGCGCCAAGGGCGAGCCGGTGAAGGACGCGGCCGCCTGACAGGGCCGCCGTCAAACGAACGAGAACCATGCTGCGCTTCGCCCCCTGGAAAGTCGCCTCTATCGTCGGCATGACGCTGATTGCGTTGCTGATCGTCGTCCCGTCCATGCTGGCGCCGCAGACGCGCGAGGCGCTGCGCGCCCATCTGCCGTCCTGGGCGCCGATGAAGACGATCACGCTCGGCCTCGACCTGCAGGGCGGTTCGCACATCCTGCTCGAAGTGGATACGCCCGCCGTCGTTCGCACGCAGGTGGAAAATCTGCGCGACGACGTTCGCCGCATCCTTCGCGAGGAGAAGGCCGGCGTTTCGGGCGGCATCGCCATGCAGCAGCGCGGCGTGCAATTCCGTCTCGCGAATCCGGCCGAAGCCGAGAAAGTGATCCCGAAGCTGCGGGCGCTTGGCCACAGTTCGGGCGCTGCTTTGCTCGGCGCCGCCGGCGCCCCTTCCATCGACGTCGCGGCGACCGAGAACGGCGTCGTCCAAGTCATGGTCACGGATGTCGGCGTGCAGGACAAGGTGCGTCGCGCGGTCGACCAGTCGATCGAAGTTCTGCGTCGACGCATCGACGCCTCCGGCATGAAGGAGCCGACAATCCAGCGGCAGGGCGCCGATCGCATTCTCGTCCAGGTGCCGGGCCTGCAAGACCCGCAGCAGCTCAAGGAATTGCTCGGCACGACCGCCAAGCTGGAGTTCCGCCTCGTCGCCCAGCCCGGCGACAATCCGGCTGACATCGAGGAGCTCGAGCAGACCGAAGGCGGCAAGTTGCCGATCGAAAAGCAGGTGATGGTTCAGGGCGAGGATCTGACGGACGCCCAGCCCGGCTTCGACCAGC
This sequence comes from uncultured Rhodoblastus sp., assembly GCA_964634325.1. Classification (GTDB taxonomy): domain Bacteria; phylum Pseudomonadota; class Alphaproteobacteria; order Rhizobiales; family Beijerinckiaceae; genus JAJXWB01. The sequence continues at coordinate 12,629 of CAZWJF010000038.1, forward strand.
GCACCGGCGAACCGGTCGTGAACTTCCGCTTCAACCTGCGCGGCGGCCAGAAATTCGCCGAAGTGACCACCAAGAACGTCGGCAAGCCTTTCGCCATCGTGCTCGACAACAAGGTGATCTCGGCCCCGCGCATCATTTCGCCGATCACTGGCGGCTCCGGTCAGATTTCCGGCCGCTTCACGGTCGAGCAGGCCAATAATCTCGCCGTGCTGCTGCGCGCCGGCGCGCTGCCCGCCAAGCTGACGACCGTCGAGGAACGGACCGTCGGGCCGGGGCTCGGTCAGGACTCGATCGACGCCGGCGAACGCGCGTCCTATGTCGGCGCGGCGCTGGTCGTCGTCTACATGCTGATCACCTACGGCGTGTTCGGCATCTTCGCCAACATCGCGCTGTTTGTGCACATCCTGTTCATCTTCGCCGCGCTCGTGCTGCTGGGCGCGACGCTGACGCTGCCCGGCATCGCCGGCATCGTGCTCACCATCGGCATGGCGGTCGACTCGAACGTGCTGATCTACGAGCGCATCCGCGAAGAAAATCACATGGGCCGCTCGATCCTTTCCTCGCTCGACGCCGGCTTCAAGCGGGCGTTCGGCACGATCGTGGACTCCAACGTCACGATGTTCGTGGCCGCGGTCATCCTCTACTTCCTCGGCTCCGGCCCGGTGCGCGGCTTCGCGGTCTCGCTCGGTCTGGGCATCCTCACCACCATCGTCACCGCCGTCACCATGACGCGCATGATGATCGCCGTCTGGTACCGCTACGCGCGGCCGACGAAGCTGCCGATCTGAGCGGGGAGACGACGTCATGAAGCTCCTGCGCCTCACGCCCGAGAACACCAAATTCCCGTTCATGCGGTTCCGCCGCGTGAGCTATCCGTTCTCGGCCATTCTCTCGATCTGCTCCGTGCTGATGTTCGTGTTCTGGGGCATGAATTTCGGCATCGACTTCGCTGGCGGCACGCTGATGGAATTGCGCGCCAAGAGCGGAACGGCGGACATCGCCTTGTTGCGCAATCTGGCCGAACATCTCGGCGTCGGCGACGTCGGCGTGCAGGCGTTCGGCAATACGTCCGACGTGACCCTGCGCTTCGGCGTGCAGCCCGGCGGGGATGCGACGCAGGCCGCGGCCGTGGACAAGGTCAAGACCGCGGTTTCCGACGGCTACGAAATTCGCCGCGTGGAGACCGTCGGCCCGAGCGTCTCGGGCGAACTCGTGCAATCGGGAACGCTCGGCGTCGTGCTGTCGATCTTCGCGGTGCTGAGTTACCTCTGGTTCCGCTTCGAATGGCAGTTCGCCATATCGGCCGTGATAGCGACCATGCACGACCTTTTGCTGACGGTCGGCTTCTTCTCGCTGACGCAGCTCGAATTCAACACGACGTCGATCGCGGCCATTCTGACGATCGTCGGCTACTCGCTGAACGAGACCGTCGTCGTCCTCGACCGCATCAGAGAGATGATGCGCAAGTACAAGCGCATGCCGACCGATCAGCTGATCGACATGTCGATCAACGCCGTTCTGCCGCGAACCCTGATGACCGCGACCACGGTGCTGCTCGCCCTGTTCGCGCTGGTCACGTTCGGCGGGCAGGTCATCCGCTCCTTCTCGCTCGCCATGACCTGGGGCGTCTGCGTCTCGGTCTATTCCTCGATCTTCATCTGCTCGCCGATGATGATCTACCTCGGACTGCGCACCGAGGGCGCGGGACGCCCGGACGCGCAGCCGAAGGATGAGCCGACGGCGCAGCCCGCGCGCTGAAGGGCGTCGCTGCGCCCCGCGCGCGTCGAGGCGGTCGAAGTGGTAGGAGAGGCCAGATGATCGTCGCTGTCGTTCAATTCAGGCTGCCGGCGCCGGTGTCGCTGGAGCAGGCGGCGCGCATGTTCGAGTCGAGCGCGCCGAAATACCAGAACCTGCCGGGTCTCATCCGCAAGCATTACATCCGAGCGGTCGACGGCGGCGCGGCCGGCGGCGTCTACCTCTGGGAGTCGCGCGCGGCGGCCGAGGCCGTCTACAACGGCGAGTGGCGCGAACGCGTCGCCAAGCTCTACGGCGCAGAACCGCAGGTGCAATATTTCGACTCGCCCGTGTCGGTCGACAATTCCGCCGGCGGCGTCATTTCGAAATCCGTCTGACGCGGGTCCCGGCGCGCATGACCGAACGTCCCTCCGGCTTTCTGCCCGGCCGTCATCAGATCGACGCCTATGGCGAGGGCGGGTTCAAATTCGGCGGCATGTCGCATCGCGGCTCATTGCTGGCGCTGCCTTCCGGGCTCTACGCCTGGGATGTGACGCGCCCGGCGGATATCGACGAAGCATCGCTCGCGCGACTGTTCGCCGAGGAGGCCGGCGCGATCGAGCATCTGCTGATCGGCACGGGACTGGATCTCCTGCCGCTGAAGCCGGCGCTCGCTGCGCGGCTTCGGACGGAAAAAATTGTCGCCGAACCCATGGCGACCGGCGCGGCGGCGCGTACATACAACATTCTGCTGGGCGAGCGTCGTCGCGTCGCGGCCGCGTTGATCGCGGTGTGACGAGCGCTGGCCGCATGATGCGAAAGTCACGATGACGCGACCCGCCGCCGTGTCGACGACCTGTCCCGCTCCGCAAGCCTCGGCGGAGGAGCGCGCCGGACGCCTGTCGGATCATTACGCCCATTGCGAACGCATGCTGCGCGCGCATGATCCCGATCGCTGGCTCGCCTGCATGTTCGCGCCGGGCGAGGCCCGCTCGCATCTCCACGCGCTCTACGCGTTCAGTCTTGAGATCGCGCGCATTCGTGAAACCGTGTCCGATCCCATGCCTGGCGAGATTCGCATGCAATGGTGGGTCGACGCGATCGAGGGCGAAACGCGCGGCGACGTTCGCTCGCATCCCGTCGCCGATGCGCTGATCGATACGATCCGCGCCTACAGCCTGCCGCGCGCGGCCTTCACCGCGCTCATCGAGGCGCGGCGTTTCGATCTCTACGACGAGCCGATGGCCGACGTGAAAGAACTCGAGACCTATTGCGGCTATACCGCGTCCACCTTGTTCAGGCTGGCGGCGATCATTCTGGCGGGCGGAGGCGAACCCGGCGGCGCCGAGGCGGCGGGCTACGCAGGCGTGTCCTACGCGCTCACCGGGCTGATACGCTCCTTCGCGTGGCGCGCGGCGCGCGGGCAAATTTACGTGCCGGCCGATCTGCTCGAGAAGCGTGGGGCGACGCCCGCTGCGGCGCTGGTGCGCCCGGCCAAACCGGCGCTGATCGGCGCGCTCGCCGAATTGCGCGATCTCGCGCGACGGCGGCATCGCGAGGCGATCGCCGCCTTGCCGGAGGTCTCCTCCGCCGCTGTGGCTGCGTTCGTGCCGCTCGCGACCGTCCCGATCTATCTCGCGACCGTGGATCGAGCGAACTATCAGCCGTTTGCGTCCAGGATCGACGCGCCGCAATGGCGCCGCCAATGGGCGATGTGGCGTTTCGCTCGAAAATACGGCTGAGCCCTACGGCAACAGGCGCAAGTCCTTGTCGGCGAGGCGAGTCAGCAAGAGCCGTCCGTCTGCGCCCAACCGGAACTGCCCGTATTTGGCGTCGACATAGTCGTGCGCATGGCCTTCCTCGAAGAAGAAAGCGTCCGAGCCGACGAACCAGCGGCCGGACTTGCGCCGCAGCTTGACGACGACCTGATCGGCGCCGGGCGCGGCGCCCGGTTCGGTCAGGCTCTGCAGCGTCAGGACCGAACGCGCGTCGATGTCCGCCAGCGCCCGCACTTCGCCCGTCGCCTCTCGCGGAGCGGGCAGGCGATCGGTGTTGAACGCGATGGCCATGTAGTCGCCCTGAACCAGCGAGCGGGGGTCGACCGGTCGCAGTGCGATGTAGACGATTCTCCCGTCGCGCAGCACATTCTCCGCGTCGCGCACCGCCGTCGACGCGATTCCGGCCGTCACGGCCGCGCCGAGCGCGATGAGGGCGACCGCCGCGCGGCCAAAGACGGTCGGACCGCTGTCGGCGGCCGCGCCTCGCGCCCGCGTCAGGAAGACGACGACGCCGAGCGCCGCGCCGAGGCCCATCAGGACGTAGCCCTTCTGGGTCAGCGGCCAGTTCAGCGCGTAATAGAAGGCGCTGACGATCCAGATCGCCGCGACCGCGGCCGCCGCCGCAAGGCTGCGGGAGCCCGCGAGAACCGCTCCGGCGAAGACCGCGACGGTCGCGCCGAGCGTCGGCGAACGCAGCGTGAGCGCAACGACGCAGATTGCGACAGCAAAGCCGAGCGGAGTGCGCAGGTCCGCACGGCGCGCCAGCAGGATCGCGACGCCGATGACGCCGAGCGCGATCGAGGTCGCTTGGGCAGGACCGGACCAGGGCGTCGTGAATAGCGACGCCAATTCGCCGAGCCCGCCCGCGCCGGCGCTCGCGAGAAACGGGCGTCCGGCCAGCGCGATCAGCGCCAGGAGCCCGGCGGCCGTCCAGCCCGCGAAGAACGGACGTGCGGCTTCTCCCCTGGACCCCGCCTTGCTTGTCGCGACGAGCGCGGCGACGCCGGCCGCCGCCGTCAGAGACGTCAACGCCACGGCCATCTCGATGCGCCAACCTGTTCCGCGGATGAAGAAAGCGACGGCCACGTGCGCGAAGATCGACGAGACGAGCGCCGAGAACGCGCCGAAGCTGAACAAGGCGCGCATCCAGTTCGACTGGATCGCGAAAGCCACGGCCGCCGCGACCAGCGCCATGACGAAGCCCGCGTCCCGCTGATACCAGCGGGCGGCCGCATAACTGATCAGCGCAATGCCGACGCCGATTGCGATCAGGCCGAACATTTGTCGAAAACTGAACGGCGCGGCGCCGCGAACCAACAGCGCGGCCGCGCCGAGCGTCGCCGCGCCGAGAAAGGCCGCGCCGCCCGGCTGACGCAGAAAGGATTCGAAAACGAGGCCGTAGAGGATCAGGAAAGGAGCGGACGCGAGCATCGCGCCGAAGCCGCTGAGCGCGGCCAGCGGCCAGGAAAAGCCGCGCTGATCGGGCGCGCCGGTCCTGCGATCTTCGCCTTCGATCCCGCCGGTTGCGCGCGCGTGGATGGCGCGGAGCAGGGCGACGCTTCCGCCGACGATGGCGCTGGCGATGACGCCGATGAACAGCGCGATCGGAATGGTGAAGGAGCTTGATTCGAACGCCTTGAATACCCGTCCGATCAGCAAGGCGTCGATTCCGGCGAACGCCATCGTCAGCACGCCGAGCTCGAGCGGGCGCGCGACGATGAGGCCTGCGCTCGACGCGCCGAGGACCAGCAAGGCCGCAAACAACGCGCCGTCGCCTTGGTTCGCGCGCGCAAACAGGCCTTCGAGGCCGATGAAGCTGATGAGAAGAACCGCGCCGAGGCTCGCGAGCCGGAACGACCACGGCGTGCGTCCGATCAAGCGCTGCAACGGCAGAAAGGGGCTCATCGCAGCGGCCACCGCCAGAGACAGCGCCCAGGAGGGGGCGAATTCGTTGAACGATACGCCCATGTGTTCCTGCATGCGCCACAGCCCGATGGCGGCGCCGACGACGAGCGTCCACAGCAGCCAGACCGCGTCGTGGCGCGCGGCGAGCGCAAAGGGCAGGCCGAGGGCGGCCCAATAGGCGAACAGCTGCCACGCGTCGGCGCCGCTTGGATAGGTCTGGCCGATCAGTGCGAGCAGGCCGCCGACGGCGCTGGTCGCCACCAGCAGGCAGGCCGTCCGAGCGCGCGGCGCGAGCGCCGCCGCCAGAGCCGCCGCGAGCAACAGGCCGCCGACGAGGCCGATCTTCGTCAGACGATGGAAGGTCGACCAATTGGCCGCTATCCAGCAGAACACGCCGAAAGCGAACAAGCCGGCGGCGCCGATCGCCGTCAGCAGGCGAAGGACGCTCGCGGGAATTTGGTCTACAGGGCCGTCGGGCTTTTCGTTCATGGCGCGCCTCAAGAAAGGCCCCGGTCGCTCGGAGCCGATTCATCGACGAGCGCAATTATGCCATCGCGCGACGGGCGGCGGCGCCGTTTCGCACGTTCGGCGAAAGGCGCCGGGCGTCAATCAGGGACGGATATAGGTCCAGCCTTTCTCCTGCAGCTCGGTGAGCCGCAGCACGCCGGCCTTCACGACCCGCGCCTGCGGGACGATCTGGATTTTCTTCCCCTCGGCCTTTTCCACGTTGGCGATCGTGTTGCCGCAGGCGGAGAAGGTGATGTCCGGAATACTCTCTTTCATCGACTTCAGGCGGTCTTTCACCGGCGAAGTATCGTCGCGCAGCATGGTCAGGCCCGGCCCGAAAGCGACGAGTTCGACTTCGACCATGTCGCCGGTCGAACTGTATTCCCGCACGACATTCGCCACGGTGTTCAGCGCGAGATTGAATTTGGCGGGATCGCCGTCGCTGACCTGGAAGACGATGTGATGCTCGCGCTTGGCTTCTGCTGCGACGGCTGGTCCGATCAAGGCGAGCGCGACGGCGCCTGCCGTCAGCAACCTGCGGGTGACATTCATTGATTTCCCTCCCTCGGCCTTCTTGGCGAGAGAGCAGGCTGATCGATGCGGGAACGACGCGCAAGGGCGCCGTCGTTCACGATTGCGGCGCCGCTCCGCCGCCGGCGAGCCATGCGGTCAGATCGCGTTCGGCCCGCGCGCTCAGCGCCATCTTCTTGGCCCGCGCCTTCTCCGGCCCGCGCAACCGCTTGCCGTCAGGGCTCTTGATGGCTTCCGTCAGCGGCGGAAACAGCCCGAAGTTCACGTTCATCGGCTGAAACGAGCGCGGGCCGGCGTCGATCTTCTCGATATGGCCGCCCGTGATGTGGGCGATGAGCGCGCCGACGGCGGTCGTCGCGGGCGGCGGCGTCAGCGGCGCGCCGAGGCGCTCGGCTGCGGCGAGCCGTCCCGCGATCAGCCCGACCGCTGCGCTTTCGACGTAACCTTCGCAGCCCGTGATCTGTCCGGCGAAGCGCAGCCGCGGGTCGGCCTTGAGCCGCAATTGCGCGTCCAGCAGCGCGGGCGAATTCAGATAGGTGTTGCGATGGATGCCGCCGAGCCGGGCGAATTCCGCCTGTTCGAGGCCGGGGATGGTGCGGAAGATTTCGACCTGCGCGCCGTGCTTCAGCTTCGTCTGGAAGCCCACCATGTTGTAAAGCGTGCCGAGCGCATTGTCCTGCCGCAGCTGCACGACCGCGTAGGGCTTGACGGTCGGATTGTGAGCGTTGGTCAGGCCCATGGGCTTCATCGGTCCGTGACGCAGGGTCTCCGCGCCTCGCTCGGCCATGATTTCAATCGGCAGGCAGCCGTCGAAATAGGGCGTGCCCTCCCACTCCCGAAATTCGGTCTTCGGACCTGCGAGCAGCGCCGCGATGAAGGCCTCGTACTGGGCGCGATCAAGCGGGCAATTGATGTAGTCCGCGCCCGTGCCGCCGGGCCCCTGTTTGTCGTAGCGCGACTGAAACCACGCTTTCGACATGTCGATGGACTCGCGATGCACGATCGGCGCGATTGCGTCGAAAAAGGCGAGGCCCGCCTCCCCGGTCAGTCGCCCGACCGCGTCTGCCAGTTGATTCGACGTCAGAGGGCCGGTCGCAATTATCACGCTATCCCAGTCGATTGGCGGGATGTCCTGAATCTCTTCGCGAACCACCTGAATCAGACTGTGAGACTGCAGAGCGGCGGTCGCCGCAGCCGAAAAGCCGTCGCGGTCGACCGCCAGCGCCGAGCCGGCCGGCACCTGATTGGCGTCGGCGGCGCGCATGATCAGCGAATTCATCGCCCGCATTTCCCGGTGCAGAACGCCGACCGCATTGGTTGCGGAATCGTCCGACCGGAACGAGTTGGAACACACGAGTTCGGCCAGCCCGTCGGTGCGGTGGGCGTCTGTCGGCCGGACCGGCCGCATTTCGTGCAAGACGATGGGAATGCCCGCTTCGGCGATCTGCCAGGCGGCCTCGGAGCCGGCCAGCCCGCCGCCGACGATGTGAATGGGTTTCGACATGCCCGCTGTTTAGCCGCGCGGCGTCGCCAAGGCCACAGCCTCGCCGCGTCATCCTGCTGCGGCGGCTATCGTCTCCAGATCGTCCTGCAACGCCCAAAGGCGGTCTTGCCCCCAATAGGCCGGGCCTCCGTTGACGCGAAATGTCGGCGCTCCCCAGAGCCCCGCCTCGAACAGCGCTCGGCGGTTTTCTTCCGCGGTCTGCCGCCAGCTCTCGTCGGCGAGCGCCGCGCGGACGTCTGCGGCGCCGACGCCTGCGCGCTGCGCCACCTCGGCCAATCCCGGTTCCGACGCGAGTTCGATCCCGCGCGCGAATGCGCCCTCGATGGCGGCGATCGCAAAAGCTGCGCCCTTTCCGGCGGGAATGGCGTGATTGAGGACGGCGATGGCGCGCTCGACCCCCACGCCGACCGGATCGACAGTCTTGCCGAAGGCAAGGCCGACTTTGTCCGCCTCGCGCTTGCAGTCGCGCATGATGTAGAGCCGCTTTGACAAGGGCACGGGAAGTCCCCGCATCACCATCGGCAGAATGAACCGCAGGCGCAATTGCGCGCCGTAATTGACGGCGAGCGCGGCGACACGCTGGAGCGCGACGTAGGAATAGGGGCTGCGGAACGAAAACCAGTATTCGATCGTCGAGCCGTCGGCGCCGCCCGTGCGCCTCAGATCCTCGCGCAGGAACGGCGCTATCAACGGCCGTCCCGGCTCACGGTCCAGCCCGAGGGCCCCCAGCCGCGCTTCGAGATGGTGCAGGCGGTCGACGCCCCAGTGCCACTCGCCCTCGAAATAGAACATTGCGCCGAGGTAGTGGCCGAACCGGGCGCGCGCGGCCGCGCCTTGAGCCAGCGCCGTCGCCGCCTCCTCCCGCGACGCCGTCGGTCCAGAGGGCGGCGTCGCGCCGCGCCACAGGGCGTCGCCGACCTCGATCGCCGTCGCCGCGAACCGGCCGTTTGTCGCCGCTGCCGCGAGCAAGGCCTGAGCCGCCGAAACCGCCTCGGACGAGGGCTGTTGCGCGCCGGAAGGAAATTGGAGGCCGCGCTTGCGCGCCAGTACGGCGGCGTCCCGCAGTGCGTAGGCCTGAAGACGAGGCCGATCCGGGGCCGCGGAATCGTCGGGCGGAGGTACGAGCCAGACCTTCAGATCGACGCGGTATCGCGCCGCGAGCGCGCCCAGCGCCTGCGCGGCGAGATGGCTGTAGGGATCGTCGGTCTGGTGGAAGTAGTGGACTGTCGGATTTCCACCCGACAGCCGACGTCGCGCTGCAAAAATCGTACGCCGCAGGTCGCGCGCGGCGTGGCTCGTGAGGGCGGAGCTCGCAAGTCTCCCGATCGCTGGACGCATCGTTCCTCCCCGAAGTCGGTCCCCTGAGGATCGCCGCGCGATCATGCGCGAAGTCGAGGGCGGTGTCGAAACACAAAAAAAGCGCCCGCCGGAGGGAGGAGGCCGGCGGGCGCGCTGGGCATGATGTTCAACCGGGAAAGGGAGGAGGCCCCGGCGTCTGCGTCATGCTACCTCAGAAGTGGGAAGCCTTCTTGGCGACGTGTTCGATGTCTTCGCGTACGAGCCCCAGATCGCGCAGTTCGCGATCGCTCAGGCGGGACAGCTCGCGCACCGAAGCGCGATAACGGCGCCATTCCTGAATCTTGTGGGTGATATCCTTGATCGACATTGTCAGTTCTCAACCGCTCCACGGCGGCCCGGTCGACGGGTCGTCATCTTTGATGCAATGCAACATAGTTAGTGTGTGGACGAATGAAAATGACCAATTCGTCGGACCAGATATGCATATGAAGCATAAATGACAGCGATTGAGGCAGGAAAAAGGCTCAAGCTAAGCGTGTGACGCATGAGCAGTTTCGACGAGCGAAAACGACTTCGATGCGCTGCAGCAAGTTGACTATGGTCGCATGCTGCGCCGCCGGCCCGCTTGTGACAGCGGCGGCCGGCGTCCCGGATTGCAGCGGCAGGAAAACGCCCCCGTGGCGAGTCTTGGCTTCGCGATCGCGGGGGCGCCCGAGAATTCGTCAAGCCGGCGAGGCGAGCGGCTTTCCCTTCTCCACGATATACGTCGAGGTGAATTTCGTGAGCGTCGCGCCGTTCTTCGCGCCGGCGTGCGGCGTATTCGGCGGAATCTGGAATCCGTCGCCCGGTTTGAGCGTGCGCGTCGGCTGTCCCTCGATCGGCAGCTCCAGTTCGCCCTCGATCAAATAGCCGGATTCGATGCCCGGATGCGTGTGTCGCGCGATCGTGACGCCGGGGTCGATCTCGCCGGCGACGATGATGGTCACATAGCCGGGCATGGGTCCGTCGGTCTGCTGCAGAACCTTGCGTCGCACGCCGGCCGTCGTGTTGGCGGCCTGTTGCGCCGACGCCTCGGTGGCGACGAACCCTGTAGCGGCGATCTCGCAGATTGCGCAGCCGGCGACCATGCCGGCGAAACCGCGACGTGTGAGCATGTTTTCCTCCCGACCTGCGGCGGTTCGTTTGGCGCTCGCCGCCCGCAGATTACGGCAGAGCTTTGGCGACTTGGCAATGCGGCGCACGGCGGTGACGGCTGCACGCTTCGTCGGTAGGCTGGTGAAATGCGGGATCAGGGGAGGGCGCATTGATCGTCGAATTCGTCCAGTTCCGACGGCCGAAGGGCTGGTCGCGCGACGAAGTGCTGGCCGACGCCCGCGCAACCATCGACAAATGGCGCGCCAACACAAGGCTCGTGCGCAAGCATTATCTGACCGGCGAGGGCGACATGGTCGGCGCCTTCTACATCTGGCCTTCGCGCGCTGACGCCGAGGCCGCGCACGACGCGGTCTGGCGCGCGGGCGTCGAGCAAAAGACGGGCGCGCCGCCGCAGATCGACTATTTCGATCTGACGATGATCGTCGACAATGCAGCGGGGTCGGTGACGGAATTTGCGCG
>CAZWJF010000039.1:0-13386 GCA_964634325.1 uncultured Rhodoblastus sp.
GCGGCGCGGTCGCGGCCGACCTGCATTCGCGCGCCTGTCTCAACGCCAAGCTGCGCCGCATCGCCGATGCGTGTGCGACCCTCGCGAAGATCGGGTGACGCAATGATCATCGCTGACGAAAACGAACTCGCCGGGACGATGCATGAAGGCCCGCCGCAGTGGATCGCGTATTTCACAGGCAATCTCGCGGCCGAGTGTGAACTCGAAGGCCCCGACCGTGAAGCCCTCCGCGCGCTGCGCGCTTGGACATGGGGGAAGCATTTGCTTGGCGAAGCAAGCCTTGCGCAACGGCGCGAGGGTGGATTGATGGTCTACTTCATTCGCAGGACCGGCAAATGATCCGCGTTGATTCCCGCTCCAACACCGGCCAGCAAATCCGATCGTATGTGGAGCGCGTCGAAAAGCTGCGCGAGGAACGCGACGGCCTGGCGAAGGACACCGCTGACATTTTCGCCGAGGCGAAGGGCAACGGCTTCGACGTGCCCGCGCTCAAGGCCGTCATCAAGCGCCGCGCCGAAAAGGCGAAGCACGGCGACAAGATCGCCGAGCGCAACGCCATCGCGGACGAATACGAAGCCGCCATGGGGGCGGAATGATCCGCGAGGCCGACATTCAGCGCGCGATCGTCGCCTATCTCGACGCCGTCATGGTGGACGCGATTCGCTTCGCCGTTCCGAACGCGTCGCGGCGGACGAAGGGCGGCAAGGCGAGCAACGGCGTCGCCGGGATGGTCGCCGGCATTCCTGATTTGTGCGTCGTCGAAAGTGGCGGGCGCGCGCTGTTTCTTGAAGTTAAGACGGATGCGGGGCGGCCGAGCCCGGCGCAATCGGCGATCCTGACCCGCATGCACATGCTCGGCATTCCCTACGCCGTGGTGCGCGGCATCGACGACGTGCGCGCGGCGCTACAGCACTACAATTTCCAGACACGGGAGGCGGTGTGATGGCTATGTCGGCAGAAACGCGCCAACGCATCGTCGAATCTGTGACTGGCGGGGCGACGTTCCTCGCGACAGCGCAGGCATTCGGCGTCAGCCGCTCGGCCGTCGCGGGCGTCATCGGACGCTTGCGCCGGGCCTCGATCGAGGAAGGCTCCGTCAAGCCGCTATTGCCGGCGTTCAAGCCTCATCCGGTAAAGGCATGGTCCGAAGACGACAAGGCCATCGTCCGCCAGATGTGGACAGAAGGAGAGAATGATCCGGCCATCGCAAAACGCCTTGGCCGATCATCGATGAGCATCGCGTCTCTCCGCCGCACGATTGGTTGCATGCGTCCTCCGACGCAGACAAGCCAAGGCGTGGCGTGGTCTCCCGACAATGACGCTCGCATGCGCGAACTGAACGCGGGCGGCCTGACCGACGCTGAAATCGGCTTGATCATGGGGCGCTCCGCCGAGAGCGTGTCGAAGCGCCGCAAGCGTCTCGGCATCGCCGGGCACGTCCCCAGGTGGGGCGACAAGGCTTTCCGCGAACAGCGCGTCCGCGCGTCACGCATCGCCGGGGAGCACTTCGCCAAGAGGGCCGAGACAATCCCCATGCCCCCGCACGTCGATGTGTGGGAGGCGTTCGAGACGCTGCGCGGGTGCCGGTTCATCTCCGGCGATCCGAAGACGAACGCGATGTCGTTCTGCAACGAGCCGCGCAAGGGCGCGTCCTCCTACTGCGCCGCGCATCATGGCGTCGTCTATGGCGGCCCGACGTTCGACGAGCCCGCGCCGGCGCGCCCGATGACACGCATGCAGTTGCGCGCGCACGCTTACCCGGAGGCGGCGGAGTGATGCGCGCGACCGTGCTCGCTTACATCAAATGGGCGCTGCTTCCCGAAGCGCTGGCGCTCGGGTGGATGCCGTGCGCTGAGCTTCCCCGCCATCACGGCCATTGGTCGCTGTTGTGCGAATGGCGATGCGAATGCGGGCGCGCGCCGAAAATGCCGAGGGGGCGCGGATGAGGCGCGAAATTCTCGCCGATGGCGTCGAAATCTACTGCGGGGATTGTGTGGAAGTCATGGGCGTGATGGCTGAAAACTCAGTCGATATGATTTGGACGGACCCGCCTTACGGGCATTCAAACCATGATGGCGATTTTAACGCGCGCCTGAATGATCGCCGGGGCATCGAGTCAATGCCAATTGCAAATGACGACGCGGAAGGAATGCGGCGGGTTGTTGACGCAATGCTATCGGAAGCCGCGCGCGTTCTTAAGCGCGACTGCTGCTGCTGCTGCTGCTGCTGCGGCGGCGGCGGCGGCCCGCGTCCGACATTTGCATGGGTAGCCGACCGCATGGATCGCGGGGGGCTTTCGTTTTTTCACTCTGTCATATGGGATAAGAAAAATCCGGGTCTCGGCTGGCGATATCGTCGTCAGCACGAAATGGTCATGATTTCCCACCGTGTCGGCGGGAAACTTCTTTGGGCGAATGACGATAGGGCGGCACCAAACATCTATTCACTCGCCGCGCCCCGCGATAGGCGGCACCCTAATGAAAAGCCGGTCGAAATGTGCGTCCATTTCGTCGGGCTTCATAGCGCCCGCGGGCAGCATGTTTTAGACCCTTTCATGGGCTCTGGAACGACTGGCGTCGCCTGCGTCCGCCTTGGCCGCCGCTTTACCGGAATCGAGATCGAGCCGCGCTATTTCGACATTGCCCGCCGTCGCATCGAAGACGAATTGAAGCGCCCGCGCCTCGCGTTGGAAGCAGAGCCTGCGCACGCCGAACAGACTGCAATGACATTTGCAGACGAAGGGGGCGTTGCATGAGCCGCTGGTATCGCGCCTATGAAGGAACGGTGACCGATCCAAAGCTCGGCGAGGTTGCGCTAGTCGCCGGATGTTCCCGTTCGGTCGCCATCGCGACATGGCACGCGATCCTGGAGGACTGTGCGGCCGTGAATGACAGCGGCCGTTTCGAGACAACGCCGCGTCGTGTCGCGGTGATCCTCGGCGAGCCGATCGCGACCATGGAAGCGGTGTTCGCCGAACTGGCGACGCTCGGCATGATTGCCGATGGCGCGGCGGCGGCTTGGTCGCGCCGTCAGTTCGAGGGCGACAACAGCACCGAGCGCAGTCGGAAGCACCGGGAGGCGAAGCGCAACGCCGCTGCGACGGGCGGGGACGTTGCCGATCCGTTGCGCAACGGCGATGCAACGTTGCAGCAACGTTGCGCAACGCCCCCATATACAGAGACAGATACAGATACAGAAGGTTGTGTTGGGTTGCGCGCACCTGCGCGCGAGACGCCGGACGCGACGGCCGATCTGCGGCAATCGATCGTCTCGGCATTCTCGGAAGTCCAATCTGCGACCATCCCGGACACGTCACGGGCTGGCGTTTGGATCGCCAAGGGCTACCGGCCCGCGATTTGCCTCGCGACGATCCGGGAGGGACTGGCGCGAAATCCGGGCATCCGATCGCTGGCCTATTTCGACCAAGCGATAGCCGCTGCGCACGCCGCGCCCGTCGCCCGCGCTCCGCCGTCACACGCCCCACCACGTCGCCTGACCATCCTCGACGGACTCGCCCTGCATGACGCCCGCACTTCGCAATCCTGACGCCCTGCCGTCGCCGGCATCGCCGCAAGCCCGGCATCGGCTGGAAACGCTGCGACGTGCGCTGCATTGGGAAATCGTCGCTGGCGTCGGGCAGTGGACGATCAACCGGCATGACGCGCCGACAGATGCGGAGCGTGAGCTATTCGCCGCGCGGGCTGCGCGCATTCGTGCGGCTCTTGCGCCGGCGGGCGACGACGCGGCGCGGATCACGCTCGCCCGGCTGACTGCGAATTTCGTCAACCGCAAATTCGATGGCCCGCCAGCTCTGGCGGAGTTGGCGGCGGCCGATGCGATGCGCGTGCTCGCCGAACTGCCCGCCGGCCCGCTGGCGGACGCCCTCGCGCGGTTCGTGGACGGCCGGCTCGGGGATGGCACGTTTGCGCCGCCGGCGGCCGAGGTCGCAAAGGCTGTGCGGGAAATCGCCGGGGCGTGGTCAATGGAGGCGGACACGCTGGACGCGGCGGCGCGCTCCGTGACGGCCGACCGGCTCGCTTGGCAATCCGATGAGCGGCCCGGCGAGACGCCAGAACAGCGTGCCGAACGCCGGCGCGCTGTCGCCGAACAGGCGCGGCAGGCTGCGCAGGCGAGCGCGATGCGCGTTGCGAGCCGCGACAGGGCTGAGCGTGGCATTGCCGAGCCGCCCCCGCCAGAGACGCCAGAGCAGGCGCTTGACCGCCTTGCTGGCGAACTGCGCGCCGCGCCGATCGCGGTCGGGCCTGGATTGATCGCGACATGGGCGAAGGGGGCGGGGTGATGCGCTACCTCTCCGTCTGCTCAGGCGTCGAGGCGGCGTCGCTCGCGTGGGAACCGCTCGGCTGGTCGCCGGCGGCGTTCGCCGAGATCGAGCCTTTCCCCTGCGAAGTGCTGGCCGCGCGGTTCGGATCGAACCTGCCGGGCGAGGCGCTGGCGACGAATGGAGTGCCAAACCTTGGCGACATCACGCGCTTTGCGACGTGGCCCGACCTCGCAATCGACCTTCTCGTGGGGGGAACACCCTGTCAGGCGTTCAGCATCGCCGGCCTGCGGGCTGGCCTTGCTGACCCGCGCGGAAACCTCGCCCTCACATACCTTGCGATCCTTGATCGCTATCGCCCCCGCTGGTTTCTCTGGGAGAACGTCCCCGGCGTCCTGTCCTCCAACGATGGACGGGACTTTGGCGCCTTCATCGGGGGCGTGGCCGAGCTCGGGTATGGCTGCGCCTGGCGAGTGCTGGACGCTCAATACGTGCGAGTGGACGGCTACGGACGAGCCGTCCCGCAGCGGCGACGGCGTGTGTTCGTTGTCGGACATATTGGAGCCGACTGCCGACGTGCCGCAGCGGTATTATTTGACGCCGCGAGCCTGCGCGGGGGTGCTCCGCCGAGCCGCAAAGCGGGGCAAGGAACTGCACCCGCTGTTGGCGGAGGCCCTGACGGCGGTGGCGTCGCGGGAACCGTGAGCTCGAAATGGGCCAAGGGCTCTGGCGGTCCGGCCGGTGATGAGGCTTACAACCTGGTCGCGCATACGCTGCGAGCGGCCGGGTCCGACGCGAGCGAGGATGGCACGGGGCGCGGAACACCGATCGTGCCGGTGGCCGCGACAATTTGCATCCACGCAGACGCTTTGGCCCGAAGCGGCGACGCCGCGTCTGGCGGATCGTCCCGCTCCTACGTCGCCGATCGCTGGCACGTTCGCCGGCTCACGCCGCGCGAATGCGAGCGCCTGCAAGGCATGCCCGACGACTGGACGCTTGTCCCGCGCCGAAACGGCAAGATGGCGGCGGACGGCCCGCGCTATTCGGCGATCGGCAATTCGATGGCGGTCAACGTCATGCGCTGGATTGGCCGGCGGATCGAAGGCGTCGAGGCCATGTCCAGAAGCGAGGCGGCGGCGTGACTGTCGAACGCCGCGCCATGCGGGTCGGCCGCCCGCCTCGCCTCAGGATCGTCTTGGTGATCCGGCTGCGCAGGGCTTTCAGGCGCGGGGCCGGTAGGCTGGTAGCGGGCAACCACGCCAAGCCTATCAGGCGAGGCCAGAACATTGTTCATTCGGCATTCAAGCGGCGGGGGTGAGGTCGATATGGCGCGACGCGGACGAAAGCGACTGGCAAAGCCCCGCCATCCGGGGGGCGAAGTGATCCGGGAGCGCTCCGACGCGGTCAAGGGCGTCGTGCTGGCGCAACCGCACCGGCGGGGTGACACGGATCAGCGGCGGGCGTCGGCCCTCGGGCGCGCGTGCATGCGCGCGAGGCTGCGGCTCGAATGCTATGACGCCGGGGAGGACTACGCGGCGACGGTCCGCCGCTGGCGCGCCGCCAAGGGGTGTCCAACCACGCTGCGTCTTGGCGGATCATCCCTGAGCGACGGCCCGGACGAAGCGACCGTCGCCCGCTGGCGCAAGACGATCCTCGAATGCGACTCGGCGATGGCGAGGGAATCCCGAGAGGGATGGATCGCGGCCAAGGCGGCGATGCTCGACGAAATCGACGTTGATGCGACGTGGCAAGAGCATTTCGTCGTCGCCATGCTCGCGCTGGCCGTCTGTATGGGGAAGCTGCCGGCGGGGGTGCTGAAAGGCTCTTGACGCGTCCCGGCGAATATGGCAGGCATTCGATTAATGCACACGGGAACGTGTGCCTGTCGCCCCGGCGCGGTCAGCCCGCGCCGGGGTTTTGCGTTTCACCGCGAGCCCCCGCCATGCCCTGCCAGCCCTGCGCCAAGGCCCGCGCCGCCGTGATCGCTGGCGCCCGCCATCTTGCGGCATGGCGGTTCGCCGAGGCCAGACAGGACGCCCACCAGTTTCGCGACGCGCTCGCTGAAAAGGCCGAGTCCCTGCGCGTCAGGCTCGCGACCGCAAGGAAGGCTTGATGGCCGCCAAGAAATCACAGACGCCGCCGGCAAAGAACCCCGTGGGGCGCCCGACGAAATATGAGCCCCGGTTCTGTGACGAGGTCGTCGCCGACATGGCGAAGGGTTACAGCCTGACCGCATTTGCGGGCCTGATCGGGGTCAACAAGGACACGCTCAACGAGTGGATGGCCGTCCACCCGGAGTTTTCCGACGCCGTCACGCGCGCGAAGGCCGCCAGACTTCGGAATTGGGAAGAAGTCGCCATCGCCATGCGGACGAATGGCGGCGGCCCCGGTGGCGCGACGATCACGATTTTCGGCCTGAAAAACATGGGCGGCGACGAATGGTGCGACCGCCAGCAAGTCGAACACTCCGGCCCGAACGGCGGCCCGATCAAGACGGAGGAAGTGTCGGCCCGTGAGCGCGTCGCTCGCCGAATCGCTGGCCTCACTCCCGGAGGCTGAGCGCGCGGCGGTTCTGGCGGGGCTGTCCAACGCCGACTTCGCCGAACTGGAATACGACTGGCGGTTCTGGGGGCGGCCTGAGCAATTCGCCCCGCCCGGGGAATGGGCCAATTGGCTCGTGCTGGCCGGGCGTGGTTTCGGCAAGACCCGGCTCGGGGCGGAATGGGTCCGCGAGGAAATCGCCTCAGGGCGCGCATCCCGGATCGCTCTTGTCGCCGAGACGGCGGCGGACGGTCGCGACGTAATGGTCGAGGGGCCTTCGGGGCTTCTTGCGTGCCACGCGCCAGCGGAGCGGCCGGAATACGAGCCGTCGAAGCGGCGCGTGACATGGCCGAATGGGGCTATCGCGACCGTCTTCAACGCCGTCGAGCCGGACCAGCTTCGCGGCCCGCAGTTCGACGCGGCGTGGTGTGACGAACTCGCCAAATGGCGCTACGCCGATGCGACATGGGATCAGCTCGCATTCGGAATGCGGCTCGGGGATCATCCTCGTATCTGCATCACGACGACGCCGCGCCCTGTCCCGCTCTTGCGGAAATTGATTGCGGACAAGCGAACCGCGATCACGCGGGGCAGCACGTTCGACAACGCGCGCAACCTGGCGCCGAGTTTCATTGCGTCGATCCGCGAGAGATATGAGGGAACCCGGCTCGGCCGGCAGGAACTGAACGCCGAAGTTCTCGACGACGTGCCGGGCGCGTTGTGGACCCGCGCGATGATCGACGCGGCTCGCGCGGCGTCAGCCCCTGATGACTTGCGGCGCATCGTGGTCGCGATCGATCCGTCCGGGACCAAGGGCGACACAGACGACGGCGATGAAATCGGGATTGTCGTCGCTGGATGTTCGGCCGATCGCAAGCGCGGGCATGTGATCGCGGACCTTTCGATCAAGGCGAGCCCTGAACAATGGGGGCGCGTCGCGGTTCGCGCCTATCGGAAGTTCAACGCCGACCGGATCATCGCCGAGCGCAACTTCGGCGGCGCGATGGTGGAAGCCGTGATCCGCGCGGTTGACCCAATCGTGCCGTATTCGGAAGTCACCGCCTCGCGCGGCAAGGTTCAGCGCGCCGAGCCTGTCGCGGCTCTTTACGAACAGGGGCGCGTGTCGCACGCCGCCGGCCTCGAAAAGCTGGAAGATCAGATGTGCGCCATGACCGCGAGCGGCTATCTCGGCGACGGCTCGCCGGATCGCGTTGACGCCGGCGTGTGGGCGCTGTCCGAATTGATGCTGAGCGAAGGCCCGACCGTCATGGACATGCTGTGACCGAACTGTCTGACGGGCTTGAAAATCTAGTCGCTGGGCTCGGCACGGAAAAGGACAAGGCGCGAGCCGCGCAATGGGTCGTCTATCAGCGATCCCCGCAAGAACTTGAAGCCGTCTACCGGTCGGGATGGATCGGCCGGAAGATCATCGACATTCCGACCGACGACATGACGCGCGAGTGGCGGTCGTGGTCGGCGGATGATGATCTTGTGGAGAAGATCGAAGCCGCCGAAAAGGCGTTCATGATCCGCGACAAGGTGACAACGGCCAAGCGTTGGGCGCGCCTGTTCGGATCGTCGGCGATCATCATCGGAACGTCTGCGAGGCTCGGCAGGCCGGAAGAGCCGCTTGATCTTGCGCGGATGAGCACGAAAGACCTCGCCTATCTGCATGTCGAGATCGCGCCGTATCTGACCATCCGGGAATGGGATACCGATCTGTCGAGCCAGACGTTCGGCAAGCCATCGGTCTATTCCTATCAGCCGTCGCGCCACGGGACGAACGCCGCGCCGGCGACGATCCATGCGAGCCGCGTCATTCCGTTCGCTGGCGTCCCGCTCCCGCCCTACGCCGCGCTGCAAGGCGTGCAATGGGGGGATTCGGTCTACACCGCCGTCGAGCAGACGTTGAACACGGCCGGGTCGATCACGGCCGTCATCGCCGCGCTCGTTTATGAGCAGAAAATCGACGTGATCAAAACGGACCTGTCCGGGCTCTCGACGAAGGAAGGCGAAGACCGGATCAAGAAGCGGTTCTCGCTCGCAATGGCGCTCAAGAGCGTGAACAACACGCTGTTGCTCGGCCGCGAGGAAGAATTCACGCACAAGCAGTTCACATGGTCCGGCCTGTCCGACATCCACATGCGGATCATGCAGGAAATCAGCGGCGCGGCGGACATCCCCGTGACGCGGCTGCTTGGGCAGACGCCGGCGGGGTTGCAATCGACTGGTGAGTCCGACCTGCGCAACTATTACGACGCGCTGCGCGCCAAGCAGAATTCTGAACTGTCGCCGCAGTTGGAAATCCTCGATCGCGCGCTGTTCGCGTCGAATGGCATCGAACTGCCGAGGGGTGCCTATTTCGAGTGGGCGCCCTTGTGGCAGGAGACGCCGAAGGAGAAGGCCGACAATGCCTTGAAGCGAGCGCAGGCCACCAAGATTTATGTCGACACAGGCTTGATCGATGACGCGATCATGAGCGAAGCGCTCGTGTCGCAGCTTGTCGACGATCGCGTGTATCCGGCGCTCGACGCCGCGGTGAAAGATGCGAAGGCGCGCGGCGAAAGCATCGAAGGCGACGATGATCCGGCGGGGGATGTAAGTGGGGTCGGTGCGGCGGTGATGGACGCGGGGTTTGACCCAAGCCAGCCCAGAGAGCCATCTGGTAGTGAAACCGGCGGTCAGTGGACGGCCGCCGGGGCGGGGGGTGTGGATAGCGGTCAGACGGAAGATGCTGTCGTGGGCATGATTTTGAGCGACTACGAAAAGTTTCGCTCGGACATGCCTATTATGTCGTTCGATCCTGATTTTGGGCTCCGCGTGGACGATATAGACGGCCGAGAATGGCCCAAAATTGGCGAGGTGTTGCCCCCATCAAGACGTTGGGATAACGGCGACCCGACAGACGACATTCTGCCGGGGACATCTGTTATTGGGCTCGGCAAAGAGCCCACGGCTCGTGATGTGTTGCGCGCCGTTCGCGTGGCTGCGGGGACCAACAAGAAGGGGCATGGCCCGTATTATGGGAAGGCCGTGTCTCTCGTATTTGGCAGTTCCCAAGGCCCCGGCGAAGACGAGTATGAGACGGTGCTGAAAGGCGCCCGCGTAATCGCCGTTTACAAGAGGAAAGATGAAACTGGCCCGGTTATCGGGCGCGCGTAATGAGGTTCGACCTGCCCGCGATGGCGCGGCGCGCCGGTCTGCGGCGCAGCGTCTCGCTCCCGCCTATCACCGGGCGCAAGTCGCTTGAGGCGGCGCTGTATCGGGCCTTCCTCGTCGCGCTTCGCGAGGGCGAGAAGCACCGGGCGGGCCTGTTGCGCGCAGCGATCGGGCTGAAGGCTGAACTTACGCAAGACGGGCCGTTGTTCGATCTGGCGATGAGGGCGTTCCGGGCGACATACGATCGGCTCGCCGCCATCGTGCGCAACATGGTAGGGCGTCACCTCGGGATGGAAGGGGCGCGGCACACCGATCGTTGGGTCGAACAGGTCAACGCGGCGATTGGTGTCAATCTTTCGGCTGTCGTCACGTCGCAGGATATCGCTCCGGCAATCGAAGTCGCGACGGCGCATAGCGTAGCGCTGATCAAGGGGCTTACTGACGAAGTCGCCAAGAGGATCGAGGCGACGATCCTCGACATGGTGACGACCGGGAAATCGAATGCGGCGATTGCGGAAGCGATCGGCGAGGCGTTCGGGTTCGGGCGAAAGCGGGCCAAGCTCATTGCCCGCGATCAGGCCGCGAAGTTCAATGCGGCGTTGAACCGCATCCGTCAGCAACAGGCCGGCGTGACGGAATATGTGTGGTGGACCGTTCTTGACGAGCGGGTTCGCGGCAATCCTTCCGGCAAATACCCGAACGCGAAGCCGTCGCATTGGGATCGGCACGGGAAGACGTTCAAGTGGTCGGCGGGGCCGGCGGACGGAAACCCCGGCGAGCCGATCAACTGCCGATGCATCGCGAGGCCAGTCATTCGATGACAGTCCATCTTTTCGACGCGGCCGACGTTTCAGGCGCGCGCATCACCACAGACGGCTATCTCGTGGCAGACGCGCGGATCGCGCGCACCGGCGTGCAAGTCTATTCGGGTGTCGAGGTCGGCAAGCCGGAACTGGCGAGCGTGCGCATCTACCGTCCCGATGACGAAGTGTTCTCAGCCGACGCCATGGCGAGCCTCGCGCATCGCCCGGTGACGAATGACCACCCGCCGGAATCGGTGAAGGCCGCGAATTGGAAACGGTTCGCAGTCGGCATGACCGGCGACACCGTGACGAAGGATGGCGGCTTTGTCCGCGTCCCGCTCACGCTCATGGACCAGGCCGCGATCGACGCACTCAAGGGCGGCAAGCGTGAACTGAGCGTCGGCTATGTCTGCGCGCTCGACTGGACCGCGGGGACTGCGCCGGACGGACAGGCTTACGACGCAATCCAGCGCGGCATTCGCGCGAACCATCTTGCCCTCGTCGATAAGGCGAGGGCCGGTCACGACTGCCGGATCGGCGACCGCGATTCACTTCCGGCGAAACAAGGGAAAGCAACCATGACCGATCGCAAGATCACCGTGGACGGCTTCACCTTCGACGCGAGCGAACAGGCGGCGCAGGCCATCACCAAGCTCGAAACGAAGGTGGCGGACGCCTCCAAGGCACTGAATGACGCGAACGAGGCGCACGCCAAGGCGCTCGCCGCGAAAGACGCGGACATTGCCAAGAAAGACGCCGAGATCGACGCCCTCAAGAAGGCCGCGATTTCCGACGCCGAGATCGACAAGCGCGTTGCTGCGCGCGCCGACCTCGTCTCGACGGCGAAGGCCATCGCTTCCGACGTGAAGACGGATGGCCTGTCCGACGCCGCGATCCGCAAAGCGACGGTCATCGCCAAGCTCGGCGACGCGGCGATCAAGGACAAGTCCGACGCCTATATCGACGCCCGGTTCGACATTCTCGCCGAGGACGCCAAGACGGCCAAGAAGCCCGATCCGCTCGCGGCGGCGGCCAAGGCGGCCATGGGAGACAAGGCGGCTGGCGGCGGCGATCCGCAGGCGATGCGCGACGGCGCCTACCATGAATACGTCAACAGCCTCAACGGCAAGAAGAAGGAGGCCGCGTGATGGCCGTGCAGACCACCTATTCGACGATGACGGCGGCTCGCGCCGGCCAGATCGCCGACATGCAGGAAAGCTACAATGCTTTCTCGCGCACCGTCTCCACGGCGGCGGGCATCGCGATCGGCGCGCCGGTCCAGCGTGGCGCGTCCGATGGCCTCGCCAAAGCGATCGGTGACGGCTCGCTGACGACGTTCCTCGGCGTCGCCGCGCGCACGCAGTCGCGTGACGCCAACAACGGCGACAAGTTCGCTCAGTATGAGGATGTTCGCATCCTCGACAAGGGAACGATCTGGGTGACGGTCGGGGCGGACGTCGCTCAGGGCGACGCCGTCTATTTCGTCACCGCGACAGGCGTGTGGACCAATTCGGCGACCAGCGCGACGGCGGTCGCCAACGCCGTGTGGGACAGCACCGCCACCAGCGGCAACCTCGCAATTCTGCGCCTGAAGTAAGGAGCGCGCCACCATGAACATGCCCTTTGCTGACGCGCAGGCCGGTCTCGGCTTCGTCGTCTCCCAGACGGCTCACGTCGAGTCGCAGGTCTACCGCACCAAGTTCACGCAGATTCAGTATGCCGACCTTCTGGCGGGATGCATCGACACGTCGGCGCATCCCTTCGCCAAGACGGTGACCTACTATTCGATCGAGAATTTCGGCGGCGCCAAGTGGATGAACGGCGACGCGGACGATGTGCCGTATGGCTCGGATGAGCGCTCGAGATTCGAGACGGCCGTTCACACCGCCGCGCGTGGCTACTCCTACGGGTGGGAGGAAGTCAACCAGGCCGCGATGCTCGGCATTTCTCTCGACGCAGAACGCGCCATCGGCGCGCGGCGCGCCTATGAGGAATTCATCGATTCGGTCGCGTTGAGCGGCGACGCCAAGAAGGGGTGGGAGGGGCTGTTCAATTCCTCGACCGTCACGGCGTCTGCGGTCGCGAACGGCGCGAGCGCGTCTCCCCTGTGGTCCACCAAGACCCCGGCGGAGAAGCTTCTCGACGTGAACACGGCGCTGACTGGCGTTCAGACGGCGACGAACAACGTGATCCTCGCGGACACGCTGCTGCTCCCCTATGCGCGGTTCAACACCATCGCGTCGGAGCAACTGACCAACTCGACGGCGACGACGCTGGAATTCCTGCGCAAGAACAACGTCTACACCGCGCAGACAGGCCAGCCTCTCACCATCAAGGGCGTTCGCGGCCTCGATACGGCGGGCTCCGGCTCGACGGCGCGCATGATCGCGTTCCGTCGCTCGCCGGAAGTCATGAAGATGCATCTCCCGATGCCGCTTCGCTTCCTGCCGGTCCAGATCGATGGCCTGCGCTACAAGGTGCCGGGCGTGTTCCGCGTCGGCGGGCTCGACATTCGCCTGCCGAAGGAAGTCATCTACAAGGACGGCATCTGATGGCGACGATCAAGAACGTCTCGCGGCGCGCGCTGGAATTCCCGAGCGGCGC
>CAZWJF010000039.1:13486-17991 GCA_964634325.1 uncultured Rhodoblastus sp.
TGATGGCGACGATCAAGAACGTCTCGCGGCGCGCGCTGGAATTCCCGAGCGGCGCCTATCTCGAGCCCGGTCAGTCGAGCGACGCCATCCCGGATGACGACATGAAGCATCCTGTCGTCAAAGGGTGGATCGATGAACGGATCATCGAAGCCGCCGACAAGAAGGCCACGCCGGCTGACAAGAAGGCTGGCGACGCCGACAAGAAGGCCGGGGCGTGATCGATGGCCGCGAGCATTGAAGGGTTCGCCGCACGCTACCCGGCGTTCGGTGGGCTCAATTCTGATTTGCTCGCGGCCATTCTCGCAGATGCGCAAACCATGGTCGATGACACATGGATCGCGGCCGACATCGACGCGGCGACTTATGCATACATGGCGCATCTTCTGACGATCGAAGGCCATGGCGGAGTCGCGCTGTCGGAAGGCGGAACTACCCTTGCGACGGCCGGGCCTGCGACAAGCGTTCAGGTCGGCGACAGCAAGATCATGTTCAGCGATAGCGGGTCCGTGTCGCTTTCGGGCGACGCCGCGCGATCCGGGGCATTGATCGAAACCGCGTTCGGAAGGCGGTTTCTGGAATTGCGCCGGCGCAGCTTCCCGGAAGTGGTCACGGTCTGACGATGTTCCGGATCAGTTTGACCGTCTCAACGAACGGTGACGGCGCGCGGTTCAAGAAGATCATCCGGTCGATGAAAGAGCCGTCGCCTATGGTCAAGGTCGGCTTCCCCGCCGGCAAAGTCTCGGGCGACGTGGTGACGATCGCTTATTGGAACCACGAAGGCACGAACCGCGCCAAGGGCGACGTGTTCTTTCGCAATGGCAAGGTCGGCATTTCCGGGCCGATCCCGCCGCGTCCGTTCATCACGATCGCAATGTTCAAGCACGGGGCGCAGTTCCGGTCATTCATGCGCGCGCAGGCGAAAGCGATCATCGAGGGCAAGTCGAGTTTCGCGCAGGCGCTCCCCAAGCTCGGCATGATGGGTCAGGACGCGATCCAGACGACCATCACTTCGGGCGTCGGGCCGCCGAATTCGCCCATGACGATCGCGCTCAAAGGGTCCAGCAAGACGCTGGTTGACCAAGGCCGGATGCTGCAATCCGTGACGTGGGCGCTGGACAACTGATGCTCGGCCTCGCGTCTCTCGCCGTCGCCTTTTTCGAGCGCGACGCCACGCTCTACAGGCGCGCCGCTGGGACATGGGCGCTTGGCGTCTACACCGCAGGCGCAGAGACGACGACGGCCATCAAGGCGGTTGTCCAGGCGCCATCGCAGAATGACCTTCGCACAGCGCCGGAAGGCGAGCGAACCGATGGTTGGGTGACGATCTGGTCGCGAACGGAACTGCGAACCACGAGCGAGCCCGATCAACTTGGCGCCGATGAAATCGTGACGATCGACGGCAACCGCTATCGCGTGATCCGGGTCTCAAACCGCGCCGAAGGCGGGTTCTGGCGCTGCATCGGGCGGAAAATCGATGACAGAGGCCGAACTGTTTGACGCGGTGATCGCCTATTTCGAGGCGATCGAAACCGAGTCGCTGATCTTCACGCCGTCGCGGGTCATGACGAAGATCATCCGGGGGCACCAATCCGCCCCGCGCGTCGATGGCCCCTACGCCGTCGTCATGCTGCTCGGCCAGCGCGACACGGGCGAGGCGGATCACTACTGCTACTCGACGACAACCGTCGACGCGGCAGAGCGCATCGTCGAGGAACGGGTCTGCGGCGTCGAATACCTCTTGCGGCTCGACGTGTATGCGAGCGACGCGCAGGACCGCGCCGACATGCTCATCGGCGCGCTGGAAAGCCGCCGGGCCGGCATCGGACTATCGCCGGCCGTGGTGTCCGCAGTGCGCCGCGTGACGCGCGCGCCGGAACTGATCGAACAGGTGTGGGAAGGTCGCGCGGCAGTCGAGTTCCAGCTTCGCGCGTTGGTCCGCCGCAAGACGCTTGTCGATGTGATCGAAAGCGGCGTCATTGAATTCGAGGGCGACGGGGGCGTGACCGTCACCGAAACGCTCGTCTACGCCAAACCCTGAATCCAAGGCTTGAACCGAAAGAGGGCCGCCCATGGCAACCCGCCTCCCGTATTCCCGCGTCGTCGATGCGACGATCACGCGGGAGGATCGCTTTCCGACCGTCTCGTCGTTCCGCACCGCGCTTCTGTTGAGCGTGACGGCGGTCGCGGGCGTCGTCGATTCGTCGCACCGGACCAAGCTCTATTCGACGATGGAGGAGGTCGCGGTCGATTGGGACGCCGGCGGCGAGACCTATGCGGCGGCGCAGCGGTTCTTTCAGGCGCGCATTCGCCCTTCGGCGCTCAAGATCGGCTATGTCGATGAAACGGCGTTCCCGTTCACGACGGAACTGGACGCGCTCTACCTGGCCGATCCCGACTGGTATTGGCTCTGCCACGTCAACGACCTCAACGACACGCCGGCCCAGCGCGAGATCGCGGACTGGGCCGAGACGAAAACATGCCTCTCCGGCCTCGATTCCAACGACCCGGACACCGAAACGCCGGCGGCCATCGCGGACAGCACGCGCACGGTCACGCTCGCTGCGGCCTCGCCCGGCGTGGTGGGTTGGACAGGTCACGGTCTCATCGTCGGCGATCCCGTGCGCTTCACGACGACGGGAGTCCTGCCGACCGGTCTGACGGCCGGGACCACCTACTACGTCAAGACCGTGGTCGATGCGAACTCGTTCAACGTTGCGGCGGCGCCGGGCGGAACGGCGATCAACTTCACCGGCTCCCCGTCTGGCACACACACCGGCGTCGCTCTGAAATTCGGCGGCTCGATCGCGGAATATTGCGAGAGCAAGAACTACGATCGCTCGGCCGTCTTCTACCACACCGACGCGGGGGCCTATCTCGCCGCTGCGGCGTGGGGCTACGCATCTGGCCGCGATCTGGACCGCGGCAACGCGGCGCTGGCGGCCAAGGGCCGGATCGACAGCGGCCAGGCCTATACGATGAAGTTCAAGACCCTTCCGGGCGTCACTGCGCTCGACAAGGCGAGCTCCGTCGTTCAGGCCGTCACCGGCTTCATCCCCGGCTCGGGCATCGATGTGGCGCAGGGCCATCGCGCGAACACCTATATCAACATCGGCGGGCTCGACATGCTCGTCGAGGGCGTCGTCGGGTCGGGCGCGTTCATCGACGAAATCCACGCGGTGGACTGGATCAAGGCGCGGACGCAGGAAAGCGTTCTCGCGGTGCTCGCCAACAACGCCCGCGTGCCGATGACCAACCAGGGCGTCGGCGCTCTGATCTCGGCTGGCGTCGCGCCGCCGATGCGCCGCGCCTTCGCGGCGGGCATCATCGCGCCGCGCATGGGCGACGACGGACAGCTTGAGCCTGAAGTCGAATACGCGGCCGACGACGTGATGGCCATTCCCGCCTCGCAGCGCCGCAACCGCATCGCCCCCGACATCAAGGTGGTGTTCCGCTACGCCGGCGCGATCCACTACGTCTCCGTCACCATGACGATGAAGTTCTGACCCGCGCGGACAGGAGATCACGACGATGAACGATTGCCCGCCCTTTGGCGTCTACAGCTTCAAGAACGTCGCGCTCACGATCGACTCGGCGATGGTGGTGTCCTTCGCCGAAGGCGACGACGCGATCATGATTTCGCCCGTCAAGCAGATCGGCAACGCCGTGGTCGGCGCCGATGGCGGATCGATCGTCTCGATTTCCGCCTCGCAGGCGGCGACGATGACGCTCAAGCTCCTCGCCAACTCGCCGATGAACGCCTATCTGCGCAACAAGGTGAAGTTGATGCGCGCCGGCGGCCTGAACATCACCATGAACGTCGGCTTCGCCGATATGTCGCTCGGCGACATGGGCGGATGCACGTCGGCCGTCATCACCAAGGAACCCGACATCGCGCGCGGCGAAAACGCCAGCGAACAGGAGTGGGAAATCTTCTGCCCGTGCTGGCAGCCCTCCGCCGTCGTCGTGACCCGCACCTGAGGCGCTCATGGCGGCCGAGAAGAAGATCAACGGCGTCCACTATCGCTTTGAGCCGCTGGTCGGCTGGGACGAATGGGAGGCGATGCAGCGGCTCACGCGGATCGCGGCGCGCTTCGCCGGGCTGCTGGAAGCGGTCGGCGAGAAGGACGACGCCAAGCGATCCGCCGCGATGGCGCGGGCTATCCCGGACATGGTGGCGAAATTCGACGACGGGGAATTCCGGGCCTTCGCCGATTCGCTGTTCGCGAGTTGCCGGGCGGATGGCGCCGAGGTCGTGGTCGGCGTGAAGCCGCAGCGGCTCGACGACATCTTGCAGGTCATCGTCTTCATGGTGGAGGCGCAGTTCTCCGGTTTTTTCGGCGGGACGTTCGTCGGCTGGGTCCGCTCGGCGATCGAGAAAGCGGAGCCGGAAGCGGACGCCTGAGCGCGGCGGACGCCAAGAGGATCGCGCCGAACGCGGGCCGGAACTGGTGGATGTGGCGGCCCGTCGTCGCCGATCCGCCGCTCGTGTCCGCAGACGGTCTTGG
>CAZWJF010000039.1:18091-21955 GCA_964634325.1 uncultured Rhodoblastus sp.
CGATCGGCAATCCGCTCAACCCCATGTCGAAAATGGGGACGCAGGCGGCGCAGAACGCCAAGCAGTTGACCGGGCTCCAGCGCGTGATGCAGGGCGTGTCCCGCGTCTTCACGGCGTTCGCGCTCGGCGCGACGCGCGTTGCGGCAGCGCTGCTGCGCACCACGGCGATCGTCGGCTCGCTTGCGATGCGCTTCACCGGCCTTGTGGCGGGCGTCGCGGGCGTGACGTTGCTCTTGTTCCGCATGGCGAGTGCGGCGGCGCTGGCGGCGGTGAAGACGGCGAAGCTCCGCCGTGAGGCGCAACTGTCGGCCAAGGGCAAGGGAACAACGGCCGGCAATCTCGACAAGGTGACGAAGGGGCTGGCGATCAAGGGTTTGAACGACGGCGAGTGGTCGGAGTTCGTCGGATCGGTCTCGGAAAAAACCAACACCGCCCTGACGGACGGGGAGACGGAGAAGTTCGACAAGGAGAAGCTGCGGCTGCGCGAGCCGGACGGCCGGCGCAGGGACACGTCCAAGACGGCGGCCGATCTCGCGCTTCGGTATCTGGATTTCGTCAAGGCGGCGAACGCAGCGCGCAAGCGCGCGGACGATGCGAAGGGCAAGCCCAAGAGCCAGAAGGCGGCTCAGCAGAAGGCGATCAAGGCGGAGGACGCGGCCAACAAGTTCGCCTCAGACTGGGGCATCTCCGGCAAGCTCAAGACGGTGCTGGAAGAGTTCGGATCGCCGGAAGCCTTCGCCAAGGCGTTTCGTGAGGCCAACGAGCGCAACCCGGTCCCGACGCAGGATCAGGAGGATCGGTCGAAGCGGATCGCCGAGAATGCAGCGAAGTTGGAGCAGTCCATCGAAGCGCTGTCGCAGCCGTTCGCCAATCTGCGGGATACGATCGTTGATAGCGTTCTACCCGGTCTTGTCGCCTTGGGCGATGGTCTTGTTTGGATCGGCAAGAAGCTCGGGCTGATTTCGGAGACTGCCGGCGAGCATGACGAACGGCGGGAACGCGGCAGGGAGATCAATCGCGCCAAGGGTCTCAGCCGGTTCGACACGCCTGCGACGCGGGCCGCGCTCGACGAAGCCGCGAAGGGCGGCGGCTCGCTCATGGGCTGGCTGTTCGGATCGGCGGCGGACAAGGCGCGCGCCGACCTCGGGGCGGCGGCGAGCGCATATCTTCGCGTCAAGGACATTCGCACCGGCCAGATGGGAGCGCGTTCCTCTTCGGAACAAGCGCAATGGGACAAGCATCTGGCAGAGAAATCCGCCGAGCTCGCCGCCGCATTCGATCGGCTGAAAGCAGCGACCGCCCCCGCTGCATCCGCCCCCGCTGCATCCGGCCCGCCCGGCTTTCGCTCCGAATCTGCCGAGGCCGCAGCGGCCGAACTCGACAAGCTCGCCGCCGGCGCTGGCCGCGTCTCGGAAGCCATCAAGGCGTGGCAGAACATCGCCAGCCCCCCCCGTCCCCGCTCCGAATCTGCGGAGAAGGCCGCAGCCGCGTTCGACAATGCGACCGCCGGCGTCAGTCGCTTCAGCGAAGCGCTCAAAGCCTTGCAGGCCATCGCCAGCCCGACGCAGGGCGCGAAGGGCCTCGCCGAACAGACCGGCGACCAGATCGAAAACGACAACCGGAAATACGAGAACATCGGCAATGATCAGCGGACGATCTCGCCGACCGTGAACATCAATCAGACGATTTCCGGGATGGAAGGCGCGGCGGCTGCGGCGGGCGCGGCGGCCAAGAGCGGCGTGCTCGGGGCGATTTCATCGAAGGGCGCGAATACGAGCACAGGCGCGATCAACGCGCCCTAGCGCCCGCGCTTGGGCCTTGAAACGTTGAAGATCGCGGCAAGGTCCGGCGGCGTCGCGATCCTGACCGGCGGGGCCGGCAAGAGGCGGCTGTCTTCGCCCCGCTCGGCATCCATCGCGTCCTGAACTTCTATCAGGCTGTCCACCTTCGCCTCGACGACGGCCAGGCGCGCCTCGATGCGCGCCAGCACAGCGAGGATGCGCGACAGGTCGTCGTCTCGTTTCGGCATGCCGGGGAGTCTACCGTGGTCGCATGCCTTCTGACAAATCGGACGATCGGGGGCGTCCTCATCGACGTGATCGTGTCCGAGACGCCGACTTCGGCGATGGAAATCCCGGCGCACCCCGTCGAAAAGGGCGCGCAGATTTCCGACCACGCCTACCGCAAGCCGCACACCATCAAAATCGAAGGGGCTGTGGACGAGGCCCGCGCCGCGTCGGCCTATGAAGATCTGTTGCGCGTCATGGCGACGGCCGAGCCGTTCGACTTCCTGTTCGGCTTTCGCCTGTTCCAGAACATGCTCATTTCGTCGATCGAGCCGACGCGGGACGAGACGCATAGCCGCATCCTGAAATTCTCCGCCGAACTGACCGAGGTCGTGATCGTCGCGTCGCAGGAAGGCCCGGCGACGGCGGGCAAGGCTGGCGGCAAGGGCGGCGACGAACGCGGCAAGGCGGCGACGAACCGGGGAACGGTGCAGGCCCGCGAGGTCGCAACGCCGACCGGATCGCGCGGCGAGAAAATCCTGGCCGATCTAGAGGCGCTTTGATGCTGGTCGAAATCCCGGTCATCGACGCGCCGGCGCAGCGCCTGCGCACGACGCTCAACAGCGTCGATTGCACTTTGGAAATTCGCCACAACGCGACGACGGACGCATGGTCTCTGTCGGTGGAAATCGGCGGCGAAACGATCGTCGCAGGTCTTCGGATCGTCCCCGGCGTTGACATCGTCGCCGGCTACGGGCTCGGCATCGGCAAGCTGGCCGTGGTGGATTGGGACGGGCAGGCGATGGCGCCGGATCGCACGGCGTTGCCGGCCGGACGCTGGCGCCTTGTGGGCTATTGGGAATGACGCGGCAGTGGCTGCGGCGCGTCCGCCTGACCGTGTTGGGCTCTGGCGGCTCCGTGTCGTTCGACGGGACGCAAGACCTGCAATCCGGGCAGGTCGAAAGCGGCGGGTTCAAGATCGGGTTCAACGTCGCCAAGACGATCGGGTCGAAACAGAACACGGCGAGCATCACGATCTGGAACCTGACAAAGTCGAACCGCAACAAGCTCGGCGAGGAATTCGACAAGGTCAAACTGGAAGTCGGCTACAAGGATTCCGGCCTGTCGCTGCTCTATGAAGGCGACATCCGCGACGTGACGCACACGAAGGATTCCGCCGACGTTCAGTCCTCGATCGAATGCGGCGACGGCGACAAGGCCGTGAACAAGGGCGCGGTGTCCAAGACCTTCCCGAGCGGGACGAAGCCCAAGGCCGTGATGGAGTATCTGATTTCGCAAATGCCCGGCGCCCGGAAGGGAAAGATCGTCGGCATCGACGATGCGCCGGCGTTCAAGCGGCCGGTCACGGTCTATGGATGGTCAGCGCATGAAATGGACAAGATGGGCCGGCACACCGGCTCCTACTGGAATATCCACAACGGCGAAGTGAACGTCGTCAAGAACGACAAGCACCTTGGCGAAGCGGCGATCGTTTCCAGCGAAACCGGCATGATCGGCATCCCCGAGGAAACCGACAAGGGCATCAAGTTCAAGGCGCTGTTGAATACAAAGATCGTTCCGGGCCGCCTTGTGGATGTGCGCAGCGGGTTTCTCGACACGCTGAGCGGGCGCGACAAGCGGGCCAGCGACGCGGGCGGCGGGTTGTTCCGCGTCGCCTCTGCGACCTTCACCGGCGACACGCGAGCCGAGGATTTTTTCGTCGAGGTCGAGGCCAACCGCGTTCAGGGCGACAAGGTGGTGAAGTGATGGCCGGCTATCAGGGCACATCGACGCGCCGCGATCCGCATGAGGGGCTGTCTGCGGCGATCGAAGCGGAGCGGCGCGGCATCAACACGAC
>CAZWJF010000040.1:0-21767 GCA_964634325.1 uncultured Rhodoblastus sp.
AGAAAGGCGATCACGCCGTTCCATCGCGGGCCGAGTTCAACAATGTGACAGTTCCCTCTGTCCGACGCGCTCGAAATCTGTCGGCCGCCGGCCTCAGGCGGATCGTCGTGAACGCCCGCGCCGTCCTCGCGCCGAGCCTGGTGGAGGGGTTCGGTCTGCCGGTCGCCGAAGCGCTGGGGCTCGGAACGCCGGTCATCGCGTCCGACATTCCCGTGTTCCGCGAAATCTCTCGGAATGCCGCCGTTTTCGTCCCGCCGCGCGATCAGGACGCATGGCGCGCGGCGATCCTCGCGGCGGCGACCGAGCTGCGCGGACGGGCTCAGGACGCGGCGAACCCGTTCTCGGCGTCGACGTCGCAGGATTATGCGGCCGCGATCCGGGACTTTCTGAGCGCCCTCCCCTCCGTCGAAAGATAGGGCGGCCGCGAGTCGATACGGCGCTTGCGCTCGCGACGACGGTGCTATGATGCGCGCCCAAAAACGCGCCGCGCAGACGGCGGGCGACAACAATGCAGGGAGGGCGCAATGAGCGAGCAAACACGTCCGGACGCGAAGGCCGTCGACAATATCTTCGGGGCGGACGTCGTCGAGGCGGCCTCGCGCATGGTCGAGCGCATGGTGTCGGACCTCGCCGGCCCGCTGATGGGCCAGCAGGCTGTCGACACGCAGTCCGGCCTCGTGCGCGAGGTCTCGCGCCTGATGGCCGGCCAGTCGGACCTCAAGCCCGCGCCCGGCGACAAGAGATTCGCCGACCCGATGTGGAAGGACAATCCGATCTTCAGCGCCTGGATGCAGGGCTATCTGCTGTGGGCCAAATCGGTCGACGCTTTCGCCGGCGCGATGGGCATGGACGACCTCTCCATCAAGCGTAACCGGTTTTTCGCCAACCTCGTCACGGACGCGCTCGCGCCGACCAACAGCATGCTCGGCAATCCCGCCGCGCTGAAGAAATTCGTCGAGACGGGCGGACAAAGCACCCTCGACGGATTGCAGAACTTTCTCAAGGACATGGTCGACAACGGCGGCATGCCGGCGCAGGTCGACAAATCCGCCTTCAAGGTCGGCGTCAATCTGGCGACCACCAAGGGGGCGGTGGTGTTCCGCAACGAGATGTTCGAACTGATCCAGTACACGCCTGTCACGGAAGAGGTCTACGAGACGCCCGTCCTGTTCGTGCCCTCGATGATCAACAAATATTACGTGCTCGATCTCGCGCCCGGCCGCAGCATGTTCGAATACGCCCTGTCGCAGGGCATCCAGGTGTTCACGATCAGCTGGAAAAATCCGAGCCCCGCCGAGAGCGGATGGGGCATCGACAATTACCTCGAGCAGATTCTCAACGCCTGCGCCGCCACGCGCGAGATCACCGGCTCGCAGCAGGTGCATCTGGCGGCCGTCTGCGCCGCCGGCATGCTGACCTCCAGCGTCGCCGGTTTTCTGGCGACGCGCGGCGACAAGCAAGTCCGGTCGTGCACGACGATCGTCACCGGGCTCGACAATTCGGTCGAGGATACGAAACTCTCGATCTTCACCGCCCCGGACATGGTGGAGGTGATCGCCGGCATCTCGCAGGCGCAGGGCGTGCTCGACGGGCGCAATCTTTCGAGCGCTTTCACCTGGATGCGGCCGAACGACCTCGTGT
The DNA here is from genome assembly GCA_964634325.1 of uncultured Rhodoblastus sp. Lineage (GTDB taxonomy): Bacteria > Pseudomonadota > Alphaproteobacteria > Rhizobiales > Beijerinckiaceae > JAJXWB01. The sequence goes on from CAZWJF010000040.1 coordinate 1,642, forward strand.
GGAACTATTGGGTCAACAATTACCTGATGGGCAATCCGCCGCCGGCCTTCGACATTCTCTACTGGAACAGCGACGCCACGCGCATGCCGGCGCGCACGCATCGCGAATTCCTCGACCAGGGGCTGATCAACGCCTTCACCAAGCCCGGCGCCGTCAAGGTGTTCGGCACGCCGATCGACATGGCCGAGGTCAAGTGCGACGCCTATGTGATGGGCGGCCTGACCGACCATATCTGCCCGTGGAAGAACTCCTACGCGGGCGCAAAGCTCTACGGCGGCAAGGTCGAGTTCGTTCTGGTCGGCTCGGGCCATGTGCAGAGCATGGTCAATCCGCCGGGCAATCCGAAGTCGACCTATTACGTGAACAAGAAGATGCCGGCCTCCGCGGACGAATGGCTGAAGACCGCCGAGAAGCGGCAGGGGAGCTATTGGGAGCATTGGGCGCCGTGGATCCACGCCCGCTCGGGCGCCAAACGTCCCGCGCGCGAGCCCGGCAGCGCGCTGTTCCCGCCGATCGGCGACGCGCCCGGACAATACGTGCTGGAGCCGTAAGGCGACGGTCGATCAGGCGCGCGAGCGCCCTGGCGGCGCCGCAGCCGTTCGCCCGGCCGCCGGCGAAATCTCGATCAGCGAGCCGCCGAGCAAGACGTTGAAGAGGCGCAGGACAAGCGCGAGCTGCGCCTCGAATATCGCGCGCAATTGCGGGCAATCGGCCATGGAGCCCTTCGCCACCCTGTAGCCTCGAACGGGATCGCGCTCCACGTAGCCCATCTCCATCAGCTTGCCGACCTTGCGGCGAACCGTTGTGCGCGGCAGGCCGGTGATCTCGGCGAGCGGCAAAAGCTTGATGTAGGCGTAATCTTCCTCGATGCGTCGATCGATCGACGCATATTTGCGCGCCTTGTCTTCGTCGCTCATCACCTGCGCGACGCTGGCCACCGAAATCGCCGCGAGAATGAAGAAGCGGTCGATGTCTCCGTCGAAGCGCTGCGTCACCATGCGCGACATCTCGACGTAGAATTCGTTGAACGCCAGGCTGAAGACCATGCTCTTGGCGCGGGCCCTCTCGCTGGAAATGCTGGCCTTCATCGAACGACACCCTCAGCCGCGGGGCTCCAGACTGTCCATTCTGGACATCCGGGCCGTTGCGCCGTCAAGCGCGCGCGTCGATATTTTCGCGGCGGGCAGGTCCTTAGAATGAAGCGGCAGGCTTACTGGAGTCGGGTTGGCGCATCGACCCGCCGGGGTTCATTCGATCGAGCGATCGTTCGTCCCGACCTCCCTGCTCCGCATTCTCGCTTCGCGGCCCGCCATGCCCTGGACCTCTGACGACGCGCCGCGCCACACGCGCAAGGCCGATACGGAGCATTTGCGCCGGCTGTGGGCGGAGGTGGCCAATTCCGTGCTGGCGGACACAGGCGACGAAGCCCGCGCGATCCGTTCGGCCAATGCGGCGGTGGCGCGCGCCGCGCGCTCGGCGCGCTCTCCGCGCGTTTGACGCCGAACATTGACCTCTCAAAATTCGCGACGATGATATCGGCTCGACCGCTGGAACAACCATTAAGGGGCGGCGGGCCATCGTCGATGGCCGAAACAAGGGAGTGAACTCAATGGCGCGTCCATGGCTGGCCAGTTATCCCGCCGGCGTTCCCGCTGACGTCGATCCGACGGCCTATTCCTCGCTGGTTGCGCTGGCTGCGGAAAGCTACGACCGGTACAGCGACCTGCCCGCCTACATGTGCATGGGCAAGGCGATCACCTTCAGCGATATCGACCGGATGTCGCGGCATCTGGGGGCCTGGTTCCAGAACGTGGGCTTGGCACGTGGCGACCGCATCGCCGTGATGATGCCCAACGTCCTGCAATATCCGATCGTCGTGGCCGCGATCATGCGCGCCGGCTACATCGTCGTGAACGTCAACCCGCTCTACACGCCGCGCGAACTCGAGCACCAGCTCAAGGATTCCGGCGCCAAGGCGATCGTCATCCTCGAGAATTTCGCCGCCACGCTGCAAGAAGTCATCGGACGCACGCAGGTTGAGCACATTGTGCTCGCGAGCATGGGCGACCTCCTGGGCTGGGCGAAGGGCGCGCTGGTGAATTTCGTCGTGCGGCGCAAGATGGTGCCGCCATACAGCCTGCCGGGCGCCACGCCGTTCAACGCGACCGTGGCGGCCGGGCTCGGCGACAAGCTCGTCGAACCCACGCTGACGCCCGACGACGTCGCGGTGCTGCAATACACAGGCGGCACGACCGGCGTCTCGAAGGGCGCGACGCTGACGCACGGCGCGCTGATCGCGGCGGTGCTGGCGTCGGAGGCGTGGCTGCAACCGGCTTTCTCGACCAAGACGGTGACCGGGCAGCTGACCTACGTCTGCGCGCTGCCGCTCTATCACGTGTTCGCTTTCGTCAGTTGCTCGCTGCTCGCCCTGCGGGCCGGCGGGATGTGCCTGCTGATCCCCAATCCGCGCGACATTCCGGGCTTCGTGAAGGAGCTGAGCAAGCGCAAGTTCCATGTGCTGCCGGCCGTCAATACGCTGTTCAACGGCCTGCTCAACAATCCGGAATTCGCCAAGCTCGACTTCTCGGAATTCCTGATTTCGAACGGCGGCGGCATGGCGGTTCAGGAGGCCGTCGCGCGGCGCTGGAAGGAACTGACCGGCGTGCCGATCGTCGAAGGCTACGGCCTTTCGGAGACCTGCTCGGGAATTTGCTGCAACCCGACCGACATCGAGGCGTTCAACGGCTCCGTCGGCCTGCCAATGCCGAGCGTCGACATCAAGATCATCGACGACGACGGCAAGGAAGTGCCGCGCGGTTCGCCGGGCGAAATCGCAATCCGCGGGCCGCAACTGATGGCCAATTACTGGAACCGCCCGGACGAGACGGTCAAGGTGATGACGGCCGACGGCTTCTTCCGTTCCGGCGATATCGGAACGATCGACGAGCGAGGCTATGTCAGGATCGTCGACCGGAAAAAGGACATGATCATCGTCTCCGGTTTCAACGTCTATCCGAACGAGATCGAAGGCGTGGTCGCCGAGCATCCCGGCGTGCTGGAATGCGCCGCGGTGGGCATTCCCGACCCCAACAGCGGCGAGGCCGTCCTGCTGTTCGTGGTCAAGAAGGACCCGAACCTCACCAAGGAGGCGCTCGCCGAATTCTTCAAGACACGGCTGACCGGCTACAAGTCTCCCAAGCGCGTCGAGTTCCGCGACATTCTGCCGAAGACCAACGTCGGCAAGATCCTGCGGCGCGAATTGCGCGACGAAATCGCGGCGAAACCGGCGCCGGCGCCCGCTTCGGCGCCGGCCGCCTGAGGCCTCGCCCTCGACGATGCAGCGTCCGTCGATGTAAACACGACGGACGCGCGCAATTCGTCGGGACGGGGCCATGGCAAGCGACGACAGCCCGGCGGACGCCGATCCTCCAGTTCCCGCGCCGTCCGTTCTGCCCGCCGCGCAACGTGCGCGCATCTTCCTCTATTTCGGCGGCCTCACGGTCATTCTCTCGCTCGCCGACCCCGCAGGCGGCCTGATCGATGTGCCGCTGAGTTTCTACCTGAAGAACAAGCTTCACCTGACGGCGCACGAAACGGCGATGTTTCGAGCGGTCGCGGCGGCTCCCTTGTATCTGTCGTTCCTGTTCGGCCTCGCGCGCGACCGCTGGAACATATTCGGACGCCGCGATCGCGGCATGATGCTGCTGTTCGGCGGCCTGGGCGCCGCGCTCTATCTCGGCTTCGCTTTCGCGCCGATGAACGACCATACGCTGCTGCTCGCGATCGCGCTGCTGACCGCCTGCTCGCTGTTCGTGGACGCCGCCCAGAACGGCCTCGCCTCCGTGCTCGGGCAGCAGCATGCGATGACGGGACAGATGAGCGCCGTATGGAGCTTCTTCGGCTCGATCCCCGTGATCGGCGCGCTCGTGCTCGGCGGCCAGTTCAGCGACTGGCTGGAGCGGCAGGACGGAGATACCGGCGCGCGCTGGCTGTTTCTCGTCGGCGCCGCGGCGACGGCGCTGGGGGCGTGCTACGCGCTCCTGAAGCCGCGCAGCGTGTTCGACAACATGCGCGACGAGCGGCTCGAACCCGGACATCCGCTGCGCGATCTGAAGCGGCTGGCGCGCCACAAGCCCGTTTACGCCGCCATGGCGACCTGGCTCCTGTGGAATTTCGCGCCGGGTTCGAACACCCCGCTGCAATATCACCTCCAGAACGCGCTTCACGCCGACGATTCCGTCTGGGGATTCTGGAACGCGATCTTCGCGGCCGCATTCCTGCCCGCCTTTGCGCTCTACGGCTTCCTGTGCGTGCGCGTCTCGCTCGGCAAATTGCTGTGGTGGGGCACGATCGTCGCGGTTCCCCAGTTCATCCCGCTGTTGTTCGTCGATTCACAGACCACCGCGCTGATCGCCGCTGTCCCCATGGGCCTGCTCGGGGGCATAGCGACCGCGGCTTATCTCGATCTTCTGATCCGCGTCTGTCCGCCGGCCCTGCAGGGCACGACGATGATGCTGTCGACCGGCGTCTATTACGTATCGTCGCGCGGCGGCGACATTCTCGGCGCGCGGCTCTACGAGAAGTTCGGCGGGTTCGGCGTCTGCGTCGCCATGATCACCGTCGCCTATGCGCTGATCCTGCCGGTTCTGTGGACCATTCCGGCCGATCTGGTCGCGCTGCGCGACAACGAGGTCGCGCCGCGGAACGGTCCGTCGACGTGAAGCTCGTCACCGCGTCAGCGTGACCTTCTGATAGAGGCCGCCGAAATAGCGCTGCGGCCGCATCGCCTGCGACCAGGCGGGCGGGGCGAACGCCGCGATGTCCTCGCGCCACAGATCGAGCGCGAAGGGCTCCAGGCGCGCCAGAACGGGGCGCATGAGGTATCGCATCGGGTTGAAGCGCGCCGGCGGCGCATAGTCGACGATCACGATCCGGCCGCCCGGCTTCACGACGCGCAACGTCTCGGAAATCGTCCGCCGTCGAAAGTCGGCGGGCTGCTCGTGCAGGAGGAAAAACAAGACCGCCCGGTCGAAGGACGCGTCGGCGAAGGTCATGTCGGCGGCGTCCATGACCTGCGCGCGCACAGGCGGGCCGCCGGCCAGCTTGGCGCGCAGATTGTCGATCTGGATCGGCAGCGCGTCGATGACGTCGAGCGCGCCGCCGCCCCGCGCTGCGCGCGCGCTCAATTCATGGGTGAAATCGCCGTATGCGCAGGCGACCTGCAACGTGCGGCCGGGCAACGCGGACCCGAGATCGTCCAGCGCCAGATCGCGCAGGCGCCGGTAATTGCCCCAGAGGATGGCGTCCACCAGCCATTGGCGCTCGAAGAATCGCACGGCGCGCGGATGGACATAGGCCCACCAATAGTGGTCGAGGAGGTAGGATGGGACTGCGGCGCGCGTGGGCTCGGCGCGTTCGCCCGCGTCGCCGGGCGCATCGCATCCCTCCGCGAACGATTCGTCGGTCAGGCTTTCCATGAACGCCGTCTACGTCGCTTCGCGCAACCGCGCGTTGCGCTGCCGCAAGACCGGCATGTCAGCCTTTCAGAAACGTTTCCACGAGCGAGATTTGCTCGGGAACATTGAGCGCCGGCGCGTGGCCGCACCCCTTGATCTCGACGAGGCGGCATCGCGGATTTTCCTTGGGCATGCGCTCCGCCGCCTCGCGCAGCAGCAGGTCGGAATTCTCGCCGCGCAGGCACAGCATGGCGCAGGACAGCTTCCGCCAGTCCTCCCACTGCGCGTAGTCCTCGGGATAGTGGATGAACTGCATCACCATGTTCGGATCGTAATGCGTGGTGATCCCGCCGTCCGGCAGACGACGCGTCGAAGTCTCCGCCATGCGCCGCCATTGCGCATCGGTTAGATAGCCGTAAGGCAGATAGATCTGGCGCAGATAGGCCTCGAGCTCGCTCACGCGCTCGAAACGCGGCGGCTTGCCGGCGTAGGAGCGAATTCGCTCGATCGCCGCCGGATTGAGTTCCGGCCCGATGTCGTTGAGCACGAGCCGCCCGATGCGGCCAGCGAGCGGTCCCGCGCCGGCGCGCAGGGCGATCGCGCCGCCCATCGAGGTGCCGACCCAGCAAAACTTGTCCCAACCGATCGCGTCGAGAAAAGCCGTCGCGAGCTTCGTGTAGAAATCGAGGCAATATTCCGCCTCCGGCTTCGGGCTCCATTGCGACAGGCCGCGACCTATAGTGTCGGGCGCGACGATGTGCCAGTCGCGGCAAAGAGCTTCCGCCAGATCGTCGAAATCGCGGCCCGTGCGCGCGAGCCCGTGCCACATCACGAGCTTCGGTTTTCCCGCCGCGCCCCATTCCATGTAGTGCAATTCGCGATCGAGAACGGTGATGTATTTCGAGACGGGTCCGCTCATGATTTCGGTTCCGCGCGCAATTTGCCGACGATGCCGGTCGGGAAGAAGTAGACCGAGAGGATGAAGAGCAGTCCGAGCCACAACAGCCAGCGGTCGGGATTGAAGAAGTTGGCGACGAAGCCCGCGCCCGAGGCATTGAGCGCGCCGAACGCCACGCCCATCAAGGTCTGCAAATAGTTCTCGGCGAGCACGAACAGCGCCGCGCCGATGATCGCGCCGTAGAGCGTGCCCATGCCGCCGATGACGACGATGAGCAGGATGTCGATCATGATGTTGAACGACAGGCTGGTGTCCGGGCCGGTGTAGCGCAGCCACAAAGCGTTGAGCGCGCCCGCGCAGGCCGCGAAGATCGCGCCGAGCACGTTGGCGAGGGTGCGGTGGTAGATGATGCGATAGCCGAGCGCCTCGGCGCGGAACGGGTTTTCGCGGATCGCCTGCAAGACGCGGCCGAACGGCGATTCGACGATGCGCAGCATGACGAGAAAGAGCGCGACGACGCTGAAGAAGACGAGATAATAGGAAAGCGTGCGTCCACTGACCGTTATGTCGAACGGCCCGTTTTCGATCAGCTTGAAGCCCGGCCTCAGGACTTCGGGCACACGGAAGGTGCGGCCGTCTTCACCGCCGGTCAGCCATGAAAGCTGGGAGGCGAGCACGGCGAAGGCGCTGGCGACCGCCAGCGTCACCATCGCGAAGAAGATCGTCTGCACACGTAGCGAGAACAGCCCGATGGCGAGCGCCAGAACGGCCGCCGCAACCATCGCCGCCACGAGCCCGAGCAGGATCGCGCCCCACGACGGCCCGAGCGCATAGAGCGTGATCGCAATTCCATAAGCGCCTATGCCGAAGAACATCGTATGCGCGAAGGACACGATGCCGGCGTAGCCGAGCAGAAGGTCATAAGAGGCGACCAGCAACGCGAAAACGCAGATCTTCGCGGCCACGTTCAGGGGTTTCGAGCCCGGAAACAGGAAGGGCGCAAGCGCCAGGGCCACGACGACGAGAACGAGAAGCGCTGTCAGAACCTTGCCGCGCGGCGGATTGCCGGAAAGGATCATGGGTTCACCTGCTCGTCACGGGATAGAGGCCGCGCGGCCGCCACAAGAGGATCGCCACCATCAGCGCGATGTTCGACACGAGCGCGACTTTCGGCGCGAGAAATCCGGCGTAATTCGCGAGCAGGGCGAGCAAGATCGACCCGATGAAACAACCGCCGACCGAGCCGAGCCCGCCGATGATGATGACGATGAAGGTGGTCACCGTCATCTCTCCGCCGATCGAAGCGTGCGCCTGTTCGCGATAGAGCGCCCACATGAGGCCGCCGAGCCCCGCGAGCGCGGAGCCCGCCATGAACACGCCAACGAACAGGCGGCGGATGCGGTAGCCGAGAGCCTCGACCATTTCGCCGTTTTCGACGCCCGCGCGGATCAACAGGCCGAGCTTGGTGCGCGTCAGCGTGAATTGCAGCGCGGCGAACACGATGAGGCCGACGACGACCGCCAGCAGGCGATATTTCTCCACCGCCGCGCCGCCGAGCGGGATCGAGCCGCGCAGCGCAGCCGGCAGCGGCAGCGGATTCATCTGCGGGCCGAATGTCGCATAGAGCAATTGCTCGATGACGATGAGGCCGCCCATGGTGATGAGTATCTGTTTGAGATGCTGGCCGTAGACCGGCCGCACCAGCAAGCGCTCGAAGACGTACCCGGCCATGCCCGTGACGATCATGGCGAAGATCATGGCCGGGATCAGCGCCAGCAGATTGGACGCCAGGGACGGCGATTGCATCAGCGCGACCATCGGCGCGAAGGCGACGACCGCCACATAGGCGCCGACGGCGACGAAGGCGCCGTGCCCGAAGTTCATCACGTCCATCAGTCCGAAGACGAGGGTGAGGCCGGACGCCATGGCGAAGATCATCATGCCCATCGCGAGCCCGGCGAGCGTCAGGGTCGTCCACGTCGAAAAGGAGCCGACGAGCGGGAAGGCGGCGAGCGCCAGAGCGATCGGCAGGAGCACCGGAACATAGTCTGTCTTTTGCCGCGGCAAGGCGGCGCCTGCGTCGATCGCTGTCATTGGTGGCTGTCCAGGCTGAGGCCGAGCAGGCGGGTTTGCAGGCTTTCGTCGGCGGCGAGTTCGGCCATCGCGCCGGAATGCACGATGCGTCCGGAATCCATGACATATACGAGGTCGCCGACCTCCTGCGCGACGCGGAAGTTCTGCTCGACGAGCAGAATCGTCGCGCCCGAGCGCGCAATCTCCTTCAGGCATTCGATCAGCGCCGACACGATCGCAGGCGCAAGGCCCTTGGTCGGCTCGTCGATCAGCAGGAGCTTGCGCTCCTCCACGATCGCGCGCGCGATCGACAGCATCTGCTTCTGCCCGCCGGACAAGGTGCCGGCGCGCGACAGCCAGAACTTCTTGAGCGCCGGAAAGAAGCCGAAGATCCATTCGAGGCGCTTCTCGTCCGGCGGGCCGGACCGGGCCGCGAGCACGAGATTCTCTTTGACGGTCAGGTCGGAGAAGATCGCCATCGTTTCAGGCACGAGGGCTATGCCGGCGCAGGCGATGTCCGGCGTCGCGGTCTTGTCGATCGCCGCGCCGTCGAAATGGATCGAACCTTTCGACGCAGGCCACAAGCCCATGATGGTGCGCAGCGTCGTCGTCTTGCCCGCGCCATTGCGCCCCAGCAGCATGGTCGTGCGTCCCCGGGGGACGGACAGGTCGACGCCATGCAGGATGTGGTAACGCCCGATATGCGTGTGCACGCCGGAGAGGGTGAGGAGGGCGTCGCTCACGCAGCCGCCCCTTTGTCTTTCGGCGCAATGCCGAGATAGGCCTCCTGCACGACGGGGCTCGCGATCACAGCCGCCGGCTCGCCGTCGGCGACGCAGGCGCCATTGGTCAGCACGATGATGCGGTCGGCGAGCGAGCGCACGACGTCCATCTTGTGCTCGACCAGCAATATGATCTTGGATCGATCCTGCTTCAGCCGGGCGATCAGGTCGAGCACGATCGGCGCCTCGTCGACGCTCATCCCGGCGGTCGGCTCGTCGAACATGAACACGCGCGGCTCCAGCGCCATCATCAGCGCGACTTCGAGCTTGCGCTGGTCGCCATGCGAGAGGGCGGCGGCCGTATGCGCGCGCCGGTTTTCGAGCGCCACGCTCTCGAGAATTTCCTCGGCGCGCGAAATCAGTTCGCGGCGCAGGCTCCATGGCCGCAGCATGTCGTAATGCACGCCGGACTTCGCCTGAACGGCGAGCCGCACATTCTCGGCGACCGTGAGATTGGGGAAGAGATTGGTGAGCTGGAAGGCGCGTCCGAGGCCGCGGCGCGCACGAAGCGGCGCGCTCTCCGCAGTGATGTCGGCGTCGTCGAGCAGCACCTGCCCCTCGGTCGCGCGGAGTTGCCCGGAGATCAGATTGAAATAGGTCGTCTTGCCCGCGCCGTTCGGCCCGACGATCGCGGTCAGCTCGCCCGGGCGGAACACGCAGGAGACATGGTCGACCGCGACATGGCCGCCGAAGCGGATCGTGAGGTCGCGCGTTTCGAGCGAGACGGACATGATGCGCCCACCAGTGGAAATCCCCTCTCACAAATCGGGAGGGGAAAGGGGAGCGGGCGGGAGCCTTGCGATGCCTCCCGCCCTGGCGTTCAGACGCTTATTGCTTGTTGCGGATCGGAACCTGCATGTCCTCGATCTTGATCTCGCGCGTCAGTTCGAGCCGCGCCCAGGGCTTGCTCGTATCGGTCGAGACCTTGAAGGCGTACATCGACTGCAGCGCCTGATGATCTTCCTTACGGAAGATCATCTTGCCCTTGGGCGTGTCGAACTCCATGCCTTCCATAGCGGCGATCAGCTTCTCCGTATCCGTGGACTTGGCCTTCGTGATCGCGGCGACGACCGCTTGCGCCGCAGCGAAGCCGCCGACCGTGAAGAAGTCCGGGGGCGCGTTGAAACGCTTCTCGTGTTCCGTCACGAGCCAGTCGTTGATCGGGTTCTTCGGGATTTCGTAGTAGTAATAAGCGCCGCCTTCCATGCCGGGGAAGTCCTTGTAGGCGGCCAGCGCGGGCAGGATATTGCCGCCCGTCGACAGTTCGATGCCGAAACGCTTGGGATCCATGTCCTTCAGCTTGGCGAGCGGATTCGCGCCGCCGGCCCAGATCACCCAGATGATCTTGCGGCCGGGCTTGTCCTTCAGCGCGTCGAACAGGCGCTGGCCGACCGCGGTGAAGTCGGTCGTGCTGACGGGCGCGTATTCCTCGGCGGCGAGGGTCGCGCCAGTCTTGGCGAGCGCTTCCTTGAAGGCGGCGACGCCGTCGCGTCCGAAGGCGTAATCCTGCGCAAGCGTGGCGATCGTCACGCCGGACTTGCCGATGGCGAGCGCGTTGGAGATCGCGTCCTGCGATGAATTGCGCGCCGTGCGGAAAATGTAGCGGTTCCACTTGTCGCCGGTGATCGAATCGGCGACCGCCGGTTCGACGATCAGGATCTTCTTCGATTCCTGCGCGACCGGCAGCATGGCGAGCGCAGCAGCGGACGACGTCGTGCCGACAGCCAGGTCGACCTTGTCGTCGTCATAGGCTTCCTGCAACGCCGTCTTGGCCACGTCCGGCTTGGTCTGATCGTCCTTGACGATCAGCGTGATCTTGCGGCCGTCGATCGCCATCGTGCCCTTGGTCGCATATTCGAGGCCGAGCTTCATGCCGGCTTCGGTCTGCTTGGCGTAGGCCTCGAGCGGGCCCGTCTTGCCGGCGATCAGAGCGATCTTGATGTCCTGCGCCATGGCGCCCTGCGCCGCGATCGCGAGACCCGCCGCCATCGTCAGCGACTTGATGGAAAAAAACACGCGCATTTCGTCGAATTCCTCCCTCGACGCCGCTCGCGCTCGCGCTTGCGGCGGTTCGTTCACCTATACACCGCCGGTTTACGGTCCGATAGGCGAAACGCTAGGCGCCGCCGAAACTATACGATCCGCCGTCCGGCCGTGCGGGTGTCTGCGGTGCGGTTCGAGAATATGTGCCGTATGCCCTCGATCAGCGACCATTTCTGACGCGCGTCCTCCAGGCGCGCGAGAAACGACGACGCCCAGCGATCGACGTCCTGATCGAAGACTTTCGTCAGCATGCGCGCGTGGCGATCCTTGCGTTCGTCCAGCGGCATTTCCAACGCCCGCCTGATTGCTGCGGACACGCCCTCCTTCTCGAAGGGGTTGACGATCAAGGCGCTCTCCAGCTCGGCCGCCGCGCCCGCGAATTTCGACAGGATCAGAACGCCTGGATCGTCTTCGTCCTGCGCAGCGACATATTCCTTCGCGACGAGATTCATGCCGTCGCGCAGAGGCGTGACGAGCGCTGCATGGGCGCACCGATAGAGGCCCGCGAGCATCTTGCGCGAATGCGAGCGGTTCACGTAGCGGATCGGCGTCCACGACGCCTCGCCGAACGTCCCGTTGATCTGGCCGACGAGGCCTGTGACCATGTCCTCCATTTCCTTGTAGCCGCGCGCCTCCTCGCGGCTCTTCGGGGTGATCTGGAGAAAGGTCGCAGCGCCGCGCCAGTGCGGCTGCTCGCTCAGGAAATGCTCGTACGCCTGCATGCGCTGTACGATGCCTTTGGAATAGTCGAGGCGATCGACGCCGAGCAGCAGCTTGCGTCCGCCCAGGCTCGAGAGCGTGTCGCGGATGAAATCGGAATGGGCGGCTGCGCGCGCCGCGCGGGCGTAGATCGCCGCCTCGATCCCGACAGGAAACGTATCGATCTGAAGACGCCGGCCATCGAGCGCGAAATACCGGCCGCCCCGCGCGGGCGCAGCGCCGAGAGATTCGAGATACTTTCCGAAATTGTCGGTGTCGTTGTCGGTCTGGAAACCGACGAGATCGTACGCCGAAAGCGCGCCCATCGACTCCGCGTTGCGGGGAAGCGCGCGGAGTATGTCCGCGGGCGGGCAAGGGATGTGCAGGAAGAAACCGATCGGGTTGTCGTGGCCGCGCGCCCGCAGTTCCTGCGCCAGACGCATGAGATGATAGTCGTGCACCCAGACGATGTCGTCCGGCTCCAGTATGCGCGACACCTGATCGGCGAAATAGGAATTGACGCGCATGTAGCCGGTCAGATCGGCGCGCGAATATTCGGCGAGGTCCGTGCGATAGTGCAGGATCGGCCACAGCACGGAATTGGCGAAGCCGTTGTAATATTCCTGATAGTCGGCGCTCGACAGATCGAGCGCGACATAGTTGACGTGCTTGCCGACGATAACTTCCGGAGCGCCGGGCGCCTCGTCGGTCACGCGACCGCTCCAGCCGCACCATACGCCCTTGCGTCCGCGCAGCGCCGCCTTCACGGCGACGGCGAGACCGCCGGCGCGTCGCTCTCCAGGCAGAGCGACGCGATTGGAAACAATCACCAGGCGCGCCACCAGGCATCCTCCCATCGGTTCGACAAATGCATGGCGGAGTTGATGACCCCCGCCATCGAATAGGTCTGGGGAATGTTGCCCCAAAGCTGGCCTGTCGCCGGATGCAGGTCCTCCGAAAGAAGACCGTAGCTGTTTGCATGGGCCAGAATGTCGTTGAAGACCTCGCGCGCCTCTTCGCGACGACCGGTCGCGGCCAGCGCGTCGGCGTACCAGAAATTGCAGACGACGAACGCGGTCTCCGGCGCGCCGAAATCGTCTTCGGCGGTGTAGCGCATCACGCGCCCGTTGCGGCGCAGGTCGCGACCGATGGCGGCGACCGTGCTCACGAAGCGCGGGTCGTTCGGAGGCAGAAGACCGAGGTCGGAAATCAGGAGGACGCTCGCATCGAGATCGTCGTGCCCGAAAGCGCCGACGATCGCGCCGCGTTTTTCGCTCCAGGCTTCGTCGAGAATGGCGCGACGGATCGGCGCGGCGCGATCGCGCCAGTATACGACGCGATCTGCGAGACCAAGATTGGCTGCGATCTGCGCGAGGCGATCGCAAGCCGCCCAGCACAAAGTCGCCGAATAGGTGTGGACGCGCGTGCGCCCGCGATATTCCCAGATGCCGGCGTCGGGCGTCAGCGCAAGGGCGGCCGCGCGCTCGCCCAGCATTTCGAGGCGACGGAACAGGGCCTCGTCGCCCATCCGCGGCAGCCGATAGTCGATGAACATCTGCTTGGCCGCCAGGATGACGCTGCCGTACACGTCGTGCTGCGCCTGCTCCGCCGCCGCATTGCCGATGCGAACCGGACCCTGCCCCTCGAAGCCGTCCAGAAGGGAGGCGGCGTGCTCTTCCAGCGACTCGCCCGGCACGATCGAATGAAGCGGGCTGAGAAAGCCATCGGGGTCGGCCACGACCGTGGTCAAATAGCTGATGTAGGATTCCATGGCGTGCGTCGCGCCCAGCCGGTTGAGCGCGGCGACCACGAAGAACGCGTCGCGCAGCCAGCAAAAACGATAATCCCAATTGCGCATCGTGCCCGGCGCTTCAGGGATCGAGGTCGTGTGCGCGGCGACGATCGCGCCCGTTTCCTCGAAGCTGCACAATTTGAGCGTTATCGCCGCGCGAATGGTTTCGCGTTGCCACTCGAACGGCACGCCGAGCGTGCGCGTCCAATCGAGCCAGTAGGCGCGCGTGCGGGTCTCGAAATCCCGGGACGTCGAATCGATGTCGCTGAGGAAGGGTTCGTCCGCGCCGAACACCAGCGTTACAGGCCGGGTCAGGGCGAAGGTCGTCTCGCCGACGATGTAGGAGAGCGCCGCATCGGTCGTCAGGCGCAGCACGTCCGCGCCGCCGATATAGCGGATGTGGTTCGAACCGACCACGACCTGCGCCGGCTTGCCGCCGTAGCCGAAGGTCGGGCGCACGCGAATCGCGATGCGCGGGAGGCCGGAGACGGGCTCGATGCGCCGTACCAGTTGCGGGGGATGGAAGACCCGCTCGTAGCGGCCGAAGCGCGGCATGAAGTCCGTGATCTTCACGGCGCCGCCCTTGCCGTCCTCGAGCCAGGTTTCGAGAACTGCGGTATTGCGCGCATAGGCCGAACGCGATGAAGCCAGGTCGTTCAGGACGACGTCGCAAAATCCCTTTTCTTCGTCGCCAGCGAGAAGGCGGCAAAAGACAGGATCGCTGTCGAAGCGCGGAAAGCACCACCAGGAGATGCGCGCCCGATGGTCGACGAGCGCGGCGACACGGCAATTGCCGATCAGGGCGAGATCGAGCGGCTGGTTCATGCGCGCGCCGCGTAGACGGGATGAGGTGCGGCCTGCCGGTCGGCGAGGCCGGCGAGCCACGCGCGCACAGCCGACGGGTCTTCGAAAACAGCATCTGCGCCTTCGAGCCGATGGCCGACGGAATAGGCCAGGCCGCCAAAATCCTTGACGGCGCGGAAACCCGAGATGTCAGTGACGTCGTCGCCGACGAAGATCGGCGTTCGACCGGCGAAAGGCGCAAACTGCATGAAGGCGCGCACAGCCTCTCCCTTGTTCGCATTGGCCGATTTGATTTCGAAGACGCAATGGCCGCGCAGAATGACGAAATCGGGGGTGTCCGACGCCTCCAGCGCGGCGATGAGTTCGGCCCCTATGCTTTCCGCGCGCTCGACGGTCGCGCGCCAGTGGACGGCGAGCGCCCTGCCCTTGTCCTCGACGAAAGCGCCGGGATGGCCGGCGACGACGGCGCGCACGGCGTCGGCGAGCGTGAGGGGCACGTCGATCGCGCCAGATTCGTCGATGGGCGCGGCCGGCGCGCGCCGGATCTGCGCGCCATGTATCCCACTGGCCGGCAGAACCAGCGGCGCAAGCACGCGATCCAGATCTTCGATCCGGCGGCCCGTGACAATCGCCATGGCTCCGCCCAGCGCCTGATGCAAGCGCCCCAGCGTAGCAAGCAGAAATGGCGTAGCTTTAGCTAACTCAGGTCGGCTTTGTATGTCTATTATAGTCCCGTCCAAGTCTATGAACAGAACTGCCATGTCCATATCAAGTCGATCTGATATATTCGGCGACATGAGCGGTCCATCATGATTGCCCCCCGCTCGTCGGATAGCTTATGGCGTTCGGCCGCGCGGCGCAATCTATTTCTCTTTGCTGCCGACGGGCGCATGCGTGGACATTGTCTGGTTTGCTCCGTATTTATAATGCGTTGGGCAATTCTTCCGTTCCCTGCGCAGGGTCGTCCGTGCGATTTCCTCATCCCCTTCTGGTTTGCGACATCGGCGGCACGAACGTACGCGTGGCCGTGAGCCGCACGCGGGGCGCGCCGCCCGAGATGATTTTCAAGGCGCGCACAACGGATCATCCGGACCTCGCCTCGGTCCTGGGAGGGGCCGCGCGCGCCGCAGCGATCGACGCGCGGTCGGCGATCGTGTGCGCGGCTGGCCCGGTCGAAGGCGCCTGCGTTTCGCTCACCAACGCGGAATGGTCGATCGATGGGCGCAAGACGGCCGCCGCGCTCGGTCTCGATCAGGGGTTGCTCCTCAACGATTTCGAGGCGCAGGCGATTGCGCTGCCCTATCTGCCGACCGCCGCGACGCGCGAGATTGCGGCCGGCGAGCCGCACGCCGGCGCGCCGATGCTCGTCCTGGGTCCGGGAACCGGTCTGGGGGCCGCCGCCTTGTTGCGCGTCGACGGCAAATGGACGCCCGTCACGACGGAAGCGGGGCACGCCGGGTTCGCGCCGCAGGGCGCCGACGAGCAAGCGATCTGGCCGCATCTGGAACCAGCGCACGGACGCGTGACGTTCGAGAGCGTTCTGTCAGGCCCAGGCCTCGCGCACCTCTATGCCGCGCTCCGGGCGCAGCGCGGGCTGGCGCCGTCGCCGGTCGACGCCGCCGGCGTCGAAGCCGCCGCCCGGGGCGGCGATCAGACCGCTGTCGAGACGATACGCGTGTTCTGGCGGCTCGCGGCGCGCTGTGCGGGCGATCTTGCGCTCGTTTTTCTGGCGAAGGGCGGCGTGACGCTTGCCGGAGGCGTCCTGCCGCGCCTCGTCGACTGGCTGGAGCCGCAGTCGTTCCAACGCGCATTTTCCGACAAGGCGCCCATGGCGAACCTGCTCGCGCGCGTCCCGCTGCGATTGCTGGTCGATACGGACGCTGTGCTTGCCGGCCTCGCCGCGCTCGCCGCCGAACCGGACGCCTTCGCGCTGGACTACGCCGCTCGGGCCTGGTGTAAGCTCTGACGGGCGCTCAGGCGGCGTTCGACGTCGGCGAGCGAACCAGAATCGAATAGAGCGCCGAGGGATCGCGCGTCGAACGAAGCATGGCCAACAGGCTCTGGTCGCGCAGCATGCGCGCGGCGCGCGACAGCGCGTTCAGGTGGTCGGCCCCGGCGTTCTCCGGCGCGATCAGCAGAAAGATCAGATCGACCGGCGCATCGTCGAGCGCCTCGAATTCGATCGGCCGTTCGAGACGCGCGAACAGTCCGAATATCTTCTCGCAACTGGCGAGCTTGCCGTGAGGAATGGCGATGCCGCCGCCGATGCCGGTCGAGCCCAGGCGCTCCCGCTGGTTCAGGGCGTCAAAGATCTCACGCGCCTCGATGCCGGAAAGCTGCGCAGCCTTCTCGCTCAGTTCGAGCAGCGCCTGTTTCTTGCCGTTGGCCTTGAGCGACGGAATGACCGCTTCAGGCGTGACGAGATCGTTCAGCGACATGATTCGCAGCATCCTGTTCAGGCCGCGTCGGCGCATCGGCCGGCATTCCGGCGAGCGCGCCGAGGGCGACCGCCCGTACGCACCTTACGCAAAAAATATGCCGATCGGCGGCTAGCCGGCGGCCTGCGCCCGGTCTTCCCCAGTCGGATCGAGCCAACCAATATTGCCGTCGTTGCGGCGATAAATGATGTTGACGCGGCCGGTCGCCGCATGGCGGAACGGCAGGACGGTCACGCCAGTCATGTCGAGCTCCATCACCGCCGCGGCGATGGTCATGGCGCCCAGGCGCGTCATCGTCTCGGCGATTACGGTCGGCGAGAAATCGCCCTCGACCGGCGCTTCGGCTTCCTCGTCGGGCGCCTCCAGCACATAGCTCGCGACTGTTTCGCCGGCCGCTTCCGCCGGGCTGTGCTTGTGTCCCTTCAAGCGGCTCTTGTAGCGGCGCAGACGCTTCTCGACGCGATCGGCGGCCTGATCGAAGCTGGCGTACGGCTCCTGCGCGCGGCCATCGGCCTGCAGCGTGACGCCAGTGCCCAGATGGAGCGTGCAATCGGCGCGGAATCCAGAGCCCTCCGGCGCGATCGTGACATGGCCGCCGATCGAGCCGTCGAAATACTTGCCGGCGACGGCGGACAGTTTCGCCTGCACGTGCTCGCGCAGGGCCTCGCCAATGTTCATGTTCTTTCCGGAAACCCGCAACGGCATGTCGTCCTCAATGCGTCCCTGTGTGTGTCTCGTTCAATCGCCGATATCGATCGTGCGGCGGCCGTTCTCAAGTGCAACGCGTAGCGAGCCGCACACCGTTAAGAGGGGGCGCCGGCGAAGTCAACAGGCGCCGCACAATGATGAAATCTATTATAAATCAGATGTTTATACATATACCATGTCGCGACTTCACGCCGGCTGAGCCTGCAGGGCCGCCTTTTCGCGCCGTCGTTCGACCGACGAGGGAATGCGCAGGCTCTCGCGATATTTGGCGACGGTCCGCCGGGCGATGTCGATATTGGCGTCCTTCAGCCGGCTGACGATGGCGTCGTCGGACAGCACATTGTCCGCGCTCTCCTGCTCGATCATCTGCTTGATGCGGAAACGCACCGCCTCCGCCGAATGCGCTTCGCCGCCCGCCTGCGCTGCGATCGACGCCGTGAAGAAATATTTCATTTCGAAGAGGCCGCGCGGGGTCGCCATGTACTTGTTGGACGTCACGCGCGAAACGGTGGATTCGTGCATGCCGATCGCGTCCGCGATGGTGCGCAGGTTGAGCGGCCGCAGATGCTCGACCCCCTGCGCGAGAAACCCGTCCTGCTGGCGGACGATTTCGCTGGCGACCTTCAAAATCGTGCGGGCGCGCTGCTCGAGGCTCTTGGTCAGCCAATTGGCGTTCTGCAGGCAATTGGCGAGGAACGACTTGTCGGCTTCGTTGACCCGCGCGGCGCTGACGGTCGCCGCATAGGTCTGGTTGACCAGCACCCGCGGGAGGACCTCGGTGTTCAACTCGACGCGCCAGCCGCCGTCCGGGGCCGCGCGCACGATGACGTCGGGCGCCACCGGCTGGAGCGGCTCGCCGCCGAAGGCGCGACCGGGCTTCGGGTCGAGCCGCCGGATCTCGGCGACCATGTCGGCGATGTCCTCGTCGTCGACGCCGCACAGCCGCCGAAGGGTCGCGAATTCGCGCTTGGCCAGCAGCGGCAGATTGGCGACCAGCGCCTGCATGGCCGGATCGAACCGGTCGCGCTCGCGCAGCTGGATCGCAAGACATTCGGCGAGGTCGCGCGCGCCGACGCCGCTCGGATCGAACGTCTGGATCGTCCGCAGAATGGTCTCGACGCGCGCCTGCGGCGCGCCAAGCCGTGCGGCGGTTTCTTCGAGGCTCTCGCGGAAATAGCCGGCCTCGTCGAGCGAATCGATCAACGCCTTGCCGATGATCCGGTCGGTCGGGTCGCCGCAGGCGATCATCAATTGCTCGGTGAGATGATCGGCGAGCGTCGGCCTGGCGGCGACATAGGCTTCGAGATTGGCGGCTTCGCCGTCTCCCCCGCCGCCGGACGAGCCGGTCCAGGCTGTCGCCGACAGCCCGGCCTCGTCGCCATTCGACGCCGCGGCGGCCGGGGTCGGCGGCGCATCCGATTCGAAAGCGTTGGAGACCTCCGTGCCGAGATCGGCCGCCAGCTTGCCGCTGTCGACAGGCAGGTCTGGATTGGCCCAGTCCGGCGCGTCGGACGTTTCCGGCCGTTCGGCCTCCGCGTAGCGGTCGATCGCGGGCGCGACGTCCGGCCCGGCGCCTGCCTCGTCGGCGCGCTCCAGCAAGGGATTGCGGTCCAGCTCCTCCTGCACGAAGGCCGACAGCTCCAGATGCGAAAATTGCAGCAGCTTGATCGCCTGCAGCAATTGCGGCGTCATCACCAGGGCCTGGCCCTGCCGCATCATTAGACGGGTGGATAAAGCCATCGCACCGCACTCGAACCCAACTGCGCCGCCACAACGCGACGCCTATTGCACCGCACAATGATATACGGCCCGTTTTTTGCTTCAAGCATATTAATGGATGTGAGGCGCGGGGGAAGCCGCCCTGTGGATTACCGCCCGTCGCGGTTAAGGACCAACCAAGCCGATCGGATCACGGCCCGCCGCTGGTCAGAAAACTCCTGTTCCACGTGGGGCTTATCACGATTTCATTGAGACAGACGCGCTGCGGCGCCTCGGCGACGTAGACAATGGCGCTCGCCACATCCTCCGCCTGAAGCATGCGCGCCTGCTCCTCCGCGGTCGGCACGACAGGCCGCGACTTGAGGATCGGGGTCGCCACTTCGCCCGGGCAGATGCAGCAGGCGCGCAGATTGTCCCCGCAATTCTCCATGTTGAAGGAATGCGTGAGCGCCACGACAGCATGTTTCGACGCGCTGTAGGCCGGCCCGGTCAGCGGCGAAACGAACTTGCCCGCCCAGGAGGAGACATTGACGATCGTGCCCAGTTTTTGGGCGCGCATGACAGGCAGCACAGCCTGCATGCAGTACATGACCCCATTGAGGTTGATGTCGACGACCTGATCCCATCCCTCGGTCGTCACATGCGGCCAGTTGCGGGCGCGCACGTTGATCCCGGCGCTGTTGACCAGAAGATCGATGCGGCCGAAAGCGGCGA
>CAZWJF010000041.1:0-20748 GCA_964634325.1 uncultured Rhodoblastus sp.
CGACGACGATGTCGCCGGAATCGGCGGTGTCCTGCTTCTTCACGATCACCGTGTCGCCGTCGAATATGCCGGCTTCGATCATCGAATCGCCGCGCACTTCCAGCGCGAAATGGTCGCCGCCCGAGAGAAAATCCGGCGGCATGGGAATGGTGTGGCTGCGGCTCTGAATCGCCGAGATCGGCGTGCCCGCCGCGATGCGGCCCATGACGGGGATCGCGACATGCGCCGGGCCGTCGTTTTCGTGCGGGACGGGCGCGGGCGCGCGCACACGGCCGAGATTGCCCTCGATGACGGACGGCGAGAAACGCCCGCCGCGCGCGGGGCCGGGCGTCGCCGATTCCGGCAGGCGGATCACTTCCAGCGCCCGGGCGCGGTTGGGCAGGCGGCGGATGAAGCCGCGCTCTTCCAGCGCCATGATCAGTCGGTGGATGCCGGACTTGGAGCGCAGATCGAGCGCGTCCTTCATCTCGTCGAAGGACGGCGGCACGCCGGTCTCCTTCAGCCTTTCATGGATGAAGCGCAGCAATTCGTTCTGCTTGCGGGTCAGCATCTCGCGTCGTCCTTTATTGCGCGCCGACGAATCGCCGCGTCCTGCCCAAACGCCCGTACACTGAATCGCGCCGTTAAACAAAGCATGAACAGAACGCTATATGTTCTTGGTGCGTTCCGCAAGATCATTAATTCGCAGTAGCCTCGCCGGCTCGCAGGGCTACACTTGCTTGCGGCGGGCCTGTCCGCGCCCGCCGCAAGGGAGGGCCACATGTACGCAGCCATCCGTCAGGCCAAGGCGAAGCCGGGACACGCCGACGAACTCGCGCGCCTCATCAAGAAGGGCGCGGTGTCGATCGTCTCGAGCGTGCCGGGATTTCTGGGCTATTACGTCGTCTACGCCGGCGACGACACCGTGACCGCCATCAGCGTTTTCAACACGGTGCAGGGCGCCGAGGAATCGAACCGACGCGCGACCGCGTGGATCGAGAAGAACCTCGGGCCGCTGCTGGCGGGCGAGGCGAAGGTGACGGCCGGGCCGGTGATCGTGCATTCGCTGCCGTAATTCGGCGGCCGTCAGACGCCGTCTTCCGAGATTTTCACCTGCTCGTCCGCCTCGTAGGCGAGGTGGAAGATGCTCTCGGCCGCGCGCAGCCAGTTCGCGCGATCCTCCGCCGTCCACACGCTGCCGGGCGCCGGCAGGGCCGAGATGAGCGAGGCGATCAGCGGATGGTCCGTCGCCTTGGCGACATGCGGCGGCGGGGCGTCGTTCGACTTCTGTTTGGCGGCGCGCGCGTTCTTCAGCGTCGCCAGCCGCGCTTCGATCACGTCCACGTCGCCGTGACGGTAGCGGGGATCGGGCGTGACCATCAGCGGCCCGAGCGGGGTTGTGACCTCCGGGGCCGGCGTTTCGCCGGCGCCGTCGTCGTCGAAATGGTGGATGGCCGCGCGGTCGCGGTCGAGCGCAGCGGCCTGTTCCTTGGCCAGATCAGGCAGGGCGTTGGGGTTGATGGCGAATTTGCTCATGGCTGTCGCGCCTTGGGAAAATCTGCGGGCAGTTTGATCGCTGAAGATTTCCGCCGCCTTAAGGCGATCAAACAGGCCCCGCCGCCGATTGACGCATGCGCCGCCGTCGCCGAACCTTCGCGCCGAAAGGGAGGTCCGTATGGGTATGGTCGAAGGCAAGGTCGCGATTGTCACGGGCGGCACGAGCGGCATCGGCGCGCGCACGGTGGAATTGTTCGTGGAGGAAGGCGCGCAGGTCGTGTTCACCGGCCGGCGCGATGTCGAAGGCGCCGATGTGGCCGGCCCGCTCGGCGGCAAGGCGATTTTCATGCGCGCCGACGCGACGTCGGAAGCCGACTGGATACGCGTCGTCGGCGAAACGAAACAGCGATTCGGTCGTATCGATTGCCTGTTCAACAACGCCGGCGGCCCTGCGCCGACCGGCGGCATCGCGGACGTTTCCGTCGAGGGATTCGATGCGGCGATGGCGTTGCTCGTCCGCTCGGTCATGCTCGGCATGAAGCATGTGGCGCCGATCATGGTCGCGCAGAAATCCGGCGCGATCGTCAACAACGCCTCGATCGCCGCGCATCTGGCCGGCTATTCCTCGTCCATGATCTACGGCGCGGCCAAGGCTGCGGTGAAGCATCTGACCACCTGCGTCGGCATGGAGCTCGGCGAGCACAATGTGCGCGTCAATTCCGTGTCGCCCGGCGCCATCGCCACCGGCATCCTCGCCAAGGCGCTCGGCATGGACGCCGCCAGGGCCGACAAGATCGCGGAAGCCATGAAAGGCGGCTTCGCCAAGGCCCAGCCGATTCCCCGCGCGGGTCTTCCCGACGACATCGCGCAATGCGTGCTGTGGCTCGCCTCGGATCGTGCGAGCTTCATCAACGCGACCGACATCGTCGTCGACGGAGGCGTCATTGGCGGCAAGATGTATTCGCCGCATCAGGAGCAGTTGCGGCAAACAAAAGCTGCGCTGGGCATCGAACAGGGCTAGGGATTGCGAAACGGCTGCGTCAGCAACCGGTCGAGCCGCAGTTCGTCGGGGTCGCGCAGGATCGGCAGGCCGATGGTCATGCCGTCCATGCCGGCCGCCGGCGCATCGCGATAGACGCCGAACAGCCGGTCCCAGACCGACAGGTTGAACCCGAAATTCGAATGCGTCTCCGCCGGGACGATGGAATGGTGCACCCGGTGCATGTCCGGCGTGACGATCAACGCGCGCACGAACGGCTCGAGCCGCTTCGGCAGGGCCGCGTTGGCGTGGTTGAACATGGCGAGCGCGTTGAGAATGACCTCGAAGGCGACGGCGGCGGCCGGCGGCGCGCCGAGCGCGACGACCGCGGCCATCTTCAGCAGCATCGACAGCACGATCTCGACGGGGTGAAAGCGCAAGGCCGTCGTCACGTCATAATCGGGATCGGCGTGATGCATCCGGTGCAGGCGCCAGAGCACGGGGACGCGGTGAAAGACGACGTGCTGCGCCCAGATGACGAAATCGAGCGCGACGATCGAGACCGGGACCGCCAGCCAGACGGGCGCGTCCAGCGCGTTGAACAGTCCCAGACCCCGCGTTTGCGCGAAGACGGCCGCGCCCGCGGTGGCCAGCGGAAACAGCAGCCGCACGGCGAGCGTGTCGAGGAGCGCGATGCCGAGGTTGGACGGCCAGCGTTTCAGGCGCGGGTAAAGCCGCCGCCGCCGGGGCGCGAGCGCCTCCCATATCGAGACCGCAACCAGAACCGTGGCAAAAGCCGCCGCGCGCGCCGCCGGCTCATTGATTTCGAACAAGGTCCGCTCCGCTTTTTCGCTGCTGGATAGCGCGACGCGGCGCCCATACCGGCCGCGTTGACTTCCCCGCGCCAAAACCCGAAAACGGGGCCGATACAGGGATTAAGATGCCGTCCGTCACGCTGATCGACAACTACGACAGTTTCACCTTCAACCTGGTGCATTATCTGGGCTCTCTCGGCGCGGATGTCACCGTGTGGCGGAACGACGCGCGCAGCGTGGAGCAGATCGTCGGCGACGCGCCGGACGCGATCGTCCTGTCGCCAGGCCCGTGCACGCCGCACGAAGCGGGCGTCTGCATCGATCTCATCCATGCGGCCAGCGGCTCCATTCCGATGTTCGGCGTCTGCCTCGGCCATCAGGCCATGGGCGCCGCCTTCGGCGGGCATGTCGTGCGCGCGCCCCTGCCGATCCACGGCAAGATTCACGAAATCCGGCACAATGGTCAGACCGTGTTCCACGGCATCAACGGCTCGTTCAAGGCGACGCGCTATCACTCGCTTGTTGTCGACCGCGCGACCTTGCCGGCCGAGCTTCAGGTGACGGCCGAGACCGACGACGGGCTCATCATGGGCCTCTCGCACCGGACGCGGCCCTCGCACGGCGTGCAATTCCACCCCGAGAGCATCGCTTCGGAGCACGGCAAGACGATTCTCCGTAATTTCCTCGATCTGGCCCAGCGCTGGAACGACAACAGACGCAAGGCCGCCTGATCGAAATGGACGCGTTCAAACCCATTCTCGCCAAAGTCGCGACCGGCGCGCGCCTGTCGGCCGACGAAGCGCGCGAAGCTTTCGACGCCATGCTCTCGGGCGAGGTGACGCCCGCGCAGATGGGCGGCTTTCTGATGGCGCTGCGCGTGCGCGGCGAATCCGTCGATGAAATCACCGGCGCGGTGTCGGCGATGCGCGCCAAGATGCTGCGCGTGCAGGCGCCCGACGACGCGATCGACATCGTCGGCACCGGCGGCGACGGCCACGGCTCCTACAATGTCTCCACTCTGGCGGCGTTGATCGTCGCCGGCTGCGGCGCCCCCGTCGCCAAGCACGGCAATCGCGCGGCCTCGTCGCGCTCGGGCGCAAGCGACGTTCTGACCGCGCTCGGCGTGAAGATCGGCATTTCCGCCGACGGCGTCGCCGCTTGCATCCGCGAGGCCAACGTCGGCTTCATGATGGCGCAGACCCATCATGCCGCCATGCGCCACGTCGGCGCGGCGCGTGTGGAACTCGGCACGCGCACCATTTTCAACATCCTCGGACCGCTCTCCAATCCCGCGAGCGTGAAGCGTCAATTGCTCGGCGTGTTTTCGCGCGAATGGCTGCAGCCGATGGCCGAAACCCTGCGCGCGCTCGGTTCGCAGCGGGTCTGGCTGGTGCACGGCTCGGACGGCCTCGACGAGATCACCACGACCGGCGTCACCCATGTTGTCGAACTCGACGGCGGCGCCATCCGCGCGTTTGAGATCGCGCCGGAGGATGTCGGGCTCGCACGCGCGAAACTCGCTGACCTCAAGGGCGGCGACCCTTCGCACAACGCGGCCGCGCTGACGGCCGTGCTCGATGGCGCACGTGGTCCCTATCGCGATATCGCCCTGTTCAATTCCGCGGCCGCGCTCGTCGTCGCCGGCCGCGCGCGCGACCTGAAGGAAGGCGCAGAGCTCGCCGCCCGCTCGATCGACGAGGGCAGGGCGCGAGCGGCGCTGGCCCGTCTGGTCGCCGTCTCCAACGCCGACGGGAGCTGATGATATGCCGGACGTCCTGCGCAAGATCGAAGCCTACAAGCGACGCGAGATCGCCGAGGCCAAGGTGCGCATGCCCTTCAAGACCCTGGAGCGCAAGGCGCGTGAGCACGATCCGCCGCGCGGCTTTATCCGCGCCATCGAGAGGCAGCATTCGCAGGGCCGCATCGCCCTGATCGCCGAAATCAAGAAGGCGAGCCCGTCCAAGGGCGTGATCCGCGACGACTTCGATCCGGCCGCTCTCGCCAAGGCGTACGAGCAGGGCGGCGCCACCTGCCTGTCCGTCCTGACCGATACGCCGTCGTTCCAGGGCTCGCTCGCCAATCTCGAAATCGCGCGCAAATCGGCGGTCATGCCGGCGTTGCGCAAGGATTTCATGCTCGATCCCTATCAGGTTTACGAAGCGCGCGCCTTCGGCGCCGACTGCATCCTGATCGTGATGGCGAGCGTGTCGGATTCCGAGGCCAAGGCCCTCAATGCGGCCGCCCACGACTTGCGGATGGACGTTCTCGTCGAAGTGCACGACGAGGAAGAGCTGAAGCGCGCGCTGCAGCTCGAAGCGCGGCTGATCGGAATCAACAACCGCGATCTCCATACGTTCAAGACCGATCTTGCGACGACGGAGCAGCTCGCGCCGAAGATTCCGAAGGACAAGATCGTCGTCTCGGAAAGCGGCATCGAGACGCACGAAGATTGCGTGCGCCTCGAGCGCGTCGGCGTTGCGACGTTCCTCGTCGGCGAGTCGCTGATGCGCAAGAAGGACGTCGCCGTCGCCACCCGCGATCTTCTGGTCGGCGCGCCGGCGAAGGCTCACGTTTCGTGAACAGACTGACGCATCTGTCGGACAGCGGCGATGCGCGAATGGTCGACGTCTCCGACAAGGCGTCGACTGAACGCACTGCGGTCGCCGAAGGCGCCGTGGTCATGGCGCGGGACACGCTCGCGCTGTGCATTTCCGGCAATGCGAAGAAGGGCGACGTGTTCGCAGCCGCCCGCATCGCCGGAATTTTGGCGGCCAAGAAGACGTCTGATCTCATTCCGCTCTGCCATCCGATCGCGCTGACGAAAGTCGCCGTCGAACTCGAAGCCGACGAAGCTCTGCCCGGCGTGCGCGTGCGCGCGACCGCCAAGGTGACAGGGCAGACCGGCGTCGAGATGGAGGCGCTGACCGCGGTGTCGGTCGCATGCCTCACCATCTACGACATGTTGAAGGCGGCCGACCGCGCCATGCGGATCGAAGGCGTCGCGCTGATGGAGAAGCGCGGCGGCAAGTCCGGCGACTGGACGGCCTCCAGGGGGACGCGCTGATGGCGCCCGGCAAACTCCTTCCCGTCGTCGACGCGTTGCGACGGATCGTCGATTCGGCGAAGCCGATCGCCGACGTCGAAACCGTGCCGCTGGGCGAAGCCTTCGGACGCACGCTCGCGCGCGATCTCGTCTCGACGCGCACCCAGCCGCCGGCGGACGTGTCGGCGATGGACGGTTATGCGCTGCGCGCCGCCGATCTCGCGACATCGGAAAAGCGCGTGCTTCTGGCCGGCGAAAGTGCGGCGGGCCGGGGTTATTCGGGCGTGGTCAAGCCCGGCGAATGCGTGCGCATCTTGACGGGCGCGCCCGTACCGCAGGGCGTCGACACCATCCTGCTGCAAGAAGACGCGATCGTCGAAGGCGCGATGATCGGCGCGCGCGAAATCCCGAGCGTCGGGCGGCACATTCGCACCGCCGGCCTCGATTTCCGCGACGGCGAGGTCGGGCTCGCCGCTGGCGTGCGGCTCGGTCCCGCCGAACTCGCGCTCGCCGCCGCCATGAACCACGCTCTTGTCCCGGTCGTGCGCCGGCCGCGCGTCGCCATACTCGCCACCGGCGACGAACTGGTCGCGCCCGGACAGACGCCGGGCCCAGACCAGATCGTCTGCTCGAATCCGTCGGCCGTGGCGGCCTATGTCGAAGGCGCGGGCGGCGAGGTCGTCGATCTCGGCATCGCCGGCGACACGTTCGCTGATCTCGAACGCGCAATCGCCGAAGCGCGCGCCAGACAGGCCGACGTCCTCGTCACGCTCGGCGGCGCCTCGGTGGGAGATCACGATCTCGTTCAGTCCGCGCTCGCGAAGGAGGGGATGCAACTCGGTTTCTGGCGCATCGCCATGCGGCCGGGCAAACCGCTGATCCATGGCTCGCTCGGCGCGATGCAGATCATGGGGCTGCCCGGCAATCCGGTGTCCTCCATCGTGTGCAGCCTGATCTTTCTCATTCCGCTCGTCCGGGCGTTGGGCGGCGACCGCGATCCCGCGCCGGACCGAACCGAGCCGGCCGTGCTCGGCGCGGCCATGAAGGCCAACGACCAGCGCATGGACTTCCTGCGCGCCGTGCTGACGCGCGACGAAGACGGCCGCACGGTGGCGACGCCGCACGCCTTGCAGGATTCTTCGTTGCTCAGCGTCTTCGCGCGATCGCAGGCGCTCTTGATCCGCGAGCCGTTCGCGTCGGCGGCGAAAGCCGGCGAGCGTTGTCGCATTCTGCGGCTGTCGAAGGGCGGATTCTAGCGCTTTCCGTCATCGCGAGCGAAGCGATCCACCCACAGGACTTCGTCCGTTTTCAGCAGATGGATTGCGTTGTCGTTGCGCTCCTCGCAATGACGGCGAGCGCTGTAACTGCTATTGCCCGCGCTTGGCTCGCGTCGCGAACCGCACGGCTTCCTCGGCCGCGCGAAACAGGGCCATCGACTTGTTCACGCACTCGCGGTGTTCGTAGGCCGGATCGGAGTCGTAGACGATGCCGGCGCCTGCTTGCGCATGCATCTTGCCGTCCTTGACGATCGACGTCCGCAGAACGATGCAGGTGTCCATGTCGCCGGCAGAGGAGAAATAGCCGATGCAGCCGGCGTAGATGCCGCGCTTGTCGACCTCCAGTTCGTCGATGATCTCCATCGCCCGCACCTTTGGCGCGCCGGACACGGTGCCGGCCGGGAAACCGGCGGACAGCGCATCGATCGCGTCGTGGCGGGGATCGAGCTTGCCGACGACGTTAGACACGATGTGCATGACGTGGCTGTAGCGCTCGATCGTGAACTGGTCGGTGACTTCGACCGTGCCGATCTGCGCGACGCGTCCGACGTCGTTGCGGCCGAGGTCGAGCAACATCAGATGTTCGGCGCGCTCCTTTTCGTCCGCCAGCAGCTCGGCCGCGAGCGCTTCGTCCTCTGCTTGCGTCTTGCCGCGCCAGCGCGTGCCGGCGATGGGACGGATGGTCACCTCGCCCGCGCGCACGCGCACGAGAATCTCCGGGCTCGAGCAGACGACCTGGAACGGCCCGAAGTCGAGATAGCAGAGAAAGGGCGCGGGATTCACGCGCCGCAGCGCGCGATAGAGCGCAAAGGCCGGCAGGGCGAACGGCGCGGTGAAACGCTGCGACAGCACGACCTGGAAGATGTCGCCGGCCTTGATGTATTCCTTCGCCTTGTCGACCATCTCCAGAAAGCGGGGCTCCGGCGTATTGGAGACCGGCTTTTCGGCGAGGATATGCGGATCGGCCGAGGCGTCGTGGTCGAGCGGACCTTCGAGCGTGGCGACAAGCGCGTCGATGCGTTCGATGGCGCGATCATAAGCCGCTCGCGCCGAAACGCCGGCGACCGGACGCACGGGCGTGACGATCGATATTTCGTCGCGCACCGCGTCGAACACGGCCATGACCGTCGGGCGGATCATGATCGCGTCCGGCGTGCCGATGGGGTCAGGTTTGGCGGGCGCGAGACGCTCCATCTCGCGCACCATGTCGTAGCCCAGATAGCCGAACACGCCGGCCGCCATCGGCGGCATGCCGGGTTGCGGAGGAATGGCGGATTCCGCGATCAGGGCGCGCAGCGAATCGAGCGGTCGCTTGTCGCACGGCTCGAAGGCGTCGGGCGCGAATTGCGCGCGTCGATTGATCTCCGCCTTGCCGCCCGTCGCGCGCCAGATGATGTCCGGATCGAGCCCGATCATCGAATACCGGCCGCGCGTCGCGCCGCCTTCGACCGATTCGAGCAGGAAAACATTGCCGGACCGGCCGCGCGAAAGTTTCAGGAAGGCGGAGACCGGCGTTTCGAGATCGGCGACGAGACGCGTCGAAATCAGATGCGCCGCGCCGGAATCGTAAGCGCGCGCGAAATCCTCGAAGGAAGGTTCGATGCTCACTGCTCGGCGCCGCCTGTCGCGCTGCGCACAGCCGCTTCGCTGATCTTCACGCCGTAGTCCTTTTCGAGCTGCTGCACGTATTGCGTCAGCATGTCGTCGGCCACCAGCGCCCGCAGTTGTTTGGCCAGGTCGCGATTGGCGTCGGAGTCTGGATTGAACTCCGGCGACGACGTGTCGAGGATCTGGAACACGAGCCGTCCGCCGGGCGCCGTCGCCGAACCGGCGCCATGGTCCGGTTCGTTGAAGATGGCGACGATGGCCTGCGGCTCGAGGCCGTCCGCGCCTGTCCGCCGCACGTTCGAATTGTGCTTGAGTTCGAGTTTTTCGTCGGCCGCGATCTTGGCGAGCTGCTCGCCGCCCTTCAGGCGCTTGACGATGTCGCCCGCCTTTTCGACGAGCTTCTTCTCGATCGCGTCGGCGCGCCAGGTCGTCTCGACTTTCGCCTTCACTTCGTCGAACGACAATTGCCGCGACGGGTCGATCTTCTGCACCTCGAACCAGACGTAGCCGTTGTCCTTGGTGTTGATCGTCTCGTTGTCGACGCCGATGTCGGAGGCGAAGGCGGCCCGCACCAGGTCCGCCGGCGCGACGAGGTCCGCGACCGGCAGGCCGTTGTGGTCGAGCCCGCGTTCGTCGATCGCGTCGATGGTCCGCGCTTCGAGGCCGACGCTCTTGGCCGCTTCCGTCAGCGGTTTGCCCGAGGCGCGCTGGTCTTCGATCTTGTCGTGCAAGACCTGCACCGTCTTCTTGGAGCGTTCGCGCGCGATCTCGCCTTTCAACTCCTTCGCGACGTCCGCGAAGGGCTTCAGCACGGCCGGCGCGATCGCGCCGACGCGCAGCAGCGCGTAGCCGAACTTGCCCTTGACGGGTGCGCTTGTTTCGCCCTGCTTCAAGGCGAAGGCGGCTTCGGCGACGGCGGGATCGGAAACCTGCGCGCGAGACAGCGAGCCGAGATCGGTGTCCTTGGCCGTCAATTTGCGCTCGGCTGCAATGCTGTCGAAGGTGGCGCCGCCCTTGATCTTGTCGGCTGCGGCCTGAGCTTCGGCCTCGCTCGGGAATACGATCTGCTGAATGTCGCGGCGCTCGGGCGTGCCGAAGCGCGTTTCCTTGACGCTGTCGTAGAGCTTCAGCGCGTCCGCGTCGGACACGTCTTCGGGCTTGGCGGCCGTCGCCGGCGTGATCGCGAGCGTGACGAGCTTGCGGTACTGCGGCGCGACGAACTGCGGCTTGCGCGCTTCGTAGAATTTCTTGAGTTCGTCGTCCGAGGGGGAGGCGATCTCGCCGGCTGCGGCGGAGCCGAGCGTCACGTAGTCGACGCTGCGCGCTTGGTTGCGGAACCGGTCGACCGCCGCCGTCATCACCTGCGGCGTCGTAACGCCGCCAGCGATCGCCTCGCCGATCTCCTGGCGGAGGTAAGTCGCTTTCTGCTCGCGGACGAAGGTGCGCTCGTTCAGGCCGTTGTCGCGCAGGATCGCATCGAACCGCGCGCGGTCGAATGCGCCGGAAGCGTCCTTGAAGGCGGGATCGTCCTGCACGGACTTGGCGAGCTGGTCGTCGGACATGGCGAGGCCGAGGCTGCGCGCCTTCTGGTCGAGGGTCGCTTCCGTCACGAGCCGGCCGAGCACTTGGCGGT
This sequence comes from uncultured Rhodoblastus sp., assembly GCA_964634325.1. Taxonomy (GTDB): domain Bacteria; phylum Pseudomonadota; class Alphaproteobacteria; order Rhizobiales; family Beijerinckiaceae; genus JAJXWB01. The sequence goes on from CAZWJF010000041.1 coordinate 10,832, forward strand.
CGAGTCCCGCCTGCCGGGCCTCGTCGTTGGTTACGACCCGGCGCAGCCGCTGCTGCAGCCGCTGCAGTTCCGTCTGATAGGCGTAGCGATACGCCTCGGCGGAAATTTCCGTCGAGCCGACGACGCCGAGCTTGCCCTGGCCGAAACCGCGGAAAATGTCGCCGATGCCCCAGATGGCGAAGGAAACGACGATGACGCCCATGACCACAGCCATGAGCGTTCGTCCCAACCAGTTCTGCGATGCGGCGCGCATGCCGTCGAGCATGAAACAGGATCTCCAGGAAAAGCGGCGCGGACCATATAGGCCGTCGCGGGGCGATGCAATGCGACGTCCTGAGCCCGTCGCGCTGCGGCCTTACGCGCGCCGCGGCGAAGTCCTAAGCTTGCAGCGGCGCTTGGGCGACGAACGCCATAAAGGCGGACATCGCGTTCGAGACGAATCTGTCCTTGTGCCGCAACGACGAGAAGGCGCGTTTGGGCAGTGTGGAGTCGACTTCCGCGATCAGGCCGGACTTCAGCGCCCGCAGCGCCACCAGCCTCGACATGACGGCGACGCCAGCGTCGGCCTCCACCGCCGCCCGCACCGCTTCGTTGGACGGGAAGGTGAGGGCGACGTCGATGTCGCCGAGGGCGAGCCCGACAGTCGCGAGCGCTGTCTCCACAGCCGCGCGCGTTCCGGAGCCCGGTTCGCGCAGCACCCACCGCGCAGAGGCGAACTCCTCGCGACGGCGCGGCGGCTTGGCCAGCCACGCGTGACCGGGCGGCGCGACCAGAATCAGCTCGTCCTCGGCCACGCGTTCGACGATCAGCGCGGGATCGGCGACCCTTCCCTCCACGTATCCGAGGTCGATCGCGCCGTCGCCGGCCATCCGGGCGACCTCCGCCGTATTGTCGATGGCCATTTTGACGTCGACGCCGGGGTAGGCGACGCAGAAACGCGCGATCAATTGCGGCAGCCAGTAATTGGCCACGGTCTGGCTTGCGGCGAGCGACAGGGCGCCGCGCTTGAGTCCGGCGAGGTCCGCCAGCGCGATTTCAGCGGACGCGGCGCGGGCGAGCACGGCACGCGCCTCGCCGAGAAACACACGCCCGGCCTCGGTCAAGGCGATTCCGCGCCCGATCCGGTCGAACAGTTTTGTCTCGTAGCGCTGCTCGAGGCCGGCGATCGCGGCGCTGACCGCCGATTGCGTCAGATCGAGTTCGCGGGCGGCGGCCGTCATGTGCTCGCGTTCGGCGACGGCGATGAAGATGCGCAGCTGCTCGAGCGTCATGGGTGGCCGGCCGCAGGTTCGCATTCGCGATTGATCGTTTGCGTCAATTATAACGGCTCGATCCATTTTCGATAGAGATTGAACGACAAAGCGCGGCCGCTGCGGCGATCAGCGCCTTGCGGCGGGCGCTTTCCTTCGCTATCGCCACGTCCAAGGGCCGTTCGGGCTTCATTCGTCAGGGAGGATCACATGTCTGCGCCGCGCCCGCTCGTCGCCGGAAACTGGAAGATGAACGGCCTGAAGGCCGCCTTGGTCGAACTGGCCGCGATCCGCGATGCGGTGGCGGCTGGCGGGGCAGGGCGCGCGGAAACCGCCATCTGCCCGCCGTTTACGCTGGTCGCGGCCGCTGCCGACGCCTGCAAGGGCTCTGCGCTGGCCATTGGCGCGCAGGATTGCCACGCCAAGGTGTCCGGGGCGCACACCGGCGATGTCTCCGCCCAGATGTTGCATGACGCCGGCGCGACCTATGTCATTGTCGGCCATTCCGAGCGCCGCGCCGACCACGGCGAGACGGACGCCATCGTCCGCGCCAAGGCGGCCGCCGCGATCAAGGCCGACGTCGCGGCGATCGTCTGCGTCGGCGAGACCAAGGACGAGCGCGTCGCCGGCAAGGCGGCCGAGATCGTCGGCGGCCAGATCGACGGTTCGCTCGACCCGGACTTCCCCGCGACGCATCTGGTCGTCGCCTACGAGCCGGTCTGGGCGATCGGCACGGGCCTCACGCCGACGGCCGCCGACGTCGCCGAAATCCACGCGGTGATCCGCGCAAAACTCGAAAAGCTGTATGGCCGCAAGGGCGTGGACATTCGCATCCTCTACGGCGGCTCGGTTAAGCCGGAGAACGCGGCGGAGCTGATGGGCGTCAAGAACGTCGACGGCGCACTGGTCGGCGGCGCGAGCCTCAAGGCCAAGGATTTCATGGGGATCGCGGGGGTGTACAAGTAGCAGGCGCCATGTGCTGGCCTTCCCGCCTTGCATAGGCTAGAAGGCCGCCCATATCGGCCTCTGGCCGGCCCGAATTCGGAAAGTCCATGCAGACCGTTCTCATCGTCATCCACCTCATGGTGGTCACGGCCCTCGTCATCGTCGTGCTGCTGCAGCGCTCGGAAGGCGGCGCGCTCGGCATCGGCGGCGGCGGCGGCGGCGGCTTCTTCACCGGCCGCGGCCAGACCACGGCGCTCACACGCGCCACCGCCATTCTGGCCACCATTTTCTTCCTCACCTCGATCGGCCTGACGGTGCTGGCGAGCCTGAGCCATCAGAACAAGTCGATCTTCGACGCATCCAAGCCCGCGACGTCCGCGCCCGCGGCGCCGGCCGGGGGATCGACGGATGCGCCTAAGGGCGGCCTGCTGAACGAGTTGCAGAAGATGCAGGACCAGAAGCCGCCGGCGGCTCCGGCGTCGCCGATCGCTCCGCCCGCCCCGACCGGGCCGCAGGTGCCGAAGTCGCAGTAAGCAGTCGCGCTTCAGGGGCAGGGCCGGGCGACCGGCCCTTTCTCTTTTGGGGTGCGCAAAATGCAATTGTGGGAAGCGGAAATCGCCGCTCCCCGAATCGGTTCAAACGAGGTACGGCTCGACTCCCATGGCGCGGTATATTTTCATCACCGGCGGCGTGGTCTCCTCGCTCGGCAAAGGTTTGGCTTCGGCGGCGCTCGGCGCCCTGCTTCAGGCGCGCGGCTACACCGTCCGTCTGCGAAAGCTCGACCCCTATCTCAACGTCGATCCGGGCACGATGAGCCCGTATCAGCACGGCGAGGTCTTCGTGACCGACGACGGCGCGGAGACCGATCTCGATCTCGGGCACTACGAGCGCTTCACCGGCCGTCCCGCCAACAAGCAGGACAACATCACCACCGGCCGCATCTATCAGGACATCATCACGAAGGAACGGCGCGGCGATTATCTCGGCGCGACCATCCAGGTCATCCCGCACGTCACCAACGCCATCAAGGAATTCGCGCTCTCCGGCAACGACGGCGTGGATTTCGTGCTGATCGAGATCGGCGGCACGGTCGGCGACATCGAGGGCCTGCCCTTCTTCGAGGCGATCCGCCAGCTCGGCAACGATTTGCCGCGCGGACATTCCTGCTACATCCACCTGACCCTGCTGCCCTTCATTCCGAGCGCCGGCGAACTCAAGACCAAGCCGACGCAGCATTCGGTGAAGGAGCTGCGCTCGATCGGCATCCAGCCCGACATTCTGCTTTGTCGCACGGATCGCCCGATCCCGCCGGAGGAGCGCCGCAAGCTCGGCCTGTTCTGCAACGTGCGCGAGAGCGCCGTGGTGGAGGCGCGCGACGCCTCCAACATCTACGACGTGCCGGCCGCCTACCACGCGGCGGGCCTCGACCGCGAAGTCCTGCATTCCTTCGGCATCGAGCCGGCGCCGCGCCCGGACATGAGCCGCTGGAACGCCGTCTCCGAGCGCATCCACAACCCGGAAGGCGAAGTCACCATCGCCATCGTCGGCAAGTACACCGGCATGAAGGACGCGTATAAGTCCCTCATCGAGGCGCTGGCGCATGGCGGCATGGCCAATCGCGTGCGCGTCAATCTCGACTGGATCGAGAGCGAGATTTTCGAGGGGCGCGACGCCGCTCCCTATCTCGAACATGTCCACGGCATTCTGGTGCCCGGCGGCTTCGGCCAGCGCGGCTCGGAGGGCAAGATTTTGGCCGCCCGTTTCGCGCGGGAGCGCAAGGTGCCGTATTTCGGCATCTGCTTCGGCATGCAGATGGCCTGCATCGAGGCGGCGCGCTCTCTTGCCGGCGTGCCCGGCGCCGGCTCGACCGAATTCGGCGCGACCCCGGAGCCGGTCGTCGGCCTGATGACCGAGTGGATGCGCGGCAATGAGCTGGAAAAGCGCGCCGCCACCGGCGACCTCGGCGGCACGATGCGGCTCGGTGCCTACAAGGCGCATCTGAAGGCGGGCTCGAAGATCGCCCAGATCTACGGCGACACGGAAATCAGCGAGCGCCACCGCCACCGCTACGAGGTCAACACGGCCTACAAGGACCGGCTCGAATCCTGCGGGCTGATCTTCGCGGGCATGTCGCCCGACGGGCTGCTGCCGGAAACGGTCGAATATGCCGACCACCCCTGGTTCATCGGCGTGCAGTACCACCCGGAGCTGAAGAGCCGGCCCTTCGAGCCGCACCCGCTGTTTGCGAGCTTTATCGAGGCGGCGAAGACGCAGAGCCGGTTGGTGTGACCGACCGCCTCGACGCCCTCGAAATCCGCATCGCGCATCAGGATCACGTGATCGCTGAGCTGAACGAGACCGTCACGGCGCAGTGGAAGAAGATTGACGCGCTCGAGCGGGAGCTGAAAATGCTGCGGGAGGAGGTGCGCAACGCCTATCCAGCGCGCACCGAGCCGGAACCGCCGCCGCCCCACTATTGAGGGTCGATGACGGCGCGGGTCACATCGCCGCATAGCCGGCGACCGCCGACAACACCGAGACCACCCCCCACACCCCATAGGTCGCGACCTTCGCCGGCAGGGCGGCGCGCAGCCGGGGAAAACGCGCCCAGGCGGCATACGCCGCCATCAGCGGCGGCAGGATGCAGGGCGCAATCAGGGCCCATCGCCCGCCGCGCGTCGCCAGATCAATCGCCGCGACGGTCGCCACGCCCGAGGCGGGCGTGAGCACCGCCGCCAAAATGCGGCCGCCGACGGGCATTTCGCCTTTGACGGCGGCCATGACCAGCAGGATCGCAAGCGCTATCCAGACGGCGAGCACGTCGTAAATGATCGCGAAGGCCGCGCTGAGCACGGAATCGCCGCCGCCGGCCCGATACCGGAAGGCGTCGTTCAGCATCAACGCATAGAGCGACGTCGCGACCGCCAGAACGACGAGATACATGTACGGCGGCCTTGGCCGGGCGGCTTCTGTTTCCACGGGAGGTCCGTTCGACGCGCGTTCGATCCGCGATCATAGGCTCGGGAGGGCGGGGGTGCGCAAATTCGGACGATCGACGCGCCATTCCGTCGCGCGGGATGGCTCATCTACCGGAAACTGCGAATTCGGCCGTCAGCGCGGCACCGGCACCGGGGCGGCCTGAATCTGGCCGTAGCCGTAGCCCTGCGGCGCGGGCGCGGAATACGTGCCGCCGTAGGCGCCGCTCGCGCCCTGCTGTCCGGGTGCGTTGGGGCCGGACAGCGCCGCCGAATATTGCGCGCCGGGCGCGAAGGCGTTCGGCGGCGGCACCAGCGGGTTCTGGCGCGGATTGTAGAAGCGCTGCTGCTGCATGGCCGGCGCGACCTGCTGGGCGGGCATCGGGCTGTAGCCCGTCTGCGCGGGCGCCATGTAGACGGGCTGCTGCGGGTAGCCCGGCTGCTGGCCGTAGACAGGATAGGGCTGCGCGTAGACGGGTTGCTGCTGGGCGAAGCGCTGCACGCAGGCGGGATTGTCCTGGTTCGCCTGAACGGCGCAATCGATCACGACTTTGGTGCCGCGTCCGCGGCGCGCGCCGCGGCGGGCGTGGCGGACGACGGTCCGCCGCTGGCCCCAGGTCGCGGTCGGGCCGGCGATTTCCGGGCCGACGGTGTAGCCGATGGCGGCGCCGGCGATCAGGCCGATCGGGCCGCCGATCAGCGCGCCTGCGACCGCGCCGACCGTTCCGTTGATGAAGCGGGATTCCTGCATGCCTCGCGATTCAGCCTGCGCGAGCGTCGGCGTCGCCGCCAGCGCTGCGGAGAGAAGGAGGAGAGGGATCGGCTTACGCATGGTTCGACGCCTTTGTTGCGTCCATTCATCGCGCCGCGACCTTACCGAAGGGCGCCCCAAAAGCGCCTAATGCGAGTTAAGCCTACGAAAGTCTTTCTGTTGGTTTTCCTCGGGCTTCGGCGGCTCTATGCTGTGGCTGCCGAGATCGGGGAGACAGGTCGCCGCATGCCGTTCGTCGTCGCCTTCATCGTCGCCGTCGCCGCGTTCATGGGCTGGCGTCTGTTGCAGCCGGCCTGCCCGGGCGGGGCGATCGTGGCGGACGAGGCGCAATGCCGGGCGCAGTTCGGCGCCGCCTTTTGCGCCAGGGCCATGCCGAGGCGCTCGCGCAGGCCAGAACGTCTGGCGGAAGCTTCGCAACCCAGGCCGAATGCCTCGATCAATATCCGGTGTGCATTCCGCGCAGCGACGTCTCCGCATGGGCGCCCAAGCCCGCGTCGTATTGCGTGGCGCGCGGGCCGGACGGCGAGGTCGCCCATGTCGAGCCCGTTTACGCACGGCGCTGAAATGCGGGCGCATTTCTGCGCCTCGCCTTGTTTTTGGCGTTTCGGCGTCATAGGTTCCGCCCGAGCCGCCGTGCGTCGACGCGCGGGGGAGGCGGAGTGTTGAAATGGGTTCTCTATCGATCTGGCACTGGCTGATCGTCGGCGGCGTGGTTCTGCTGCTGTTCGGCGGCAAGGGCAAGGTGTCCGACATCATGGGCGACGTCGCCAAGGGCATCAAAGCCTTCAAGAAGGGCATGTCCGAGGACGATTCGACCGAAACCGCCCAGCGTCAGCCTGAGCCGATGAAGACCATCGACCATCAGGCGCCGTCGACGGTCGACAAGGCCGACGCGCGCAAGGTCTGATCTGCGCTAGCGCGCTCGAACCGGCTCGGGGTCGACTGGAGACATGCTGGACTTCGACGTCGGCAAACTCGTCGTCATCGGCGTGGTCGCTCTGATTGTGATCGGCCCGAAGGATTTGCCGCGCGTGCTCCGCCAGGTGGGCCAGGCCGTCGGCAAGTTGCGGCGCATGGCCAATGAATTTCAGGGACAGTTCATGGAGGCCATGCGCGAGGCCGACATGGAGAACCTCAAGAAGGAAGTCGAAAGCGTCCGCGACGCCGCCAAGGTCGATATCGCCTTCGATCCCATCAAGGACGTCAAGGAGCAGATGACCGCCGCCGTCGAGGGCGATGTGACGCCTGCGGCGCCCGCCGCGCCGGCCGCCAGCCTCGAATTCGAGGAGATCGCGCCGCCGCCGGAACGGCTGGCGGTCGACGCCGAGGCGCCGGTCACGCATGAGGCCCCGCTCGAAGAGCCGCAGCTCGTCGAGACGCGCAGCGCCGAAGCCCCGCTGGCCAAGGCGCCCGCGCACACGCCGGACAAGACCGCATGAGCCAGGCCGACATCGACGCCACGCGCGCGCCGCTGATCGAACATCTCATCGAGCTGCGCGCCCGCCTGATCAAGGCGCTGGTCGCTTTCCTCGTGATGTTCGTGGTCTGCTTCTTCTTCGCCAAGAACATCTACAATCTGCTCGTCCTGCCCTATCAGCACGCCGCCGGCCCGGAGGCGAAGCTGATCTACACCGCGCCTCAGGAATTCTTCTTCACGCAGATCAAGGTGGCGATGTTCGCCGCGGCCTTTCTGGCCTGTCCCGTGATCTTCGCGCAGCTCTACGCCTTCGTGGCGCCGGGCCTCTACAAGAACGAGCGCGACGCCTTCCGGCCCTATCTGTTCGCCACGCCGGTGTTCTTCGCCGCTGGCGCGCTGCTCGTCTTCTTCGTGGTGATGCCCAACCTGCTGCATTTCTTCATCGGCATGCAGCAGGCGAACGAGCCGGGCAAAGCGCAGATCGAATTGCTGCCGCGCGTGTCGGAATATCTCGGCCTGGTGATGACGCTGATCTTCGCCTTCGGCATCGTGTTCCAGTTGCCCGTGGTGCTGACGCTGCTGGGGCGCGTCGGCATCATCGACACGCAATTCCTCAAGAACAACCGTCGCTACGCGATCGTCATCGTCTTCGTGATCGCCGCCGTGCTGACGCCGCCGGACGTGTTCAGCCAGCTCGCCCTGGCGATCCCCGGCATCCTGCTCTACGAGGCCTCGATCATTTCGGTCGGGATGATCGAGAAGAAGCGGGCGCAGGAAGAAGCCGAAAAAGCGGATTGAGGTCTCGCTCGAGGGGAGGGGGCAGCGATCCCCGTCGCGCCCGGGCGAGTCCCGGCCATGACGGCGCGGGCAGTTGACCCCTTCTCCCGCTTGCGGGAAAAGGCGCCACGCTCAAACCCGGACCGATCATGTTCGACATCAAAGCCATCCGCGACGACCGCCAAGCCTTCGACGCCGCCCGCAAGCGCCGCGGCCTCGAGCCGCTCGCCGACAAGCTGATCGGTCTGGACGACGACAGGCGCGCCGCCATCGGCAAACTGCAGGCCGCGCAGGAGCGCCGCAACGCCGCGTCGAAAGAAATCGGCCTCGCCATGCGCGAGAAGGATATGGCCAAGGCGGAAGCGCTGAAGGCGGAGGTCGCCGCGCTCAAGGAAAACTGGCCCGCCATGGAGCAGGCCGAGCGCGACGCCACCGAGGCGCTCAACAAGGCGCTGTCCGAAATTCCCAATTCGCCGCTCGCAGAAGTGCCCGAGGGCAAGGACGAGCACGACAATGTCGAAGTGCTGAAATGGGGCGAGCCGAAACAATTCGCCTTCACGCCGAAGGAGCATTTCGATCTCGGCGAACAGCTCGGCCTGATGGATTTCGAAAGCGCGTCGAAAATCTCCGGCGCGCGCTTCGTCGTGCTGAAGGGCAAGCTCGCCCGCCTCGAACGCGCGCTCGCGCAATTCATGCTCGACACGCACACCGACAAGCACGGTTATTCCGAAGTCGCCCCGCCGCTGCTGGTGCGAGACGACGCAATGTTTGGGACGGCGCAACTGCCGAAGTTTCGTGAGGATCAGTTCTCAGGATTGGCAGTGAATTTGGAGGAGTTTGAAGTCAGTCCGCTTAGTCAGGATGTTTTCCTCTACAGAAAGATTGTCGACCAGACCGCTCAATCCAACACCGCAGTTCTGGCCGCCTTAACGTCGTTCGATTTCAGAAATGTCGATGAAGAAGTTTGGGCCGATGTTTTAGATTTCGGGCGGCGTACCGTGTCCGCCGTGAACGAAGCAGAATGTGCGATCGCGAAGATTGCGGAAGCGTATAGCCAAGCCAAGTCGGATCGGCGCTGGCTCATCCCCACAGCCGAAGTTCCCCTCACCAACCTCGCCCGCGAACAGATCATCGACGAGTCCAAACTCCCGATGCGCATGACCGCCGGCACCTACTGCTTCCGAGCCGAAGCCGGCGCCGCCGGGCGCGACACGCGCGGCATGATCCGCCAGCACCAGTTCTACAAGGTCGAACTCGTCTCCATCACGACGCCCGAACAGGCGCTGGAGGAGCACGAGCGCATGACCGGCTGCGCCGAAAAGATCCTGCAACTGCTCGGGCTGCCTTACCGCAAGGTCGTGCTCTGCACCGGCGACATGGGCTTTGCGAGCCAGAAGACCTACGACCTCGAAGTGTGGCTGCCGGGGCAGGGCAAGTATCGCGAGATTTCCTCCTGCTCGGTCTGCGGCGATTTCCAGGCCCGCCGCATGAACGCGCGCTACCGGCCAGCCGACGGCAAGGGCCCGCGCTTCGTCGCCACGCTCAACGGCTCGGGCGTCGCGGTCGGCCGCGCGCTGGTGGCGGTTCTGGAGAATTACCAGAACGAGGACGGCTCTGTGACCGTGCCGGAGGTTCTGCGCGGGTACATGGGCGGGTTGGAGCGAATCGAACGGGCAGGATAGTCAGAGTGTAACAACGCTCCTGTCCCCTCTCCCCGCAGGTGCGAAGTCGGCTGTAGCCGACTTTGACCAGAGGGGAGAGGGTTAGGGTGAGGGGCCGGG
>CAZWJF010000042.1:0-20450 GCA_964634325.1 uncultured Rhodoblastus sp.
GCAAGTCCTTCTTCTCGGCTTTCACCCGCTCCGACTTCGCCCCGGATCGCCGCGCCATGAACAGCGCGCCGAGCGCGGCGGCGCCGGCAAGCACGTAGGGCCAGATCGCCGAGGCGAGGCCGGACAGCGCGGCGAGAATGGCGGCGGTCACGACGCCGCGACCTTCTTGGTGTTCCACCGCGCCCACAGCATCCAGCCGAGCGACACGGCCGCGACGGCGCCGCCCGTGACCTGCATCCAGTCGTCTTCGGTGCCATAGCCCTTGGCCACCATCGCCGCGCCGAGCATCTGGAGTGCGGTTCGGAGGATCGCGATCACAAAATCAGGGGTCATGTCGTCACCTGCGATTGTAGAACCATGCGCGCGCGGCGCTGGCGAGGACGGCCCACCACCCCTTCTGCTGCGGCGGCGGGTCCGGCAACACGGGGACAGGCCGCGCCGGGGCTGGCGCGGGCGCTGGCGGGCTTTGTTGGGCCGGGTGCGGCGGATGGCCGCCATCTGGCTTCTCTGGCGACTTGGCGGGCGGGTCGTCAGCGCCAGCCGACTCGACAGCCTGCGCCATCGGCCCATAGACCGGTTCGTCTGCGTCTCGCTTGCCGTCGAAATCGAGGTCTTTCACGCCCTGATAGACCAAAGCTTCCGACGCGCGGCGACGCACCAGACCGGGGAGCACCTTGCCGCCGCCCTTGGTCCACATGCTGAAGGCGTCCGCGGCGCGCTTGTCGTGACCGAGATTGAACCAGCGCAACACCGACGACCGCGAAAACGCCCTGACGCCGATATTGTAAGCGAGGCTCACCATCGCGTCGAACTGCGCTTGCGTCGGCTTGCGGTTGAGAAGGGCGTAGACCGGCGCGGCGTAGCGATCCGCCACGGTTTTGGCGAGGACGCGCGTGGCGTAGTCCTTGGACCACGCGCCCCCGAGCGCTGGCGGCCCGGCCGCCGCCGTGTGGCCGTAGCCTTGCGTCAGCACGCCGGCGGGGCAGCGATACGGCTTGGCGAAAAAACCCTCGAACGCCTTGATCAGTTCGAGGCCAAAGTCAGAGACGTTCATGGCTCAGCCCTCAGAAGCTCGTCGCCGGCGCCCACAGACACGCGGGCTCGTTGGTCGGCTGGATCATCTATGCGTTCGGCTTGCCGCCCCATCGGCAGACATGGAACTTGCCATCCGGCGAGACGCGCGCCTTGCTGAAAGGCACGACAACGCCGTCATGCAGTCGCCAGCCTTGGGGGGTGTAGGTCGGCGCCGGCTCCCGCGCGCCCGGCTCGCCGATCTCGTAGCAATCCGCGGTGTTGCAGCACGCCAGCGGATACCACTCGTGCGCGCGCGCCGACACGACGGCCAGCGCGAGCAACACGACGGCGAGGCCGATCTTCACGGCGAGGTCGGCAAGGCGGGGCGTCACAGTCCGCCCCACCCCGCGAGGATCGACCAGATGCGCGCGTGCACGGCCGCATAGGCCGGGTCACTGTAGTCGACCCCCGGCACGATCAGGAGATCCGACACCGAGCCCACGAGGCGGTAAGACGAGCCCTGGTCGGCATACTGCGCCAGCTGCAACCCCGTATGCTGCAGAGGGGCCACGAGAGCCGTATTGCGAGACTCCGCGAACCCATGGATCAGGATGCTCTTGCCCGTCGTCGGGCTCATCGTGGCGCGAAAAAGCGTCGTCACGCCGCGCCGATCTCCGGCCGCGAGTGCGGCCAGAGACGACGTGCTCGGATTTTCGGACAGCCAACGAAGAGCGCCGTCCGCCCCGCACGCGAGGCTGAACACGTCATCCGTCTGCCCCGCGATGGTCGGCGTCAGCACCGGACCGTAAAGCGAGCGCACGCCCGTCGAGCCGGACCCGAATTTGACGAGCCCATAGATGGTATTGCGATTGGCGTCGAGCGTCGCCGTGCTGTCGAGATAGCTGGCGCCCGCGAACGTGATCGTCTGCCGGCCGGCGATAGCCGTGTCCTTTCCGGGCGTCGACGATCCCGAGCGACCATAGGCCGCGATATTGTTGACGCGCGAGAGCCATCGCGGGAGCGAGTCGGCGCTGTCTTTCCAGAACAACGAGTGCGCGCCGGAGAACCAGCGGTTCCCGCCATTGCCGACGCCGAGCGGGCCGGGGAGATCGGCGAGAAACAATTCATCGGTGCTGGCCGCCATCGACGGGCCGCGCGAGCCGGCCGCGAAGGTCGATCCGATCTTGTGAACATACATGGCGTCAGGCTCCGGTGATGGCGATGCGGTCGTGCAGCGCGAATGCGTAGTAGGGCGCGTCGTCGTAATCCGACCGCCCGATGACTGCGGTGGCACGCAGGTTCGTGCCCGGCACGCTCACCGCGTCGCGCGGCGTCGCCTGCGCAGCCATGCCGACCTGCAGGCGCGCATCGGTCAGCGATCCGAGCGGCGCGGCGAGCGTGACAGTCGAGACAGCGGAGCCGTTGTTGACGACATGCCCCGTGACTGTCGCGAACGCATTCGCACCGGTCGACACCTCGATGCCCCAGAACGTCCGTGCGGGCACATGGGAGGCGTCGACCTCGATCGGGCGGGACCATGTCACCGTGATCGTCGAGCCGCTCGCGACAGCCGACAGGGGATAGACCGGGAGCGGATCGTCATCGCCGAACAGCCAACGGCCGCAGGCCCACGCCGTATGCTCGCCGATGCGCAGATAGCCCTGATTCAGGAAGTGCACGTAGTCGCCGGAGACGTATTGCGACTGGAACGGATAGTGAGGGCCGGCGACGCGGAAGACGGTCGGATCGTCGCGCATCATTTCAGGGAAGGCCAGGATGGCGACTTTGGTCAGCTCGTCGTCAGCGGCCTCGGCTGTCGACGATGCCTGCGACAGCAGCCACTTAACGGGCGCGGTCTGACCGGTGAGACCGAGCAGAAACGCCTGCGTCGCGGCGCGATATGCGAGGACGCTGGACTTGTAGGTGGCCGTCGCCGTCGTCGCGTCGCTCTCGCCATGCGCCCAGTAGCAGCCGACGACAGACATGCGCCAGCCACGCGCCGCCGCCTTCGCCGCAATGTGGGTGAGCGCGATATGCAGGTTTGCCTCGTTTTGCGACCCGACGCCGAGATTGACGATCTGCGTTCCGCCGAAGCCCATGACAAATCCGCACAGGCGCTGCGGGCGCCCGAGTTTGCGGACGATCCGCGCCTGCAGCGCGATCAGAAAGGCCTCCAGCATCGTGAAATTGTGCGCGGTGCTGACGCCCTGCTGCGGCCGGATCGGCACGAAATCGCCGAGCGTGTCGGGGTCTAGCGCGTTGGTGTAGGTCGTCGCATCGCGGCCGAGCCGGATGTCGCCCGGCACGATCGCGTTGTCGATCGTCAGCGTGTGGTCGGGAAAACAGGACCCGCGCCAGATGTAATCGCTCCCGCCGCCAGACCCCTGCGCGAGCGACTGGCCGTCGCCATAGATCACATGCAGCACGTCCGGATCGTCCGGCAGGTTGAATCCGTCGCCGTCGATCGTCACGGCGCGCCACTCGCCGGCGCCGCCCGAGTCCGGGACGCGCCATGCCCGCACGCTGCGGCCGAAATAGGCGATCTCGGGCACGCGCCAGTGATGGTCGCCGAACGGCGTCACGATGCGGCGCTCGCCGGTCGGCATATAGGCGACGATCAGTTCGCGCGACGACGCCGTGAATGGCGCGACGCGCGTCCCGTCCGACAGCATCCATTCGGTGACGACGCGCGGCGTCGTGGCGGCGCGCATATCGTAAGGCGCTCCGTCGCGCCCGACGCCATGGATCGCATAGCCATCGCCATCGGCGACGACGAAAGCAGCGTCCGGCAGAGACGGCGAGACCGGACGCTTGCCCATGCGCGAAAAAGCCGGCTCGAGATCGCCATGCAGCCCGCCCGCGCCGTCGATGCCGGCAAAGGCGCCGGCGGCGTCGACTACGCCGAGGAGCGGCGCCGCGCCCTCGACCGCCGGCCAGGCGACGCCATCCTCGCGACGACGGCCGAGCCAGTAGCCGTCACTGTCCCATCCGCCGACGACCTGATTGCCGAGCACGACCGGGGCCAACAGGCCCTGGCGATCCAACTCGCCGGACTCGACCGGGAACGGCTGCGGCGCATAGGCGGCGCGGGACCCGGCGGCGGCCGTCGCGATATCGTTCGCGGCGAGCCCGGCCGCCGTAGCGTCGGCGAGCGCGTCGACCGCTGCGATCTGCGCCGTTAAATCGGCCTGCACCTGTGCATTCGTCGGCTCGCTGGTCAGCGACCACGAGCCAGCCCCGGAGGCGCCGATCTTGCGATAGGTGCCATCGTTGACCCCGTCCCCGACGACGATCGCCATCGTGTTTTCCGGGTGGCCGAGTGTCCCGTCGAGAACTGCCTTGGACGTGAAGACGAAAGACGCATTGGCGACCGTGTTGGCGATGGCCGTGTCGACATCGGCCAGAACCGCTCGGATGTCCGACTTGCGCGGCTCGTGCGGCCCCGATGAGGCGACGCCGTCGATCGCATAGTCACGCCATGCGGCGTCGGCGGCGGTCTTGATCGCGCCCATGGAATCCCCTCGATGTGGTGTTGGATCAGACCGCGCCGATGGCGGTCAGGTAGTCGTCGAGCGCGGCATGCAGGGCCGCGACCTCGCCGGCCGACAGCGACTTGCCCCAATGCGCCGCCGCGATGCGTCGCGCGCTGAAACTCGCCGTGCCGGTGACGTAGCCGCCGACACGGAAGGCGTAGTTGGACAGCGCGAGCGAGGCCTGCGCCGCCGTCGAATGCAGCGCCCCGTCACGATAGCGCGGCACATTCGAGGCGTCCGGACGGGTCCAGCACAGATGCCCGAGCCCTGTCGAGGATGTCCCGGAGGCAAGCCCCGCATTGCCGCGCGTCTGGAATGCGGTCGCGCCGGTGCGGATGCCGAGCGAAGAATTGCCCGCGCCCATGTCGTGCGCCGCCGCCACATCGTCGGAGAGCGACCACAGGCCCATATGCGCATCGTCGCGCGCGAACAGCGCACCGGTCGCCGTCGTCGGATTGAAGCCCGTCGAATGATAGCCGGTCGAGCCGTCGCCGGCGAAGCCGCTGTCGATGTCGAAGTCGACCGTCCCGACTTGCGTCAGCGCGTAGTCGGCCCGCACGAGATTGATCCGCGCGGCGTCCGCGGAATGCGCCGCCATCAGATAGAGCGCATCGAGCTTTGTCCACACCCCGCCGGTGACAAGTGCGCGCACCAGATCGTCGATCAGGGCCCCGCGCGCGTCGCTCGGGCGCGTCGGCATGCGCGCGATGGCCTGCCGCGTCTCGGCGAGCCAATTCTGTGACGCTGTGGTCGCCTGCACGACGTCCGTATAGGAGCCTGTTCGTCCCGCAGGATCGGCGAAGCGCGCCTGCACCTCATAGACGACGCTGTCAGCCACGCCCGCGAGCGTGCCGGTCACGTCATCGACATTCGACATTGCGCCCCATGTCGACGCGCCGAGAATGCGCGCCTCGAAACTCGCGACAAGGCTCGGATCGGTCGGCGAGTTGACCGCCGCGCGCAGCGTCAGCGTCTCGCCCATGGTTGTGACGACGCGCACGACGGCCGCGGTCAACCCGGTCGGCGTCTCTATGGAAACTGGCGTCGGCGGCGTCACCGGCGGATGCGAGACGGCCGGATATCCCTCATCGTAGTAGCCCGCGACAGCCTGTTGCAATTCCAGCGTCACCGTCGTCATGTCGGGAGAGACGGTGAGGCCGCGCACCTCGAAATCCGTGTCGATGTTGAAGCCGCCGATCGTCACGTCGACGCCGACGCTCGCCTCTCCGATCGCCAGCAGGCCGGTCGTGTCAGTTTCGATGGTGACACGGTTCTTCGCGTTGCCCTTGCGCATCTTGCGCAACGCGAGGCGGTGCGCCTGCGTCGCCGAGGGACACATGGCGACGACGATTTCCTCTGAAATCTCGACTCCCGTCGCGTCGAATGCGTCCGGGTTGGTGACGGTCGGCCCCTCGACGATCTGGAAATCCTGCGCCGGCTCCGCGTATTTCACGCGCACGGTGTTGTAGGCGGCGAGCCGGCCGTTGCCTTGTTCCAACGACAGCGCGCGGATGGATCGCTCATCGAACACCAGCGTCGGCGCGCGATACTGCCCGAGCCGCAACGCGATCTTGCCGTCCGCCGCGTGGTAAATCTCGCCGTCGCAGGTCGCCAGCATGCGCGCCAGCGCATCGCGCACCGGCTCGTCAAGAGAGACGATGCCCCACAGGCGATAGCGCTTTTCCGTGCCGCCGCTCGCATTGGTCGCGACCAGCGCGTCGCAGTAGTCGGCCGCAGCCTCGAAACTCGCAACATCGATCCAGGACAGCGGCAGGCGTCCGCCATCGGGATGGCGCAGATAGTCGAGGATGCACAGGGCCGGGTTGTCGCTCCACTCCCAGGTCGGGTGATACCACTCGGCCGCGGATGCCGAGCCCGCGACATGCGCGCCGTTGCGCGGATCGTAAACCATCGCACCGTCGTATTCGATGCGGATGTTCTGCGGAATGCCGTTCGGCAACACCGCGCGCAGTTGCTTTTCCGGCGGCCGCGCGATCGACATCTCCATATAGGGGATGCCCTTCAGCAGATGCGTCGCGCCCCAGATCGATGAGAAATAGGTGGCGATGATCGGGCCGGGGATGATGTTTTGCAGGCCCGTGGTGAAGTGGACGCTCGCATAGTTGGCGAGCGGACCGGACGTGATCGCGCCCGTCTCGGTCGACCATGTTGTGAGCGCGCCGTCGATATAGAGCGCGCGGACCTCCGAAATGCGCCCATGCCCGAAGGCGAGCCCCATACAGAAAACGTTCTGGATCGCATCCCAGAAATAGACGACGCCCGATGTCCGCACGCGGCCGTAGGCCATGAAGCGCGGCGCCGACGACTGTTTCAGGACGTTTTTCAGCGGCTCGCGCGCCGGCGTCTTCTGTTGCTGGCGCAACAGATATTGGGCCCCAACCGAAATAGCGGCGAAGACGACGCTAGAAATGACAGTTACAGCCGTGGAACCTATCGTCGGGATGGCTGCGGCGACCACGAGGCCGATCACGGGAGGCATGCCGCCCTCCCCGCCCTGCGCCATGCCGCCAGGATCGGCCAGCGGCCATAGCCGACGCGCCCTCCAGCTGCAAAACTCGCACACCATCGGTCATTGACGACGATCGCCAGCGTCTCGCCGCCATCGGCCGCGACACAGACAGGATCGCCGGGCGCCGGCGACTCCGTCACCGCGAACCCCTCGCGCGCGAACACGTCCGCCGCAAAAGCGAGCGCGCCGCCGTCGCGTTCGACAGCGCGCACCGCCGACATGTCGAGACGGTCGACGAGATCGGACACGCCAGCCTCGCGCAGCCATCGCGCGACGAACAGGCCACAATTCTCGCCCTCGCGCACGCCGGCCGCGAGGAAGTCGCGCAGCGCATCCGTCACGGCCAAGACACCGTGTGGTCAACGAGGATCGCGACACGCTCCAAACCGTTGTCGCCGGCGTGCCGCTTCTGTTGGTCGAAATGCGTGTAGGAGCCATAAGGCGGGCGATATTTCGCCGCCAGAATGCTTTCGAGGCGGAGCTTGATCGTGCCCTCGCTCGGCGACAGCGACACCTTCATCGTGTCCATGACGCCGCCGTAAACGATGACTGGCGCATCGATCGGCGCCCAGTCCGCGCCGAGCGCCTGCGCGTAGACGAAGGCCCGCCGGCCATACACTTCGTCCGACTGGTCAAGCGCGAGCGCCGCAATGCTCGCGTCGACGCCGGACAGCGTGATTTCAACCGCATCGCCCGAGAAACCCGGCCCGAGCGCCATATCCGACACTTCGGTTGCGCGGCCGAGCCCCTGCCATGTGAATCCGCCGGCGACAAGATCGCCGAAGCCCGGCCAGACGCGCATCGTCTCGCTCGCGAAGTCGAAGCGGAACAGCCATGTCGCGCGCACGCTGTCGCCACGCAACAGCGCATCGACCGTGCCGGTGAACAGCGACATTACGGCGCCTCCTCGAAATCGAGCGTCGCCTTGCCGAAGCGCAGCATGTCGAGATCGAGCGACTCGACATCGGCCGACAGGCGCATCCTGCACCGCGGCTGCGCCAGCTCGACCGGCTGCGCCCCGGCGAGGGCGCCGCGCGCCGGCGGCCAGAATTGCACGGCCCAGTTGCCGGATGCGTATTCGACCGCCGACATGACGATGTGCATCCGGTCGCCGGGCAGGCTGAAATATTGCCCCGCCTCGATTTGCAAGCCGCCCTGTAGCGCCATCGTCAATTCCGTCTCGCGCAACTCGACGCTTTCCGTCGTCGCCGCAAGCACGGCTGTGTTCACGAACCCGCCGCCGTCGCTGAACCGCGCGCCATCGGAATAGGGGATGCCGCGCACGCGCCCGACCGCGCCCGAGGCGAGCGGTCCATGCGGGCAATCGAACGGCCCGAGCAGCACGGGCTCGAGCCCGCCCTGCATCCGCGCCAGCATCGCGCGCATCAACTTGACCTTGTCGCCGCGCACATCGATCTCGGTGAGGCGCGCGCGCCAATAGCCCGCGTCCGATGCGACATGCTGCGCGACGCCGGCGAAGCTGCGCGGGCCGCGCCGCACGGCGAGCGCCGGCGTGAACGAGATCGCGCGCGGCGTCAGACGATCGGGCCAGAGGTCGGTCACGAACGGCGGCCCCGCATTTCGAGATAGGTCGGCACGGCGTGCAACAGGCGTTTGTTGTTTTCGTCGAGGATGGCGCGGAATTGCGCCTCGCCCATTTGCGAGCCGCGCGCGTCGATGGAGGTGACCGGCGCGAAAGTCAGGCCGCCGCGCGCATTGCGCGAGGGCATAGCCGGGAGCGACGGCGCACCGACGAGACCGCCCGATGCATAGCCGCGCAGCCCCGCCTTGTGCAGCGCGCGCAGATTGTCGAGCCCGAAACGCTTCACGACTTCGGCGGGAAAAACGTATTCACCACGATGCACGACGCCGGCCGGCGCATTCTTGCCGCCGGCGCCGGTGTAGCCGCCCGCGTCGAACATCGCCGGGAGTCCGTAGCGGTTGCCGCCGCCGCCGAGCCCACCGAATCCGCCGAACAGCGCACCCACCAGGCCGCCGACATTGCCATTCTGCCCCTTCATGCCGAACAGACCGGCGAGCGGGCCCTGGCCGAGCAGCGCAGCCTGCAACGCCGCGTCGGCGAGCTTCTTGGTCAAATTCATCAGAGCTTCGCTGGCGTTCTTGCCGCCGGACACGATGTCGGAGAAAAAACCGCTGAGCGACGTGCCGATGAACTGCTGCAAGTCCTTGTAGGCCTGTTGCGCCGCCTTCGCCTCGTCGAGCGCGACCTTGGCGCGGGCGTAGGCGGCGGACTGTTCGTCGATCTTGCGCGTCAGCTCCTCGGTGATCGGCGTTCCGTCCTTCTTCGCCGCGTCGAGCAGCTTGTGTGCGGCCTCGGCTTTCGCCGCCTCGAACGCAGACAGGCCGAGCGCCTCCTTCTCGCGCCCGAGCGCAAGGATGCGCTTGTTGAGGTTTTCGAGCTCGCGATCGTATTCGCTCTGCTGCTCGGCGGCGCTCTTGCCGCCGCCCTTTCCGCCGCCCCCGCCGCCGTCGCCAGAGCCGGCCGGGTTGCGCAGCTTCGCGGCGAGCGAGCCGTCGTCGCGCGGCGTCAGCCGACGCCGACGCTCGCGATCCTGCTCCGCGCGCGCATCGCCGCGGGCGTTGGCGGCCTCGCGAAACGCCTTGACCCGCGCATCGATCTCGGCGCCGACGCCGGACACAGCGTCCCCGACCGTGCGCTGGCCGAACCGTTTCGAAAAAGCGTCGGACATCGCCTGCCCGGCGGCCGCGCCGGCGCCGGCATAGGCGTTCTTGAATTCGGCGATGTTCGGCGCGGCGATGGCGGCTTGCCCGGCATAGGCGAGCAGCGAATTGATGTTGGCGACAACGGCGGCGACGGCGCGATTGACCGCCGCGATCACCGTGTTCATGGCGTTGATCATCGCCTCGGCGATAGCGCCGCCGGCCGACTGCCAGGCGACGGTGATCGCATCGCCGGCGAACTGAAAGGCGTTGATCACCGCATCGAGCGCGCCGGTGACGGCGGACAGAAACGTCGCAGCCGAGGCGGGAAGATCGTTGGACAGGAGTCCGACGATCGTGTCGATGGCCGGACGCAGCGCGGCGGTGAGCGCCGTGGCGGCCTCGCCGCCGGCGGTCATCACATACTCGAAAGCGACGCGCGCATAGTCGCCGATCGTCGCGATGTCGCCGGCGATCGGCCTGATCTGATCGCCGAACGCCGCGATGGCGACGCCGGCGGCGGCGATCCCGGCGAGGATCGGCCCGCCGGACAGCGCGGCCGCAATGGCGACGCCGACGACCGCCGCAGCCTTGACGACCGTGTCGAGATTGTCCAGCACGAATTGTGTCGCCGACGCGACCTTGCCCGAGACATCGTATTCGGTGGCGAGCTGGCCGAAATAGCGCGACAACGCCGCCTGCAGCCGATTGAGCGATTGCTCGATGGTCGGGACCATCGTCGCGAACTGCGCCTCGACTGCCGCGCCGCCCTCGAGAAGCGCCTCGAAAAACACCTTCGACGTGATCGCGCCGTCGGCGGCGAGCGCCTTCAGTTCGCCGCGGGTGACGTTGAGCTTCTTGGCGACGAGGTCCATGATCAGCGGCGCGCCTTCGGCCACCGAATTGAATTCGTCGCCGCTGAGCTTGCCGGATTGCAGCGCCTGATTGAGCTGCGTGATCGCGCCGGCCTGCGTCGCGGCGGACTGGCCACCGACCGCGAAGGCCTTGTTGATCGTCTCGGTGACCTTCAGCACCTGCGCCTGCGAGGCGCCGAGATCGCGCGTCGAACGGGTCAGGCCCGAATAGAGATCGGCCGTCGCGCCGAGATCGCTGTTGGAGCGGATCGCGATGTCGGTCAGTTGCGAGGCGCGGTCGCCCGAGCCCTGCCGCGACAGATTGGCGGCGGCAATCTTGTTGACCGCGGACTGCCACTCATCGGCATATTTGCGGATTGCATCGGTCGACAGATAGGCGCCGGCGAGCCCGCCGATCCGCGCCATGCCGCTGGAGACGATCGACGAGGTCGACCCCATCAACCGGGCGATGCGGCTGTTCGAGTCCTCGAACTGCTTTTCGATCCCCTTCAGCCGCTTGTTCGCCTCGCCATGCGCCTTGGTCAACGCACGCTCGAACTTCGTGATGCTGGCCTCCAGCGTCACGTGAAGGCGTTCGGCTTCGGTTGCCATTTACACGATCCCGAAGTTAGCTGCGCCTCGCGCCCATCCGGGCTCGGACCATTGGGAACACGGCCATGAAACAATCCGTCGCGACGGCTATCGCATCGCTGGCTCTGGCGGGGTGCGCGCAGGTCGGCCGAAGCGTTCCAGAAGCCGAGATGATGGCGAAGGGCGACTATCTTACTGTCGCCGCGTGCGTGAACGATTCCCTGGCGCGTATGAACCCAGCGATTGTTCACTATGCCGAATTCTCGGCAAGACGGATGGCGCGGATAAGCGTGATCTTCTCCGACAGCGGCGTCTCCGCCCCGTTGGCTATTTTCGAGTTTCGCGAGGCGTCGAAGGGCGTCACCCGCATTTCCGGCGACGGCGCGCCTGCATGGATCGCCGAAATCAGATCGCGAGTGACGGCGTGCGAAGGGGCCCAGCCAGACTGACCACCCCCGTGGCCGCTACGCCCACCCCGCCATCTTCGCCGCGCGGTCGAATTCGTCGTCTGTCATCTCGCGGCTCGTCTCGCCGCCCTGCGCCTTGATCCAGCCTTCCATGGTCGCGGCCATTTCCCACAGGCTCGACTCGCGCACCTCGCGCGGGCTCAGGCCGGCGGCGCCGCCGGCGCGCCAGTAGTCGGCGAATTTCCAGAGGCCCCGTCCGTCGTCGCCGGCGGCGTCGGGGCGTCCTCTTTTCCCGCCGGGTCGTCGGGAGCGCCGACGAGGGCCGACATCAACACGATGCTGGCCGGCAGGATCGACGCCGCCAGCGGCTCGGGCGGATCGGCCCAGCGCTTGACCAGCGTCTCGGCCTCGGCGCGGCGCAACCCGCCGCCGACGAGGCCGAGCAACAGGATGGCGCGCGCGTCGCGGACCCGCCACGTCCCGTCCTGCAGGCGCGCGAGCAGCGCGGCGGGGCCGACGCCGGTCTCCTCCTGCAGCTCGACCAGCTCGCCGAGGCGCAGCGCGAAGCGCCGCGTCTCGCCGGCCCAGTCGAGCGAGACGCCGCCGAGGCGCGACACGTCAGACGGCCGCGACGGCGGCGTTGGTCACCGCGCCATCGGACTCGCCGGAGAATTCGACCTGCCAGCGCTCGCCGCGCTGGCCGGTCAGCGAATATTTGGTGTGGAACTTGCCGGCGATCAGCCGATCCGGCGTCGCGCCGCCGGAGCCGCCGCCGACGAGACGGATGCGCAGATTGCGCGACGCGCCATCGGCGAACATGCCCTGCAACAGCGGAATGGCCGACACGGCGGCGACGCCGGAGCAGGAGAAAGACGCGGACTGCGAAACGGCGTCGCGCTGCGTCCAGGCCGGGGCGTCGGGATCGTCGCAGTCCGGCACAACGGTGTCGTTGAGCTCCTTCTCGAACGTCACGCCGATCTCGGTGAATCCGCAAACCTTGGTGAAGACTTCGGTCGGCGTCGCGCCGTCGCCGGCCTCGATATAGCCGTCGCCGAAACGCAGCGTGGTGGGAGCCGCCATGGTGAACCTCCTTCAGAGCGCGTCGACGAGCGCATGCAGGGTGATGACGGCGTGAGTGGTCACGTCGTCGGGATCGGCCATGACGCGGGTCTCGCGATGGCGGAATTCGATGCAGACGAAGCCGGCGGCCGCCAGATCAGGCGTCCAGTCGGCGACGGCGGCGCGGATCGCGCTCGCGAGCGTGCGCGCCTCGACGGCGCCGACGGCGCGCGACCACAGATGCAGCGTGATGTAGACCTCGGTCACCTCGATGCACTGCACTGCATCGTCGAGCGTCTGCGTCTCGCCGATCTCGAGATGCGGAAAGGCGACGGTCTGCGGCGCGCGGTCATAGACGCGGCCGCCGAGCCCGGAGACCTGCGCGCGCAGGCGGGCGACGATCGCGCCTTGCAAGGCGAGGGCGGGGTCCGACATCTCAGCCGCTCACGGCCTCTTTCAGGCCCTTGCGCATCGCGCGCGAGAGCCGGCTTTTCACGCCGCGCTTGTGGGCGCGCCAGCCCGGATAGAAGAACGGCGAGGCTTTGGCGCCGGGATGGCGCGCGCCCGCGAACTTGCCGCCGGCGACATGCGACGCCGTGCCGAACTCGACCCATGCCGCATAGTACGCCTTCGCGTCTCCGGCATGGATGACGACAGTCAGATCGGGATCGCCGGCGCCGCCCGAGGCGACGCCGCGGACATTCGCGTTGGCGGGTGTGTAGCTCCCGAACGAATACCCGATCGACGCCGCGAGCGCGCCGGTCCTCTTCGGCGCGAGATTCTTCTGGGTGGCGACGATGCGGTCCGCCGCGATGGCGAGAGCGGCGCGCATCTCCTTGCGCACCGCCGGCGGCATCGCCTTGAGCTTGCGCAGCAGCGCCTCACGGCCTTTCATCGCCACGGATCGCCCCCTTCGCTTCTCCGACGCGCCAGTGATGCTCGGGCATCAGACCGCGCCAACCCGCCGGATAGTCCTTCGTCGCGCGCGGGATGCGCCCGACATCACCGCGCACGAGGCGGCAGGTGAACGAGGCCACGACCAGCACGCGGCGCGGGCCGGCGTGGCGGACAGGCGAGGCCGTCATGTCGCGACGCCCGCCTCGACCGTGATCTCGATCGTCGCATTGTCGGGGCGCGTGACGAGCGAGCGCAGCGCCATGGTCTCGCCGGCATAGGGGCCGGAAGTCACCACCGCCCGATCCTCGGCGCGCAGCGAGGCGGCGAGGCCGGAGCGATGCAGCGTCAGCACGCCGCGCCATGTCGATTGCGGGCGGCCCGCTTCGACAGTTTCCCCGCCGAAGTCCGGCCTGATCGCGCAGGACAGGACCGCGAGCGGCGCCCAGGCCTCGAGGACGTTGCCGTAACCATCATCCCCCGCAACGCCGCGCCGCTCGAACCGCGCGCGGCTCGTCATCAGGCCGGCGGCGAAGCTCACAGCGTCACCCGGCGATAGGGCGCGACGAGCGCGTCGACGCCGGCCGCGACCGGGATGACGTTCATCGCGCCGGGGCCCGCCGTCTCGCGATGGCGGAAGGCGTCGCCGACCATCAACAGGATCGCGGCCTTGATCGACGGCGGAACGGACGCGGCGTCGCCATAGCCGACTGTGAACGTGAGCGTGACCGGGGCCGGGCGATCGGACAGAGCGGGCAGAGCGACATCGCCGAAGATCAGCGCCGCCGTGCCGGCGGAGAGTTCGACCGGGCCGCTGACGCCGGCGGCGTCGAGCGTCTGCTCGGCATGCGCCGTGTCGCGATACGTGACGACCGGCTTGCCGCAGGCCGGGAATGGCAGGCGCAGCGTGCGATCGGCCGGCCAGCCGCAGAGATCGAGCGCCCAGGTCTGCGTGACCAGACAGCGCCCGAGGATCCCCGACCAGCCGTCGAGCCGCGCCGTCGCCGCCTCGACGAGAGACCCGATCAGCGCGTCCTGATCCGCGTCGTCATAACGCAGATGCGCCTTCGCTTCGGCGAGCGACACGGGCGTCGTCGCCGGCGCGATGGTGCGGCGGGGCGCGATCATCGGGCGGCCTTGTTCTCCGACGCGGCCTTGCGCGCCTTGTTCTCGGCCGGGCGCGTCGCCTTGCCGTGATCATCATCCGCGGGCGCGTCCGGCCCCGGGGCGCTGGCGGCGGGCCACAACTTGACCCACTGCCCGGTCTCAGGGTCCTTCCTGCGCGTCTTGACGGCGACATCTTCGACCATGTCTCGCCCTCCGGTCCGGGTTGGGAGCGCGCGGCGGCGGGCCGCCGCGCGAGGCGGCGTCAGGACGCCGCGATCTTCAGCAGCTTGATCGCCTGACTGTTCTTGATCTTGCCGCCGACCCGCTTGCGCACATAGAACTTGACGTAGCCGGGCGTGGTGATCTCGTCGCGCGTGACGCGCATGCCGGCGAGGTCGACGATCAGATAGCCTTCCCGGAAATCGCCGAAGGCGACCGGGAAGGCGTTCGCCGCGACGGCCGGCATATCCTCGGACTCGACCACCGGATAGCCCATGAAGGTGGCGGGCTGGCCGGCGACGAGAGAGGGCTGCCAGAGATACTGGCCGGACGTGTCCTTGTATTTGCGCAGCGTCGACAGGACCGCCTTGCTCGTCATCCATTTCGCATTGCCGCGATACATCGCGCGCAGAGAATAGACGAGGTCGAGGAAGGTGTCGGCGCTGGTCGGCATGGCGGATGCGCCGCCCGAGGCGACATATTGCAGGACACCGAAGGCGCGCGAGGCGTCCGCCGTCGCCACCGGCGTGCCGGCGAGGAAGCCGGTCGGCTTCTTCGTGCCGTTGCCGGAGACGAAAGCGACGTTCTCGCCCTTGGCGATGGCCTCGGCCGCGGACTGGATCAGCCAGGACTCGACGTTGAAGAACATGTCCTGCAGCGACTCTTCGCTCGCCTTCGGATAGGCGGACGCCATGCCGAAGGTCGGCGCGACCTCCGCGAGGGCCGGCGTCGCGGTCTCCGATCGCGTATCCGTCTCGCCGACCCATTCGAAGGTCGCGCCGCCGACATCGACGAGCTCCTTGTAGTCGGGCGAGCCCGCGGCGATCACCCGGGCGACCTGACGCAGCGGAGTCATGTCGACGCCGAGACGCAGGATTTCGCGCGAGATGATCTCGGGGACCGCATAGCCGCCGGCGCCGGCCGTCAGCGTGTCGACGGCGCGCCGCTCGTCCGGGGCGAGCGAGGCCTGCCAGGCCGCGGACTTGGCCTGCATGGCGACGAGAGAGTTCGGCTGCTTGCCGGCATGGCGCGCCCAGTCGAGGAAGGCGTCGCGATGCTCGATCTCGGCCGGCGTGGCGAGACGCTTCTCGCCCGGCAGAGGGCCGGCGCCGGGACGCGCGGCGCGCGTCTCCGCCTTTTCGAGACGCTTCTTGGTCTCCTCGAGATCGGTCAGCGCGGCGTCGAGCTTGTCGAGCTTGGCCTTCGCCTCGGGCGTGATGGCGCCCTTGCGCGCCTCGGCGAGCGCGGCGTCGTTGGCGGCCTTGTACTCCTCGAACGCGCGGCCGATCTGATCGAGCGTCTCGGCGAGCTTCGCGGCGTCGGGCGCCTCGCGCTTCTCGTAGCCGGCGGCGCCGGCGAGGAGACGGGCGCGGAAAGCGGCGTGATCCTTGAACGCGGTCATCGTGTCATCCCTTGGTGAGAGTGGAAAGGAGCCGCTGGGCGGCCTCCTGCGCTTGCGCCTGCGCCATGCGAGCATCCCGCTCGGCAAGGGAGAGGCGCTTGACCGAGGCGATGAACGCCTTGGCCGTGCGTTCCGAAAAGTCCGGCATCCCGCTCAGAACATCCTCGGCTTCGCGAATGGTTCGCAGCGCCGCCATGTCGGCGGCCTTGACCGACGACAGGCGCGCCGGCGGGCAAGCAGGGAAAGTGACGAGCGACACTTCCCAGAGATCGATGGCGTTGAGCGTGCGCGTGCCGTCGCGATCGTTCCAGCTCTTGTCGGTGGCGACGAAGCCGATCGACAGGCCATTGAGAACGCCGTTCTTGAGCAGGATGTACTTGTCGCGGCCAAACGCGGTTTCGAGCACGATACGGCCCTTGACCTTCAGCCCGTGCGCGTCCTCGGACATCTCTTCCCAGACGCCGAGAGGTTCCTCCGGATTGTGCTGCCAGAGCATCGCCGGCATCGTCCCGGCCGCCCGATGCGCCTGCAACGACGCCGCGAAGGCGCCCTTCTCGACCACGTCGCCGTAGGAATCGACGACGCCGAACACAGAGCCGTAGCCCTCGATCGCACCATCTTCGCCAGCGGCCCGCAGCGAAAAGGCGCCCGTGATGCGCCGGTCGCCGCCCGGGCGCGCCGAGCGTCGGCAGAATTCGTGCATCGTCGTCTCCGGATCAGGGCGCCGGCGGCGGATCGCCGGGGGGCGGGTCTTCGGCGGGCGCGGAATCGGCGCCGCCGCCCATGTTGAGAGGCGTCAGCGGTTCATCGAGGCCGGGCAGCGGGTCCTTGCCCTCTTCATCGCGCAGCTCATTGCGCGTGTAGATGCCCATTTCGGCCATCGTGCGCGCCCATTGCGCGCGATCCTTCATGGACCCGGCGCGCAGGTAGCGCGTGTCGAACTCGACGAAGAGCGGGCCGGCGCCGTCGAGCACGAATTCATCGAGCCGTTGCACCCAGAGCTGATGCCAGGGGGCCAGCGTGTGCACGAGATGCGCGGCGAAGAACGCCTCGGAGGAGGCGAAGGTCGCGGTCTTGTCCGAATGCCCGACCATGATCGGGAACACGCCGAAGGCGCGGCAGATTTCCTCGACCTGAAAGCGGCGCGTCTCGAGGTGCTGCGCGTCGACGCCGGTCATCGCCAGCGCCGTGTATTTGAACCCGTTGTCGAGAATCGCGGTGCCGTTGCGGTTCGTCGCGACGAAATTGCGCCATGCCTCGCGCAGCGAGGCGACCGCCTCGGGACTGAGCTTGCTTTCCGTCGTCAGCAGGCCGGCCGGACGGCTGCCATTCTCATGGAACGTCGCCTGATTGCGCTCGGCGGCGATCGACAGGCCGACCGCCGAGGCGGCGAGACGCACGGCGTCGAGACCGCCGATGGCATTCCACTGCCACGCCGGCAGATGCAGCACCTCCTCCGGCCCGAACACGCCGATCGCGCCGAACTTGTCCCAGCAGCGGTAGCGCACCTCGTAGCGGGCGTTGTGTTCGATCGCGAAATAGCCCGGCACGACCGGGATCAGTTCGGCGACGCGATTGCCCTTCATGACCTTGATCGCCAACGCATCGCCGGTGAGCGCGGCATGCATGGTCATGGTGCGGCGAAATTCGAGACTGGTCTGCCACTCGTTGGGGCGGCGGTTGAGCATCCGGTATTCGGGGATGTTGCGCGCCAGCTCGCGCCGTCCGTCCTTCGCCTCGCGATAGACATGCAGCGGCGGCGTCGCGCAGCCGTCGGAGATCGCCTTGACGCAGGCCAGCACCGTCGAGACCTGCAGCGCCGTGGTCGACGAAACGACCTGCCCGGCGATGGTCGCGCCGGCGAGCGCGCCGTCGAGGCGGGCGATCACCTCCTCGAAAGGCCGCGTCGACACGGGGGCCGAGCGCCACGACAGGGGGTTCCACCACGTCATCAGACGACGACCAGCCCGCCGGTTTCGAGATAGGACATGTGGGACGCCTCGGGGTGGAGACTCATCAATTCGAACGCGCCGAAAAGCGCCATGAGAAGGTCGATCTTGGCCGTGCCGCTCACGGCTTTCTCGATCGACACGGCATTGCCGCGCATCACCGTCCTGGCGTTTCCGGCAGACCATGCGGCGATCGGTTGCGGCGCAACGCGCAACGTTCCGTCCCGCAGCTTGCGCGCCGTCCCCTTATGCACGCCATTCAACTTGTACCCCTGCGGAGTCGCGGACAGACATTCCGGCGTAACACCGCGAGCGGTGAGCGCATCCACCATCGCGGGAACACCGATCTTGTCGACCCCGATGCTGAATTTCTCGGGCAAGAGACCGGCCTGCCAGACCCGTTCGATGATGTCGGCGACATCATGGAAATCGAAAGGGCCATCGGACATGTCGCACACCGTCAGATCGCCATCGGTGATGAAGTCCTGCAACTGCGCCGCGATGGATTTGCGCCGTTCGAACACCTTGGGATCGGCCCAGGCGTGGAACCACGCGATCCACCTCTTGGTCTCGATCTCGCGCGCCGGCATATCCGGCGTCGCGCGCCATGTATGCCGCACGATCTCACTCGTGCGGCCCAACACGCAGAGGCCGAGCAAGTCCTCTTCCCCGCCGCCGTCGATGCCGATTGTCACGACCTCGCTGGCCGCCAGGAGATCGTCGAGCGACAGCGCGGGCAGCGTGGCGCGCGCCCAGTAGTCAGCGCCGGGCCAACGGTCATTGTGGAGCGCGCCGCCGATCTGGATGTTGAGGTGCTGCGACGCGAAGATGCGCCAGGCTTCCTCGCCTTTGGCTTTTTCCTGCGCCGCGAGCTCGACCACGCCGTCGAGGGAGATCGCCGCGCCGGCGGCCGGGTTGACCTGCGCCCACATGCGCGGGTTCTGCCAGGGCTGGCCCGGGTCGATCTGGACCGACTCCGGCCATTCGTAGAGGATCGGCAACAGGCCGCCGCCGCTGATCTCGCCGTTGCGCACCATGCGCGCGCGTTTCAATTCCTCCTTGAACAGACCGGCCGGCGGCTGATCCGACTGCGTGGTGATCATGATCCCGAACGACTCCGGGATCGCCACGCGGGCGCCGCGCAGCTGTGCGACGACGCGCGAGGCGTAGGGGACAGAGCCGAGGAGGTGGACCTCGTCCAGCATCCATCCGGCATATTTGCCGCCGGTCGCCGTCGACATGTCGAAGGTCGTGATGCGCAGCACGGCATGGGTGAGCCGATGCCGGATCGTCTTGGTGTGATCGATGACATGCAGGAGCGCGTCGAGCTCCTGATCGGCGCGGATCATCCCGGCGACGGCGGCGAAGCCGTGATCCGAGATCACCTGCGTCGGGCCGAACAGCACGAACAGGGCGTGCGGGCGTTCGTTGAGCAGCAGCGCGGTCAACATGATCGCGGCGGCGTTGGTCGTCTTGCCGTTCTTCTTCGGCACCTCGATGAACAGATCGGTGACGCGGCGCGTCCCGTCCGGGTCGAATCCGCCGAACAGGGCGCGGACGATGTTGCGAAACCAGTCGCCGACCGACTCGCCGATGAGCGGAAGCCCGATCACATCGGGCAGGCGCAGGTTGTCGAAGACGGCGACGGCGCGATCGGCGCGGGCGCGATCGAGCGGGAGCGGCGGCATCAGCGAGCGGCCCTCGCGTAGCCGGTCCTCCCAATCCGGGCAGGCGAACGACCAGGCCGGGCGCGTCAGTTGAGTTTCAGCAGCCGCGCCCACTTGCCTTCACCGCTCATCACGTCGTGCGCCGCCGTCAGGGCGGCCGCTTTCTTGCCGGGCGTGTCTTCGGCCGGGCGCTTATCGGGCTGCGGATGCGCGCCACCGAGACGGCGCAGCTCGGCTTCGTCGAGACGCTCGTTCCACTGCCGGATGGCCGAGACGTTGCCGCCCTTGGCCGCCTTGTGGAGCAGCGTGAGCGCCTCGGCGCGCTTGCGCTCGACCGCTGTTTCGAGCTCGAGCGCGTAGGCGGCGCGGAAAGTCGGCTCCGATATGCCGAGCGCCAGCGCCATCGCGCGATGTGTCATGCCCGCTGCGGCCCAAACCTCGACGCGCTCGCGATCGCCGTAGCCGGGCGTGTAGGCCGGGCGGCCCGGGGCCGGGCGCTCCGGAGGGGGCGCGGGCCGCCCGGCCTACACGCCCGGCTACGG
>CAZWJF010000043.1:0-20409 GCA_964634325.1 uncultured Rhodoblastus sp.
AGGTTCGCGGGCTATGGCGCGCGGGCGCGCGCTGACGGCGAGAATGGCGATGCAGGCCGCGCCGGAAAGAAAGGCGGCCAATCCGAGCGGCGCGCGCGCGCCGAGCGCATAGAGCAAGCCCCCGAGCGACGGGCCGACGATAGTCGCGGTCTGCATCGCCGAGGACGAAAAGGCGACGGCGCGCGGCAGTTCGTCTGAGGAGACGATTCCCGGCAGCAGCGCAGCCATGCTGGGATGCTCGAAGGCGCGCGCAGCGCCGAGCGCGGCCACCGCTGCGAAGATCGCCGGCGCGCCGAGCCAGTCCGAGCCTGCGCCCCAGGCGAGAAAGCACAGGACGATCACGTTGACGGCTTCGCAGATCGCCACGATGCGGCGACGGTCGAATCGATCGGCGAGCGGACCTACGACAAAGGTCAGCGCGGCCATCGGCAGGAACTGCGCGAGGCCGACGAGGCCGAGATTGTACGCCGAACCCGTGCGCGCATAGATCAGCCAACCAATCGCCACGCCGGCCATCTGGAACGACAGCGACGACAGCACCCGGCACAGGAGAAACAGCCGGAAGGCGCGTGTTTCGGCTGGCGGAGGCTTGGGGTCGGGCAAGAGGGCGCTCCATCGGCGGCGCGCGCCGCGCAAGCTCAGGTCTTAGGGGAGCGTCGCCGTGCGGTCAAAACGCGCGGCGTGTCGACTCGTCGATTACTCTTTCGGAGGTTCGACGTAGAGACCTTCAGGTCCGACCCAGACCAGCCGGTCGTGCACCTTGGTCACGCCGGGCGTGTTTTCCGCGACGACGCGCAGCGCGTCGCGTTCGCGCTCGTCCAGGATCGCGCCGGAAAGCGTCGCCTCGCCGTGGTCGACATCGACGTTGACGAGTGCGGCCGGCGCCCATTTTTGAGCGCGCAGGCTTTCGACGATCCGGTCGCGGATTTCGCGATCCGAGCCCGGGACGGCGCGCAGGCTGCGATTGGCGAGACCGCGAATGACGTCCGCGCGCGCGACGACGCCGACGACCTTGCCGTCGCGCAACACCGGCAGCCGCTTGATGCGTCTGCCTTCCATGAGATCGACAATCGCAGCGACGTCAGCGTCCTCGTCGATCGAGACCGGCGCATCCGTCATCAATTCGCGGACACGTCGGCCATGCTCGCGCACGTAATCGGTCGCCTGCGCGCCCGGCCCGAGCAACAGTTCGAGCCATCTCGCGCGTTTGCGGCCGGTTCCGATCTCCGCGCGCCGCAGCATGTCGCCTTCCGTCAACACGCCGACGAGCGCGCCGCTGGCGTCAACGACGGGAAGGCCGCTCAGCCGTCTGTCGATCATCAGTCGCACGGCGTCTTCAATCGTCGCGTTGGCGTCGATCGTCAAAGCCGGCGAAGTCATGAGATCGCGCGCTTTCATGGTTCGCCCTTTCAGTTACGCCGCTGCGATGCGCGCCGCTGCGTCGAGCAGCGAACGGTCTGAACCTCGAGGTCCCAGGATCGACACGCCGATCGGCGCGCCATCGACCACGCCGGCGGGAATGACGAGCTGCGGCAGGCCGGCGAGGCCCGCCGGGCAGAGGTAAGCCATGGCCTCGTGCCTGAAAGCGTCGAGCTCCGCCGCCGTTGCGTCGAGACGAGGGGCCGGGCCATGCAGCACGGGCGCGATCATCAGCCCGTCTTCCGCATAGAGGCGGTCGAGGTGGACGGAAAAATCCGTGCGGATCGCGCGCGAGCGCACGACCTGTTCGTCAGTGACTGTTCGGGCGAAGGCGAAGCGCTCGGCGATCGCCGCGCCGAGGACAGGCTTGCGGCTATCGATCCAGGGGCCGTGGATCGCCAGAATTTCATGGGACTGGAGAAAGCGGAACGCGTCGTAGAGCGGTTCCGGCGGTCGGTCGTAGACTTCGACGGGCGTCGCGGCGCCCAGGACGGCCTGCACCTTCTCGATAGTCGGCGCGAGGGCGGCGGCCGTCGCCGCCGGCTGGCGCGCGAACAGGTCGCGCGCGATCATCGGCCGCTGCGCCATACGCGCATCGGGCGGCAGGAGGACGTCGCCCACCGCGCGCATCGTTTCGGCGTTGCGCGCGAAGAAACCGCAGGTGTCGAACGAAGGCGCAAGCGGCATGCAGCGGTCGAGGGATATCGCCCCGTGCGTCGGCCGCAGGCCGTAAAGTCCGCAGAAGCTCGCGGGCGCACGCACCGAGCCGCCCGTGTCCGAGCCGAGGGCGAAGTCGCAAAGACGCGCGGCGACCGCGCTTGCCGATCCGGACGACGAGCCGCCGGGCACGCGGTCGGGGGCCGCTGGGTTCACTGGCGTTCCGAAATGCGCGTTCGTTCCGTACAGCGACCAGGCGAGTTCTTCGGTGTGGGTCTTGCCGAGGAATTGCGCGCCGGCACTCAGCAGCGCCTCGACAGGCGGCGCGTTGCGTTCAGCGATTAGACTTTCGGCCAGTATGATCGGGTTTCCGCATCCGGTGCGGTAGCCCGCGACGTCGAACAGATCCTTGACGCCAAAGGCGAGGCTCTGCAGCGGTCCCCGTCCCGGGCCGCCGACCGGCGTCGCCGGGTATGGCATGAAAGCGCGGACAGGGTCCTGACCAATCAGCATATTCGTCCTTTCTCGGTCGCGCCGACGACGTCCTGCGGCCGGGCGAGCGTCGAGGCTAGCACCGCTGTCGCCCCATGGGCAGCCGCGCGAAACGTGGGCGTCCCATGCGTCAGAGTGCGGCTTCGTGTCGCTGCGCGGCCTTAGGGGCTCGGTTGCAAACTTGATCTGAATTAAACCGCCGCGGCGCGCTCCGACATAAGAAGTCGAGACGTCTTTGAGCTGCCGCCCTCGCGCAGGCCGTGCTTGGTCGCGTCATGGGGAGATTGATGAAGGGCGCTAACCCGGTCGACTTGCCGTCATGCGCTGTGGGCGGCCCGGAGCGCTGTAGCGTCTGCTCGGGCGTGTTCGCATCCCTGACCGATTCCGAACGCTCGGAACTCGACCGCGTGCGCAAGCACTGCGTATTCGGATCGCGCGAATACGTTTTCTCGCAGGGCGATCCCGCGACGCGCATCTACAGCATTTCCGAGGGCGTCGTACGGATATTCAAACTGCTGCCCGACGGCCGCAGGCAGGTGGTGGGGTTCGCCTTGCCGGGAGATTTTCTCGGCATGACGCTGCAGGACCACCAGTCGCTTTCGGCCGAAGCGATCGGGTCGGCGTCTGCGTGCAGCTTTCCCCGCGTGGCGTTTCGCCGTCTGGTCGACGGCAATCTTTCGGTGTTGCGGCGGATGAACCAGATCGCGAGTCAGGAACTGGCCGCGGCCCACGAACGCATGATGATTCTGGGTCGCTATACGGCGGAAGAAAAGATGGCCGCCTTCATCCTGACCTGGCGGGAGCGGCTGAGCCGCCGCGTGGCCGCGCCGAAGGTCGTTCCCCTGCCGATGAGCCGGCGCGACATCGCCGATTATCTCGGCCTGACCATCGAGACGGTCAGCCGCACCTTCACGAAACTCGAGCGCGGCAAGATCATCGCAGTCGTCGCCGGGGGCGTTCGGGTCGTCGACGAGGAGCGCGCGGCGCAATTGGCCGCCGCGTCGCCGCCCAAGGCTTGAACCGCGATACCCGGCGAAGAGCGGAAGATGTCTTTCGTTTCGTCGCGTCCCGGGCGGACGGCCCGTCAGACCGCGCTCTCGGCGTGCGCGCGATTGCGGGCGAGTTTCGGGGCGCCGACGCGCAGTCGGCGATCCGACAGCGACAGCGCGCCGCCAAGCGCCATGGCGAGGCCGCCGATCCAGATCAGCAGCACCATCGGCTTGTAGTATGCGCGCACGGTCGTCGCGCCGCTCGACTCGATGTCGCCGAGCGCGACGTAGATCTGGCTGAAGCCGCGGGTCATCAGGGCGGCTTCCGAAGTGTTCATGCCGCGCGTCGAAAAGGCGCGTTTCGAAGGCTCCAGCGCGCCGAGGGCGACGCCGTTTGAGCTGACCGCGAACCGGGCGACCTGCGAGGTGTAATTGGGACCTTGACGCGGAAACAGGCTCTCGTACTTGAGCTCGTAGCCGGAAATCGAAATGACGTCGCCGGGCTTGTAGGCGCCGATCGTTTCGACGCCCCAGGCGGTTTCGCAGACGATGCCGATCAACGTCAGTCCGAGTCCGGCGTGGGCGAACATCGTGCCCCACGTAGAGCGCGGCAGGCCGGCTACGCGGCTCATGGCGGTCGCGAACGGCAGACGAAACAGGCCCGTGCGTTCGATCAGTTCCGCGATCGATCCGGCGACGACGTAGAAGGCAAGGCCAATGGCGGCGAGCGCAACCAGCGGTTTGCCCGCGAGCGCGAAGGCGACGATGATTCCGACGAGGGCGAGCGCGAATGCAAAGGTCAAACGCTGCGTCGCGCCCTTTATATCCCCACGCTTCCAGGCGAGCAGCGGCCCGAAGGGCGTCGCCAGCAGGATCGGCACGAACAGCGGCGCGAAGGTCATATTGAAGAACGGCGCGCCGACGGAAATCTTCGCGCCGGTCAGCGCTTCGAGCGCAAGCGGATAGAGCGTGCCGACGAAGACGGTCGCGCAGGCGGTCGACAGCAGAAGATTGTTCAGGACCAGCGCGCCTTCGCGTGAAATCGGCGAAAACAGACCGCCCTGTTTGAGCATGGGCGCGCGCCAGGCGTAGAGCGCCAGCGCGCCGCCGATCAGCAGCAGCAGAATGGCGAGAATGAACACGCCGCGCGCCGGGTCGCTCGCAAATGCGTGCACCGAGGTCAGGACGCCGGAGCGAACGATGAACGTGCCTATGAGAGACAGGGAGAAGGTCAGGATGGCGAGCAGGATCGTCCAGACCTTCAGCGCCTCCCGCTTCTCCATGACGAGCGCCGAATGCAGCAGCGCCGTGCCGGCGAGCCACGGCATGAAGGATGCGTTTTCGACCGGATCCCAGAACCACCAGCCGCCCCAGCCGAGCGTGTAGTAGGCCCAGTAGGACCCCATCGCGATGCCGAGCGTGAGGAATATCCAGGCGAGCAGAACCCAAGGACGCACCCAACGCGCCCAGGCGGCGTCGATGCGGCCCTCGATCAAAGCGGCGACGGCGAAGGAGAAGGAGATCGAGAAACCGACGTAGCCGACGTAGAGGAGCGGCGGATGAATGGCGAGGCCGGGATCCTGCAGGATTGGATTGAGATCGCGGCCTTGCAACGGGGCAGGATCGAGCCGCAGAAACGGGTTCGAAGTCAGCAGAATGAAGAGATAGAAGAGCGATGCGATCCAGGACTGAACCGCAAGAACCGTCGCCTTCAGGCTTGTCGGAACGTTCGCGCCGAACAGCGCGACGAGCGCGCCGAAGATCGCGAGGATCATCACCCACAGCAGCATCGAGCCTTCGTGATTGCCCCACATGCTGGTGAATTTGTAGATGAGCGGCATCAGCGTATGCGAATTCTCGAACACGCTCGTCACCGAGAAGTCGGAACGCATGTAGGCCGCGCCGAGCGCGCCGAACGACACGCACATCAGCAGGAATTGCGCGAGCGCCGTCTTCGTCCCGACGTCCATGAGGACTGGATCGCGCATGCGCGCGCCGACCAGCGGGACGACCGACTGCACCAGCGACACCGCCAGCGCGAGGATGAGAGCGTAATGGCCGATCTCGGGAATCATGCGTCCTGTTTCCTTCGTCTCGCCAATGCGATCATTGTTGCGCGCCGCCGGCGTCCTTCGCGGAGTCCTCGAAACGACGCAGCTTGTCCGCATCCGCAGACAACGCCTTGCGCGCATCCGCGACCGCCTGCTCGGCCTTGTCGTTTTCGCCCAGCACGCGATAGGCGCGCACAAGACGCGCCCAGCCGTCCGGGTCGGCGCCGTCCTGTTTGAGTTTGTCGGCGAGTCGCGAAACCATCGAGCGGATCATGTCTGTCCGTTGCTCTTTGGTCATCTGCCCGGCGGCCTCGACCTGCTCGCGGCTCGGGCCTGGCCCTTCCGCCGCGGCGGGCCGGTCGTCCAGCGCGGCCAGGGCTCTACGAACGGGCTCCGTCCACGGAGCGTCCGCAGCCGCTCCTGCGAGCATGTCGCTCCAGATCTTGCGCGCATCGTCGCGTCGCCCGTCCTGCATGGCGGCGACCCCCAGATAATAGCGCGCGGGAACCGAATCCTTGTCGAGCTTCAGGGCTTGGTCCAGCGCGCCCTTGGCCTCCTTGGTGACGACGCCGTCCGCCGCGCCGATCAGCGCCTCTGCAAGCCCCGACTCGCGCATCGCGCTGTCGCCGGAAAGTTCGATCGCTTTTCGCCATGCGGCGACCGCGTCGTCGAAGCGCCCGATGCGCATGTACACCGGCGCGAGCACTTCGTAGCTGCGGCCGTCGTCGGGATTGCTCTGGATATGCGCCTCGACGCGCGCGATCATTTCGGCGAGCGACATGCCGCTGGAGCCTTTGCCGCGCGCCTCGACGGGCGGCTTGGGGATCGTTTCCGCGGGCGAACCGAGGCGGTAGTAGAGGCCGGCCGCCAGGACCGGGGCGGCGACGAGCGAGAGGCCCAGGGCCGCTGTCCGCGTGTGACGCGATCCAGCGCCGATCTGTTGCGCGGCGGTCCTTTCCGTCGCGGCTGCTTTCAGCAGGCGGCGGGATACTTCAATGCGCGAAGCCTCAGCTTCATCCTCGCCGATCTGGCCGGCGGCGCGGTCGCGCTCGATTTCCGCGAGCTGGTCGCGGTAGATGGCGACGTCGCCGCCGCGGCGCTCCGTCTCGGATCTTGAGAGAAACGGCAAGGCGATGATCGCAAGCGTGGCGGCGGTCATGGCCGCCAATATCAGCCAAAAGGTCATAAATGCTCGCGTCGTGGCGGACAGCGCGCGGACGTCGCCGGGTCAGGCTTGCCTGTGGGCGCCCGCGCCGGGCAGCATATGCACCAATTGTGGCCGTGCGCACAATGCGCGTGAGGGTCGCAGCCGGCCGCCGCTCGGTTTTACTGCGCTTTGGCGAGCGCCTTCTCGATCTCGCGTCCGAGCACGCTGTCGTAATTGGCCGGCGTCAGGGGGCCGACGAGCTTGTAGGCGATCGCGCCGTCCCGACCGACCACGAAGGTCTCGGGGACGCCATAGACGCCCCATTCGATGCCAGCGCGCCCGCTGGCGTCGACCCCTACGGCGGCGAATGGATTGCCGTAGCGTCCGAGGAAGCGTCGGGCGTTGTCCGGCGCGTCCTTGTAATTGATGCCGACGACCCTGATCCGCTTGTCCTCGGCCAGTTTCATGAACAGAGGCGCTTCCTCGTGACAGGGGATGCACCACGACGCCCACACATTGACGACCGTGACCGCGCCCTTGAAATCTGCGGGGCTCAGGCCCGGCACCGGGCCTTTCGGGCCGTCGAGCTCGGCCAGCGCCGGCAGGGTCACGTCGGGGGCGGGGCGACCGATCAGCGCGGACGGCAGCTTTGAGACGTCGCCCGCGCCCAGGCGGAACCAGAACAGGAAAGCGATCGCCGCGAAAGCCGCCAGAGGCGCGAGCGCGAGCCACACACGGGAGCGTCGGGCGGGGAGTTCGGCTTCGTCGGTCATATCAGGGGCTCGCTCCGATCATCGTGCGCGCGGCACTGGTGCGATAGCAATGTGGCGGGTCGGTGTCACGCGGTCTCGCCACGCGTCCGCGCCGCCGCGGCTCTGGCCGCCCGCAGGTCGGCGGCGGCCTGCCGAATCAGCAGATCGCGAACGAAGGTCATGGCGGGGTCGGCCGCGTGCCGCCTGTGCCAGACGAGCGACATCGAGATGCCTTCCACACGTGGACGTCCAGGCGCCGGCGTAGTCGCAAACTCGCGCATGAGGCCGGCGGCGAGCAGGCGGGGCAAGGTGGCGAGCCGATCCGTGCCGCGCAGAAAGGCGGCGACGCCCGAGAAGCTGGCGACTTCGATGGCGAAATCCCTGACGACGCCGGCCTCCGCCATCGCGGTATCGAAGACGAGACGCGTCTTGTCCGGATAGACGACGGTGACATGGCGGGCGGCCAGATAGTCGGCGCGCGTCGTCGGCGGGCCCCGCATCGCCGGATCGTAGAAGCAGACGTAGTCGTCGCGGAAAATATTGCGTTGCAATATATCCGCGCCCTCGGGCGGAAAGGGCGTAATCAGCAAGTCGCAGGCGCCTTCGCGCAGGATGTCCGCCGTCGGCGCATCCGAGGGGATGACGCGTAAGCTGGCGCGCTTGACCTGTCGTTCGAGCGCGCGGGCGAAACCCGGCAGCAGCAGGTCGCGCTGCAGGTCGTTGGCGGCGACGACCAGAGCAATTTCAGCGGAGGCCGGATCGAAATGCGCGCCGCGCGAGAATTCCTGCATGTCAGCGAGAATG
The DNA here is from genome assembly GCA_964634325.1 of uncultured Rhodoblastus sp. GTDB lineage: Bacteria > Pseudomonadota > Alphaproteobacteria > Rhizobiales > Beijerinckiaceae > JAJXWB01. The sequence continues at coordinate 8,312 of CAZWJF010000043.1, forward strand.
TTTCGCGCGCGCGCCGCTAGGGAATGCGCATGCGCGGTCGCAACGATGCCGCGGCCGGACTTGACGAAGAGCGGGTCGCGAACGACCGCGCGCAACTTTTGCAACCCGTGCGAAACGGCCGACTGCGTCAGGCCGAGCTGATCCGCCGCAGCCGTGACGGACCCGGCGTCGAGCACGGCCAGGAACAGCCGCAAGGCGCGTCCGTCCAGATCGTAATGATCGAAATCGCTCATGCGTCTTATGATAATACATGCATTTATCTTGTTAAATAGTTTCGTCATGGTTGCGCCGTTCCGCTCGTCGGACCGGCCGCGGCGACCTTGCGCTGCATCATGGCTGGCGCGGGCGATCGCTGGCCGAATGGCGGACGCAGGGAGCAAGGAGGGCGCAATGGCGCAGACGCGAGAAATCGAAGGCACGACGATCTTCGAAGGCGGGCAGGCCCTGAAGGGCTACCAGCTGAACAAGATGTGCTTCTCGTTCAACGATCCGGAAAATCGCAAAGCGTTTCTGGCCGATCAGGCCGCCTACATGGACAAGTACAAGCTCACGCCCGAGCAGCGCGAAGCGCTCGCTTCCGGCAGCGTGCTGAAGATGATCGAGGCGGGCGGCAACGCGTATTATCTCGCCAAGCTCGCCGGCATGCTCGGCCTCAATGTGCAGGACATCGGCGCCCAGCAGACCGGCATGACGGTCGAAGCCTTCAAGCAGAAACTTCTCGATCAGGCGAGGCAGTGATGGCCAGGATCATCGGAACCCTTTCGACGTCGCATATCCCGGCGATCGGCAACGCCATCGCCCGCAAGCAGCAGGACGAGCCCTACTGGAAGCCGTTCTTCTCGGCCTGGCCGCCGGTGCGCGAATGGCTGGCCAAGGAGAAGCCCGACGTCATCGTCTTCTTCTACAACGACCACGGCCTGAACTTCTTCCTGGACAAGATGCCGACCTTCGCGGTGGGCGCCTGCGCCGAATATGTCAGCGAGGACGAGGGCTGGGGCATTCCGACCATTCCGTCGGTCAAAGGCGAGCCGCAGCTGTCATGGCACATCATCAACGGGATCGTCGAGGATGGCTTCGATCCCGTGATGTGCCAGGAGATGGCGGTCGATCACGCGATCACCAATCCGCTGCTGCTGATGTTCCCGGACGCGAAGTGGCCCGTCGCAATCGTGCCGATCGCGATCAATTCGATCCAGCATCCGTTGCCCGGTCCCAAGCGCTGCTACGATCTCGGCCGTGCGGTCGGCAAGGCGATCGAGTCGTATCCCGAAGATCTCAAAGTGCTGCTGATCGGCTCGGGCGGTCTGTCGCACCAGCTCGACGGCGCACGCGCCGGCTTCATCAACAAGGCCTTCGATCAGGAATGCCTTGACGCCATGGTGACGGGCGTTGAGCCGCTGCTCAAGTATTCGTCGCTCGACGTCGTCGAGAAGGCCGGGGCGCAAGGCGTCGAGCTGATGTGCTGGATCGCCGCGCGGGCGGCGATGCAGGGCGATGTGAAGGAACTGCACCGCACCTATCACATCCCGATCTCGAACACGGCGTCCGCCGTGCAGTTGCTGGAGCTTTCGCCGGCCGCGACGGCGGCGAAGGCCGCGTAACGAATAATGTTCGCGCGGCTCTGCCGCCGCGCACAACTGGGCAGGCGCCGCCGCGCGAACGACGCGGCGGCGTTTTTCTTGCTGCGGCGTCAAACAGCTTCGCCGGAGTCGTGCCGTCGCCGAAATTCGCGCGGCGTCATGCCGGTGCGCCGCTTGAAGAAGCGCCAGAAATAGGCGGGATCCTCGAAGCCGAGTTCGTAAGCGAGCGACGATATGGGGCTCGCTACATGAATGAGGCGGCGACGCGCTTCCAGCGTCAGCCGGTCCTGCACGATCTCGAGAGCCGACTTGCCGGCGGCGGCGCGACAGATCCGGTTGAGTCGACTCTCGCTGACGCCGAGCGCTTCGGCATAGCGCGGCGTCGGCCAATGCTCCATCAGATGGGCCTCGACCAAGGCGCGGTAGCGATGAAAGACGGCGGTGTCGCGCGCACCCGCGGAACCTGCGCGCGCCGCATCCTCGCCGAGGCGCAGCAGGATCGTGAGCGCAGCGCTGGTCAGCCATTGCAGCACGGCGCCCGTAGCGGCGCCGCCTTCGTGGAACTCCAGCGCGATCTGCTCGAACAGAGCGACGAGGCGGCGCGCCTTGTCAGGCGCCGCCGAGAGATCGATCAGGGCCGGCGCGTCGAGCAGGGCCGCCGGATGGTCGAGCGCGCCGCCGGGGGCGCGCGCCAGCGTCGATTCTTCGATGGTCAGCACGTAGCCTTGCGCTCCCGGCGCAAAACGGAACGCATGGGCCGCGCCTGATGGCAGCGCGATCGCCGATGGCGCGGCGACGCGGGTTTCGCGGCGCTCGAGGCTGACGTCGGCCGCTCCTTCCGTGAGCAGCAGAAACTGGAACAGTCCATGATGGCGGTGTTCCGAAATCTCCCAGCGATAACGTTCGCTGCGGCTTCTGATGTCCTCGACGTGGATGAATTCCGGCGCGACGGCGCCCGCTTCGCCATAGAGGGAAAATACAGGAATGTCTGGACGCGCATTTCGAGCGAGACGTGCGGGCCTAGCTGATTGTCTTGTTGCAGCGCACATCAATGCGCCCTCCGTCGGCTGCAATTTGACCGAAAAGTACAGAAAAGAAGATCGGTCGTCCATTTTGCCGCCGGCCGCATGCTGGCAGTGTCATGACATTGGTCAAACGCACGGCGATGCGCAGGGAGGCGCTTATGTTCTCGTTCGATCCTTATTCTCCGGCGATCGACGCCGATCCGTTCCCCTACTACAAGACGCTGCGCGACGAACATCCGTGCTTCTGGAGCAAGGAAGCCGGCATGTGGATTCTGTCGCGCTACGACGACATCGTACGCGCGTTGAACGACTGGCAGACCTATTCGTCAGCGCAGGGCAATCTGATGACGGAACTGCCGAACCGCGCCGGCGCGACGCTCGGCACGACAGATCCGCCGCGTCATGACCGCCTGCGCGGACTGATCCAGAAGGCCTTCATGAAGCGCAATCTCGAGGCGCTGGCCGATCCGATCCGCGCGGTGGCGCAAGAATGCGCGGCGCCGCTGGCGAAGGAGAAGCAGTTCGACTTCATCGAGGATTTCTCGTCCAAATTCACGGTGCGCGTGCTGTTCGCCGCGCTCGGCCTGCCGCTGGGCGATGAGCGCACGGTGCGCGACAAGGCGGTGCTGATGGTGCAGACCGATCCGCATACGCGCGCGAAGGGTCCGGAGCACATCGCCGCATCCAACTGGATGCGCGACTATGCGGCGGGCGTGATCGCCGAGCGCCGCGCCAATCCGCAGAACGATCTGATCTCGCATTTCTCGACCGCCGAGATCGACGGCGACAAGCTCGACGAGCGCGAAGTGCTGCTGACGACGACGACGCTGATCATGGCCGGCGTGGAATCGCTCGGCGGCTTCATGTCGATGTTCGCGCTCAACCTCGCCGACTATGGCGATGCGCGCGCAGCCTGCGTGAAGGATCCGGAAATCCTGGCGGACGCCATCGAGGAATCCCTGCGGTTCAACACCTCGGCGCAGCGTTTCCGCCGCTGCGTGACGAAGGACACCGAACTGCACGGCCAGATGATGAAGGCCGGCGATTTCGTCTGCCTCGCCTATGGCTCGGGCAATCGCGACGAGCGCAAGTACGAGAATCCCGACCGCTATGACATCACGCGCAAGCCGCGCGGCCATCTGGGCTTCGGCGGCTCCGTGCACGCCTGCCTCGGCACGGCGATCGCGCGCATGTCGGTGAAGATCGCAATGGAGGAGTTCCACAAGGTCGTGCCGAACTACCGGCGCGTGCAGGAACAGCTTCCCTGGATGCCGTCCTCGACCTTCCGCAGCCCGATGGTGCTGGAGATGGCGCGGGTGAATTGAGGCTTGCCTTGTCATTCCCGGAGCGGCGACGCCGCGACCGGGAATTCAGGGCAAGCGACGAAGCATCGGGCGCTGGATTCCCGCTTTCGCGGGAATAACAGACATGCGTTCGAACAAGAAAAGGTACCGCTGGTTTTCGCCCGCGGTCCCTTGTCATTATGCGAGCCTGAAGGCTCGCGGTCCTGATTTTAGAATTGCCTCTCGATCCGGTCGAGCGTGCGCATCGCCGGCAGGCATTGCGCGAGCGAAGAATTCGGTTCCCGTCCGTCCTTGATGGCGGAAAAGAATTCGCGGTCGATCAGTTCGATGCCGTTGTTGGAGACCGCGACGCCGGAAAGGTCGATCTTGTTCTCCTTGCCGTCGTAGAGATCGTCGTAGCGGGCGATATAGGTGCCGTTGTCGCAGATGTAGCGGAAGAAGGTGCCTAGCGGGCCGTCGTTGTTGAAGGACAGGGACAGCGTGCAGATCGCGCCCGACGGCGTCTTGAGGCCGATCGACATGTCCATGGCGATGCCGAGATTGGGATGGTGCGGGCCTTCGAGGCCCATCACCTTCGAGGGTTCCTCGCCCGTCTGGTACTGGAACAGGTCGACCGTGTGGCAGGCGTGGTGCCACAAGAGATGGTCGGTCCAGGAACGCGCCTCGCCCTTGGCGTTGGTGTTGGTGCGGCGAAAGAAATAGGTCTGAACATCCATCTGCTGGATCTTCAGTTCGCCCTTCTTGATCTTGTTATGGATCCACTGATGGCTCGGGTTGAAGCGGCGCACGTGGCCCGCCATGCCGACGACGCCGGTCTCCTTCTGCGTGCGCACCAACGCTTCCGAGTCGGCGAGGCTGTCGGCCATCGGGATTTCGATCAGAACGTGCTTGCCGGCTTTCATGCAGGCGATGCCCTGCTCGGCGTGCATCTGCGTCGGCGTCGACAGAATGACAGCGTCGACGTCGGAGCGGGCGAGGCTCTCGTTGAGGTCGCGCGTCCAGTGCTTGACGCCGCGCTCCTTGGCGAAACCTTCCAGGTCGCCAGAGCGTCCGCCGACGATCGACGTCACCTCGACGCCGGGAATCTGCTTGATCGCGTCGAGATGTTTGATTCCGAAAGCGCCGCTCGCGCCGGCAACACAGACTTTCATGCTCTGGCCCTCGATTTGCGTTTCTCGTATGCGCCGCCTGAAGAGCGGTCGAATTCGTTTGGCCGCGCGACCTATTCATTTTCTGAATAGTTCGCAGCGGCTGACGAGCATACCGGAAAATCGACGGGCGCGGGCGCGCTACGCCGCCTGTTCAGGCGGCGATCAGTTGAACGCGCAGCCGGGCTTCAGGCCGAAGCGCTTGAGGATGAGCGCCAGCGGGCAGAAGCCGGTGAAAGACGCCTGAAGCAGATTGGCGCCGACGAAGGCCGTGAACCACAGCCAGTTCGGCGAGTGCCAGTGCGCGAGCGCAAGAGACGCCAGAATGAACAGGCCCGCAAAACGCATGACGACAGAATCGACGTTCATTACTTTCTCCCTTTGGATGCGACGGCGCCGCCGACGTCCGCCGGCAGGGCGCATTCGTTGGCGCAGAACATTTCGTGCAGCAAACCAATCATCCGCTCGACTTTGGGGCCGGCGAGCGAGTAACAGATCTTCTGCGCGTCGCGCCGCGTGTGGACGAGACCGTCCGCGCGCAGACGCGCCAGATGTTGCGACAGCGTCGGCTGACTGAGATCGAGCGCCATGCACAGCTCGTTGACCGAGCGTTCGCCGCCGTAGAGATCGCACAGGATCATCAGACGGCTTCGATTGGCCAGCGCCTTGAGAAGCGTCTCCGCTTCCGAAGCCTGCGATGCGAGGTCCTCAACTTTCATATTGCAATATTCGAATATTCTAATATTCGTGTCAAGACCGTTCTGAGGGGTTGTTGAATATGAGGGTGTTGAAGCTGCTTCCGCTGCTGCTGGCCGGCGCGCATGGCGCGCATGCGGCCGAATTTGCGGTCCGGACGACTGAGGTCGACGATCGCAAGGCCGTCGTCGCTTCGGTCGAGTCGGTGCGTCAGCTCGTCGCGCGTGCGCGAATCGGCGGGACCATCGTCCAGCTGACGGTGAAGGAAGGCGACCGCGTGACCGCGGGCCAGGAAATCGCCCGCGTGGTCGACCCGAAACTGGCGCTGCAGATGCAGGCGCTCGATTCGCGCATCAAGTCGCAGCAGGCCCAGCGCGACAAGGCTCAGCTCGACTTCGATCGTGCGTCCGAGCTGATGCGCCGCGGCGTCAGCACGCAGACACAGCTCGATCAGACGCGCACCGCGCTCGACGTCGCCGAGCGCACGCTCGCCGCCATGAAGTCCGACCGCGACGTGATCGTGCAGCAGGCGAAGGAGGGCGCCGTTCTCGCGCCGGACGCCGGCCGCGTGCTCACGGTGCCGGTCTCGATGGGCCGCGTGCTCATGCCCGGCGAAACGGTCGCGACCATCGCCGAAGACCAATACATTCTGCGCCTCGAATTGCCGGAACGTCATGCGCGATTCATGCGCGCCGGCGACAAGGTGCTGATCGGCGCCCGCGGCTTCGAGGGCGGCATGCAGAAGGCGCAATCGGGCGTCGTGCGTCTCGTCTATCCCGAGATCACGGGCGGCCGGGTGATCGCCGACGTCGATCTGCCTGGCATCGGCGACTACTTCGTTGGCGAACGCGCCCGCGTCTACGTTTCGACCGGCACGCGCAAGACCATCCTCGTTCCGCCGACCGCCGTGTTCCAGCGCTCCGGCGTGAAATTCGTGACGCTCAAGGGCGGGATCGACGTGGTGGTGCAACCCGGCGAGACGGGGCCCGAGGGAACCGAGATTCTGTCGGGTCTCGAGGACGGCGACGTGGTGCTCGTCCCATGACCGGTCTCGGTATTTCCGGACGCCTGACGCGGACGTTCATCAAGTCTCCGCTCACGCCGCTGTTGCTTGTCGCTTCGATCATCGTCGGCGCGCTCGCGCTCATCAAGTTGCCGCGCGAGGAAGAGCCGCAGATCAGCGTGCCGCTCGTCGACATCATGGTGCAGACGAACGGCTACAAGGCCGGCGACGGGGTCGAACTCGTAACGCGTCCGCTTGAGGACATCGTCAAGGGCATCGACGGCGTCGAGCATGTCTATTCGCAGACGCAAGACGATCAGGTGCTGGTGACCGCGCGCTTCCTCGTCGGCACGGACGAAGATACGGCGGTGCTGCGCGTTCACGAAAAGATTCGCGCCCATATTCGCGAACTGCCGAAAGGTCTGCCGGAGCCTCTCATCGTCGGTCGCGGCATAGACGACGTAGCGACCGTCGTCCTGACGCTCTCCGCCAAGAAGGAGGCCGAGAAACAGTGGGACGACAACGGTCTCTATCGCGTGGCCGAAGACCTGCAGCATGACCTCACGAAGGTCGAGAACGTCGGCGCCACCTATATCGTCGGCGGCCGTCCGAGCCAGATTCGTGTCGAGCCGGATCCAGAACGGCTCGCCCAATTCGGCATGACGCTCGCGCAGGTCATCGACAAGGTGACGAACGCCAACCGTTCGTTTCAGGCCGGCGTCCTGCGGCAGAACAATCGCGCGTATCCGGCCGTCGCCGGCCAGACCTTGAGAGGCGTTCCCGACATAGGGTTGCTGCTGCTGACGTCGCGCGACGGCCGGCCAGTGTACCTGAAGGACGTCGCCGATGTGAACGTCGGGTCGGCGCAACTCGATTCCCGCGCCTGGAACATGACGCCGGACGGCAAGGGCGGCTTCGACACGCGTCCGACGGTCAGTCTCGCCATCGCCAAGCGCAAGGGCTCCAATGCGGTGCTGGTGGCGGACGATATCCTGCATCGTCTCGAGACCGCGCGCGGCCGCGTCGTGCCGAACGACGTGCAAGTGGACGTGACCCGGAACTACGGGCACACGGCGCTCGAAAAAGCTAACGAACTCCTGTTCCATCTGGCGTTGGCCACGGTTTCGATCGTCATCCTCATCACCATGGCCATTGGATGGCGCGAGGGCGTCGTGGTGGCGGTGGTCATTCCCACGACGATCTTGCTGACCCTCTTCGCCTCCTGGCTGATGGGCTACACGATCAACCGCGTCAGCCTGTTCGCGCTCATCTTCTCGATCGGCATTCTCGTCGACGACGCCATCGTCGTCGTCGAGAACATTGTGCGTCACTGGCGCATGCGCGGCGATCGCGGCCTGATCGAGACGGCGGTCGAAGCGGTGGCGGAAGTCGGCAATCCGACGATCGTGGCGACGCTCACCATTGTCGCCGCGCTGCTGCCGATGATGTTCGTCAGCGGTATGATGGGCCCCTACATGAGCCCCATTCCGGCCAATGCGTCGATGGCCATGCTGTTCTCATTCTTCGTGGCCGTCACGATCACGCCCTGGCTGCTTCTGAAGATCGCCGGACGACACTTCGAAGGCGGACGCGGCGCGCAGGATCACGATCCAGACGATCCCGGCGCGATGGGGCGCGCCTATTCCAGAATCGCGGCGCAGCTGCTGACGGGCCGGAGCCGGTCGAAGAAGTTCCTACTGATCGTCGGCCTGCTGACGCTGGCCTCGCTCGCGCTGTTCTATACGAAGAGCGTGCGCGTGAAGCTCCTGCCTTTCGACAACAAGTCGGAAATTCAGGTCATGGTCGATCTGCCGCGAGGTCAGTCGCTCGAGGAGACCCAGCGCATCCTGACGGCGGCGGCCGATCGTCTGCGCGATCTGCCGGAACTCGTCTCGATCCAGGCCTATGCAGGCGCGTCGGCGCCCTTCAACTTCAACGGCCTCGTGCGTCACTATTACCTGCGTTCGACGCCCGAACTCGGCGATCTCTCGATCAACCTGAAGCCGAAGGACGATCGCAAGCGCGAAAGCCATGCGATTGCGCTCGACATCCGCAAACGGCTGTCCGATCTGAAGCTGCCGCCGCATTCCTCGATCAAAGTCGTGGAAGTGCCGCCCGGTCCGCCGGTCGTCTCGACGCTGCTGGCGGAGATTTACGGGCCGGACGCCGAAGCGCGGCGCGAACTCGCCCGAAAGACGCGGGAAGCATTCGGCAAGGTCGATTTCATCGTCGACGCCGACGACAGTTTTGGCGTGCAGGGCGAACGGCTTCGCTACTCCATCGACCAGGACGCGCTCGAGTTTCATGGCGTGCAGGAGCAGGCGGTGTACGACACGCTGGCGGCGATGCTCGGCGGCGTGAAGGTCGGCTTCTCGCAGCGTGGCGATGGCGAAAAGCCGGTCGACATTTCGATCGCCCTGCCGCTCTCGTCGCTTGCGCCGGGCGAGAAGCTCCTGACGACGCCAGTGCCCGCCGGCGGCACGGCGCGCCAGGGCAAGAACGTCGAGCTCGGCGATGTCGTGCGCGTGACGACCGAAAAATCCTCGTTTCCGATCTTCCGCCACAACGGCCGGTATGCCGAAATGGTGATGGCGGAGGTCGCAGGACGCTTCGAGTCGCCGATCTACGGCATGCTCGCCGTCAATGACGAAATCCCGAAGATGGACTGGGGCAAGACCGGCGCGCCGGAGATCAAGTACCATGGCCAGCCGCTGGACGATTCCAAGCCGACGCTGCTGTGGGACGGCGAGTGGGAGGTGACCTACGTCACGTTCCGCGACATGGGCGCAGCCTTCATGGTCGCCATTCTCGGCATCTATCTGCTCGTGGTTGCGCAGTTCGGCTCGTTCAGGCTGCCGCTCGTCATTCTCGTGCCGGTGCCGCTGACCCTCATCGGCATTCTGCTCGGCCATTGGATGCTCGGCGCGGCGTTTACGGCGACGTCGATGATCGGCTTCATTGCGCTTGCGGGCATCATCGTGCGCAACTCGATCCTGCTGGTCGACTTCATCCGGCACAGGCGCGCCGACAAGGTCTCATTGAGACGGGCGTTGATCGACGCAGGCGCGATCCGGTTCAAGCCGATCTTCCTCACCGCCGCCGCCGCCGTGATCGGCGCGGCCTTCATTCTGGCGGACCCGATCTTCCAGGGGTTGGCGATTTCGATGGTGTTCGGTCTGATCTCGTCGACGGCCCTGACGATTCTCGTGATCCCGGCGATCTACGTGTGGCTGCGCGACGATGGCGCGCCGCTCGAAGACGCCGGCGACGCCGAGCTCGGCGCCGCCAGGCACTGACAAGCTTCGACCAAATCCGAAAGGAAACTGCAATGATCGACAATTGGCCCGAGACGACGAAGAAGCTTTCGGCCGACCTGCGCAATCTGCGCGGCGGCGCGCCCGAGGTGATGAAGGCTTTCGCGGCGATCGCGCAGTCGGCGCTGACGCCGAAGGCGCTCGACACCAAGACCAAGGAACTCATCGCATTGGCGATTTCCGTCGCCGTGCGCTGCGACGATTGCATCGCGTTTCACGTCAAGGCCGCCGTCCAGCAGGGCGCGACCCGCGACGAGGTGATGGAGACGTTGGGTATGGCGATCTACATGGGCGCCGGTCCGTCGGCGATGTATGCGAGCCATGCTCTCGACGCCTACACGCAGTTCACCGCCGCGCCCGCCGCCGAATGAGAAACGGACAGAAGCGATGATCTTTTCGAGACTGTTTGGTCGCACGCACGCATCGGCGCCCTCGCATGTCGTCAGCTTCGACGACCTGCGCAAGGAGCTCGACGTCGGCGAGGTCGAGCTGATCGACGTGCGAGAGCAGAGCGAATTCCGCAACGGCCATGTGCCGGGCTCCAAGAATATGCCGTTGTCCCGGTTCAACCCCGCGACGCTGCCCAGGGATCGGAAGGTCGTTCTGATCTGCCTGTCGGGCGCGCGGTCTGGCAGCGCGTTGCGCCACCTTCAGCACGCCGGTTTCGAGAACGTCCGTCACTTCTCGGGCGGAGTCGCGATGTGGAGGACGCTCGGCGGTCCGCTCACGACCCGCTGAATCGCCTGCCCGGGGCAGGCGCGATAAATGTGACCGTCGGCCGCGGGGCTCACGCCCCGCGGCTGGCGCATGCCTTTGCTTTGTACACATCCGAATATCGTGATAAATATGAATCGCTTGCCCCGCCGGGAGGCGGCGAGGGCGCACGATAGTCGGGGCCCAGCCAATGGACCTGTCCACACTCGAGCAGATCGAGTCGGCCGCATCCGAGCCGCGGATCAATCTCGACCTGCATGAGATGGCCAAGAAAGCGCATGGCGCGAGCGAACTGCTCAAAGCCCTGTCGCACGAGTCGCGCCTGATGATGCTGTGCATCCTCGCGGACGGCGAGAAGTCGGTCACTGAACTCGAACAGATACTCAACGAGCGGCAATCGACGGTTTCGCAGCAGTTGGCCCGCCTGCGATTCGACAAGCTCGTGAAGACCCGGCGCGACGGAAAGGCCGTGTACTACAGCCTCGCCAGCGAAGACGTGCGCACCATTCTTGCGGCCGTGCACAAGGTTTTCTGCACGCCGCCGTGCTGAAGCGCTAACCACGTTTTCTTAAGCCCTCTGCGCCATCCTCGTACGACCGCATGTCGTGCGAAGGGGCGCCCATGTATCTCCCGATCCTGCGTGAGCTCGAGCGGCTCTTGGCCGAAGTGTCGAAAGTCGACCCGAGCGACGAAACCAAGGCTGCGGAGACCGTACGCGCCATGGCGGCGCGTTTGCGAGGACTCGACACGCGCTTGACGCAACGGACAGCGTCGCCTGCGGCGGTGCGCCAACGCCCGATGGCGCGACGGGCCTGAACATCGGGCAAATCCGAGGCTTGATTCCTGTTCAGCTCTAGGCGAGCCTGCGCAGGGCCGGCGGCGTGTGCGCGCGCGGCCGGGAGAAATCATGCCTGTCGAAATCCTCGCCCAACTCAAAGCGCTTCGCCAAAATGTCGCTGAAGCGCTGCAGAAAGACCCGCGTTTCCTCACCCTCACATCGCTGGACAAGTCGATCGCCGAAATCACGAGCGTCCTGATTTCCTCGGGCGCGCTCCCGGCCGACTCGGCGGTTGTCGCGCCGACGCCGATTCCAGGCATCGCGCCGCAGCCCGCCGCGCCCGCGAACGCTGTTGCGCCGGCCTCCACGCCGCCCGCCAAGCGTTCCGTTCTGAAGCCGGCGCTCGCCGGGGCGGCGGCGCTTGCAGCGGGCGCGAGCCTCGCCGTCGCCGCCAGCGGCGAGGCGCAAGCCGAGGAAGCGCCGGCGGCGGGGTCGTCCGACGAAGGCGACGATGCTCAGGAGGACGACCCAGCTGA
>CAZWJF010000044.1:0-19940 GCA_964634325.1 uncultured Rhodoblastus sp.
CGCGCTCGAAGGCTACCTCGGCATGTCCGGCGCATTGGCGAAGGGCGCGCTGCCGGCGGCCACGCGCGAGCGCATCGCTCTGGCTGTCGCCGAGATCAACGGCTGCAATTATTGCCTGTCGGCGCACAGTTATCTCGGCAAGCATGTCGCCAAGCTCGACGAGGCGGAAATCGCCGCGAACCGCGCCGGCGCGTCCAACGATCCGAAGGCGGACGCCGCGGTGCGCTTCGCAGCGAAGGTCGCCGAGGCGCGCGGCCATGTGAGCGACGACGATCTGCGCGCCGTGCGTCTGGCCGGCTATGACGATGCGCAGATCGTGGAGATCGTCCAGCACGTGGCCCTGAACACCTGGACGAACTACGTCAACGAGGTGGCGCGCACGGAGATCGACTTCCCGATGGTTGCGCCCGCCGGCAAAGCGGCCTGAGCTCGACGCGGCGGCGCTGCGATCCGACAGCGCCGCTGCACCCCGCAAGACCGAGGTCGAGGACAAGCTATGACGCCGACAGACAATCCACGTCCGCCCTTCCCGCCGTTCGACGCCGACACGGCCGCGCGGAAGGCGCGCATGGCGGAGGACGCCTGGAACAGCCGCGAGCCTGCGCGCGTCGCGCTCGCCTATACGGCCGACACGCGCTGGCGAAATCGCGCCGAGTTCGTGCAGGGCCGGGCGGCGGTCGAGCAGTTTCTCGTCCGCAAGTGGACGCGCGAACTCGACTACCGCCTGATCAAGGAAGTCTGGGCCTTCCGCGACAATCGCATCGCTGTGCGGTTCGCCTACGAATGGCGCGACGACAGCGGACAATGGTTTCGCAGCTACGGCAACGAGAACTGGGAGTTCGCGGAGAATGGACTGATGCGTTTGCGCATCGCCAGCATCAACGATCTGCCGATCGCCGCGACGGACCGCAAATATTTCTGGCCGCTCGGCCGCAGGCCGGACGACCATCCCGGCTTGAGCGAACTGGGGCTGTAGCCATGAGCGCGCCGACCGACCACGCTTCGTCTTGCGACGTCGCCTTCAGCCCGACGGTCCGGGCTGTCCAGGCGCTCAAGGGATCGCGCGACGCTTATGCGAAACTCGAAGCACGCGGCGGCTGGGCGACGCGGATCACGCCCGAGCTGGCCGGCTTCATCTCGGCGCAACGCAGCGTATTCCTCGCGACCGCGAGCGCGGACGGGCAGCCCTATATCCAGCATCGCGGCGGCCCGCCCGGGTTCCTGCGCGTCGTCGACGAGACGACCATCGCGTTCGTCGATTTCTCGGGCAATCGCCAGTACATCTCGACCGGCAATCTCGTCGACAATCCGAAGGCGCAATTGTTCCTGATCGACTACGCGTCACAGCGGCGTGTGAAGATCTGGGGCGAGGCGCGCATTGTCATGGACGATGCGGAGCTGATCGAGCGTCTGAGATCGCCCGACTACAAGGCGCGTCCAGAGCAAGCGCTGATCTTCAAGGTTCGCGCGTGGGACGCCAATTGTCCGCAGCATATCCCGCAGCGATTCGAAGCCGGGGACGTCGCGCGCATTCTCGCCGCGCGCGACGCGGAGATCGAAACGCTTCGGGCGGATGTCGCTCGATTGCAGAAGGCGCTCGGGGCGACGAGAGACTAGAGGCTCGCCACCACTTTCAACCGCTTCACCTGACCGCTCAGGAAGGCGTTTAGAAAACGCTGATAGTCGCGGAAGGAGACGCAGCCGTTGGACTGGCCGCTCGGTCCCAGCATGTAGGTGTGGGCCAGCAGGCCGGCGCGGCCGTGCACCGAGGAATTGATTGGCGTGAGGCGGATGGCGCGCACGCCGTGGAACAACGCTTCGCGCTCCCGCAGGTCATAGACCGCCGGCGGCGTCACGCCGCGCATGCGCACGTGGGCGTAGCGCGGGTTGTCCATGAGATCGCCCAGACCGGAATGCGCCTCCAGACGCGTGCCGTCCGGCAGATATACGGTCTTGGCGGAAATATCGTAGACGGCCGTGAAGCGGTCAGAGACGGCGTTCGAAGCGCCCTCGGAAGGCGCGACGCCGGTCAAACGGGATGAGCCGCCCAGAAGGCCGCCTTCCGGCGCATAGGCCATGGCCTGGCCGGAGTTTCCGCCGCCGCCGAACAGCTTTTCGAAGAATCCCTGTTCCTTGGGCTGCTCCGCCCGGGCGACGACGGTGCGGCCGCCGCGCGGCGCGCGCGCCGCTTGCGCGACGGACGCGCGCGGCTCGCGGGCCGTGTCGGCGGTTGCAGTCGCCAGAGGCGCGGGCCGTTGCGGCGGAGTGAGGTCAGACGGGCGCTGCGGCGGCAGGGGGCTCGCCGGCTCCGGCGCCGCAAGGGCGAGATCCAGTGGACGCGGCGTCGGCATGGGCGCGTCCGCCTGCTGCGCCAGCGGCGCGCCGACATCGGTCGCTCGTCCGCGCAAGTCGGTCATCTGCGCCGCCGCCAGGGTCGTTGCGGGACGCAGCGACGCGGTCGGAAGCGGATCGGTCGAGAATTTCGCCGGAACCGAGCCGAGCGAATAATTCGCATCGAGCAGTTCCGAATAGGGGCGCAACGCAAAGCGGGGCGCGAGCGGCGCGGGCTTGTCCGCCCTGAGGACGTCCGATGGCGGCGCCGTTGCAAGCATCTGCGCGCCGACGGCGCTCAGAAAAACGATTGCGACGGCGCTGCCGGCCAAGCCGCTGAGCCTGCGCCGGCCGCCGCCGCGCACACGAACTTCAGTTGTCTCGAAGTCGTAGAGATCCGATTGCATGCTCGCCATGCTTCCGCTACGCGCGCCCTCGACTGTTGCACTCGCCTATCGCGGCGTTGGAGGGCGCTCGCAACGACACGGCCGTGCAGAGACGCGCCAATCGGTCCGGATGTCGGGAGACGACCCGCCCCTCTGCTGACCTCAAATTGAAGCAATTTTTGGTTAAACGCCTGTAAATGGCTCAACAAATGGTTGCATGAGCCCGCGGCGCCCCGTCGCAGGCGCGTCAGTCGAATTCCGCCGCGATCGCCGCCACTTCGTCTTTCGCGGCTGAAATCAGGGGCTTCTGTGGGGGGAGCGGATCGCCGACGGGGTAGCCCTGCGCGTGAAGCCCGGCCTTGATGCAGGCGGCCAGATTGTATTTCGCAAAGGCCTGATTGAGGCGCCAAAGCCGGCGCTGGAGCGCCATCGCCTCGCCCCAGGCGCCGTTTCGACACAATTCGTAAAGACTTACGCTGGAACGCGGCGCGATGCAGGCCGGACCGGCCATCCAGCCCTTGCCGCCGATCAGCATCACGGCGGCGGGAATATGGGCGGAGGCCGCGAAGATCTCCATCCGGCCGGCCACCCGCTCCATGATCGACAAGAGCCGTCCGGTGTTGACCGAGGCGTCCTTGAGATAACGGATGTTGGGGACGTGCGAGAGCTTTTCGATCGCTGGCAGCGACAGGTCCGCACGCTGGAAATTAGGGTTCGTGTAGAGCACGACCGGCAGGTCTGTCGCTGCGGCGACGGCGGCGAAATAGGAGCAGACCGAATCGTCGTCGAGCGGGAAATAGGCTTCCAGCACGGCCAGAATTCCGTCCACGCCGAGTTTCTCCCAGGCGCGCGTTTGACGCACGGCGTCGGCGGTGGTGGTTGCGGCGACGCCGGCGACGACGGGAACGCGGCCGGCCGCCGCCTCCACCACGACTTCGACGATACGGTGCTTCTGCCCGTGCGTCAGATAGGCGAATTCACCGGTCGACCCCAGCGGAGTCAGGCCGTGGACGCCCTTGGCGATCAGGTCCTCGCACAGCCGGGCGAGCACGTCCTCCATGACATTCCCGTCGGGGTCGACCGGCGAAACGAGATAGGGAAAAACGCCATGAAATTCGGCCTGCATGCGACACCCTCCGGGGGCGGCATGTTCGCCCGGGCGGGCGCGCGTCACAAGCGGCTTGCGACGACGGCGCCTTGCCGCTAATACAGCGCGTCCGCTGCGGTTCGACGTTTCGTCGGCCACCTGCAGGAGTGTAGCTCAGTTGGTAGAGCACCGGTCTCCAAAACCGGGTGTCGTCGGTTCGAGCCCGGCCACTCCTGCCAGCGGATCGACCGCCGATGTCCATCATTGAGCTTCGCGCTCTCGGCCGCCGCGCCTGTTTCGGCGTGGTCGCGCTCTCGCTCGTCGTGGCGGCCGGCGCGCTGCGGGCCGAGCCGAAAACGCCGGCGCCTCCGGAGGCGGCGGCGCTCGCCGGCCAGCATCCGGCGGCTTATTACCGAAGCGCAGCCCAATTGTTCGGCGCGGGGAAGAAGGACGCCGCCGTTTTCGTCTTCTACCTCGGGCAACTCAGGTATCGCACGCATCTCCTTGCGCGCGGCAAGGACCTCAAGCCCGATGGCGATCCGGCCCTGTTCGCTTCGCTGACGGAGGTCGTCGGCCGCCCCGTCAACGAGTACGCGTTTGGCGATGTGACCGCGCTGGCGCGCACGATCGACGCCGTGCTCGCATACGATGCGGCCAATCCCGACGCATTCACGCCGCCGCGCGAATATGCGGCGGCCACGAAATCCATACGCGACGGCCTGGCTGCGTTGCGCGCGCAGGTTGTCGCCCAGGCCGATTCCATCAGGGCCCAGCGCTCGAAGAACGGGCTCGAGAACCGCAAGTAAGACAGGGCTGACGGCCTGCCCGGCGCATCATGCGGTCGGATTCGATCAGGTCTCGAGGCGGATCGCCGCTGGCGTGCCCGGCGGCAGCGGGCGCGGATCGAGTTCAAGGACCCCGTCACGCAGGCGAAGGCGATAGGTCGTCAGCTTCTCCTTGAACGGCGCCGGCGCGCAGCCGTCGGCGAGCCGGTACTCGTAGCCGTGCCATGGACAGACGATGCAGCCGCCGACGATGCGGCCCTCGCCGAGCGGGCCGTTCTGGTGAGCGCACAGGTTCGTCACCGCCCCGAAATCGTCGCCGTCGCGAAAGACGGCGATGCGTTCTCCCCCCGGCGCGCAGACGATGCGCGCGCGCTGGTCGGGGATTGAGTGCGGTGGGCCGATCTCGATCCAGCCGTCGGCGGCCGGCCGCCCTGCGTCATGCTGCGTTTCACGAAAGCCAGCGACGACGTGCAGCCCGGCGACCCAGAGAAAGCAGAAGGCGAAGTAGCCGTTGACGATCAGGCTGCGCTCATCCTGCAGCAGGCCGCGCGCGACATGCACGACGGCCAATCCGTAAGCGAAGTAGACGAGCATATGCATCGCCTTCCACACGGGCGGCGTGAGGAAGGCGAGCCAGTAGTCGTGACTTGTGGCGGCGAGCAGAAGCAGAATGAGGAAGGCCGCAAAGCCGAAGGCTTTGAACGAAATCGTCTTGAGCGAGGCGTAGTCGCTCCATTTCGTCAGTTCGAAAAACAGATTGAAGGGGTGGCCGTCCGCAACGTACCAGCCGAGGACGGCGGCGAAATGCGTGATCGCGATCACACAGGTCAGCACGCCGAAATGCCGGCGATTGTAGAGCAGCGGCAGAAAACGCGGAGACAGCCGCGCCAGCGGACCGATCGACAGCACGAGCGTCAGCATCGAGAACGCGCAGGCGCCGGAGGCGCGGATGTAGATATCGAAGATTGCGGGCAGGTTGGCCGGCGGCTCCTGCCGCCAGGACAGGGCGGCGTGGATCGCCAGGAACGAGGCGGCGCCTGCGGCCAACAGGACGTCGTAGACGATCTTGGCGCGGTTCCACTGGATCGCCTGGAAGCCTGCGCTCATTTGCCCGGCTCCCGCGAGTCCTGCGGCGACCCTATTGCGGCCTGCGGCGGCTCGGGCGGCGGTCGAGTGACGATCGCATGAACGAACAGCGCTGCGACGACCAACGCCAGCATAGGCCAGATCAACCGATGCGCAGCGCGGTGGCCTCGCGTCATCGCCGTCCTCCCGCGCCCAGCCAGCGGACGAGCACGAGCGGCCACAGCAGGAAAGCGCCGGGTAGCAAAACAATGCGTGCGCCAGCCGTCAGCGTGACGGGTTCGCCGAGCGCGACATCGGCGCCGCGCGCGACGAACGCCAACGCGACTGCGGCGCCTGCGAGCGCGTAGGCGGCAAGAGCAAGGCAGAGAACCGCGGTCATCCGTTTCTCCGTCGTGTGTGCGCGCGACGGACCGAGTGTCGCGGGTTCGCGCGCACTTCGCAAGCGCGGGCCAGCGTCGAAATTCTGTCGCAGAGCCGCGCGAATCTCGTCATTGTCCCTAAGCCAGATCAAAGCGCGACTCGGCGTGCGGCCTATCGTGCGTCGTAGGAGACGGGAATGGACGATGGATTCGTTCTGACGAAGGAAGGGCTCGACGCGCTCGTGGCCGCGCTCGTCGCCGATGGGCGGCGTGTGGTCGGGCCGACGGCGCGCGACGGCGCGATCGTCTACGATGAAATTTCCGGCGTCGCAGATCTGCCCGCCGGCGTCGGCGACGAGGCCGCGCCCGGCCACTACAGGCTTGTCCAGCGCGACGACAGCGCGCTGTTTGGCTATGCGGTCGGCCCGCATTCCTGGAAGCGCTATCTGCATGCGCCCCGGCAACGGCTCTGGCGATCGCAGGGGCAGGGGGCGGAGACGCGCGTCATCCCGGAACCGCTCAGCGAGGAAAAGACGGCTTTCATCGGCGTGCGCGGCTGCGAACTCGCAGCGATCGCGATTCAGGACAAGACGCTCTCCAGCGGCGATTACGTCGATGCGCATTATCGGGCGCGCCGCGACAATGCGTTCATCGTCGCCGTGGATTGCGGAACCGCCAACGGTGGATGCTTCTGCGTTTCTATGGGCGCCGGACCGCAAGCGTCAGGCGCCTACGACATCGCGCTGACCGAGGTGATCGAGGGGAACGAGCACAAGTTCCTGGCGCGCGCTGGCGGCGAGGCCGGCCGCGCGTTGCTCGAAAGGTTGCCGAAGCGGAAGGCGCAGGCGGACGAACATGCGGCCGCGCGCGCCGTCGTCGCGCGCACGGCGCAGAACATGGGTCGGCAGATGCCGGCGGACGGCGTGCGCGAGTTGCTTGCGCGCAATCCGGAGCATCCGCGTTGGGACGATGTGGCTGCGCGCTGCCTGTCCTGCGCCAATTGCACGATGGTGTGTCCGACGTGTTTCTGCACGACGGTCGAGGAAGCGAGCGAACTCGACGGCGGCGGAACGTCGCGCACACGACATTGGGATTCGTGCTTCACGATGGATTTCTCGTATGTCCACGGCGGCGGCGTGCGAACGAGCGCCTCCGCACGCTACCGCCAATGGATGACGCACAAACTGTCGACATGGTTCGATCAGTTCGGAACGTCCGGCTGCGTTGGATGCGGGCGCTGCATCGTCTGGTGCCCGGTGGGCATCGACATCACGGAAGAAGTTCGCGCGATCCGCGACAGCGAATTACAGGTGGAGGCCGCGCATGGAGACGCTTGAACGCCTGTTGGGCGAGCATCCGTTTTTCGCCGGATTGAATTCGGAATTCCTGACGCTCGCAACGGGCTGTGCGAAGAACGCGCGTTTCGACGCCGGCGCGTTCCTGAGCAGGGAGGGCGAGGCCGCCGACACGTTCTTTCTCATTCGTCACGGGCGCGTTGCGCTGCAGCTGTTTGCGCCGGGGCGCGGCGAGCTGATCTTTCAGACCGTCGGTCCCGGCGACATCATCGGCATGTCGTGGCTGGCGCCGCCTTACAAATGGACCTACGACGCCAAGGCTCTCGAGCTCGTGCGCGCTTTTTCGATCGACGGCGCCTGCCTGAGACGCAAGTGCGACGCGGACCATTCGCTGGGCTACGAAATCATGCAGCGCTTCCTGTCCGTCACGATCGAACGCCTGCACGCGACGCGTCTGCAATTGCTGGATGTCTACGGCGCCCATGGCTGATCTATCGACCAAAGCGGCTTTGCGCGCCGATCCGTTGGTTCCTCGTGTCGCGCGAGTCGCGCGCCGCCGACGCGAGTCAGCCGACGTCTGCACGCTCGAAATCGAATTCACCGACGGCGCGCCGATGGCGTTCGCGCCCGGCCAGTTCAACATGCTCACCGCCTTCGGCGTCGGCGAGAGCGCGATCAGCATCAGCGGCGACCCCGTGTCGGACAGGCTGATCCATACGATCCGCGCAGTCGGCCCGGTATCGCGCGCGCTCTGCGGGCTGAAAGCCGGCGCTGCGCTCGGCGTGCGCGGCCCTTACGGCGTCGGCTGGCCGATCGAGGCGGCTGACGGTCGGGATGTGCTGTTCGTCGCCGGCGGGCTCGGGCTCGCGCCCCTGCGGCCGGCGATTTATCGGGCGCTGGCGGAGCGACGGCGGTACGGCGCGGTCTCGATCTTGTATGGCGCGCGCGGGCCGGACGATTTTCTGTTTCGTCGCGAGGTCGAGCAATGGCGCGGGCGGTTCGACGCGCAAGTGGAGGCGACTGTCGACCACGCGACCGGCGATTGGCGAGGGCATGTCGGGGTCGTCACAAACCTGATCGCGCGAGCCGAAATCGATCCGACCCAGACGATCGCGATGGTTTGCGGACCGGAGATCATGATGCGCTTCGTCGCCAAGGCGCTTGTGGCGCGCGGCATGTCAGAAGACGCCATCTATCTGTCGATGGAGCGCAACATGAAATGCGCGATCGGCCAATGTGGGCACTGCCAGTTCGGACCGCATTTCGTGTGCAAGGACGGGCCCGTGTTCACCTACGAGCGGCTGCGTCGATTGCTGACGTTGCGGGAGATCTGACATGGCCGCGCCCCGAAAGCCGCGTCTGGCGGTCTGGAAATTCGCCTCCTGCGATGGTTGCCAGTTGAGCCTGCTCGATTGCGAGGACGAATTGCTCGCAGTCGCGGCCGCAGTCGACATCGCCTATTTTCCCGAGGCGACGCGCGCGTCTGTCGAAGGCGTCTACGATGTGTCCCTCGTCGAGGGTTCGGTGACGACCGCGCATGACGCTGCGCGCATCAAGGACGTGCGCAAGCGTTCGAAGATTCTGATCACGATCGGGGCGTGCGCGACGGCCGGCGGCGTTCAGGCGCTGCGCAATTTCGCAGATGTCGGGCGATTCACGTCGATCGTTTATGCGCGGCCGGAGTATATCGAGACGCTGGCGACCTCCACGCCCATTTCCGATCACGTGAAGGTCGATTTCGAATTGCGCGGCTGTCCGATTTCGAAGGCGCAGCTCATCGACGTCGTCGCCTCGCTGCTCGTGGGCCGCAGGCCGGCGACGCCCGCGCATGCGACCTGCATTGAGTGCAAGCTCGCGGGCCATGTTTGTGTGATGGTGGCGCATGGAACGCCTTGCCTCGGGCCGGTGACGCACGCGGGCTGCGGCGCCCTGTGCCCCGGCTATGATCGCGGCTGTTACGGCTGTTTCGGTCCGAAAGAGACGCCCAACGCGCCGTCCCTGTCGCGCCGGCTCGGCGAACTCGGCATGACGGACGAGGACATCGTACGCGTCTATCGAACCTTCAACGCCAATGCGGATGCGTTCCGCGCGGAGAGCGAGCGCCATGGCGCGCAGAACGATCACGACTGAATATCTCGCGCGCGTCGAAGGCGAGGGCGGCCTGAAGGTCGTCGTGCGCGACGGGGCGGTGAAGAGCGCGGAGTTGCGTATCTTCGAACCGCCGCGCTTCTTCGAAGCCTTCCTGCGCGGCCGTTCTTTCACGGAAGTTTCCGATATCGTCGCGCGCATCTGCGGCATCTGTCCGGTCGCCTATCAGATGAGCGCGACGCACGCGCTCGAGAATGCGTTCGGCGCGAGCGTCGGCGGACAATTGCGCGAGTTGCGCCGGCTGCTCTATTGCGGCGAGTGGATCGAGTCGCACACGTTGCACATCCACATGCTGCATGCTCCTGATTTCCTCGGCTATCAGGGCTCCATCGACATGGCGCGGGACCATGGCGACATCGTCCGCCGGGGGCTTGCGATCAAGAAGGTCGGGAACGAAATTCTGCGTGTGCTCGGCGGTCGCGAAATCCATCCGATCAACGTGCGCGTCGGCGGCTTCTATCGCGCGCCGCGCAAAAAGGAATTCGCCGAGCTCGCCGAACAGTTGAAGGTCGCGCGCGCGCAATCGCTGGAGGTTGTGCGCTGGACGGCCGGGTTCGATTTTCCGGAACGCGAGCGCGACTACACCTTCGTGTCGTTGAAGCATCCAGACGAATACCCGTTCAACGAGGGGCGCATCGTCTCCAATCGCGGTCTCGACATAGCGGCCGACCAGTACGATGCGCATTTCGTCGAGACCCACGCGCAGCGCTCGACCGCTCTGCGCTCGCATATGAGGGATGGCTCGGCCTATCTCGTCGGGCCCCTGGCGCGTTACGCGCTCAATTTCGACAAGCTTTCTCCGCTGGCGAAGGAAGCGGCGCGCGAAGCGGGCCTCGGGACGGTCTGCCGCAATCCCTATCGCAGCATTGTGGTGCGCGCGGTGGAGAATCTCTACGCCTGCGACGAAGCCTTGCGGATCATCGAGAATTACGAAGAGCCTGACCGGGCGTTCGCGCCTGTGGAGCCGCGGGCAGGCGTCGGCTACGCCGCGACGGAAGCGCCGCGCGGACTTCTCTATCACCGGTACCGGACGAGCGCGGACGGCATGATCGAGGATGCGCAGATCGTGCCGCCGACCTCGCAAAATCAGGCCTGCATCGAGGAAGACCTCGCGAGTTTCGTCGGCTCGTTCCTCGATATGCCCGATCTCGAATTGCAGCATCGCTGCGAGCAGACCGTTCGCAATTACGATCCCTGCATTTCCTGCGCGACGCATTTCCTGCGTCTCGACATCGACCGCGGCTGAACGTGCGCCCGATCGTCATCGGGCTCGGAAACCCCGATCGCGGAGACGATGCAGCGGGGCGTCTGGCGGCGCGCGCGTTGGCGCCGCTTCTTGCCGATGTCGCCGAAGTCGTGGAAGCGCGCGGCGAGACGACGGAAATCCTGACGCTGCTGGAGGGGCGCGACGATGTCGTTCTGATCGACGCCTGCGTCTCCGGCGCGCGTGCGGGAACGATCGACGAACTCGACATGCAGACCGACGCGCCGCCGCGCAAGGGCGGCGAGATGTCGTCGCACGGGCTCGGATTGGCGGAGGCGATCGCGCTGGCCCGCGCGCTCGGCGCATTGCCGGCGCGGTGCATGATCTACGCGATCGAGGGCGCGCGGTTTGAACATGGCGCGCCCTTGTCGGAGGAGGTCGCCATCGCCGTCGACAGGTTGGTCCACACGCTCAGGCGCGCGCGCTGCGCCAAACCATGAGGCTCGCCGCCAAAGTCGCGACCGCCAGCGCGCCATAAGGCAGCGCGAACGCGCCGGTTGCGGTCGCCGTCAGGCCGAACAGCGGCGGGATCGCCAATACGCCAGCGAACATGGCGGCCGAGCCGAGGCCGGTCGCTTCGG
Source organism: uncultured Rhodoblastus sp. (assembly GCA_964634325.1). Lineage (GTDB taxonomy): Bacteria > Pseudomonadota > Alphaproteobacteria > Rhizobiales > Beijerinckiaceae > JAJXWB01. Next base: position 11,323 of record CAZWJF010000044.1, read on the forward strand.
TGCGCGCCGCCCCGCCGATGCGTGCGAATTCCGCATAGGCGAGGCCGGTGAAGCCCGACGCGCTCAAGCCCGCGGCGACGCAGACGGCGACGATCGCCGCTCCCGGCCATGCAGGCGCGAACAGCGCTGACAGAAGCGCGGAGAGGCACATCAAGAAGCCGAGCGCCGCCAGCAGCCGGGTCGGCGCGACGAAGCGGTCGGCTACAAAGCCGAGCAGCGGACGGCTCACGAGGGCCGCCGTTTGATAGGCCGCGAGCGTCCATCCGGCCGTCACCAGATCGAAATGCGCGCTTTGCGTCAGATGGACGGTCATGAAACTGATGAAACAGAGCTGCGCGCCTGTGAACGCGAAGCTCATGACAGTCAGCCGCCTGATGTCGGCGTTCTGCCGCCAGAGCCGTAGGGGTTGCGCGAGCGCGCCGACGAACAGCGGATAGGCGGGGCGCCGGTCGACGTCCCAGGCGCGCCGCGCGAATTCCAGCGCGACGAGCAGAGCGAGCGACGTCGGGATTTGCGCGGCCAGCGCGGCGCGCCAACCGACGGCGAGCGTCAGGGGCGGCATGACGAGGCCCGCGAGAATGCCGGCGAGGGGCAGGCCCGCCTGCCTGATCGACATGACGAGGTTGTAGATGCGCTGCGGCGTGCGCGGCACGAGCAGATGCGCGCTCGCCGGCGCGGTCGCGCCATAGGCGAGGCCGAGCAACGCCGCGCCGAGCGCGAGCGAGGTCGCCGTGCCCTGCGCCGCAACGGCGAGCATGACGACGACGGCCGCCATCACCGCCTGAATGACGCGCACCGCGCCGAACCGCAGGATGAACGACGGCGAAAACAGCGACGACAATATGCCGACGCCGTAGACGAGCGCCGGAAAGAAACCGACGAGCGCGCCGGGCAGGCCGAGATCGCGCGCAATGGCCGGCGCGACCGCGGGCACGGAGAAGGCCGCGGTCGTCGCCAGCGTCTGCATCGTCAGCGTGGCGAGCAGCGGCCAGAGCGCCGACGGTTCGTTTCTGTCTGGGGCGGTCAGGCGCGGCGCCTCCCTCGCGCCTGGTCCGACGGTACGGACGGCGTCCCGCCTTGTCGATTGGTCAGCGCCACATCTGGCGCATGCGGGCCGCGACGTCGACGCGGACCTGCGGCGCCGCGCGCGCCTGCGCCGCCGGCTCGAACTTCGGCCAGCTCGTATGGGCGAACAGGCCGAGCAGATGTTTGGGAATGAACCGTGTGCGCGCGGCGTAGACGTGCCGGTCGCCGTGCGCGGCCTGGCCATGGGTGAAGAAGCGCTGGGGGACGACTAGATGCAGATCGTCCTTCGCGCGCGTCATGGCGACGTAGAGCAGGCGGCGCTCCTCCTCGATCTCGGCCGAACTGCCGGTTCCCAGATCCGAGGGAATGCAGCCGTCGACCGCGTTGAGCACGAAGACCGATTTCCATTCCTGGCCCTTGGCGGAATGGATGGTGGAGAGGATCAGATAATCCTCGTCGCGATGCGGCGGGCCGGCCTGATCGCTGGTCGCGTCCGGCGGATCCAGCGTCAGTTCGGTGAGAAAGCGTTCGCGGTTCGGATAGCCGGACGCGATCTGCTCGAGTTGCAGAAGATCGGCGCGCCGCGTGACCGCGTCCTCATGCAGGCGGTCGAGGTGCGGATCGTACCAGGCGCGCGCGAGGCCGATCTCGCCGGGCCAACCGGCGTTCCGCGCGCGCAGGGCGCGCAATGCGTCGACGAAGGCCGTCCAGTCGCCGCCGGCGCGCGGCGGCGGCGCGCTGTCGACGATCGCGGACAGAGGATCGGCCGCTTCCGCCGCGCGATCGAGAATGCGCTGCGCGCTCGTCGGACCGACGCCCGGAAGCACCTGCAGGACGCGGAAGCCGGCGACGCGGTCGCGCGGATTTTCGACGAAGCGCAACAGCGCGAGCAGATCCTTTACATGCGCCGAATCCAGAAACTTCAGGCCGCCGAATTTCACGAAGGGAATGTTGCGCCGGACGAGTTCGACCTCCAGCGGACCCGAATGATGCGAGGTGCGGAACAGGACGGCCTGCTGCTTCAGCGACGCGCCGGCCTCGCGGCTTTCGAGCACCTGCGCCACAATGTAGCGGGCCTGATCGGCCTCGTCGCGCACGACGACGAGGCGCGGCTTCTCGCCGCTTGTCCGCTCGGTCCACAAATCCTTGGCGAAGCGTTCCTTGGCTTCCGCGATCACGCCGTTGGCGGCCGCGAGGATCGGCGCGCTGGAGCGATAGTTGCGGTCGAGCGTGACGACAGCCGCCGGCGGCGAGAACGCGCCGGGGAAGTCCAGAATGTTTCTCACTTCGGCCGCGCGGAACGAATAGATGGATTGCGCGTCGTCGCCGACCACCGCCAGACCGCGCCCGCCGGGCTTCAGCGCGAGCAGGATCGCAGCCTGCAAGCGGTTGGTGTCCTGATATTCGTCGACGAGCACGTGGTCGAACCGCGCGCCCATGTCGTCGGCGAGCGCGGGCTCCATCGCGGCCTGCGCCCAGTAAAGCAAGAGGTCGTCGTAATCGAGCACGTTTTGCTTCTGCTTGGCCTCGACATAGCCGGCGAACAGGTCGCGCAATTCAGCAGCCCAGCCCGCGCACCAGGGAAAATTCTGCGCCAGCGCATCCTCGACCGGAATTTGCGCGTTGACGCAGCGCGAATAGATCGCGAGGCAGGTTCCCTTCAGCGGGAAGCGCTTGTCCGTCTTGGAGAAGCCGAGTTCGTGTCGCACGAGGTTGAGGAGATCGGCGGAATCCTCGCGATCGTGGATGGTGAAGGCGGGGTCGAGGCCGATCTGGCTCGCGTAATCGCGCAGCAGGCGCGCGCCGATCCCGTGAAAGGTGCCGGCCCATGTCAGCGCCTCGGCCATGACCGCGGCCTTGTCGCCGAGCGCGCGGCCGGCGATGGTCTGCACGCGGCGCGTCATTTCGTTCGCCGCGCGACGCGAGAAGGTCATCAGCAGAATGCGGCGCGGATCGGCGCCGTTGACGATCAGATGGGCGACGCGATGGGCGAGCGCGTTGGTCTTGCCGGAGCCCGCGCCGGCGATCACCAGCAAGGGCGGGCCGGGCGCTGCGCCGTCGCCCACGCCATGCTCGACGGCGGCGCGCTGGCCTTCGTTGAGCGCTTCGAGATAGGCGGCTGGCATCGGCGTTCCGAATCGGAGGAATGGTCGACGTCAGGGAATCACGTTTCGCGTTTTGTTCGCAATCGCCGAGTCAGTTCGCGCGTCCGACGAACCGCGGATCGCCGTCGAACAGCGCCGACATGAAGCGCGCGACCTCCATGAACCGCCGGCCCTGCGGGGTGAGGCGCCAGCCCTGCGGCGTCTCGACGAGATTGCCGGACAGCTCCTGCTCCTTGAGCCGTCGGCCGATCTGGTCCCACTCTCCGACGTAGGTGTTCACGAAGGCGGCGCGCGCTTCTTCCTTGGTCAGCGCATGGTCCGCGCGCTCGAAGCGCGACAGCATGAAGACCGACACCGAGCGGTCGACGGTGACCGGACCGAGCACGAAAGCGGCCATCAGCAGACAGGTCGCCACGATGGCGCCGCCGAGCGCGTCGGGCGCCGAGAGGCCGAAACGAGGGGGCAGGCGGGAGAGCGCGAGGCCGAGCACGACCAGCAGGATCAGACCGGCGCCCGCGAGCGCCGCGACGCCGCGATAGAACATGACGCCGGGACCGAAAAAGGCGACCCCGAGGCGGATCAGGCCGACGAAGACGAGCCCGCCGAGCAGGGTGGCGACGGAATAGTGGACCAGCAGCGCAGCCAGCCGCAGCGCGAGCGGGGCGGGCGCGGCTTGTTCGCTCGGCGGCATGACGGGCTCGCGGCTCATGGAATCGGCGGACCATTTCTTAGCCGGCTTTGCAGGAAGCGGCCAACGCTCGGGTGAGGAAACAGCATCGGGGGAGCGCCTTGCCGGACGATTTCGCTTGGCGCGGGTCGCGCGATCAGTTAAGAGGCGTTTGTGGCGCGCGACCTCCGGTCCCGCGCCGCGATTGTTTTGCGGCGTCGCTTTCGCGCCTTTGGGAGCGCGGGCGCCGGATCGAGGCGAAGATGGCCAATCCGTTTCAATTCCTGCAGGACGTGCGCTCGGAAGGCGCGAAGATCACCTGGCCGTCGCGCCGCGAGACCTTGATCACGACGGGCCTCGTGCTGGCCATGGTGTTCGTCGCCTCGCTCTTCTTCGTCACGGTCGACCAGACGCTGCGTCTGATCGTCGGCTTCCTGCTCAGCTTCGGCCGCTGAACGGCCTCACGGGACATTCCATGACGATCCGCTGGTACATCGTCCACGCCTATTCGAATTTCGAGAAGAAGGTCGCCGAATCCATCAAGGAGCAGGCGGCCCAGCGCGGTCTCGCCGACAAATTCGAGGAAGTGCTCGTGCCCACCGAGCAGGTGGTCGAAGTCCGTCGCGGCCGCAAGATCAATTCGGAACGCAAGTTCTTTCCCGGCTATGTGCTGGTGAAGTGCGACCTGACCGATCAGGTCTACCATCTCATCAAGAACACGCCGAAGGTTACGGGCTTTCTGGGCGCCGACAACAAGCCCATGCCGATCTCCGAGGCCGAGGCCGACCGGATCAAGGGGCAGGTCGCCGAAGGCGTCGAGCGCCCGAAGGCCTCGATCTCCTTCGAAATCGGCGAGACCGTGCGCGTCGCCGACGGTCCGTTCGCCTCGTTCAATGGCAAGGTCGAGGAAGTCGACGAGGGACGCTCTCGCCTCAAGGTCGCGGTGTCGATCTTCGGCCGCGAGACGCCGGTCGAGCTGGAATTCGCGCAGGTCGAGAAGGTCTGAGCCGTCGCTTGCGCGGCGCGGACTCGGTCAGTCCGCGCGAAAGCTGAAGCTGGACTATTGAGGCGCGGGGGCGAAATTTCTCTCCCGCCTCTTCCAAACCGAAGATTTTTCTCTTTCAGCGAAGCGCTTCAACGCTGATTTTCTTATTTTTTCCGACCTATTGCGTCCCGAACGCCGCTGTTGCTCATGTCGCTCCAGACGAGCGCAGGCCGGGGCTTCCAGCCCGAACGCAGCCCGGCCGACGCCCGCTCCCGACAACGACGAACGGCGGTGGAGCAGGACCATGGGAACGAAGATCATTCTCGGCGTGGACGATCTGATCGAAGCGGCCGAGGCGGAAATCGAGACGATTTCGGTGAAGCAGGCGCTGGCGCTGCACGGCGACGCCGACGTCGCCTTCATCGACCTGCGCGACACGCGCGAACTCGACCGCGAAGGCCGCATTCCCGGCGCGGTGCATATTCCGCGCGGGATGATGGAATTCCGCATCGATCCGCGCAGCCCGTCGCATCACGAAATCTTCGCCTCCGACAAGCGTTTCGTCTTCTTCTGCGCGGGCGGCGTGCGGTCGGCGCTGGCCGCCCAGACGGCCAAGCGGATGGGCCTCGATCCGGTCTGCCATGTGGCCGGCGGCTATGGGGCGTGGAAGCGCGCGGGCGGGGCGGTGGACCTGCCGGAATATGCGCCCGGCGAGTACGAAGCCGCGCCGCGCGCGGCGCGCGCGCCTGCGGAAGCCGCTTGAGGCTTGCATTTCGGCGCGTCCCGGCTATAAGCCCTCCAGCCCTCGCTGGAGGGCTTTTTCTTTTCGGCGCTCAGCCCGAGGGAAAATCCGCGTGGAAGACATGCCCGGCCGCCATCCGGGAGGCCATGTCAGACCACGAACTGCAACCGATGGCGGGTGACGCTCTGGCGAGCGTGGCCTGCCGTCACTCGTTGGAGAAAAGCAAATGGCGAAGAAAATCGCCGGCTATATCAAGCTGCAGGTGCCCGCGGGCGCCGCCAATCCGTCCCCGCCGATCGGCCCCGCGCTCGGTCAGCGCGGCCTCAACATCATGGAATTCTGCAAGGCCTTCAACGCGAAGACCCAGCAGATGGAAAAGGGGATGCCGATCCCCGTCATCATCACGGCCTATCAGGACCGCTCCTTCACCTTCGAGATGAAGCAGCCGCCGGTGTCCTTCTTTCTGAAGAAGGCCGCCAACCTCAAGCTCGGCAAGAAGCCGGCTTCCGGCTCCAAGACGCCCGGCCGCCAGTTCGTCGGCAAGGTGACGAAGGCGCAGATCAAGGAAATCGCCGAGAAGAAACTCGTCGATCTGAACTGCGTCAACATCGAATCGGCGATGTCGATGATCGAAGGTTCCGCCCGCGCTATGGGCCTCGAGGTGGTGGGGTAAGTCATGGCTCACGGAAAGCGTGTCGTTAAGTCCCGCGAGGGCATCGAGCGGACCAAGCTCTATCCCGTCGACCAGGCCGTGAAGCTCGTGCGCGAGCGCGCCACCGCCAAGTTCGACGAAACCGTCGAAATCGCCATGAACCTCGGCGTCGACCCCAAGCACGCCGACCAGATGGTCCGCGGCGTGGTCAACCTGCCGAACGGCACCGGCCGCACGCTGCGCGTCGCCGTGTTCGCCCGCGGTCCGAAAGCCGATGAGGCCAAGGCCGCCGGCGCCGACATCGTCGGCGCGGACGAACTGGTCGCGGAAGTGCAGGGCGGCAAGATCGAGTTCGATCGCTGCATCGCCACCCCGGACATGATGGGCCTCGTCGGCCGCCTCGGTAAGGTGCTGGGCCCGCGCGGCCTGATGCCGAACCCGCGCGTCGGCACGGTGACCATGGACGTCGCCGCCGCCGTCAAGGCGTCGAAGGGCGGGGCGGTCGAGTTCCGCGTCGAGAAGGCCGGTATCGTGCAGGGCACGGTCGGCAAGGCCTCGTTCGACGAGGGCAAGCTCGTCGAGAACATCAAGGCGTTCGTGGACGCGGTCTCCAAGGCGAAGCCCTCGGGCGCCAAGGGCACCTACATCCAGCGCGTCGCGATCTCCTCGACTATGGGGCCGGGCGTGAAAGTCGAAGTGTCCTCGGTGGCGCCGGCCGTCGGGGCTTGACATTCTGAAAAATCGGCGTCCGCCCCCCTTGGCATGGGGGGCGGAACCGGTTAAAGACACCCCTCCGGGGCCGACCGCCTATTGCGGCCCCGTTTTCAGATTCACCTTCCGTGCTCATGGCGTCGACCCGCAAGGGCGGCGTCGCGCGCGCGGCGGACATGGCCGAAAGGCCCGGGTTTCCCGGATCTTGCGGTCATATCCTGTCCGAGACTGCCGGCGCTGGAGCCTGCTCCAGCTTAATCGGATGAGGCTCCCGCCAGAGCCGAATCGGCCTGCATAGACGGGGAAGAGCGGAATTCTCGGGCCGAGCGCCTCGCGCGCAAAGTCCTGATTTGGTTCGAACCCTCTGATCCACGGAAGACCCTCCGGGTCCTCCAGGAGGACAGGAACACGGCGCCGGACTTCCCTGGAGGTTCGGCAAGCAGCAGAGCGGGAGCTTCGGCTCCCGCAAACGGAGAAGAGCACCGTGGACAGAGCGGAGAAGAAAGAGGCGGTATCGTCGCTGAACGAAGTCTTCAAGAAGACTTCGGTCGTCGTCGTCGCCCATTACTCCGGCCTGACGGTGGCCCAGATGCAGAAGCTTCGCGCTCAGATGCGCGAAGCCGGGGCCACGGTCCAGGTCGCCAAGAACCGCCTGGTCAAGATCGCTCTCGACGGCACCGACGTCGCCTCGATCGGCGCCCTGATGAAGGGCCCGACCCTGATCGCCTATTCGGACGATCCGGTGGCGGCGCCGAAAGCGGCCGTGGCTTTCGCCAAGGACAACGACAAGTTCGTGATCCTGGGCGGCGCCATGGGCGCGACGGCCCTCAACCCGGATGGCGTGAAGTCGCTTGCGACCATGCCGTCCCTCGACGAACTGCGCGCCAAGCTTATCGGGCTCATCAATGCGCCCGCCACCAAGCTCGCACAGCTTTCGACGGCGCCCGCGGCCAAGCTCGCGCGCGTGTTCGGGGCCTACGCCAACAGAGACGCGGCCTGACGGCCGGCAATTGCAATATCGCCAATCGAACCTATCTGAAGGACTGAACCAATGGCCAATCTCGAAAAGATCGTTGAAGAGCTGTCGACGCTGACGGTTCTGGAAGCCGCCGAGCTCGCCAAGATGCTCGAAGAGAAGTGGGGCGTTTCGGCCGCTGCGGCCGTCGCGGTCGCCGCTGCTCCGGCTGCTGGCGGCGGCGCCGCCGCTCCGGCCGAAGAGAAGACCGAATTCACGGTCGTTCTCGCCTCGGCCGGCGACAAGAAGATCGAAGTCATCAAGGAAGTGCGCGCGATCACCGGCCTCGGCCTCAAGGAAGCCAAGGACCTCGTCGAAGGCGCGCCGAAGACCGTCAAGGAAGGCGCCACCAAGGAAGACGCCGACAAGATCAAGGCCCAGCTCGAAAAGGCCGGCGCCAAGGTCGAGCTCAAGTAATCGTGCGCGCCGCTCGCGCGGCGTGATGCGTGCTTTCGGTCCCGGGGTTTCGCCCCGGGGCCATTTATGCGTTTCGGGGACCGAAATCCCCCATTCCGCCTCGGGCCCGTTGGCCGGGAGGCGCGACGGAGCGATTTGCTCCCGCCCGTTCGGCAGCGGAACGGGGAGGCGAGAGGCCCGGCGTCGAGCTGTGGCCCGCCGTTGAGAGAGGTGCGAGGAGCGACATGGCGCAGACGTTCACCGGCCGGAAGCGTGTTCGTAAGTTTTTCGGGCACATCCGCGAAGTCGCGGAGATGCC
>CAZWJF010000045.1:0-19878 GCA_964634325.1 uncultured Rhodoblastus sp.
GCCACGCGCTTGGCTGCTCGATCAACGACGTGCTGCTGGCTTGCGTCGCCGGCGCCCTGCGCGCGTATCTCGACGAGAAGGGCGAGGAGACCGCAGGCGTCGAAGTGCGCGCGCTGGTGCCGATCAACCTGCGTCCGCCGGGCGAAGAGCACAAGCTCGGCAACCGCTTCGGCATCATCGCTGTCGAGTTGCCGGTGGGCTTCGACAATCCGCTCGAACGCCTGTTCGAGACGCGTCGGCGGATGATCGCGCTGAAGAAATCCTACGAGCCGCCTGTCACATACGGCCTGTTCGGCGCGCTCGGCCTCGCGCCGAAGCTGGTGCAGGACCAGCTGTTCGACATGCTGCTCCAGCGCGCCACGGCGGTCATGACCAATGTGCCGGGGCCGCAGGAGGAGCTTTTCATCGCCGGTTCGCGCGTGAAGCAGGTGATGTTCTGGGTGCCGCAATCCGGCGACATCGGCATGGGCGTGTCGATCCTGTCCTACGCCGGCAAGGTGCAATTCGGGCTGATCACCGACACGGCGCTGACGCCGGATCCCGAGGCGATCATCGATCGCTTCGAAGGCGAGTTCGACGCCTATCTCTATCGCGTGCTGCTCGACGAATCGACGCGCGAACACGGAGGCGCGCCCGTCGAGGACTCAGACGGGATCATGCAGGAATTGGCGCCGCTCGCTCAGGCTTCCGACGACACGGACGAAACGCCCGCGCCTGCGATGCGAAAACGGCCCAAGAGATTGCGCGCCTGAGGCCGATCGAGAACGTTTCGCGCCTCAATCCTCCAGTTCCTCGATGGCCGCCTGCTGGTCGAGCCGCTCCATCGCGTTGCGCGGCTTCGAGGCGGCGGCCTCCTGGTAGAGCTTGGTCGCGGCCGCGAGCTTGCTCTTTCCGAACAGGGCCATCAGTCCGTTCGCATATTCGATGCGGGCGATGGCGGAATCGGGCGTCAGCCTGCGCGCTTCCTCATAGTGTTTGACCGCAGCGTCCTTGCTTGCGCCGTATGTCAGACCGGCGACGAGCCCGCCCACCTTGGCGACGACTTCCGCGTTGTAGGCGCCGAGCGCGATATGCGCTTCGGCGTGTCTGGGCTCGAGCGCCAGCGCCTTGTCGAGACTGGCCTTGATCTTGCCGCCGAGCCCCATGGCGAGCGCCTTGGCGACCGATATGTCCTGGCCGTAGCGGCCGAGCGCGGAGGCGTGAAAGTAGAAGGCGTTCGGAAAATCTTTGGCGATCGCCTGGAGCTTTTCGGCGCGCGCGGCTGATTCCTGAAAGATCTCGAGCTGACGGCTGTCGTCGCCTTCGAGATAGGTGGCGTAGATGTTGGCGGCCTTGTTGGCGACATTGTAGCCGAGCGGGCCGAGAGCTGCGCCCTGTTCGACCGCCTCGGCGAAGTCGCCGGAGTGATAGGCGCGCCACGCCGCCTGCAACGCTTCGGCCGCTTTCGCCGGCGGCATTTTCGGGTCGAGCTTGGGATGTGAGGCGACGACGCTCTTGACCCAAGTCTCGTCCGGGAACGGTTCGCAGTCGCCGCGGTGCAGGTCGGGCCACGCCTTCTTCAGGGACGCGCCCGCATAATCATACGTCTTGTCGGGGTACGGAAATTTCGTCCAGGCCTTCTTCGCCATGCGTTCCTCCTCAGGAAATGTATTTTTCGGCGAGATGATCGAACAGTTTGCGCTCATGCGCGCCGAGGTACGGAGCGGCGAGCGACATCACCTGAAACGCGCCGCGCGCGAGCGCGCGCCCGTCCTGTTCGGCGCGCGGGTTTTTGGCGTATTCGAAGGACAGCCAATAAGTGGCCACCATCGCCATGCTCTGCGCCAGCGCCGCGATTTCGCTCGGGCTTGCTTTCATCTGGCCGCCCGCCACCAGCCCCGACATGATCTCTTCCGCCACGCGGATTTCGTGGGCGAGGATGCGGCGAAAGTGCGTCTCGACGCTGCGATAGCGCGTGATCAGCTCATTGAGGTCTCGATAGATGAAGCGATATTTCCAGATCGCTTCGAACACCAGATGCAGGAACAGCCAGCAATCTTCGGCGTTCGGCAGCCGTTTCTCGGGCGCGGCGAGGATCGGGTCGATCTCGTGGCGAAAACCCGTGACGAGATCCTCGACGATCTTTTCCTTGGATTTGTAGTGATAGTAGAGATTGCCGGGGCTGATGCCCATTTCGAGCGCGATGGCCGCCGTGGTCACCGCCGGCTCGCCGTAACCGTTGAACATGCCGAGAGCGGTCTCGAGTATCCGTTCACGCGTGCGCCTTTTCGGCTTCGCCGCCATGTCGTTTCCTCATCCTCCCCGGCGACGATGCGTCATTGCGCTCGTGCGCGCCTTGCTTCAGCGCATGATCGAGCCGGCCAAGCGCATTTTCAAGGCGCTTTGCTTCGACGGCCAGCCCCCGTGCGCGTCGCGGCGTGGCGGCGAGAAGCTTGCGGTCGGGATCGGCGAGGGACGCGCGATCGATCGAAACGCCATGTCGGGAGAGAATCGCGTCAAGCTCGTCCGCACGGCGGCGCAGTTCGGACCGCGTATGGCTGTAGGCGTGCTCGGCCAGACGACGGCGGTCCGCATAGCTGAAGATGTTGGCGAAGAATATCTGCGCGTCCTGATGCGCGGGTTCGAACAGGACGATGTCGGCGTCGGGAAATTCGTGCGCATATCGGTTCAGCCCGACCCGCATGCGCGACTGGATGAGCGCGCGGAAGGTCTGCGACATCACGGTCAGGAGCCCTTCTTGCGACAGCCGCACGCGGCGGCCCGCCCGACGGCCGGCGTCCGCGTCGAAGGTCGTGAGCGGATTGACGCAGAAGAGCAGCTTTACGCCGGCCTTCAGCGCGACCGAGGCGTGCAGCGTCTTCTTCAGGGCGCCGTCCACATAGTCGCGGCCGCGGATATGCGCGGGCGGGAACAGGCCGGGCAAGGCCGAACTCGCCTTGATCGCTTCCGAAATGGGCACATCGTCGAAACCCGGCGCGCCGAAGGTGACCGCTTTGGCCGCATCCAGATCGGTGGCGACGATGTAGAGGGGATGTTTCAGCTCCCGAAAATCATTGGTGCGTCCGGGACGGCTGAATTGCCGCGCGAGATATTCGGCCATCGCCGCATTGTCGAACACGCCGTTCGGCAATGCGGCCGTCAGACGCTCGAAGGCCTCGAAAAATCCGCGCGGCGTGAAAGTATCGCCGGAACGGTCGACATAGGCCGCGACCCCGGCGATGGCCAATTGCGGAATGCGCGCGAGACGCCGCGCAAACTCCGCCAGCGCCGGGCGCATCAGTACGTCCGGCTCGAACGGGTCGTCGTGATCCTCGCTCTCGATGAACTTGGCGCAGAGATCGCGCGGCGTCATGCCATTCGCGAGTCCCGCCGAGACAAAAGCGCCGGCGCTGACGCCCACGTAGACGTCGCAGTCGGCGAAATCGACGCCAATCAGGCTTTCCTGCAGCGCCGCCAGCGCGCCGATTTCATAGATGGCGCCGAGCGGGCCGCCGCCCGCCAGCGCCAGCCCGATCGCCTGCTTTTGTTTCGCGCTCATGACGCGCCTCCGGCCCCTGCATCAATGTGGCCGTCGGTCGTGCCGGCGGCTCTTATTCTTTCGACCGCGCCGCTTTGCGACGGTGCGCCGCGCCCTCGTCGAGCGAGAGATGCTTCGCGACTTCGGTCAGCTCCGCAACGCGCTTCGAGAGAGCGTCGATGTCCTTGTGCGTCGGCACGTTGAGGCTGCGCAATGCGCGCGCGACACGGTCCTCGAAGACCTGTTCGAGCTTATCCCACGTGCCGGTCGCTTTCGAGCGGACTTCGTTGATGCGCTCATCGGCCGCAAGCTTGGTTTCTTCCTGAATGCGCTGGCCCTCGGCCACAAGCGCTTCGAACACCTTGCCGCCTTCGGCCTGCGCCTTGGCGAAAGCGCCGAGACCGGCGAGCCAGATCTGGTGCGCGGATTCACGAATCGTCGCAGACAGGCCCGCAACGTCGGGCTGGGCGAGCGCTTTGAGTTTCTTTGCCATGACATTCCCCTTTTTAATTTCGAACTCGTGCAGCTTGACGGCTGCCAGTTGCAACAAAAGCACGAAAAATTAGAATCGGCCGCCCAATCGGCTAGGCTGGAACGCCTAAAACGCGCCGGCGATGCGCGAGCGACAGGGGCGGAGGGGACAATGAATTACTTCATCACTGGCGCCAGCGGGTTCATCGGCAAGCGGTTTTTGCGCCAATTGATGACGCGCAAGGATGCGCGCGCCTTCGTTCTGCTGCGCGACGTATCGCCAGAAGCGGTCGATCGGTTGCGGGAATTCTGTGGCGACGAGGGGCAGCGCATCACCCCGGTGCACGGCGACATCACGCAGAAGGCGCTCGGCGTCGACGCCAAAGATGCGCGCAAGTTGCGCGGCAAGGTCGATCATTTCGTCCATCTGGCGGCGATCTACGATCTGACTGCCGAACCCGACGCGGTGGCGCTCGCCAACGTCGAGGGCGCGCGCAACGCCCTCGATTTCGCGCGTTCGATCAAGGCGGGCTGCTTCCACCATATCAGCTCGATCGCCGCAGCCGGCCTGTATGACGGCGTATTCCGCGAGGACATGTTCGAAGAGGCGCGCGGCCTCACGCATCCTTATTTCTCGAGCAAGCACGAGGCCGAAAAGATCGTGCGCGCGGAGAAGGCCATTCCCTGGCGGATCTACCGGCCCGGCATCGTCGTCGGCGATTCGCGCACCGGCGAAATGGATAAGATCGACGGGCCCTATTACTTCTTCAAACTGATTCAGAAGTTGCGCCGCAATCTGCCGCAATGGGTGCCGGCGATCGGACTGGAAGGCGGACGCATCAATGTCGTCCCCGTCGATTTCGTCGTGTCGGCGCTCGATTTCCTCGTACGGCAGCCCGATCTCGACGGCCGCACCTTCCACCTGACGGACCCGTCGCCGCTGCGCCTGGGCGAAATGCTGAATCTGTTCGCGAACGCCGCGCATGCGCCGCAGTTCACCCTGCGCGTCAACGCCGCGATGTTCGGGCTGATCCCCGCGACGCTCGGCAAGGGCCTGATGATGCTCACGCCGTTCCGGCGCATACGGAAACTCGCCTTACGCGAACTCGGCCTGCCGGACGATATCCTGAGCTTCGTCAATTATCCCACGCGCTTCGACAGCCGCGAGACGCAGAAGGTGCTCGCCAAGGGCGGCATCAAGGTTCCGCCGCTCGAGAAGTACGCCTGGCGGCTTTGGGATTATTGGGAGCGTCACCTCGACCCCGACCTGCACGTCGATCGCTCGCTGCGCGGGCGGGTGGCCGGCAAACGCGTGCTGGTGACAGGCGGCTCGGTCGGAATCGGACGCGCCGTCGCGCATCGTCTGGCGCAGGCCGGCGCGGTGACGATGATTTGCGCGCGCGATCAGGCGCAGCTCGACGCCACACGCGCCGAATTCGAGGCGGACGGACTCACACTCCACACCTATCGCGCGGATATCGCGGACCCCGAGGCTTGCGCTTCGTTCGTCGAGAGGATCGCCGCCGACCATGGCGGCGTCGATATCCTCGTCAACAATGCGGGACGGTCGATCCGTCGTTCGATCGATCAATCCTACGATCGGCTGCACGATCTCGAGCGGACCATGCGCGTCAATTACATCGGCGCGGTGCAGGTCGCGATGGGACTGTTGCCGGGCATGTCCGAACGTCGAGACGGCCATATCGTCAATGTGTCGTCGATCGGCGTTCTGACCAACGCGCCGCGCTTCTCCGCCTATGTCGCCTCGAAGGCGGCGCTCGAAGCCTGGAGCAATTGCGCGGCCTCGGAGTTTCTGGATCGCGGCGTGCATTTCACGTCGGTCAACATGCCGCTGGTGCGCACGGCGATGACCGCGCCGACGAAATTCTACCAGCACGTGCCGACGCTCGATCCGGACGAAGCGGCCGACCTGATCATCGATGCGATCATCCACCGGCCTGCGCGCATCGCCACGCGTCTGGGACGTCTCGGCCAGGTTCTGCACGCGGTCATGCCGAACTTCGCGCATATCGTCATGAATACGGCGTTCCGCATGTTCCCGGACACGGCCAACAGCAAGGGGCCGGCAGGGGCGCCGACGGCAGATCAGATCGCCTTCACGCAAGTGCTGCGCGGTCTGCATCTTTAGGCTAGAAATCGACACCTTCTTTCAACGTGAGGCGCTCGCGCATGTCCACGCATCCCTTGTTCACGCCCCTCAAGCTCGGGCGCTATACGCTTTCGCACCGAATTGTGATGGCGCCGCTGACCCGCATGCGCGCGACGCCCGCGAGCAACGCGCCGAATGCGCTCAACGCCGAATATTACGGCCAGCGCGCGACCAAGGGCGGGCTTATCGTCGCCGAGGCGTCGCCCATCATGCCGGGCGCCGCCGCAGGACCGAATATTCCGGCGATCTATACGGACGAACAGATCAAGGGCTGGAAGCTTGTGACCGACGCAGTGCACGCCAAGGGCGGCGTGATCTTCCTGCAGCTCTGGCACGTCGGCCGCATTTCGCATTCCTCGCTGAACGCCGACGGCGCCTTGCCGGTCGCGCCCTCCGCCATCGCGCCATCGAGCGGCATGGCGCTGGGCGCGGGCTTCAAGCCTCAGCCGTTCGAGACGCCGCGCGCGCTCGAAACGTCCGAGATTCCGGGGATCGTCGCGGCCTATGCGCAGGCGGCGCGCAACGCGCTCGCCGCCGGTTTCGATGGCGTCGAGATTCACGGCGCCAACGGCTATCTGCTGGAGCAGTTTCTGCAATCGCGCACCAACAAGCGCACGGACGCCTACGGCGGCTCGATCGAGAATCGCGCGCGCCTGCTGCTCGAAGCGACGCGCGCTGCGGTCGAGGTCGCCGGCGCGGATCGCGTGGGCGTTCGGCTATCGCCCTATGGCCGCGCCAACGAAAGCGGCGAGGACGAT
Organism: uncultured Rhodoblastus sp.; assembly: GCA_964634325.1. Classification (GTDB taxonomy): domain Bacteria; phylum Pseudomonadota; class Alphaproteobacteria; order Rhizobiales; family Beijerinckiaceae; genus JAJXWB01. The sequence goes on from CAZWJF010000045.1 coordinate 6,917, forward strand.
CCGATGCCGCTCTATTCCTACGTCGTGGGCGAATTGAACAAGATGGGCGTGGCCTATCTGCATTTGATCGAACCGCGCGCGAGCGGGGCCGGCCAGCGCGAGGTCGATCACAAGGACGTGCCGTCGGGATGCGAGACGTTCCGGCCGTTGTGGAAGGGCGCGCTGATCACGGCCGGAAACTTCAAGCCGGACAATGCGGCCGACACGGTCGCCAATGGCCAGGCCGACGCCATCGCTTTCGGCCGGTTTTTCATCTCCAATCCCGACCTGCCCGAGCGCATTCGCGTGGGCGCGCAGTTCACGCCCTACGACCGCGGCACGTTCTACGGCGGCGACGCCAAGGGTTATACGGATTATCCGACGATGGTAGCGGCCGACGCGGCGGTTTGAGGGCTCAGGCCGGTCCGCGCGCCGCGCTGACGATCCACACGGCGGCGGCGAGCGCGACGCGTCCGTCGCGTTCGAGCGGGGCGAGTTCGCGACGCAGTTCGTCGACGGCGGCCGCGCGAACATCGTCGGGCTGACCGGTCAGCGCGGCGCTCGCCGCGCCCACGTTCGAGGCGGTCTCTACGGCGGCCTCGAGGCCGCGCCCGAGAGCCAGATCGATGTCGAAATCGAACGGCTCGATTCGCGGCGTCGCGAAGCAAGCCGCCGTCAGGACGCGCGTCGCCCGCGCGGGATCGCCGAAAGCGAATGGCCCGGGATCTTCCGGGCCTGGGCGCGGCGGGCGCGGCGCGTGCTTGCACACCGCGCGCAGCGGAACGCGCATCCACGGGTTTTCGTCGATCGGGCGCCAGCAGACGAAGACCAGTTTTCCGTTCGGCTTCAATGCGCCGCGGATATTGGCGAAGGCGGCAGGCGGATCGCCGAAGAACATGATTCCGAATCGGGAAAACGCGAGGTCGAAGCTCTCGCGCTCAAACGCGTGCGTCGCCGCGTCGCCGACGACGCATTCGACTTGCGGCAGGCTGAGCGCGCGATTGCGCGCGACCCCGATCATGGCGTGCGAAATGTCGAGCGCCAGCACGCGGCCGTTTACGCCGACGCGTTCTGCGAGCGCCAGCGTCGATCCGCCAGTTCCGCAGCCGATGTCGAGGACGCGGCCGCCCGCCCGTATGTCTGCGGTCGTCAAAGCGGCGCGTTGGGCGGGCGCGACATTCGCGTCGATGTCGTCGCTTCGACGCAACCATTTATCGCCGCCCGCGCCGTCCCAATAGACGCGCTGGGCCTCGTGAATCTCTTCGCGCGTCAGCACGGCGGCTCCAGGAAAACGATCCGGCGCTTGGCCGGACCCCGTTGCGATCATATTGTGCGACGCTTTCGGCAGGAAAGACCGCACATGCCCCGTATTCCCGATCTCGTTCCCGAGCAGCTCGACGCAGCGCAGAAGCGCATCTACGACGCCATCGTGTCCGGGCCGCGTGGCAAGGTGGAGGGTCCGCTGCGCGTCTGGCTGACGAGCGCGGAGCTGGCCGACAAGGCGCAGGCGCTCGGCGCTTTCTGTCGCTACGGCACTTCGCTGCCGCCGCGTTTGTCGGAACTGGCCATCCTTGTCACGGGCGCCTATTGGCGCGCGGGGTTCGAGTGGCATGTGCATGCGCCGATCGGCGTGCAGGCCGGGCTCGATCCGGTCGCTGTCGAAGCGATTCGCGTTGGCGAGGAGCCTGCATTCTCCCGCGACGACGAGAAGGCCGTCTACGCCTTTGCGCGCGAATTGCTGACTGCGCGCCGCGTGTCGGATGCGACCTATGCGTCCTGTGACAAAAATCTGGGCGCCCGCGGGGTCGTCGATCTCGTCGGGGTGCTCGGCTACTACGGTCTGATCTCGATGACGATCAACGCCTTCGAGGTGCCCGTGCCGCCCGGCGCCGAAGAACCCTTCGCGTAAGGCGCGTCCGACGCGTCGCCTGCGCCTTATCCGAGAATGACGTGCGGCACGAAGCGCGATCGGTTCGACGTGATCGCGCTCGTGTCTTCCCGGATTCCCATGCCGGCGGGCTCGTCGCCGACGAGCCAGGAGCCGATGACCGGACGCTGGCCGTCGAATTCGGGCAATGGATGCAGCGCCTGGCGGATGTAGCCCTCGACGCCGTAATCCCCTGACTGGCGCGCGAGGATATGCGCGCCTTCATAGAGCGTGACGTTCGCGCCTTCGCGCGAGAGCAGCGGTTTGCGCGCATAGGAATCGCCGAGCGAATCGGCGCGCCCGTCGTTTTCGAAGAAGGCCGGCAGCAGGTTGGGGTGGTTCGGTTCGGCCTCCCAGAGCAGGGCGAGCACGCCCTTGTTGGACAGCAGCGCTTTCCACGGCGGCTCCACGAAACGCGTCATGTTCATCGCCGGCGACTTTCCGAATTCGTCGGCGAACATCCATTCCCAGGGATAGAGCTTGAACAGGAATTCGATGTGCCGGTCCTGATGGTCGGCGAAGCGATCGATGAGAAAGCCTATGTCGCTCATGTCGATCTGCGCCGTGGTCAGGCCGGCCTGCGTCGCGCAGTCCGCGAGATAGGCGATCGTGCCGGAATCCTCGATGCTGTCCTGCATGCAGGCCAGATGCAGAAGTTGCGCGGGCGCGATCGCGCGCCAGCGCGCAATCAGCTTTTCATGCAGCGAGTTGAACTGGTCGGCTTCTTTCGGCAGGAGGCCGCGCTCGACGAGATCGCTCATCCAGCGCCATTGCACGACCGCGCTCTCGAACAGGCTGGTGGGCGTATCGGCGTTGTATTCGAGCAGTTTCGCCGGACCGTTCCCGTCGTAGACGAAGTCGAAGCGCCCGTAGAGGCTCGGCTCGCCGCTCTTCCAGCTCCGCGCGATCAGATCCCAGGCATGCTCGGGAATGGCGAGCTTGCGCAGGATCGCCTCATCGGTCGCGGCCTTCGCCACGAATTCCTTGCATAGCGCCCCGAGCTCCTCGGTCGGCGCTTCGAGATCCTCCTCGATCTCGCGGAGCGTGAACTCGTAGCGCGCGCTTTCGTCCCAATATTTCTCGCCGTCGATTTCGGCGAATTCGAACCCGATGTCGGCGGCGCACTTCGCGAAATCCGGGCGCGGCGGGCTGGCGAGGCGGCGCATGATCAAGAGCCTCCGGCGTGCGCCGCGCCGCTATGGCCGAAGCCGCCGAAGGTCGCGTGGCCGCCCGATGTCGAGGTCCCATGCGACGAGTAGCCAGTCGTCGAACTCGAATGCGAGGAGCCGCTCGACCAGAACCAGCTATGGCCGCCGCTGCTGTGAGACCGGCTGGAGCTTTGCGCGGGAGGGCAATTGTCCGGCGGCAGCCCGCGTCGCGCCGCCTCGGCGCGGCATTCTTCGGCCTGCGCCGCCCGGTGACGCGATTCATAATAGACGCCGCCGGCGAGCGTGGCGGCGCCGAGCGATACGAGGCCGACCGTCATCGACATCTTGCGGCGATGTATGAAGGGCGCGCCGTCCGGCAGTCCGCCGGGGGCGTTCAATACGGGCGGCGGCGCGTTCTTCTGGCCGAAAGGCTTGCGTTGCTTCGCCATGTCACGGGCTCATGCAGGCGGCGGTGACGAGGCCGGCGGCGATCGCCACCGACCCCGACCAGATCGCCGCAGCGAGCGCGTTTTGCTCGATGGCCTGCGAAAGCCCGGGATGTGCGAGCCTGGCCAGACCGAAGGCCAGGAACTGCGCGAGCATGGCGATCAGCCCCCAGACCAGAAACTCCACGATGCTCTGCGTGTTGTGAATCGCGCCGGCGAGCGCGATGGCGTAGCCGACCAGCGTCATGCCGAATGCGACCGCCGCAGAGGCGTTGTGCTGATTGACGATGAGATCGAATTCGCGATGCGGCGTCAGTCGCGTGTAGATCGCGCAGAACAGAGCGCCATAGGCGAGCGCGCCGACGAAGTAGGTCGCGAAGGCGATCAGGCCAGGTACGAGATCCGCCGGCATGTCGTTCCCCCCGTCCGACTAGACGCCCGCAGTCTAGCAAGTTCGGGAGGACGCGCCAGTGCCCGGCGCCGTGGTCAGACCAGCAGTTCCTTGAGCTCGAGCGTGCCGCGTTCGCCGATCGCGCCAAAATTGTCTTTCAGAAATTGCTCGCCCGCGCGCCGGCCGATCTGAAACAGCCGTCGGAACAGATCGTAGTCAGCCTGGAGTTTTGTGTCCGCCCTGTAGGCGGCGAGCGCGTCTCCGCCCTCGATCACGTGCATTCTGATCTTCTTGTAGTGCGTGCCCTGCAGGCGGCCCTGATCGATCAAGCGCGCGACGAAATCGATCGCCCGGAATTCTGCGAGCAACGGCGCATTGAAGGTGATCTCGTTGAGTCGTTGCATGATCTCGACTGCTGTGTCGGGCGTGCCCTTGCGCTCGATCGGATCGAGCTGAATGAGCACCACGTCGAGGCAATCGGTCTCGGTGAAGAATGGAAAGAGCGGCGGATTGCCGGAATAGCCGCCATCCCAGAAAGGCTCTCCGGCGATTTCGACGGCTTTGAACAAGGTCGGCAGACAGGCCGAGGCCATGAGCATTTCCTCGGTCAGCTCCGGCCGACGGAAGATGCGGATCTTGCCTGTGCGCACGCTTGTGGCGGCGATGAACAGCTTCAGGTCGTCGCTGGCGCGCAAGGCCGGGAAATCGATCAGGCGCGAAATCACCGCGCGCAGCGGATTGATGTCGAGCGGATTGAAATCGTAGGGCGACAGAAAACTGCTCGCGCCCTGCATCAGCCGCTCGCCGAACTTCAGCGGATCGAAAGCGCCGAGATACGCGTCGAACAGCGACCGCTGAAGATCGTTCATCTGGCCGTCGAGGCTCACCCCGCGCCAGAATTGCTCGAGCTGCTTGCGCGCGCCGTCGACGCCGCCCTCGCGCAGGCCGTCGGCCAGCACCACCGCATTCATCGCGCCGGCGCTCGCGCCGCTGATGCCGGCGATGTCGAGCCGGCCGTCCTCGAGCAGGGCGTCGAGCGCGCCCCAGGTGAAAGCGCCATGCGCGCCGCCGCCCTGAAGCGCGAGATTGACGCGCTTCCTGCCGGGCGCCGAAGGTCGAGCGCTCACGCGGCGGTCCAGCCGCCGTCCATCGAAATGTTCGCGCCGGTGATCTGCGAGGCCGCATCAGAGCACAGGAAGACCGCGAGCGCGGCGACCTGTTCGACAGTGACGAACTGCTTGGTGGGCTGCGCCGTCAGCAGCACGTCGTTCATCACCTGCTCGCGCGTCATGTTGCGCGCCTTCATGGTGTCAGGAATTTGCTTCTCGACGAGTGGCGTCCAGACGTAGCCCGGGGAAATGCAATTGACCGTGACGCCGAAGGTCGCCGTCTCCAGCGCGACCGTTTTCGTCAGGCCGGCGACTCCGTGCTTCGCGGAGACGTAGGCCGATTTGAAGGGCGAAGCGACGAGCGAATGCGCCGAGGCCGTATTGATGATGCGCCCCCATTTGCGGGCCTTCATGCCGGGCACGGCGGCGCGAATGCCGTGGAAGGCCGACGACAGGTTGATGGCGATGATCTGGTCCCACTTCTCGACCGGAAAATCCTCGACCGGGGAGACGAACTGGATGCCCGCGTTGTTGATGAGGATGTCGACCGAGCCCAGCGCCTTGTCGGCATTGGCGATCATGGCGGCGATTTCGGCCGGTTTCGACATGTCGGCGGCGTCATACAGGCACTTGACGCCGAAATCGTTCTCGATGGAGGCGCGCTCCTTCTCGATGGCGTCCTTCTCGCCGAAGCCGTTGATGACGACATTGGCGCCTTCCTTGGCCAGCGCGCGGGCGTAGGCGAGGCCGATGCCCGAGGTCGAGCCGGTGACGACAGCGTTGCGATTGGCGAGGGACATGCGGATCTCCTGAAATGATGCGGCGCAATATATCGCGCCGCCGGTCCGAAAGCGATGGTTCGAAATGCTAACGCGCCACGCTATAATGGCGGAATGATGCGCCGCACCGGCCACTCGCACGAGCATGACCACGATCCCGACCACGCGCATGGCGCCGCCGCGCCGCCGGCGGGCGGACGGCTCACGCCCGGCCGCAAGGCGGTTCTCGACATCCTCGAACAGGCGCGCCGCCCGGTCGGCGCGTACGAGATGATCGAGATGCTGGCGAGCCCGGCGGGCCGCCGTCCCGCGCCCACGCAGGTCTACCGCGCCCTGGATTTCCTCGTGGAACAGGGGCTTGTCCACCGGCTCGCCTCGCGCAACGCCTTTCTCGCCTGCGGTCATGCGCATGGCGTGAGCGAGCCGGTCGCTTTCCTGATCTGCGACAGTTGCGGCCACGTGGACGAGGCGACCTCGCCGGCGCTCGCCGCCGATGTCGCGGCCGTGGCGGGGAAACGCGGATTTGCGCCACGCGCGCAGATCATCGAAATAGCGGGCCGCTGCGCCGCCTGCCAGACCGAGGATGCGGCCTGAGTCGCGCCGAACCGGACGGAATTCATGACCGATCACGTTGAAAACGCCTGTCTGCCCGATCCTGTCGCCGCCGAGCCGGCCGCACGCCATCGCACCGTCGCCGTCACGGTCGGCGGCGGCAAGTCCGCCGTGCGCGTCGGCGGCGGGGCGCCGATCGTCGTGCAGTCGATGACCAACACCGACACGGCCGACGTCGACAGCACGGCGCGGCAGGTGGCGGCGCTCGCGCAGGCGGGCTCGGAAATGGTGCGCATTACGGTCGACCGCGACGAGGCGGCGGCGGCCGTGCCGCACATCCGCGAGCGGCTCCTGCAAATGGGCGTCGAGGTCCCGCTGGTCGGCGACTTCCACTACATCGGACACAAGCTGCTCGCCGACCATCCGGCCTGCGCCGAGGCGCTCGACAAATACCGCATCAATCCGGGCAACGTCGGCTTCAAGGACAAAAAGGACAAACAATTCGCGGCCATCGTCGAAATGGCGATCAAGCACGGCAAGACCGTGCGCATCGGCGCCAACTGGGGCTCGCTCGATCAGGAGATGCTGACTGCGCTGATGGACCGCAACGCGAAATCGTCCCGGCCGATCGACGCGCAGGCGGTGACGCGCGAGGCTTTGGTTCAATCGGCGCTGATGTCCGCCGATCTGGCCCAGGAAATCGGCCTGCCGAAAGACCGCATCATTCTTTCTGCGAAGGTGTCGGCGGTGCAGGGCCTGATTTCGGTCTACCGCATGCTTGGCGCTCGCTCCGACTACGCCCTGCATCTCGGCCTCACCGAGGCCGGCATGGGCTCCAAGGGCGTCGTGGCTTCCGCCGCCGCGCTCGGCGTGCTGTTGCAGGAGGGGATCGGCGACACGATCCGCGTCTCGCTGACGCCGGAACCCGGCGGCGACCGCACGCTGGAAGTGAAAGTCGCGCAGGAAATCCTGCAGACCATGGGCTTCCGCACCTTCGTGCCGCTGGTCGCCGCCTGCCCCGGCTGCGGCCGTACGACCTCGACCGTGTTTCAGGAACTTGCGCGCGACATCCAGGATCACATCCGCGTGTCGATGCCAGAGTGGAAGAAGAAATACGTCGGCGTCGAGACGCTCAACGTCGCGGTCATGGGCTGCATCGTCAACGGGCCGGGCGAATCGAAACACGCCGACATCGGCATTTCGCTGCCGGGCACCGGCGAGGCGCCGGCCGCGCCCGTGTTCATCGACGGCAAGAAGGCGATGACGTTGCGCGGCGCTGGCATCGCGGACGAGTTCAAGCAGATCGTCGAAGATTACGTCGAGCGGCGGTTCGGCGCGGGCGCGAAGGCAGCGGAATAGATACTCACGCTCGCAGCGTCGCTTCGCTTCTCGCGATCACGCCCCTCAAAACCGCTTCACGTACTGCAAGAAACCCGACTTCGTCGCGATCTTGTCGTACAGAATCATCGCGCGTTCATTGGTGAATTGCGTCAGCCAGTGGACGCGCGAGCAGCCGCGTTTGTGCGCGACGTCGTAGACGGCCTCGATCAGCTTGCGGCCCACGCCGCCGCCGCGCACGCCGTCTGCGACGTACAGATCCTGCAAGTAGCAATAGTCGCCGGTCGTCCAGCACGAGCGGTGCGTGATCCAGTGGACAATCCCGATCGCGTCGCCAGTCCCGTCGCGCGCGACGAAGGCGCCCATGGGTTCGCTCCCGCCGGTCAGGCGCGCGAAAGTCGTGCGCGTCGTCTCCATGGGGATGTCGACTTCGTAGAAGGCCTGATAGCCGCGCCACAGCGGCAGCCATTCGTCGAAATCGTCGGGTTTCAGGATCGCGATCGTCGTCATGCGCGACACTCCCGTCGCAGGGCCGGTTCAGAACAGGCCGGCAGCCAGATTGATGGTCAGCGCGAGAATAGTGGTGTTGAAGAAGAACGACAGTACGGAATGCACGAGGACGATCGTGCGCATCGCGCGCGAGGAGACGGTGACGTCCGCCGTCTGCGAGGCGACGCCGATCGTGTAGGAGAAATAGGCGAAGTCGAGATAGGTCGGCTGAACGGTGTCGGGAAAGATCAGGCCGCCGCGGGTGTCCGAGGAGGCTTCTGCGGCAAGCGCGACGTCTTTGTCGTCGACCTTGCCGTCGCCGTCGAAATCGAAGCCGTCCGCGCTCGCCTCGCCATTCTCCGCGCCGGCGAGGCGACGCTCGAGATAATATTCGTGCGCGTAGTGCAGGGCGAAGGTCATGTGCATGAACAGCCACGACGTGAGGATCGTGCCGGCCGCAAGCGACAGATGCAGCGCACGCGGCAGTCCCTGCAACTCCTTGGCGGCGCCCATCTCGACGACGATCGCGCAAATGGCTGCGACCGCCGCAAACGCCGAGAAGACGAGGACGAAATAGCGTCCGTCGTCCATCAACTGCGCCTGGTAGCGAATGCGCCGATGGTTGGAGCCGTGCGTGGTGAGCAGGACCAACGCGAGATCGCCTATTGTCGCGACATTCCAGCCGATCAATGCGCGCGTGACCAGGCCGAGCGCCTCAGGCGAGAGGAAGCCTGCGAGCGCGCCTGCCGCAAAAGCGAGAAACAGACGCGGACGCGCGGCGACGACGCGGAAGGGCAGGATGCGGCCGCGATGGCGCTGCAGCCGCGCGGCGAATTCAGCTTCGAGACGGGCGACGTCCGCGGCGGCGGTCACGTCCGGCGCCTCAGCTGCGCCGTGCGGCGGTGAAGCGCGCAGCTTCCGCCAACACGGCGGCCTTCTCGCCGAAGCCGCCTTCCTCCAGCGCCTCGATGGCGTCGATGGCCAGGCTGTCGCGACGCTCGCGCGCGGCGTCGAGGCCGAGCGCGGAGACGAGCGTCGCCTTGTTGCGGCCGGCGTCCTTGCCGGCGCGCTTGCCGAGCGCGGCTTCGTCGCCTTCGGCGTCGAGAATGTCGTCGGCCACCTGGAAGCAGGCGCCGAGCGCCCGCCCGTAGCGGATCAAAGCGGCGCGCTGGCCGTCGTCCGCATGGCCGATGCGCGCCCCGGCGTCGACGGCGTAGAGCAGCAGCGCGCCGGTCTTCATCGCTTGCAGGGTCATGATCGCCGGCGGCTGATGCGGCGCGGTCGCCTTCTCCGCTTCGAGGTCGAGCGCCTGTCCGCCGACCATGCCGCCAAGGCCCGCCGCGCGCGCCAAGCCGAGGACGAGGTCGGCGCGCACGGACGCGTCCGCATGGGTCGCCGGGTCCGCCAGCACGTCGAAGGCGTAGGTCAAGAGGCCGTCGCCCGCGAGTATGGCGGTCGCTTCGTCGAACGCCTTGTGGGTCGTCGGCCGCCCGCGCCTGAGGTCGTCGTCGTCCATGGCGGGCAGATCGTCGTGGACGAGCGAATAGCAATGGACCATTTCGAGCGCAGCGGCCGCGCGCAGGACGCCTTCGCCGTCGACGTCGAACAGGCGGGCGGTCTCGACCATCAGGAAGGGGCGAAGCCGCTTTCCGCCGCCGAGACTCGAATAGCGCATGGCCTCGAGAAGGCGGGCGGGACGTTCGATCTCGCCGGGCCGCACCAGCGGCGACAGCAGCGCGTCGAGCATGGATTCGGTTGCGGCGGCCGTTTCGTCGAGCCGCGAACGGAACAGATTGGCGGTCGCGCGCTCGGTCATCGGCTTTCTCTTCGGGGATCTTTCGACAAGGCCTCGCTTGCCCGATCGCCCCTCATTGGTCAAGGCTGGCGGGGGAGGCCGAAATGAGCCGATTTCTGGGCCGGGCGCTGCGGCTGGCGATAGCCGTGGCGCTGGCTGCGCCCGTCGTATGTCTCGCGCTGCTCGCGCTCTGGCGGTTCGTTCCGCCGGTTTCGACGCTGATGCTGGCGCGTTACGCGACCGGCCGGCCGGTCGTGCGCGACTATGCGCCGCTCGATCGCATCGCTCCGGCGCTAACGGCCTCGGTCATCATGTCCGAGGACGCCCGCTTCTGCCGCCATCGCGGGGTCGACTGGCAGGCGCTCGGCGAAGTGCTGGACGACGCCGACGAGGACGGTCCGGCGCGCGGCGCCTCGACGATTACGATGCAGGTCGTCAAGAACCTGTTCCTGTGGCCCTCGCGCAGCGTCGTGCGCAAAGGGCTCGAAATTCCGCTGGCGCTCGTTCTCGACGCGGTCTGGCCGAAGCGACGGATCATCGAGGTTTATCTGAACATCGCCGAATGGGGCCCCGACGGCGTTTTCGGAGCGCAGGCGGCGGCGGAGGCCGACTTTCACCGCAGCGCCGCGCTTCTGACCCCATGGCAGGCGGCGTTGATGGCCACCGCCTTGCCCAATCCCGTGGCTCGCCAGGCCGCCCGGCCGAAGCCGGGCCACATCAGGCTCGCGCGCCGCGTCGCGGGCAGGGCCGAGAACGCCGGCCCGTGGCTCGATTGCCTGAGGTGACGACAAATGGTCGAGTTTTCGCGCCCTGGGGTGGCGCTGCCGGAAATTTTGGGGTATGAGCCCGCCACCGTCCCGCCTGCGCGCCGCACCGACCCCGGGGTCCGCCCGAGATCGGCGCTGATGCGCAAGCTGGGCAAGCGCGTCTTGCCCGCCTGCGGGACAATGGAGTTTTCAATGGCTGTTCCGAAGAGAAAAACCTCCCCGATGAAGCGCGGCTTCCGCCGCTCCGCCGACGCCCTCGCCGCCCCGACCTACGTCGAGGACAAGGATTCGGGCGAACTGCGCCGTCCGCACCATGTCGATCTGAAGACCGGCATGTATCGCGGCCGTCAGGTTCTGAAGCCGAAGTCTCAGGAAGCCTGAGACCTTCGTCATTTTCGGCTATTGGCAGCCGGCGTTCGCGTCGGCTGTTTTCGTTTGTCCGCCTGACGCCGCCGTCGGGGCGCCCGCCTATGCGGCTGACGGCACAAGTACGCGGCGCAGCCTGATCTGCTCGCGAAATTTCTGGTCGAGCCGGTCGTAATATTTCTGGATCAGCTCGACGAAGCCCGGCCCGTCGATCAATTTGAGATTGCCCTTGGTGCGGGCGAATTCGGCGGCGCTCGCAGTGTAGTCGCCGGTGGTGATGAAGATGCCGACATCGCGATCTTCGACCATCGCGTAGAACGCCTTGACGTGATCCGCGCCGATATTGGCGTCGTGAGTCTTGACCTGAATCTTCAGGATCGGCGGTTCGATGCCGAGTTCGTCGCGATGGGCGATGACGTCGACGCCGTCGTCGCGCACGGCGCGCGTCGCGCTGGCGTTGTAGCCCATCGCCCGGAACAGGTCGGCGACGAAGGGCTCGAGCGCGAAGCCCTTGAGGTCGGTCTTGATGCGCTTGGAGATGAAATCGCGGGTCGTCTCCTCGATGTCGTGGACTACACGATCCTCCGTTTCGTCTTGGGCGGGCGAGGCCGGCGCTTCGGCGACCTTGGTCGGATCGGCGAATTTCTCGCGAAATTCGTCGGCGAAGGATTTCACCTCGAAAAAGGCCAGCGCAGAGCCAAGCTCATACAGCGCGCCTTGCGAAAAGGCGTCGCGCGAGAGTTTGCCGACCCAGCGGACCGCCCGTCGATGCGCGAATTCGTCCGAGGATTCGGTGTCGTATACGTAGGGCCCGACGATCTCGCCCCAGCGAAGCGTGCGGTCCGTCTTGCGCGGATAAAGGACATGATCGCCAATGCGCATTTCGTGGACGAAGCGATAGAGCTGCCCGGCTGAAATCGGTATCGCAGCATAACGCGCAGGCTGCGAAGCGCGCGCGAAGGCCGCCTTGAAAGCAGCGCGCGCCGGCGGGAGCCGCGCGGCGTCTTCGGCCACTTCGGCGAAGGCGATCGCCACCTGGCCTCTCTGCCTGAAAATGAAATCCGCTTCGCCGCCACCTCCGGCGCGGACGCCCCAGATACGTTTGCACTCCATCTCCACCCCCTGGCCAAAAACGCCAGCGCCGCCGCGGCGCTGCGGTCCTGCGCATGTTTTCGGCGTGAAAGGGCGGAGTTTAATTTGTCGAGAGTTCGCGAGCCATCGTAAACGCCGATTAGTGTGAAAGCGTCGCCAAGCAAATGAAGCGAATTCCGTACGCGCTCTCAATTTGTCGTCTATGGCCGCAAAACAAAAAGCCGGCGCTTGCGGCGCCGGCCTGTTAGCGAAATCGTGAACGACGCGCGGCGCGCGACGCCCGTATACTAGACCATGTACTGACCGCCGTTGGCCGACAAGGTCGAGCCGGTGATGAAGCCGGCGTCGTCGGCGGCGAGGAACACCACCGCGCGGGCGATCTCCTCAGGTTCGCCGAGGCGGCCGACCGGGATGTAGGGCAGGATCGCCTTGGCGAGGACGTCCGGGTTGATCGCTTTCACCATCTCGGTGGCGATGTAGCCGGGGCAGATCGCGTTGACGGTGATGCCGGCCTTCGCACCTTCCTGGGCCAGGGCCTTGACGAAGCCGATGTCGCCCGCCTTGGCGGCGGAATAGTTCACCTGGCCCATCTGGCCCTTCTGGCCGTTGACCGAAGAGATGCAGATCACGCGGCCGAACTTGCGCTCGCGCATGCCTTCCCAGACCGGGCGGGTCATGTTGAACAGCGAGTTGAGGTTGGTGTTGATGACGCCGTACCATTGGTCCTTGGTCATCTTGTGGAACATGCCGTCCTTGGTGATGCCGGCGTTGTTGACCAGCACGT
>CAZWJF010000046.1:0-19115 GCA_964634325.1 uncultured Rhodoblastus sp.
GCGGCTGCATGAGCGGACAGGACTAGATCGCCTGCCGGCGATCGCGCACGCCCGTCTCCTCGGCGGTCGCGTGCTTCCGGCGCGTGGCCATAACGCCGCTTTTCTCCTCTATCAAACCGAGAAAGGGGAAAAGCTCGCGCTGATGGCCGAGCAGAACGGCGGCGTCACATCGCCTGCGCCCGTCGGCGCGTCGGACATTCGCGCCCTGACGTGGAGCGAAGGCGGATTTGATTTCGCGCTCGTCGGACCGGCCGCGGCGGAGCAACTCCGGACGACCGGCGCCCCGCCGCCGTCGCGTTAGCGCAGCCTGCTCACGCCATGCCCTTGCGGGGATCGTAGGGCCGGGATTCTTTCCACCGGCGCATCAGCGTTTCGAATTCGGGGTCCGCGCTGTCCGGCAGGACGATCTTCAGCGTCACGTAAAGGTCGCCGCGCACGCCCGTGGTCGATTCCAGTCCCTTGCCGCGCAGGCGCAGGCTGCGCCCGGAGGACGAGCCGGCCGGGATCGTCATCTCGACCCTGCCTTCGAGTGTCGGCACGTCGACCTTTCCGCCGAGCGCCGCTTCATAGAGGGTGATCGGCAGATCGAGCCGAAGATTCCGTCCGTCCACTTTGTAGAGCGGGTGCGGAGCGAAGCGCAGGGTGATGATCGCATCGCCGGGCTCGCCGCCATAGGCGCTCGGCTGCCCCTGTCCGCGCAGACGAATCTGCTGGCCATCCTCTAAGCCCTTCGGAATCTTGACCTCGAGCGTGCGGCCGTTCGGCAGAACGACATTGACCTTGCCGGCCTTCGCGGCTTCGGCCAACGGGACCAGAGCGGAGGCCTGAAAATCCTCGCCCTTGGGCGCAGGGCCAGCACGCCCGCCCCTGCCCCGGCCGCCGCCGAACAATTCGGAAAAGATGTCGCCGGCGCTGAAGCCGCCCTGCTGGCCGCCCGCTCCGAACGGCGACCCGCCGCCGAAGTGAAACTCGAAGTGCTCGCCCCCGCCCGGGCCCGCCTGATGGCGAAAACCGCCCGGACCGCCGGCGCCGAAGCCCTCGAAGCCGCGCGGCTTGCCGTCCGGCCCGATCTCGCCGCGGTCGAACTGGCCGCGCTTGTCGGCGTCGCCGAGAATTTCGTAGGCCGTATTGACCTCGGAGAACTTCTCCTGCGCCTTGGGATCGTTCTTGTTCTGGTCTGGATGGTGCTTCTTGGCGAGTTTGCGGAAGGCCTTCTTGACCTCGTCCGCGCTCGCCGTTTTCGCGACACCGAGAACGTCGTATGGATTTCGCATCGTCCTAAGCCCACTCCGGCGCAGCCCTGACGGCGCCGCGCCTATGTCTTGAAAGATATTTGGGCGTTGTTCCGGCGGTTCGCAAGCTCCGGTGCGCCATACCGCACAGCGCTTGCGGCGGCGAGCAGGGATATTCGCCGGAAAACGGAGCGTCACATGAATATCCGGCCCGTCTTCCTGGCTCTGCTGACAGGCCTCTCGGCTGCGCCGACCGCGCGCGCCGCGGACTGTGCGTTCAGCGACGATCTGACGGGGGTCCGGTCGGTCGCCACGATCACTCCGGGGGATGCGCGGGTCTATTTCGCGGAGACGCCCGGCGCCGCTGGCCGGTGCGCGAACGCGCGCTGCCCCTATGTGACGCAGGGCGACAGCGTCGCCCTCGGCGAACGGAGCGGGGACGCGGTTTGCGCCACCTTCACGTCGAAGGCGGGGCGGGCGACGACCGGCTGGCTGCCAACGGGCAGGCTTGTCGATTCGCGTCCGGCCGCCCGGGATTGGGAGGGACGCTGGGGCGACCGGGAGAGAGCCGTCACGATCAAGGCCGTAGGCGGCGGGATCGCGGTCGACGCGCGCCTGAACATCCAGAACGGCGGGCCGGTCTTTTCCGGCGCGTTCAAAGCGAAACTCGAAACGACCGGTCCAATACTGTCCTTCGCGGTCGATGAAAACGGTCGCCAAACGCTGTTTGACCAAGGAAAGGACGGCGCCTGCAGGGTGAAACTCGTTCTCGCCGGCCCGGTTTTGCTGGTCCACGACGAGGGCTGCGTCGGCCTCGGCAGTCCCGCGACATTCGAAGGCGCCTACACGCGCGCAAAGGCGCGCCCTTGATCCGACATGCGTCGGTCATCCATGGTGCGCCGATGATAGACACCAACTACGCGCGGACGCTGGCCCGTTACAACCGCTGGCAGAATCAGAGCCTCTACGGCGCGGCCGACGGGCTTTCCGATGAAGCGCGCCGGCAGGACCGGGGCTCTTTCTTCAAATCGATCCACGCGACGCTGAGCCATATCTTCTGGGCCGACAACATGTGGATGAGCCGCTTGTCCGACGTCGCCAAGCCGGCGGTCGGCCTGCCGGATTCGCCGCTTTTCGTCGAGGATTGGGCCGAGCTGAAACGCCGGCGCGCCGCCTTCGACGACAAGATCGTCGCCTTTGCGGACGGGCTCGATCCTGCTTCGCTCGCCGGCGATCTCGCCTGGTACTCCGGGGCGACAAAGCGCGACGTCGTCGCCCCTCGATGGCTGGCGATCGCCCATATGTTCAACCACCAGACGCACCATCGCGGGCAGGTTCACGCCATGCTGACGGCCGCCGGCGCGCAGCCCGCCGACACCGATCTGATCTTCATGAAATCGCTGGCCGACTGATTATTCGACGTCGAGCGGCGCTGTCCCCGCGGGCTTGCCGTCGGACCCAAGCCGGATCTTCTCGATCCGCGTCTCGGCCTGCTTGAGCAGCTCTTCGCAGCGCTTCTTCAGCGCTTCGCCGCGCTCGTAGGCTGCGATCGAATCCTCAAGTCCGATATCGCCCTTCTCCAGCCGAGCGACGATCTCCTCGAGCGCCTTCATCGCCTGTTCGAAAGGCATGGAGGCAATGTCCTTGGCGTCGCTCATTCGGTTTCTCGGTTCGGTCGTCGGTGCTGGCGATTCTATACCACGTCCGGCCCGCCGCCGCCTGCCGACGGTCGCCTGGCGAAGACCAGCTTCTGATAGAGCAGCCCGATACCGATGAGCACGACGCCGAGTCCGATGAACGAGAGCGCTCGCATCAGACCCTCCAGGCCCGCCATATCGTAGAGGAATATCTTGAGCGTCGCCGCCAGTACGAACAGGCCCGAGGCGATGCGCGCGCCCTGATTCTGGCGCCACACGCCGTAGAGCAGCAGCAGAGCGCCGAGCGCCAGCCAGACCGCCGAATAGGCCCAGATTTCGATGTCTTCCGCGCCCTGCTGCTCGCAAATGACGGCTTCGTGGAAAAAGCGCCGCGTCTGGAGGCAAGCGTAGAGGAACAGCAACGCCAGCGAGAGAACGCCGGCCGCCGTCACGTACCATTGCGGGCGCCCGCCGCGCGACATGCGCATCAGGACCGCCGCCAGCGCCGCAGGCAGCAGATAGGCGAGCAGCAGCGCGTTGAAGAAGGTTCCGCCCTCCACCGCGCGGCACTCGACGAACGGGTTGCGGGCGAAGGCGAGGCCGAGCGCAGCGAGCGCCACTGCGATCACGCCGAAAATCATGGATGCGATGTTGAAGACCGGGCTCGCGCGCCTGAGATCGAGCCGCGTCAGGACGATGGCGAACAGCAGCGCGCTCGTGGCGAGCAGCCCTTGTTCGATCAGCGAGCTGGAGGGCTCGTAGGGATCGCCGCCGTTGAGCGCGTGACGCGTCTCGAAGAAGACGAGCAGTCCGGCGAACAGGATCGTCAGCGATTGCGCGACGCGCACGGGCAGGTCTTCGCCGCCGGCGAGCCGCATCTGCCGCGCGGCGAGGCCGAAGGCGAGCGCCGGCGCGCCATAGCCGAACAAGAGCCAGTTGAGAATCGGCGTCGCGCCGAGCGCTTCGCCGACGATCCGCGGCTCCCAAGCGAGGCGCCCGAGCACGACGAAGCCGATGGCCGCGGCGGCGTAGCGCAGCGCGACGAGGTCGAGCCGCGTCGCGACGTAGGCCGCGGCAAGCGCGGCGACCGCGAGCGCGACCGTCAGCACGCCCTTGTCGAAGACGAAGACGAAGCCGAGCGCCAGTGCGGCCAGCGCCGCCGTCGCGAAGGCGCCGAGCGCGATCCTGGCAGCGGGTTCGGCGTCCGGCCCGTCGCCGCGTCGGAAATACTGCGCGAGGACGACGAAGACCGCCGCCAGCAGGCCGGCAAGCAACGCGAAGGGCAAGCTTGCCTCGCTGCGGGCGAGGCGCAGGTAGACGATCGCGAGAATCGCCAACGGCGCGACTGTCGCGGTTCCCGCATAACAGCCGGCGAGAACCATCGGCAGGCGCGGCGCCGTCGCCAGTTTGCGCGCCGGGAACCCCGCGACGAGCAGGGCCGTGGCGGCGGCGAAGGCGATGAACAGGCTGCGTTCCAGCGGCTCGTGCAGCGTCGCCACGGTCGAGAGCTGAATCGGCTTCTGACTGTCGCCAGTCCAGATCCAGAGAATGGCCGCGGCCAGCGCGCCGGCGATCGGCGCAACGGCGGCGGCAGGCGGCGCGATGGCGCCGATCGCGGCGAGGCCCGCCACCAGAAGTCCAAGTATGATGATCGGCGTCGTGGACAGCGCGCCCTGTTCGAAGCCCGAGAACGCGACGAGGAATCCGACGACGCCGAAGGCGCCGAGAATGGCGCTGGAGACGGGGTCGAAGTCTGCGTCCTCGTCCGGCGTCGCGAGATGCGGCAGGAACGCGAGGAAGGTCGCCGCCAACGCCGCCGACACGATGGTCTGAACAAGGGCGGCGTGGAAGAAATTGGCGGAGCCCTGCGCGGCCATGGCCAGCGCCCACAGGCCCGCGCCGACTGCGGCGGCCGCTGCGAGCCACAGCCAGCGCCGGATCCGCGACAACGCATAGGCCGCGCCCGTGGCGGCTGCGAGGTACAGCACGACCGGCCAGGGGTTGGGTTGCTCCGACGAGACGAGCAAGGGCGCGGCGAATGCTCCGACAAGGCCAAGGCCCGCCAGCGCTGGACCATGCAACGCGGCGGCGAATATCGCGGCGACGGCGATGACGCCGAGCGCGATGAAGGCCGGCGCCGGGCCGATGAACCCATAGAGGCCGTGAGCGGCATAGATCGCGCCGAAGAGCGCGACCGTGCCGGCGGCGGTGAGGACAGCGGGAATCTGAGACGGCGTTCCCGTCTTTTCTCGGCGGCGCAGAATTTCGCCGGCGGCGGCGAGCAGCGCGCCGAAGATCAGGCCGAGCACGGTGCGCGCCGCCGGCCCGAAATAGCCCTGCTCGATCGAATAGCGCACGAGCAGCAGGCCGCCGAGCGCGAGCGCCACGCCGCCGACCCAGACAGTCCAACGGGCGCCAAGCCGCTCTTCCAGGCTGCGCGCCGGCGCTGCCGGGGGAGCGGCCGGGGCGTCTTCGGTCGCGCGGCCGGACGCCCCCGCCCAGCTCAGCCCCTCCCAGCCCGAGACGGATTTGGGCGCAGCGGGCTCGGGCCGCGGGACGGGCGGCGCTTCTGGAGCAGGCTGAGGTTCGACGGGTTCGGCCTGCGCCTCAACGACTGCGGGGGCGTCGGGCGCGGCGCCCGGCAGCGGCGGCGTAGCGCGGACCGCGCCGGCCGCGCGGAATTCCATCTCGGCGATGCGCCGTTCGGCCTCCGCCAGCCGCTCGCGCAATTTCAGCGCCATGAAGAAAGCGACAGGCCCGGAAACCACGACCAGCAATCCGGCGAGCGTCAGCAGCGCGACCATATTTCCCCCATCAGCCCGATCAGCAGCCAAGGCCGAGTCGCGGGCCGGCGCAAGATGAAGCGGACCCGAACGCCTGGAAGTATGAAATCACACGTGAAGAATCGGGGCCGGATGGCCTAGAGCGGCAGCGCGAAGGGCACGCCTTCGAAACAATCCTCGCCCCGCCCGATCGCCTGGACGGCGGCGACCATGCGGCCGCCACGGCCGAGCTGTTCGTCGGCGATCGCGACAAAACGTGGATTCGGCGTTGCGGTCGGAGAGACGGCGCGGATCCTCGCGGCGATTTCGCCCTCGTCCCGCGCAGGGCCGAGCGCACAGGCCGCGACGAAGGCCGCCGCCGTCGAGCGCGACACGCCCGCCCAGCAATGGATCAGCAACGGCGCGCGCCGGTCCCATGCGCGCACGAAAGCCAGAAGAGCCCTGACGTGCGAGACGTCCGGCGCGACGAGGCCCTGAACATGCTGCGCAATGTCGGACATGCCGATGAACAGGTGTCGGTCGGCGGGGATCGAAGCGGGCCGCGTCACCGGCGTTCCGACATTGATCAAGGTCACCATCGAGCGCGCGCCGCTGGCGACAGCGACTTCGTCGATTCGGCTCAACGGACAGACATGCAGGCGGGGCATCAAAGCTCCTCCTCGATTGCGCGAAACCGCGCCAGAAACCGCTGCTCCGCCTCCTGCGAGGAAATCGGCGCGAGCAGCGCGTCGAGCCCACGCGGCCGGAATTCGGGTTGGCCGAAGAACGTCTTCGCCTCGGCGAGTTCGAAGCCGGCCACCGCTGTCGCCTCGAAAAAAGCCGCAGCGCGGTCCGCCTTCTTCACCAGCTTCGCGAGCCCTGCGGCCGGCTTGGCGTTGAGACCGAAGCGCAAAAGGATCGCGGCCAGAATGCGATTCTCCACTTGCTTGTAACTGTCGCCGATAACAGCCTTGAACGGCGATATCATGTCGCCGACCACATATTCCGGCGCGTCGTGCAGAAGCGCGAACAATGCGCCGCGCGCGCCGATGCCGATATCGAGCGACGAGGCGATGTATTCGACCAGCAGCGAGTGTTGCGCGACCGAAAAAATGTGCGGCCCCGTCGTCTGGCCGTTCCAGCGCGCCACACGCGCGAGCCCGTGTGCGATGTCCTCGATCTCCACATCGAGCGGCGAAGGGTCGAGCAAATCGAGACGACGGCCCGACAGCATGCGCTGCCAGGCGCGAGGCGCGGAGCGGTTCATTTCTTCTTCAGCCCGAGCGCGGCGCAACGCGCGTGACAATGGCAATCGACGAGATGGTCGTTGACCATGCCGGTCGCCTGCATGAAAGCGTAGACGATGGTCGGCCCGCAGAATTTGAAGCCTGCGTCCTTCAGCGCCTTCGACATTTTCTGCGAGGTTTCCGTTTCCGCCTGGATGTCGTTGAGGTCGCGCAATCTGTTCTGCACCGGCCTGCCATCCACGAATTTCCAGAGGAAATTGGAAAAACCTTCCTTCTCCTCGATCGCCAGATACGCGCGCGCGGAAGCGACAGAGCCCTCGATCTTCTGGCGATTGCGGATGATTCCTTCGTTCGTCATCAGCTTTTCGAGTCTCGCGGGCGTATAGCGCGCGATCTTCGCGGGCTGGAAGCCATCGAAGGCTTTACGGAAATTCTCGCGCTTGCGCAGGATGGTGATCCACGAAAGCCCGGCCTGAAAGCCATCGAGCAGGAGCTTCTCGAACAAAGCCCGCGAATCGTATTCGGGGACGCCCCATTCCTCGTCGTGGTAGGCGACGTACAGCGGATCGACGCCCGGCCAGGGACAACGAGCGAGACCGTCGTCATGCATCACAGCGGGGCGCGGCGCGGGTTTCTTGGCCATACCACGTGAATAGCGAAAAGACCGACGGCGCGAAAGCCGCGTCAGAGCAGCGTCACGCGCGCTTCGCCCGCTGTCATCGCCTGACCCTTGGCGTCCTCCGCGCGATCCAGACGCACGGTCGCAAGGCCATGCCCATCGAGCGCGCCGCCGAGCACGCCGACGGCGATCTCGCCCGCGCGAATTTCCGCTCCGGGACCGGCCTCGCCTTCGAGGGCGACCTTCACCACGCGCTTGCGCACGAGGCCGCGGTGCTGCATGCGCGAGACGACCTCCTGCCCGACATAACAACCCTTGTCGAAGGCGACGCCGTGCAGCAGGTCCATGTTGGTCTCGTGCGGGAAGGCGTCTCCATAGGCGAAATCGAGCCCGCCTTTCGGTACGCCGCAGGCGATGCGATGCGCCTCGTATTCGCCCTCCGGCGCGACGCCGTAAGCGCGCGCGGCGGCAAGCGGCAGGAGAGCGCGCCGGCCGAGGCCGTCAGCGCGTGGGTCCACGAAAACAATCGCGCCGGCAGGCGTTGGCGGCGCGTCCCCGAAAATCGCGACGACGGCCAGCGCATCTTCGCCCTTCGCCTCCGTCGAAAGGTCGGCGATTTCGATCTTTGCGCGCAATTTGTAGAAACCGAGTCGCTTGACGAGGTCGGCCGCCTTTTCGCGCGGGGCGTCGAGCAGGAAACGCTCGTCATCCTGCGCGACGAGAAAATCGAACATGATCTTGCCCTGCGGCGTCAGCAACGCGCCGAAACCCGGCGCGTCGGGCGCGATCTTCGTCATGTCGCAGGTCACGAGCCCCTGCAGGAATGAACGGGCCTCGGCGCCGGAAACGGAAACAATGGCGCGGTCGGCGAGAAATACGGCGGGCATGCGACCTTCCTGTCTGATCCCGGCAAATTGTGTCTGGTCCGCTTCAAGTCAAGCGGTCCTCCACAGCGATAACCCGGACGATGCAAGACGGACGCCGCGCCGAATGTGGTTCCGCCGGCCGCGTCCTTGGTCTAAGAGCATCCGGACACCGGACGGATCGGCCCATGACCCAGACCTACGATCTCATTCTCTCAGGCGGCGACCTCGTCAATCAGGACGGGCGCGGCCTGCGCGACATCGGCGTGATCGGCGATACGATCGCCGCCATCGGCGATCTGTCGCGCGCGTCTGCGGGCGAGCGGATCGACTGCCGCGGGCTGACCATCCTGCCGGGCGTGATCGATACGCAGGTGCATTTCCGAGAACCGGGCCCGACCCACAAGGAAGACCTCGAGACCGGCTCGCGCGCGGCGGCGCTCGGCGGCGTGACGGCCGTGTTCGAAATGCCCAACACCAATCCGCTGACGACGGGCGAGCCGGAGCTGGCCGACAAGGTCGCACGCGCGACCAACCGGATGCATTGCGATTTCGCCTTCTGGGTCGGCGGCACGCACGACAACGTCAAGGACATTCCCGAACTCGAGCGCCTGCCCGGCGCGGCCGGAATCAAGGTGTTCATGGGCTCGTCGACCGGCTCGCTGCTGGTGGAGGACGACGACGGCGTCGCCCGTATTCTCGGCGCGACGCGCCGGCGTGCGGCGTTCCATTCCGAGGACGAATATCGTCTGAACGAGAGAAAGCCGCTGCGCGTGAAAGGCGACCCGACTTCGCATCATGTCTGGCGCGACGTGACGGCCGCCTTGCAGTGCACGCAGCGACTGGTTCGCATCGCGCGCGAAAATCGCGCGATCATCCATGTTCTGCACGTGTCGACCGGCGAGGAGATCGAATTTCTCGCCGGCCACAAGGACGTCGCCTCCGTCGAAGTGACGCCGCATCACCTCACGCTGTCGTCCGACGATTACGCGCGGCTCGGCACCAAGCTGCAGATGAATCCGCCAGTGCGGGAAAAACATCATCGCGACCGCATCTGGCGCGGGCTCGTCGAGGGCGTGGCCGACATACTCGGCTCCGACCATGCGCCGCACACGCTCGAAGAGAAGGCCAAGCCCTATCCCGAAAGCCCGTCCGGCATGACCGGCGTGCAGACGCTCGTGCCGTGCATGCTCGACCACGTCAATGCGGGGCGACTGACGCTGGAGCGCTTCGTCGACATGACGAGCGCCGGCCCTGCGCGGCTGTTCGGCATCGCGCGCAAAGGCCGCGCAGCGGTCGGATACGATGCTGATTTCACCATCGTCGATCTGAAGCGCCGCGAAATCATCCGCGATTCGTGGATCGCCTCGCGCGCCGGCTGGACCCCCTACGACGGCAGGCACGTCGTCGGCTGGCCGGTCGGAACCTTCGTGCGCGGGCAGCGCGTCATGTGGCAGGGCGAGATTGCGACGCCCTCGCGCGGCGCCGCCGTTCGGTTCCACGCCGCGCTCTGACGATATTTCGGCCAGGCTGGCCACATCTGGCGCGGTGGAGCGGCTTCCGCCACTATGCGCGCCATGACGTCGACCGAGACCACCTCCGCCGCAGCGCGCCTCTCGCCCAGCCAGGTCTTGCGCGATCTCGGTCCGACGCAGCTCGCCAACGGGCTGATCGGATTCATTTTCGCGGCGACCGGTCCGGTCGCCATCGTTCTGTCGGTCGCGACCAAGGCCCATCTGTCCGACGCCCAGATCGCGTCGTGGATATTCGCGTGTTTCTTCATCAATGGCGCGCTGACGCTGGCGATGACATGGATCTGGCGTCAGCCGCTGTGCTTCTTCTGGACGATTCCCGGCACGGTGCTCGCCGGTCAGGCGCTCGCGCACCTGAGCTTCGCGCAAGTGGTCGGCTGCTATTACGCGACCAGCCTGCTCATCGCCTTCGTCGGCGCGACCGGCCTCGCCAAACGCGCGCTCGAATGGATTCCCATGCCGATCGTCATGGGCATGGTCGCCGGCGTGTTCCTGCGCTTCGGGCTCGACGTGGTCAGGGCGCTGCAAGGCGATCCGCTGCTCGGTTGGGCGATGCTGGCCACGTTTCTCGCGCTGTCTATCGACCAGCGCGTGGCGCGCGTCGCGCCGCCGATCCTCGGCGCGCTGATCGTCGGCGCAGCGATCCTGGTTCTGACGCCGCGCGTCGACGCGCAGGCGCTCGGAACGCTGGCGCTGGCGCGGCCGCAATTGGCGAGCGCGGCCTTTTCGTTTCAGGCGATCGTCGAGCTAGTCGTACCGCTCGCGATCACCGTGCTTGTCGTGCAGAATGCGCAAGGTTTCGCGATACTTCAGGCTGCGGGCCACAAGCCTCCGGCGAACGCCGTAACCGTCGCCTGCGGGATCGGCGGATTGCTGAGCGCCGCCGTCGGAGCGGTCGGCACCTGCCTGACAGGGCCGACCAACGGCATCGTCACCTCGTCGGGCGAGGCGCGCCGGCACTACGCGGCGGCGCTGACCACCGGCGCGCTGGCCATCTTATTCGGCCTGTTCTCGCCGACCTTCACGCGCCTGATGCTGTCGACGCCGAAGGAGTTCATCATGATGCTCGGCGGTCTGGCGATGCTGCGCGTCTTGCAGGGCGCATTCGTTTCTTCGTTCAAGGGCCCCTTCGCTTTTGGCGCGCTGGCGAGCTTTCTCGTCACGGTCGCCGACATTCCCCTGTTCGGCATCGGCGCGGCGTTCTGGGGGCTCGTGGCTGGCGCGATTTTGTCGCGTGTCCTGGAGCGCGAACAATTCGCCAAGGGTTGATCCGGCGGCCGCCTCACACGTCCGGATCGACCGACCAGAAATAGTGCCAGACGCCGTCGGCGGCGACGCCGACGCGCATCGACGGCGGTCGGCCGCTCGCGTCCGTCCTGGCGAGATCGGCGAAGCGCACGCAGCTCAGCATGATCTGGCGTTCGTCCGGCGATGGATCGGCCGGCGGCTTCAACGCGAACGCCGGCCAGACGTACATCTGCGATCGGCCGCGCGTCTCGACGATGAAGGCCTGACGGAGAACATTGCGCAGGAGCGCGAGCGTCTCCTGCCCCGCGCGGTCGAACGACAACGCCTTCAAGCGCTCGATCGGGTCCTCGCCTAGCGGGCGTTTGGCGCCGCGCTCGAACAGCGGCCGCACCTCGTTCCAGTCGATGGGAATGCGTAGCGCTTCGATGTCGCCGGTCGCGCAGGCCTTGAGAATCTTTTGGCGGATAGCGGCGACCGGACGCGGCAGCGCGCCGGCGTCCGATATAGGCTCAGACAGTCTGGACGGAGCTTGGCGCGCCGGTTTGGTCATCGGGGAAGTCACGGGCTCTGCGTCGGACGCTGGCCCCTTCTACCGCAATTTGCGGCGAAGCGCCGAGATCGTCAGTGACGCGCGCCGACCGTGAAATCTCCGCGCCGCACGCGTTCGGGAAGGCGGGCCGTAAAATTGGCGACAGCGTCCTCGCCATAGCAGGCGACAAGTTCCTGCAGCCCCGCGGTGATGGCCGCGTCGGCGAAGGATTCCATGTCCAGCCCGGCCATGAGCGCCTCGACGAAGGCGTCGTTCACGTAGCTCAGGGCTACGTGGCGGTCTTCGTTGGCGACTTCGAGATCGAGGAGGCGGCTGGAGGCGGCGGTCGTCATGCGGGGGAAACTATACGGCTGGAGCAGCGCGCGCGACGAAGGTCTTGCCAGAAGGTTAACGGCTCGGATCGATTGCATTTAATCAATCGGCGGCGCGTTCTAAGTCCTGCCGAAATGATAGGAAATGTCGCGCGCGATCCGCCCGCCTTCCGCGATGAAACGGTCGATTGCGGCGCGCGCGTTGGGCGTGCAGACGCTGTAACTCGTCTCGTAGCCGAGATAGCCGCGATTGTAGGCGCCGGCGAGTTTTTCACGGCGCTCGGGGGCCTTGCCCTCTGCGTCGAGGAGCCCGGACATGCGCGCGCGATATTCGGCGCCGTCGCCATCGCCGCACAGGTCGCGCAGATAGGCGAGCGCGCCCATGATCTCGGACAGGCGCAGCAATTGCGGCTCGTAGGGCGGCGCGCCGTCTGCGGGCGTCTCGGGTTTGGCTTCCGGCGCTTTGCGGGCGGCGTCGGTCTTCGCGGATTTCTGCGCGAGCGCGGGCGCCGGCGCGCCGGCCAGCAGCGCGGCTGCGAACAGCGCGATCGCGCCACGCGGCGCGCTCACGACGAGGCCCCGAAAATTTCCGCCGCGCGCGCGAGAATGCGCGCCAGATGCGGCGTCGTCGGCAGGGCGCCGAGGTCGAGCGGATCGACCCACCGCACCTCGCCGGCCTCGGGGCCGGTCTGCGCCTCGCCCGCGGTCCATTCGCCGACGAATGACGCCACAACGAAATGATGGCGCACGCGACCCTGCTCGTCGCGGTCGATCCGCTGAACATGGCGGTTGAAGGCGACGATCCGGGCCTCGACGCCGACCTCCTCGTGCAATTCGCGCAGCGCCGCCTCTTCGAGCGTTTCGCCCGCCTCGACAAGGCCGCCGGGCAGCGACCAGACGCCTGCGCCGGGCGGTTTGGTGCGGGTGGCGATCAGCACCTTGCCGTCGCGAAAGACGGCGACAGAGGCCGCCAGCAGCGGGTGCGGCGGATAGGTGCGGGAAACGGGCGCGGCGATGGCGTCGGTCATGGTCGCCTAGGGATAGAGGCGTTGCTTGCGCCAGTCGCCCTCCGGCGCGCCGCGACGAAAATCGATGCGCTCGTGCAGGCGAAACGGTCGGTCGGACCAAAATTCGAACTGAACAGGTCGAATTCTAAATCCCATCCAGTAGGGCGGACGCGGCACGTCTCCGACCGCATACTTGGCTGCGAATTTCGCAACGGCCTTTTCGAGAGCGAACCGGCTCTCCAGCGGGCGCGACTGCTGGCTGGCCCAGGCGCCGATGCGGCTGTCGCGCGGCCGCGACGCGAAATAGGCGTCGGATTGCTCCTCGGCGACAGTTTCGACGAGACCGCGAATACGCACCTGCCGGCGCAGCGATTTCCAGTGGAAAAGGGCGGCCGCCTTGCCCGCCGTCAGGAGCTCCCGCCCCTTGGCGCTCTCCGCATTGGTGTAGAAGACCGGGCCGCGCTCGTCGAAAGCCTTGAGCAGCACCATTCGCACGTTCGGCAGGCCGTCGGGGTCGACCGTCGCGATCGCCATCGCCTCGGGATCGTTGATTTCCTTGGCGCGCGCTTCCTCGAGCCATTGCTCGAACAGCGCGAAGGGCTCCCGCGCCTCGGTGAAGTCACCCGCCGTTAACTGCTGTGAGGGAGAATCCATGGGAGTTCTTTGTATCACGGTGGATCATAGTGCGTAGCCCCCGGCGGCCTGCCGCCAGCACCAAGACGGCCCCATTGCGCGTCGGCAGCCTCGCCGCGCGCCTGGCGGCCTTGAATCTGAGCGTATGCGCGATCGGCCTCGGGGGATGCTCGATTTCGCTGCCCATGATGTCGTCGGACTCCAAGGCCAATGTCGACTATGCGCCGACCGGCTCGATCGCCAAGGCCAGCGCGCCGGTCGCCACGCCGCAAGTTGCGCCGCTATCGCCCAAATTGGACGTCGAAGACTGGCGGCGCGCGCGCGCCGCTCTCGCCACGGCGCTCGACCCGCAGGGAAATGGCGCGACCGTCGCCTGGGACAATCCGCAGTCGGGACGCAAGGGGTCTTTCATCCCCGTCGCCGCGCCCTACCCGGTCGATGGACAGGTCTGCCGCGCCTTCATCGCCAAGATCGACGCGCCGGATTCCAAGGAAGTGGTTCAAGGCTCGGCCTGCCGGGTGGGAGGCACCGACGACTGGGACGTGCGCGACCTGAAGCCGTTCCAGCAGAGTTGAACATTCAAGCTCCGAGTTCGGCCGTAAGCGCCTGCGCATCCGTGGTCGGCAAGCCGCAGACCATCGCGCGGCAGACATAGGCCGCCGCTCGACCTTCGACTGGCGAGCGGCCATACGCAGGGCTTTCGGGAGGCCAATCCGCGCCATCTTTGGTGCGCAACACGCAGACGGCCGGGTCCGGAGACCGGAGCGCCGCGCGCAACAATTCGTCCGCGCCCGCCTCGCCCGCGACCACCACGACCGCGGCGCGCTCGAGGAGGTCCGACGCCGTCAATAATGTCGGGCTGAGCGCAAGCGCCGCGCCTGCGCCGGAGAAGGCGCCGATCAACTTCTCGCATGCGTCGCGCCAACCGGCGTCGCCGGTCAGATGCCACAGACGGGCGAAAGCCTCCGCCATCATGCCGACGCCGGATGGCGTGGCGTTGTCGCGCGCATGGCGCGGGCGCGCGACCGGCACGTCCGCCGCATCGGCTGCCGTGAGGAACAGGCTGCCGTCCGCATCGCCGAACAGGCGCTGCGCCGCGCGCGCCGTCGTCTGCGCGTGGTCGAGATAATCTCGCTCGCCGGTCGCCTCGAACAGGGCGAGCGCAGCCAGCGCGAAGCTCGCATAATCGTCGAGCTGGCCGATCGCCGAGACGCGGCCGCGCCAGGCGTGCGCGAGCCTGCCGTTCTCCCGCGCGGCGCGGTCGACGAAACGGAAGGCGCTTTGCGCGGCCTCAAGCCATTGCGGCGCATCGAAAACAGCGGCGGCGCGCGCGAGCGCGCGAATCATGAGGCCGTTCCAGTCGACCAGCACCTTGTCGTCGCGCGCCGGTTTGGGGCGATTTTCGCGCAAGTCGAACAGAACCTGGCGGGACTGGGCCAGCGCGGCTTCTTCGACGGGATGGCCGGCCTGCGCCAGGCGCCGCAGGACGTTGCGCCCCTCCCAATTGCCCTCTTCGCGCACATCGTAGGCCTCGGCGAACTCCAGCGCGGCGTCGCCGAGCGCGGCGCGGATTTCGCCTGACGTCCAGGTGTAGAACAGGCCCTCTTCGCCTTCCTGATCGGCGTCCTGCGCCGCCGCAAAGGCGCAATCGCCCCGCGCGTCCGGCTCGGTCAGCATTTCGCGAAGCAACCAGCCGACCGTTTCGCGGGCGCGCTGCGCGAACAGGCCGAACGGCCGCGCGGCATGAGCGAGCGCCAGCAATTCGAGAATCTGCGCGTTGTCGTAGAGCATCTTCTCGAAATGCGGCACGTGCCATTGCGCGTCGGTGGAATAGCGCGCGAAGCCGCCGCCCAGGTGATCGTAAATTCCACCCTGGCACATGGCTGCGAGCAGATGGCGCACCGCGTCCCGCGCGTCGGCGTTGTCGGCGCGCACACCCTCCTGCCAGAGGAAACGAAAGATCGGCGCGTTCGGAAATTTCGGCGCGTCGCCGATGCCGCCATAGGTCGGGTCGACCTGATTGAGCAATGCGCCTGCAAAGCTTTCGAGATCGTCGGCGCGGATCGGCGCGCCCGGTGCGGTCGCCGACAGCGAGGCGAGGTGGCGGCCGAGCGCAGTCGTATTCTTGCTGATGCTGTCGCTCTTGTCGCGCCAGGCCGCGTGAACCGCTTCCAGCACTTGCGGGAAAGAGGGTCTGCCCCAGCGCGGCTCCGGAGGAAAATAGGTGCCGCCCCAGAATGGCGAGCCGTCCGGCGCGATGAACATGGTCAGCGGCCAGCCGCCCTGCTGACCCATCGCGTGCAATGCGGACATGTAGATGTGGTCGATGTCGGGCCGCTCCTCGCGATCGATCTTCACGTTGACGAACAGGCGGTTCATCAGCGCGGCGGTCGCCTCGTTCTCGAAGCTCTCGTGCGCCATCACATGGCACCAATGACAGGCGGCGTAGCCGATCGACAGAAGGATCGGCTTGTCGAGCGCTTTTGCCTCGGCGAGCGCTTCGTGGCCCCAAGGGCGCCAATGCACGGGGTTTCCTGCGTGCTGAAGCAGGTAGGGAGAAGTTTCGCGGGAGAGGAGATTTTCGGCTGGGACCATGCCGCAAAAATAGCGCGCCGCGGTCCGACGTCCATGTCGCCGGGTTTCCGTTGCGTGGACGCGCGCTATTTCATTTTCCGGAGGCGCGCATGTCGACCCTGCATTCCATCGACCCGATCCCCGGCGATCCCACCTCCTGCGAAGGGATCGACACGATAATCGTCCCGCGCTCGCACGATCTCGGCGACGGTTTCGTCGTGCGGCGCGCGCTGCCGAGCGCGCGGCGACGCATGGTCGGCCCCTTCATCTTTCTCGATCATCTCGGTCCGGTCGTCCTGCAGGCGGGCAACGGCATGGACGTCCGCCCGCATCCGCACATCGGGCTCGCCACGGTCACCTATCTTTTCGACGGCGAGATCGTGCATCGGGATTCGCTCGGCAGCGCGTTGCCGATCCGGCCGGGCGAACTCAACTGGATGACGGCGGGGCGCGGCATCGCCCATTCGGAACGCTCGGCCGCCGACTGGCGCGCACATGGCGGCGCGCTGGCGGGTTTGCAACTCTGGGTCGCGCTGCCCAAAGCGCACGAGGAGACGGCGCCCGCCTTCGATCATTACGATTCGACTGCTCTGCCGACGATCGAGGACAAGGGCCTGACAGCGCGGATCGTCGCCGGTTCGGCCTATGGCCGCGCTGCGCCTGTGCGAACGCTCAGCGATACGATCTTCGTGGATTTCATGCTGGCGGCCGGGGCGTCCGCGCCGATCGACGCCGCGCATGAGGAACGCGCTCTGTACATATCGTCCGGCGCGATCGAGATCGCCGGCGATCGCTTCGAGGCAGGCCGCCTGCTGATCCTCAAGCCCGGGTCGCCCGTCCAGGTCCGGGCGGCCGAGGCCTCGCGCATCGCGCTGGTCGGCGGAGAAACGGCCGACGGACCGCGTTACATCTGGTGGAATTTCGTCTCCTCGCGGCGGGAGCGGATCGAACAGGCCAAGGCCGACTGGGCGGCGGGGCGGTTCGAGAGCGTGCCCGGCGAAACGGAGTTCATCCCGCTGCCCGAATGAGCGCGAGGCTTTCGTCGAAACGCAGGTCGAGCGCGCGGCCGCGGCTGACCGCTTCGAGACGCGCAAACCGCATGGCGTCCGACAGATCGCCGAAGACGCCGCCGATGCGACCCTGCGCCTCGGTGACGACGAAGGAGGCCCCATGACCCCGGCTGACGCGGAACGAAAGCGGGTCGGAGCTGACTTGTACGCGGGTATCCATTGTTTCGGTCTTTCCTGTTTCCGATGCGCGGTTTTCACACGCGGCAGATGAACCTTTGCTGAGCGAGCGCGCCGGAATTCAGCCGCAATTCGGGCCGTTCCGAGGCGCCAAAGCGCACGTTGCGCGCATGGTTTCCGTCGTGCGAGTTTCGCGACGGGAGGCGCTGCGATGCGGGCAGGACCGAAAAATCTCATCACCGACGTCGATGGCGTTCTGGTCGGCAACGCGCAGGACGCGCGCATCGCGACCGGCGTCACCGTCGCCCTGTTCGAGCCTGACGCCGTCGCCTCCGTGGCCGTCACCGGCGGCGCTCCGGCCGGGCGCGATCTCGAATGTCTGGCGCCCGAAGCGCAAGTCGACGCCGTTCACGCGCTTCTCCTGTCAGGCGGCTCCGGCTTCGGGCTCGACGCGGCGAGCGGCGCGCAGGCGTGGCTGCGCGAACGCGGCCGCGGCGTCGCGTTCGGCCGCGCCGTAATCCCGATCACGCCGCAAGCGATCTGCTTCGACCTAATCAACGGCGGCGACAAGGACTGGGGCCGCTATCCGCCCTATCGCGAACTCGCCTATGCGGCCTGCGACGCAGCCGGGGTCGATTTCGCGCTCGGCACGGCCGGCGGCGGATACGGCGCGACGACGGCTGACCTCAAGGGCGGTCTCGGCTCGGCGAGCGTCGTGACGTCCGCCGGCCATACGGTCGGCGCGCTGGTGGTTGTCAACGCCATCGGCTCGGCGGTCGTCGGCGGCGGGCCGCATTTCTGGGCGGCGCCCTGGGAGATCGGCGAGGAGTTCGGCGGGCTCGGCGCGTTGCCTCGTCCTTCGACGGACCTCGCATGGAAGGGCCGTCCGATCACGCCCGCGACGACGATCGCCATGGTCGCGACCGACGCGCAACTGACCAAGCCCCAAGCCAAGCGGCTGGCCATCGCGGCGTCCGGCGGAAAATCGAAGGGCTTGCGGCTCGCGCACGCGATCTTCGACGGCGACATGGTCTTCGCCTCATCGACAGGCAGACGTCGCATGAGCGATCCGGCCGCGGAGCTGATCGAAATCTGCGCGCTCGCCTCCGACTGCCTTGCGCGCGCCATCGCACGCGGCGTCTACGAGGCGACGGCGTTGCCGTTCGCCGGCTCGCCTCCGGCCTGGCGCGACAGGTTTGACGCCTGAACGCAAGCGATCGCCGCGTTCGGTAAATTTTAATTCATGTTTTCGGCGAATGCCGTTCAACCGCCGCGTAAATTCGATTCAAAACCAATTCAAATGCCGTTTGCACGGAAACGCGCGCGCCGCGCCCGTCGGATCAAGAGCGGCGAGCGACGCGCCCGTTGCACGATAAGGAAAATTTTCTCCGCCAATGGAACCAGCGCATAGTGGCCAGCTCATGTGAGCGGAGGCCAAAAATGAACAAGCGACGTAAGCGCCGGCAACGCGAAAAAATGAGTAAAAATTAATTCATGTTTGGCCGGCCTTTGGCTCAAAAGCTGCGTAAATCTGATTTTCGAACGCAGCATTCCGTTAGGGCTGCGGCAGGCTCCAGCGCGCCTTAATCGCTCCGTTGCTTGTGAGGAGCGAACATGAATTTGCAAATCAATTCCATTCTCGTCGCGTGTCTGATTGTCGGCGCCGCATGCGGGCTGGAAAGCTGGCTTTCAGGTCGAAAGCTCGCCATCGCC
>CAZWJF010000047.1:0-19092 GCA_964634325.1 uncultured Rhodoblastus sp.
TGCATCGTCAGAACGAACGCGACCCTTGCACGGACGGGGCGGACCATACATTTTTGCGGCGTGTCGGCGGCGGCGAACAGGCCCCGCGTCGCCTTGTTGACGCCCGCGTCGGTCGCCTGCGCCGACAGCACGACCGCGACCAGCAGCGTGTACGGATTCACATATTCGAGCTCGCCCTTCGGCTCGGGGGTGTGCGCGCGAAGGCGCGAAAAGATCTCGTGGATGCGCGCGGGATCGACGGCCGTGCGGGACGACGCCTTCTTCTTCGCGATGGGTTTCCTCGCCGCGGTGCTCGCAGACGGCGGCCTCTTCTTTTCGACCATGAACTTTTATAGGATTGTGGCCACCGCTCCGCAAAGTCCGGCGAGGCCATGGCCGAAGCATACGATCAGGCGATCTACGCCGTCCGCCTGCGACCGCATCGCTCTCTGACCTATGGTCAGGCGAAAGCGCTGGTTCTGGTCGTCAGCGCAACGATCTGCGCGATCAGCCTGCCGTTCTTCTTCATGGGCGCATGGCCGATCATCGGTTTTCTCGGGCTCGACGCGCTTGGAATTTGGTTCGCTTTCAGGCTGTCGTTTCGGGCTGCGCGCGCCTACGAGGACGTGCGGCTGACGCCGCTCGAGCTGCTGCTGGCCAAAGTTTCGGCGCGCGGCGACAAGCGCGACTGGCGCTTCAATCCCGCCTGGGTGCGGCTCGACCGGTCCGAGCACGAGGAATTCGGCGTGCAGCGCCTGGCGCTGGTCTCGCACGGGCGCAGCGTCGAATTCGGCGCCTTTCTCGGGCCCGCGCAAAAGGCGGAAGTGGCGACCGACCTGACGCACGCCCTGGCGCGGGCGCGGCGCGGTCCCGACCTGTCGTAGGAAACGGGTGGCCCGGCCGGCAGGGCTCGCGCATTCTGAGGGCGAAAGGTCGAACCCATGCTCGAACGTCCCGTCGCCGCGCCTCAATCGCTCAGGGTCTTGTCAAACGACTACGAGCGCGTGCGCGCCGCGCTCGAATTCATGTCGCGCAACGCCCGCCGTCAGCCGGAGATCGAGGAGATCGCAGCTCACGTCGGTCTCTCCGCCTCGCATTTCCACCATCTGTTCAAGCGCTGGGCCGGCCTCACGCCCAAGGCGTTTCTGCAGGCGGTGACGCTCGACCACGCCCGCGCCTTGCTGCGCGACAGCGCCAGCGTGCTGGATGCGGCGTACGAGGTCGGCCTCTCGGGACCCGGCCGCCTGCACGACCTTTTCGTCGCGCACGAAGCCATGACGCCCGGCGATTTCAAACGCGGCGGCGAAGGCCTGACCTTGCGGTACGGCTTCCATCCCTCGCCGTTCGGCGAGGCGATCGCGGTCGCCGCGCCGCGCGGGCTGGCCGGGCTCGGGTGGGTCGACGCAGGCGATCGCGCCGCCGCGCTCGCCGATATGGTCCGTCGCTGGCCGAACGCGCATTTCGTCGAGGATCAGGATGCGACCGAGGCTTTCGTTCGCCGGGCGTTCGATCCGGCCGAATGGCGCCAGGACCGGCCATTGCGCGTCGTGCTGATCGGAACCGATTTCGAACTGAGCGTATGGGAGACGTTGCTCTCGATCCCGCTCGGACGCGCGACCACCTATTCGGACATCGCGCGCAAGCTCGGCAAACCACAGGCCGCCCGCGCGGTCGGCGCCGCAGTCGGCAAGAATCCGATCTCGTTCGTGGTTCCCTGCCACCGCGTGCTCGGGCGGTCAGGGGCATTGACGGGCTATCACTGGGGCGTCGCGCGCAAGCAAGCGATCATCGGTTGGGAAGCGGGCCACAGCGCCTGAAGCGTCATTTGGCGATGAGCGTATTCACGATTCCGACCAGTGCGCTGGCCGTCAGCACGCCAGCGGCCATCGCCTGAATGGCGAACCCGGTTCCGCGCTTGTCGGCCGCGCGCGCATACATGACGATGTAGAGAATGCGGCCCACGATCCACACCAGACCCACCAGCGCAGCCCATTTGTCGCTCACGTAATAGGCGCACAGCCAGAGCGAGGCGAGAAAGGTCGGCATCCATTCCAGCGTGTTTTGCTGCGCGCGAAACGCGCGTTCGAACGCCGGGTCGCCGGTCGTCGCGGGCGCCGCGATGTTGTAGAGCCGCCGCGCGCGCGCGACCTGGATGCCTGCGGCGCCATAGGTCAACAGGGCGAATATCGTAACGAGCGCAGTGAGATGCATGTTCGTTCCCTAGTTCGAGCTTGCGGCGGCGCGCCATTTGGCGAAGCCCTCCGCGCGTAATCGGCATGCGGGACACGCGCCGCAGCCACGGCCCCATTCGTGCGCCGCGCCGCGGGCTCCGAGATAGCAGGTGTGCGTATCCTTCACGATTATGTCGACCAGCGCGTCGCCACCGAGATCGCGCGCCAGCGCCCAGGTCGCGGCCTTGTCGATCCACATCAGCGGCGTCTCCAGAACGAAACGCGAGTCCATGCCGATGTTGAGCGCGACCTGCATCGCCTTGATCGCGTCGTCGCGACAATCGGGATAGCCCGAAAAATCGGTTTCGCACATGCCGCCGACGATTCGCGTCAGTCCCCGTCGGTAGGCGAGCGCGGCGGCGAAGGCGAGAAAGATCAGGTTGCGGCCGGGCACGAAGGTGTTGGGCAGGCCTTTCGCATCCGCCTCGATGGCGATCTCGCGCGTCATCGCCGTTTCCGAGATCGCGCCGAGCGCGGCGAGGTCGAGCGTGTGATCGTCTCCAAGCCGCTCGCGCCATGTCGGCTTCAGCGCGGCGAAGCGTTCGCGCAGGACCCCGCGCTGCTTCAGTTCGATCGCGTGTCGCTGCCCGTAATCGAAACCGATCGTTTCGACGCGCGTGTAGCGTTCGAGCGCCCAGGCGAGACAGGTCGCCGAGTCCTGACCGCCGGAAAAGAGGACGAGCGCGGAACTCGCGTCGGGGCTGGTCATGTCGTGTGCGACTATTCCGCCGCCGCTTGCGGCGCGGCCACTTCCCGCGTGACGAACTCGGACGGCGACGTCAGTTCGAGAATTTCGACGTCGTCGCTATGACGGATTTCGCGATGGCGGATACGAGGCGGCTGCATGACCGTGCCGCCGGCCTCCAGACGAACGAAGCCGATGTCCTCGTACTCGAATTCCACCCAGCCCTTGAGAACGTAGACGAACTGGAAATCGAGCTCGTGAAGGTGCCACGCGCCGTGCGGGTGCTCGCCCGGAACCGCGCGAATGACGTTGACGCCGAACTTGCCCGCCGTCGCGCCGGCATAGCCGAGGTCGCGATAGGCGAAATATTTGCGCAGCCCCTGGTCGAACTGCGCGTCGCGCGCATGCTGCACGTGGGTTTTCATGTCGCGTCTCCGCCTGCGCGGCCGCCGAGGCTCGGCCGGCGCGCAGCATGGGCCATGCGCGCGCGCCGGACAAGACGTCGCCGATCAGCCCTGCGCTCGTTCCAGGAAGCTCGTCCGCAGCGTCGGCTTGTGCACTTTTCCGGTGGCGTTGCGCGGCAGGGCGTCGATGAATTGCACCCGGGCTGGGCACTTGAAGCGCGCCAGTCTTTCGCGGCAATGGGCGATCACCTGCGCCTCGGTCAACTCATGACCCGGCTTGCGGACGACAATGGCGAGGCCCGTCTCGCCCCACGTCTCGTCCGGCTGTCCGATGACGGCGGCTTCTGCGATCGCGGGAATTTGGTAGAGCACGTCCTCGACCTCGGCCGGATAGACGTTCTCGCCGCCGGAAATGTACATGTCCTTGGTGCGGTCGACGATGTAGTAGAAGCCCTCCGCGTCCTGGCGGGCGGCGTCGCCGGTGTGCAGCCAGCCGTCGGTGAACGAGGTCTTGTTGGCCTCGGGCCGGTTCCAGTAACCGGGCGTGATGTTCGGCCCCTTCACCCACAATTCGCCCATTTCGCCCTGTTTGACGGGGTTCCCCTCCTCGTCGACGATCTTGAGATCGGCGTGAAGCACCGGCCGGCCGGCGGAGCCCGCCTTTCGCGCGGCGTCCTCGGCGTCGAGCACCATGACGGCGGGGCTCGTCTCGGTCATGCCGTAGCCCTGCACCAGCGTGCAGCCGCGCGCCTCCCACATCTTCAGGAGCGGCACGGGCATGGGCGCGCCGCCGACGCCCGAGATCATCAGGCGCGAGAAATCCGTGTGCTGGAAGGCAGGATGCGCGCCCATGAACTGATAGATCGACGGAACGCCGAAGAAATGCGTCAGCCCGATGGCGGGGTCGCCGATGATGCGCAGCGACTCGCCCGGATCGAAGGCGCGCATGACGATGTTGCAGCCGCCGGCATGGAAGACCGGATTGACGTAGCAGTTGAGGCCGCCGGTGTGGAACAGCGGCAGGACGCACAGATGCGTCGTCTTCTGCGAGATGAACACGCCGATGCCGAGATTGATCGCATTGATGAAATTCATCAGATGCGTGATCTGCGCGCCCTTCGGTTTGCCTGTCGTTCCAGACGTGTACATGATGGTGCACACGTCCTCCATGTCGCAGACCGCATGCTGCGCGAGCCGGTCGGTCGAGGCGATCGCCTGCTCGTAGGCGGGACCGTAGGCGAGCAGATGCGGCACGCCGCATTGTTTCCTCAGTTCGTCCGCCATCGAGGCGAAGTCCGCGTCGTGCGCGATCACGATGGGCGCGCAGTCCGAGACGATGAAAGCGAGCTCGTGGACGGTGAGGCGGATATTCAGCGGCGTGAAGATCGCGCCGAGCCGGAAGCAGGCGAACTGGGTTTCGAGAATGTCGGTCGTATTGGCGGCGAGCACGGCCACGCGTTCGCCCGTCTTGACGCCCAGACTCGCCAGATGCGCCGCGAGCCTGTCGATCCGCTCGTCGTATTGCGCATAGGTGAAGCGCCGTTGCGTGGCGAGATCGATCGCCGCGGTGCGCGCGCCGCGCACTTCGGCATGATGGGCGATCCAGTCATAGTAAGCGAAAGCCATATCTCCCTCCAATGCGCGCGCGACCTGCCCGGCAGGAGCGCATTTTTTGAATTTGAGGTTGCCTCAGAACTCGTATAGGGTCAATCGAGACGGTCGGACAATATTGTCCGCCGACTATGGGCGGATATGCGCGCAGCCGGCGTGCCGGCGCGAATGGAGGATCGAATGCTGAAATCGAGGATTGTTGCGGCGAGTTTCGCCGGCGTCCTGTCGCTGGCGATGGCCGGCGCGGCGCTCGCGCAGAAGAAATACGGGCCAGGCGCCAGCGACACGGAAATCAAGATCGGCAACACCTATGCTTATTCGGGGCCTGCGTCCGCCTATGGCGTGATCGGCAAGACCGAGACCGCCTACTTCAAGATGATCAACGACAAGGGCGGAATCAACGGCCGCAAGATCAACTTCATTTCCTACGACGACGGCTACAGCCCGCCCAAGACGGTCGAGCAGACCCGCAAGCTGATCGAAAGCGACGAGGTTCTGTTCATCTTCAATCCGCTGGGCACGGCGACGTCGCTGGCGACCATCAAATACATGAACGCCAAGAAGATTCCGCAGCTGTTCATCGCGGCGGGCGGAACCATGTTCGGCGATCACAAGAAGTATCCCTGGACCATGGGCTGGCAACCCAACTACCAGAGCGAAGGCCGCATCTACGCCAAATACGTTCTGGAGAAATATCCGAACGCCAAGATCGGCGTTCTGTCGGCCAACGACGATTTCGGCCGCGACTCGGTCAAGGGCTTCAAGGACGGGCTCGGCGACAAGGCCAAGGGCCTCATCATCGCCGAAACCACCTATGAGACTTCCGATCCGACGATCGATTCGCAGATCCTGAAGCTCAAGGCCGCCGGCGCGGACATGTTCGTGAATTTCACCACGCCGAAATTTGCGGCCATGGCGATCAAGAAGAACGCCGAGATCGGATGGAAGCCGGTGCACATCCTGCATTCGGTGTCGCAGTCGGTCGGCTCGGTGATGAAGCCGGCCGGTCTCGAGAATGGCAAGGGAATCATCTCCGCCAACTACGGCAAGGATCCGGACGATCCGTCCTGGAAGGACGATCCGGCGGTCAAGGAATGGCTCGCCTTCATGGACAAGTATCTTCCGGACGGCGACAAGCACTCCACGCTCTATGTGTACGGCTACAACGCCGCGCAGACGCTGGTGCAGGTCCTCAAGCAGTGCGGCGACGATCTGACGCGCGAGAACGTGATGAAGCAGGCCGCCAGCCTCAATGTGGACCTGCCGATGCTTCTGCCGGGCATCAAGATCACGACCGGCCCGGCCGATTACTTCCCGCTCAAGCAGATGCAGTTGCAGACGTTCGACGGCGAGAAATGGGTGCGCTTCGGCCCGGTCATCAAGGGCGAAGTGTCGCTGGATTGATCGCGGCGCGCTGCAACGACACGAAAGCCGGCCTCGCGCCGGCTTTCTTTTTGGATTTCACACCGCCGTACGTTGCCGCAACGCCGCCGACAGCGTGCCTTCGTCGAGATAGTCGAGTTCGCCGCCGACCGGCACGCCGTGGGCGAGGCGCGTCACTTTCACGTCGAGTCCGGACAGAAGGTCGACGATGTAATGCGCGGTGGTCTGGCCGTCGACGGTGGCGTTGACGGCGAGGATCACCTCGCGCACGCCTTCCTCGCGCACGCGCTCGGTCAGCCGGGCGAGATTCAGATCTTTCGGCCCGACGCCGTCGAGCGGCGACAGCACGCCGCCGAGCACATGATACTTGCCGCGGGTCGCGCCGGCGCGTTCGAGCGCCCAGAGATCGGCGACCGTCTCCACTACCACCAACGTGGTCGAGTCGCGTCGCGCGTCGCGGCAGAGCGTGCACGGATCGCTCGTGTCGACATTGCCGCAGGACGAGCAGACGACGATCTTGTCGCGCGCGACGTTCATGGCGTCGGCGAGCGGGCTCAAGAGCTCCTCGCGCTTGCGGATCAGATGCAGCGCCGCGCGCCGCGCCGAACGCGGGCCCAGCCCCGGCAGCCGCGCCAGCAGCTGGATCAGCCGTTCGATCTCCGGTCCTGCGACGCGTTCGGCCATCTTAGAACGGCAGCTTCATGCCGGGCGGGAGCGGCAGGCCCGCCGTCAGCGACTTCATCTTCGCCGCGGCGGCCTCCTCGCCCTTGTGGCGAGCGTCCTCTGCGGCGGCGACGATCAAGTCTTCCACGATCTCGCGCTCCTCCGGCCGAAACAGCGTCTCGTCGATCGAGACGCCCTTCATCGCGCCTTTCGCGGTCATGGTCACCTTCACCATGCCGCCGCCGGATTGTCCTTCCACGATCACATTGTCGAGTTCGGCCTGCAGGTCGGCCATCTTCGCCTGCATCGCCTGCGCCTGCTTCATCAGGCCCATGATGTCTTTCATTGTGCTCTCCTGAATCTCAGTCGTCGTCGACGTCGTCGCTTTCGTCGGCGTAGATCAGATCGTCCGCGCTATCCGGTCCGGTCGGCTGAACGATTTCGGGCGTGTCCGTCGCGCTGCGGATCGCGACGATCTCGGCGCCGGGAAAACGTTCGAGCACGGCGCGCACCAATGGGTCGGCCGCCACGCCGCGCTGGCGCTCGCGCTCCTGCTCGGCGCGCCGTTCGGCGATGCTCGGATATCCTTCGCGGCTCGACAGCGCGACAATCCAGCGCTCGCCCGTCCACTCCTGCAGCTTGCGCATCAGCGCCTGCGCCAGATGCGACGAGCCCCCGGGCGCGAGCGAAAACTCGATCTGCCCTCGCTCGAATTTCACGAGCCGCACATCGCGCTCGAGCATGATCTTGAGCTGAATGTCGCGCTCGGCCGCCGCACGCGCGACCACGTCTTCGAACGTGTCGAAACTGGCGCGCGGCGCCAAAGCGACTCGTTCTGCAGGCGCTGCCGAGGGCTGCGGCGCATAGGCGCGCGCGCTCTGCGCGGAGCCGCCGTCGGGCGCAGGAGCAGGACGCGAAGAAATCATGCTCGGCGCCGGGCGCGACGGCGCGGATGCGCTGCTTGCGCCAGCGCCGTTCTCCGGCGCGCCGAAGCCGAGCTTGCGCAACGCCTCGTCCGGCGTCGGCAGGTCCGCGGCGTAGGCGAGGCGCACCAGCACCATGTCGGCTGCGGCCAGCGGACGCGCGGATTCGCGCGTTTCGGACACGCCCTTCATCAGAATTTGCCACGCGCGATTGAGCGCGGCCATGCCGAGCCGTCCGGCGTAGTCGCGCGCGGCCCGGGCTTCGTCGGGCGGCGCGGCGGCGAGCGGGGCGTCCGGCGCGATCTTCGCACGCGTGACCAGATGAACGAATTCGGCGACCTCGACGAGGATTTGCGCCGGATCGGCGCCCTCGTCGTATTGCTGCTGCAAGTTGGCGATTGCAGCGGCGACGTCGCCGCGCATCAGGCTGTCGAACAATTCGATGACGCGCGTCTTGTCGGCGAGGCCGAGCATGGCGCGCACTTCCCCGGCGGGAATCACATGGCCGGCGCCGCCATGGGCGATCGCCTGGTCGAGCAGCGAGAGCGAGTCGCGCACCGAGCCTTCGGCGGCGCGCGCGATCATCGCCAGCGCTTCGGGTTCGATCTCGACTTTCTCGGCCGCGCAGATGCGCGTGAGATGCGCCACGAGCGCGGCGGGCTCGACGCGGCGCAAGTCGAAGCGCAGGCACCGCGAGCGCACCGTGACCGGAACCTTTTCGATCTCCGTCGTCGCGAAGACGAATTTCACGTGCTCCGGCGGCTCCTCCAGCGTCTTGAGCAGCGCGTTGAACGCCGACTTCGACAGCATGTGCACTTCGTCGATGATGTAGACCTTCATCCGCGCGACAGCGGGCTTGTATTTCGCGCCCTCGATGATTTCGCGCACGTCGTCCACGCCGGTGTGCGAGGCGGCGTCCATCTCGATCACGTCGACATGGCGCGAGTCGATGATCGCCTGGCAATGCGCGCCGAGCTCCGGCATGTGCACGGTCGGCTTGTCGATGGCGGGCCGCCCGTCCTTCGCCGGCAGATGATAGTTCAGCGCGCGCGCGAGAATGCGCGCGGTGGTCGTCTTGCCGACGCCGCGCACGCCGGTCAGCATGTAGGCCTGGTGCACGCGGCCGAGTTCGAAGGCGTTGGTGAGGATGCGGACCATCAGGTCCTGTCCGATCAACTCCTCGAAGCTTTTCGGTCGGTACTTGCGTGCGAGAACGCGATAGGCCGAGGAGGCCGGCCCCGGCGCTTGCGGCGCGGGCTGGAGATCGCCGAAGAGACCGCCGCCCGCGGCTTGATCGTCCTGCGGGCTTTCGTCCGTCATCCCTGGGGCCTGCATGGGGTGGGGCCGGCCCCGGCGCCGAAGCGCCGGAAGGGCCGAAGTAGGAGGCTGGACAGAGACCCGCCCGGTCTCGTTAGGGCTGCTTCCTTCCGGACCTGACCCGGTTGGCGAGTGGTGCGTCCACCGCCAACCTCCCAGTCCCTATGTGGACCATGAAAGGCAGGGGCGCAAGGGGGAGCGCAGGCGTCGCAAACTCGGGTTTTGCTGAGCGTGGCGCGCGGGGGCGGATACCGCGGCGAAAGCGTGCGCATTGACCACCGGTCACTATCGTTCATAGACTGGTTTTGGTCATGGGGAGGCCGCGATGGACGTAACAGCCAGTTTCAAGGGCGTTGTTCCGGGCGACTACTTCGACGAAAGCCACACAGCGGGCGCATTTGTTCTGGACAACAAATTTCTTTGCAATACGCAGCCTTGGGACGGAAAAGTCTTTCCGGTCAGGATCAGAACAGAGAGACTTGATTCGGGAGAGACGATCACCGGGCTGTCGCCTGGATCAGTCATCGATACGGCCCATTACATGGGCGGTCTGGTCGTCAACGGCTTCGATATCCATTGGCTCGATTGCGAAAAAGTCAGCTTCAGCTACGCGACGTTCAATCGTGTCGGAGATCCGCAGGTC
Organism: uncultured Rhodoblastus sp.; assembly: GCA_964634325.1. GTDB lineage: Bacteria > Pseudomonadota > Alphaproteobacteria > Rhizobiales > Beijerinckiaceae > JAJXWB01. The sequence continues at coordinate 9,840 of CAZWJF010000047.1, forward strand.
GGTTACGTAAACGACTCCGGTCAGATCGCGCACGAGGCTTTCGGTCTCAAGCCCACGCCCTTCGGAGAGCGGCGCTCATTTTCCTTCGAACCGGCGAAGGGGAGCAAGGTGCGGCGCGTGATCTTCGTGGGCGAAGGGGCGATTTTCGATGAGATCACCCTCCATGGCGTGAGCAGGACGAGCTTGCTCGCGCTGCGCTTGGATCACGCCCCTGCGTGGCTGAAGCACAGAGTCTGAGCGCGCCGACCCCGGCGCCCGAGAAAGACAATCAGGGAGAGCGGCCATGATGTTGCGGACCGAACGCGTTCCTGCGCCTGACGAAGCCAGATACTTCGAAACGAAATTCAACGTTTCGACTGGCTATAGCAGATATATAAAGATAATAAACAATAGTAAGAAGAAACTGGTGAACGTTGCGATTGCATCTCTGGACTACAGGCATGACCCGATGTGGAGCGACGTTATAAATGTTCCGGATGTAGGGCCGGGGAAAAGCAAAATCGTCGACCTGGCTAAATTCAAATATCAGATAATTGAATTCAAGATAAAATGGTATGCTGGCGGAGTCCGGAACCTGTTCGAGCAGCCGCATCGCATGTCCGGGCAATGGGAGTATTATACGGCCGCCGAGTTCACGGTCGACGACATCGGATATTTCATGTCGCTGTTATCCTGGGAGCAGGCCGACTAGCCTGCCCGCCGCCCGTCTGGCGACGCGCCGCCTCGCCCTACTGGCGAGCGCGCGCGCCGCTCGCCGGCTCTAGATGCCGCCGCCTAGCCCGCCAAAACGATAGTTCAGGCCCAGACGCAGAATGTGCATCGCATTCTGCGAGGGGACGAGGCCATTGGTGAGCGCGGTGACGGGGCTGAGATAGACGAGCGTCTTCTTGCCCAGACTGGCGTAGAGATATTCCCCCTTCGCCGACCAGCGTTCGTTGAACGCGTATTCGACGCCCACGCCCAGAGCCCAGCCGAGCTTCGTGGCGGGGTTGTCGCCGCTGCGGACGCCAGAATAACCGTAGAGCGGCATCGTCAATGTCTTGGGGGCAGGAACGTTGCCGATCGCGGCGCCGCCGGTTGCGTAGATCAAGGCGCGATCGAAGGCGAAGCCCAGCCGCGCGCGCGCGGTTCCGAGGAAGCCCTCGTTGGACGAGGCGACAGTCGCCACCGGATTGGAGATCGCGGTCTTGCCCCGGTAGCCGAGGTCCGCTTCGGCGCCGACGACGATGCTGTCGCGGATCTGCCAGTTGTAGCCGACCGTCGCGCCTGCGAGGACGCCAGCGCCGGTCTCCTTGCTGAACGTGACCGCCGTTGTGAGGCTCGAATCGAGGAAGTAGCCGCCTGCGTTGACGCCGGCGTAGAAGCCAGACCACGAAAAGGCCGGCGCCGGCTCGAAATAGGCGGGCGGCGGGGCCTTGCGCGACGGCAGGTCGGCGGCGAACGCGCCGCTGGCGAGCGTGGCGCTCGCGAGGCTGGAAAGAATGGCAATCGTCCGCATCGAATCGTCCCCGGATCGATCTCGAAATATGCGGAAAGTGTAAACAAACGTGGTAAACGGGCTGTTAACCCGCGCTGATCAGACCGCCGTCCGCAGCAGGTCCGACACCACGCGCTGCAAGTCCTTCAGCGAGGCGCAGACGATGGCGCGGTCCACGCAGGCTTCGTAGGCGCGCATCACGCTGTCGCCCGTGTTCCAGACCGTGCGCGGCTCGGGATTGAGGAAGATCACCCGGCGCGCGCGGTCGTGAATCTTGCGCAGGATGTCGGCGCGCGGTCCGGCGTTGTTGTTGCGGGCGTCGCCCAAGATCAGCACGGTCGTCTTCCTGTCGATCTCGTCGAGCGCCAGCGATTGGAACGTTTCGAACGCCTCGCCGTAATCGGTCGAGCCGCCGAAGCGGTCGAGCGTCTCCGATATGGCGCGGTCGATCTCCTCGCGCTCGAACAGGTCGGTGACCTCTCCCAACTGGCCTGAAAAGGCGAAGGAGCGCACGTTCGGAATGACGTCGTGCAGCGAATAGAGAAACATCAGCAGGAAGCGCGAGACCTGCGCGACCGAACCGGAGACGTCGCAGATCGCCATCACCTTTGGCCGGTCTATCTTCCGTTTCTTCCAGATCGTGTGGAACAGCAGCCCGTCGTATTCGATGTTGACGCGAATGGTCTTGCGCACGTCGAGCTGGTCGCGCCGCGCGACCTTCTTGCGGCGCGAGTGGAGCGAGACCAGCCGCTTGGCCATTTTGCGCACAAGCTCGTGCATCAGCTTCATGTCGGAACGCTCGACCGCCGACAGGCGCACGCTTTCGAGAATCTCCTCGCGCAGGCGACGGCCGGCGTTGGCCGCGAACAGCGCCAATTGGCGCTCGACGAAGTCGCGCACCTCGGCCCGCAAGATTTCACGCAGGGCGCGCAGGCGTTCGCCTTCCGCCTGCTGCACGGGATCGGACGATTCACGCGCCTCGGCGATCAGATCGTCGAGTTTCTCGGAGCCCATCTCGCGCTGGATGCGCAGGCTGTACATGCCGCGCTGCGTGAAGAAGCGGATGTCGGTCACGCCCGCGCGTCGCGCGGCTTCCGCCAGCCGGCGTTGCAATTCGGCCCGGTCGCCGCTCTCGAGAATGTCGATGAGATCGGCCTCTGCGGCGTCCGCCGCGGATTGACCGGAGCTCTCGCCGGACGCCCCGCCAGCGCCGGCGCCGGTTGGCGCGCCGCCTTCGCCGCCCTGTTGGCCGCCGGGATCGACGCCCTCGCCGGGCAGGGCGGCGTCCTGCGGCGCCGCGCCCTGCGCGCGGCCCGAGAACGAGCGGAATTCGAAATACTTGTCGAACGTCTCGTCGAACGCCTGTTTTTCATCGACCGACTTGGCCAGCGCGTTCGACAGGCCCTGTTTGAGCAGTTCGCGGTTCTCGTAGCCGATCGCCTCCAGCGCTCCGCCCGCGTCGATCGCCTCCGACGGCGATATCCGCACGTCCTGCGCGCGCAATGCGCGAATGAAGTCGGAAAGAATCTGTGTCATCGTTTCTCGACGTCCGGCGGCTGCTGCTCGGGCATGACGGTCGGAACGACGACGCTTGTTCGCGTCACCTGACCCGCCACTCCGCTTCTTTTCGAGCCGCGACCACCAGTCCGGCGATTTCCGCGTCCACGGATTCGATGTCGTCCTGGTACTTCAGCAGCACATTCAGCGTGTCGCGCACGAGGTCGGCGTCGAGTTCGCGGGCGTGCATGAGCACCAGCGTGCGCGCCCAGTCGAGCGTCTCGGAAATCGCCGGAACCTTCTTCAGGTCGAGTTTGCGCAACGCCTGCACGAAGGCGACCAGCTGCGCATTGAGGCGCGCTTCGGCCTCCGGCACCCGTCGCCGCACGATCGATTGCTCGAGCGCCTGATCCGGGAAGGGGATGTGCAGGTGCAGACAGCGCCGCTTCAGCGCATCGCCAAGCTCGCGCTTGTTGTTGGACGTCAGAAACACGAGCGGCGTCGAGCGCGCCTTGATCGTGCCGAGTTCGGGCACCGAAATCTGGTAGTCCGACAGGAGTTCGAGCAGAAACGCCTCGAATTCGTCGTCGGCCTTGTCGATCTCGTCGACCAGCAGAACCGCGCCGTCTTTAGCCCACAGCGCCTTCAGGAGCGGACGCGGCTCCAGAAACTCCTCGGAAAAGAAGGTATCGTCGAATTCGTGCAGGCGCCCGATCGATTCCTTGAGACCCTGCGCGCCTTGCAGCAGGTCGCCGAGCTTTTCCTTCAGCACCTGCGTGTAGAGAAGCTGCTTGCCGTACTTCCATTCGTAGAGCGCCTTGGTTTCGTCGAGGCCCTCGTAGCATTGCAGACGGATCAGCTCCTTGCCGGTCATGGCGGCGGCGGCCTTGGCGAGCTCGGTCTTGCCGACGCCGGGCGGGCCCTCGATCAGGAGCGGCTTGTCGAGCCTCTGCGCCAGAAACAGCGCGGTCGCGATCGCCGAATTGCAGATGTAGTTCTGCGCTTCGAGCTGCGCCTGGATGTCGGCGATAGCGGCGACGGACGCGCCGCCTGAAATACGGGATTGCTGGTTCATTTCACCACGCGAAACGGCCGGTTCGGCCCCTGCTTTTCGTTTCGCCCGGCCGGCCGTCGATTGCAAGCGCGCGGCGCGCGACGCTCCCTTGCGCCCAGGTCGCGCCGCGAGCTCTACTTCGTCTTCAGCACCACCCGGCACTCGGCCGGCAGCGAGGCCATCGTCAGCTGCGGCTTCGGTTTGGGGTGCGGATTGGGCCGGGGGTGAAGCACGCTCGGCTGGAACCACCAGGCGAGCTGGTCGCAGCCGTCGCCGGGCGGCACCGAATCCTGCCCAGAGCAGCCCTCTTCGCCGCGCGGGCAATAGACGCGCACGTGGAAATGGTAGTTGTGGCCGTACATCGGCCGCACCTTGTTCAGCCAGCCGCGATCGGAGCCGGCCTCGCGACAGAGCGCCTTCTTGATCGCGGCGTTGACGAAGATGCGTTGCACGTCGGGCGATTTTGCCGCTGCGCGAATGACGGACAGATGATCGGGCGTCCAGACGTCCTCGTCGACATCGAGCTTGTCGGCGCGCACCACGTTGGTCGCCGACATCTCCTCCCGCTCTGACCGGCTCAGCTCGCGCCGGGGCATCGGGGTCAGCCAGATGTCCGCGTCGAGCCCGATCTGGTGCGACGCGTGGCCGGTGAGCATCGGTCCGCCGCGCGGTTGCGAGATGTCGCCGACCAGTATCCCCGGCCAACGGGAAACTTTCGGCACATCCTTGGCGAAATGTTCCAGAAACGAAATTAATGCAGGGTTCCCCCACATGCGGTTGCGCGAAAGCCGCATCACCTGCCAGGCGGAGCCATTGACGGGGAGCGCCTCTCCGCCGGCCAGGCAGCCGCGCGAATAGAAGCCGATCGACCGCGCTTCCAGATCCGCCGGAGTCAGAGCCCGGCCGAACAATTGCTTGGCCGGCGTGGCGGGATTGTCCGGATTGGCGAGCGGCGGCAAAGGCTTGGGGTCGAGACTTCCCTTGTCCTGCGCAGCCGCCGGAACGACGCCGAGAACAAGAGCGGCAAATAGAAGCCTGAGCGTTCGCAAGTTCGCCTCCGCCGATACTCGGGCAGGCCGCGCGATTCGTCGCTTCTTGTCAACCATCGCGGGCGGTTGTCGATTGCCAAGCCGGCGCGTCGCTGGTTTACTTTCCGAGGATGCGCGTTCGAGTAGCAGTGCTGGGGTAGTCATGAAGCGTATTGCTTACGCCTTTTTCGCCCTTTTCGGGGCGATGTTCCTGGCGACCGCTGCGGCCGAGGCCCGCGTTCGCATCCACATCGATCTCTCCTCGCAGACCATGTCCGTGCAATCATCGACCGGCTCCTATGTGTGGCCCGTCTCGACCGCGCGCGCCGGCTACGTCACGCCGCGCGGCTCCTATGCGCCGACCAGCCTGCAGCGCATGCATTACTCGCGCAAGTACCACATGTCGCCGATGCCCTATTCGATCTTCTTCCGCGGCGGCTACGCGATTCACGGAACCTACGCCACCGGAGCGCTCGGCCGCCCGGCGTCGCACGGCTGCGTCCGCCTCGCGCCCGGCAACGCCGCCGCACTGTTCCAGATGGTGAGGAGCGAGGGCGCCAGCATCTCGATCTCCGGCGCGCCGCCGAACCGCGCCTACGCCTCGGCGAAGAAGAAGCATCGCGTCTATTACGCCAGCTCGCGCCACCACAAGCGCTGGACGCATGTCGCCGGACGTCGCCACAGCCAGGCGCCGATGGCCTACGCGCCCGCGCGGACCAGAACGGGCGGAACGGTCCGCACGTTCCAGCTCGACCCCGCGGGTCGCTACTAGTCGGTTTCTGCGGTCGCGCATCGGCGCGGCCCAAACTATCCTGCCGTCAAGCGGGCAGCGCGATCTTGCGCGCCCCTCGGGAGCAGGATGTCCGATGGTCGTCGTTCCAGTCGCAACGCTCGAAAAGGTTTGCGCCGACACGTTTGTGCGGGTCGGTTCGTCGGCCGAGGAGGCGCTCCGCGTCGCCCGCTCGCTGATCGGCGCCAACCTGACCGGCCACGACAGCCACGGCGTCATCCGCGTGCCCCGTTATGTGCAGTGGGTGCAGGCCGGCGACATCGTGCCGAACCAGACGGTTGCGCTGACGGTCGACACGCCTGCGCTCGCGGTGGTCGACGCCCGCTACGCTTTCGGCCAGACGGCCGCGCCGCAGGCCGTGCGCATCGGCGTCGCGAAGGCGAAGGCGGCAGGGCTCGCGGCGGTGGCGCTGCGCGATTCCGGCCATATCGGCCGGGTCGGCGAATGGGCGGAAATGGCCGTGGCTGAAGGGCTCGTCTCGGTCCATTTCGTCAACGCCTCCGGTTCGGTGCTGGTTGCCCCCTTCGGCGGAACGGAGCGGCGGATTTCGACCGCGCCCTTCTGCGTCGGCGTGCCGCGCGACGGCGCAGAGCCGGTCATCCTCGATTTCGCCACCTCCATCGTCGCCGAAGGCAAGGTCATGGTGGCGAGCCGCGGCGGCAAGGCCTTGCCCGCAGGCGCGCTGATCGGGCCGGACGGCGTTCTGTCCACCGACCCTGCGCTGCTCTACGGCCCATACGAACCGGAGGGGCCGCGCGACTATTCGCAAGGGCTCGGCGCGATCCGCGCCTTCGGCGAACACAAGGGGTCGGGTCTCGCGCTGATGTGCGAACTGCTCGGCGGCTCTCTGACCGGCACGCGCGCGACCCACGACGGCCGCGCGAAATTCGCCAACGGCATGTTCTCGATCTACGTCGACCCGGCCCGCGTCGATCCCGACCACATTTTCGACGCCGACGTCGCCCGTTACCTTTCCTATTTCAAGTCGGCCAGGCCGGCGCAGGGCGTGTCAGAAGTCTTGACGCCCGGCGAACCCGAACGCGCCATGCGCGCCGAGCGCACGAAAAACGGCGTGCCGCTGCCGGAAGCGACATGGAATTCCATTCTCGCGGCTGCGCGCAGCGTGGGGGCGGAGGTTCCGGCGACGTAGGGTTGCTGACGGCCGGCGACAGGCCTCCAGCGTCATGGCCGGGCTTGTCCCGGCCATCCCGCGGAACGACTGCATCGCATCTCGAATGTTGGCCGGGCGTCCCGTTGTGGGCGCGCGCGACGGGCGCCGGCGCGACGCCAACGATTGCGTCCGCACTCCCTTCGCGGGCCTGAAAGGAAATGCGCCGAAATCAGCGCCTTCCGCTCCTCAATCCGCGAACACCACCGTCTTCTTGCCGTCGAGCAACACCCGGTCCTCGATGTGCTTCCGCAACGCCCGCGCGAGTACGCGGCGCTCGATGTCGCGGCCCTTGCGGATGAGATCGTCGGGCGTGTCGCGATGAGAGATACGCTCCACGTCCTGCTCGATGATCGGCCCTTCGTCGAGGTCGCTCGTCACGTAGTGCGCCGTCGCGCCGATCAGCTTCACGCCGCGCGCGTGCGCTTGGTGATAGGGCTTCGCGCCCTTGAAGCCCGGCAGGAAGGAATGGTGGATGTTGATGCAGCGCCCGGCGAGTTTCGCGGCGAGGCCGTCCGACAGGACCTGCATGTAGCGGGCGAGCACGACGACGTCGGCGTTCGCCTCGCGGATCAGCCGCCAGATCTCCGCCTCCTGCTCCATCTTGGTCTCGCGCGTAACCGGCAAATAGTGGAAAGGCACGTCGTCGAGGTCGATGTGGGCGTAGGTTTCGCGAGGATGGTTGGCGATGACGCCTGCCGGCTCCATGTCGAGTTCGCCGATTCGCCAGCGGTAGATCAGGTCCGCAAGGCAATGATCGGATTTCGACACGAGGATCATCACGCGCTTCTTTTCCGCGCGCGACCGCAGCAGCCACTTGAACGAAAAATCCTGCGCCACGCTGGCGAGGTCGGTCCGCAGCGCCGCGTGGTCGCTGACGCGGTCGAACATGATTCGGGCAAAGAACGTTCCCGTGTCGAGGGCGTCGAACTGCTGCGCATCCAGAATGTTGCAGCCGTGCCTGAAAAGGCAGGTGGCCACCGCCGCGACGATGCCCGGCCTGTTCGGGCAGGAGAGCGTGAGAATGTACTGTGGGTTGGTCTGGGGCATGGCGGTGGTGCGGTGCGGGGCCGGAATGGCGAGGGACGAAGGCTTCACATGTTTCAGCGTTGCGCCTGTGGCAAGGGATTTCCGCCAATCGCGCGCGAGAGACCGCGGAATTCGGCGATCGTCTCGCCGCCCTGACGCAGGATCGTGACGTCGTAGACGCCCGAGCGCCCGGCGAGCGCGACCTCGCGCGCGCGCGCCTCGAGCACATCGCCCTCGCGCCCCGGTGCGAGGAAATTGATCGAACATTGCTGCGCGAGCGTCGAGACGTCGCGGGAGTTGCAGGCGTAGGCGAAAGCGGAATCGGCGAGCGTGAAGATGAAGCCGCCGTGGCAGAGGCCGTGAGCGTTCAGCATGTCCGCGCGCACGCGCATCGACAGCGTCGCCGAACCCGGACCGACGTCGACCAGCCCGATGCCGAGCCCGGCGCTGGCGGCGTCCTTCTCCAACATCCGCGCGGCGCAGGCGCGCGCGGTTTCCTCCGGCGTCATCGATCTGTCCGCCCGTTTCGAGCTGCGAAATTATCGGCCGTCTGGATCGCATGGCGTCCGCGCGCGGTCAACGCGCACGCCTCATGCGCTGTTTGGCGTTGCGTCCACCGTCCGCGGCCGGATAGATTTCGCGCCCTGAACCGCAAAGACCGCAGAGCGGTCGATAAACGAAGGAACGCCCATGTCCGACAAGCCCGCCGTTTCGTCCGTCCAGAAGGGCGACGTTCTTCTCGTTCTGGTCGACAATCCGCCGGTCAACGCCATTTCGCAGGCGGTGCGCGCGGGCCTCAAGGAGCATGTCGAGAAGGGCATGAGCGATCCGGCGACCAAGGCGATCGTCATCGCCTGCGAGGGCCGCACCTTCGTCGCCGGCGCCGACATCCGCGAGTTCGGCAAACCGCCGGCCGGCCCCTCGCTGCAGGAACTGCTCAACGGCATGGAAGCTGGCGCCAAGCCGGTGGTCGCAGCCATTCACGGCACCGCGCTCGGCGGCGGCTTCGAGATCGCCATGGCCTGCCACGCCCGCGTCTCCGACAAGGCGGCCAAGGTCGGCCTGCCCGAGGTCAAGCTCGGCCTGCTGCCGGGCGCCGGGGGCACGCAGCGCGTGCCGCGCGTGGCGGGCGCGCTGGTCGGCCTCGATCTGTGCACCTCGGGCCGCATGGTTCCGGCCGCGGAAGCTTTGAAATTCGGCCTCATCGACA
>CAZWJF010000048.1:0-15000 GCA_964634325.1 uncultured Rhodoblastus sp.
GGGCTGGGGCTGGGGCGGCTCGACGGGCGGCAATTCGAGCAACGCTTGCGGCTTCAATTCGTCGACCAACAACCCCGGCTATACGGCGGCCGGCGCATCGAGCAGCCTCTACATCGGCACCAACCAGTTCAACATTGGCGGCGGGGCCAATTCCGGTTGCGATTCCACTCTGCAACCGCTGACGACGCTGACCAGCAACAAAGGCGCGCTGACGAGTTCGCTGGTTCAGATGCAGGCCAATGGCGCGACAAATCTGGTGTCGGGTCTTCTATGGGCATGGCGCACCATTTCGCCGACCGGCCCGTTTGCCGCAAGCGGATCGCCACGCCCTTACGGAACGGCCAACAACCGCAAGATCCTGGTGTTCATGACGGACGGCTTCAACAATTGGGAGCCTGACGATTCGCAGAACGGAGGCGTCTATTCGGCCTTCGGCTACTATCACAACAACCGCATCGGTTCGCTGACGCTGGCCAATGGCGCGACGGCCTCCGCCGCGACGGCGTCCAACAATCGCAGCTATCTCGACGCGGCGTTCGTCCAGGCTTGCACCAACGCCAAGAGCGCCGGCGTTGAGATCTACACGGTCGCCTTCTCGATCGCGAATGCCCCGATCGACGCGCAGGGACAAGCCGCGCTCAAGAGCTGCGCGAGCGACATCGGCCATTTCATGGTCGCGACCGACGGCAATTCGCTCAACACGTTCTTCTCCTCGATCGGCCAAGCGATCATGCAGAAAAACATACGTCTCGTGAACTGAGCCTGCGCGCAGCGCCTCCCCGGCGTGTCGCTTTGATCGTCGCCTCAGACGTCCCAGAGCGCGGGAAGATTGAGCGGCCCCCGAAAGGCCCAGCCGCCGAACCGGACGGCTTCGCGCGGATTGAGGCGCAGATTCCGCAGCTTCGCGAAGAGAGCTGGCAGCGCGACGTCCGCCACCATCGCGCGCGACGCGAAGGCGCCCGCGCAGAAATGCGGCCCGGCCCCGAAGGCGATGCTTCTCGAAGCGTCGCGCGTCAGGTCGAAAACGTCCGGATCGGAAAAATGCGCCTCGTCGCGATTGGCCGAACCGAACATGAAGAAGACACGACTCTCGGGCTCCAGCACGATGTCGCCGATCGCGAACCGCTTCGCGATCCGGCGCGGCGACATGCCGATGGGCGACATCCAGCGGGCGTATTCCTCGAAGACCTGCATCCACGACGCGCGACCCGAGAGCGCGAGGGCCTTCTGCGCGGGATGGACGAGCAGCGCCCAGACTGCGCCCGCGATCATGTCGCGCGGCTCGTTCTGTCCGCCGGAAATGGCGAGTTTGATGTTCGCGCGCACGCTGTCCATCGGCATGCCTGAGCGCAACATGACGCTCAGCAGGCTCATGTCGGCATGTTTCTCGACGACGGGAACCATGTCGTCGATGGCGGCGTCTATGCCCGCCGTCGCTTCGCGACAACGCGCCTCGACGGCCGGATCGCCGGCGTAATTGGCGATGCCGTCGATCATGCCCTGCGACCAGGCGTCCATCTCGCGGTAGGAAATGTTGGTCAGTCCCGTCAGGCTCTTCAGGCACTCGCCCGAAATCGGCAGGGCTACTTCCTTGAAGAGGTCGCCCGAACCGGAAGGCCCGACCTCTTCGAGAATTCGATCGGCGTGCGTCCGAAAGGCTTCCGTCCAGTGCGTTCGGACCGTCTTGGGCGAGACGGACGGAAAGATCGCGGCCCGTTCGGCCTGATGCGCCGCCCCGTCCTTGCGCATCATGTTGTGGCCCATCAGCCGGTTCATCAGCCCATCCGGCTGATGCGAACTGAAGACGTCGATCATCTTCTCGTAGACGTAGATGTCGTCGCGACGGGTGAACAGGGTCGCCCCGAGTTCCGGAACGAAGGCGATCGGCGCCTCGGCGCGCAGACGCTTGAGCGTCGGATAGGGGTCGCGCCAGAAGTCGGCGACGTCGATCGAAAAACGAGGCGCAGCGCTCACGGGCACACGATCCGGTCTCTCGCGCGCGTCACGGCGCGCCTGACATTGAACCACGCGGCGATGGCCTCGCCTACGCCTTCCCGGCGAGCTGTCTGGCGAGCCTCTCGATTCGATCGGCTGCGCCCGAGAGGGCGTCGGCGAGATGCGACTCGCGCGCGGCGTTCGTCTGTCGCTGATCCTGCGCGTCCTCGCGCAATGCGGCGACCGCCTCCTCGAGCCGGGCGATGCGCGATTTCGCGTCGGACAATTCGTCGGCGACGGTCAGCGCGGCCATGACCACGAGCCGCTGTTCGCCGATCTCGCCGAAACTCGCGCGCAGGCCCGTCATTTTCGAATCGATGTCGGCGGCGAGCGCCTCGATGTGGCTCTCCTGCCCGTCCTCGCAATTCATGCGATAGGTGCGCCCGGCGATCGTGACGACGACCTGCGCCATGTCACGCGCCTCCGCCGGATTCGCGCGCCAGCGCAGCGAGCGTCGCGCCTGCCGCCTCCAGCCGCCGCGCCACTTCCTCGTTGGCCGATTCGAGCTTGCGGCCGCGCGCGAGCGCGCCGTCGAGCTCGAGCGCGAGCCGCGACCGGTCGTCCTGCATGGCGGCGAACGCCTCGTTGAGATCGGCCTGGGCGTGATCGTTCTCCAGCCGCCGACCGACCGCGACCTCCAGCACCGTCAGGGCGGCCATCAGGCGCGCCAGCGCTGAGTCCAGACGCTCTCCCGCGCCCGGATCGGCGGCGTCGGTCGCTCCGACAGGCTCGGTCATGACGGCGAAGGCTCCTCCCGGTTTTCAATAAGGCGCGCGCAACCGATTCGCGTCAACGCGCAGGCTGGCTTTCGGCCGCCCGCGCCCGGGTTTGCCGGCGTTTCTTCACGCATTTCCTGCGCTGCGGCGCGTTGACTCGGGGGCCTCGCCTGTTAAGGACTTCGCCGACCGAACCCGACGCCGGAGCCGTAGCGCGATGACCGATGTAACGCAGAACATGATGGCCAATGCGATCCGCGCGCTCGCCATCGACGGCGTGGAGGCCGCGAAATCGGGTCACCCCGGCATGCCCATGGGCGCGGCCGACATGGCGACCGCCCTGTTCACGCGCGTCCTGAAATTCGACCCCTCGGCGCCGAACTGGCCCGACCGCGACCGATTCGTGCTGTCGGCCGGCCACGGCTCGATGCTGCTGTACGCGCTCCTCTATCTGACCGGCTACGCCGACATGACGATCGAGGATCTCAAGAAATTCCGTCAGGTCGGCTCGAAGACGCCGGGCCATCCCGAATACGGCCATACGGCCGGCGTGGAGACCACCACCGGGCCGCTCGGCCAGGGACTGGCGACGGCCGTCGGTATGGCGCTCGCCGAACGGCATCAGGCCGCCGAGTTCGGCGACGACCTCGTCGACCATTACACCTATGTCATCGCCGGCGACGGCGATCTGATGGAAGGCGTGTCGCAGGAGGCGATCGCGCTCGCCGGGCACCTGAAGCTCGCCCGCCTGATCGTTCTGTTCGACGACAACCACATTTCCATCGACGGGCCGACGAGCCTGTCGGATTCGGTCGACCAGATCGCGCGCTTCCAGTCCGCCGGCTGGGCGGCGACCCGTGTCGACGGCCATGACCAGGACGCCATCGCGACAGCGCTCGAAGCCGCCAAGAAGTCCGACCGGCCGACGCTCATCGCCTGCCGCACCACCATCGGCTTCGGCTCGCCGAACCGCGCCGGCACATCCAAGGCGCACGGCGAGCCGCTCGGCCCGGAGGAGGCCAAGGCCGCCAAGGCTAATCTCGGCTGGACGGCCGCGCCCTTCGAGATTCCCGCCGACATTCTGAACGCGTGGCGCGCTGCGGGCGCGCGCGGCGCCGCGGCCCGCGCGGCGTGGGACAAGCGCTTGACCGGCGCCGGCGAACGCGCCCACGAACTTCAGCGCCGTCTCGCCGGCCGGCTGAAGCCGGAAGTGGCGCAGGCGCTGAACGCGCTGATCGCCAAGCACGCGGTCGAAAAGCCGTCGATGGCGACCCGCAAGGCGAGCGAAGCGGCGATCGAGGCGATCGTCCCGCATGCGCCCGAGCTGATCCTCGGCTCGGCCGACCTGACCCCGTCTAACAATGTGAAGGCCAAAGCCGCCGCCTCGATCGCGCCAGGCGCCTACGGCGGCCGGTACATCCACTACGGCATCCGCGAACACGGCATGGCCGCCGCGATGAACGGCCTTGCGCTGCACGGCGGGATCATTCCTGGCGGCGCGACCTTCCTCGTCTTTTCCGACTATTGCCGCCCCTCGATCCGGCTGGCCGCCTTGATGGGCGTTCCGGCGATCTACGTCTTCACGCACGATTCGATCGGGCTGGGAGAAGACGGCCCGACCCACCAGCCGGTCGAGCATCTGGCCGCGCTGCGCGCCATACCCAATCTGGTCGTCATCCGTCCGGCCGACGCCATCGAAACGGCCGAGGCGTGGCGGATCGCCGTCGAGCGACGGGACGGTCCGACCCTGCTCGCGCTGACGCGCCAGAACGTGCCGACCGTGCGAGGCGTAGAGGCTGCGAACCGCGTCGCCGAAGGCGCGTACGAGCTTGCCGGCGCGACCGACGCCAAGGCGACGATCTTCGCCTCGGGCTCCGAGGTCGAGATCGCCCTCGCCGCCCGCGACTTGCTGGCCAAGGACGGCGTCGCCGCGCGCGTGGTCTGCGTCCCCTCGACCGAGCTGTTCGCCGCCCGGCCGGCCGCCGAACGCAAGGCGGTGATCGGCGATGCGCCCGTCAAGCTCGCCATCGAGGCCGGCGTGCGTCAGGGCTGGGACGCCATCATCGGCTCGGACGGGCGGTTCGTCGGGATGAGCGGCTTCGGCATGAGCGGGCCGTACAAGGAAGTCTACGCGGCTTGCGGCATTACAGCGCAAGCCGCCGCCGACCAGATCAGGAAAGCTCTTGGGCGCGCGTAAAATCTTTGTTGAGCGCAAATTTCATTTAAGCGGCATTTAGCAGAATTGCTTGGCGCCGCTGCATGACGAATGGGCGGCCCTGTGTTATGGAGCGCGCCATTCGAGCACCTCGGGAAAGGAACGGGAAATGGCTGTCAAGGTCGCGATCAACGGATTTGGACGCATCGGCCGCAACGTCTTGCGCGCCATCGTCGAGTCCGGCCGCACTGATATTCAGGTTGTCGCGATCAACGATCTCGGCCCGGTCGAGACCAATGCGCATCTCCTGCGCTACGACTCGGTCCACGGCCGGTTCCCGCACAAGGTCACGGTGTCCGGCGACACGATCGACGTCGGCCGCGGCCCAATCAAGGTGACCGCCGAGCGCGATCCCGCCAAGCTGCCGCACAAGGACCTCGGCGTCGACATCGCGCTGGAGTGCACGGGCATCTTCACGGCGCGCGACAAGGCCGCCGCCCATCTGACCGCCGGCGCCAAGCGCGTGCTGGTCTCCGCTCCCGCCGACGGCGCCGACCTGACCGTCGTCTATGGCGTCAACCACGACAAGCTCACCAAGGACCACCTCGTCGTCTCGAACGCCTCCTGCACCACGAACTGCCTGTCGCCCGTCGCCAAGGTGCTGCATGACGCGATCGGCATCGAAAAGGGCATGATGACGACGATCCATTCCTACACCGGCGACCAGCCGACGCTGGACACGATGCACAAGGATCTCTACCGCGCCCGCGCTGCGGCGCTGTCGATGATCCCGACCTCGACCGGCGCCGCCAAGGCGGTCGGCCTCGTGCTGCCGGAACTCAACGGCAAGCTCGACGGATTCGCCATGCGCGTTCCGACCCCGAACGTCTCCGTCGTCGATCTCAAGTTCATCGCCAAGCGCGCGACGTCGAAGGAGGAGATCAACGCGGCGATCAAGGCCGCCGCCGACGGTCCGCTGAAGGGCGTGCTCGGCTACACCAACGACAAGAACGTCTCGTGCGACTTCAACCACGATTCGCACTCGTCGATCTTCCACATGGACCAGACCAAGGTGATGGACGGCATGCTCGTCTCGATCCTGTCCTGGTACGACAACGAGTGGGGCTTCTCCAACCGCATGGCCGACACCGCCGTCGCGATGGGCAAGCTGATCTGACGGTCGAAACCGTTCCCTCTCCCCGCCTGCGGGGAGAGGGTTAGGGTGAGGGGCTGGTCGAGGCGCAAACGATCGCTCGGCCCCTCACCCCGGCCCTCTCCCCGTTTCACGGGGCGAGGGAGCAAGGCGCCTCATGACCCTCGACGCGACTCGCACCATTCCGCAAGGCTCGCCCGCCGTCCGCACGGCGCTGCCGATCCTGACGGCGCTCAGCCTGTCGCACTGCCTCAACGACCTCCTGCAATCGCTGCTGCCGGCGATCTATCCCAATCTCAAGCAGGATCTGTCGCTGTCCTTCGCCGAGATCGGTTTCATCACCCTCGTGTTCCAGGTGACCGCAAGCCTGCTGCAACCGGCGGTCGGCGCGATCACCGACAAGCGTCCGCAGCCCTTCTCGCTCGCGGTCGGCATGGCCTGCTCGCTGCTCGGCCTCCTGCTGCTGTCGCGCGCGCACGCCTATGGAATCGTGCTGATCGCCGCCGCGATCATCGGCACGGGCTCCTCGATCTTCCACCCCGAATCCTCGCGCGTGGCGCGCGCCGCCTCGGGCGGCCGCTTCGGCTTCGCGCAAAGTTTCTTCCAGGTCGGCGGCAACACCGGCCAGGCGATCGGGCCGTTGCTCGCGGCGCTCGTCATCGCGCCGAACGGCCAGGGCGCAGTCGCCTGGTTCGTCGTCGTGCCGCTCGTCGGCATCGCGCTGCTGACCTGGGTCGGCCGGTGGTACGCCGAGCATCTGGGCCCGCGCCGCAAGGCGGCCGCCCGTCCCGCGCCGCTCACGCGCAACCAGTGGATCGCCATCGCCATCCTGCTCGTGCTCGTCTTCTCGAAGAATTTCTACATGGCGAGCCTGCAGAGTTTCTACACCTTCTACCTGATCGAGCGCTTCGGCCTGACCATCCAGTCGTCCCAGATCTATCTCTTCGTCTTCATGTTCTCGGTCGCGGCCGGCACCTTCTTCGGCGGTCCGCTCGGCGACCGCTTCGGCCGCGTCATCGTCATCTGGGTGTCGATCGTCGGCGTCCTTCCTTTCTCGCTCGCGCTCCCCTTCGTCGGCTTCCACGCCACCATCGCGCTCACGGCGATCATCGGCTTCGTGATGGCCTCGTCCTTCCCGGCCATCCTCGTCTACGCGCAGGAGCTCGCGCCCGGCCGCGTCGGTATGATCGCGGGTCTGTTCTTCGGGTTCGCATTCGGAACGGGCGGCCTCGGCGCGGCTCTTCTCGGCGTGCTCGCCGACTACACCAGTCTCGATTTCGTCTACCGCGTCTGCTCCGTCCTTCCGGCGATCGGCGTCCTGATGGCGCTGATGCCGAAATCGGAACAGAAAGCGATTTAGGGAGAAACAAAATGGCCTCGTTCCGCACCCTCGATCAGCTCGACCCCAAGGGCAAACGCGTGCTCGTGCGCGTCGACCTCAACGTGCCGATGGAGAAGGGAAAGGTGACCGACGCGACCCGCATCGACCGCATCCTTCCGACCATTCGGGAAATCGCCGACAAGGGCGGCAAGGTGATCCTGCTCGCCCATTTCGGGCGTCCGAAAGGCGGCCCGGACGAAGCCAATTCGTTGCGTCCCGTCGGCGCCGCGCTCGCCGAACATCTCGGCCGTCCCGTCGGCTTCGCTGCTGATTGCATCGGCGAGTTCGCCGAAAACTCCGTCGCCGCGATGAAAAACGGCGACATTCTTCTCTTGGAGAACACCCGCTTCCACAAGGGCGAAGAGAAGAACGATCCGGCGGTCGTCGCCGCGCTCGCCAAGCTCGGCGACGCCTACGTCAACGACGCCTTCTCGGCGGCGCATCGCGCCCACGCCTCCACCGAGGGCCTCGCACACAAGCTGCCGGCTTACGCCGGCCGCACCATGCAGGCCGAACTCGAAGCGCTCGACGCCGCGCTCGGCAGTCCGAAGAAGCCCGTGGCGGCCATCGTCGGCGGTGCGAAGGTTTCGACCAAGCTCGACCTGCTCGGCAATCTCGTGAAGAAGGTCGACATCCTCATCATCGGCGGCGGCATGGCGAACACCTTCCTGGCCGCGCGCGGCGTGAAGGTCGGCAAGTCGCTGTGCGAGCATGACCTCGCCGCGACCGCGCGCGAGATCGAGGAGAAAGCCAAGGCCGCCGGCTGCGAGATCGTGCTGCCGGTCGACGGTCTGTTCGCCAAGGAGTTCAAGGCGCACGCCGCGCATCGCATCGACGATGTCGCCCACATCCACGATGACGAAATGATGCTCGACGTCGGCCCCAAGACCGTCGCCCATGTCGAGGCCAAACTCGCCGGCGCCAAGACGCTGGTGTGGAACGGCCCGTTCGGCGCCTTCGAGATCGCGCCGTTCGACACCGGCACGGTCGCCGTCGCGCACAAGGCTGCGGCGCTCACCAAGGCCAGCTCGCTCGTCTCGATCGCCGGCGGCGGCGACACGGTCGCCGCGCTCAACCACGCAGGCGTGGCGGACGATTTCACTTACATTTCGACAGCCGGCGGCGCCTTCCTGGAATGGATGGAAGGCAAGGCCCTGCCGGGCGTCGAAGCCCTTCGCGCGTAACAAACCTCAAAGGACGGAGACGAAAATGGCCCGCATCACTCTCAGACAATTGCTCGATCACGCCGCCGAACACAGCTACGGCCTGCCGGCGTTCAACATCAACAACATGGAGCAGGCGCTGGCGATCGGCGAGGCGGCTGCGGCCGTCGACGCGCCCATCATCATCCAGGCTTCGCGCGGCGCGCGCTCCTACGCCAATGACGCGATGTTGCGCCACATGATCGACGCGCTGACGGAAATCTATCCGAACCTGCCGATCTGCGTGCACCTCGACCACGGCAACGGCCCGGGCACCTGCGTCACCGCCATGCAATCCGGCTTCACCTCGGTGATGATGGACGGCTCGCTGAAGTCCGACGGCAAGACGCCGGCCGACTGGGCCTACAACGTCGGCGTCACCAAGCAGGTGACCGACATGGCGCATCTCGGCGGCGTCTCGGTCGAGGGCGAACTCGGCGTGCTCGGCTCGCTCGAGACGGGCGAAGGCGAGAAGGAGGACGGCCACGGCGCGGAAGGCAAGCTTAGCCACGACCAGTTGCTGACGAACCCCGACGAAGCCGTGAAGTTCGTCAAGGAGACCAAGGTCGACGCGCTGGCCATCGCCATGGGCACGTCGCACGGCGCGTACAAGTTTTCGCGCAAGCCGACCGGCGACATCCTCGCCATGCACGTGATCGAGGAGATCAACAAGAAGCTGCCGAACACGCATCTCGTGATGCATGGCTCGTCGTCCGTGCCGCAGGAACTGCAGGACATCATCAACGCCTATGGCGGACAGATGCCGCAGACCTATGGCGTGCCGGTGGAGGAGATCCAGCGCGGCATCAAGCACGGCGTGCGCAAGATCAACATCGACACCGACCTGCGCATGGCGATCACCGGCCAGGTGCGCAAGGTGCTGACCGAGCACAAGGCCGAGTTCGACCCGCGCAAGTATCTGCTGCCGGCGCGCGAGGCGATGATGAAGGTCTGCAAGCAGCGCTACGAGGAATTCAACGCCGCTGGCCAGGCCTCGAAGATCAAGCGCGTGCTCTCGCTGAGCGAGATGGCGGCGCGTTACGCCAAGGGCGACCTCGACCCGAAGTTCGCCTGAGGCCCCAGAATGTCTGACCAAGGCGGCGCCCCGGCGCCGCCTTTTTTCGTTTCAGCCGGTTCCGGCAATTCCCCCGCGCCATCGAAGTAAGACAATATTTCCGCGCTTTCGCCGAAATTGCGTATGAATAGATCGGCTGACAACGACAGGATTATGCGATGGCGCGCGACCCCGAGGCTCCGCCGGCCCGGCTCTATCTGATCACTCCGCCGCTCGCGGCCGCCCAGCCGTTCGACGCCGCGCTCAAGGCAGCGCTCGGCGCAGGCGATGTCGCCTGCGTGCTCGTGCGCTTCGCGACCCCCGACCCGGGCGCGCGCAAAACGATCGTTCGCGCGCTGACCCCGTTCGTGCAGGATTTCGGCGCGGCGCTGTTGCTGGCCGCCGACCCGCAGCTCGCCGCTCGCGCCGGCGCAGACGGCGCGCATGTGACCGGCGTCGGCGAAACGCTCGATCAGGCGATCGAGAGTCTCAAGCCGGATCGGATTGTCGGCGTCGGCGGTCTCGACTCACGCGACGCCTGCATGGCGGCCGGCGAACTGGACGTGGACTACCTGATGTTCGGCGGCCTCGACGATTCCATGTCGCCCGCAGCCGTTCTCGAGCGCACGCAATGGTGGGCGGAGATTTTCAACGTCCCCTGCGTCGCCTTCGCGCAGAGTCTGACGGAAGTCGACGCGCTCTCGAACGCGGGCGCGGAGTTCATCGCGCTCGATGCGGCGGTCTGGGACGATGCGCGCGGTCCCGCCGCCGCCGTCGCGGAGGCCGGCGCGCGCTGCGCCGGAGCCCTGGCGTGATGCGGCGGTTCGTCATTGCGCTCGCCCTGCTCGCGGCGAGCCCGGCGGGCGCGCAGCCTGCGAAACAGGCCGACAAGCCGGACCTGCGCCCCACGCAAGCGCCTGTCGCGCCGGCGCCGGGCGCGCTGATCGACCCTGCGACGCAGGGCGTCGATGCATTCGCGGCCTATCAACGCGGCTTCTTCGTCACGGCGTTCCAGCTCGCGTTGAAGCGCGTGCAAGCCGACAAGACCGACGCCGCGGCCATGACCTTGCTCGGTCAACTCTACAAGGAAGGCTCCGGCGCGCCGCGCGATCCCAAGGAAGCCGCGCGCTGGTTCCGCATGGCGAGCGATCTGGGCGACGCCAACGCTGCTTTCGCGCTCGGCGTCGCCGCTCTCAAGGGCGAAGGCATGCCGGTCGACCGCGCGCTCGCGCGTCGGATGTTCGAGAAGGCGGCCGAAAAGAATCAGGCGGACGCGCTGTACAATCTGGGCGTCATGGCGATCGAGGATTCAGGCGCGGAACCTGATTTCAAGACCGCGATCGCCTACTTCCTGCGCGGCGCCGGCGTCGGCAATTCCGATTGCGCCTATTCGCTCGGCGTTCTCTACCATCACGGCCGGGGCGTCGCCCGCAACGACGTCGAAGCGGCGCACTGGTTCAAGCAGGCCGCCGAGGCGGACAATGTGCCGGGCATGGTCGAATACGCGATCATGCTGTTCAACGGCGAAGGCGAATCTAAGGACGAGGCCGGCGCGGCGAAGTGGTTCCTCAGGGCCGCCCAGCGCAACAATCCGGTCGCGCAGAACAGGGCGGCCCGTCTCCTGGCCGCCGGCCGGGGCGTGCCGGCCAATCTGGTCGAGGCCATGAAATGGCATCTGCTGGCGCGCAACGCGGGCATCCAGGACGAATGGCTGGACGGCCGCCTGACGCAACTCTCCACCAGTCAGCGCGCCGCCGTCGAGGAGGCCGTGAAAAAGTTCAACGGCGGGTAGCGATCGCAGCGGCGCCGTCGAAATTCGACAGCTGACATTTCAGCGATTGACCCCATTCCGATTTTCCTCGATCACAACGGAAACAAATCCGTCGAGGAAACCCCATGCTGCATGTCGTTCCCGCGTTCTCCCGCATCGGCGAGGAGAACGCTTTCGCGGTTCTCGCGCGCGCGACCGATCTGCAACGGCAAGGTCGCGACATCGTCAACCTCGGCATCGGCCAGCCCGACTTCCAGACGCCCGCACATATCGTGGAAGCCGCGATCAAGGCTTTGCGCGACGGCCATCACGGCTATACGCCGGCGACCGGTATTCTGCCGCTGCGCGAAGCGATCGCCGCCGATCTGCATCGCCGGCTGAACGTCGAGGTTTCGCCCGATCTCGTCATGGTCGTGCCGGGCGGCAAGGTCACTATGTACATGGCGATCCTGATGTTCGGCGAGCCGGGCGCGGAAATCATGTATCCCGATCCGGGCTTTCCCATCTATCGGTCGATGATCGAATATACCGGCGCGACGCCCGTGCCGGTGCCGATCCGCGAAGAGAACGGCTTCGCCTTTTCCGCGCAGGAGACGCTCTCGCTGATCACGCCGAAAACGCGGCTGCTCATTCTCAATTCGCCCGCGAATCCGACCGGCGGCGTGACGCCGAAATCGGAAATCGACGCGCTGGTGAAAGGCCTCGAGAAACATCCCGACGTCGCGATCATGTCGGACGAGATCTACGGCCAGATGACCTATGACGGGCTCGCCCACCAGACGCTGCTCGCCTATCCCGAAATCCGCGACCGGCTGATCCTGCTCGACGGCGCTTCGAAGACCTACGCCATGACCGGCTGGCGGCTGGGCTGGTCGGTCTGGCCGCAAGCGCTGTACGAGAACGCGCGCAAGCTCGCGGTCAATTCCTTTTCCTGCACCAATGCCGCGACCCAATTCGCCGGGATCGCGGCGCTCGAAGGCCCGCAGGACGCCGTGCGTTCGATGATTGCTGAATTCGACGCGCGTCGCAGGATTGTAGTCGAAGGGCTGAACGCGTTGCCGAACGTCTCGGCGGCGACGCCCAAGGGCGCCTTCTACGCCTTCCCCAACATCTCGAAGACCGGCTGGAAGGCGAAGAAGCTCGCCTCCGCATTGCTTGAGGACGCCGGCGTCGCAACCATTGGCGGGCCCGACTTCGGCGTTTACGGCGAGGGCTATATCCGCCTGTCCTACGCCAATTCGGCCGACAATATCCGCAAGGCCCTCGCGCGCATGGGCGAGTTTCTCTCCAGTCGCGCCCCGGCGTGACGTTAGTGAGCGACGACCCGCAGCATTCGAAGCCAGCGACGGCCGGCCGCGCTATTTTTCTTCTGGCGATAGCCGCTTTCGCCAGCGCGGCGACGACGCGCATCTGCGACGGCCTGCTGCCGCAGCTCGCTACCGAATTTCACGTGACGCCCGGCGAAGCGGCGATCGTCGCCACCGCGTACTCGCTGACCTACGGATTGCTGCAACCCGCCTTCGGGGTCGCGGGCGACCGATATGGCAAGTACCGCCTGATCCTCGTCTGCTGCGTTCTCTCGTTCGCCACCACCGCCGCCTGCGCGGCGGCGCAATCGCTGAATGGGCTCGCGCTGGCGCGGCTCGCCGCAGGCTTTGCGGCCGCAGGCATTGTGCCTCTCGCGCTCGCATGGATCGGCGACGCGGTGCCCTACGAGGTGCGGCAGACGACAATCGCGCGATTCATGATGGGTCAGATTTCGGGGCTCATCGTTGGTCAAGCCTTTGGCGGCTGGTTCGGCGATCTCGCCGGCTGGCGCGCGGCTTTCGTCGTGATCGTCGTTATCTATGCGGTCGCGACCGTAGGGCTTGCGTTCGAACTGCGTCGCAATCCGCTGGCCAACGGCGCGCCGTCCAAGGCGCCGCTGTCGGCGGCGGTCGCGACTTTCGCTTCCGCGCTCAGCCGCGGTTCGGTGCGCGCCTTGATGCTGGCGGTGTTTCTCGAAGGCTTCTTCTGCTTCGGCGCGGTCGCCTACATCACGACCATGCTGCATTTCCGCTTCGGCCTCACGTTCGGCAAAGCCGGCTTGCTGCTGATCTCTTTCGGCCTCGGCGGCATTCTCTACGCAACGCTCGCCCGCCGCATCGTGCCGCGCTTCGGCGAAAATGGCGTGGCGCGCATATCCGGCGCGCTGTTCTTCATCGCTTTCGCAGGCCTCGCGTTGGCGCCAGCGCCGTTCTTCGCGGCGCCGGCCTGCCTCGCGGCGGGCGCCGCCTACTACCTTCTGCACAGCGTGTTGCAGGTCAATGCGACGCAGGCGACGCCGCATGCGCGCGGCGC
The DNA here is from genome assembly GCA_964634325.1 of uncultured Rhodoblastus sp. Taxonomy (GTDB): domain Bacteria; phylum Pseudomonadota; class Alphaproteobacteria; order Rhizobiales; family Beijerinckiaceae; genus JAJXWB01. Next base: position 13,768 of record CAZWJF010000048.1, read on the forward strand.
GGGCATGAGCATATTCGCCACGAGTTTCTTTCTCGGCCAGGCCGCAGGAGTCGCAGCCGCAGCCCCCATCGTCGACCGCTACGGGGCGCCGGCTGTCTTCGTCGTTGCGGCGTTCGCCCTGCCGACGCTCGCCGTCTGGGTTTCGCAGCGCGTCGCAACCGGAGGCGAGCGCGGGTAGCTCGGATCGTTCAGGCGCCGTGCGCCTTGGCATGATCGACGATCGCATCCACGAACTGGGGCCAAAGCTCTATCGGCAGCGCATGCCCCATCCGCTGAACGATCAGCAGCCGGGCGCCGGGTATTGAGTTCGCGGTATCCTGCCCGCCTTCCAACCGCACCAGCGGATCGACGTCTCCATGGATGACGAGCGTCGGCGTCCGGACCTTGGCGAGACGCGCGCGCCGGTCGCCCGAAGCGAAGATCGCGAGCATTTGCCGTGCGACGCCCATGGGATTGAGACCTCGCGCGAAGAACCGTCGAGCGCGGGCCTCGTCCTTGGCCTCGTCCGCAGGAAACGATCCTGCGCGCAGCACGCGCCATGTCCTGACGAAATTTGCGACATATTCCTCCAGTGTCGTCGGCGGCGGCGTGAGCAGGACCGCGACCGCCTCGGGCGCCGGCGGCGGCAGCATCGGATTGCCGGTCGTCGACATGATGGACGTAAGCGTCAGCAGTCGATCGGGAAAGTTGATGGCGATTTCCTGCGAGATCATCCCGCCCATCGAAGCGCCGACGACATGCGCCCTCGTCACGCCGAGATGATCGAGCAGGCCGACCGCATCCGCCGCCATGTCGCGCAGGAGATATGGCGAATCGATCTTCTCGCCCTTCATCTGCTTCTGGATGAGGTCGGCGAAATCGACTTTCACCGGCATCTCGATCCGCGCGGAACGGCCGACGTCGCGATTGTCGAAGCGCACGACATGAAAGCCGCGCTCGGCGATCGTCGCGCAGAATTCGTCGTCCCACAGAACCATCTGCGCGCCGAGACCCATGATCAGCAGAATGGTCGGGGCGTCCTTGTCGCCGAACGTGTCGTAGCAGAGCGTCAGGCCATTTACGGACGCAAATTGTTCCGGCGTATGCGACACGGGCGCGCTCATTCCGATTCCTCCGAACGTCGGTTGAAAGCAATGTGCGACGCGCTCAAGCACACTGGCAAGCGGCGCGCTCAAGCCAGCCGTTTGATGAGTTCCATCGCCGCGGCGGGATTGCGTTCCTTGAAACCCGAAA
>CAZWJF010000049.1:0-18088 GCA_964634325.1 uncultured Rhodoblastus sp.
CGAGGAGGATGGCACGGGCAGGAAAGAGGTCCAATGCGCCGGCCGCGCGGCCGGCATGCGTCACATCCGGAAATCGTCGCCGAGGTAGAAGCGCCGCACGTTCGGATCCTCGATGATCGCCTCGGGCGGACCTTCGATGAGAATGCGCCCGGCGTGGACGATATAGGCGCGGTCGGTCATGCCGAGCGTCTCACGCACCGAATGGTCGGTGATGAGCACGCCGATGCCGCGGTTCTTCAGATGCCGCACGAGATTCTGGATGTCGGCGACCGCGATCGGATCGATGCCGGCGAACGGCTCGTCGAGCAGCATGAAGGACGGATGTCCGGCGAGCGCGCGGGCGATCTCGCAGCGGCGGCGCTCGCCGCCCGACAGAGCGACCGAATTCACCTTGCGCAACCGGGCGATGTCGAATTCCTCGAGCAGCGCCTCCAGTTCGCCGGCGCGCTTGTCCGGATCGGGCTGGGCGATTTCGAGCACGGCGCGAATATTGTCCTCGACGCTGAGACCCCGGAAAATCGACGGCTCCTGCGGCAGATAGCCGATGCCCAGCCGGGCGCGGCGATACATCGGCAGCATCGTCACGTCGTGGCCGTCGAGTTCGATCAGGCCGGCGTCCGGCCGGATCAGGCCGGTGATCATGTAGAACAGCGTCGTCTTGCCGGCGCCGTTGGGACCGAGAAGCCCGACGACTTCGCCGCGGCGCAGGTAGAGGCTGACGTCCTCGATGACCCGCCGACCCTTGTAGGACTTGCCGATGTGATGGACGCCGAGCACGTCTTCTTCGGTCGGCACGTCGAGCGACCGGACGACCGGGGCGAAATCGCCCGCGCCGTCGGCGAAGTCGGGCTCGGCCACGTCCGGCCGTTCGCGCGCAGCGCCGAACAACCCGGCCACGCGCGCGACAAGGCCGCCGATCAGGCCAGCGCGCGGCTGCGCTGCCATCGGCTGATCCTCATGCGACCCGGGCGCAGACTGCGGGGCGTGCAAATCGGCTGAACCTTTCAATCCTCTCGCAGAACCGCGTAGCGCGCGCCGGGCGGCGTTGCAACGGGTCGCCCGGAAAAGTCAGCGCTTGTCGGCGGGCTTGTGTTTCTCGTCGGCGTCCTTCGGCGTCAGCACTGTCCGCGCCCGGCCGGACACGGTCGCCCGATCCGTCGACAGGTCGTAGATCAGCTTGTCGCCCTGGGTGACGGTCGTGCCCTGCGTCAACGTAACGTTGCCGATCAGATACCACTTGTTTTCGGGCTTGTCGTACACGCCGGCGTCCCCGGTGCCGATCTTGTCCTTCTGGACGACGGTGACCGGCCCCTTCATCTCCACGCGGCGAACGCTGGAATCGGACGACCCTGCGGTCGCCTTGTCCAGATAGATGATCATCTCGGACCCGCGCACCTTGGTCGGTCCCTGCGTGGCGATCACATTGCCGGTGTAGACGAGCTTCCGCTCCTTTTCGAAGAATTCGAGCTTCGAAGCGTCCACCGTATAAGGATCCTTGGACTTGGCGCCCGGCAGCATGGCCGCCAGGGCGGGATTCGCGACGGCGAGGCACGCGCCCAGGCATGCGCCGATCGCGATTGCGGAGTTCATCTTCACTGCGTCGTCTCCGGTTCGGCGGCGGGCGCATCAGGCGAATTGTCCGTAAATTCGCTATGCACGGGGCCGAGGAACTCGATCTTCTGGCTGGATTCTTCGTAGGTCGCGCCGGCGGCCTCGACCCGCCCGCTGGACAGAGCGACGCTCACGGGATCGCGCGAAACGATGCTGTTGGCCCGCAGGTCGATCGAAGCGCTCTTGAGGTTCATCTCGTAGCGTCCGCGATTGGCGACGCGGATGGAGCCGGTCAGCTCGAGCTTGTCCGTTTCGGCGTCGTAAGCGCCGGCGAGAGCGTGGATGGACGTGGTCGACCCGTCCTTCACGCCGAGATTGGCCTCGACCTGCTCGAGTTCGAACTTCTTCGGACGACGCGTATCCTGCACGACGGATTTCGCTTTGATTTCATAGGGCTGACCATCGGCGCGATAGCCGGACAGGCGCGGCCGGTCCATGGTGATCCGCGTGCCGTCGAGACCGACGCCCGAAATGGCGAAGCCGAGTTGCAGCCGGTGCAGCGGATCGAACAGGAGAATGAAGCCGATCAGCGCGACGGCGCTGACGCAGACGATGACGATCGCGCGCCGCAAAAACTGCACGCGCGCGCTGTGCCGGCCGGCGTCGACGAAGGCCGTCGGACGACGGCCGCCGAAATCGGCCAAGCGCGAACGCTCGTCATATTGCGGCGAAAGGTCGGACATCCGCGTCTTTTCCAGCATGCGCCAAGTCGTGCGCCTGCCTTGAATCGTCTCGTCTTGGCGAAGTTAAGGCCGCGACGTGAAACAAATCATTATTCGTGGCTGAATATGTCCGTCTCCGGCCAGCCCATCAAGTCGAGCCGGGCGCGGGTCGGCAGAAAGCCGAAGCAAGCGGCGGCGATTTCCGCGCGGCCTTCGCGCGCCAGCATCGCCTCCAGCTTCTCCCGCACGGCGTGGAGATGCAGCACGTCGGAGGCGGCGTAGGACAGTTGCGCGTCGCTGAGCTGGTTTGCGCCCCAGTCCGAGGATTGCTGCTGCTTGGAGATTTCGACGCCGAGCAGTTCGCGCAACAGATCCTTCAAGCCGTGGCGGTCGGTATAGGTGCGGCAAAGCTTCGACGCGATCTTGGTGCAATAGACCGGCGCCGGCATGATCCCGAACCTCTTGTAGAGCGCGGCCATGTCGAAGCGGGCGAAATGAAAGATCTTGACGATGTCGGGGTTCGCCAGCAGCGCCTCGAGATGCGGCGCGCGCGTCTGATCGCGGCTGATGCGTACGACGTCGGCGGTTCCGTCGCCGCGCGAGAGCTGCACGACGCAGAGGCGGTCGCGATGCGGGTTCAATCCCATCGTCTCGGTGTCGATGGCGACGGACACGCCGAAAGCGGCGCCGGACGGCAGATCGCCTTCGTGGTAGCGAATGGTCATGGGCACTTCCGGGACTTGGACGCGCGCGGTCTAGCAGCAGGTCGCCGGCTTGTCGAATTTCGGCCGTCCGATCGTCAAAGCACCCCGTATGTCTTGAACCACGCGAGCGCGCGGCTCCATCCGTCCTCGGCCGCCTCCTTGCGGTAGCTGGACCGGAAGTCCGCATGAAAACCGTGCGGCGCGCCGGGATAGATGTGGAATTCCGCGGTCTTGCCGGCTTCCTTGAGTTTGTCGCGCATGTCCTCGACGTCCATGACGAGGATGCCCTGATCGGCCTCGCCGTAAAGACCAAGCACCGGCGCCTTCATGTCCGGCGCCAGATCGAGGGGGCTCCTGGGCCAGATCGCCTTTTGCTCCGGCGGGTCCGCCAGCGCCCCGTAGAAGGCGACGCCAGCCCTGGGCGGATGGGCCGAGGCGCAATATTCCCAGACCGTGCGTCCGCCGCGGCAGAAACCGACAATGCCGAGCCGGGCCGTATCGCCGCCCTGCGCCTTCGCCCAGGCGACCGTCGCGTCGAGATCGGACATCAATTCGGCGTCCGGCTTGGCGTTCACGACCGCGAACACCTTGGAGAAATCCGTCTGGCCCGGCAGATCGACGCCGGCGCGGAAATAATAGTCCGGCGCGACCGCGAGAGCGCCGGCCTTTGCGAGCCGCCGCGCGACGTCGCGGATATATTCGTGGAGGCCGAGCGCTTCCATCGCGACGAGGACGACCGGCGGGTTCGTCGCCTTCTCCGGCCGGGCGAAATAGACCGGCATGTCGCCGCCCGGGACTGCGACCTTGCCCTCCCCGACGATCAGGCCCGCCGCGTCGGTGCGGATGGCGTCGGCGCGCACCGGGCCGGCCGACAGCGCGTAGCCTGCGGCCGCCGCCGTCGAGCCGCGCATGAAACCCCGGCGCGAGAGGGGTGGCGGCGTCCACAGCGCCGTGATGTCGCCAGGCAGGGTCATGGGCGTCTCCCGATCGTATCGCGCCGTGCAGCCTATCGTCCCGGACGGCGGCCGCAATCCCAAGGAGACCTGGCTCTACTGGCCGCGTTCGCCCAGCAATTGCGCGATCGCCGCACGCAGGTCGGGGACGCCCTCGCCGGTATGGCCCGACGTGAACAGCACATGCGGATAAGCCGCAGGGCGCTTGGCGATCTTGGCCTGCGCGTCGGCGATGATCCGGTCGACGTCGCCCTTCTTCACCTCGTCCTTCTTGGTGAGGACAAGCGCATAGGAGACGGCGGCGGCGTCGAGCATGTCGAGCATCTCCTCGTCCACCTTCATCACGCCGCGGCGGCCGTCGATCAGCACGTAGACGCGCAGCAGTTTCGCCCGGCCGCGCAGGTAATCCTTCATCAGGCCGTCCCAGGAGGAAATCTTCGTCTTGGAGACGGCGGCGTAGCCATAGCCGGGCATGTCGACGAGGCGCGTGCGTTCGCCCAAAGCAAAGAAATTCAACTGCTGCGTACGGCCGGGCGTATGCGAGACGCGCGCGAGCGTCTTGCGGCCGGTGAGCGCGTTGATGAGCGAGGACTTGCCGACGTTGGAGCGGCCGGCGAAGGCGAATTCGGCCGGCCCCGATGGCGGCAGATCCTTCGGACTGGCCGCCGCCCAGATGAAATCGCACGGACCGGCGAAGAGCTTGCGGCCCTGCTCGGCGTAGTCGGGTTCAATCCGGTCTGTCACAGCGACGCGCTCTCAGTGAGCGTCATGCCCGAACTCGTTGCGGGCATCCACGCCGGGCCGCGCGGAAATGCCGGGACCGTTGCGGCGGCGGATCGGCGTGGACGGCCGGGACGAGCCCGGCCATGACAGCTTTAAACTCTACGCCCTCTCGCGGCGGAACGTCTTGGCGAGATTGTCCCACAGCTCGAACTTCACGCCGGCGCGCTTCATGATGAAGCCCTGTTGCGCGACCGAGAGCAGGTTGTTCCAGGTCCAGTAGATGACCAGGCCCGCCGGGAACGAGCCCATCATGAAGGTGAAGATCACCGGCATCCACGCGAACATGGCGCGCTGGACGGGGTCGGTCGCCTCCGGGTTCATCTTCATCTGCACCCACATCGACACGCCCATCATGAGCGGCCAGATGCCGAGCCACAGGAAGTGGCCGAATACGGGAATGTGGGTCGGATCGAAGGGGATCAGGCCGAACAGGTTGAAGACGTTGGTGGGGTCGGGTTGCGACAGGTCCTTCACCCAGCCGTAGAACGGCGCCTGGCGCATTTCGATCGTCACGAACAGCACTTTGTAGAGCGAGAAGAACACCGGAATCTGGATCAGCATCGGCAGGCAGCCGGCGACCGGATTGACCTTCTCGCGCTTGAACAGCTCCATCTGCTCCTGCTGCTGCTTGATCTTGTCGTCGGGATATTTGGCCTGCAGCTCCTTGAGCTGCGGCTGCAGCGCCTTCATCTTCGCCATCGACAAATAGGAGCGGTTGGCGAGCGGCAGGAAGGCGAGCTTGACGATGACCGTCACCGAGAGAATGGCGAGGCCGAAATTGCCGAGCAGCTTGTAGAGGAAGTCGATCAGCTTAAACATCGGCCGGGTGATGAAATAGAACCAGCCCCAATCGATCAGCAGGTCGAATTTCGCGATGCCCGGGTCCTTGGCGTACTGGTCCAGAAGCTGAGACACCTTTGCGCCGGCGAACACATAGGTCTTGGCCTCGACGGATGCGCCGGGCGCGATCGTCTGGGCCTCGCCGAGCGCGTCGGCCTGATAGGACTTCTGGACCGCGCCGCCGCCCGACAGCCGGCCGTCGAAGGGCTTGGTCTGGTCGGGCGCGACCACGGCCGCCCAATATTTGTCGGTGAAGCCGACCCAGCCGCCGACGCCCTTGAAGCTCTTCTGGCCGTTCGTTTCCTTTTCGATCTTGTCGTAGGCGTATTCCTGAACGCCGGAATCGCCGATGACGCCGATCAGTCCTTCGTGCAGCACCGAGTAGCCAGCCGTCTGCGGCTTGCCGTGGCGCGAGACGAGCGCGAACGGATAGAGCGTCACCGGCTTGTCGCTCTTGTTCTCGACCGTGTCCTGCACGGTGAACAGATAATCGTCGTCGACCGAAATCCTGCGGTGGAACACGAGCCCCTTGCCGTTGTCCCAGGACAGGGTCACCGGCGTCTTGGCGGTCAGCTTGGCGGCGTCCGCGCTCCACAGCGTGTCGGGCCCCGGCAGGTCGGGCTTTTCGCCGGCCGCCGGAACGAAACCGATTTCGGCGTAGTAAGGCTCAGGCGCGCCGGACGGCGACAGAAGCTCGATGTTCGGGCTCTTGGGGTCGACGGTGTCGTGATACTTGCGCAGAGCGAGATCGTCGATGCGGGCGCCCTTCAGCGCAATCGAGCCGGCGAGGCTCGCCGTCTCCACGGGCAGGCGGGGGCTCGCCGCGAGCGCCTCGGCGCGCGACTTGACCGTTGCGGGCCCGGTTGCGGCGCCTGGCGCCGACGGCGCGCCCGGCTTGGCGGCGTCAGGCCGGGCTGCATCGGCGACCGGACGGTTGGGCAGCGCCTGCTGCTCGTGCAGGTCGGCGCGCTGCTTCTCGAGCTTCGGCGCGCCGACGAAATATTGCCAGCCCACCAGAACCAGGACCGACAGGGCGATCGCGAGAAAAAGGTTCTTGGTGTCGTTGGTCATGACGAGACTGGCCTGGATTTCGGCCGTCGCTCGCGCGGGGGCGCGGCGAGGGCGGCGGACATATCCGACAAGAGTCGGTCGAATGGCGCGTCGACGGCGCCTTCGCGCGCGACGAACACATAGTCATGGCCGAGGGCGGCCGAAAGGGCCGCGCCCTGTCTGAGGGCCTCCCGGAAACGCCGGCGAATGCGATTGCGCCGCACGGCGAGCGGGACCGTCTTTTTTGTGATCGTGAGACCGAAGCGGGCCGGCGCCGGCGCGTCGCCGCGATCGCGGACCTGCAGCACGAAATCGGCGGCGTGACGCCGCCCGCCGCGAGACGCGGCGAGGAAATCCTTGCGGTTCTTAAGTCTGAGGGGAGCCGCGCCGCCGCTCGTCATGTCAGCTCCATCAGCCGAAACCAGCGGACGCTGCGCGCCCCTGAGGCGTCAGGCCGACAGCTTCTTGCGGCCGCGGGCGCGACGGGCGGCGATGACCTTGCGGCCGCCGACAGTGGCCATGCGGGCGCGGAAACCGTGACGGCGCTTGCGCACGAGCTTGGAAGGTTGATAGGTCCGCTTCACGGGATCTCTCCGAAAATTGCGCGGGCGTCGTACGGGGCGCGCAACAGAGAACGCCCGACGTCGGCGCCGCCGAAATCGCTGGGGGCTTATAGGGGCAAGCCGAGGTCCAAGTCAACGCGCAGAGGCCGTCACAATCCAGACAAGCGGCCCGGCTACCGGATCGCTAGAGCTCGCCGGCGCCCGCGCACGTCGCCGAACAAGAACCCGAGACCGGGCGAAAAGCATCAGGAGCCGCAAAATGAACGCCCCGCAGGACAAGCCGCCGGTCGGCATAGACCCTGACGCCGAGGCCGGCGCCCCGGACCCGACCGACGAGGATATCGAGGCCTTTCTGGACGAGGCCGACGAAGGCGTGGACGACGGCCAATCCGAAGAAGAGCCCGATATCGGCGGGCCGACGCAAAAGGCGCGCGCCCGGGCGCGGAAGGCGCCGTCGGCGATCAGCGGCCGCAAATACCGAAAGCGCGACCTCGTGAACATCGACGCGTTGCGCCCGTCGCTCAGCGAGCGGATCAGACGCGATTATCCGGACCTGCCGCCCAACGCCAAGATCAGTCTGGGCGAGCTCGCGCGCTATCGCATGCTCTACGTCGAGGAGCTGTTGCAGCTGGAGCACGGCGAATTCACCGAACTCGACCGGCAAGTGGCCGAGAGCATCGCCAAGCAGGACACGATCGCGGAGAACACGGAAGAGGAGTTCGAGGAGCACAGGACCTTCGGCGAACGCCTGTCCGACCATCTGGCGAGCTTCGGCGGGTCGTGGGCCTTTCTGACCGCCTTCGCCGCCGTGTTGCTCGTGTGGATGAGCTTCAATCTGCTGCGCGGCGAGAAAGACGCGTTCGATCCCTACCCCTTCATTCTGCTCAATCTGGTGTTGTCGTGTCTGGCCGCGATCCAGGCGCCGATCATCATGATGAGCCAGAAGCGCCAGGAGGAGAAGGATCGCGCGCGGTCGCTCAACGATTACCGGGTCAACCTGAAAGCCGAGCTGGAAATCCGGCACCTGCACGAGAAGATCGACTATCTGATTTCCCGGCAGTGGCAGCGGCTGTCGGAAATCCAGCAGGTGCAGATCGAAATGTTGCACGAGAGCGGACGGCGCCGAAAGGTGAAGTCGCCCAAGCAGGCCGGCGGCGGCGCAGTCGAGGAAGGCGCGGGCGGGCTCGACGCGCTGGAGGACGGCAGCGGCTGAGCGACCTCAGCGCGTCAGGCGGCGCGTCAGGATGTTGTTGGCGATGGTCTGGAACGTCGCCACAATCGCGTTGGCGTCCTGCGCGATATAGGCGTTGGTCGGCGCGCTCGCGCAACTCTGCAGGACGTTGATTCCGGTCGCATCGATCGGATTGCTCGGCACGGAAAACCCGACGGTGTAGATCTGAACGCCCGCCTGCTTGGCGTTCGTGCAGGCTTCGAGAAGCGCCGCGTCCATCTGCGCGCGATAATTGGTCGAGGTCGTGGGGCCAGCCGAGCCGCCGCCATAAGCCGAGACGCGGTTGTTCACGTAGAAGCCGAGCGAGGAATACATCGACTGATAGGGCGAGCTGGCGTTGCCGACCCAGTGATCGAAACCGTCGGTCATCAGAACGAGAATCTTGGTGTTGTTCGCCTGTCCGTAGGCTTTCGGGCTTTTCGGGCCGATCGAGCCGCCGCCGGCCGACGCGAAGGGGCCGTTGGGCGAAATCGTGCGCCAGGCCCACATGAAGCCGGGCAGCAACGCGGTGTCGCCGTTCGGAACCATTTTGGAGAGCGCGCCGCCTGAACCGCTGATCGCCGACATGTCGTTCGTCAGCGGGGTCAGGGCGGCGACCGAGCATCCGAGATTGGGGCCCGCGGGAAACAAGCCTGGCCCGCCGTTGACCCCGGAAATGGCGCTGTTGACCGAGGCGACGGACTGGCCCTTGTACTTGCAGACCTTGCTCGCGCCGCTGCCGTGCGAAACCGGATCGTTGGAATCGGCCGTCGCATAGGCGTCGCCGGCCGCGCAGGCGCCGCCGTCGTCGTTCAGGTAGGAATTGTACGAGAGGTACTTGCCGCCGCAGCCGCCGGCAGGCGTCGCCGGATATTGCCCCGACGGCGTGAACGCGTAGCACGTCGCGCCGGCAGGCGCGCCGGCGTCGTCGGGCGCGAGGAACGGGACGAACAATGTATCGGGCTTGGCGGACGAAGGCGCGTCGTCCGTGGTGAGATAGGGCTGGGGTCGCTCCTCGACGCATCCTCCCCAGGTCGCGCCCATCGCTGCGAAGAGATCGAAACGCGACGCCGGCGTCCAGGCGGCGCCGAGCGGGCGCGCGTAATTTTGCCAGTGGATCGAGGACTGGCCGTAGCGGTCGAGCCAGTTTGCGCCAGACTTGTAGAAATAGTCCGCGCCGACGTTGACCGCGCTGGCGAAGGGCACCACGGAAATCGCCGCGTTCGGCGCCGCCGCATTCGGATTGATGACGTTGACGAGGCCGGTCGCTGCGCTGACGAGCGCCTGGATCTTGCTCTGCCCGCCGGCGGCCTCCGCCATGGAGCCCGTATTGTCGAGCGCCAGCGCGATCTCGTAGGTAGCGTTGTTCGCCGCGCAGCTGGTCGCGCCGACCTTGCCGTTCGAAAAGCCGACCGGCATGATCATGCGCACTTTCAGGGACACGACGGCGCAAAGTTGGCCATTGGCGGCCGGACGCAGCGAGAGCGTCGGCTGGGAGCCCGGCATGGCGGCGTTGAGGGCGGCCTCGGCGGCCTTCCGCGCTGTGCTGGACGCCTGGCCGCCGCTGTATCCCGGCATGGCGGCGAGAACGGCGGCGTCCGCCGCCGCCTGCAATTGCGCGCGGGCGCCGACGAGCTGGCTGTAATCGATCGCGGCCGACACCGCACCGACAATGCCGACCAGCGTGATGCCGAAAATGACCGCGACGGCGCCGCCTTCGTCACGGACGAAGCGGTCGCAGCGCGGCGCAAGCGAACGAAGCATCGGCGCGCGCTCCTTTCCGGCGCACGCCTCCACTTAAGCGTCAAAGCGTTATCCAATCATAAACTCGAACGAATTCACGCCGCCTTCATAAGGCTTTAGCCGCAACGCGGCGGCCTTTCACGCGCCCCCGACGATCCTGGCGATGACGCGCGCCGTGTAGTCGACCATCGGCACGATGCGCGCGTAATTCAGGCGCGTCGGTCCGATCACGCCGAGCACGCCGACGACGCGCCGGTCGCTGTCGCGGAAGGGCGCGGCGATCATCGAGGATCCCGACAGGGAAAACAGCTTGTTTTCCGAGCCGATGAAGATGCGCACGCCTTCGCCCTGCTCGGCGCGCGACAACAGATCGATCACGTCCGTCTTGGTCTCCAGATCGTCGAACAACAAGCGGATGCGTTCGAGATCGGCCATGGCGGTGAGGTCGTCGAGCAGGTTCGACTGGCCTCGGACGATGAGCTGGCGGCGCGGGCCCTCGAGGCCAGCCCAACTGGCCAGCCCCGCTTCCACGAGCCGCGCCGTCAGCTCGTCCAGCTCCGCCTCGACGAGACGCCTGCTGGCGACCATTTCGGCGCGCACGTCGTCGAGCGTGCGCCCCCTGATGCGCGCATTGAGATAATTGCCCGCCGAGACCAGCGCCGAATGCGGCAGATCGGCGGGGATCGACAGCACGCGATTCTCGACGGACCCGTCTTCCGAGACGAGAATAGCCAGCGCGCGGACGGGATCCAGCCGCACGAATTCGATCTGTCGCAGACGGCGGTCGTCCTTGCCCGTGACGACCACGCCGGCGCCGCGCGTCAGTCCCGACAGCAGGCTCGACGCCTGCGCGAGCAGGGCTTCCAGCCCCGTGTCGACGGGCTGGGAGGCGACCTGATTTTCGATCCGGTTGCGCTCTTCCGGCGACAATTCGCCGACCTGCAGGAGCGAATCGACGAAGAAACGCAGGCCGCTCTCCGTCGGCAGTCGTCCGGCGCTGGTGTGCGGCGAAAAAACGAGACCGAGCTCCTCCAGGTCCTGCATCACGTTGCGGATTGAAGCAGGCGAGAGCGTCATCGGCAGAATGCGCGACAGATGGCGCGATCCGACCGGCTCGCCCGAATCGAGATAGGATTCGACGATCGACCGGAAGATTTCGCGCGAGCGCGCATCGAGCGAAGCCAAACCGCCCGCCCGCTCCTGCGATCTGTCCGACATTTTTCCGCCGATACTCGACATGATCGGAAAATGGCGGGGCGTCGCCTCTCTGGCAAGCCTTCGCCATCCTAGTCGCCGTCTAGGCCGTTCGGCGGTATTGACGCTCGCCGGCGCCGTGGCTAGCGTCTGGCATGCTAGCACGAGCGTCGCAAGAACGTGCGCCAGCAGATGATTTCGGGGGGAGCGGTTGGCGAGCCAGGCAAGCGTTAAACCTGCTGCGCGCAAGCGGCTTGCGGCCGACCGCGCGCGGCGCACGTCGAAGGCCGAGCAGGTCTACTCGGAAATCAAGGAATCCATCCTTGCCGGCGCGCTCGCTCCGGGCGGCGCCATCGACAAACTCGCGCTGTGCGCCAAACTCGGCGTCTCGCGTTTTCCGGTGACGGCGGCCATCAATCGCCTGGCGTTCGAACGTCTGGTCGTCATCGAGCCGCAGCACGGATCGTTCGTCGCCAAGATCGCGGCGAACGACGTGCGCGAATGGATGATGATCCGCCGCGCGCTGGAAGCGGAGGTGGCCAACGAGGCCGCGCAATCCTTGGCGGCGGACACGCAACGCGACATCGAACGCAATCTGCGGTACCAGCACGCGGCGGCCGAAGCCGGCGACGTCGCCGGCTTCTATGCGCTCGATGTGGAATTCCACAAGCTGATCGTCGACGGCCTGTCGCTGCGCCACGCCCGCGAAATTCTCGACGGGCTCCGCTCGCATCTCGAACGCGTCCGACGCATGGCCCTATCGCCGCCCGGCCGCCTGCCGAGCGCATTCGCCGAACACAAGCGCATTTTCGACGCCATCTGCGAACACGATGGCGCGGGCGCGGCGCAGGCGATGCGCATACATCTCGACGCCACGACGACCGCGTTCGAACGCATCGCCGCGCAAAATCCGGATATCTTCATCGGCTGACGCGCGCGACGCGAACGCCAGCGCGACTACGCAGTCGCGCAAGCCAGACTTGCGCCCGCAGGGCTCGCCATCGACCCGGCGCGCGCCTAGATTTTCGCGTCTCGGATCGCCTGGGAGGGCGCCTCACATGAAGTACGCACCACTCGCGCTCGCCGCGAGCATCGTCTTGAGCTCGACCGCAGCGTTTGCGCAGACGCCGGTCAAGATCGGCATTCTCAACGACCAGTCCGGCGTCTACGCCGATTTCGGCGGCAAATGGTCGCTCGACGCGGCGAAGATGGCGGTCGAGGATTTCGGCGGCAAGGTGCTCGACCGGCCGATCGAGATCGTCACCGCCGACCACCAGAACAAGCCCGACATCGCAACGGCGATCGCGCGCAAATGGTACGACACCGAGGGCGTCGATGCGATCATGGAGCTGACGACCTCATCCGTCGCGCTCGCCGTGCAGGACCTGTCGAAGGAAAAGAAGAAGATCAACATCGTCACCGGCGCGGCGACCACCGCGCTCACCGGCAAGAGCTGCTCGCCCTACGGCTTTCACTGGGCCTACGACACCCACGCGCTGGCGGTGGGCACCGGCGGCGCGCTCGTGGAGAATGGCGGCGACACGTGGTTCTTCCTGACCGCCGACTACGCCTTCGGCTACGCGCTTGAGGCCGACACGGCGAAATATGTGAAGTCGAAGGGCGGCAAGGTCGTCGGCTCCGTGCGCCATCCGCTCAACTCGTCGGACTTTTCGTCTTTCATCCTGCAGGCGCAGTCCTCCGGCGCGAAAGTCATCGGCCTCGCCAACGCCGGCCAGGACACGGCCAATTCGATCAAGCAGGCCGCCGAATTCGGGGTGACGCAGGGCGGCAAGCAGCGCCTCGCGGCGCTGCTGCTGACCTTCTCGGAAGTCCACGGCCTCGGCCTCAAGTCGGCGCAGGGCATCGTGCTGACCGAAGCCTGGTACTGGGACCAGAACGACGAAACGCGCGCCTTCGCCAAGCGTTTCATGGCGCGCATGGGCCGCATGCCGAACATGATCCACGCCGGCACCTATTCGGCGGTATTGAGCTATCTGAAAGCGGTCAAGGCCGCCGGCACGTCCGAAACGGAGGCCGTCGCCAAGAAGCTGCACGAATTGCCGGTCAGCGATGTCTTCGCCAAGGGCGGCAAGGTGCTCGCCAACGGCTCGATGGTGCACGACATGTATCTCTTCCAGGTGAAAACGCCGGACGAGAGCAAGGCGCAGTGGGACTATTACAAGCAGCTCTCCACGATCCCGGGTTCGTCCGCCTTCGAATCGGTCGAAGAAAGCGGCTGCAAGATCGGCGGCTGAGGCTGACCTGGCGCGCGACGCGAGCGGCCGCCTCCGGGCGGCCGTTTCGTTTCAGCGGGCCGAGGCGCCCGCAGCGATCCACAGCGAGAGCGTGCGGCGCTCCTGATCGCTGATCGGCGTTTCGGCGCCCGGCGGCGGCATGGCGCGAGTCCATACCGCCTGCGCCGCGATGTCTTTCGCATGCGCGACGATCTGCGCGCGCGTCTCCAGCACGACGCCCTTGGGCGGCCCGGCGAGGCCCGGCCACGAGGGCGCGCGCGCATGACACATGGCGCAGCGGTCGGCGACGACCTCTTCGACGTCGCCGATGCGCGGCGCGACGACTGAGGCGATCGCGTCCATCGCGCTTCGGGGCGCGGCCGCGCGCGTCTGCGGCTTGTCGGCGCCGAGCAGCGACAAAGCGATCATCGCCGCGCCTGCCGCTGTCGCAAGGCCCCATGTCCACCACCGGTCGCCGGAGCCGCGATGGCGCGCGATGTAGAAGTGCCTGACGGCTCCGCCCGCGACCAGCGCGAGCGCGGCGATCAGCCAGTTGAATCGCGAGGCGAAGGCGAGCGGATAATGGTTCGCCAGCATCAGGAACAGAACCGGCACCGCCAGATAATTGTTGTGCAGCGCGCGCTGGCGGCTGACCGCGAAACGCGCCTCTTCCGGCGCCTCGCCCCTGCGCACGGCGTCCAGCATCCGGCGCTGATTGGGAACGAGATGATGCGCGACATTGGCGGCCATGATCGTGCCGATGATCGCGCCGAACACGAGAAAGGCGCCGCGGCCGGAAAGCATGTGCGCGAGCGCAAGGGCGAGCGCAACGAGCAACAGGAAGATCGCGACGCGGCGCGTCGTTTCGCTCCACTTGGTCTTGGCGAGATAATCGTAACCGAGCCAGCCGACCACCAGCGCGACGAGCGCGATGAGGACCGCCTGCCATGCCGCGAGCGGCAGAACGTTCGGATCGACCAGATAGAGGTCGGCCTGCAGGAAGTACCGCAGGACCATGAGGGCGAAGCCCGACAGCCACGTGACATAGGCCTCCCAGCGAAACCAGCCGATCTGCGGCTGCGAATCGGCGGGCGGGTTCATGTCGCGCGCAATGTGGAAGAAGCCGTCGTCGGCCGCGCGCCAGACATCTTTCTTCGACGACTTGAGATTGAGGTTGAGGCGCAGGAACAGGAGCGCGGCGCCAACCCAGAATACAGCGACGACGACATGCAGCCAGCGCAGGAAAAACTCGGCCCAGTCCTGGAGTATCGACAAGATCATCAAGCTTTGTCCGGTTTGCGGAAGGCGACGCGCGTCCACGTCACGCCGGGCGCCGCCAGTCTCGACGGCCGGTTATCGACGCGCAAGATGGAGATCAATCCTTCGCGCGACGCAAGCGCTGCAGTTTCTTCGGCGCTCGTGTCGAACATGCGGCGCCCGGCTGGAACCGGGCCATGACGGAGCGAAAATAGCAGAACTCCGCCCGGCCGCAGCAATTGGGCGACATAGGGCATGGCGCGCGCACGTTCGTCTGCGTCCAGATGCATCCAGACCGCCGTCAACAAGATCGCGTCGAATTCGCCCGCACGATCGCGCAGGCGCTCCAGGCCGGGCAGGCTATCGTCGATCCATTCGATCGCAGCCCCCGCGTGCAGGCGCTGCGCGGCGGCGCGGAATTCAGCGAGCGGTTCGACGGCAGCGACCTGATGGCCCATCGCCGCAAGCGCCGCCGCGTCCCGCCCGGTCCCCGCCCCGACGTCAAGAATGCGCGCAGGCGCGGAGGGAAGCAGGGTTACGACGTCGCCATGCACGTCGCCGAATGAAAGGCTTTCATAGAGGCCGGTCAGCCGCGCCGCATCGTCGGCGTAGCCTTCCGTCCCGCGAACCGGCGCCGACACGCTTAATCCGCGAGCTTCACGCGGTGCTGCGCGACTGGGATCATCTGGCGCGCCTTGTCGACGCGCTTGGGGTCGACGCGCGCCGAAACGATTCCCACGCCATCGGACGCTTTCGCAACGACATGCCCCCAGGGATCGGCGACCAGCGAATGGCCGTAGGTGTGGCGCGTCTCGTTGCCGGCGGTGTGCGCGCCCGTCTGCGCGGCGGCGCAGAAATAGGTTTCCGTCTCGATGGCGCGCGCGCGGCACAGCACTTCCCAATGGTCCTTGCCGGTCTGCATGGTGAAGGCGGACGGCAGCGCGATCAGATGCGCGCCCTTGTCGACCAGCGCGGCGAACAGATAGGGAAAACGCAGGTCGTAGCAGATGGCGCAGCCGACGGTGACGCCCTCGCAATCGTAGGTCACGACGGCGTCGCCCGGCTTGAAGGCCGCGCTTTCGCGATAGGCGGTTCCGTCGGGCGCCGTGATGTCGAACATGTGGATCTTGCGGTAGCGCGCGACTTCGCGGCCGTCCCGATCGAAGGCGACGGTCGTATTGTGGATGCGCTCGTCGCCCGGAACCTTCTCGAGGATCGAGCCTGCGTGGATGAAGACGCGATGCGTTTTCGCCAGTTCCTGCATCAGCGAATAGGCGGGGCCGCCGGGAATTTCCTCGGCCGCCTCCATCTTCGTACGCCTGTTGCCGCCGATGTAGTCCCAGACTTCCGGCAGACAGATCCAGTCCGGACGTTCGTCGCGGATCGCCTCCTCGATCAGCATGCGCGCCTGCGCGAGGTTGGCCTGCTTGTCGCTGACCGAGTTCATCTGGATGAGCGAGACTTTCATGGGCGCATCCTGGACCGCGAGCCTTCAGGCTCGCAAGCAAAAAGGCGCGGCGTGAGCCGCGCCTTTGCGAGTTCCGAACTGCGTGCCTGAAGGCTCGTGGTCCGCCTCATTTCCCCTTCGCGTCGCCCGGCTTCAGGTCGGCGAACTTCTTGCTGTTCTCGACCATCCAGACCAGCAACGAGGAAGGCTCGAACCCCTTGCCCGCCGTCTTGTAGACGTCCTTGACGGTCGCCAGCACCTTGTCGAGGCCGACGCGGTCGGCCTCCTGCATCGGGCCGCCGCGCCAGACGGGGAAGCCGTAGCCGTTGAGCTTGACGATATCGACGTCGAGCGGGCGCGAGACGATATTTTCCGAGAGGATGCGGCAGGCCTCGTTGACCATGGTCGCGTGGATCCACGACGTGATCTGCTCCTCCGACACGGGCTTGCGCGCGATGCCCTTGTCCTTCGAGACCTTCTCGATGATCTCGTTGGTCGAGGGATCGATGGTGCGCTTGCCGTCGACGTACTTGTAGTAGCCCGAGCCCGTCTTCTGGCCGTAGCGGCCGAGCGCGCAGATGGCGTCGGCGATCGCGCCGGTGTCGCGCTTCTGGTTGTCGCGCAGATGCGCGAATTCCTTGCGGCGGCGCATGCCGATGTCGAGGCCGGCGAGATCGCCGACCGCATAGGGGCCCATCGCCATGCCCCATTTCTCCATCGCGGCGTCGATGTCCTGCGGATAGGCGCCCTCCTCCAGCATCATGTCGGCGACCTGACGCCAGGCTGCGAGAATGCGGTTGCCGACGAAGCCGTCGCAATTGCCCATCACGACCGGCAGCTTGCCCATGCGCTTGCCGACGGCGACGCCGGTCGCCAGCGCGTCTTTCGCGCTGCGGCCGCCGTCGATGACTTCCACGAGCCGCATGATGTTGGCGGGCGAGAAGAAGTGCATGCCGATGACGTCGGCCGGGCGGCCAGCCGCTTCGCCGATCGCGTCGATATCGAGATAGGAGGTGTTGGAGGCGAGCACTGCGCCGGCCTTCACGATCTTGCCGAGCTTGCCGAAGATTTCCTTCTTCAGCGCCATTTCCTCGAACACGGCTTCGATCACGATGTCCATGTCGGCCAGCGCTTCGAACTGCGTCGTCAACGTCAGCAGCGAAACGCGCTTGTCCATCGTCGCCTGGTCGATGCGGCCGAGCTTCACGTCGCGCTCCCAAGTCGACTTGAAACGCGTCATGGCGCGGTCGAGCGCTTCCTGATTGTTCTCGACCACTGTGACCGGCATGCCGGAGTTGACCAGCGAAATCGTGATGCCCGCGCCCATGGTGCCGGAGCCGATCACGCCGGCCTTCATCACCGGGCGCGGCTCGACGCCTTCGAGGCTCGGCACCTTCAACACCTCGCGCTCGGCGAAAAACACGTAGCGCATCGCCTTCGACTGGTCGGAGACGAGCAAGTCCATGAAATTCTTGCGCTCGACCGCCTCGCCTTCCTTGAAGGTTCCGTGCGTCGACGCCTTGATGCATTCGATGATCTTGGCGGGCGCCATGGCGCCGCGCGACTTCTTCAGCACTTCGGCGGCGGCCTTGTCGAAGGCGGCCTCGTCGAACGGCTGCTGCTGTTCAGACGAACGCTTCAGCGGCTTGCCGATCAGCGAGCGGGCGTATTCGATCGCGCCTTCGCGCAGATCGCCGTCGACGATCTTGTCGATGAGGCCGAATTTCAAAGCTTCCGCGGCCGGAACCATGCGGCCCGAGGTCAAGCTCGGCCTGCTGCCGGGCGCGGTGCCGTGAATGGCTGCGACCACCGGCTTGGCGCCAGCTTCCATGCCGTT
>CAZWJF010000050.1:0-15548 GCA_964634325.1 uncultured Rhodoblastus sp.
TCGCAGACCTCTTCCAGGCCCTCCCGGAACTCGAAACCGAACTCCAGAAAATCGGACGGTAGTCTTTCGACGACTGGACCGAACCCTGCATTCGCATAAGATTGGCGCGCGCGGCTGAACCGGACGGGCAAATGGGAACCCAGATAGCCAAAGTTGGAATCATCGGCGCGGGCCAGATGGGCAAGGGCATCGCACAGGTGTGCGCTGCGGCGGGATTTCAGGTCGTTCTGAATGACGTCGCAGACGACCGCCTCGCTGCGGCAGTGGCCGACATCGACGCTGCGCTCGGGCGTCAGCAGGAGCGCGGGCAGATCGACGCCGGGACGCATTCTGCGACGCTCGGTCGCATCGCGACGTCGACGGCGTACGGAGCCTTTTCCGAGTGCGACCTCGTCATCGAAGCCGCCTCGGAGAATGAAGAAGTCAAACGCAAGATCTTCGCGCAGCTGTGTCCGGTTCTTCGGAAGGACGCGCTGATAGCGACGAACACGTCTTCGATCTCGATCACGCGTCTGGCCGCATCGACCGATCGGCCCGAGCTTTTTATCGGGATTCATTTCATGAATCCGGTGCCGCGCATGAAGCTGGTCGAGCTGATTCGCGGCATCGTCACCGAGGACGATACGTTCGAATCCTCTCGGGAATTCATCACGAAGCTGGGCAAGACGATCACGGTGTCGGAGGATTTTCCGGCCTTCATCGTCAACCGAATCCTGCTGCCGATGATCAACGAGGCGATCTACACCCTCTATGAAGGCGTGGGATCCGTCGATGCGATCGACACGGCGATGCGGCTCGGGGCGAACCATCCGATGGGCCCGCTTCAGCTGGCCGACTTCATCGGACTCGACACATGTCTGTCGGTGATGCAGGTGCTCCACGAAGGTCTGGCGGATACGAAGTATCGCCCCTGTCCACTGCTCGTAAAATATGTGGAAGCCGGCTGGCTTGGCCGAAAGACCCACCGCGGATTCTACGATTATCGGAGCGGGACACCGATCCCGACGCGTTGAACTGGTTCGCGCCTTCACATTTCCGTCGTTGTCCCTGTAGACTGTGTCTGCGGTGAGATTCGGTTTGAACCGAATGGGATGAGACGGGGTGCTCCGTTTGACGGTTCACTTCCAGCCGACGATGAAGCCGGAGGCGTGTCCGGCGCTGGTGCTCAACGCGGACTATCGTCCGTTGAGCTATTATCCCTTGTCGCTCTGGTCATGGCAGGACGCCATCAAGGCGGTATTCCTGGATCGGGTCAACATCGTCTCGCATTATGAAAAGACCGTACGAAGTCCCAGCTTTGAAATGCGGCTCCCCTCAGTGGTGTCGCTCAAGTCATACGTGAAACCGACTCGTTTTCCGGCCTTTACTCGATTTAATGTCTTTCTTCGTGATAGATTTACCTGTCAATATTGTGGCCGTCACGAGGATTTGACGTTCGACCACGTTATACCGCGTTCCAAAGGCGGGCTTACCACTTGGGATAACGTCGTCGCTGCTTGTTCCGCCTGCAATCTTCAAAAGAGCGACCTGCTGCCCGCCGAAGCGCGAATGTGGCCATCGATCGCGCCCTATCAGCCGGATATCGACGATCTGCGACGCGCAGGAAGGCAATTTCCGCCAAACTATCTGCACGAGAGCTGGATGGATTATCTCTATTGGGATTCTGTCCTCGATCCCTGAACCATAGGATTGCGATTCTTGCGGTCGTCGCCGCGCCTGCCCGGCGCTGCGGTCTCCTGAGATCGATTGAATTCGATAGCGATTTGCTCCCCGGCGGTCGGCGGAGACGCCAAGCGAGCGACGAACGCGGCTTGCTCGCCCGCCGCCAACGACTGGCGCGGCGTCGCCACATTCCAGCTGTACAGCGTCGCGCCGTCCGACCCCAGAACAGATACGTTCATCCCACGCGCGGGTCGCGTCTGTTCCGTCCTGTTCACGACGTCGCCCTCTACGAGGAGAACTCGTCGGTCGCCGTCGAGAACGGTCCGGGCCGAAACACGTGCTAGCTCAAGGCCAGCCAAATTCGTCTTGAGACCGGCTAATTCGTATAGCGTCGCGACACGCGGCGCAGCGGCGACGATCGGATTCCGCAGGCCGACCAGGCCCATTCCGACGGCGAGCGCGATAGCCGCCGCAGCGAGGATCCTGCCGCTTTCGTTCGACTGCGCCTCGTTCAAATCCAAGCCCGTCACGTGCTTCATCGAATTTCACCCGAGCCCGCGCCAAGACGCGCCGCGCATCGCCAAGGCCTGCGCGCCGAGCGGCCGGCGGCGAGTTCCATTGTTCGCAGGCTTGTAGTTAATTGAGCGTTAAACTCGCCGATTCGACGCGTGGCCGCCGCCGGAATCGCCTCGCCGGAGCAATAATTTGGTTCGCTTCGAAAATGTCGGCCTGCGCTACGGCATGGGGCCCGAAGTCCTGCAAGACCTGAGCTTTTCCATAGCGCCGGGGTCTTTCCAGTTTTTGACTGGGCCCTCCGGCGCGGGGAAGACGACGCTGATGCGGTTGTTGCTGCTTTCGCTGCGGCCGACCCGCGGCCTCATCTCGATCTTCGGGACCGATGCATCCACGCTCGGCAAGGACGAGATTACCGCCATTCGACGGCGCATCGGCGTCGTATTCCAGGATTTCCGGCTGCTGGACCACCTCACGACCTACGAAAACGTCGCATTGCCGCTGCGGGTCCAGGGCAAACAGGAGTCCGAATATCGCGAAGAGGTGATCGAGCTTCTGCGATGGGTCGGGCTGGGTGACAGGATGCGGGTTTATCCGGAGGTCCTCTCGGGCGGCGAGAAGCAACGCGCCGCCATCGCCCGGGCGCTGATCGTAAGACCCGAACTTCTCCTGGCGGATGAACCGACCGGCAACGTCGACCCGACAATGGCGCGTCGAATCATCAGATTGTTCGTCGAGCTCCAAAGGTCGGGCACATCGGTGGTCGTGGCGACTCACGATCTCGGCCTCATGGACCAGTTCGACGGCGCCCGCCGTCTCGTCCTGGGCGACGGCCGCCTGCATATCTACGATTGACGGGGCGGACGGGATGGCGAGCGAAAATTCCGAAGAATCGACCGGCGGATCGCGTCGACGGTTCGCCCCCGCTCAATCAGAAGCGCCGCTCGTGCCCGCCGCCAGCATCGCTGGCAGAACCCTGATCATCGTCGTGGCGATCATGACATTCCTCGCCTCGCTCTCGGCGGGCGGGGCCGTCCTCGT
Source organism: uncultured Rhodoblastus sp. (assembly GCA_964634325.1). Lineage (GTDB taxonomy): Bacteria > Pseudomonadota > Alphaproteobacteria > Rhizobiales > Beijerinckiaceae > JAJXWB01. The sequence continues at coordinate 3,217 of CAZWJF010000050.1, forward strand.
GGCTCAGGCCAGCCGCGAATGGCGTTCGACCGTATCGCGAGAAGCGACGATCCAGGTCAAGCCAGCGGCCAATCGCAATATCGACGCGGATATCGCAAGGATTGTCGAGGCGGCGCGCGCGGCCCCCGGCGTGGCCGAGGTTCGGCCGATGTCCAAACAGGAATCGCAATTGTTGCTCGAGCCGTGGCTTGGCCAGGGGGTCAACCTCGACGAACTCCCTGTCCCCCGGATGATCATCCTGAAGCTCGACGGCGCCAAAGCCGTTGATTTCGCCGGATTGAGGACCGCGATCGCCAAAATAACGCCCCACGCGGCGCTCGATGACCACCGCATCTGGTCGGAACGACTTGCCGACATGGCGAATGTTCTCGTCGGCATGGCCCTGCTGCTCCTGGCGTTGATCGTTACGGCGATGGCGATGGCTATCTCTTTCGCGACCCACGGGGCGATGGCGGGGAACCGGGAGATCATCGAAGTTCTGCACTTCGTCGGCGCAAGCGATCAGTTCATTTCCCGCCAGTTCCAGCGGCGATTCCTCTGGCTTGGTTTTCGGGGCGGGTTGATCGGCGCATTTCTGGCGTCCGCCGTTTTCACTGTCGCGGGCGTGATCAGCCGCAGACTCGCCGCGACGCCGAGCGGGGAGCAGCTGGAGGCGCTGTTCGGCTCTTTTTCCATCGGATGGCTCGGCTACGCTGCGATAGCGTTGATCGCCGGCGTCAGCGCAGTTCTATCGGGCCAGACATCGCGTGTGATAGTTTTCCGTCGCCTGCGCAAATTGATGTGAGTTCGAGCTCTGACCATGGACGAGTCCAGTACGACTGATCGCCCGGAACGCGGCGCGGCGCGCACCGGCGATTTCGCGGCCGAGGCGCTGATCGTCGTACGCTCGACGATTTTCAACCTCTTGTTTTACGTGAACGTCATCGTTCTGATGCTGCTCGGGCTGCCCTCGGTGGTCATGGGTCGGCGGGCGGCGATGTTCATGGCGCGCACTTGGGCCAAATCTTCGCTTTGGCTGCTTCGATTGATTTGCGGCACGACCGTGGAATTTCGCGGCTCCGAATTAATCCCGACCAACGGCGTCGTTGTCGCGGCGAAGCATCAATCGACGCTCGAGACTTTCGCGCTAGTGGCGGAGGTTCCGAATTTCTCCTACGTCTTCAAGCGCGAACTGATGTGGATCCCGTTATTCGGATGGTATCTCTGGGCGGTCGACCAGATCGCGATCGACCGCTCGTCGGGATCGGCGGCGCTGACGCAGCTCACGAACAGCGTCGCGAAGTTCCTGAAGGCGCGTCGCGCGATATTGATCTTTCCGGAAGGCACGCGCCGACCGGTTGGCGCGCCGCCCAAGTACAAACATGGCGTGACCCACCTCTATGCGACCCTGAACGCCCCGGTGACTCCGGTGGCGATGAATACGGGACTCTTTTGGCCGCGCCGCAAATTTCTTCGCAGACCGGGAACTGCGGTCATCGAATTTCTTCCGACGATAACGCCGGGCCTCACACGCGACCAATTCGCGCAGAAGCTTCAAGACCAGATTGAAACGCGCTCGAACGCCCTGGTCGAGGAGGCGCTGCGTCGGGACCCTTCGCTCGCGCCACACGCCGACGCCAAGCGAGAGACTTGAGCGCGACGCAAGGGAGAGACTGCGCGTGCTTTGGCCGCTGGTCTACTGAGGATCGGATTGATGGCGCCCGAAGTCCGGCGCTGCGGTCTCCTGACCAATTTCGATGATGCTGCGTCTGATGGCGCGCGTCCTCGTGAAGAGCGCAAACAGACCGTCGCCGTCGCCCCAGCGGATCATGCGTTGAAGGGCGCTCAGATCCTCCGTGAAACGACCGAGAATCTCCAGCACCGCTTCCTTGTTATGCAAGAACACATCGCGCCACATCGTAGGATCGGAGGCCGCGATCCTCGTGAAATCACGGAAGCCGCCGGCTGAAAACTTGATGACTTCCGACTGCGTGACCGTCTCGAGGTCTGCGGCGGTTCCGACGATGTTGTAGGCGATCAGGTGCGGCACGTGGCTGGTGATCGCCAGAACCAGATCGTGGTGCTCGGCCGTCATAATCTCGACGTTGCTGCCCGCCGCCGTCCAGAAATCCGACAGATTCCGCAGAGCCGTCTCGTCGACCCCGGCCTGCGGCGTAAGGATGCACCAGCGATTGAGAAACAGGCTCGCGAAACCGGCGTCAGGCCCGGAGTGCTCGGTGCCGGCGACCGGATGGGCGGGGATGAGCTGGACCGACTCCGGCAACGACGGCGCGAGTGCGTTGATCACGGCCCCCTTCACCGAGCCGACGTCGCTGACGACCGCGCCCGCCTTCAAGGCAGGTCCGATCGTTTGCCCGACTTCCTTATTCGCGCCGACCGGCACGCACAGAATGACAAGGTCCGCATCCCGCACCGCGTCGGCGAGGTCGCAGGTCGTTCGATCCGCGAGATTCAGTTCCTTGACCCGCTCGCAAACCGCCAGAGAGGCATCGGCCGCGCTCAGTCGCCGGGCGAGATTATTTCTCCGGGCGACGCGCAAGATCGACGACCCGATGAGCCCGCAGCCGATAACTGCGAGGCTTTCGAAGATCGGCTCGGCGCATTTTGCGCTCCAGCTGTCAGGCATGGTTTGAAATTCCGTGAGGTCTCACAGTTCGCGCATCGAACGGCGCCGCATGGCTCCCGACGGGAGCGGCCTCGATATGCTCCAGTCCCGCTTGGTTCAGGGCCTTGCGCGCATTCGTCGCGCCGGTTGGACCAGGGAACCCGAGCAAGAGCGTCAGACCTTGATCGTCGGCCGCGTTGCCGACCAGAATCCCGTCCGCCGCGCGCACGGCGTCCGGCAAGGCGTCCCGCCATCGATCGGTTCTCACCGCAAACAGCTGAACGTCGGTCGCCGCGGCTTCCGCCAGGGGCTTCGACACGACGAAGAGAGGAATGCCCGCCGGATGGTCCGGTCGTTCCACGAACGGCAGTCGCGCGATGATTTTTGGCGCTTCCGGGCCGATCAGCCGAAGCCACCATGCGCCGTCGCCGGCGCCGCTGGCCACCCGTAGCAGACCAAGGTCTCCATGCGATTTTTCCACTGCGTCGATAACGGCTTGGGGGCTGTGGTGCGGAAGGTACGGAGCGGTGAATCCGAAATGAAAGCGCGCCGAGTCTCGCATCGCGGCGTCGCCAGCCGACACGTCCACATGAACGGAATAATTCGCCTGAACGAAGGTGAATGTTCCGATGATGATCCGCCAGATGCTCTCGACCGTGTCCAATGGGAGCAAGCCGGTGTGACGCTGGACCAATCGTCGCATCATCTCCGCTTCGCGACCGGGACGGAATGCCGAACCCCCGCCCTGCCGCGCTTTCGTAGCGATCAGATGCGCGATGATTTCGCCACGCTCCATAAGAAGCCTGTGAATCGCCTCGTCGATGCGATCGATGTTCTGTCGGAGCGCCGAAAGATCGGCCGCCGCTTCCTCTGGTTTGTTCGCCATGCGCTTGCTCGCCTGTCGGGCCTGTCATAGTCGACGCACAAGGCCTCGAACAAGGTCCCGCGTCCGTCCCGGCTTGACATTATGGGCGCGGATCATTCTTCTTGTCGTACGGAACGTTCGGCATATCGAACAAAACGCGATGGATTTGGGACCGTGGGCAGTATCGGCGTCCAGGAGGCGAACAATCCGACCAGTCAGGTGGTCCAGTTTCCTGCGGACAAGCCGCTCATCTTGGACGCTGGCCCATCGCTCTCTCCGCTCACGATCGCCTATCAGACCTACGGCGCGTTGAACGAGGAACGTTCCAACGCGATTCTCGTATGCCACGCTCTGACCGGCGACCAGCACGTCGGAAACACGCATCCGCTGACCGGCAAGCCGGGATGGTGGTCGACAATGGTCGGTCCCGGACGTCCGATTGATACGGATAGATATTTCGTCATCTGCTCCAATGTGGTCGGAGGATGCATGGGGTCGACGGGTCCGGCGTCGACCAATCCGGAGACAGGGAAGACCTGGGGCCTCGAGCTCTCCGTCGTGACGATCCGCGACATGGTTCGGGCTCAGGCGATGTTGATCGACCATCTGGGCATCGAAACTCTGTTTTGCGTGGCCGGCGGCTCGATGGGCGGCATGCAGGTGCTGCAATGGGCGGCGACCTATCCTGATCGTGTATTCGCCGCCTTGCCGATCGCAACCGCGCCGAAGCATTCGGCTCAAAACATCGCGTTTCATGAGGTCGGCCGGCAGGCCGTCATGGCGGATCCGGAATGGCGCGGCGGTCGATATGCGGAATTCGGCGTACGACCGGTCAAGGGTCTGGCGGTGGCGCGCATGGCGGCGCACATCACCTACCTGTCGGAAGGCGCCTTGCAGCGCAAATTCGGACGCAAATTGCAGGACCGGTCCGCACCGACGTTCTCTTTCGATGCGGATTTCCAAATCGAGAACTATCTGCGCTATCAAGGCTCGAGTTTCGTCGACCGGTTCGACGCAAATTCGTATCTCTACGTGACCCGCGCCTGCGACTATTTCGATCTCGCCGCAGATTACGGCGGATCGCTCGCAAGAGCGTTCTTGGGGGCCGCCACACGTTTTTGCGTCGTTTCGTTCACGTCGGACTGGCTCTATCCGACCTCCGACGCCCGCGCCATCGTGCATGCGCTCAATGCGGCTAGCCTTCCTGTCTCATTCGTCGAGATCGAGACCGACAAAGGGCATGACGCGTTCCTGCTCGACGAGCCCGATTTCATGGCCACGACGCGTGGGTTCCTCGACGCGGCGGCGACTGCCCGCGGCCTTCCGCCCCTTCTCGTACGCCGGTGACGCCATGACCGAGACAACGACGCTGGCTGGCACGCGCGTCGATCTGCTGCTGGTCGCAGAGATGGTCAGTCACGGGAGCCGCGTTCTCGACGTCGGCTGCGGCGACGGCGCTTTGCTCGAAATCCTCACGCGCGATCACAGCGTAGACGGACGCGGAATCGAGCTGTCGCAGGCCGGCGTCAACGGCTGCGTGGCGAAAGGACTGTCGGTCGTCCAGGGAGACGCGGACACAGATCTGATCGACTATCCCGACGACGCCTTCGACTACGTTATTCTGTCGCAGACCCTGCAGGCGACGCGCAGGCCGCGGCAGGTCGTCGAACAAATGCTTCGCATCGGGCGGCGAGCGATCGTGTCATTTCCGAACTTCGGCCACTGGCGCGTGCGATCTCAATTGATGTTCACGGGGCATATGCCGCGCACGGAATCGCTGAACTATTCCTGGTACGACACGCCGAACATTCATCTGTGCACGATTGCGGATTTTGTGCAGCTCGTCGAAGACATCGGCGCGTCGATCGACCGCGCCGTCGCGCTCGATCGCTACGGATCAAAGGTGCGCGTCAATGCGCCCTGGTGGGCCTGGAATCTCTTCGGCGAGCAGGCTGTATTCCTGCTCCACCGTCGAGGCGCCTGACTGGCTTCAGGCCTTGCTCTTCGCGCGCTCGATCGATTCGAGGATCAGGCCGCGCGCAGCTTCGGCGTCGCCCCAGCCGGCGAATTCGACCCACTTGCCGGGCTCGAGGTCTTTGTAGTGGCTGAAGAAATGCTCGATCTGCTCGACCGTGATCGCGGGCATGTCCGTATAGTTCTGAAGCTTGTCGTAGCGCTTGGTCAGCTTCGATGATGGGACCGCTACGATCTTCTCGTCGCCGCCAGCCTCGTCCCGCATCCGCAAAACGCCGATCGGACGGACGGAAATCACCGCTCCGGCGATGATCGGCCGCGTATTCGCCACGAGCACGTCGCAGGGATCGCCGTCCTCTGAGAGCGTGTGCGGGATGAAACCGTAGTTCCCGGGATAACGCATCGGCGTGTACAGAAACCGATCGACGACCAGCGTTCCCGCCGCCTTGTCCATCTCGTATTTGATCGGCTCGCCGCCAATCGGGACTTCGATCACGACATTGACGTCGTACGGCGGATTGTTACCGATCGGAATGGCGTCGAGGCGCATCGCAGCTCCCGTGAATGGCGAATCAAAACGAACCGAAAGCCGATTTAGGCCCGGTCCGCCGCGAAGCCAAAAGCGACCCGCGCAAGGACATCGTTACCGAATCGCTCGGCGCCGCGCCAGACCTCGACGCCGCCCATCTTCTCGTAAAATCGTAGGGCGCGATCGTTGTCCGCCAGGGCCCAGACAATCACGGAAAAGTAACCTTTCGTGGCGAGCTCGCCGCGCGCCGCCGCAAACAGGCGCGCGCCGATACCCAAACCCTGATATTCGGGCGCGAGATAGAGTTCGAATATCTCGCCAGCATACGGCATCGCCGAAACCCGATTACGGCCGAAACTCACATATCCGGCGATCCGCGTATCGAATTCCTGCACCAAGATGTTGGAGCCGCGCTGGATGGCGGACAGCCACCAGGTCGGGCCGCGCCTCGCGATCATCGACTCGAGCTGCCGGCCGGGAATTACGCCGCGATAGGCTTCGCGCCACGCGGAATCATGGACGTGCGCGATCGCCGCCGCGTCGCTAGCGCGGGCCGTCCTGATCGAACGGATGACCTTGACCATACGAAGATGTTAGGCGCGCATCGTGGCGCGGCGCAACTGTGCGCTGGCGAGTTCTGAACCTCGGTTGCGATATTTGTTATCGAGAAGCCAACGCTACTCGACCGAAGTTGCAGGCGCGCAACGCCAAACGGCCTGAAAATGGAGCGGGCGAAGGGATTCGAACCCTCGACCCCAACCTTGGCAAGGTTGTGCTCTACCCCTGAGCTACACCCGCATCCGTCGCCGACACCGTCGGCGCGGGGTATATGCCGCAAAGATCGAAAGAATGCAACACTCCCTGGACGCCGATGTTGCGGTTCAACGGAACGCGGCCTATCTCCTTGTCGACCTTTGTCCATTCAACGCACGGGAGCTGGCGCATGAGCCTCGAAACGGCTGACGCGGCCGATCGCAATCTTGTCGGCGAGACGACGACCGCCACATTTCGGAACGACGTGCTCGCCGCATCCATGCAGAAGCCCGTTCTCGTCGATTTCTGGGCCCCATGGTGCGGACCGTGCAAGCAGCTGGCTCCCGCGCTGGAGCGCGCCGTCGCTGCAGCCAGTGGAAAAGTCCAGTTGTTCAAGATGAACATCGACGAGCACCCGCAGATAGCGCAACAGCTTGGAATTCAATCGATTCCTGCCGTTATCGCGTTTCAGAAGGGGCAGCCTGTCGATGGCTTTGTCGGCGCCCTGCCCGAAAGCCAGATCCACACATTCCTTGAACGCCTCGTCGGTCCGCTCAGTTCCGAGGATGAGGCCATCGCAGCGGCGACCGAAGCGCTGGCGGCTGGCGACCCGGCGACGGCGATCGAGGCGGTGGAAAAGGTCCTCGCCACATCGCCGGAGAACGCCAAGGCGTTGGGCATATACCTGCGCGGTTTGCTCGCGATCGGAGAAACTGATCGCGCTGCTGCCATTTTTGAGACGCTGCCTCAGGAACTGCGCAGCGACGCCGCGCTGAAGCAGGCTGCGACTGCGCTCGAACTTGCGTCGCAATCCGAGGCGGTCGGCGAGCTTTCCACCCTGCGTCTCAAAGTCGCTCAGGCGCCGACCGATCTGCAGGCCAGATTTGATCTTGCATTGGCCTTGAACGGCGCCATGGACCGCGAAGGCGCCGCAGATGCGCTGCTCGAAATCATCAGGCTCGACCGCCAGTGGAACGACGACGCCGCGCGAAAGCAACTTCTCCAGTTCTTCGAGGTCTGGGGCGCCGCCGAACCGGCGACCAAAGTCGCGCGGCGCAAGCTTTCCGCCATGCTCTTTTCCTAACCGCACAGCTGCAGTTCTGGGAGGAAGCGGATATGGCCTGGGCGTATCGGAACGTCGACGATCTGCCGTCCGAGATTCCGGTCTTTCCGCTTGCCGACTGCCTCTTGCTGCCGCGCTGCGACCTGCCGTTGAACATATTCGAGCCGCGCTACTTGGCCATGGTCGATGCGGCGTTGAAGGGATCTCGCCTGATCGGGATGGTTCAGCCGCAAACCGCGTCGCCCGAATCGCAAGCGCCGGTATTGGCTCCAATCGGCTGTGTTGGCCGGATCGTCCGCTATCTGGAAGCAGACGAGCGCTATCTGATTTCACTGAAGGGCGTGTGCAGATTCCGTATTCAGCGCGAAGTTGACGCTGAAACTCCTTTTCGCGTGTTCTCGGTCGATTTCGCAGAGTTTCGCGCTGATCTCGGGCAGCCCGAAAACGTGGACGCGCAAGACCGGCGGTCGGTCATCGAGGCGCTTTGGCGTTACGCGGACGCTCACGCGATTCAGATCGATCGAGAGGCGATCGAACAAGCGTCGGACGAACTCCTGATAAACGCCTTGTCGATGATGAGCCCCTTCGGCGCTCAGGGAAAGCAGACATTGCTCGAGGCCAAAGGCTTGCGTGAGCGCGCGAACGCGCTCGTAAGATTGGCCGACCTCGATGCCGTTCCAACGGAACGCAATCGCTCGCGAATGCACTAAACGGGGAGTGGCGATCATGGCGAATGACGAACAGCGCGCCGGCGAGCGGACCGGAAAGGAAGAACCGTCACGGCTCGATCCGCGGTTGCTGGAGATTTTGGTCTGTCCGTTGACCAAGGCGGCTCTGGAGTATGACGCCGCGCATGCGGAGCTGATTTCGCGCGCGGCGGGTCTGGCTTACCCCATCCGCGATGGGATTCCGATTATGTTGCCGGAGGAAGCGCGCCGACTTTCCTGAAATAGGATCATAAGATGAGCAATATGAGTAAAATATAATCATCTATTGGCTTGCAAACAGATCACAGTGCCTTTTTGATCGCCGAACTTTCGCTTCGATGATCGAAATCTATGCACATGACAAATTGCACCAAGCTCATAGCGTTTGCGCTGACCTCTGTAGTCGGCCTCGCGCCGACCATGGCTCTGGCGGACGACGTCTCGGCCATTAACGCCGCGGACACCGGATTCATGATCGCGGCGACCGCGCTCGTCCTGATGATGACCATCCCAGGATTGGCCCTTTTTTACGCGGGCATGGTTCGCAAGAAGAACGTCCTTGCGACGATGGCCCAGAGCTTCGCGGCGACCGCGCTGGTGTCCCTTCTCTGGTTCGCGCTCGCCTACTCGCTCAGCTTTCATGGCGATGGGCCGTGGATCGGGCAGCTTGGTCGGGCGTTTTTCGTCGGAATCGGAATGGAATCGGTCAGTCCCTTGGCCAAAACCATCCCCGAATTGTTGTTCGCCGCGTATCAGATGACTTTTGCGGTCATAACCTGCGCGCTGGTTGCGGGAGCAGTCGCAGACCGGCTGAAATTCTCCGCCTTTCTGCTGTTTTCCGCGGTTTGGCTGTTTGTCGTCTATGTCCCCTCCGCGCATTGGGTTTGGGGCGGTGGATTCCTCGGCTCAATGGGAGTGCTGGATTTCGCCGGCGGGACGGTGGTCCATATCAACGCTGGCGTCGCGGGTCTCGTCGCCGCTCTTCTGATGGGCCCGCGTCAGGGCTACGGGCGGGAAAACCTCGCTCCCTTCGACCTCTCCATGGCGGTCATCGGCACCGGCCTTTTGTGGGTAGGCTGGTTCGGGTTCAATGGCGGCTCCGCGCTGACAGCGGGTTCGCGCGCCGTTTTCGCCATCGTGGCGACGCACCTCGCCGCGTCGGCCGGAGCGATCGTCTGGAGTGCGCTCGAATGGATCGAACGCGGCAAGCCATCGGTCCTCGGAGTCATTTCCGGCGCGGTCGCTGGTTTGGGAACGATTACGCCGGCGTCGGGCTATGTTCTTCCCTGGCATGGCGCAGTGATCGGCGTCATCGCAGGCGGAACGTGCTACTATTTCAGCACGCGTGTTAAGGCGCATTTCAAATACGACGACTCGCTCGACGTGTTCGGCGTGCATGGCGTCGGCGGCATCATCGGCACTCTCATGGCCGGGATTTTTGCGACAGCGTCGGTCAGCGCCTCGGCGACCGACGCCGGCGTTTCCGGTCTTCTCGACGGCGCGCCGAAACAATTGGCGATCCAGGCCATCGGCGTTGGCGTCGTGACGCTCTGGTGCGTTTTGGGAACCTGGATTTCGCTGAAGGTCGTGGACCTGGTGGTTGGCCTGCGCGCCTCGAACGACGACGAACGCATGGGGATGGATCTCGCCTTGCACGGAGAGGCGATTCACCAATAGTCTCCGGCGGTTCGAATGAACCGAAACGCGCGGAGTGCTCCCTGGAATGGCGACAGAGATCGAAAATCTGCTTTCGATCCTCGATCTCGAGCGGATCGAACGCAACATTTATCGGGGGAGAAGCCCGCAGGTCGGTTGGCAACGCGTTTTCGGCGGATTGGTCATATCGCAGGCGCTCGTCGCCGCGGCGCGCACGGTGGATGATCGCCCGCCGCACTCGCTGCATGGCTATTTCATTCTGCCAGGCGACCCTTCCGTGCCGATCGTTTATGAGGTCGACCGGATTCGCGACGGAAAGAGTTTCGCGACTCGAAACTGTGTGGCCATCCAGCATGGCCGGGCGATCTTTTCTCTCTCCGCGTCGTTTCAGGTTGAAGAGGAAGGGCTCGAGCACGCGATCGCCATGCCGGAGGTCGCGCCGCCCGAGCAATTGGCGTCGGAAGCAGAGCTCAAGGCGATGTTTACGGACGCCACGCCCGAGCCGATACGAAGATATTTCGATCAGCCGCGGCCAATTGAAAGCCGCCCTGTCGATCCTCGCCGATATACGCCGCGCGCCGGCGTGCCTGGTCGACCCGCGCAATACGTTTGGTTCCGCGCTTCCGGGGCCCTGCCGGACGATCCGTCGATCCATCGCGCGGTCTTGGCCTATTTGTCGGACATGACGCTGCTGGACACCGCGCTGATTGCGCACGGGCGCTCTGTTTTTCAAAGCGACATGCAGGTCGCGAGCCTGGATCACGCCTTGTGGTTTCACCGACCTTTTCGCGCCGACGACTGGTTGCTGTACGCCCAGGACAGCCCGTCGAGTTCGGGAGCGCGCGGTCTCACGCGAGGGTCGATTTTCACGCGCGACGGTCGGCTCGTTGCCTCGGTCGCGCAAGAAGGTCTGATCCGGGCGCGTTCGTGAAGCGCCTCAGACGCAAACCGGCAAGGTTAATCGGCCGTTAACTTCGCTTTCTTAGCCTGTGCGCGAGCGGCCCCTGGCAGCCGCATTTTGCGAAGCGACGTCACAAACCTAATGCGAAACGCGGGCACTTCGGCGTTCAACGGCGGTCTATCGGCCAACGCCAGACGATTCGTCGTTCGGCGTCTGACCGAGTTCGCCGGTCTGGCGACCATCGCCGTCGTGATCTTGACGGGTCTTGCGCTCGCCACCTGGTCGACGCGCGATCCAAGCATCAACCACGCGACGAACGGCCCGATCCGCAATCTGCTGGGCGCACGGGGAGCCATTGCTGCAGACCTTCTCACGCAGGTGTTTGGAATAGCCTCGATCGCAATCCTCGCGCCTGCCGCATTGCTCGGATGGCGGTTACTGATCGACCGCACGATCGATCGGATGAGATCAAGGCTGCTGTTTTGGTTGTTGGGCGCCGTAAGCGCAGCGGCATTGCTCTCGATGCTGCCAGCTCCGGGACGCTGGCCTCTCCCGAGCGGCCTTGGAGGAATGATCGGCGATGCGATCGCGGCGATGATCCGTCGGCTTGCCGGCGGATCGCGGCTGGTGGTCATAGGCGCGACGCTCGCGCTGGTCGCATCCACGTTGCTCGGTCTCGCTTCGGCGTGCGCGGGCCATAGTCCGAGCGAGCCGACGGACGCGCTCGCGCCGGCGAAATCAAAGCCTCGAAAACGCGACAGGGACGCTGCGGAACTGGATGATGAGCCTGGCGCGCTGGTCGTGTCCCTTGGCGCGGCGCTGCACGGCTTGCTCGCGATGAAGAGCGCGGCGTTGCGGAAGTTGGCCTCCATTCGGCCTTCGCTTCGCTGGTCGCGAAACGGCGATCGCACAGGCGCCGAAGCCGTAAGCGCGCGGAGAAGCCGCGTCGAACCCGGTTTTGACCTGCCCAAGCCGCCCGCGTCGACCGGTTCGGCCTTCGGTCTGCCGCCGATCGAACAAGCCGCAGGCCAAAATGGTTCAGAGGGACGTCGTCCTGCGGTGCCGGTTGCGGCCCCGGCGCCGCCGCTCAAGCAAGGCCGTCGCGCCAGCCGCGAGACGCAACCGGAACTGTTCGATCAGAATCGATATCGCCCGCCGGCGCTCGGATTGCTCGCCGAGCCGCGCAAGGCCGCGCGCCGTGTTTCTGAAGACTCGCTCTCCCAGAACGCACGTCTTCTTGAGGGCGTTTTGGATGATTTTGGGGTTAAGGGGGAGATTG
>CAZWJF010000051.1:0-15517 GCA_964634325.1 uncultured Rhodoblastus sp.
CCGCCGACGGCCGCGTCTTGACGCGCGCCGACGTGGGCGCGCTCGCCCCGCAAACCGAACGCCTGTGGCTCGTCGCACGCGACGCGGCGACCGACAAGGTTTCGGCGCCGGCGCTCGCCTGGACCGGCGAAAAGATCGCGCTCGCGCTCGACGCGGGCGAAAGCGCCGTTCTGCCTGCGCCGCAACCGCCCGCCGGCAAGGCGCGCATTTGGCGGGCGCGCTCCGCCTTCGGGCAACCGGGCCTCGACTCCGGCCGCGGCATGGCGGTCGGCGAAGCGACCGCGGTCGCGCTCGCCGGCGGCAAGCCGCTGCGCGTCTGGAACGCAGGCGGCGCGGAGGCTCTGCGCATCGATCTCGATTCGATCGACGTCGCCGTCGCGCCGAAACGCGCGGGCGGCTCGGAGATCGCCGCCCTGCTGCCGCCGCTGACGGCGTTGCCGGTTAACTTGTCGTCGGGCGACAAGCGGCTCGACCTCGGTCTCGCCGCCGGGACGGCCGCCTTCGCGGCGCCGACGGAGAGCGAGGCGTTTGCGGTCGCCGCCGCCAACGAAGCGACGTCGCGCACGTCCGCGTCGTCCGTCTCCGAAATCTGGCTGGTCAATCTCACGGACAAACCGAAGCCCGTGCGCCTCGCCGCCAGCGCGACCAAATTCGACGGGCTCGGCGCCGATCGCATCGTCAAGCGCTTCTTCGGCGCCGCCGGCTCGACTGCGCTGCGCGTCGATGCTCAGAAGGGCGACGTGCTCAGGGTCGAAGGCGCGGAGGCGACCTTCGTTTCGAAATCCGGCGCGGTGCTGCGCGGCGGAACGCTCACGCTCGACGGGCCGGGCGAAGTCGCGCTCGCGTATCAACCGGGTCTCGTCGCCGCATGGCTCGAACGCGCGGGCGCGTCGGCTTGGCCGAAAGCGCAGGCCAAGGCGCTCGCGGCGCCGGCGTCGATCAAGCTGGACGGCGCGGCCATGGCCTTTGCGCTGAAGCCGGATCAACCGTCGCTGATCGGCGTGACGACCAGCGCGCCAGTCGTCGTGGCGCTGGAGCAAGGCGGCCGTCGCGAGATGAAGCTCTACGCGTCCGGCGCGGATTTCCGTCGATACGTCGCCGCCGGCGACGCGACGTTGACCGTCTGGTCGCCGCACGACGGCGCGCTCGGCGGCGCGCTCGATCTGACGGCCTCGCCAGTGACGCCCGCGAAGGAAGGCCTCGGCGAGCCGGTCGCCCTTGCGCCTGGCGCGAGCGCGCTGTTCGGCTTCGAAGTAAAGCGCGCGAGCGAGATCGGCGTCGGCCTGCGCGCCGAACCCGACCGCGCCGAGGCGCGGCTGCTGGACGCGCAGGGCAAGCCGATCGGCGAAGGCGTCGCGCAGATCAAGAAGCTGCAACCCGGACGCTACATCCTGGAGGCGCGCATGCCAGTCGACGCGCCGGCGGGAACGGTGCGTCCCGCCTTGATCGGACTCGATCCCCCGCCAGCCGGTCCGCCGGCCGAGGAAGTCGAGAAATATCTGGCCGCCGCCGGCCTGAAGACCAATTCGAAATCCCAGTGAGGCGATGATGAAACGCAATCTTCTCGCGCTTCTGCTCGCGACCGCCGGCGTCGTCGCGCTGACTTCGTCGACCTTCGCGCAGAACAAGCCGGCGCAATCGAAGCCGCAACCGACGGTCTCCGCGCCGGTCTCCGACATCCCGACCGACAAGCTCGTGCGCGCGGACGGCGCGCGCATCGTGCCGGATCGCTTTCTGCGCGCATGGGATCCGATCACGATCTTCTTCGACGCCGATGCGGGCCCTGCCGCCGGCGGCCCGGAGGACCACCCCGAGCGTTTCGCGACCATGGCGCCCGCGACGCCGGGCGAGTGGCGCTGGGTCGGCGCGCGCGCCTTGCAGTTCCGCCCCGCCGATCCGTGGAAGGCGCTGCAACGTGTCGACATCAAGACGAAAGACGCGCGCGCGAAACTCGTCGCGCTGCTGCCGGCGCCGGAATCGACCTCGCCAACCGAAGGCGCCGATCCCGCGACGGATCTCGACCAGATCGCGCTGACCTTCGCCGAGCCCGTCGACATGACGGCGCTGGCGCGCCTGACGACGATCGAATTGCGCAAGGCGCCAGGCGTCTCGCCAGAAGGCGCGCAAACGCTGGGCGCGCGCGATTTCGACATCCGTCCGCTCGAACGCGCCAAGCGCGACGACAAGCAGACCTATGTCCTGCGCTTCCGTTCGCCGATCCCGGACGGGCGCGTCGCCGTGCTCCGGCTGAAGCTCTCCGACGAGCCCGGCCTCGATGATCCGATCTTCGAATTGCGCGCACGCACGGCCGCCCCGTTTGCGGCGACCGACGCCGATTGCGGGCGCGGCTGGAGCGGACAGAAACGCGACGACGTCCTGCAGTGCGCGTCGGTCGGGTCCGACAGCGACGCCAGCGGCGAAGAAGGCGCGCCATCCTATCAGACCGCGCCGAAGCGCCGGCTGACGCTGACCTTCTCGGCGGCGCCCGAGACGCTCGACATTCTGCGCGGACGCGACGCCCTGCGCATCACGCCGGCGGTCGACGATCTCGCAGTCGAACCGGACGGAACGCGTCTGAAGCTCACGGCGCGATTCCTGTCGGACCGCGTCTACGAAATCGCGATCGCGGAAGGCGCGCTCAGCGACCAGCGCAAGCGGCCGCTGGCGGAGAGCTACAGCCAGAAATTCTCGTTCGCGGCGGACAAGCCCTCCATCGCCTGGGACGCCGGCGCCGGCGTCGTCGAACGATTCGGACCGCAATTCCTGCCGATGCGCGGGCGCGGTTACGACCGCGCCGACATCCGCATCCACGCGATCGACCCCCTGTCGCGCGATTTCTGGCCCTTCCCCGGCGACGGCGTGGAGACGGAGGATTCCTCCGCCCCGCCGCTGCCCGGCAAGGAGCCGCGTATCTGGACCGACAAGGACGACGCGGCCGCCGACGCCATCGCCGAACGCATCAAGGCGCTGGGCTCGCCCGCCGTGTCGCAATTGGTCGAGTTGCCGATCAAGCGAGGCGGCGTCGATGCGAAATTCGGCGTCGACCTGAAGGCGCAGTTCACGAAGATCGCCGGCGCCGATCAACCCGGCGCCTATCTCGTCGGCCTGCGCCCGACAGACGGCGCCAAGCGCCGCTGGCTGCGCGTGCAGGTGACCGATCTGTCGCTGGCGGCGATCGAGGAGCTCAAATCCGTCCGCTTCGTGGTGACGTCGCTGGCGAACGCTGCGCCCGTCGAAGGCGCGACCGTGCGCCTCGAAGGGCTGAAGGACGACAAATTCGTCACGCTGGCGCAGGGACAGACCGACGCCAAGGGCGAATTCTCCTGGGGGCTGGCCAAGCGCGAGGAGGCCGACATCAAGCGCATCGTCGTGACGAAGGGGCTCGACACGCTCGCGCTCTCGCCCGACGAAGCGCCTTCGCAATACGCGCAGGAAAACTGGACGAAGCCCGAAGAGGCCTGGCTCGGCTGGACGACGAATCCTGAAGACGAACGTCAGCCTTTGACGCGCACGCTCTGCCACGTGTTCACGGAGCGGCCGATCTACCGGCCGGAGGAGCCGGTCCATTTCAAGGGCTACGTGCGCTCCTACCTCGCCGGCAAGCTGGCGCCCGCGACGAAGGGCGGAACGCTGGTGGTGAGCGGGCCCAACAACCAGGAATGGCGTGTGCCGGTGAAGCTCGACGCAATTGGCGGCTTCTACCACAAGTTCGACGTCGCGACGCCTGCGACCGGCGACTACACGGCCAAATTCGAACCGGACGGCGCCAAGCCGAAGGCCAAGGACGAGGCGGACGAGCCGAAGGGCGACAAGGATGCGATCTCCGTCGAGGACGGCGGCGACGGAACGAATTCGGCGGCCGACCAGCCCGACGCCGACCAGCAGACGGCCGAGGCGGAAGGACCGCCGAGCTGCGGCGATACGGCCTTCAAGAAGGAAGCTTACAAGCTGCCGACCTTCGAGGTCGTGCTCAACGCGCCGCAGACGGTCGCGCTCGACGGACAGTTCTCGATCGATCTGATCGCGCGTTATTTCGCGGGCGGTCTGGTCGCCGAACGCCCGATCAAGTGGCGGGCCGCGCAATTCCCCTACGTGTGGACGCCGCCGGGCCGCGACGGCTTCCTGTTCTCGACGGATTCGCGCTTCTCCGGCGACGCGAAATTCAAGTCCTCGCCCGTGCTGGAACGCGACGGCCGCACCGACGCCGGCGGTTCCTCGCGCATGACCTTCGACACGACGATCGAACCGACCGCGCAGCCGCGCCGCTATTCGATCGAGGCGACGGTGACGGGCGACGACGACGCGCAGGTGCGCAACGTGGTCAACATCATCGCCACGCCGCCTTTCGCGCTCGGCGTGAAGACGCCGCGCTACGTCGAAAAGCCCGGCGCGATCGAACCGCAGGTCATCGCGGTCGACGGCAAGGGCGACGCCGTCGAAGGGCTCGACATGAATGTGCGCTTCATCAAGCGCAACTGGGTGTCGACATTGCAGGCGAGCGACTTCAGCCAAGGCGCCGCGAAATACGTGACGCAGACGATCGACGACACGCTCGTCGAGCGCAAGGTCACGAGCGCGAAGGACGCGCAGAAACTTTCGTTCGAGGCGAAGGAGGCCGGCGTCTATCTCGTGCAGGTCGAGGCCTACGACAAGATCGGCCGTCGCCAGCAGGTGAGCGTCGATTTCTTCGTCGGCGGACAGACGCCCGTGACATGGGCGCGCGCGCCGGCGCAGACTGCATCGGTGTCGGCTGACAAGGAGGCTTATGCGCCGGGCGAGACTGCGACGCTCGTCGTGCAATCGCCGTTCCAGAAGGGCCGCGCGCTCGCCATCGTCGAAGAGCCTTCAGGCGCGTTCAAATACGACTGGATCGACATCGACAACGGCTTCGGCCGCTACACGACGACGCTCGCCAAGGAAGAGATGCCGAAGCTCGCCGTGCATTTCCTGATCATGCGCGGACGTCTGCCGAACACGGCGCCGAACAGCTCCGCGCCCTTCGATCAGGGCAAGCCGGTCACCATCGCCGCCACCAAATGGGTGACGGTCACGCCCGTGCAGAACATCGTGACCGTGAAGCTCGACTATCCGCAGAAAGCGCGACCGGGCCAGGAGGTCGAGGCGACGATCCGGCTGTCGGACGAAAAGGGCGCGCCGCTCTCGGGCGAAGCGACTTTCTGGATGGTCGATCAGGCGGTGCTGTCGCTCGCCAAGGAGCGCCGCCTCGACCCGCTGCCCGACTTCATCGTCGAGCGGCCGACGAAAATGGCGGCGCGCGACACGCGCAACATGGCTTTCGGCGTCTTGCCGCTCGAGGAGATTCCGGGCGGCGACGCCGGACTCGACGAATGGGGCGCAGAAACCAACGTGTCCGTGCGCAAGAATTTCACGCCCGTGCCGATCTATCTGCCGAGCGTGAAGATCGGCGCGGACGGCGTCGCGAAGATCAAGATCAAGCTGCCGGACACGCTGACCGTGTTCAAGCTGCGCGCCAAGGCGGTGAGCGGGCCGGACCGGTTCGGCTTCGCGACCGGCGAGATGCTGATCCGCCAGGCGCTGGTCGCGCAGCCTGCGCTGCCGCGCTTCGTGCGGCCGGGCGATACGTTCGACGCCGGGCTCATCGCGCGGGTCGTCGAGGGACCGGGCGGCGGCGGCCGCGCGACCTTCGTCGCCGACGGGCTGAAACTCGCCAACGCCGAACAGACCTTCGCGTGGGACGGCGGCAAGCCGGCGCGGCTCGAGAGCAAGGCTGTCGTCGGCGTCGATCGCGCCGATCCGGTGAAGCTGACCTTCACGGCGACGCGCGACGCCGACAAGGCGCGCGACGCGGTCGAGATCGTCCTGCCCGTGAAGCCGGACCGCGCGCCGGTGCGGCGTTACGAGATCGTCGAGATACCGGCGGGCGCGTCCAGGACGCTTCCGGCGGCGCCGGCGGACGCGCGCGCCGGCACGTTCCGGCGGACGCTCGCCATCGCCTCCGATCCCGCCGTCGTGCGGCTGATCGCCGGCCTCGACGCGCTGGTCGAATATCCCTACGGCTGCACCGAGCAGCGCATTTCGCTGGCCTCGGCGGGCGTCGCGCTCAAGGCGTTTACGCCGATCATGGCGGCGGCCGGTCTCGACACGCGCATCGGGCAGGACGTGAAGAACACGCAGGTCGCGATCGACCAGGCGATCGATCCGGACGGGCTCGTCGCCTTCTGGCCGCGCGCGAAGGGAAACGTGTCGCTGACCGCCTGGGCCTATTCGTTCCTCGTCGCCGCCAAGCGCGCGGGCGAGCCGATCGACGAAAAGCTCGCCGAGCGTCTGGCCAACGTGCTGAAACTGTCGCTGCGTTCCGACTATCCGCGCCTGATGAGCGGAGAGGAATTGCGCGAACGCGTGGAGGCGCTGATGGCGCTCGCCGACGGCGGCAAGCTCGACGAAGCCTATGTCGCCGAACTCGCCCGTCGCGCGGACTTCATGCCGAACGTCTCCGTCGCCGAAATGGCCTCGGCTGCGTCGCGCGCGCCGAACGTCGACAAGCGGACGGTCGCGCAATTGCTGGAAACCATGTGGTCGCGCGTGCGCATCGTGTCGCGCAACGGCGCGCCCGCGTATGGCGGGCAGGCCGGCGACGGCGGCGACCCGCGCATCCTGCCGTCGGAAGCGCGCAGCCTGGCGGAGATGACCCGCGCGGTCGCGCTCGGCGCGCCTGACGATCCGCGCTTCCCGGTGCTGCGCGACGGGCTGATGCGGCTCGGCGAAGGCGACGGCTGGGGCTCGACCAACGCGACGTCGGCCGCCGTGCGCGCGCTCGCCGCCGCGTGGCGCAGGCCGGCCACGCCGATCGCGCTGACCCTGACAGAGGGCGGCGCCGCGAAGGCGCTGACGCTCGACGCCAACACGCCAGCGGTGCGCGCCGTCAGTCAGGCGACCGGCGCCGTGACCATCGCCAACACCAGCAACGAGCCGGCGATCGCACTGGTCGACACGCGCTACGAATCGAGCGAGCCCGGCGCGAAAGCCAAGAGCCAATCCAACGGATTTGCGATCTCGCGCACGCTGGCGCGGATCGCGAAGGATGCGCCGCCGGAGAAGCTCGAAGCCGGCGCCGACGGCGCAGTCCACGTGAAGATCGGCGACGTCATCGAAGAGACGATCGACGTCGTCAATCCGCAGGACCGCACGCATGTCGCCATCGCGCTGCCGCTGGCGGCGGGGTTCGAGCCGCTCAATCCCAACCTCGCGACCGCGCCAGCCGAAGCTCAGCCCTCGTCGCCACCGACGCTGACGCCGACCTGGACGTCGTTCGGCGACGATCGCGTCTTCTACGCATACGATCAATTGCCGAAGGGCAATTATCGCTTCACCTACCGCGTGCGCGCGCAGGTCGCAGGAAGCTTCACGCAGCCCGCGGGCCTTGTGGAGACCATGTACCAGAAGGGGCTGCAAGGCTTCAGCGCAGGAGCGCAGGTTGTCGTTGCGCGGTGAGGAAGGCGACGTGAGTCGGCGGTTGCGCGAAGCGATCGACCGGCTCGCATCCAGACCCCTCCCCCTTGTGGGGCGGGAGTCGCCTCGCTGGTTCGGCTTTCGTCACGTCGCTCTCACGGCTGGCGCGGTGGCAGCCGTCGCCGCCGCCGCCCTTTTCTCCACCGCCCTCTCTCGCGCGCGACTGGTCGCGCCGAGACCCTCCGTCATCGTCTACGACCGGCACGATTCCTTCATCACGCAGGTGGCGTTCGCAAAGGACCGCGACGAATCGGATTTCGGCTACTGGCCGCTCGAGAAGACGCCCGACCGCGTCGTGCGCGCGACGCTCGCTCTGGAAGATCGGCGTTTTGGCGAACATCCCGGCGTCGATCCGAAGTCGATAGCGCGCGCGCTGTGGAAAAATTTTCGCGGGCGCGGACATCGTTCGGGCGCATCGACGATCGCCATGCAAATCGCGCGGATGCAGAACCCTGCGCCGCGCAATCTTCTCAACAAGACGATCGAGGCGGCGACTGCGATCGCGCTCACCGCGCGCTACGGGCGTGAGGCGCTGCTTGCGCACTACCTGCGGCTTACCCCCTATGGCAACGGCAGCCACGGCGTCGCACACGCAGCGCGGTACTATTTCTCCAAACCGGTCGAAGATCTTTCCTGGGCGGAGATCGCGCTCCTTTCCGCCGTCCCCCAATCGCCGACGCGCATGAACCTGCTGCGGCCGGACGGCCTCAATCGCGCCATCCGCCGCGGCCAGCGGGCGCTCGCCGAACTCGCGCGGCAGGGCGTAATCAACGCCGTCGAACACGCGGACGCGCGCCGCCAGCTCGACGCCATCCAGGCGCCCAACGCGCTGCGACGTCCCGGCGCGCTGCATGTCGCGCTGTTCTATGAACGGATGGTGCGCGAAGGCCGCATATCGCCCAACAGCGCGTACGATCCGCGCGTGCGCGCGACGGTCGATCTCGCGCTTCAGAAGGAGACGCATCGACTGGCGCGCAAATATCTGGCGCCGTGGCGCGACGCCGGCGCGCAGCAGGCCGCCGTACTGATCGTCGATCGCGCGACGCACGGCGTGCTCGCGCAGCTGGGATCGATCGATTATTCGGATTTCCGCGCAGGCTCGTATGACTATACGCGCGTCCAGCGTTCGCCGGGCTCGACGCTCAAGCCGTTCATCTACGCGCTGGCGCTCGAGCGCGGCGTGATCAAGCCGACCGACATTCTCGCCGATCTGCCGGAAGGCGCGTCGGGCGTGAACAACGCGGACGGCGCGTTCCTCGGACCGCTGTTGCCGCGCCAGGCCTTGGCCAATTCGCGCAACGTGCCGGCGACCAATCTGCTCAAGCAGGTCGGTCTGGATACGACCTTCCGTTTCCTGCACGATCTCGGCATCCACAATGTCGAGGCGCCAGCCGAGAATTTCGGCCTGTCCATGGCGATCGGCTCGCTGCCGACGACGCTCGAACATCTCGTGCGCGCCTATTCCGCGCTCGCCGACGACGGCAGACTGTCCGAGCTCGTCTATGCGCAGGGCCAGCCGCCGCGCGAGAGCAAACGCCTGCTCTCGGTGGATTCGGCGCGTCTCATCGCCTCCTTCCTGTCCGACCCGGTCGCGCGTCTGCCAAGCTTCGCGCGCTATGGAGCGACCGAATACAATTATCCCGTCGCGCTGAAGACCGGCACGTCGCAGGGCTATCGCGACGGCTGGCTCGTCGCTTTCTCGCAGAAGGTCATCGTCGGCGTCTGGGTCGGGCGCGGCGACGCCGGCGCGATGAAGGGCGTCGGCGGCGCCACGGCGCCCGCGCGGATCGCGCACGCGCTGCTCAACGCCATCCACGGCGTCAAACCCGGAGACATCGACGGCGGACGATTCCCGGCCCCGCCCGGCCGTGTCGCCGTGGACATCTGCGCGACGAGCGGCAAGGTCTCGACCGGCCATTGCGGGCAGACGTTGACCGAATGGGTGAAGCCGGCCGAAATGCCGCCGCCGGCCGAGGCGATCGAGACGCCGGCGCCGATGCTGCGCGGGTGGGCGCGCGAAGAAGGCTATCGGGTCGCGGACGCCGCGCCCGCCAGCGGTGACGTGCGCCTGATCGTCTCGACGCCCGAGAACAACAGCCGCATCTGGTCCAATCCCGAGCAGCCGGCCTCGCTCAACCGCCTGACGCTGAAGGCGCGCGTCGAGCCGCGCGTGGAGCAGATCGTCTGGTATGTCGACGGAGAGCCGTTTGCGATCACCGATCCCGATCGGGCCGTCTACTGGCCGATGCGGCCAGGCGCCCACCGCATCCAGGCTCGCCTGCCTTTGCGCGCCGGGGCCTCGAAGGCTGTGCACGTGACCATCGAGTGAGCGGGCCCGCCCCTATCCGCGCGCGCGAATTCCGGCCTATGATCCTGTCCGACAAAAATAACGGAGAGGAAACATGCCCGCCCTTCTCGAATCCTTCGACGCCGGCGTTCTGTCGCTGACGTTCAACCGGCCCGAGCGCAAGAACGCACTGAACGCGGAGATGCTGGAATTGCTGCTCGCCGCCGTGCAGCGCGCGGCGCTGAACCCGGACGTGCGCTGCGTGCTGCTGTCGGGCGCAGAGGGCTCGTTCTGCGTCGGCGGCGACGTCAAGGGTTTTGCCGCGGGCGGCGGCGCAGGCGGCGGCCTGCCGATGGACCAACGCGCGGCCACCTTGCGCAATTCGATGGAGGCTTCGCGTCTGCTGCACGAAATGCCGAAACCGACGATCGCCGCGATCGAGGGCGCGGCGGCCGGCGCCGGACTGTCCCTCGCCATGGCCTGCGATCTGAGGATTTGCGGCGCGAGCGCGAAATTGACCACCGCCTTCGCCAAGGTCGGCCTTTCGGGCGACTTCGGGGGAACCTATTTCCTCTCGCAGTTCGTCGGCCCCGCCAAGGCGCGCGAACTCTATCTGTTGTCGCCCATCCTCTCCGGCGAACAGGCCGCCGCGATGGGCATCGTCAGCCGCGCGGTCCCGGACGCCGACGTGATGCAGGAAGCGACCGCGCTCGCCCGCCAGATGGCCGACGGACCGACCGTCACCTATGGCTTCATCAAGAAGAATTTCGTCGCGGCCGAAGCCGGCACGCTCAAGGCGGCGCTGGACGCCGAAGCCCTGCATCACTCGCTGTCGTCCTCGACCGACGACCACAAGGAAGCGTCGAAAGCCTTCGTCGAAAAGCGCAAGCCCGCCTTCAAGGGCCGCTGAGATGCGGTCCTACTTGCGCTTCCGGCAGGTCTGTCTCGTCGCGCCGCAACTCGAACCGACGGCGGACGATTTGTCGTTCATCTTCGGTCTCGAGGTCTGCTACCGCGATCCGGCCGTCGGCAAATACGGACTCGAGAACGCGCTCTGGCCGGTCGGCGACATGTTTCTCGAGATCGTCGCGCCCGCAAGGCCGGACACGGCCGCCGGGCGGTTTCTGGAGCGCTCCAGGGGCCATGGCGGCTACATGGCGATCTTCGATTGCGACGACCCCCGCGCGCGCGGCGCACATGCGGAGACAATCGGCGTCAAGAAGATCGTCGACCACACGCACGGCGCCTATACCGGCGTGCAATTGCATCCGCGCGACTGCCGCGCCGCGATGATCGAATTCAATCACACCGCGGACGGCGACACGGACGCCGCGCTCTACGCGCCAGCCGGGACCGACTGGACGAAACATCGACGCGGCGAGCAGACGAAGAAAATCGTCGCCATCGATGTCGAGACGCCGACGCCGGCGGAACTCGCCGCGCATTGGGCTCGCATCATTCAGGTTCCGGTCGCATCCGATGAGGATGGCGCGCCGGTCCTGCGCTTCGCGGAGGCCGACATCCGCTTCGTGCAAGCGTCCGACGGCGCGCCCGAATGCATCGGATCGATGACCCTCGCCTGCGCCGATCCGGCGAGCGTCCTGCAGCGCGCCAATGCGCGCGGCTATGTCCCGCACGGCGGCGCGTTTCACCTGTCGGGCGTGCGGATGAGGCCGGTCGTGGGGTGAGGCGCGTTATGCCAACGCCGCTCCCTTGCGCTCGGGGATACACGTCCACAGCGCGACGAGATCGATCACATAGATGATCGCGAGCAGCGCAATCGCCGCAGAAAACGAATAGGCCGAGGCCAGAGACAGCATGACGACGGGGCCGAAACCGCCGACGCCGCGCCCGAGATTGAACAACACGTTCTGCGCCGTCGCGCGCGCTTCGGTCGGATAGAGTTCGCTCATCAAGGCGCCGTAGCCGCCGAGCATGCCGTTGACGAACAGCCCCATGATCGCGCCGCCGACCAGCAGCGCCGTCTCGCTCGACAATTGCGAATAGGCGAGCACCGAGACGATCGCGCCGATCATGTAGGCGGTGAACACAGGCTTGCGGCCGATGCGGTCGGCGAGCTGCCCGAACAGCCAGATTCCGAAGGCCATGCCGAGCACGGTGACCAGAGTCCATGTCACGGACTTGGTGAGGCCGAACTTGAACTGGTTGGCCAGATAGTTCGGCATCCAGATCATGATGCCGTAATAGCCGAAGTTCTGGACTGCGCAGAGAATGAACATGCCCAGCGAAATGCGCGTCGTCTCGCCGTCCTTCACCAGGAGGCCGATCGGCAGCGCATTGTTCGAGGCGCGAATCTTCTCGATATAGCCTTCGGGCTCGCCCACGCTGCGGCGCATGACAAAGGAAACGAGCGCCGGCAGGAGGCCGAGCAGGAACATGCCGCGCCAGCCGATCGAAGGCTTCAGGAACACTGTGGCCAGACCGGCCGCCAGAACTCCCGCCTGCCAGCCGAGCCCGACGTAGGACGAAGCGCGCGCCCGCTGCGAGGCCGGCCAGGCCTCCGCCACAAGCGCCATGCCGATGCCGAATTCGCCGCCGAGCCCGAGGCCGGCGATGGTGCGATAAGCGAGCAGGTCCCAATAGCCCTGCGCCATAGCGCAAAGGCCGGTGAAGATCGCAAAGATCAGGATCGTCCAGCTCAATACGCGGATGCGGCCGAAGCGATCCGACATCATGCCGAACAGGATTCCGCCGACGACCGCGCCGACCAGGGTCATGGTGACGAGCGACCCGCCTTCAGCCGGCGTCAGCTTGAGGTCCTTGTTGATGTCGCCCAGCATGAACCCAAGGATCAGCAGGTCGAAACCGTCCATCGCGTAGCCGACCGCGGAGGCGACGAGCGCCTTGCGTGCGTAGCTGTCGGGTTCGTCGGTGAGGACAGCGGCGGTCATGGGGCGCTCCGCATGGACTAATCCCGTCATTGCGAGCAAAGCGAAGCAATCCGGAGCAACGACCCGGCTCTCGATTGCTTCTTCGCTTCGCTCCTCGCAATGACGAGTTGCAAGACTTCAGGACGTTCTAGAATGCGAGCCTGAAGGCTCGCGGTCCAGAGCGGTCCAGCTAGGTCCGGCTCTTTTCCACTATCGCCAGCGCGGCCTGGAACGCCGATTCGATGTCGAGATCGGTCGTATCGAGGACATGAGCGTCGGCGGCGGGCTTCAACGGCGCCGCGGATCGCGCCGAATCGCGCTCGTCGCGCTTGCGGATATCCGCGAGCACGTCGGAGTAGTTCACCGCCTCGCCGCGTCCGCGCAATTCGAGCGCGCGGCGCTGCGCGCGCGTTTCGGGCGCGGCGGTCACGAAGATCTTCACGCTGGCGTCCGGCGCGATGACGGTGCCGATGTCGCGCCCGTCGAGCACGGCGCCGCGCGGATGCCGCGCAAAACGGCGCTGCATGTCGACCAGCGCCGCGCGGACTTCGGGCATGGCGCCGACCACCGACGCCGCCTCGCCCATTTCGCGGCCGCGCAGCTTCTCTTCATCGAAGTCGAGCAGCGCCAGACCGCGCGCGGCGGCGACGGCGCGTTCGACATTGTCGAGCCGCTCGCCCTCGTCGATCAGAACGCGCGCGGTGGCGCGATAGAGCAGACCCGTGTCGAGGTGCGGCAGGTCGTAATGCGCGGCCAGCCGACGCGCGATCGTGCCCTTGCCGGACGCCGCCGGCCCGTCGATGGCGACGATCATGCGAACTGCGCCCCGAGCGCCGTCATCAAGGGCCGGAACGTCGGGAAAGAGGTCGCGATCATCGTCTCGTCGTCGACGCGGACGTCTTTTCTGGCGGCGAGGCCCATGACCAGAAAGCTCATGGCGATACGATGGTCGAGATGCGTGGCGACGAGCCCGCCGCCGGCCGCCGGCCCATCGGCGCCGCGCACGATCAAATCATCTCCGTCGATCGCGCAGTCGACGCCGTTGGCCTCGAGACCCGCGGCGACTGCGCCCAGACGGTCCGATTCCTTCACGCGCAATTCGTGCAAGCCGCGCATCCGCGTCTCGCCCGCGGCGAAGGCCGCCGCGACCGCAAGGATCGGATATTCGTCGATCATCGAGGGCGCGCGGGCCGCTGGCACGTCGACGCCCTTGAGCGCGCTGGCGCGCACGCGGAAATCGGCGACCTCCTCGCCGCCCTCGATCCGCTTGTCGAGCGTTTCGATGTCGGCGCCCATTTCGAGCAGCGTCGTCAACAGCCCCGTCCGCAGGGGATTGGTCATCATGCCCTCGACGACAATATCGGAGCCGGGCGTCACCAGCGCGGCGACCATCGGGAAGGCGGCCGAAGACGGATCGGCCGGCACGACCACGGGCCGCGGCTGAAGCCTCGGGCGGCCCTCCAGAACGATGCGACGGCCGGCTTCGCCGAACGGCTCGCTTTTCACCGTCGCGCCGAAATGCGCGAGCATCTTCTCAGTGTGATCGCGGCTCGCCTCGCTCTCGATGACCGTCGTGCGGCCGGGCGAGTTGAGGCCGGCGAGCAGAACGGCGGACTTGATCTGCGCGGAAGCGACTGGCGTGCGGTATTCGATTGGCGCGGGCTCCGGCGTCCCTTGCAGCAGGATCGGGCAGCGGCCGCCTTCGGCCTGCTCCAGAACGCGCGCGCCCATCAGCTCCAGCGGATCGAGAATACGGCGCATCGGGCGCTTGCGCAGCGAGGCGTCGCCGTCGAAGCGCGCCGTCACGCCATGGCCGCCCACAACGCCCATCATCAGGCGCGAGCCGGTGCCGGCGTTGCCGAAATCGAGCGTATCGCGCGGCGGCAGCAGCGAGCCGAGGCCGGCGCCGCGGACGCGCCAGAGGCCCTCGCCGAGCCGGCGCAGCTCGGCGCCCAGCGCCTGACAGGCCGCGCCCGTACGCAGCACGTCGTCGCCTTCCAGCAGCCCCTCGATCTGCGTCTCGCCCACCGCCAGCAGGCCGAAGATGAAGGCGCGATGGGAAATCGACTTGTCGCCGGGAACGCGCACCCGCCCCTTCAGCGGACCGGACCGGCGCGCGGCGAGCGGACGGGGCGCGGCGTGGGACGACAAGGCGGGCGCTCCTTTGGCGGAATGTTGCGCGGGCGCCATAGCACGAGCCGTCCGGGCCTGTCATGTAAGCCGGGATGGAGGCTGGCGGCGGGCGCGGACCGCGGGTAGGAAAATTCCCATTTGACAGGCGCGACGCGCGCGAATAACCGGAGCGCCGCAGGTGTGCGGGGCGCGCGGCGCGCCAACCGCGAGGGGACGAAAGACGTGGCGAAACCCGAGCTCGGCAGCAAGAGACAGTGCCTCAGCTGCGGCACCAAATTCTTCGATATGAACCGCGACCCGATCCTGTGCCCGAAGTGCGGCGCAACGTTCCAGGTCGCCATGAGCGCGCGCGCCCAGCGCGCTGCGCCGGTGGACGACGACGAACCGGCCAGCGAGGCGAACGCCGAGCTCGTGTCGCTCGAAGAGGCCGACGCCGCAGCCGAGAAGGGCGCGGGCGCCGAAGACGATATCGAGATCGAGGACGACGACGCCGCCGACGATACGTTCCTCGAGGAAGAGGAAGAAGACAGCGACGACGTCTCCGGCCTGATCGACGGCGATATCGAGGACGACGAAGAAGGCTGAGAGAGAGGCTTGCGGAGGCGGTGCGCTTCCACTATACAGCCACGCGCTGCGGATGACCCAAGCCGCAGCCGACAAGTGGGGCCATAGCTCAGTTGGGAGAGCGCTTCAATGGCATTGAAGAGGTCGTCGG
>CAZWJF010000052.1:0-15228 GCA_964634325.1 uncultured Rhodoblastus sp.
ATCGTGACGCAGAACTGTGCTCGGCACGCAACAGAGATAGAGAATTCATTAGAATCAGTTCTTGGCGATGCCCCAGTCAGGCTATTTTGGTAAAAGTCATTGGGTGCACGGATTGACGTGCGCGCCGCGATGCTGTTTCTTTGGATTATAGATTTGCATGTGTTTCAGAATTGAGCGTATTAACGGGACCAAGCTAGTGAATAAGCAGCAGAAGCCAGATCCTGAGCGTCATAATCGGAGTTTTCTCGTTGTTCGCGAACAGGCCTTGATCCGATGGATCTTGCCGCGTATTCCAGCGCATGTGACGTCGTTAGACCTGACGACCGTCGGCGTAGTCGGGTCGATCTTGACGGCGGCTGGGCTCGTGGGCTGCAACTGGTCGTATAGCTTTCTGGTAGTTGTAATATGCGGCGTCATCCTCAACTGGTTCGGCGATTCCCTCGACGGCTCCCTCGCCCGATATCGCCAAGAAGAACGCCCGCGTTTCGGGTTTCTGGTCGATCATACCTGTGATTTATTCTCGCAAATTCTGATCATCGTCGCGTTCGGCTTGTCGCCGTTTCTGTCGCTCGTGTCAGCGCTGGTGGTGCTTTTGTGCTACTTGTTGTATTCGGCTTACACATACATCCGGGCCGCCGCGCATCACATTCATCAGATGTCCTATATCGGAATGGGGGCGACCGAATTCCGCATTCTGATGGTCATTTGGGCAAACGTTGGAGCAGTTTTCAATCTGCACGAACCTCTCGTAGGACAGTTAACCCGTATCGATATCACGATCTTCGCTTTGGGCCTCCTTGCGGTCGCCGGTCTGGGCGTCAAGGCCCTGCGTGACGCCCGCGCTATCGCTCGGGTCGAAACGCCGCCCAAGCTTTCTGAGGAAGAGGCTGTCGTCGAAGCGCACCCTGATGTGGTGAGCCAGGCGCATACCTGAATCATCTTGGCCGGGCTGCCTGGCCGGCCGGCTGCTTCCGGGCCGCCGCTCACTTTCTCTTCGCGCAAAGTTTTCGTCCTCATGCCGCGCAATGCGGCATCGGTTTCCCGGACTTGCGCCCGCGATCTGGCTCGATAGTCTGGCCACATTCGACCAGGGCGATACGAGGCGGAGGGGTCGTCAAGCATGGCGCGGAGGACGCAGGTCGTCATCATCGGGTCCGGCCCATCGGGACTGTTGTTGAGCCAGTTGCTGCAAAGGGCCGGGATCGACACGCTGATCCTCGAGCAGAAGTCGCAGTCTTATGTGCTTGGACGCATTCGGGCTGGCGTGCTCGAGCAGGGCGCGGTCGACTTGATCGAGGAAGCCGGCGCGGGCGAGCGCATGCGGCGCGAGGGGCTCGTTCACGACGGGACTGAAATCGCCTTCGGCGGGGCGCGTCATCGGATCGACTTCAAGGGGCTGACCGGCAAGACCGTCATGGTCTATGGGCAAACCGAGGTCACGCACGACCTGATGGAGGTACGGGCGGCCTGCGGAGCGCCGTCCGTCTATGAAGCGGCCGAGGTCTCGATCCACGATATCGAAACCGAGCGTCCGACCGTTCGATGGCGCAAGGACGGCGTCGCGCATGAGATCGCCTGCGATTTCGTCGCTGGTTGCGACGGCTTTCACGGCGTCAGTCGCCAAACCCTGCCGCAGGCGGTCTTGCGCACATTCGAACGCGTCTATCCGTTCGGATGGCTTGGCGTTCTGGTCGATCAGCCGCCGCTGTCGGACGAGCTGGTCTACATCAACGATGCGCGCGGGTTCGCCCTCTGCTCGATGCGCTCGCCCACACGCAGCCGATACTATCTGCAATGCCGCCTCGACGAGCGGATCGAGGAATGGCCGGACGACCGCTTCTGGTCAGAGCTGACGCTGCGACTCGACGAGGACGGAGCAGCGCGGCTCAGGACCGGCCCGTCAATCGAGAAGAGCATCGCGCCGCTGCGCAGTTTCGTCGCAGAGCCGATGCGGCACGGACGTCTTTTTCTGGCCGGCGACGCTGCGCATATCGTGCCGCCCACCGGCGCAAAGGGCCTCAATCTCGCAGCCGGCGACGTCGCTTACTTGTCGAGCGCACTGATCGGATTCTATCGCGAAGGCTCGACCGGAGGGCTCGACGCTTACTCGCAGCGCGCCCTTGCTCGCGTGTGGAAGGCCGAACGGTTCTCCTGGTGGATGACGCAGCTGCTGCACGCGTTTCCGGAGGCGACGGGGTTCGATCGAAAAATTCAGGCCGCTGAACTCGAATATCTCTTCAGTTCGCGCGCCGCGCAGACGGCGCTGGCCGAGAACTACGTCGGTCTGCCCTACTGACGCTCGCGCGCTGGACGTTCAGGCTGCGTCCTCCGCCGCGATCGATGCGCCGGCGAAGGTCGACTGGATTGTTACGCCAGCGGGCGGAAATCCGCCGTCCGCCGTTTCGAGATTGGCGGCCAGATGGGATTCGCTGCCGCGCCAGCACGTCGCATAGATTTCGCGACAAAGGGCGCGTGCGGTGTCGCCCGGCCATTCCACCGGGAGCAATTGCCGCGGCAAAAGCGGATCGCGCAATTGTACGCGCCTGAATTCGTGCATGAGCAGCGTGCGGACAATGAAGCACTGCTCCGGCGCGAGTTCGCCGCCGTTGCGCAGCGCGCGCGCTACAGGGCGGAAGGCGTCGACGAACGAGAGATATTCGGCCGCGACGTCTCCGAGACGCCAGCATTGGTCCACGATGTCCTTGAGCGGGCGGCTTGAAAGCGCGCCGAGCGTGCGCGCCTGAAAGGCGACGACCTTGTCATGCGCGCCGGCCGTCTGCAGGATATGGGTCAACTCTTCATTACGGGCGGAAGGGTGCGCCAGCACGCCGGGCGCTATGGCGGCGTAGCCCTCCCACAGCAATTCCTTGCGCAGGGCTTCGCGTCCGGCCGGCGTCAGTCCGTCGCCTGTCAGCAGCACGATGCGCCACTCGCCATCCCAGGCCTCTCGCGCATCCTCGTATATGCGTCGGTAGGCGTGCTCGAACTTGCGTCGTCCGTTCTCCGTCAGGCTGTAGAAACTGCGACGACCGATTTGCTCCGAGACCAGCCATTTCTCGCGCGACAGGCGGAAGACCGAAGTGCGCACGAGACGGGCGTTGACGCCCAAGGGCTCGATAAGCCGGATGAAACCGCCGAGCCAGACGCCCGCGCCATGCGGCGCGATCATATCGCCGTAGATCGTAACGATCAGCGAATTGGCGCGCGGCGGGCGCGCGGCCAAGCGCTTGTCGATCCATTGCGAGATAATGCGGTTTTTCATGACCGAGACGCCGACGGGCCGCAGGCGATAGACCACGGCCCGCCTGCAGGACCTATTGCACGAGTTTCCAATCGCCCTTGCTCACTTCAAGCATGCGGAACGACGTCAGGTCGAGCCCCATGTGATCGGTCGGCGACATGTTGAACACGCCATCCGCGCCGACGTAATTCTTGGTCTGCTCAATGGCGTCGCGCACCTTCGCCTTGTCGGCCGAGCCGGCCCGCTTGATGGCGTCGACCGCGATCATCAACGCATCATAGGCGTGGCCGCCGAACGTGGAGATCGGCTCCTTGTAATGCTCCGTGTAGGCCTTCGCGTATGCGATCGCGACCGCTTTCTGCGGGTCGTTCCCCGGAAGCTTGTCCGCCACGAGCAGAGCCGCCGCCGGCAGGCGCACGCCCTCGGCCGCGCCGCCGGACAATTTGATGAATTCTTCGGAGGCGACGCCGTGGGCGTGATAGATCGGCAGCGTAATCCCCAGCTGCTTGACGCCCTTGTTGACCACCGCCGGCCCCTGCCCGAAGCCGAAGACGAAGATCGCCTGAGCGTCGGGGTTTGATTTGAGCTTGGTGAGCTGCGGCGTCATATCCGTGTCCTTGGCGCCGTAGGTCTCCTCCGCGACGATCGAAATGCCCATCTTCTCCGCGGCGATCTTGCTCTCCTTGCGACCGGATTGACCGAAGCCGCTGGTCTCGGACAGAAGCGCTATCTTGGTTATCCCGCGCTTCTTCATATCGTCGAACACGCGTTCGGCCGCCATGCGATCGGTGTGCGGCGTCTTGAACACCCATTTCTTCACCGGTTCGACGACGGCCACCGCTCCGGCGAGAGAGATGAAGGGAACGCCGGCGTTCTCGACCATCGGAATGACCGCCATCGTGGCGCCGGTCGTCGATCCGCCGATCAAGATGTCGACCTTGTCGTCTTCGAGCAGTCGCTTGAAGAATCCATTCGCCTTGTTCGCGTCCGCGCCGTCGTCGTAATGGACGAGCTGAAGCGGGCGTCCGAGCACGCCGCCCTCCTTGTTGATCTTCTCGACATAGAGCTGAAGCGTCTTGAGCTCGGGGTCGCCGAGGAACGCCGCCGGGCCCGTGACCGACAGAACCGAGCCGATCTTGATCGGCTCCGCGGCCTGCGCGGCGAACGCCAGCGCCGTCCCGAAAGCTGCGGCCAGAAATGTCTTGACCAGTGTCTTCATGCGACGTTCCCTTCTTGTTTTCCGCGCCTTTGCACGGCTCCCTCAAATACCGAGATAGGCTTGCTGGACCTTCTCGTTGTTCAGCAGTTCGGCGCCGACGCCCGACAAGGCGATCGCGCCGGTCTCGATGACGTAGGCATGATCGGCGATAGCGAGCGCGGCATGGGCGTTCTGCTCGACAAGCAGAATCGTCATCGCCTGACGGCGCAAGGCGACGATCGCTTCGAATATCTGTTCGACCAGCAGCGGCGCGAGCCCCATGGACGGCTCGTCGAGCAACAGCAGTCGCGGCCTGCCCATCAATGCGCGCGCCATCGCCAGCATCTGCTGCTGACCGCCCGACAGAGCGCCGGCGGGCAGGGACGAGCGCTCTTTAAGGACCGGAAACATGTCGTACATCCGCGCGAGATCGTCGGCGACGCCGGTCCGGTCGCGGCGTCCGAATGAGCCGAGGCGCAGATTGTCCTCGACCGACAAGGGCCCGAAGACCTGCCGGCCTTCCGGCGCCTGACAGATGCCGAGCGTTACGCGCTTGTCCGCGCGCAAATGAGTGATGTCGTTCCCGTCGAATTCGATCGACCCGCCTGACGCCTTCTGCACGCCGGAAATCGCGCGCATCAGCGTCGTCTTGCCGGCGCCGTTCGCGCCGACCAGAGCGACGAGTTGTTCGCGCCCGACCTCGAGATCGACGCCGCGCAGCGCGGCGATCCGGCCATAGTGGCTCGTAAGCCCGCGCACGCGCAACAAAGGCGCATCCGCCTTTGCAGCTTGCCTACGACCGTCGATCGCTGCCGGCGCAAGCGTCATGGCGTCAGGCCGCCTTGCCGAGATAGGCGGCGATGACCTGCGGGTCGGAGCGAACTTCGCGCGCAGAGCCTTCGGCGAGTTTGCGGCCGTAATTCAGCACGAGAATTCGGTCCGATATGTTCATCACCATCTTCATGTCGTGTTCGACGAGAACGACTGTGATTCCGCCATCGGCGATCTTGCGAATCAATTGGTCGATCTCGGCGGTCTCTTTCGGATTGAAGCCCGCCGCCGGCTCGTCGAGAAAAAGAATGCGCGGCTTGCCGGCCAGCGCGCGCGCGATCTCCAGTCGCTTCAGCGCGCCATAAGGCATCGCGCTCGCTTCGGCGTCCCGCCAGGCGGCGAGGCCGACATAGTCCATCAGACGGCCCGCTTCCGCCCGCAGCGCGGCGTCTGCGCGTCGCAGCGATGGATACCGCAACATGGCCTTGACCAGATTGCAGTCGAGCGAGAGATGCGCGCCGACCATGACGTTCTCGATCGCCGTCATATTCATGCAGATCTGCAAGTTCTGGAACGTGCGCGCCATGCCCTTGCGCGCGAGCGCGTGCGGGGCGAGGCCCGTCACAGGTTCGCCGGCCAGGCGGACTTGCCCTGACGTCGGCGCATAGACGCCTGTGACGAGGTTGAACAGCGTCGTCTTGCCCGCGCCGTTCGGCCCGATCACCGAATAGACGATCCCCGGCTCCACCGAAAAGCTGACGTCCTGCACGGCGCGCACACCGCCGAATTCCTTGCACAGAGCGACGATTTCGAGCAGCGCCGTCATTGCGATTTTCCGAATTTGGCGGCGATCGTCGGCACGAGCCCCTTCGGCAGGAAGATCATGAAGGCCATGAGGATGACGCCGAATACGACCGTCTCCCAACCCTCGAAAGCAGCGAGCGCCTGCGGCAGGGCGGTCAGCAACGCCGCGCCGACGACGGAGCCGAACACCGATGCGACGCCCCCGACGACGACCATCGTCACCAGCTCGATCGAGTGGAAGAAGTCTGCGACGCTGGGCGAGACGAAGCCGATGTAGTGCGCGGTCAGGCTGCCCATGACCGCGGCGAAGAACGCCGACAAGACGAAGATGGCGCCCTTGTAGCGCGCGACATGCACGCCAGCGACCTCCGCCGCGACCTCCGAACCGTGCAATGCGCGCAACGCGCGGCCAAACGGGGAATCGATGAGATTGAGGCACGACCAGACGCTGAACAGGAGGAGCGCGGCGAACAGCCAGTACCATTGGCGTTCGCCGTAGATCTGGCGACCGAACAATTTGAGCGGAGCAACCGACATGCCGTCCGGCCCGCCGGTCCATTCCACCTCGTTCCTGAACGCGATCGCGACGATGATCCCGAGGCCGAGCGTCGCCATCGCAAGGTAATGTCCGCGCAAGCGAAAGATCGGCGGCGCTATGGCGGCCGCCAGGAGGGATGCGGCCGCCGCGCCTGCGGCCATCGCCGCAAGCGGAGGCCAGTCGAACCGCGCCGTCAGTATCGCGGTCGCATAGGCGCCGATGCCGAAAAAGGCGGCGTGACCGAGGCTGATCTGCCCGGCGAATCCGATGAGCAGATTGAGGCCGAGCGCCAGCACGGCGTTGATCGCCATCCGGTTGACGACGTCGAAATAATAGGAATTCGGCAGGATGAACGGCAGGATCGCCATGATCGCCGCAAGCGAAACGAGGCCGAGGTTGGCGCGCGTCATACCCGCTCCGTGACTTTGGCGCCGAACAGACCGCGCGGCATGACGAACAGGATGATCAGGATCAGGACGAACGGCGTGGCGTCCTTGTAAGCCGACGAAATGTAACCCGCCGACATGGCTTCGATGATTCCGACCAACAACCCGCCGACCACCGCGCCGAGGCCGCTGCCGAGCCCCCCGACGATCGCCGCGACGAAACCCTTGAGGCCGAGCATGACGCCGACATCGAACGACGTCATCGTGATGGGCGTCAGCAGGACGCCGCCGATCGCGCCGATCCCGGCCGACAGCGCGAAGCTGACGAGCAGGACCCATTGCGTGTCGATCCCGACCAGCTTGGCGGCGACAGGATTGTACGCTGTCGCAAGAATCGCTTTGCCGGCCAAGGTGAATCCAAAGAAAAGCCAGAGCGCGATGACGATGATCGCAGCGACGCCGAGCACCCAAAGGCTTTGCGGCAACAAAGTCGCGCCGCCGATTGCGATCGGCGTGTCGCCGGAAAACGCCGGGAAGGTGGCCGGGCTCTTGCCGAAGGCGACCTGAACAAGACCGCGCAATACGAGCGAGGCGCCGATCGTGATGATGATGAGGCTCACGACGTCGGCGCCGCGCGCGGGCTCGATGGCGAGCTTCTCGATGAGCATGCCGACGAACGCGGGAACGACGATCGCTGCGACGATCGCCAGAGGCATGGGCAAGCCCCATTTGGCGAACACGACCGTCAGAACGCCGCCCAGCATGATGAATTCGCCCTGCGCGAAATTGATGACGTTGCTGGCGTTGTAGATCAGAGTGAAGCCGAGCGCGGCGAGCGCATAGGTCGCCCCGACGGTGACGCCCGAAAACAGGAATTGCAGGAACTGCGCGAGCATGGCGGCTCCCCTGGCCCTTCTCTATTTCGGCCGCTTGTCGACGACTCTTTTCGCCTTGCCGACGACGACCCGCTCGATCGTTTCGGGATCGACGACATGGATGCGCGCCGAGACGCCGACGAATGACTTGATGTGATGGGCGACGTCCCTGGCGATGTCGTCGCGCTGGCCCATTCCGATATCGGCGGCCTCTTGCGGCATGAGTTCGACGAAGACATCCAGCTCGTCGAGGTTGTGATCTCGCGAGACGACGATTTGATAATGTCCGCACAGGTGAGGGTTCTTGAGCAGAATCTCCTCGATCTGCGTCGGAAACATGTTGACCCCGCGAATGATCAGCATGTCGTCGGTTCGGCCGGTGATCTTGCCCATACGGCGCATGGTTCGCGCCGTGCCGGGCAACAGCCGAGTCAGATCGCGCGTGCGATAGCGGATGATCGGCAGCGCTTCCTTGGTCAAGGAGGTGAACACGAGTTCGCCTTCGGAGCCGTCCGGCAGAACCTCCCCCGTGCGCGGATCGACGATCTCCGGATAGAAATGGTCTTCCCAGATATGCGGCCCGTCTTTCGTCTCGACGCATTCGCAGGCGACGCCCGGCCCCATGACCTCGGACAATCCGTAGATGTCGACGGCGTCGATGCCGAGCTTGGCCTCGATCTCGCGCCGCATTTCATTGGTCCATGGCTCTGCGCCGAAGACGCCGATGCGCAGGCTTGTCTTGTTGGCGACGGCGCCCTGTCGCGTCAGCTCGTCGGCGATCGTCAGCGCATAGGACGGCGTGCACATGATCACAGTCGGCTTGAAATCCTGAATGATCTGCGCCTGCTTTTCCGTTTGTCCGCCGGACATGGGAATGACCGTCG
Source organism: uncultured Rhodoblastus sp. (assembly GCA_964634325.1). GTDB lineage: Bacteria > Pseudomonadota > Alphaproteobacteria > Rhizobiales > Beijerinckiaceae > JAJXWB01. The sequence goes on from CAZWJF010000052.1 coordinate 8,698, forward strand.
CGCCGAGGCGCTCGCCGCCGTAGTGCGCGCCGAGCCCGCCGGTGAACAGCCCGTATCCGTATGAGTTGAGGATAATGTCGTCCGGTCCCGCGCCCGCGGCGCGCAGCGAGCGCGCCATCACGTCCGACCAGATTTCGATATCCTTCTTCGTGTAGCCGACGACTGTCGGCTTTCCGGTCGTGCCGGACGAGGCGTGCACGCGCACGACGTCGCGCATCGGCGACGCAAACATGCCGTACGGATAGGTCTCGCGCAGGTCGGCCTTGGTGGTGAACGGGAATTTCGCGAGGTCGGCAAGCGACCTCACATCGTCTGGATGGACGCCGGCCGCGTCGAACTTCTTGCGATAATGCGCGACGTTGTCGTAGGCGCGCTTGAGCGACCATTTTAACCGCTGCAATTGCAGCGCCTGCAATTCGTCGCGGCTCGCACGCTCGATTGGTTCGACGACGGGCGGTGTCATCGACGTCCTCCCGCTGCAGCGACGCTAGAGACGGCCTGAAAAGCCATGCGCCTTCCTCCCCTCATTCTGGACGTCGACGAATGCTTTGTTCGCCGTATCGTCCGCCGCGCGCCTTTGCGCGCGTGGTCAGATGAAGCCTAACAAACTTCTCTTGCTCGCGCCCAGACGGCGCTTCGCATTCGCGCCACTGGACACAATCACGGAACGCTTCCCGCCTTCTCCCATCCCGGCTTGAGACCGGGACCGGGGCTGCTGCGGCCGCGCGATGGCGTGCGCGGCAACGAGAAGCCTTGCGTGAAGGCGGCGCGGCAAACCAGAACGTATTTGAACAGGGCGCCGCCGAACGCCGCCAGCAGGCCGGCGATGGCGAGCAGCAGCGGTTGTGCGGCATAGGCGCCGGCAAGCGCCAGAACGCCCGCCGTCGCGTGCCCGATCCAGACGAACCGCGGCTCGAAAGCGTCAAAGGCCTTGATTGATCCGGACGGCGCGCCAGTCGCTCGCAAATCGTTGCGATAAGCGCGCCAGGCCCAAAATCGCATAGCGACAAGGCAGGCGAGCGCGTAACCCATCGGCGCGAGGCTCGGCCAGACCGGCGCCGCGAGGCACAGCAGCCCGACGCCTTCGGCCAGCGCCGTCGCGACGATCAATGCGACGCAGGACCAGCGTCGCCAGGCTGGAATGCCGAGATTGGCCTTGAGAATGCGCCCCTGCGCGTAAGCATAGACGAGGCCGGTCGCGCCAGCCGCGATGATCGCGAGCGGCGAAGCGGAGAAAATGGCGAGACCGCCGCTGAGGAACACGAGGGGCGCCAGCCAAGCCTCCCGCGACATCCACGACGTCGAAGGACGACGGACGACATGGAACGCCCGCCAGGGCCGACCGATCTTCAGCCAGACGCAGAACAGCCCGGCTGCGACAAGAAGGAGACCGAGCGCCTCCAGCGCGCGCATGTCGGCGCCGAACGGTACGGCGAGCGCGCAGGCGAACAGCAGGCCTGCGCCAGCGCCGCCGAAAATGAAATTGAGCGCGCCGCGAATATCCCATTCCTTCTGCTGGCGCGGCATGGTGCGGTCGATGAAGCCGCGGTCCTCGCTCATGCCTCGTCTCCATCGAGGATGTAATAGACGGAGGGGTCGGTCCCGAGTTCCTCGTGCATCCGAAAATGTTCGGTGCTGGCGAGAAGCGCCGAGACGTTGCTGTTCGGATCCTTGATGTCGCCGAAGTGCATTGCGCCGGAAATACAAGAATTCACGCAGGCCGGCGTGACTTCCGGATCGACGCCCGGCGTCTTGCCGGTCTTGGCTGCGAGATCGATTCGATCCTGGCAGAAGGTGCATTTTGTCGCGACGCCGAGCCGCTCTGGCTCAAAGCGCGCGAGTTCCGATTTCATGGGTTCGCCGTAGGCGTATCGCGCGATGTGCTGGATCGAGCGCGCATCGTACGGACAAGCCATGACGCAATTGGCGCAGCCGATGCAGATGTCGTAATCGATGGTGACGAGCCCATCGAGCCGCTGCTTGGTCGCAGTGGTCGGGCAGACATGCATGCACGGTGGATTGGCGCAGTGCATGCATGCGACCGGCATGAAGGTGCGTTGCACGTCCGGAAATTCGCCCGTCTCAAGGTCGAGCACGCGGCGCCATTGCACGCCGGGCGGCGTCGCGTTGGCGTTCTTGCACGCGGCCGTACAGGTCTGACAACCGACGCAGCGGCGCAGGTCGATCGCCATTACATAGCGCTTGTCGACGCTGGTTGCGCTCATGCCGCAACCGCCTTGTCCATGCGTCGGATCGCAACCCGCACAATGTCCGCGCCCGAACCGGTCGCGTCGGTCAGTTCGAGCGACATGGGCGCGATCGTATTGAGGCTCGCGCGCTCGCTATCCTTGATGTAGGGCGTCGCCCAGTGGTCGAACTGGCCGATAATGACGATCGTATCCGGCCGCACGCCCTTGACCAGCGCGGCCTTGCCATAGGTCGCGCCGATATGAGAGCGCACCTCCACGCGGTCGCCTTCGCAGATCCCGAGCTTTTGGGCCGTCTTGTCATTGATGATGACGCCGGTGTGGCCGTGCAGGTTCTCGGAGACCTCGTCCATCAGCGCTATGCCGGCGTTGCCGCCGGAATGGTATTGCATGCTCTTGGTCGAGAGCAGCCAGAACGGGAACTCCTCGAGGCTGCCGCCGGCCCTGACCAGCGCACGCTCCCACCGGCCGGGCACGTCGTGCCAGTCGGGCAATCCGACATATTCGGTCAATTGCTCGTCCCACCAGTGAATGTCGCTTTCGTGGAGACGATTGCCGAGTTCGCGACCGATGCGGATCAGCCGTTCCTGATAGGGCAATTCGTAGCGCAATCCCTGCCGTTCGAGCGTGGGCGTGAGATACCAGCCGAGACGCGACGCCGGAATCGCGTAGAAGCCATGCTCCTTGAACCAGTCGAGACCGTACGTTTCCTTGCCCTCGGACAGCGTCGCCGTGGCGGCGCGGCACACAGCGTCCCAGACCTGATCTGGATCGAGCGCGCGCGCGGCGTCCAGACTGAAGTCATAGGCCTCGCCCTTCAGCGGCGAGACGCCGGAGATGCCGCGATTGAGTTGCGCTACGTAGCCGTCGAGCAATCCGCTGCGACGCGCGAGTTCGCCCGCGATCCAGGAGAAGTCGCGCGCCTCGCCCTGCGGCTCGACCGCCTTCTGACGCAATACGACGCCGATGTAGTCCCAGAAGTGCTCCTGGTACTTGGTCTGCCCCATGCGGATGAGCTGATTGGACTCGAGGTCCGTCGCTTCCGGCAGAAGCAGGTCGGCCATGTAATTGGTTTCGTCGACCGTATAGGCGAAAGCGACCATAAACGGGAATTTCGCCGCAGCGTCCGCAAGACGTCGCGTCTCCCAGAACGAGATGGCCGGGTTCGAGCGATAGACGAACCAGAGTTCGGGATAGGTCGGCTTCGGCCAGTTCCAGCCTTCAGGCGTCTCCTCCTGAAACATCCAGGCGAGTTGCGTCGGCCCCAGCGCCTGACTCCAGCCGCCATTGCGGCCGACAATCGGCACGAGCGTGCGATGGATGTTGCGCGTCGTCGGTTGCGCTTCCCAGGAGTTCGATCCGGTTGGGTTGAAGTACTGGACCATGAAGCCGTCTTCGCCGGGCTTCACGCTCAGATGCCGGTTTTCCTGCGGACGATTGACGCGCACGGTGGTGCCGAGAATGCCGCCAGGGTTTTCGAGCGCGCCGACGAGCATCGCGAGCACGGTGCGCGCCCAGCAACATTCGAAGGCGCCCCAGCCATTGTTCACGGACTTGCCGAGCGTCACCGCGACAGGCCGTAGAGGCAGCGTGACGCCGTCGATCTCGATCGTCTCGCCGATGGAGGCGGCGTCCAGATATTCGTTGGCGATCCGCCGTATCGTTTCGGCGGGCACGTCGCAAATCTTCGAAGCCCACTCCGGCGTGTAGCGTTCGATGTGGTCTGCGAGCGCCTGATAGGCGGTGGCGCCCTCGACATCGACATAATCCTTGCGAGCGGCGTCCGCGTCGATGGAGATAGCCCGCGCGACACGATAGCGGCCTGAGACGGCGGGTTTCGCGCCCGGAGCGTCGTAGGGGACAACCTCCCCCGCGCCTTCGTCGAACAGTAGCGGCTTGTGGCTTTCGGGGTTGCGCAGGTAGAGGCCATCCGGGCCCACCAGATACGGCGACGCGGTGCGATCGCGCAGGAAAGGTATGTCCAGCTCCCCGAGCCCGCGCTCGCGTACGAGCACATGAATGATCGCGAACAGGAAGGCCGGATCGGTCTTCGGCCGAATAGGCACCCATTCGGCCGAACAGGCGGCTGTGATCGTGAGGCTCGGCTCGACCTGGACGCGCTTGTAGCCGCGAATGCGCGCATCCGCATGGCGGATGACCGCTGTCGGGCCGCCCGTCACTTCGACATTGGCGCCGAGCGAAATGACATATCGCGTGTAGGGCGTATCGGCGGAAACGGTGAAGGCGCGATGCCAGAACTCACCGTAGAGATGTTCGGAATGGACGCATTTGACGCCCTGTCCGGACCCGAAACTGTAGTCGATCGGCCCCCACGCCGCGAGAAAAGCGGGGAAGGTGCCCATGTAATTGGCGGGCGTGCCGCCGTGGCCGAAGCTCGCTGCGATGCGCGGCAGACCAGCCTCGTCGATCACGCCTTTCGCGCGAATCGTCCTGAGCCTTTCGGCGATCGTATCGAGCGCTTCGTCCCACGAGATAGCCGTGAAGCCCGGATCTTCATCGCGACCCTTCTTCGGGTTGGTCCGCTTCATCGGCGTGAGGATGCGATTGGGATTGTAGGTCTTCTGCACCAGGCCATAGGCCTTCACGCAGGGGCGCCCACGCGCGGGATGGACGCGGTCTCCATCGAAATTCGGTTCGATCTCGGTCGCGATTCCGTTCTCGACCTTGACGCGCAGAAAGTCGGGACCAGAGACGCAATTGTAACAGAAGGACGGGACGCTCTTCGCCTGTTCGGCCGCGCTCATCTGCTCCTCCCATCTCCGACGCACGTTCGGGCTTTGCCGCCTCTCTGCATCGCACGCCTTGATGATACATATTTGCTCGCATCAATCAAGAAATCGGTATCATATCATCGTTTTCGAATTCGTTGCGCGGCGCGCAATTTTTGTTGTGCGGTGCGTGATGCATTGCGCCCCTGATCTTCATATGACACGATCAAGATCAGATAATGATACAAGTGGCGCGCGAACATTATAATATCTGTATCCTGTTCGCGGCGACCCGGGAGGAGATCGTGAAGGACAGTTTGACACCCGGCATGGCCAGGACGCGCCAGATCGTCGTCGATACGCCGCGCACCATCGATTTTCTCGGCGAGAGTCTGCGCGTTTACGCCACGCCGGAACTCGTCCGCGATTTCGAGATCGCGTGTCGTGACTTTCTTCTCGAACATTCCGACGCCGGCGAAGATTCCGTCGGGACGGGGATCAGCGTCACGCATGGCGGCGCTACGCTGCGCGGCATGACTGTCGACATGACCGTGACAGTCGCCAAGATCGATGGACGGCTGGTGACATTCGATCTGGTCGCCAGGGACTCGATCGAGGAAATCAGCCGCGGCAGCCACAGTCGCTTCGTCGTCGAAGTCGAGAAACTGCGCCAGCGCGTCGCGGCCAAAGCGGCGAAGGCAGGGATCGGCTGAGCGCGCACGTCTCGCGCAGCGGGAACTTTTCTGGTCTTCTCGACACCGAGAATCGACAGAGCGCCGGCATGAACGAACCGCCGACCGAATCGATGCGCGTCGTTTCCGCGCGCACGCTGCGTTACGATCGCGCGGCGATGGAGACGCGCGCGATCGAAGTCGCGGTCGAGGCGGCGATCAACATCGTCTACGGCGATACGCCCTATGCGGTGATGATGACGACGCCGCAAGACATCCAGGATTTCGTATACGGGTTCAGCCTGACCGAAGGCGTCATCGACCGTTTGGAACAAATACGAGGCGTCCAGATATCGCAACGCAACGACGGTTATGTCGCCTCCGTCGATCTGACGCCCGACGCGCTACGCCGTCACATGGCGCGCCGCCGCAATCTCTCTGGACGGACAGGCTGCGGGCTCTGCGGCGTCGAGGACCTCGAGCAGATACCGTCTGCAACGCGTCCTGTCGGCGCGCGGGACATTGCGCCTGCGGCGATCGCTGTCGCGCTGGAAGAAATGCACCGGAAACAGGATCTGTTTCGTGCGACGCGCGCCGTGCACGGCGCGGCCTGGTGCGCGCTGGACGGATCTGTGCGCATCGTGCGCGAAGACGTCGGGCGTCACAATGCGCTCGATAAAATGATCGGCGCCTGTCTCCGCGCAGGCCTTGCGGCCGACGACGGTTTCGCGCTGATCACCAGCCGCTGTTCGTTCGAAATGGTGGAGAAGACTGCGATGTTCGGCGCGCCGGCGCTCGTCTCTGTTTCTGCGCCGACGTCGCTGGCGATCGAACGCGCTCAGGCGCTCGGCGTATCGCTGTTCGCCATAGCGCGCGACGATGGCGCGGTCGCCTTCGTTACGCCGTGACGCTGTCGCACGTCAG
>CAZWJF010000053.1:0-15107 GCA_964634325.1 uncultured Rhodoblastus sp.
GGCCTTGGCTGCGTCCACGGCCCCCTGCGCCTTGGCTGCGCCCGCCGCCGCTGCGCCCTTGGCGGCGTCCTTCGCGTCCGCAGCGGCCTTGTCCGCCGCCGCCTTGGCCGCGTCCATCGCGTTCTGGGCCTTGGCTGCGCCCGCCGCTGCTGCGTCTTTGGCCGCGTCCTTGGCGGCTGCGCCGGCCGCTTTCGCATCGGTCGAAGCTTTGTCTGCGGCGGCTTTCGCAGCGTCCACGGCGCTTTGGGCTTTGGCGGCGCCGGCTGCCGCCGCGCCTTTGGCCGCGTCCATGGCGTTTTGAGCCTTGGCTGCGCCGGCCGCCGCGGCGTCCTTGGCCGCATCTTTCGCGGCGGCGCCCGCGTCTTTCGCCGCGCCGATCGCCTGCCCCAGCGAGGGCGGGACGGCGGGGGCGCTCGGGGTCGTCTGCGCGAAAGCCGCGCCCGTCAGCAATGCGATAAAGGAAACGGTCAGCGTGAGCCTGGTCATGAATCTCTCCCGGCGGCCATTGCGGCCGGCCGCCAGACAAAGCGATCCAATCTGAACGCAAGATGACTGGCTGCAGCCCCCCGCCGCCGCGGCTCGCAATCTCCCGCTGCGCTTGCTCCTGCCGAGCGTTGCGGCTATAGAACGCCCGCGCAAGGCGCGTCGGGCGAGGGCCCGCGCGCTTTTGCGCGTCAACCGCTCGGTATCGCCGGCCCGCGCCGGCCCGTTTCAAACGGTGGGGTCGAAGGCGAAAAGCCCGACCGCCCGTCGGCGAGATCGAGCATCCGCAACTCCAACCCTCGCCGGCGCCGCCCGTCAGGGCTCTTTAGGAGAAAAAATGTCCGCTACGCAGCACGCGCCCACGCGCGAAGATTTCGCCGCTATGCTCGAAGAGAGCTACGGCGAGAACGAGGCTTTTGAAGGTTCGGTCGTCAAGGGCAAGGTCGTCGCCATCGAGAAGGATGTCGCCGTCATCGACCTCGGCCTGAAGACGGAAGGGCGCGTCGCGCTCAAGGAATTCACCGGCCACGGCCGCGATCCGGCGCCGGTCGTCGGCGACACCGTGGAAGTCTATCTGGAGCGTGTCGAGAACGCGCTCGGCGAGGCCGTCATCTCGCGTGACAAGGCCCGCCGGGAAGAGAGCTGGGTCAAGCTCGAGAAGGCTTTCGAAGCCAACGAGAAGGTCGAAGGCGTCATCTTCAATCAGGTCAAGGGCGGCTTCACCGTCGACCTCGACGGCGCCGTGGCCTTCCTGCCGCGCTCGCAGGTCGACATCCGTCCGATCCGCGACGTCACGCCGCTGATCGGCGTCTCCCAGCCCTTCCAGATCCTCAAGATGGATCGCCGCCGCGGCAATATCGTCGTGTCGCGCCGCACCGTTCTGGAAGAGAGCCGCGCCGAGCAGCGCCACGAGATCGTCGCCAACCTCGAAGAAGGTCAGGTGATCGAGGGCGTCGTGAAGAACATCACGGACTACGGCGCGTTCGTCGACCTCGGCGGCATCGACGGCCTGCTGCATGTCACCGACATCGCCTGGCGTCGCGTGAACCATCCGACCGAGGTGCTGAACATCGGCCAGTCGGTGAAGGTCAAGGTCATCAAGATCAACCACGACACGCACCGCATCTCGCTGGGCATGAAGCAGCTCCAGGAAGACCCCTGGCACGGCATCGAGGCGAAGTATCCGCTCAACGCCCGCCTGCATGGCCGCGTGACCAACATCACCGACTACGGCGCCTTCGTGGAGCTGGAGCCGGGCATCGAAGGTCTGGTGCACGTCTCCGAAATGTCCTGGACCAAGAAGAACGTCCATCCCGGCAAGATCGTCTCGACCAGCCAGGAAGTCGACGTGCAGGTGCTGGAAGTCGATCCGGTCAAGCGCCGCATTTCGCTCGGCCTCAAGCAGACGCTGCAGAACCCGTGGGAAGCCTTCGCCGAGAAGCACCCGATCGGTTCGACCGTCGAGGGCGAGGTCAAGAACAAGACCGAATTCGGTCTGTTCCTCGGCCTCGAAGGCGATGTGGACGGCATGGTCCATCTCTCCGATCTCGACTGGAACCGTCCCGGCGAACAGGTCATCGACGAGTTCAAGAAGGGCGAGATGGTGCAGGCCAAGGTTCTCGACGTCGACGTCGAGAAGGAGCGCATCTCGCTCGGCATCAAGCAGCTCGCCAGCGATCCCTTCCAGTCCGCCAAGGGCGGCGAGGAAGGCGGCGACCTGCGCAAGGGCGGCGTCGTGACCTGCGAGATCGTCGAGGTCAAGGACGGCGGCCTGGAAGTCAAGATCGTCGGCACGGACCTCAACGCCTTCATCAAGCGTTCGGAACTCGCCCGCGATCGCGCCGACCAGCGCCCCGAGCGTTTCGCGGTCGGCGAGAAGGTCGACGCCCGCGTCACCCTGTTCGACCGCAAGGCCCGCAAGGTCGCCGTGTCGATCAAGGCGCTGGAAGTCGCCGAAGAGAAGGAAGCGATCGCGCAGTACGGCTCGGCCGACTCGGGCGCCTCGCTCGGCGACATTCTCGGCGCGGCCCTCAAGGCTCGCGAGAAGAAGGGCGACTGAGCCTTCCGTCCTCGCTGAGGAATCAAGACCCGCGCGGAGCGATCCGCGCGGGTTTTTTGCGCCTGCGGCCCCGGCGCGCCGCGCCGCCTTGTTGACGTCCCGAATCGCCGCTACCGTCCGGCCGCTTTCATCGTGAGACGCGCCCCATGCAACCGCCGCCGCCCGCATATCTCGCCGAACGTCGCCTGCTGACGCGCAAGCTTTCGTTCTGGCGGGTCGTCGCGATCGGCGCGGCCATGGCGGCGGTCGTCGTGGGCGCCTGGCGGCTGTCCGGCGCGAACGCCTCGCACGTCGGCCCGCACATCGCGCGGATCACGATCACGGGCGTGATCAAGGACGATCGCGCCATGCAGAAACTCGTGCGCGATGTCGCCAACTCGTCGGCCGCCGCCGCTATCCTGTCGATCGACAGTCCGGGCGGCACCACGACGGGCGCCGAAAGTCTCTACGACGAATTGCGCCGCCTCGCCGGCAAGAAGCCGACCGTCGCCGTGGTCAGCGGCATGGCGGCGTCCGGCGCCTATATCGCCGCCATCGCCGCCGACGAGATCGTCGCGCGCGGCAATTCCATGGTGGGCTCGATCGGCGTGCTGATGCAGATGCCCAACGCCGCCAAACTGATGGAGACGGTCGGCGTGAAGCTGGAGGAGATCAAGTCCTCGCCGCTCAAGGCCGCGCCGAACCCCTATGAGCCGATCACTCCTGAAGCCCGTCAGGCGGTCGCCGCGATGATCTCGGACTCGTACGATTGGTTCAAGGGCCTGGTGAAGGAGCGCCGCAAACTCGACGACGCGGGGCTCGCGACCGTCTCGGACGGACGCGTGTTCACTGGCCGGCAGGGGATCGCGCTCAAGCTGGTCGACAGGATCGGCGGCGAGCGCGAGGCGGTCGCCTGGCTCGAATCCCAGCGCGGCGTCGCCAAGGGGCTGTCGGTCCGCGACTGGAAAAAGCCGCGGACGCTCGAATCGTTGAAACTCCTCGGGTCGATGGCGCAGGCGACCGGTTTCGAGCGGATCGCGGATTGGCTCGACGCGGCCGCGGAGAGCGCGCAGGGCGGAATGCTTGACGGTCTGGTCGCTATTTGGCAGGGTCGCTCGTTACATTGAAACCATTTACATTCGTCGGCGCCAGGAGGGAGGGGCCGGCGCCTGTTTGATCGGGGCCTGGCGTGATCAAATCCGAACTCGTGCAGCGCATTGCGAGCCGCAATCCGCAACTCTACCAGCGTGATGTCGAGAACATCGTCAACGCGATTCTGGACGAGATCACCAACGCGCTGGCGCGTGGCGATCGCGTCGAGCTGCGCGGTTTCGGGGCCTTTTCCGTCAAGCGTCGGGACGCGCGCATCGGCCGCAACCCGCGCACCGGCGCGCCGGTGTCCGTCGAGGAAAAGAGCGTGCCGTTCTTCAAGACCGGCAAGGAAATGCGCGAGCGCCTGAACGACGGCCAGGCATAGCGGCGCGCAAAACGGGATATCATGCGTACGATCTTTCGCCTTGTCGTCGTGCTGCCGCTGGCGATCCTCATCGTGCTGTTTGCGGTCGCCAACCGGCATATGGTCGTCGTCTCGTTCGACCCGTTTCCCGGCAACGACATCGGCGGGCCGCAGCTGACGGCCCCGCTGTTCCTGCTCCTGTTTCTCGCGGGCGCGTTCGGCGTTCTGGCTGGCGGCGTCGCCGTCTGGCTGCGGCAGGGCCGTTTCCGGCGCGAGGCGCGCGACGCGAAGGCGGAAGCCGTTGAGGCGCGCGGCCAGGCCAACGATCTGCGCGACAGGGTCGACGCCATGGAGCGTGCGTCGCTTGCTGCGCTTCCGCCGGCGAGCCGCCAGACCGCGGCCTGAGCCGCGCAGCTTGACCTTGCGGCCGTTTCGGCCGATGGCCTGCGCATGACGCCCCCGTCTGTCCTCGTGAAAATCTGCGGCCTCTCGACGCCCGGGAGCCTGTCGACGGCGCTCGACGCCGGCGCCGACATGGTCGGCTTCGTGTTCTTCCCGCCGAGCCCGCGCCATCTCTCCTTCGCGGCGGCGGCGGCGCTCGCGCCGCTGGCGGCGGGCCGCGCGCAGAAGGTGGCGCTCGTCGTCGACGCCGACGACGCCTGGATCGACGACGTCCTGCGCGCGCTCGACCCGGACATTCTGCAATTGCACGGCAAGGAAACGCCAGCGCGGGTCGCCGAACTGCGCGCGCGCGCCGGCCGGCCCGTCATGAAGGCGCTGGGCGTCTCGGACCGCGCCGATCTCGCCGTCGTTCCCGCCTACGCCGAGGTCTGCGATTTCCTGCTGCTCGACGCCAAGCCGCCGAAGGACGCCACGCGGCCCGGCGGCAACGGCCTGCCTTTCGACTGGTCGATCCTCGATCGTTTCGATCCCGGAAAGCCCTGGCTTCTCTCCGGCGGGCTCGACGCCGGCAATGTGGCGGAGGCGCTGGCGCGGACCCATGCGCCGGGCGTCGATGTCTCCTCCGGCGTCGAGAGCGCTCCGGGCATGAAGGACGACGCGAAAATCCGGGCGTTTGTCGCGGCGGCGCGCGCGCTTCCGTAATCCGGGCGGAGAGGATAAGAGAGGCGCTCGCAAGCGCAGGGACCTCGCCTTGAACCAGCAGACGCCCAATTCCTTTCGCACCGGCCCGGACGAGCGCGGCCGTTTCGGCATTTTCGGCGGCCGCTTCGTCGCGGAAACGCTGATGCCGCTGATCCTCGATCTCGAGGCGGCCTATGACCAGGCGAAGAACGATCCGGCCTTCCACGCCGAGATCGCGCATCTGCATACGCACTACGTCGGCCGGCCGAGCCCGCTCTATTTCGCCGAGCGCATGACCGAGCACCTCGGCGGCGCGAAAATCTATTTCAAGCGCGATGAGCTGAACCATACCGGCGCGCACAAGATCAACAACGTGCTCGGCCAGATTTTGCTCGCGCGCCGCATGGGCAAGAAGCGCATCATCGCCGAGACGGGGGCCGGCCAGCACGGCGTCGCCACCGCCACAGCCTGCGCCAAGTACGGGCTCGAATGCGTCGTCTACATGGGCGCTGTCGACGTCGAACGGCAGAAGCCGAACGTCTTCCGCATGAAGATGCTCGGCGCGACCGTGGTGCCCGTGCAGTCCGGCGCGCGCACGCTGAAGGACGCGATGAACGAGGCGCTGCGCGACTGGGTCACCAACGTCGAGAACACGTTCTATTGCATCGGCACGGCGGCCGGCCCGCATCCCTATCCGGCGATGGTGCGCGACTTCCAGTCGATCATCGGCAAGGAGGTGCGCGAGCAGATCATGCAGGCGGAAGGCCGCCTGCCGGATTCGCTCGTCGCCTGCATCGGCGGCGGCTCCAACGCCATCGGCCTGTTCCACCCCTTCCTCGACGACAAGAACGTCGAGATCTACGGCGTCGAAGCGGCCGGCCACGGGCTCGAGGTCGATAACGGCCACGCGGCGTCTCTGGCGGGCGGCAAGCCCGGCGTGCTGCATGGCAACCGCACCTATCTCCTGATGGACGACGACGGCCAGATTCTCGAGGGCCATTCGATTTCGGCGGGCCTCGATTATCCCGGCATCGGGCCGGAGCACGCCTGGCTGCGCGACGTCGGCCGCGTGAATTACATTTCGGCCACCGACCGGGAGGCGTTGGACGCGTTCCAGCTCTGCTCGAAACTCGAGGGCATCATTCCCGCGCTCGAGCCGGCGCATGCGCTGGCGAAGGTCATGGAGCTCGCGCCGAAGCTGCCGCGCGACCATCTGATGGTGATGAACATGTGCGGCCGCGGCGACAAGGATATTTTCGCGGTCGCCGAACATCTGGGCGGAATGTGATGACCACCCGTATCGACCGCCGCTTCGCGGCTCTCGCCAAGGCCAATCGCGCCGCGCTCGTCACCTTCCTGATGGCCGGCGACCCCGATCCCGCGACCTCGCTCGATATCGTCAAGGCGCTGCCCAGGGCCGGCGCTGACGTGATCGAGATCGGCATGCCGTTCACCGATCCGATGGCCGACGGCCCGTCGATCCAGGCCGCGGGCCTGCGCGCGCTGCACGCCGGCATGACGTTGAAGAAGACGCTCGCGCTGGTCGCTGAATTCCGCAAGGGCGACGACGACACGCCGATCGTGCTGATGGGCTATTACAATCCGATCTACGTGATGGGCGTGGAAAAATTTCTGGCCGCCGCGCAGGCGGCCGGCGTCGACGGCCTGATCGTCGTCGATCTGCCGCCGGAAGAGGACGACGAATTGTGCCTGCCGGCGTTGAAGGCGGGCCTCAATTTCATTCGTCTCGCGACGCCGACCACCGACGACAAACGTCTGCCGAGCGTTCTCTCGAACACCTCGGGCTTCGTCTATTACGTTTCGCTGACCGGCGTGACCGGGGCGGCCATCGCCGATTATTCGAAGGTCAGCGCCGCGGTCGCGCGCATCAAGGGCCATACGGCTCTTCCGGTGGCGGTCGGCTTCGGCGTCAAGACGGCGGACAATGCGAGCGCCATCGCCGGGCAGGCGGACGGCGTCGTCGTCGGCACGGCGCTGGTCGACGCCCTGAAAAAGTCGCTCGATGCGGATAACAGAGCGACGGCAGGCACGGTCGAGGCGGTCGCGTCGCTGGTGCGCGAACTGTCGGCCGGTGTGAGCGCAGGGCGCAAGGCTGCAGCCGAGTAGGTCACGCTTTAGTCCCCTCTCCCGCAAGCGGGGAGAAGGACAGAACCGAGGTTCGACATGAACTGGATATCCAACGTCGTTCCGCCGAAAATCCGGTCGATGCTCAAGCGCGATACGCCTGAGAATCTCTGGACGAAATGTCCCGAGAGCGGCGAACTCGTGTTCCACAAGGATCTCGAGGCCAATCTCTGGGTGGTGCCCGGCTCGGGCTTTCACATGCGCATGCCCGCCGAGTCGCGGCTCGCGAGCCTGTTCGACGGCGGCGCCTACGACCGTCTGCCGACGCCGGACGTTCCGCTCGACCCGCTGAAATTTCGCGACGTCAAGCGCTACACCGATCGCCTCAAGGAAAACCGCGCCAAGACCGGCCAGCCGGACGCCGTGCGCCTCGCCGCCGGCAAGCTCGAAGGCCAGAACGTCGTCGTCGCGCTGCAGGATTTCGAATTTCTCGGCGGCTCGCTCGGCATGGCGGCGGGCGAAGCGATCATTGCGGGCATGACGGCGGCGCTCGACCGCAAGTCGCCGTTCATCATCTTCACGGCGTCTGGCGGCGCGCGCATGCAGGAAGGCATGTTCTCGCTCATGCAGATGCCGCGCACGACGGTCGCCGTGCAGCGTCTGCGCGCCGCGAAGCTGCCCTACATCGTCGTTCTGACCAATCCGACGACCGGCGGCGTCACGGCCTCCTACGCGATGCTCGGCGACGTGCACATCGCCGAGCCCGGCGCGGTGATCGGCTTCGCCGGCGCGCGCGTCATCGAGCAGACGATCCGCGAGAAGCTTCCCGACGGCTTCCAGCGCGCCGAATATCTGCGCGATCACGGCATGGTGGACATGGTCGTGTCGCGCAAGGAGATGCGCGCGACTTTGGCGCGGCTGTGCGCGCTGCTGACGAAGCAGCCCGCGCGGGAGCCGTCGGGCGAGGCGGCCTGAGAGATATGTTTCGAATGGCGTCGCTGCATTCCCTGCCCTTCACGGGGAGAGTAGCGCTGTCGACGGCTCGCGGCGTTCACGACGAATGACCCCCCTCGACGCCATCCTCGCGCGGTTGCTCGATCTGCATCCGCGCAAGATCGATCTGTCCCTCGGGCGCACCGAGCGTCTGCTCGCGGCGATCGGCGATCCGCATAAGCGCCTGCCGAAAACGATCCATGTCGCCGGTACGAACGGCAAGGGATCGACCGTCGCCATTCTGCGCGCGATTCTCGAAGCGGCCGGTCAACGCGTGCACGCCTATACGTCGCCGCATCTCGTGCGCTTCAACGAGCGCATCCGCCTCGCGGGGCGCCTGGTCGACGACGCGACGCTGATCGAAGCGCTCGAAAGATGCGAACGCGCCAACGCTGGCGAGCCCGTCACGTTTTTCGAGATTACGACGGCGGCGGCTTTCCAGCTGTTCGCCGATACGCCGGCCGACTGGCTGCTGCTCGAGGTCGGGCTCGGCGGACGTTTCGATTCGACCAATGTCGTCGAACGGCCGCTCGCCAGCGTCGTCACGCCCGTGTCGATCGATCACGCGGAATTTCTCGGCGACACGATCGAGAAGATCGCTTTCGAGAAAGGCGGCGTCTTCAAGCCGGGGGCGCAGGGCGTCATCGGCTACCAGCAAGAGAATGCGGAACGCGTTCTGGAAGGCTGCGCGCGCCGCGCCGGCGCGCCCGCTATCGTGGCGCGCCGTGATTTCGACGTACGCGAGGAGAATGGCAGGCTGATCTTCGAGGACGAGCTCGGCCTGCTCGACTTGCCGCCGCCCCGCCTCGCAGGCCGCCATCAGCATCAGAACGCGGCGACGGCCATCGCCGCGCTGCGCGCCGTCGCTCCCGACATTGCGGCGCGGGCCTTCGAAGCGGGCCTGAGAGCCGTCGATTGGCCGGCGCGTTTGCAACGCGTTTCGCGCGGACGGCTCGTGGAGCTCGCTCCTGCCGACGCGGAAATCTGGATCGACGGCGGGCATAACGAGGACGGCGCCCGCGTCGCCGCGGCCGCCATGGGCGAACTGTCGGCGCGCCACGATGCGCCGCTCGTCCTCGTCTGCGGCGTGCTCGCCACCAAGGATGTGCGCGCTTTCCTCGCGCATTTCACAGATCTTGCCAATCGCGTGGTCGCTGTGCCCGTGTCGGGCGATCATTACGGGCGCACGCCGGCCGACGTCGCGGGGGCGGCGCGCGATCTCGGCCTCTTCGCCTCGGAAGCGCCGACGATCGAGGACGCCCTGCGCCAGATCGCGCTCGCGCATTGGCGCACCCCGCCGCGCATTCTCATCTGCGGTTCGCTCTATCTCGCCGGCGCGGCGTTGACGCTCAACGGCGACGAACCGGCCTGAACGCCGCGAGGCTCAGCTCGCCTCGCCGCGCGCCCAGGATGCGATCAACTGGTGCGCGATGGCGAATTTCGGCGGGCAGAAGAAGCCGTCGAGCCTGCCCTCCACGAGCTTCAGCGCGTCTTCGCGGGAAAACCAGCGGGCGTCGTCGAGTTCGGTGACGTCGATGACGATCTTCTCGTCTTCCGCCTCCGCCAGACAGCCGATCATCAGCGAGCAGGGGAAGGGCCACGGCTGCGACGCCATGTAATCGACCTTGCCGCAGGAAATGCCCGCCTCCTCCTTGATTTCGCGGCGCACCGCGTCTTCGAGAGTCTCGCCGCCCTCGACGAAACCGGCGAGCGCCGAATACATGCCCTTCGGAAAACGCGGCTGGCGTCCGAGCAGGCACTTGTCGCCGGACACCGCGAGCATGATGACCACCGGATCGGTGCGCGGAAAATGTTCGGCCTTGCAGGCGGCGCAGACGCGCTTCCAGCCGGCTGAAGCTGCTTGCGTCTCGGCGCCGCAATTGGCGCAAAAGCGATGACGCGAGTGCCAGTACATCACGCTTTTCGCCTGCGCGAGGCGGCCGGCCGTTTTCTCCGACACCATGCCCTGCATGACGATCGAGCGCAGATCGACGCGCACTTCGGCCGTCTTGCCGGGCGGCGGCGGCTCGCCCTTGTAGATGCGCGCCAATTGCTCGCGGGTCGGGCCCTTGTCCTGCGGCGCGTCCTCCAGCAGCATGGCGAAAATACCGCCGACGCCGTCATGACCGAGGAAAGCGGTCTCGCGCGCCTCGCCCATGCGCCCGGCTTCGGCGAAGGTGAACAGCGAGCGATAGCCCTCGCTGTCGCGCTCCAGCACGACATTGTCTCCGGAGATGACGAAGGTCCGCGCCTCGGCGTCCTTGCGCAAGGCCTCGACGTGGGCGGGATCGTCGCGCTTGTCCGACTGCCGGTCGAGATCGTTGGCCGAATAGCCTGTCCGTGCCGAAAGCTCCTTGCGCGCCGCCATGTCTGACCTTTCCATCGAGTCGGGGCGGGAGCATAGCGGCCCCGGCGAGGCGAGGGAAAGAGCGTGGCGATCATCGACAATCCATGCAGGATAGCGCCATGAGAATCGCCGCCCTCGTCGTCTGCCTCCTCGCCTTCGCAGCGCCCGCAAGCGCCGCTTCGGGCGACGCCGCTTTCGACGCTTTCGTCGCCTCCGCCTGGCCGCCGGCGCAAGCCGCCGGGGTCAGTCGCGCCACCTTCGACCGCGAGACGGCAGGCCTGACGCCCGATCCCGCCATCAAGGCCCAGCCGGCCAGGCAGGGCGAGTTTTCGCTCGCGATCCATTCCTATCTCGCGCAGGTCGTCACGGGCGCGCGCGTCGCGCAGGGCCGCGCCAAGGCCGCCGGTCTGTCGGACACGCTCGCCGCCATCGAGCGCCGCTTCGGCGTCCCCTGGGAGATTTGCGTCGCGATCTGGGGCGTCGAGACCAATTTCGGCCCGAGCCAGGGCGGCCACGACATCTTGCGTTCGATCGCCACGCTTGCCGTGCGCAAGCATCGCGCGGATTTCTACCGCGACGAATTCGTCGCGGCGTTGGCGATGCTGCAGAACGGCGCGCCGCGCGACCGTCTGGTCGGCTCTTGGGCCGGCGCGATGGGCCAGCCGCAATTCACGCCTTCCTCCTATCTGAAATTCGCCGTCAGTTTTTCAGGCGGCCGTCAGCCGGACATCTGGGGATCGAGCGCCGACGCGCTCGCTTCCATCGCCAATTTTCTCAAACAGTCCGGCTGGAATTCGTCCTATCCCGCGCTGGTCGAAGTCGTCGTTCCCGAGAGCTTCGACTGGAAGCCGGTCGATCTCGATTTCAACGCCTGGCGCCGCCTCGGTTTCGCGCGCGCCGACGGCGAGGCGCTGCCGGCCTCGGGCGCGGCGAGCCTGTTCCTGCCGGAAGGCGCGGCGGGACCGGCCTTCCTCATCACCGACAATTGGGAAGTCATCCGCCAGTACAATACGTCCGACGCCTATGCGATGGCCGTCGCGCTGCTGGCGGATCGCATCGCCGGTTCGTCCGGCCTGCGCAAGTCCTGGCCGAAGGGTTATGTCTCCATGTCGCTCAGCGACCGTTCGCGCGCGCAAAGATTGCTCGTGGCGAAGGGGCTCTATTCCGGCGCGACGGATGGCAAGATCGGCCGCGGCACGCGTATGGCCGTGCATGAATTCCAGCTGTCGGCAGGCGTGTCGCCGGCCGACGGATTGCTGACGCCGGACGTTCTGCGCCGCCTCGGCGGCAAGTGAGGCCAATCGCCATGCGTTATGTCGCAATCGAAAAAGGTCTCGGTCCGGACGGCCGCATCGCCGTCGTGCGCTTCGACCGCGGCGACAGGCTGAACGCGCTGTCCGCCGCCGCCATGCGCGAATTGCGCGCCGCCGCGCAGGCGTTCGAGGACGACCCTGCGACTTCGGTCGTCGTTCTCACCGGAACGGCGAGCGGGTTTTCGGCCGGCTTCGACCTCAAGGATTCCGAAGGCCGCGAACGCACGAAAATGGGCCTCGGCGAGCGTCGCGCGGCGCTGATGGTCGGCCCGCGCATGTGCCGCGCCTGGTACGAGATGGAGCAGGTGACGATCTGCGCCATCGAGGGCCATTGCATCGGCGGCGGCGCGGCGCTCGCCGTGTCGCTCGATTTCCGCATCTGCGGCGCCTCGGCGCATTTCCGCATTCCCGAAGTCGAGCTCGGCATGAACATGAGCTGGGGCTCGGTGCCGCGCATCCTGCAACTCATCGGTCCCGCGCGCACGAAGCAGGCGGTCATTCTCGCGTCCGACCGCATCTCCGCAGCGCAGGCCGAGAAGTGGGGCCTTGCGGAAGAGGTGGTCGCGGACGGCCAGGCCTTCGCGGCGGCCTACGCCTTCGCCGAACGGATCGCGGCGCAGCCGCCCATTCCCACCATGATGACCAAGACGACGGTCAACCGCCTCGCCGGCGCGCTCGACGATCTCGCCAGCCACATGGACCGCGACCAGTTCGCGCTGACCAACCTTTCGGAAGACCACGCCGAAGGCGTCGCGGCCTTCATGGAGCGGCGCAAGCCGAAGTTCAGGGGGCGCTGAGCGCCTTCTTCATAGCCGCTGCGCCGGCTGTCATGGCTGCGTCGATGGCGTCGCGCGCGTCGTGCGGCAAGAAGTCGGCGGTCCAGACGATCTTCGCGCCCGCGCCCTCGGGGAAGACCTGCGCCGAGCCGTTGTAATGCGTCGTGCGGCCGCCCTCGGCCGACCACACGAGCCGGCGCCTCTCCTCGTCCAGCGCGACGATCGGCTCGCGCGCAACCACGCCGTTGGCGAACGTGACGACGCGTGCGCCGCCGCCGGCCTCGACCTTCGTATCGACGACGAAACCGGGAACGAGCCGCGTGTGCAAGGCGCCGATGTCGCGGATCGCGTCCCATGCGGCCTCGGGCGTCGCATCGACCCGAATTTCCTTCACCACCGACGCCATCTCACGCCTCCGCGCCGCAATAGGCTTCGATGCGGTAGCCGTCGGGATCGACGACGAAAGCGGCGTAGTAATTGGGGCCGTACGCCTCGCGCAGCCCCGGCGCGCCATTGTCCTTCCCGCCGGCTTTCAACGCAGCGGCGTGAAAGGCGTCTACGCTCGCGCGCGTCGGCGCTGCGAAGCAGAAATGCAGACCGGATTTCGGGTCGGCCGGAACCGGTCGTTCGGCCGCGCCGACCCAGAAGACCGTGCGTTCGGCCCCATAGCCGAGCCAGGAATCGTCGGCGTAGCGGCGTGTATAGCCGAGCGGCGGAAGGACGGAATCGTAAAACGCGCCAGCGCGCATGAGGTCGCTCGCGCCGATCGAGACATGATCGAGCATCTTTCTCTCCGGTTCTGTTTCGGCCGTGCGGCCGTATGACGTCAGAGTGATCGACGCCGCGCTGTCCGGCTTGGGGAAAATTGCTATTCTGCGATCATGTCCATGCAACGCGAGGCGCGCGCGCCGACCATCCGACCCATCGCTTCCGGCGCGGGATGGCGCGCGAGCGAATTCGTATGCGACGCCGGTCCGGAGGATCGTCGCTTCGAAGAGCGCCACGACGAGGTGACGATCGCCGCGGTCGTTTCCGGCTCGTTCAACTACCGCACGCACGCCGGCGCCGGCCTCATGCATCCAGGCGGCATTCTGCTCGGCGCGGCCGGCCGTTGCTATGAATGCGGACACGAGCATAGCCGCGGCGATCGTTGCATCGCCTACTCGTTCCGTCCCGACTATTTCGCCGAGATCGCAGCGGATGCGGCCGGCGACTCGCGGTTCGAATTCGGCGCGCCGGCCTTGCCGGCTTCTCTCGGGCTCGCCCCGCTCGCCGCCCGCATGCAAGCGCTCGCCGACGCGACGACGCTGGCGACGGAGGAGACGGCTGTCCGCTTTGCGCACGCCGCCGCGCGCCTTGCGGCGGGCGCGCCGGCGCAGACGGCGCGAACGAGCGCGCGCGACGAACGTCGCGTGGCGGACGCCCTGCGCTTTATCGAAACCCACGCCGACGAGGCGCTCGATCTCGACCGTCTCGCGGAGGTCGCCGGCGTCAGCAAGTTTCATTTCCTGCGGTCGTTCGCCCGCGTCGTCGGCCTCACGCCCTATCGCTACCTGCTGCTCACGCGCCTGCGTCGCGCTGGCGCCGCGATCGCCGCTACGAACCGCCCGATTTCCGAAATCGCCTACGAGGCCGGCTTCGGCGATCTCTCGACCTTCAACGCGCATTTCCGCGCCGCCATGGGCGCGTCGCCGAGCCGCTGGCGGCAGGCGCGCGGCGCGATTTGACGGCAGAGCCCGCGGCGCCTAGTTTCCGCGGCTTCGCACCGCAGGAACCCCAATGTCCGCCGATCCGACCGCCGCGCAAACCCTCCTCGAAGCCGCCCGCGTTTCGCAGGCCTGGCCGTTCGAGGAAGCGCGCAAACTGATCGCGCGGCTGGAGAAGCATCCCAAGGACGAGGTGCTGTTTGAGACCGGCTACGGCCCCTCGGGGCTGCCGCACATCGGCACCTTTGGCGAGGTTGCGCGCACGACCATGGTGCGCCGCGCCTTCGAGGTGTTGACCGAAGGCAAGGTCAAGACGCGGCTTCTGGCCTTCTCCGACGACATGGACGGGCTGCGCAAGGTTCCCGACAACGTGCCCAACAAGGACATGCTGGCGCAGGACCTGCACAAGCCGCTGACGCAAGTGCGCGATCCCTTCGGCACGCACGACAGTTTCGGCGCGCACAACAACGCCCGGCTGCGCGCCTTTCTCGACGCCTTCGGCTTCGAATACGAATTCGCGTCCTCGACCGAATATTACAAGAGCGGCAAGTTCGACGCCGCGCTCTTGCACATGCTCGCGCGCTACGACGCGGTCATGAAGATCATGCTGCCGACGTTTCGCGAGGAACGCGCCGGCACCTATTCGCCGTTCTTGCCCGTTCATCCCGTCACCGGCCATGTGATGCAGGTGCCGCTGGAATCGCATGACGCCGCGAAGGGGACGATTTCGTGGAAAGACCCCAAGACCGGCGATCTCTACGAGACGCCGGTCACCGGCGGCCATTGCAAGCTGCAATGGAAGCCCGACTGGGCGATGCGCTGGTATG
>CAZWJF010000054.1:0-14595 GCA_964634325.1 uncultured Rhodoblastus sp.
CCCACACACACGGCCGAACCAAGGGTCTGGAGCCGAGAGGGCGCGGGAGACGCCCCGAACCGGGCAGGGGGGCCGCGGGGCATGAACAAGCCACTATCGCGCGCCGACATCGCGGCGCTGTGCGAATGCCCGGTGACCGACATTCCCGACGTCGGCTCCAGCGTGAAGCTGACGCTGCATCGCCCGCCGGGGCCGGTCGGGGCGGCTTATGAGGCCTCGCGCGGGCCGATCGACGTCATCATGGGGCCGGCGGGCTCCGGCAAGACGACGTCCAGCGTGTTCAAGCTGCTGCTGTTCTCGACGATGGCTGTCCCGCCCTGCCGCGACGGCGTCATCCGGGTGCGCGGCCTGGTGCTGCGCGACAATTACCGGACGCTCTATCGCACCACGCTGCGGACGTGGTTCGAGTTCATCCCGCCCGACTTTCCCGGCGGAACCTTCACCGGCGGTCAGGATCGGCCGGCGCAGCATGTGCTGCGGCTCGAAACGCTGCGTGAGGGCAGGCGCGTCCCGGTCGAGCTGACGGTGGACTTTTTCGCGGTCGGCGACAACGCGATCGAGGATCTGCTGAAGGGGTCGGAATATACGTGGGTCTATTGCAACGAGGCGGACCTGCTCCACTCGCGCGTCATCACCTTCGCTTTCAGCCGAACCGGGCGCTATCCGCCGCGCGAGCTGCTGGGCCTGCCCGACGACGCCGCCATGCCGCGCATGGTCACCTGCGACATGAACCCGCCGGACGAAGACCATCCGATCATGAAGGCCTGCGCACGGGGCAGCTTCAACGCGGAATTGCCGGTCGATGAGGAAGGGCGGGTCGCCGCCGGCGACCGCACGGTGAATTTTTTCCATCAACCTGGCGGGCTCGATCCCGCCGCCGAAAACCGTCGAGGCAAGCTCCGGGCGTCTTACGAGGAGGAAAGCCGCACCCTGTCGGAAGAGGACGTGCGGCGCTTCGTGCATGGCCTGCCGGGCTACGCGATCGACGGCAAGCCGGTCTATGCGAAGGATTTCAACCGCCGCCTGCATGTCGCGGACGCGCAGCTTCCGGTGCTGGCGGGCCGTCCGCTGCATATCGGCTTCGATCAGGGCCTGACGCCCGGCGCGGTGCTGTTTCAGGACGCGCCGTCGGGGCAGTTGCGCATTCTCGCCGAACTTGCGCCCGGCCACGGCACCGGGCAGGCGCGGTTTCTCGGGATGCTGATCCCGCTGTTGATGGGGCGGTTCCGCGGCTTGGCGGCGGGCGTCTATGGCTCCGATCCGGCCGGCTTCTACGGCGCGGACCGCGAGGCCGGCGAATTGTCCTGGTCGGAGACGATCGGCAAGGGCCTCGGCCACGGCCTCCAGCCCGCGCCGACGAACGAGCCGACGCTGCGAATCGAGGCGGTGAAGCTGGCGCTCGGGCAGATGATCGACGCGCAGACGCCGGGCCTGATCGTCTGCCCGTCCTGCCGCGGCCTGATCGGCGGTTTCATGGCGCACTACAAGTTTCGCCGCATCCGCGCCGGCGCGTCGGACCGCTTCGAGGATCGCCCGCACAAGAACGATCCTTACGCGACGCTGCATGACGCGCTGCAATACGGGGTGCTCGCCTTGCGCGGCAAGGCCGGCATCATCAACGAGGCCGCCCGCGCAGGCCGGGCCGGGCGGATCGGCGCGGAGGTCGCCGGCCGCGACCATTCCAACGATTTTTCGGCCTGGGGGTGACGCGATGATCGAAACCATATCGCCCGCGCCGGCGATCGATCTGCTGGCGCTCTATGCGCCCAGCTTCAAGCCATCCGCCTCGCTGGCGGTCGCCGCGCTGCAAGTTGGGCGGGCCGAGACCTTCGGCTTTGTCGAAGATGGGCGCTTGCTCGCCGCAATTGGGTTCTGGCCGGAGCCGCCGGCGAGCGAGGAGGTTTTTCTCGTCGGCCTCCCGGCCGCCGAAATCGGTTCACGGATGCTCGAGCTGTATCGGCTGGCGCGCTTAACCGTCGAGGGCCGCCGCGATTATGGCGTGGTCCGGCTCACCGCCTGCGTCCGTGAGGGCCATAGGCCGGGCGAAAGGCTGGCGCGCCTCGTCGGGTTCTCTCGTGCCGCGACGGGCGCGCCGGCCGGCTTCACGCGATGGGAGCGTCGCTTTGGGTAAGATGGTCTCGTCCCTGTTCGGTGGCGGCGCGCAGAAAGACGCGCAGAAGCAAATGGCTGCGACGCAGGCGCAAGCGCAGTCCGACCGCGAGGCGGCCCGCGTCAGCCAGGTCCGCCAGTTGGAGACGCAGCGCGCCGCCGATCAGGGCGACGCCAGCAAAGCAGGGGCGTTCGGCCGGCGTCCGCGCGGCCAGCGCTTGCTGCTGTCGCGCGAGAGCGGCGGCGCCAGCGGCGTGCTTGGGAGTCAATGATGGCGGAGCGCGCTTCCGCTGCGCCCGAAGGACGATCCCGGCGCGAACCTCCGCTCGACATGGCGGCGCTGAAACGACGCGAGGCGGCCGCTTGGGCGGAGCGCGACAAATGGTCGGCCGCTTACAACGACGCTTTCCGTTGGATCATGCCATTCAGGCGCAAAGCCTCATCCAACGCGGCGGAAGATCTCAATCACCTCTTCGACACTACTGCAGTGGTCTCTACGTTCAACGGCGCGGCGCGTCTGCATCAGGACTTGTTCCCGCCCGGACAGGCATTCTTCCGGCTGCAAGATGGGCCGCTCATCAAGATGTTCGAGGATGGGACGGCAGAAGGAAATTCCGCAAAAGAAGCGTTCAAAGCCCAGCTCGCCGATTTGTCCGACTTGCTCGCGCCGTTTTTCACAACGGGCGAGTGGGACAATGCCTGCGCGGAGCTGTGCCTTGATCTCTTCGTCGGTACAGGAAATATGCTGATCCTGCCCGGCGACAAAGAGCGCCCGGTGCGCTTCGTTACCTTGCCGCTGGAGGAAGTGGCGCTGGAAGGGGGTCCCTACGGCGACGTTTCTGGGCTGTTCTGGAAAGTCAGGATGAAGCGCCGCGCCATCCTCACGGCTTTCCCTCACGGTGTCTTTTCCGAACAATTCGACGAAGCGGCGGAAAAGGAGCCGGACGGCGAGGAAACGCTGCGCCAGGCGTTCTACCTCGACGCCCCCGCTGACCATGACGACGCCGACGATCCGCCCAAGCCCAAGCATGCGCGATGGCGCTTCGCCGCGTGGATCGATCAGAGCGAAGCCGATCAGCCTGTCGCGTCGGGATCGTCCCGCACCAAGCCCTTCCTGTCGCCGCGCTACTGGCGCCTGCCCGGCGCGGTCATGGGACAAGGCCCCGCGATCTTTGCGACGCCGATCGCCAAGACGCTCAACCGCACGATGGAGTTGACGCTGAAGGCAGCGGCGATGCAGATCGTCGGCATCTGGGCCTATCGCCCCGGGGGGACATTCAATCCGGACACGGCGCGCGTCGCGCCGGGCCAATTTTGGCCGATGCAGTCGACGGGCGGCATCATGGGGCCTGACGTGACGCGGCTCGACACCGCATCGGGCCGTATGGACGTGTCAAACATCGTTTTGCAGGAACTGCGCATGCAGCTTCAGCAAATCCTCCATGACGAACGTCTGCCAGACAGTGGCGCGACGCCACGCTCAGCGTCGGAAGTAATGGCGCGCATGTCGCGGCTCAAGCAGAACCATATCGGCGCGTTCGGGCGTCTCATCAACGAGATCGTCCCCGTCGTCGTGCCGCGCGTTGTCGAAATCTTGTACGACGCGAAGCTCATCACCGCCGATCTCAAGATCGATCAGTTGCTTGTTGCGCTCGACGTCGTGTCGCCGATGGCGCAGGCGATGAAGGTCGATCGTCATCAGCCCGCCGTCGAGGCGCTCCAGCTCGAAAGCATGGTCAGCGGCGCGCAGGGACCCGCTCGGCGCTTCAAGCTGGATCGCATGCTGCCGGAAATCTACCGCGACGCCGGAGTCAGGCCGCAATGGCTCAACTCTGAAACAGAGCTGACGCAGATCGATCAGAAGATTGCGCAACAGGCGCAGGCCGCCGCCGTGACGCAGGCGGCGCTCGCCAAACCCAAGGATTTCGCCGAGGCGCTCTCGCCTCCCGAAACGGCCGCCGGACCGCCTCCGGCCTGACACGCGAGAGCATCATGGACGATCCAACCCAGCCGCAAACCCGTGTACTCCCGCTGTTCGAGCGTATCGCCGAGGTCGCGCAGGCCGCGCAGATGGAAGCGGAAATCAACATTTGGGCGACGGCCGACGCCAGCGCCGTCGCGCAGTCGGTGGCGCGGCTGGAGCCGACGACGGACATGCGCGCCATCGCGCGCGCCGCGCGTTTCGATTACGACGGGGCGACGAGCGAGGGGGAGCGTCTCGGCTTCCGTCTCGTCGTCGGCGTCGCCAACGCGCTGCTCGACCGATGAGCGACGCGCGCCCCGTCATCCCAGACGCGGCATTCGGCGCGTCTCAGGCGCAACCCCTCGACGCATTTATGGCCCATATCGAAGCCATCGACCTTGATGCGCTGAACACTGGGCTCGACGGCGCGCAGGCGATGCAGGCCGCCGACGCGCGTCGACGCGAACACGTGACGGCGCTCGCCGCGCGCCTTCTCCAACCGGAGTTCCGACCCTTGGTCGACGCACTCCTTGATGTAAGCCTGCGTCGCCCGATGCTGGTTCCTGGTCTCGGCCGTGAGCGCTTGTCGTTTCTGGAGCGCCGCGAAGGCGCAAATATCCTGATGTGGACTCTGTTGTGCTGGGCTGCCGAAGGCCGCGGCGAGCGTCCGCCTTACCGGGAAGGTCTGTGATGTCCGAAAATCCGCTTCTGTCTGCCGCTGCGCCGGCTCCGCCGCCGTCCGACGCCCCCGCGACCGGCAATGCTACGGTCGCTCCGTCGCCGGGCGCGCCTTCTTCTCCCGGCGCGCCGCCTGCCGCCGCGCAACCTGCGACGCAGCAGCCGCTCTTCGCCGATCTTCCCGATCACCTCCGCGGCAAGGACGACGCCGAGACGGCCGCCAGGGTGGCCGCAGCGTTGAAGGGCTATCGCGACCGCGACGCGGCGCGCGGGGAGGTGCCGAAGGACGCCGCCGGCTACGCCTACAAGCCCAGCGACACGGTCGCGCCCTATCTGAAGGACATGGACGCCGATCCCCTGTTCGCGCACGCCAAGGCTCTCGCCGCCGAACACGGCTTCTCGACGAAGCAGTTCGACGGCTTCCTCAACGGCATATTCGGGAAAATGGTCGAGTTGCAGCTTGTCGCGCCCGCCTACGATGCCGAGGCCGTGCGCGCGCGGCTCGCGCCGGACGTCGCAGATCCGGCGCAACGCGCGGTCAAGGTCGACTCCATGGTGCGCGACGCCATGAGCTATGTTACGGCGCTTCAACAGCAGGGTATGCCGAAGGAGGCGGCCGACTGGATGCTGTCGCAGCTATCCGAAGCCGCGCCCATCCGCATGCTGCAATGGCTGTCCGGCCAGCGGCCCGGCGGCGCGCAGCCGGCGCTCGCGGGCCAGCCTGCCGGCGCAGTGACAAAGGGCGATCTCGACCGGATGGTGATCGATCCGCGCGGCGAGGTGGGACACGCGAAGTTCGATCCCGCGTTCGTCAAGATGCGCGACGACGCTTTCCGCGCTTTCTACGCCGCCAAAGGGTGACGCGCGCTTAACACGCCCGCGCCGGCGCCATCCTGCGCATGGCTTAACGCTGACGGGATGGACCCGGGCCGCAGCCGGCTATCCAAGCGGAGACGCGCGGACCCGGCAGCGCCGGCATATCGGCCCGGAAGCGAGACGGCTTACCCCCTCTCGCGCCCGGAGAAAGCGCATGACCTCTCGCGCACCTGCATGGTTCGAACAAAAATACGTCGCCGGAGCTATCCATAAGCTCCAGTCTAAGGGCTTCCTGCTGAAGGAGGCCGTGAACTCGACCGGCGAAATCAAAGGTAACCAGGTCTCGTGGAAGATCGCCGGAACCGGCGTCGCCACCGAGATGGCGGACGGAATTTCCGACGTGCCGGTCATGAACGCCGACCGCACCGTCGTCACGGCGATCATGAAAGATTACGAGGCGAACGACTGGATCAAGGTGACCGACGTCGAAAAGATGTCGGAAAACGAACAGCAGGTCTCCCAGCAGACCGCCGCGATGGCGATGGGCCGCAAGTTCGACCAGGTGCTGCTCGGCACGCTCGACGCCGACGCCAACATCGCGACCGTCGGCAGCGGCGCGGCGGCGATCGGCATCACCGATATCATGACGGCGCAGGGCGCCATCGCGGCGCTGGGCGTCGGCTCCTACGACTACTTCTGCGGACTGCCGCAAATTCTTATGCAGCAGTTGGAGTTGTACCGGGAATTCGCCAACTCCCAATACGTCGGCGACGATCTGCCGCTTCTCAAGCAGATCGGATCGCGGCGCTGGCGCGGGATCACCTTCATGCCGCTGCCCGACGCCTATTTCAACGTGCCGGCCGCCAACCAGATCGACGGCTACCTGTGGGTGAAGGACTTCGTGGGCCTTGCGCCGAACTACGCCATGCAGTCGCGCATCGACTATGTGCCGCTGAAGAAGGCCTATCTCGCCGCCAACACCATGGGCATGGCCGCCGCGTCGCTCATGCCCGAGGGCGTCAAGCGCCTGCGCTTCTCGACCAACATCGCGCTCGCGCGGCCGAACCCCTGAGACACCCACCGACGCGCCGCGCGGCCGCCGCCACGGCGGGCGCGCTTCAACGATCCCAACGAAAGACGAAGCTCATGGCTTTTTGCTCCAAATCCGCCGTCCGCCAGACGCAGGCCGTTCCGGTCGGATCAACCGCCGGCGCCGCCCAGTCCAACCAGTCCGGCTCTTGGCGCTACGCGACCGACGACAGCGCCGCTGTGGTCGAAGCCGCAAACTACTTCCTGCCGCTCTTCGCGAAAGGTCTTCAGAAAGGCGACATCATCGACGCCGTCGCCGCTGTCTCGGGAACGCCGGTGCGCAAGGCGTACGTCGTGACCGGCGCGTCGGCGACCTCCGTCGCCATCGCGATGGCCGCAACCGCTCCGGGCTGATGACCGTTGGCCGGCGGCGTCCTACCCGCCGGCCCCGTCGTCGCGCGTCCTACGGACATCACGTTATGCCTCAGCCTCTGTCGAACACGGACATCATGAACCGCGCTCTGGCGCGCATCGGCGCGGGAACAATCATGTCCCTGGACGAGGACAGCGACCTGGCCCGCCAGGTTGGCGCGGTGTTCGACGACGTCGTCGAAAGCGCGCTCGCCGCCTATTCGTGGAACTGGGCGCGCCGTACATTCGGCCTGCAACGTCTCTCCGAGTCGCCCGCGACGGGCTACGCCCACGCTTTCGACGCGCCCGCCGCGGCGGTCGGCGAGCCGCTGCGCTTGTGGTCGGACGCGCGCCGCCGCACGCCATTGCGCGATTTCCTGTTCGAGGGACGGCAAGTGCATTGCGACGACGTCGCCGTCTGGGCGGTCTTCGTTGTCCGCTGCGAACCCGAACTATGGCCGGCCCTGTTTCGGGCCGCCGTCACGGACTGGGTCGCCGCGCGCCTGTGCATCCCCGTGACCCACGACGACAAGCTGGCGATGCAACTCGAACAGGCCGCAGTCGGCTCTCCGTCCGATTACATGCGCGGCGGTCTCATGGGGCGCGCGATCGCGCGCGACGCAGCCTCATCTCCCCCTCAACCTCTCCAGGCCGACGACGCTCTCACGGCGGCGCGCCACCAACTCGGCCCGGACGGCGTTCTCGACTATACGGGTAGGCTGTAATGGTCGCGCGCCCGGGCCAATACCGCGCCGCCTTCACGTCGGGTGAATTATCAGACCAGTTGCATGGCGCGACGGGGCTGAAGAGCTTCTACACCGGCCTTGCACTCGCGCAGAATGTCGAGCCGCCGCCCCAAGGCGGCTTGCGCGTGTCGCCGAGATCGCGCTTTCGCAGCGTATTGCGGCGCGCGATGGCCGGCGGGATGTCGATTGGAGCGGCGACCGCCTCCGTCTCGGCGATCGGCGACGCCGTGTCTTATGATTTCGGCGCACCGATGGCACTGAGCGGCGTCGATCTTTCGGGCGTCGTCGCCGGGGCGGCGATAGGACGCGCCGTCGCCGCCGAGATCTATGACGTCGACGCCGCCGTTTGGACGCAGATCGGCGTTGCTTTCGCGCCCGGCACGGCGACGGAGCCGGTCGGCCGCCGCCTGGCCTTCGAGCCTGGCCGCGCCGTGAGGGCGCGCTACCTTCGTCTGCGGCTCATCGCAGCGATTCCGCCGACGACGCTTTCGGTCGCCAACGTGACCATCCTGATCGAGGCGACCATTGGCCGCGTGGCGCGGCGACTGATCCCTTTCACGGCGCGCGACGGCGCGGCTTATGTGATCGATGTCCAGCCCGGGCATATCGACATCTATCGTTCAGGCGCCTATGTCGGCGCGTGCTGGTTCGCGATGGACGCCGATCAACTGACGCAGGCGTGTATTTTCGGCCGCGGCGAAAGCCTTTTTTTCTTTCATCAGGCGCGCGCCCCGGCGCGCATGCTGCGCCATGGCGTCGATGGCGAGTGGAGTTACGACAAAATCGCCTTCGCCCGCGTCCCCAACGTACGCTACGATGGTGCATATGCAGATCAGCCGGAGCAATGGCTGCTGTTCTTCCGCTGGCCGACTTCTAGCTTCGACGCCCGCAACATCGTCTTTACAGTTACAATCGACGGGGCGTCGACCGGCGTCGTCGGCGTCGCGTCGAACGGCTCGGCGGCAGACTGGCCCGCGACAGCCGCCGCCTTGCAGACGGCGATGCTGGCTCTTGCGACCGTTGCGCCCGGCCTGACTGTTTCGGCAGCCAACAACGCCGCCGGCTACGCCGAAATCCAGATCGCGTTTGCGGGCGCCAACGCCGGCGCAAATTTCGCCGTCACGGCGGCTGTGACGAATACTCAGGACGCCGCTATCAGTTGCGCGCGCTGGTATCCGGGAAAGTATGGCGGCGAGCCCATCATGTCGGACCTGCGCGGGTGGCCGGCCTGCGCTGCCTTCTATCAGGATCGTCTCGTGATGGCCGGCTTCCGGTCGGAGCCGGCGGCGTTTCTAGCGTCTCGCACCGGAGAATATTTCGATCTCAACATCGAGGCCCCCTCCGCCTCGGCGGCTTTGCTAGTGCGTGTCGACGTCGAAAGCGACGAAACGATTGTCGCTCTCGCGACGGTGCGCCATCTCGTCCTTCTCACGAACCGCGCGCTCTATTATTGCGCCGACCGCGCGGTCGCAGCGACGACGCCGCCCAACATCGTCCGCTCCGAACGTTACGGCGTGTCCCGGCTGTTCGCGCCGCAGCCGCAGGAAGACGCGTTGCTTCTGGTGAACGAGCGCGGGACCTTACTGTCGTCGGCGAAATTCGATGCCATCTACGAGGGGTATTCGACGACGCCGCTGTCGCTGAAATCCACTCATCTTGTGAAAGCCATCACCGGCGGCGCACTGCAAAAGGCGGGCGCGACGACGGACGCCGAGCGTTTGTTCCTCACGCGCGCCGATGGTTTGCTCGTCGTTGGCGTTTTTCTCAGGACCGAGGAGGTTGTCGGATTTGTGCGCTGGGCGACAGATGGCGCTGTCGCCGCTGTCGCCGTCGACGGCGACAACGCCGTCTGGCTCGCCGCAGTCCGGCCACGGCTCGGAGACGCCGACGCGATGGCGCTGGAGGAACTGGAAGATGGTCTGCATCTCGACAGCGCGACAACTTTCGCCGTTCCGCCAGGCACGGTCTTGGTCGGCGGTCTGGAGCGGCACGAAGGACAACCGGTCTGGACGGAATGCGGCGGCATCTACGAAGGGCCCTTCACCGTGGCGAACGGCGCGATCACGCCGTCATGGCCGCTCGAAGGAGCGGTGACGGTGGGACGCTGGACCCCGCCGCGGATCGGCATGTTGCCGCTGGTCAACCAGTTGTCCGACCGGGTGGTTTTGAAAAGGCCCGGCCGCATCCACACTTTGCGCGTCGACCTTCTGGCCACGACGTCTCTGGCAGTCGCCGCGAATGGCGGCGCGGCTCACGTCGCCTCGCTCGGCCGATTTCCCGATGTGGTGGACCGCGCGCGCCCGGCCTTCACCGGCCAGGCGGCGGTCTCTGGCCTGACCGGCTACATGGTCGACCCCGTGTGCGAGATTACGCAAACCCGACCGGGCGCACTGCATGTGCGCGACTGCGTCATCGAAGCGAGGTTATGATGGAATTCGCCGCCGCGGCCGTGGCCGCCATCGGATCGATGTTCACGACAGGAGCCACGGCAGCCGGCGCTGGCGCGACCGCCGCCGCCGGTGCATCCGCTGCCGCCAGCGCAGGCGCCGCCGCCGGCGCTGGAAGCTCGCTCTTCTCGATGGGGTCGCTGCTCACTGGCGCGCTTTCGGGAGGCCTGTCCCTGATGTCGGCGATGCAGGCGGCGAAGGCCGGAAAAATCGAGGCCGCGCAGATGCAGATGCAGGCCGACGCCGCGCGGCAGGATGCGACGCAGGCCAGCCTCGACGGCGAGGCGAAACAATCGTCGATGCGGCGCGATCTTGTCGCCGAGCTGGGGCGGCGCGACGTCGCCTATGCTGCGTCGGGCGTCGACGTCTCATTCGGTACGCCGGCGCAAGCCAGCGCCCAGGCGATGGATGACGCCTACGCGGCGATGAACGCGGCGGGCGCGGACGTCCAGTCGCGCGTTGGGCGCTATCGCACCCGCGCCGCCATGTATGAGGCGGCGGGCGCCGACCGCCTCGCCGCCGGCTACGCCAAGGGGGGAGGCCTCCTGCTATCGAGCGCGCTCGATATCGTGAAGAGGGGCTGAACATGGCAAGCACGCGCGCGCAGTCCGTTTCGCTCGACACGCTCGCGTTCAAGCCGCGCGCCGAAACGTCAAGCGGCAATCTCCCGTCCTTGCCGCAGGTCGACCTAACGCGCGGCGGGGACATGCGCGAACGGGTTTTCGCCCAGCTGTCGCAGCAAACCGGGCAGTGGGCGGATCAGATGGCCGCCGACGAAGGCAAGCGCGAAGGAAAAGGCGCAGGCATCGAACCCGACTATCGGCCGTCCGGAATGCCGACGATTCGCGGCCGCGCTTATGACGCTGCAGCGACGCAAACCTATCTCTCCGGCGTCCAGTCAACCTATCAGAAAGAAGCGCTCGATCTATTCGACAAGCATCGCGGAGATCCATCCAGCCTCGCCGCGGCGCTCGACGGGTTGAAACAAAACTACGAGAAGCGCCACATTTTTCCAGAGATCCTGGGTGACTTCCGCCAACTCGCGGACCAGACGTCGCTGCATTATCGGAAAGCGGCTCTGAACCAGCTCGACAGCGACGCCAAAGAGCGCTTCCGCGCCGGCGCGATCCGCGACATGGCGATGCGCAACGACGCCATGCAGCGCGTGCTGGCGACGGACCCGACGTCGCCTGAAGCGGAAGCGCTGGCGCAGCGTAACGAAATGGCAGACGTCGCCGCCATCCGCGCGCAGGTCAGGGAAAACGCGCTCGCCTCCGATCGCGCCGAACAGATGATCGCGGACCGCAAGGCGCGCACCCACGCCGAGATCATCGCGGCGCGCGGCGACACGCTCAAGACGGCGGCCGACGTCGAGGCCTATCGCGCCAAGCTCAAAGGCGACTTCACGTCGGGCAAATACCCGATGCTTGACTTTGCAACGACCGACGCGGCGCTGGCGAAGAAGGCGAAGCAGCTCCAGACGCAAGCCGGTCAACAATTGGGAGAATTGAAGACGTCGATCGGCGATTTTCTGGACCGCCAGTCGAAGGGTCTGCCGCCGCCGACGTCGGAATGGCTGGCGCTGGAGCAGCGCGCGCAGGCCGCCGGCGCGCAGGGCGTCGCGGCGCTCGACGCCGCCCGCATGAAGCTGCGGCTGCGCTCGCAGATCGAAAGCCTGCCCGTCGCCGAAGGCGAGAAAATGGTGCGCGGCTTTGAGGAGCGGATGCGGGCGGACGGCGGCGGCGAGGCGCTCAAGCCATTCCTCGCGCCCGGCCGCACCGCGTCGCGTATCGACAACATGGATGCTGCGCTCGCCGGACCGTTGGCGCGGATGTTGGCGGACGCGCCGCCCGACGTGCGCCGCGTGATGCAGATCAATTCCGGCCATCGCTCCACCGATCGCCAGGCGCAGCTGTATCAGGCCGACATCGAGCGCAACGGCGGCGCGCCTTCGGGGTATGTCGCGCGCCCCGGCCACTCCAACCACGAAGCAGGCATGGCGGCCGATCTTCTGTTCGACGGCTCCAACCGCCCGACGTCTGCGGCGGGAATCGCCGCGAAGGAATGGATGCACGCCAACGCCGAAAAATATGGGCTGCATTTCCGGCTGCTGCCGGAGAAGGGCTCAAGCCTGAACGAACCGTGGCACATCGAGCCGATCGACCGCGCGTCGAAAGGCAAAGGCGCGGGGGGCGGCGTCGACGCCGTATCCGCCGACGTCCTGACCGACGCGCGCGCCGCGCTCGAGCGCAAGCGCGGGCTGATCGCGACGGACCCGCTCAACGCCGCCTCGCGCGAGGGCTATCTGGCGAAAATCCCCGATCTCGATTTCGGCAAGGGCGGCGAGGCGGTCGCCGCGCAATTGCCGGCGCGCATGGCCGCAGCCGACGCGGCGGCGAGAGCCTATGGCCGCGCCCCGGTCTATATCCGCCCGGACGAGAAGGACGCGATCAAGGCGACGCTGCAAAAGGGCGGCGACGCGGCGCTCGATCTCGTCTCCGGCGTCATTCGCGGGGGAGGCGACAAGGCCCCGCGCCTGCTTTCGGAAGTCGGCGGCGAGGCCCCGGCTCTGGCGCATGCGGGGCTGGTGATGATGTCGACCGGCGACCGCGCCTTCGCGCGGCAGGTCGCCGAAGCGCAGAAGGCGGAAGCGGTCGACGGCGCGAAGCTGCCGAAGCCGCGCGAGGTGGACATCGCGGCGGCGCAGAAGGAAGCTCTCGGATCGGCGTTGACGGGCCTTGGCGCGGCGGGCGCGACCTACACCCAAGCCGCCGCGCTGCAATGGGCGCGCGTCGAGATGTGGCGACGCGGCGTCGACCCATCGACGAACATCGACCAAACGAAGGCGATCTTGCGCGAGGGCTTCCAGCGCGCGCGCGGCATGACCGGCCACGGCGAAAACACCTTCGGCGGGCTCGCGGACGTCGGCTATGGCAAGGCGGGATGGTTCTCGAAATGGGGATCGGCGGCGAAGGTGCAGGTGCCCGCCGACGTCCGGACGTCGAAATTCGGCGATGCGCTTGACGCGATCCGCGACGAAGATCTGCGTCGTCTGCCAGACCCACCAATCAACACCAAAGGCGAACCGATCTCGGCGGCGTCGCTGCGCGGCTTGCAGCCGATTTTCACGAATGAAGGTTACCAGTTCGCTAGCGTCGACCCGGTCACGGGCCATCCCGTCCCGGCTATCACCAAGAGCGGTAAGCCGTTCGCGCTGAACTGGAAGGCCATCGCGCCAGTCTTGCGCGAACGCGTGCCGGAGGCGTTCCGCTGATGGAAAACTTCGTCCCCACGTCGCAGACGACGTTCGCCGCGCCGCAGCCGGTGGACGAAGCCGCTCAACGCACCATTGGGGAAACGCTTCGCCATTGGGCCGAAGACGGCAAGGCGGCGGGCGCGAAGGAGGCCGACGCCATCGTCGCGCGCGAGGCGGCGGCGCAGAACGAGGCCGCGCGCCAGTCGCAGGCGCTGTCGGAGATCTACCGCGCGTCTGAGCGCCAGACCTATCTCGTCGATCTCGAAAGTTCGCGCCGCGCCGCCTACGAGGATTGGTTCGACCGCGCCGCCGCGCGGATCAAGGACGCGACCGGCGAGACGCTCGACAATCCGACCTTGCGCAACACCACCGAACTCGCCGGCCGCATCGGCAAGGGCGAGTTTCGCGGCTGGTCGGACCCGCGCCTTGATCAATTGATTGTGGAGCGACAGGACGCCTTCCTCGAACGCGCGCAGTTCCTCAAGAGCCAGCACCCCGACAAGCTCGCCGATCTCGACCTGTCGACGCCGGTCGCGCAACAGGCCGCCGCCGCCGCCAAAGCCGCCGCGCTGGAAGGGGCGAAGCAGGCGAGCCGCGACGACGTCAACCCGTTTCTGCAACTGGGCGCGCAGATCGGCGGCGGCATGGCGGGCGCGCGGCGCGATCCGATCACGTGGATTTCGTATCTCGCCGGCGCGCCGGTGCGCGGCGCGACCTTGGCCGGACGCCTCGCGATGGCGGCGATCTCGGGCGCGGTCACCAACGCGGCGCAAACCGCCGTCGCGCAGCCCGACGTGCAGGCGTGGCGCGCCGACGCCGGCCTGTCGCACGGGACGGCGGAGGCGCTCGACAACGTCAAGAACGCCGCGATCTTCGGCGCGGTGGGCGGCGCGGCGCTGCATGGCGCGGGCGAGGCCGTCGGCGCGGCGGCCCGGCGCGCCTTCGGCGGCGCGCGCGAGGCAGCGCCCGCTCTCCCGCGCGAGTCGCCCGGCGTCGAACCGACCCCGGCCGAACGCGGCGCGGCGGCCTTCGATCAGGCGAACCGCGAAACCCTGCACGCGCCCGACACGGTGCCGGAGGCCGAGGCGCGCGCGACCTTCGCCGAGGCGCTCACCCACGCCGAGACGCCCGACCATCCCC
>CAZWJF010000055.1:0-14523 GCA_964634325.1 uncultured Rhodoblastus sp.
GCAATCGCTTCGTCGAACGCCCGGCGCGCGGCGGCGGCCTGCATCCGCTCGCCCCACGCGATCAGGCGATCCACCATTTCAGCCGAAGCACCCTGTGCGAGCGCGTTGGAAATCATCGCCATCGGATCGGTGGAGACGATCTGCGTCGCAGCCGGCGCGGCGACAGGCTGGAGTTCGAGCTTCGTCACAACGTCGTTCATGGTAAGGCGCTCCTTTTCCGGGCGCGCGCGTCGCGCATCCGGGCGTGAACGAGGGATTGAAGGCGGCGCTGAGCGTCGCCGCGCGTCGGGTCGTTGATCCGCATGGAGGCGAGCTTTCGCCGGAGATCGGCGATCAGGCGGTTGCGCTCACGAGGGCTCACGCCGCTTCTCCCTGTCTCTCAGTCACGCGCATCGTCTTGCGCCGCAGCCGCTCGTAGCGAACCGCGCACTGGCCGAACGTCGCGATCTGCGCGTCTGTGAAGCCGGCGCGCCGCCATGCGGTCTTGTGGATCATCGGTTCATCGAACGCCGCGAGGCGCTGGATCGCGCGGCGCATCTGCGCGACGATCTCCTCATCTTCGATGTAGGGGCTCATCGCGCGTCCCCATCGCTGCGCACGTCGTCGCGCCTGCGCGGGAACAGCCAGTTGAAAATCTCCCAGCAGAACCAGCCGGCGCCGATCAGAGCCGCGCCCCAGCCCGCGATGAGGTCGAGCGTGCTGAACGGCATCGGCGCCGGCGCATCGGCGGCCATCGCCCGCGCGGGCCAGAACGCGACCACGGCGAGGAACGCCGCGACCGACAGGCCGAGCACGCCGGCGAACGCAGCCGCTTCCTCAAGAGCGGCGCGGCGGCCATGCGCGGCGAGCGCAGTCGGGTCGCCGTTCTCATCGGGCAACCCGCTCCGGCGCATCAGCACGCGCAACAGCGCATCGGCCTCGTCGCGGCTATGACCGCGCGTCACCCATTCCGGCTCGCCGTCATGCCGGCGAGCATGGATGATCCAGATCGGACCGCAGTCGGTCGCGAAGCAGATCGTGAACAGCGACGCATACTCGCGCCAGTCGGGCTCGCGGAGGGCACCGCGCTCGCTGAACAAATGAGCCGAGGAGGAAGCCGTCAGCATCACGCGATCTCGTTGATGAGTTGCACGAAGCGATTGCGGGCGGCGGATCGAATGGCGACCAACTCGGCGACCAACTCGGCGGCCGATGCGGCGGCCGATGCGGCGGCCCTTGCGGCGTCCGATGCGTCGGCCCTTGCGGCGGCCCTTGCGGCGGCCCTTGCGGCGTCCAACTCGGCATCTGTCGCCGCGCCATTGGCGTGCCGTTCAGCAACGTCAAGCTCCGCGAGCGAGTGCGGATCGGTCATCAGGTGCTGGACCTGTCGGGCGAACCAAACGGCTAGCAGCCGATACTCTTTTGCGTGCTGCGGCTCGGCGCGAAGGCACCACAGCGCATCATCGAGCCCGTTGGCGGCGAGGATCGTCTCGAACGATAGCGGTTCGTCGTCAGCCTTCGTCTTGCCGAGATAGTCGAGAAGCGTCGTCCATCCATCGGCGCAAGGGCGATGCGCCCGGATGCGGTTGAGGGTGGTTGTGAGCATCGTCGCCTCCCTCACGCGGCTTCGGCGACAGCGCGGCGCATCACACGCCGGCGCAGGCGCGCCACGATGAGAAGCGAGCGCGTATCCATGATCGCCACCCATGCCGCGCGCCGCGCGACGGGATGCGCCTTGACCATCGCGAGGGCGTCGCCCGGAGACGCGCCGGAAAAGCCGGGAACGATGCGGTCGGCCTGCCGCGGGTATTCGATGAACTCGCGCGCCTTCCGCTTGATCTCGCGAGCCACCGCCATTTCCGCGCGGGCCGCCATCTGCGCGCACGCCGCGGTGAGGGGGTCGACTTCCGGGATGGCCTCAAGCCGCTCGACCTGCGAGCGGCGCGCCTCCGCGTCCCATGCCTCGCGGCGCTCGGCGCGGCGCAACGTGCGCGCCAGCAGGGTCGCCGCATAGCAATCGTCCATCGACGCGCCGCCGAGCGCGGCCCGCATCAGAAGCTGCGCGGGGCTGTCGAAGGCCGCGCCCAACCAGACGCGATTCAGGTGATGCGGCTTCTTGGCGAAAAGCCGGGCGCGGTCTTTGACGCGCCTCCAGAAAGCCAGCTTGACCCGATGCGCGAAGTCATCGAGGCCCGCCAGTATCTCGGGCGCGGTAGCAAACTCGGTGCGAGCCATCGGTCTCTCCAAGCCGGGGTGAACGGCATGGAGGGAGTATCAACCCGGAAGCGGGTAAAGTCAACTCATAGAACCCAAGAACGGGTAAAATAATTCTCGCTTCACCCGCCGCAATCTGGCATGGTGGTTGCAATGCGCGGGAACGGGTGCTTGGCGCTCGAATCGGAGCCGCACGTCAAAGGCAGTCACATGTTGCGCTTGAGCATCACCGATGAATCCGGAGAGGTCTTCTATATTGACGACGTCAACGCGCTCGCCCCGACTGATCCGGGCGGGCGCGCAAGAGTCTTTCATGCGCTCATCGATGCCCTGGCAATCGTGTCCGGCGTCAGGGCGGGACGGTCATGCGACGCCAGGGAAGCTGCGATGGGTGAATGCCCTGAAGCCAGCCCACAATGTCGCGAGGACCCCAGGCCTGCCCCTGGCCATCGCCGATCAGGACAACACGACAGCCAAGCTCGCGCGCCCAAAACCCCGCGACTTGTTCTCGCTCAAGAGCGGAGTTGATCACGCTTTCGCGCACACTAATCACCGCGAAGGTCTGCCCTTGTTCGCGGACAACAGCGACGTTCCAATCGGTCATCGCGGACTCCTTTCGCGGTTCTTTAGCCGCTGAACTTTCCGACCACCCGGACAGCCTTCGTCCATTGGTCGCGCGGTAGCTCGAACTCCGCTTTTCCAGATGAGGGCGGGTTGAACTGCCGCACCTTCCAGACCTTCTCCGTCCTTCCGATCATTCGCTTGATCGTGGCGCGGAACTCGCCGTCCTCCCGGTCCATCGTGAAGATCGCGTCCTTGCCGGGAATTGCCGGGAGTTTCGGGTTCACCACCACATAATCGCCCGGCTCATAGGCGGGGACCATGCTCTCGCCGGTCACTAGGACCGCGTAGCCTTCCTTGACCTCTTTGAGATACCACGGTCGCGGCACCCACTCGATTGGATCGGTGGAAACAACCATTTCGCCCGGCCCGCCTTCGACGGCGGCATAGACCGGAAGATCGCGAGCGCCGAAAACCGGTTCCGTGCGCAGCCGTTCGATTACGTCTGTAGCCGGGATAGGGACCGCCGGCCCGTCAAGGCCAAGCGCGGTCAGGATAGCCAGCAGCATTGTCGATTTGCCGCCCTTTTCAACCCGGTCCACGGTGGATTGCGACGTGCCAGCGCGGTCCGCCAAAGCTTCTTGCGAGAGCCCGAGCGCTTCCCGCTTCTCCCGAATCTTGCGGCCAATATCACCCGTCATCCGGGTAGCCTAACTTTTCTTGGCGGCTGACGTCCAAGGCGCTTGCGGGTAACCCATGCATGGGTTATAACCCAAATATGACGCACTCTCACCCGACCGAGCATCCAGCTATTGCTGCCGCGATCCGGGCCGCGTCTTCGCAGGCCGCGCTCGCGAGCCGCGTTGGATGCGCTCAACAGCATATTTCCAAGCTCCTTCAGC
The DNA here is from genome assembly GCA_964634325.1 of uncultured Rhodoblastus sp. Lineage (GTDB taxonomy): Bacteria > Pseudomonadota > Alphaproteobacteria > Rhizobiales > Beijerinckiaceae > JAJXWB01. The sequence goes on from CAZWJF010000055.1 coordinate 3,657, forward strand.
GCCAAGTGAAGGTGACGGCGGAAATGGCGCTCAGGATCGCCGCCGCGAGCGACGGCGCCGTGTCGCTTTCCGATCTCCGCCCCGATCTCTGGCCGCGCGTTCCCTCGCCCGAAGCCGGGGAGGCCGCGTGATGGACCCCACCGCGATCATCAAGGCATTGCGCGAAAGACAGCGGGATCGGCGCGTTCTGGCGGCAACGGTGGCGGCGGTCGGCGCGCTGAACATCTTGGCCTTCGCGTTCGATGGCGGTGTGCTGGGCGCGATCATCGCCTGCTATGCCGCCGGCTGGGTCGCGCGCGAGGCGCGCGTCTATTGGGGCGTCGGTCTGTTGCTCGCCGATCTTGAGCGCCCCGGCGCCGTGAGGATCGCGCCATGACCGACCTCCCGATTCTGATCGGCGTCGTGATCGGCCTCGCCGCCACCGCGATCGTCATCCGCGTGCGCGCCTATCTGCGCGACAGGGGAGGCGCGTGATGAGCGCATTTTCGTCCCCCTTCACGCACTGGCCGCAGAAATTCCCGCGCCCGATCCTCGTTGCGCCTGTCGTGCGCGGCTCGGGCGGCTGGGCTGTCCCGTTCACCCCTTCCATGCGCACTCCCCCTGCGTCTCCCCGGCGGACAGGGCCACACGCTCCGATCCTGAGCGTGGAAGGGTCCGCCGATCCGGCGGGTAGTCATCTTCAGGCAATCGGAGAAGCCGGGACCATTTCGCAGACCGCCGGCGAGAGTCCGTTTCCTCCCCGCGCCGGCGACACTGGCCGGGCGTTCCCTCGCGCCCGGCCGCCTTCTCTCCAGCAGCAGGGGCCGCGCGAATGAACCGTCTCGCCGTCGTTCTGATCGGCGCCGCGCTGATCGTCCTCTTCGTCATTTCGTTCGCCGCGTCGATGCGCGCCGTGGCGACTTCGCCCTGATTTCCTTTCGCGTGTCGGAGGTCGCGGGGTCCAGCCGCGACGTTCCGCCGAGAGAGGTCACGACCGCCGAGGCTGCGTCGCCGAGGGCGGTCCAAGTCGAGTGAGTGCGTTTCGTCAAGTTCACCACCACCACCCGCGTTCAACGATCACAGTTGAGCACGGGTGGTTTGTGATGGTCCGCAAAAAGTTTTTGCGCGAGGAGCAAATGTCAGACGCGTCGGTCGTGAGCGAAGCGAAAGGGTGGGCGAACTTTCTCGTCCGCTCGGAATCGCACGGGCCGGGCGACACCGACAACGCCATGCGCCGCGTCGCGAGGCGCTACGGCTTGCCTAACTCGACCCTGTGGGCGCTGCGCTACCGCGCCCCGAAAGACCTTCTCGCCAGCGTCTATCTGAAACTGCGCTCGGCTTACCAGGCTGAGCACGAGCGCCAACTCGCGAGGCTCGCGGATGATTTGGCCCGCACCCGGCAAGAGGCCGGGGCTCATTCGATCTTGTATCGCGCGGCTGCTGTGCTGGCTCGCGCTGAAGAAGCGGAGGTGAAGGATGAACGACATGACGATCACGCATGAACTGGGGCTCGCCGCCGTGGCTGGAGCCCTCACGCCGCAGACCACTGCCGTCGACGCGACCACGGCCGGGATCGATGCGCTGACGCGCGTGATCGAGCTCGCGAAGTCGCGCGTCGACGATGTGATCGAGCGCGCGCTCGGGCCGCAGCCGCGCCAGCCTGCGCCGATGCCGGGCTTCGCGCCGCCGGCCGGCGCGAAGGGCGTTCAGGCCGCCTCGCTGGACCGCGCGCAGGCCGCCGCGCTCGCGCTCGGCCGCTCGGTCGAGCAGCTCAACCGGATCGTGTGAGGCCGCCATGACGGACGTGAGCGCCAAACATCTGCGCGCCTTCATCGAGCGCATCGAAAAGCTCGAGGAGGAGAAGAAGGCGATCTCCGACGACATCAAGGACGTTTACGCCGAGGCCAAGGGCGTTGGCTACGACACCAAGGTGATGCGCAAGATCGTCTCGCTGCGCAAGCAGGACAAGGACAAGCGCCGGGAGGAGGAGGAAATCCTCGATCTCTATCTCGCGTCGCTTGGCATGATGGCCTGACCGCATGTCGCCGCGCCCCGAAACGTCATGGACCGACGCCGACCTCGATCGGGTTCGCGCTTTCGCGAAAGCCGGCGAGTCGGCGTCGGAGATCGCGAGCCATTTCGGCGGCCGGACGCGCAATGCCGTGATCGGGGTCTGCGCGCGGCGCGGCATTTCCCTCGGCAAGGCTGCGCGGTGCGAAATGCCGCGAAAGCCACGCGAGCCGCGCAAGCCGGCCCCGCGCGCTGCGAACAAGCCGGTTGCGCACCTGCCTCCGGCAAGACAGGCGCAAGTCTCGGCCGGGCCGGGGGCGTCCGAGATGGCGTATCCATTCGCGCGCGCGGCGAACATCTATCCGACCGACGCGCGACTCGTCACGCTGATCGACCTCGAAGTCCAAATGTGCCGCTGGCCTATCGGCGAGCCGCGCGATCCTGCGCTGCGCTACTGCGGCGCCGACCGCGCGCACGCGCGCCCCGGCGAGGACGAGCCGATTTACCGCTTCTGCCCGTTTCACATGAAACTCGGAACGCAGGAGGGCACGAAGCTGCGCGTGCGCCGCGAGACGAGCCGCGCCCGAGCCGTTCCGACCTGCGAGCGTGAGCCCGACCTGACCGAGGTGCTGCGGTGAGCGTCAGAATCCTCGTCGGCGACGTGCGCGGCGTGCTCGCCGATGGGTGGGATCTGCTGATCGTCGCGCATCCGCCCTGCACGCGGCTGTGCAATTCCGGCGTGCGCTGGCTCGCCGCGCCGCCGCCGGGGCGCACGGTCGAGGACATGAGGCGCGAGCTGGAGGAGGGCGCGGCGTTGTTCTCCGAGTGCTGGAACGCGCCGGTTCCGCGCGTCTGTGTCGAGAATCCCGTCATGCATCGGCACGCGAAGGCGTTGATCCGCAATTACGCGCCGCCGACGCAATCGGTCCAGCCTTGGCAGTTCGGGCATGGCGAGACGAAGCGCACCTGTTTCTGGCTGCGCGGCCTGCCCGCCCTGACGCCGACCAATGTCGTCGACGGCCGCGCGGCGCGCGTGCATCGCATGCCGCCCTCGCCGGATCGCTGGAAGGAACGGTCACGCTTCTTTCCGGGCATCGCCGCTGCGATGGCGCAGCAATGGGGCGATTTGCTGCGAGACGACATCGGGAGGGCCGCATGACGAAGCATCCTCCAGCACGCCATGACGGCCTCGCGCCCGGCCGACAGGTGAAGATCATCGCCGGCCGCTACGCCGGCAAGACGGGCGTAGTCGATCAGGTTTTCCGACGCACGCCCGACACGCTGACCAAAGTGCTGCTCACGCGCGTCGAGGGCGCGCCGTGGATCGTCGTGTCGGTCGCGCTCGCGGAGATCGAGATCATGCGGGAGGGCGTGGCGTGAGCTGGCTGCGGTGGTGGGATGGAACCGTCACAGACCCGAAGTGGCGCGTCGTCGCGACGCGCTCAGGGCGGGCTGTCGGCGACGTGATCGCGGTGTGGGCCTTCCTCCTTGAGGAGGCGCGCGCCAACGACGGCGCGCTTCCGTCGATCGACGTTGAGACGATCGGGGCCTGCCTCGGTTACGAGCCCGACGACGTGCAGAAGATCATCGACGCGATGCGCGCGAAGGGCAGCCTCGACGCAGACGGGGTCGCCAACTGGCGGAAGCGCCAGCCGAAACGCGAAGACGACAGTCGCGAGCGGGTCGCGGAATGGCGGGAGCGGAAACGCGCCGAACGCGAGTCCGTAACGCACGGTAACGCGCGCGCGGAACCTGTAACGCAGTGTAACGCGCCAGAAGCAGAAGCAGAAGCAGAAGCAGACTCAGAAGCTCCTTCGCTTCGCTCAGGAGCAGCCGCGCGGGCGCGCGAACCGGCCCCGCCGGGGTCCGAGGCCGATCTTCGCCGGTCGATCGTCGAGGCCTATGCGGCAGCAGGGTCGCCGGTCGTCCCAGACACGTCGCGAGCCGGGGTCTGGATCGCCAACGGATGGCCGGCGGAGCTGTGCGTCGCGGCGATCCGCGAGGGGCTGGGGCGGAAGGGCTCGGCGCCGCGGAGCCTCGCCTATTTCGAGCCGGCGATACGGGATCGCATCGCGGACGGGGCGCCCCCGGACGCATCGGCGCGCGCTCCGCCGCGCAGGCCGCCGCGAACCATGACCGAGGCCCTGAACCGACGAGACGCCCATGACGAACCTGCCCGCGATCCGAAAATCATCGACGCTGTCGCCGTGTCGGGCTGATCTGGCGGCTGCGGTGGACGCCGCCCTGTCCGACATCCGGCTCGAGCGCGGCAGGTGGGTGACGACGCGCCCCGTGCCGGACGCCGCCCGCGAGGCCGGCGAGGCGCGACTGGTCGAGCTTGCCGAGGCGCTGGCTCCGGCCGGCGAGGATGCGGCTCGCGAGATCGTCGCGGGGCTGGAGGCCGTGCTGATCACGGCTGGCCGAACGCCGGACAACATCGAGGCTGCGGCGCGGGTGTTCGTGCGGATCGCGTCCGAATGCCCCGTGGCGGGCCTCAGGGCGGCCGCTGGCGACTTCGCGCGGGGCTATGCGGGGCAGGGGCGCTTCATGCCGACAGCGGCGGAGCTGGCGGCGCTGGCGCGCGCCAAGGCGGCTCCGTGGCGGGCCGAACAGGACAGGCTGCGCCGCGCGCTGGCCGCCGGTCTCGCGTCGGTGTCGCCCTCGGCTGACGAGAAAGATCGCGTCTCGCGGCTGGCGCGCGATCTGGCGGCTGGCCTGAAAGCCAGTGTCGCGGCGGAACGGGCCACGCGCGGCGAGGTTCAGGCCGCCTCGCCGCGCACGCTCGACGAGATCGCGGCCGACTATGCGGCCAATCCATTGCGGCCGAGCGACACAATCGCCGCGCTGACCGGAAAGCGGGGGGCGGCGGCGTGAGGGCGCAGATTCTGACCGGCCATGAGCTGACCACGGGCCGCCGGAAGCCGAGCGATCTGGTCGCTGAATACGAGGCGAAGCGCGAAGGGGCGGCCGGCGCTCTTGAGGCATGGCGGGCGGCGCAATCGGCGGTAACGAACGCGGCGACAATCGGCGGGGCATATCCGGGTTTTACGCTCGATGTCGGAAGGCTTGACAGTCGCGACGTTGAGCGGGCCTTGCTGCGTTCCGCGTGGCGGCATTTCTATGAGCTATATGACCTTGAGCGCATCGCCAGCGCGAAGGACAAGGCGCGCTTAAAGCAGATGTTCGAGCAACCGCCGCCGTTCACGCTCGACAGCCTGCGAGCTGAGTTCGGCGACTACATCGCCGACCCGTGGGGCGCTGTCTTGCGCGGCTTGGCCGAGGTGTTTGGCGGACTGGACCCGGCGTTCAAGTCGCACGAGAAAATGAAGATCGGCGTGCAGGGTCTTCCCAAGCGCGTCATCATCGAACAGGTCAACGGCTATGGATCGTGGGGCAGGGACCGGCTGCGCGATGTGCTCAACGCGCTCGCCGCCTATCAACGCAAGCCGCTGCTGACTTATCGCGAGATTGACGCACTGATCGACCATGACGGCGGGGCGCTTCGCCATGATGGCGTGCTCCCGGCGGGGCGCTACGACAAGGAACAGCCTGTTGTCGGGCGCGGCGTCTGGCTGAAGAAATACAGGAACGGAAACGGCCACCTTTATTTCGATGGGCCAACGCTTCGGGACGTGAACCGCGCGCTTGCGGAATGGTATGGGGTCGTTTTGCCCGACTGTTCCGATGAGGATGAGCGCCCCACGCGGCGCGCCGGGACAGAAGTCTCGCGCGATCTGCAATACTACCCGACGCCGCGCGCCGTCGCCGAAATGGTTGTCGCCGAGGCGCACATAAGGCCCGGAATGCGCGTGCTGGAGCCGTCCTGCGGGTGCGGGCGCATCCTGACCGCGTTGCGGGACAAGGGCGCGGCGACCTTCGGGATTGAGGTCGATGCAGGGCGCGCCGATCAATGCCGCACGGCCGGCTTCGACGTGATGACCGCGAATTTTCTTCGCGTGCCGCCTTCGTCCGAATTCGATGCTGTCGTGATGAACCCGCCGTTCTACGGGCGCCATTACGAAAAGCATGTCCGCGCGGCGCTGAAGTGGATCAAGAAAGGCGGGTCGCTGACGGCGATACTTCCAGTCACGGCGCAATTCGACCACCACGCGCTTGATGACTTGCGCCCGCGTTGGGAGGCCTTGCCAACCGGGTCGTTCCGCGAAAGCGGGACGGGGATCAACACCGTGATCATGAGGGCATGGGCATGAAAATGCAGGCGAGGCGATGATGGCTGGCAAGAAACCGAAACCTGACGGCATTCCGCGCGCGGCGATCAAGCGGATCGAGGAAGGCGCGGCGGCGCGCTTGCTCGGGCCGGAGTTCGGAACGCCGATCGGTCAGATGCGATTGCTCGGCGATCTGCCCAAGGGCGCCTACGATGCGGCGGTCTGGTTCGCTCAGCTCGACGACGGATACCGTCGGGCGATCGGCATTCCGCCGGTGCGCTCGGCGAGCGGCGAGGTCACGCGCGGCGAGCCGGTCGACCCGTTCAGCGAGCTTGGCGAGGCGAAGGCGCGATCCGACCGGGCGAAGGTGCGGGCGTTTCGCGACGCGGCGCAGGCCGCCGTGCGCGGCTGCGGCATGTCGGCCTATCGGGCGTTCTACGCGGTGGCTGTCCTTGACTCCGATCCTGGCGCCGTGGCGCCGACGCGCGCGCTGGGGATGATCATCGTGCGCGACGTTGCCGAGGCGCTTCGGCGGTATCGCGAGACGGCGGGCCGGGCGCGGACTGCGGCGTGAAGGGCTGATTTCATGCAACGCATTGACAAATCAGCGGTCGCGTGCGAATCAGTAGACTGGCGTGCAACGTGTCCCCGAAACGGGCGACTGGCGCGCCTTTCTGTTAGGCAGCGGTGGAGCAGAGGCAGCTCGCTAGGCTCATAACCTAGAGGTCGCGGGTTCGAGTCCCGCCCCTGCAACCAGTTTCGCCCGCGAGGGCACAGAGTTCGAGGTGTCGGGGCTGGCGACAGTTCCCAAAGGTGAGGAAGTCCTAGGCCCCCTCACAAACACGGTGGCGCAATCGCTAGGTGAGCGCCGCCCGCCTCGATACATTTCTCCCGGTAGGGGGTTGCGCCCTTTTGCGGCTAAGGGCTTCCTGCGAAGCTTCCCCCTCGCAAGCGACCGCTCGGCCGGGCGATCTATCCACAAGGAGACTGACATGGATTTTGGAGATGTTGTGCGCGGCCTCAAGGCCGGGCGGCGCTACCAGCGCGAGGGATGGAACGGAAAAGACATGTTCATCTTTCTCGTTCCCGGCAGCGTGTTCACGGTCAACCGTGAGCCGCTTCGCTCAATTCTCGGCGAAGGCGCTACGGTCGAGTATCACGCGCACATCGACATGAAGACGGCGCAGGGATACGTCGTCCCGTGGCTTGCTTCGCAAGCGGACGTTCTCGCGACTGATTGGCGCGAGGTTGAAGTGACGAATAATGGATGAGTTGTTGCGGGCTGAACGCTGCGCTGTTCCAAACACCAGCGTTACGTGTCGATCTGGCGAACTTAGTGAGCGCAAGGGCGCGACCCGAAGCGGCGCATGGTCGACCCGCTGGGCAACGCCATCATTCGCCGCGTGGCGGGGCCGTGAGGACATCGGGCGGCCAGGCGATCTATCCGCAAGCCTGTAGGCAGGCGTCTATACCTATGCCCGGAGCGCACATGAACCTCGCCGCTGACGCCGCCGCCTTTCTCGCGCGGCGACGGGGAGGGTGCGCCTCGCGCCGCACGGGCCTGATTGTCGAGCGTCGCGAGATCGGAGCGCGCCCCGTAAAGATCCAGCCCGCGAAGATCCTCGCGAGCCCTGTCGAGCCAGCCCCGCCATCGCTCGCCGACGACATCGCCGCGATCATCAAAAGCGGCGGCTTTCCCAAGCGGCTGATGTGAGGTGTTTAAGTCGCGGCCGCCGGCCGCCACGGCGGGAGACCATAGCTCAGGGCCGAACAGGCCAACGCGATGTAGACAGGAATTTCCCGGTCTTCGGCTTCCCATCTCGTGAGGGCAGTGCGGCTGCACCCAAGAGACCGCGATGCCGAAAGTCGCGAGAGACGCAGCGTTTTTCGCCACGAAATGAGGTCTGATCCGCGCATTCTTGTTCACCTGTGATCATCGCTATGATATTGTTCATATGCGGTCAATTTGCGGGAGGCGTCAATGCCTGCGGTTCGGCGAGAGGGTGTTGTTCGAGAGTTCCGGCATGGGATGCGCGGGGAAAGTGCCGCGCGCTGCATCGGCCCAATCACGCCTGGATGCGAGGTGTTCGGTCTGACGAAGGGCGATTTTTCGATGATCGACATTCTTCGCCATGTGGCGAGGGAGATAGGCCCGTGCCGCATTGATGTAGGCACGTGGACGGCGGCTGCTGCGGAGATCAGGCAGGCGTTTGAGATGTTGACCGATGGCAACATCGTCACGGCTCGATTCCTGGTCGATCGGAGTTTTCCGCAGCGCCAGCCGAAATATTTCCATGCGCTCCGGGAGAGGTTCGGCGAGGACTGCATCCGAATGGCGCGGTTCCACGCTAAATTTCTGCTGCTTGAGAATGAGCGTTTCTCGGTCGCGGTTCGGACATCGATGAACCTGAATCTGAACGAGCGGATCGAGTTCTATGAGCTGAGCGAGGGATCGCCGATCAGCGGGTATCTGCGCGAGGTGGTTGATTACCATTTCGCTCTTCCTCTGGAGGACAGTTACGCCGGGTTCAAGGATTTCAAAATTGGGGCCCAGCCGAAGGCGCCGGCAAAGGCGGCGGCGGAAACGTCGCGATTTGGGGGGTGGGACTGATGGCGCAGCGGGGACGCGACTACGCGCCAACGGATGCGGACAGGAAATTTGTTGAGCGCGCGGTGATGGCTGGGTCCCGCATCGAGGATATTGCGTCCGCGCTGAATATCCATGACGACACTCTTCGCAAGCATTTCAGATTTGAAATAATGACCGCTCGCGAGCGGATGAAGGGTGAGGCCGTCAGGGTTCTGATGGACAGCTTGACTGACGGGAGCCTCGACGCCGCGAAATTCGTCCTCGCTAGAACAGCAGGGTGGTCGGAAAAAATCATGCAGGAGCATGCCGGCAGGGATGGCGGCCCTATCAGGGCCGAACTGGGGATCGACCCTCGGAAATTGTCGACGGAGGCGCTGCGGGAGGTTTTGGCGGCGATGGGGCGCGCCGATGAATCTGGGGCTGACGGCGGCTGATCGCCTCGCAATCGAGCGGGAGCTGTGCCGCCGGTCGCTGGCCGATTTTGCGCGGATGGCTTGGCCGATCCTGGAGCCGGCGACGCCGCTCAAGTGGGGTTGGGCGCTTGATGCGATCTGCGCGCACCTTGAGGCGGTGACGCGCGGCGAGATCACGCGACTCCTGATGACCGTGCCGCCCGGCACGATGAAATCGCTCCTGACCGGGGTGATCTGGCCGGCGTGGGAATGGGGCCCGGTCGGGCGGCCGGAGCTGCGGTTCATTTCGACCGCGCACAAGCAAGACCTTGCCATCCGCGACAATCTGAAATGCCGCCGGCTGATCCAGTCGGACTGGTATCAGGCGCGCTGGCCGGTGAAGCTGACCGGCGACCAGAACGCCAAGACGAAATTCGAGAACGACCGAACCGGCTTTCGCGAGGCGATGGCCTTCGCCAGCATGACGGGCGCGCGCGGCGACCGTGTGATCCTCGACGATCCACTGTCCGCCGACGATGCGAACAGCGAGGCGGCGCTTCTGGCGGCCGAACGCACGTTTCTTGAGGCTCTGCCGACGCGCGTCAACAACGACCGATCGGCAATCGTCGTCATCATGCAGCGGCTCAACGAACGGGATCCGGCTGGGCTGATCCTGTCGCGAGGGCTGCCCTACGTTCACCTCTGCCTGCCGATGCGGTTCGAGCCGGAGCGGCGCTGCGTGACGGCGTGGGCGTCCGATCCGCGTGAGCGCGACGGCGAATTGCTGTTCCCGGAGCGGTTCCCCGAGGCCACGGTCGCCGACCTCGAGCGGACCCTCGGGAGCTACGCCACGGCGGGGCAGTTGCAACAGCGCCCGACGCCGCGCGGCGGCGGGATGTTCAGGCGGGAGTGGTTTCAGACCGTCGACGCGCTGCCGGCCGGCTCGCGTCTGGCGCGAGGGTGGGACTTGGCCGCGACGGACAGCGCCGATGCGGCGGCGACGGCAGGCGTCCTGATGGCCCGCGCGCCGGATGGTCGCTTCATCATCATCGACGTGCGGCGCGAGCAACTATCGCCGGCTGGCGTTCAGCGGCTCCTGAGGGCGACGGCGGATCAGGACAGGGCGACCTACGGCCGGGTGCGCGGGTCGATCCCGCAAGACCCCGGACAGGCGGGGAAAGCGCAGGCGCGCTTCCTCCTGACGCAGACGCTGGTCGGGCACGACTATCACGCGAGCCCCGAGTCCGGCGACAAGGAAACGCGCGCGTTGCCTTTCGCCGCGCAGGCGGAGGCCGGCAACGTGTTTCTGATGCCCGGCCAATGGAACGCGGCGTTCCTCGATGAGATCGCGCTGTTCCCGCTGGGCAAGTGGAAAGACCAGGTGGACGCGGCGAGCCGCGCCTTTGCCGAACTGAGCGAGCCGGTCAATCGCGGGTCGACGGTCGAGACGGGATTCTTCTGATGGCATTCGACATCACGACCCGTCATCCGTCCTATCTCGAATTCGCCGAGTCGTGGCGCCTGATGCGCGACGCCTGCGCCGGCGAGGATGACGTGAAGGCGGCGGGCGTTCGCTACCTGCCGATGAAGTCGGGGCAGGTCGCGATTGACGATCCGGCCCGCCAGAAACAGGCGTATGAGGCCTACAAGCTCCGCGCGGAGTTCCCGGAAATCACCGCTCCGACCATTCGCGGCGCGGTCGGCGTGATGCTGGTCAAGCCGGCGAC
>CAZWJF010000056.1:0-13769 GCA_964634325.1 uncultured Rhodoblastus sp.
GGTATTTCCGGTTTGACGAACGCGGATTCCGTTACGACGAACGGCGGTCGCCCGGGCATCCTTGGGATGCGGATCGCGATCAACGACGCCGCGGCGATTTTCGATGTCACGCCCCGGCGCATCCGGCAGTTGATCGAGGATGGCCGCGTGCCGAAGGCCGATCGCGGCATGGTCGGGCTGGTCGAAACGGTTCGCGGCTACGTCGCGGTGATCCGGGAGGCGGCGAAGCGCCCTTCGGCTTCGGATGCGACGGCGCAGGCGCAGGCGTCGAAGGCGGAACTGCTCCGCCTGAAGCTCGCCGAAGAACAACGCCGGGTGATCGACATCGACGAGCACGAAGCGGTGCTCGACGAGGTGATCGGGATCATCCGCACCGGGCTCGCGGGGGTCGGGCCGAAGGTTTCGAGGGACGTTGCGCTGCGCGACGAGATCGATGACGCAATCCGGGACGCCCTCAACGCCGCCGCCGACCGTTGCGCCGAAAGGAGCGCAGAGCTTCGCGCGGGCGGCTCGGCTGTTGCGACAGAAGCCGAGGACGACGCCTGACGCCTGGGCGCGTGAGAACAGGGTCTATCCGGCATCATCGGCAAGGCCGGGGGCGCGCGATCCGTCGCTGACGCCCTACATGATCCCGGTCGCGCGAGCCATCGCGGCGCGCCGTGACAAGCGGGTCGTGATCGCGATGTTCGCGCAGGGCGGGAAGTCCGAGACGCTGCTCGACGTGGTCGGGCACAGGCTCGACGAGTCGCCAGCCCCGGTGCTGACGGTCGGCCCGTCAAAACAGTGGGCGACGGAGCAGTTCGAGCCGCGCGTCATGGAATTGCTCGACCAGTCGCCGCGGTTGCGGGGATCGGTCGCGCGCGGCAAGCGCATGACGAAGACGCGCAAGGTGATCGCGGGCGTTCCGTGGCGCCTGGCGCATGGCGGATCGTCGACGGCGCTGAAGTCGGACCCGGCGGGCCTCGCCATCACGGACGAGGCCGACGAGCTGATGGCGAACGTCAAGGGCCAGGGCGACCCGATTGCGTTGATCGACCGGCGCGGCGAGACGCGCGACGATTTCGTCCACGCGATCTTTTCGACGCCGAGCGTCGGGACGGTCGAGACCGAGACGGACGCGGAAACAGGACTTGAATTCTGGCGCTACGCTGATCCCGCGGCGGTGCCCTCGACGATATGGAGGCTATTCCAGAGCGGAACGCGGCACCACTTCGCCTGGCGTTGCCCGCATTGTCGGGAATGGTTCATCCCGCGCCGGACGCTGTTGCGCTATCCGGCGGAGGGAACGGCGACCGACATCCTGACCGGCGCCTATGTCGAGTGTCCGCGCTGCGAGGCGGCGATCTTCGACGACCAGCGCCTGAAGATGAATGCAGCCGGGCGCTACGTCGCGCCGGGCCAGACCATCGACAAGGATGGGCGAATCGGCGGGCGTGAGCCCGATGTTGGGTCACGGACATTCTGGGTGTCCGGCCTGTGCTCGCCGTTCAAGACGTTCGGCGAGCGCGCGTTGGCGCTGGCGCAGGCCGAGCGCGCCGGCGACGTAGCGACGATGCAAGCTGTGGTCAACGGGGTGTTCGGCGAGTGCCACTCCTCGGCGACCGGCGAGGCGCCGGCGTGGCAATCCGTGTTGGCCGGGCGCAGCATCGTGCCGCTCGGCGTCGTGCCGCAACAGGCGCGGCTGCTGACGCTGGCGGTCGACGTGCAGAAACGCGCGCTCGTCTACGCGGTGCGGGCGTGGGGCGCGCGCGCCACGTCCTGGGGCGTCGACTCGGGATATCTGCACGGCGCCACGGCGGAAGCGCAGGTGTGGGAGCAACTGGCGGACCTGCTGCACGAGCGATGGAACGGCCGGCCGGTCAAGCTGGCGCTGATCGATTCCGGTTTCAATCCGGGCGGCGAGGCGCCTGTCCCGCTCAACCGGGTCTATGAGTTCTGCCGGAAATACCAGCGCTTCGTATTCCCGGCGAAGGGCGCATCCAGGCCGCAGCGCGTGCCGGTGACACGGTCGCGGATCGAGGTCGACGGCGAGGGCAAGGCGGACTCCTACGGGCTGGAGCTCTGGCGGATCGACACCGACTGGACGAAGTCGTTCGTGCATGAGCGGCTCGCCTTCAAGCCGGGCGAACATGGCCGGTTCAACGTCGCTGCGGACGCGAGCGAGGATTATTGCCGGCAGATCGTCGCAGAGGCGCGCACGATCTTGCCGACCGGAAAGCCGAAGTGGATCGCGCGGGCGCGTGACAATCACTTCCTCGACGCTGAGGCGATGAACTGCGCGATGGCGTGGGTGCTGAACATGCAGCGCATCCAGCCTGGCGCCATCGATGAGCAATTTGAAGACGAGGACGCGGACGAAGTTGTCGCGCCGCCGCTGGCCAAGCCGGCCGACGCCGCGCCGGTTTCGCGTCTGACCATGGCCGAAAGAATGCGCCGGCTCGGCGCCGGGATGAACGCGAGGTAATCGGCATGGGCGTCATGGGGAGGATCGCGTCGATGTTCGGCGCGACGCCCTCGACGCGCCCGGCGCCTGGCGCGGCGTTCATGCGCGGCGGACAGAGCGATATCGCGACGGGGCAGGTCTCACCGTTTTTCATCGGCTGGCAACCGTCTCTGCGCTCGGCGCGTGACGACGTGCGCCACGCATGGACCGACGCGACGGCGCGCGCGATCGATGCGGCGCAGAATTCCGGCTGGATCGCCGGCGCCGTCGAACAGGCCGTCGTCTCGACGATCGGCTCGGGCCTGACGCTGGCGGCCAAGCCCGACGCGCTGGCGTTGGGTTGGGACGCCAAGCAGGCGTCGGAATGGGCGAAGATGGTCGAGCGTCGCTTTGCGCTGTGGGCGGGCTCGCCGCGCGCCTGCGACGCACAGGCGCGCATGTCTATCGGTCAGATGACGGCGACCGCGTTCCGGCATTGGCTTGCGACAGGCGAGATCGTTGCGACGCTTCCGCTGATCCGCCGCGAGCCGGGCGCGCCGTCGACGAAGGCGATGCTGGTCGAGTCGTGGCGCCTGACGCAAGAAACGAACACGCAGGATCGCATGATCCAGGGCGTGCGGATGGATGGTTTCGGCGCGCCTGTCGGCTATCGCATCCGACAGGACGAGGCGCTGTCGGGGCGAATCGAGATCGTCGACGTTGCGGCGCGCGCGCGCAGCGGACGCCCGGCCGTGGTGCATGTGTTCGACGGAATGCCGGGGCAGGTCCGCGGCATCTCGACGATGACGCCCGCTCTCAAGGTGGTGCGTCAGTTTGACCAACTCTCCGATGCGACGCTGACCGCAGCGCTGATTCAGGCGATTTTCGCGGCGACGCTGGAAAGCGACGCGCCGACGGCTGATGTGCTTAAGGGGTTGCAGGACGAGGTTGAGCAGGGGTTCGCGCAGGGCGGCACGGTGCCGAATTACATCGAGGCGCGGAAGTCGTTCTATGACGGCGCGCGGATCGATCTCGGCCGGTTCGGCAAGATCGCGACGCTGTTCGCTGGCGACAAGCTGAAGTTCAACAAGTCCGAGCATCCGAATTCGACCTATGAGGCGTTCGCGCGCTTCCTGCTTCGCGAGGTCGCGCGGTGTCTCGGCCTGACGTTCGAGCAGGCGACGGGCGATTATTTCGGCGCGTCCTACGCGACGATCAATCAGGCCACGGCGGAAATCTGGCAGGTGGTGCTGTATCGCCGGCAGGTGATCGGCGCGCGGTTCACTCAGCCGATCTATGAGGCCTGGCTCGACGAAGAGATCGCCAGCGGCGCGATGCCTTATCCGGGCGGCTATCCCGCCTTCCTCGCGCAGCGGGGCTTCGCCGTCATGGCGACGTGGCGCGGCGGAAAGCGGCCGAGCGGCGATCCATGGAAAGACGCGAAGGCCGTCGCAGCGATGAAAGAAGCCGGTTTGATGACCGACGAACAAGCGTTCGCCGAGCGCGGCGAAGACTGGGAAGAGCAGTACGAACAGCTTGCGCGTGAGCGCGACGAACGGCGCCGGCTCGGGCTTCCCGAGATGACATCGGGCGCGCGCGAATCCGATGCCGCCGCGATGGCGCGGCACGACGCACAGATGAACGAGGCGTGAGGCATGGTCGATCCGATCGATTGGGATGACCCGTGCGCCGCGCTCGGCGCGTTGCGAGAGGCGCAGCGCAAGCTGGCGACGGGCGGGGTCGCCGAGGTCACGCATCGCGGCAAGACGGTGAAATACGCGAAGGGCGATTCGCATTGGCTGGCGCGGGAGATTGCGCGCCTCACCGATGAATGCGCCGCCTCGCTCGGCTCGCCCGTGCGGCCGACGCGCTTCGCGATCCGGGCGGGGGGCGTGCATTGAGCGCGAGCTATCTGGCGCAGATCGCCGACCGCACGCTGAACCGGCCACTGCTCATCACGCCCGACAAGGCGGCGGTGATCCTCTCCGTGCTCTCCGGGCGGATCAGGATCGATGCATCCAGTCTCACGCCGGAAGCGAGCCGCTTCGTCGGCGAGGGCGTCGAGCGCGACACGGACGGCAGGCCCGTCGCGGCGTTGCCTTACCGCCGCACGGCGTCCGGCGTCGGAATCGTCACGATCGCCGGGTCGATGGTCAACCGCGGCGCCTGGATCGGGGCGTCTTCCGGCCTCGTCTCGTATGAGGGTGTGAAGCATCAGGTCGCGATGGCGGCGGCCGATCCGAAGGTGTCGTCGATCATCCTTGACATGGAGACACCCGGCGGCGAGGCAATCGGCGCTTTCGAGGCGGCCGACGCGGTGCGGCAGGCCGCGCAGCGCAAGCGCGTTGTCGCCGTGGTGAACGGCATGGCGGCAAGCGCTGGCTATGCGCTGGCGTCGGCCGCGACCGAGATCGTGACGACGGAAACCGGCGTCTCCGGATCGATCGGCGTCATCATGGTTCATGCCGACCACTCGCGCGCGCTGGCCGAGGAAGGGATCACGCCGACGCTGATCTTCGCCGGGGCGCACAAGGCCGACGCGAACCCGTTCGAGCCACTCCCCGATGCGGTGCGCGCTGACCTGCAAGCCGAGGTCGACGCCTTCTATTCCAAGTTCCTCGCGACGGTTGAAGCGGGCCGCGGCGCCCGGCTCACGGCCGCCGCAGCGCGCGCGACGGAAGCGCGCACATTCATCGGCGAGGCGGCTGTGAAGGCCGGCCTCGCTGATCGACTCGGCACGTTCGAGACCGTTCTCGCCGAGCTTTCGCGCGCCCCGACCGGGCGTTCCTCCACCTCGCTTCCGAAGGGAACCCGAATGAGCGAGACCATGGGCGCGCCCGCCGCCGAAGTCGCGGGCATCTCCAAAGCTGATCACGACAAGGCTGTCGCGGATGCGCATGCCGCTGGCGTGAAGATCGGCGCGTCGCAGGAGCGCGCGCGTATCGGCGCGATTCAGTCGCACGACGAAGCCAAGGGCCGCGAGGCGCAGGCGCGCACGCTGGCGCTCGACACCGACCTGACGGCCGAGCAGGCCGCGAAGGTGCTCGCCGCGACGCCGCGGATCGAGGCGAAGCCGATCGATTTCGCCGCGATCGTCGCCGAAACCGGCGTCAACGCGATCGGCGCGCAGCCCGCGCCCGCTGCGACGGCCGAGCCGAAGTCGAAAGGCATCCTCGCGACCTATCGCCACATGACCGGCGCCGCCTGATCGCCCGGAACAAGGAAACACGATCATGACGACCACCATCCCGAACAAGGTTCCGGGCGTCGCCGCTTACGAGGCGTCGGACACCTATGTCACCGCCGAGCTTTTCAACTCGGCCGTTCCTCTCCCCGTCACCGAGGACTTTCCGGTCGGCGCGAGCACGACGCTCGCCGCCTTCTCGGTCGTCGGCGTCGATGGCTCGGGCAATCTGGCGCTCGCCAAGACGAGCGCGACGGCTGTCGTGCCGCTCGGCGTGCTGACCTGCGCCGTGACGACGGGCGTCGGCGGTTCGGATCGCGTCGCGATCTATCGCGCCGGCAACTTCAATCCCGACGCTCTGGTCTGGCACGCCGACTATTCGACCGATGCGCTCAAGGCCGCTGCGTTCCGCGGCTCGCCGACGCCGACCAACATCATCATCCGCAAGCGCCTCTGATCGGCGGCGGCACAGGAAAGGATCGCCACTATGGCTTTCGAGACCCCCAACATCTGGGACACCCGCACGCTGCTCGACGTGTATCGCGAGATGCGCCCGGCCCCGAACTACTGGCTCGATCTGCTCTTTCAGAACGAGATGACGTTCGACTCCGAGTGGATCGAGTTCGAGAAGATTCCGCGCGCCGGCCGCAAGCTGGCGCCGTTCGTCGTGCCGATGGCGCAGGGACGCGCGATCTATGACGAGTCGAGCACGGCCGCGCGGTTCAAGCCGGCCTATCTCAAGCCGTCCGATCCGATTTCGCCGCATCGCGCGCTGTCGCGCCGCCCCGGCACGCTGCTGGCGCCGGGCGACTCGACGATGGCTGCGCGCTACGACGCGATCAAGGCCGACATCATTCAGTATCACCGCACGGCGGTCGAACGCCGGTGGGAGTGGATGGCCGCGCAGGCCGTGCTGAATGGTTCGGTCGTGGTCGATGGCGACGACTATCCTGCCGTCACGGTCGATTTCGGCCGCGCCGCGGGGCACACGATCACGCTCGGCGTCGGCGCGCGCTGGGGAGACGTGGGCGTTTCGATCCTCGACCTGATCCAGACCTGGTCCGACACGATGCACGCCGCCGCGTTCGGCGGCGCGCCGAACCGTCTGACGCTCGGCACTTCGGCGTGGGCGGTGATGCGTAAGGACGCCGAGGTCGTCGCCGAGATGTCGACGCAGCGGCGCGGGACGGACGTGAACGTGAAGACGGGGCTGATCGGCACCGGCGAGGTCCGCTATGTCGGCAACCTCGGCGGCGACCTCGATGTCTATGTCTATTCCGACTACTACGAGGCGAGCGGTTCCGCTGTCCCGATCATGGACGCCCGCGACGCGGTGCTGACCAGCCCGGCCGTCAATGGCTGGCGCTGTTTCGGCGCGATCATGGACGTGAACGCCATGTTCCAGGCCGTGCCGGTCTACCCGCGCAACTATGTCGCGCCGGGCGACGTGGCGATCGAGCAGATCGTCACGCAGTCCGCGCCGCTGATGGTGCCGGTCAACCCGAACGCCACGCTGCGCGCGCGCGTCATCGCCTGATCGGCTTCCACCAGAACGAACATGCAGGGCGGGCCTCGGCTCGCCCTTTTCATTTGCGGAGCCATACATGGCCAAACTGATCGCCAAGACGGCCGTCTATCTCAAGGCTGGCGAGCCGAAGATTTCCGAGATCGACAAGCGTCTGATCCGCCCGACGCCGATCCGCTATGTCGAGCCCGGCGCGGAATTCGATGTCGACGACAAGCAGGCGGCCGAACTGATCGCCGCAGGCGGGGCTGTCGCCGCCATCGTCGAAAAGCCCAAGAAGGGCTGATGCTCGATGCCGTCCGTGTTCAACGAACTCTTTGCGAGCGCGTGCGCGGACGCGATCGAGCCGACCTATGGCGTCGCATTGCGGCACATTCCGCGCCGCGACGCCGCCAACGTGAACGCCGCGATGGAAGCCGACCCGACGCGAGACATTGTCGAGACCGTCGGTGTCGTCGATTGGCTCGACTCAGACCCGGCGCTTTCCAATCTCGCGGACTCGACAATGAACCGCCGGGCAGGGCATGCCGGCCGCGAGCACATCATCGACGTGTCGGCGATCGACATCGTCGTCCGGCGGGGCGACGTGTTCGAGGAAGTCGAGACGGGGCGACGCTGGGTCGTTCAGAGCGCCGACCCGGACGACGCTCGCCGCTACAACTGCCGCGTCAACGCGGCCTGATCCGCCATGCTTTCCCGTCTCGCCCTGCGCATCGCGGTTTGCGAGGCGCTGGCGCCACATGGCGCGACGACATTTCCGACGATCGCCGGCAAGCGCGTCTATGACTCGCGCATCGACCCGGCGGCGAGCCTCGACGAAATCGAGGCCGTCCCGATGGCCATCGTCTACACCGAAGAACAGGACGCCAAGCCCTACAGCGGTCAGCGTCCGGCGGATGAACAGACCGTCGCGCTGACGATCGAATTGTTGATGGCGACGCGGGCCGAGATTCAGATCGTCGCGGACGATGGATCGACGGAGACGATCGGCGGCGTCGCCGCCCCGCCGACAGACGCGCAGCGCGAAGCGTTGCTCGACGTTCTTGAAGCCGAGGTCCGCCGCGCGCTCGACACGCGAGAGATGCGACACGGCGACAATCTTTTGCGCCTCGCCGCATGGGAAATCCGCGCGGTGCAATCAGTCCCGCTGCGCGACGCCGACCGCACGACGCGGCTCGCGCAGCGCTCTTTGCAAATGGTCGCGCAGGTGCCGAACGATGCGTGGCCCGATCCGGGCGCGGTGCGCGGGACGGGTCTCGACGCCCTGCCGGAGCCGTTGCGCGGCGTCGCCAGGGCGCTCCCGGCGGGCTCGCCGCATCTTGCGATTTGCGAACTGGTCGCCGCGCGTGTCGCTGCGCCGGCGACGCTGACGCCGATGGAAGGCGTCACGCTCTACGCGAATGTCGGCCGCGAAGACATGCCGACAGCAACGCCCGGCGAACACGACATCGCGGCGGAATTCAACAACCCCTGAGGCTCAAATGTCCCGGATCACTGTCCGCCTCGCCGATGCGTCGGCGCGGGTTCCCGATGTCGTGCGCGCTGGCGCGCCGATGCTCCCCGCCGGCCCGTTCGAGGTCGACGAAACCACCCCGTTTTATTTCGGCCTGCTCGCGGACGGGACGCTCGTGCGCGTCACCGATCCGGCCCCGGCCGCCAAGCCCGCCAAGAAGGAGGCGTGATCCATGACGATCGGGTTCAACACCATTCCGGCGAACCTCGTCGCGCCGATCGCGGCTTTCGAGGTCAACTCGGGCGGCCAGTATGAGGCGTCGTCTCGGCTCGTGCTTCTCGGCCACAAGACGAGCGCCGGGTCCGTCGCCGCCGCGACGCCGACGCGCGTCATCACCACGCAGGAAGCCGGCGCGCTGACCGGCCCCGGCTCGATGCTCTACAACATGTTCGTGTCCGCGCGCCGCAATGCGCCGGTGCAGGATATCTGGGTCGTCGCCGTCGCCGAGACGGGCGCGGCGCAGACCAAGACGATCACGATCGGCACGGTCCCCGCCGCCGGCGGCTACGGCCTGATCGACATCGACGGCGAGCGCCTCGGCGTGACCGTCGTCGCGGGCGACTCGGCGAACACCGTCGCGACCAACATCGCCACCGCGATCAACGCCTTCTATGACGCGCTGACGGGCGGAATGCTCGGCGTCACGGCGGCGGCGGCGACCAACGTCGTCACCGTCACGGCGCGGAACACCGGCGCGCTGTCGGCCGAGATGGACATCTACATCCCGACCGAAGTTCCGAACCTGTTCACCACGTCTTGGCTCACCGTCGCGAGCGGCGTCGCGGGCTCGGGCGTGCCGACGCTGACCGCGGCGCTCGCCGCGCTCGGCGACGACCCGGCCGACATGATCGTCAACCCCTGGGCCGACGCGACCTCGCTCGACGCGGTCAAGACGGCGCTGTCCGATGTCGGCGGGCGATGGGATCCGACGCGGATGTCGTGGGGTCACGGCTTCGGCGTCGTCACCGGCAACACCGGGACTTTCACGACGCTCGGCCTCGCCCGCGACAATCGACACGAGTCGATCGCCGGCCGCGTCGCCAACACGCCGCAGCCCTCGTGGGTGTGGGCGGCCGGCATGGCCGCGCAGACCTATCTGTG
This sequence comes from uncultured Rhodoblastus sp., assembly GCA_964634325.1. GTDB lineage: Bacteria > Pseudomonadota > Alphaproteobacteria > Rhizobiales > Beijerinckiaceae > JAJXWB01. The sequence continues at coordinate 9,746 of CAZWJF010000056.1, forward strand.
GCTTCAGGACATCACGCTCGGCAACGTCTCGCGCAATCAGACCGGGCGTGTGGTGCAGGGCCTGAAAGCCCCGCGCGATCGGTCGCTCTGGCCCAACTATGCGACGCGCGATGCGCTGAATCGATCGGGCGTTTCGACGTGGTCCGTCAACACGGCCGGCGAAGTCGTGATCGACAAGTTCGTCACGACGCGCCGCACCGACGCCTTCGGTCAGACCGACACGACGTTCCGGGACATTCAGGCGATGTTCCAGGTGTCGGGCGGCCTCTCCTACATCAAGGCGCAGTGGTATTCGCACCACGGCCAGAAGGCGATCAGCGACGCCAATCCGCGCGGGCTTCTGGCGATCACCACGGTGAAGGATCAGGAGGCGACGCTGATCGCCGCCTACACCGAATTGTGCGCGCGGGGCGTGTTCGAGAACAAGGAATACTTCGCGGCGAATGTGCGGGTCGAGCGCAATGCGCAGAACCCCGCGCGCTGCGACGCCTTCCTGCCGATCGACCGGACCAATCCGCTCGACATCTTCGCCGCCAACGCGACGTTCTACGCGCAGGCGCCGGCGCTGGCCTCTGCGGCCTGATCCCAAGAAGGAACCTGAGACATGGCCATGCGCGACTACGGCGGCGACGTGACGATCGCCCTCAACGGCACGCCCTACATCCTGACCGGAATGCCGAGCTTCGACTTCGACCGGTTCGACAAGTCCGAACTGGTCAACGGCGACGGCTCTGTCGATCGGACGCTTTCGCCGGCGGCCGGCATGATCGCGGTGACGTTTCGTGATCGGGGCGAGAAATGGTCGGCGGTCGCCAATGGCGGCCCCTATGTGGTCTCGATCGTCGAGCCGCAGACCGGCGCCTCGCACGCGATCAGCGCCGCGCGCTTCACCGGCAAGGCGAGTGTGGCGCGCGAGAACGGCGAGGTCACGGGCCTGTCTCTCCTGTTCGATCCGCGCGACTACACGCGGCGCGGCTGAGGCTGAGCCATGGCGTCGAAAACCGTCAGGCTGACGCAGCCCGTCGAATGGGCGGGCGCGCTCGTGTCGGAAATCACGATCCGCGAGCCGACCTATGGGAATGTCCTCGCCTGCGGTGGCCCGCCCTATGTGCCTGTCGTCACGTCGGCGGGCGCCTATGACGTGGTCGATCATGACCGGCTGCGCGCCTTCTACGACGTGCTGGTCGATCAGAAATTCGGACTGATCGCCGCGCTGTCGCTGCGCGACGGCATGGCGGTGCAGCAGGCGCTTCTCGGTTTTTTTCTCGATGGCGCGGAAGCGCCATCGCCCGCGCCGCAGACCTCATCGTCTTCGACCTGAAGATCGCCAGCGCCGCCGAAGTTTCCGGCATGACCCTCGGCGAAATCGCGCACTGGATCGATCGCGGCGTGGCGCGCGGGCTTCTCGTGAGGAAGTGAGACGATGGCCGATCGCATCATGCGCGCCGTCGCGCTCATCGAAGCGCACGACAAAACGGGCAAGGCATTTGCTTCGGCTGCGGCCAAAGTCGAAGGACTCGCCAAGACGATGAAGACGGTCGAGAAATCGACCGCCGCGATGAATGCCGCCATGATGAAGACGGCGGATGTCTCGACGCTCGCGCGCGCGCGTCAAGAGTTGATGCGCGTCGGGACTGAATTTCGCAACGCACAGGACAAGGCGCAGAGGTTCGCGGCGGCGTTGAAAAGCGGCGCGGGCGGCGGCCTGATGGCCGAGCAATACCGCTTGGCGCAGGGCGAGGTCCGCCGGCTGGCGGGCGCCTATGACGAAGCGCGCATGGCCGCGCGGCGGGCCGCAACAGATTTCAAGGCGGCCGGTGCGGCGGCGAAGTCGGCGCGGGCTGGGTCTGCGGCGTGGGTGACGCCACTGTCGAGTGAGCAACTGCGCGCTGGCCAGCGGCGGACGCCGGCCGGTGGTGCGTCTGTCGCAGTAGGGCCGGGCGGCGGCATCGGAATGGGCGGCCTGGTGGGCGGCTATGCGGCCTATAGCGCCTACAGTCGGGCGCTGAATTTCGAGCGCGAGATCAACGCCGCCGAGGCGCGCGGCGAATTGACGAAAGAGCAATCGAACCGGCTGCGCCGTGAGGCGCGGACGATCGGCGCGGAAGGCGTCGGCTTCACCGGTCAGCAACTCGCCAAGCTCGGGCGCGAATACGTGCAGGCGGGCTATGAGACCTCGGCGCCGGGATTGATCCGCCCGACCGCCCGGTTCGCCATCGCCGGCGATGTCGAAGCCGGGAAGGCCGCCGACTTCACCGGTTCGGCGCTCGCCGCTTATGGCATCAAGGCGAAAAGCGAATCCGAGGCCGTCGCTGCGGCGAAAAAATATCAGGACATCATCGCCCGCGGCGCGAACATCTCCCGCCTTGGCGTCGAGGACTTCGCATCCGGCTTCAAATACGCGGCGCCGATGGCCGCGAAGCTCGGAGTCAGTATGGAGCAACTCGCCGCGATGATCGCGACGCAGGGGCAGGCCGGCCTGCGCGGCGATGAGGCTGGCGTGGCGATCCGGTCGATGCTCGTGCGGGCTGTGAAGCCGACGCAGGACGCCCGGCAGGCGATGGCCGAACTGGGGTTGCGGTTCGAGGACTATCAGACGGGGCGTCGCGACATCGTCCCCAGCGATCTGATCAATGGCTTGAAGCAGCGCGGCATCGACGCCACGACGATGAAGGACCGCATCGCGGGCATCGTCAAGAAGTCCGACGCGGACGGGACCGATGTCGCCGAGGCGCTCTCCGCCGGACTGATCGACGGGCTCGGCATCAAGAAGACGCTCGCCAAGGACAAGATTTCCAAGATGGTGAACCGCTATGTCGCGTCCCTCGGCGAGGGCGTCGATATTGAGCGGCTGCTGAAAGACCTGACCGATAAGGGCGTCACGGCCGGGCAGACGGCGCGCATCTTCGACGCCAAGCAGGGATCGCGTCTTTCGACGCTGCTCGGCGAGAGTTTCAACGAGTTTCTGAAAGACCTTCAGACCACGGCGCCGGGCTCCGTCGATCGCGCTTCCGACCGAATGACCCAAGGCGCGGTCGGGGCGCACAACCGGCTGGTCGGGTCGCTCGACAACCTGGTTCTTTCGCTCGCCGAAAGCGGCGTTCTGGACTCTGTGTCGAAGGGCCTTGACGGGCTGGCGAGCGGGATGCGCGCCGTTGGCGACATGAACCCGAAGCTGCTTGAATTCGCGACCTACGCGGGCATGGCGGCGGTTGCTCTCGGGCCGGTCACGATGGCGTTGCGTGGCGTCGCGGCGCTCGGCGGGCTCGGGACAGCGGGCGCGGCCGCCAGCGGCGGAGTCGCAACAGGCGCGCTCGGAACGGCGCTGGGCGCTGGCGGCGTCATGGGTCGACTGCCTCTCATGTCGCGGCTTGGCTCGATCGGCATGGGCGCATACGCGGGCATCAAGGCCGGGGAGTTTGCGCACGAGGTCGGGTCGATCGCGGCCGGTAAATACTGGACGCCAAAGACGGCCGACGACACGGCGGAATTGAAGGACCAACTCTCGACGATCAACGGCAAGATAGACGCGGCTCTTGCGCGCGTGCATCCTTCGATGCGTGACGCCCCGAACCCCGTCGTCGATCAGTTGAAGGCGCAGGCGGCGGACCTGACCAACCGCATTTCGCAAGGGCCGATCGAAGCGACGGTCAAGCCGGACCAGATCACGGCGAAAGCCGACGTGAAGGGCGAAGCGACGGTCACGCACACTTTCACGTTGAATTTCAATGCCGGCGCTTTCCAGCAGTTTCTTGACGGCCGGATCGCGTCGCAGGTCTCGAAAATCCGGCTGCATTCCAACGGGCCGGGCTCGACGGGTGTCAGCTCCCCCGACGCGCAGTAGACGCGGATCAATCGCACGCCGAGTTGATGATCGAATTGGCGGCTTGCGAAAACGTCTGGATCGCAGTTGGGGCCGTATACCCGTCAAACAGCGGCATTGGCTCGCGGCCACATCGAATACCGTTGGCGCCGACTCGCGATCGTGCGAGCCCGTTGACGGCGTAAAACCGCCCGTCGATCT
>CAZWJF010000057.1:0-13565 GCA_964634325.1 uncultured Rhodoblastus sp.
GCCGTGCACGGCAAGAGCGTGATCTCGATCGCGCGGGAGGCGCTTGAAGCGCTGGCGCGCGGCCTCGACGCGTGCGGCGATCAGGTCGCTCTCTACGCTTTCTCATCGGTGCGGCGCGACCGCGTGTTCGTTGATGTCTGCAAGACCTTCGACGAACCGTTCGGCGCGCTGGTCGACGCGCGCATCGCCGGCCTGAGGCCGGGTTTCTACACGCGGCTTGGGGCGGCGATCCGGCATGTGTCGTTCCGGCTGAACGAGCGGCCGAACGCGCGAAAGCTCCTGCTGGTGATTACCGATGGAAAGCCCAACGACATCGACCATTACGAAGGGCGCTTCGGCATCGAGGACACGCGGCAGGCGGTGCAGGAGGCGCGACGGCAGGGGCAGGCCGTGTTCGCGATCACCGTGGACGAGCAGGCGCGGGCCTATTTGCCCTATCTGTTCGGGCGCTCCGGCTACGCCATGGCGCCGGCGTCCGATCGCCTGATCGACGCCCTGCCGGCGATCTATCGTCATATCGTCGCATAAGCGCGGCGCCGTCGCGCGAGCGCGCGGTCGGCATTCGAGCGCCTCGTCAGGCGGCCTTCCGGCGCAAGTCCCGCCAGCGCAGGCGAGACGCCGCTTTTTCGGCTTTTTATCGTCTCGAACCGAAGCGGCGTCCTGTTGCATCGCAACGAAAAGTCGTTGCAGCGCACTTGATGAATATCAAGGTCGACTCGCCTGTCGCGATTCAAGGTCCGTCCCGCTCGACGGACGTCCCGAGGACGTTCGTGGCGCCGCCCATATGGGGCGAAACAGTTGCGAAGTACGCGTTGTCCGAAGGGAAACGATGAGCGCGACGCTGACACGGCGAAGCCTGTTCAAGGCTTTCAGGCCGGGGGACGACATTTCCGAGCCGGACGAGCGCGTCGCGCTCATCGGCGCCGGCTGCGTCGAACCGAAGGGCGTGACCTGCCGGCGCTGCGGCGAAGCCTGCGATCTCAACGCCATCCGTTTCCGTCTGCAGCGCGGCGGCGCGCAAACGATCCTCGACCTGTCGACCTGCAACGGCTGCGGCGATTGCGTCGGCGTGTGTCCGGTCGGCGCGATCGCGCTGACGCCGAGGGACAGGGCGCTGGCGGCCGCGAGCCTTGCCGAAGGGATGCGGACATGACCGACGCCTTCAACATTTGCAGCCTCGTCGTTCACGTGAATCCCTCGCGGATCGACGAAGCGACGCGCGCGGTCGCGTCTCTGCCGGGCGTCGAGATTCACGCGCGCACCGATGACGGCCGGCTCGTCGTGACGGCGGAAGACCAGCCGCATGCGCGGGCTTTCGATCAGATTGCAGAAATTCATCGCACGCCGGGCGTGGTGGCGGCGTCGCTCGTCTACCACGCTTTCGACGACGAACCGGAAACCAGCGCGGCGCAACCGCGCCAAACGACGACCGATTGACGGAGGGCCAGACCGATGTCCGACCAGACCAAAGCGCAAGGCGCATTCGTTCAGACCAGGCGCGACGCGCTCAAGACCTCCGCCATCGCGGCGGCTGCAGGCGTAGCGGGCGTCGGCGCGCCGCAGGAGGCCGCCGCGCAGATCGGCGCTGACGGCATCCGCTGGGACAAGGGCGTGTGCCGTTTTTGCGGCACCGGCTGCGGCGTGATCGTCGGCACGAAGAACGGACGCGTCGTCGCGACGCAGGGCGATCCCGATGCGCCGGTCAATCGCGGCCTCAACTGCATCAAGGGCTACTTCCTGTCCAAGATCATGTACGGCTCGGATCGCCTAACCCAGCCGCTGCTGCGCAAGAAGAACGGCAAGTACGACAAGAACGGCGAGTTCACGCCGGTCTCCTGGGACGAAGCGTTCCAGACGATGGCCGAGAAGTTCAAGGCCGCGCTGAAGACGTCAGGCCCGACCTCGGTCGGCATGTTCGGCTCGGGGCAGTGGACGATCTGGGAAGGCTACGCCGCTTCCAAACTCATCAAGGGCGGCTTCCGCTCCAACAACCTCGACCCGAACGCGCGCCATTGCATGGCGTCGGCGGTGGCGGGCTTCATGCGCACCTTCGGCATCGACGAGCCGATGGGCTGCTATGACGATCTGGAGCTCGCGGACGCGTTTGTGCTCTGGGGCTCGAACATGGCGGAGATGCATCCGATCCTGTGGTCGCGTCTGACCGACCGCCGGCTCACGCATCCCGGCTGCGAAGTGCACGTGCTTTCGACCTTCGAACATCGTTCGTTCGAACTGGCCGACAACCCGCTGATCTTCACGCCGCAGTCGGATCTGGCGATCCTCAATTACATCCAGAACTACATCGTCAATTCCGGCGCGATGAACCAGGACTTCGTGTCCAAGCACGTCGAATTCGCGCACACCGTGGAAGACATCGGCTATGGCCTGCGTCCCACCAACGCGCTCGAGGTCAAGGCGATCAACGCATCGCACAAGGCCGGCAAGGACGGCGCGATCGATCCGGCGGGAATGAAGGACAAGATCAGCTTCGAGGAATACAAGAAGCTGCTCGAACCTTACACGCTCGAGTATGCGGCCAAGATGTCCGGCGTGCCGAAGGAGAACCTGGAGCGGCTCGCGAAGCTCTACGCCGATCCCAAGAAGAAGATCGTCTCCTACTGGACGATGGGCTTCAACCAGCATGCGCGCGGCACGTGGGTCAACAACATGATCTACAACGTGCATCTGCTGACCGGAAAAATCTCCGAGCCGGGCAACGGTCCGTTCTCGCTCACCGGTCAGCCGTCTGCTTGCGGCACGGCGCGCGAGGTCGGCACGTTCTCGCATCGCCTGCCGGCCGACATGGTGGTCGGCAATCCCAAGCATCGCGAAATAACCGAGGGCATCTGGAAGCTGCCGGCGGGCACGCTCAACGACAAGATCGGTTTCCATGCGGTTCTCCAGAACCGCATGCTGAAGGATGGAAAGCTCAATGCTTATTGGGTGCAATGCACGAACAATATGCAGACGGCGCCCAACATGAACGAAGAGGGCTATCCGGGCTATCGCAATCCTGCGAACTTCGTCGTCGTCTCCGATCCCTATCCGACGGTCACCGCGCTCGCTGCGGATCTGATCTTGCCGACAGCCATGTGGATGGAGAAGGAAGGCGCCTACGGCAATGCGGAGCGGCGCACGCAATTCTGGCGTCAGCAGGTGAAGGCGCCCGGCGAGGCGCGGTCCGACCTGTGGCAGACGATCGAGTTCTCCAAGTACTTCAAGGTCGAGGAGGTCTGGCCTGAGGAGCTGATCGCCAAGAAGCCGGAGTATCGCGGCAAGACGCTGTACGACGTGCTCTACGCCAACGGGCAGGTGAACAAGTTCCCGAAAGAGGACGTGCAGAAGGGCTTCGACAATTCCGAGGCCGAATCCTTCGGCTTCTACGTGCAGAAGGGCCTGTTCGAGGAATACGCAGCCTTCGGCCGCGGCCATGGCCACGACCTCGGCGACTTCGAGCTCTATCACAAGGCGCGCGGTCTGCGCTGGCCCGTGGTCGACAGCAAGGAGACTTTGTGGCGCTTCCGCGAGGGCTACGATCCTTACGTGAAGGCCGGCGAAGGCGTTTCCTTCTACGGCAAGCCCGACAAGAAGGCGCGCGTCATCTTCTGTCCGTACGAGCCGGCCGCGGAAAGCCCGGACAAGGATTTCGATCTCTGGCTGTCGACGGGACGCGTGCTCGAGCATTGGCACTCCGGCTCGATGACGCGGCGCGTGCCCGAACTGCACCGCTCCGTGCCGGCGGCCATGCTGTTCATGCATCCCGACGACGCGGCGGATCGCAAACTCCTGCGCGGGCAAACAGTGAAAGTGCAGACCCGGCGCGGCGAAGTCGTCACGCGCATCGAGACGAAGGGGCGCAACAAGCCGCCGCGCGGCGTCGTGTTCTTCCCGTTCTTCGACGAGAGCCAGCTCGTCAACAAGCTGACGCTCGACGCGACGTGTCCGATCTCCAAGGAAACCGACTTCAAGAAATGCGCCTGCCGCGTGACCCCGGCCTGACCGGACACGACGAACAAGGCGGCCTATGTCATGAACGCCCCTCAACGCTCCACCCCGGCCGATCCCGGACGCCGCAAGGCGTTCGCGGATCTGGCGCGCTTCGGCGGCGGCGCCGCCGCCTGCGCGCTGATGCTCGGGGCGCTCGGCAAACAATCGGACGCGCGGCCGGCGCAGGCGTTGCGCCCGCCCGGCGCGCTGGATGAACACGATTTTCTGTCAGCCTGCGTGCGATGCGGATTGTGCGTGCGCGATTGCCCGTACAAGACGCTCAAACTCGCCGATTGGGGCGACGGACCTGCGCCGGGCACGCCGTTCTACATCGCGCGAAACGTTCCGTGCGAAATGTGCGACAACATTCCGTGCGTGAAGGCGTGTCCGACCGGCGCGCTCGACCATGCGCTCACCGACATCGGCAAGGCGAAGATGGGCGTGGCGGTCATCACCAGCCGCGAGACCTGCCTCAATCTTCAGGGCTTGCGCTGCGACGTCTGTTATCGCGTCTGTCCGGCGATCGACAAGGCGATCACGCTCGAGCTGTCGCACAACGCGCGCACCGCCAAGCACGCGATCTTCGAACCCACGATCCATCCCGACGCCTGCACCGGCTGCGGGAAGTGCGAGAAATCCTGCGTGTTGACCGAGGCGGCGATCAAGGTCCTGCCGCTCGAGCTCGCCGCCTTGAAGCAGGACGCGCACTACAAACGCGGCTGGATCGAAAAGCAGAAGGCCGGTGGGGCCCTCGTCGACGCGCCTGTGCACTTGCCGACGCGGACGCCGACGGGAGAGCCCGTTCCGGGCATCAAGCCATGAGCGCCCGTTCTCCCTATCTCGAAGCGCGCGAAATGAAGGGCCGCTGGCGGTCTTCGCGCTATTTCGTCGCCCGCCGCGCGGCGCAGGCGGCGTTTCTGATCGTATTCCTGACCGGCCCATGGCTCGGATTCTGGATCGCCAAGGGCACGCTGGCCTCCTCGCGGACCTTCGACGTTCTGCCGTTGACCGATCCCTTTGTGCTGCTTCAGTCGCTGTTCGCCCGCCACTGGCCCGAAACGACAGCGATCATCGGCGCGCTGATCGTGTTGGCCGCCTACTTCATCGTCAGCGGCCGCGCCTATTGCGCCTGGGTCTGCCCGATCAATCCGGTCACGGATCTCGCGGCGGCGATCCGGCGGCGCTTCGGGATCAAGCAAACCGCGAAACTGCGGCCCGAATTGCGCAAGTATCTCGCCGTCGCGGTTCTGATCGTCTCGTTTGCGACCGGGGCCGTCGCGTGGGAGCTGGTCAATCCCATCACGGCGCTCCACCGCGCGCTCGTCTTCGGCCTGCCGTTCGCCGCCACCGGCGCGCTGGCGATCTTCATTTTCGATCTGTTCGTGGCGAAGGACGGCTGGTGCGGGCATATCTGCCCGGTCGGCGCCTTCTACGGGGCGATCGGATCGGTTTCGTTCTTGCGCGTCTCGGCGGTCAATCGCGCGTCGTGCGACGATTGCATGGATTGTTTCGCCGTCTGTCCGGAGCCGCATGTGATTTCGCCCGCCTTGCGCGGCGGCAAGACCGGCGCGAGCCCGATCATCGCCAACAGCGACTGCACTTTGTGCGGCGCCTGCGTCGATGTGTGTCCGCGCAGCGTCTTCCACGTGACGCACCGTTTCGATCTCTCCGTCGCGTCGCCGCCGACCGGCGCAAATCATCCCGAAGTCTCGCTCGCGAAAGGGTAAGTCGATGGCCAAGACAAGAATCATCCTCGCCGCGCTGGCCCTCCTGTCCGGTTCCGCGGCGCTCGTCACGACAGGTCTGGCGCAGAGCGCGGGCGTCAAGACGTTGCGCGAGGCGCCGATCAACGAGACCGACCCGGCGCCCGACGTCTACAAGCAATCGACGCCGGCCGACGGCTTCGGACGCGCCTATCGCCAGCAGCCGCCGCTCATCCCGCACAAGATCGACGGCTATCAGATCACCACGGACAACAACGCCTGCATGAGCTGTCACGACTGGCCGGGCAACACGCGGGTTCATGCGCCGAAGATTTCGGAGACCCACTACGTCGACCGTCAGGGCGCGCGCCTCGATAAGGTGGCCGGCACCCGGTACTTCTGCACGCAGTGCCATGTGCCACAGGCGGACGCCAAGCCGCTGGTCGGCAACGTCTTCGAAAACGCCACGCAGGTGAAGTGACGGGAGGCCGAGATGAGCGACCCGAACCTGCGCGCCAACGACGCGCCGAACCAACCGCAGCGCGGCGCGATCAAGCGCTTCTTCAGCTGGTTTTTCTCTTACAGATCGCCGTGGCTATGGGGCCTGATCGCGATGGTCGCCTTCGTCGGCGGCATCGTGTTCTGGGGCGGCTTCAACTGGGCGTTGGAAGCGACCAACCAGGAAGCGTTCTGCGTCTCGTGCCACGAGATGAAGGACAATGTGTTCGTCGAGTATCGCAAGACGGTGCACTATTCGAACAAGACCGGCGTGCGCGCGAGCTGCCCCGACTGCCATGTGCCCAAGGATTGGACGCACAAGGTGGTGCGCAAGATCCAAGCGTCGAACGAGCTGTATCACAAGGCGATGGGCACAATCGACACGCAGGAGAAGTTCCGTGCCAACCGGATCGAACTCGCGAAGAACGTCTGGCGCGCGATGAAGACCACGGATTCGCGCGAATGCCGCAACTGCCACAAGTTCGACTTCATGGATCTGTCGCTTCAGGAGCCGCGCGCCTCCAATCTGCACCAGACGGCGCTCAATCAGGGCAAGACCTGCATCGACTGCCATCAGGGCATAGCGCATTCGCTGCCGCCGCACGCGCCGGCCGCCTATCAGGAGATGCTCGCCAATATCGACAACGTCGGCCCGGTGCAGAAGCTGATCGACTTCCTGCAAGGCGCCGACGTCGAAAAGGCCAAGAAGGCGCGCTGAGACGCAATAGCGTACGCGCCCCGCGAGAATCGCCGCGCCGCTCGATCGGCGCGGCGAAATCGCGTTTGGACCAGTCCGGCCGACTTTGCGTTGCGGGCGCGCGGAATTTGCGCTTTTCGCGGGTTTGGCGACGCTTCGTTAACCAAACCGCTGTTCGATGGGGGAACGACCCCCGTCACGGACAGCCGGCATGGAACAGTCCCACAGTTTCGAAGCAGCGGAAATGAAACGCGTCATCGCGGCGGTGACCGTAGAGTTCTACGCCCATGCGGCGCCGGCGGGCGCCGGCGGGCGGCTTGCGCGCCTGCACCAAACGGCGTGGGACGCCGTCCTGGTCGGCTTCGGCGCCGAGGGGGCGTTCGCCGAACTGCGGCGGCAGGCTTCCCGCCTGTTCAACGCCGAACAGATGATCGAGGATTGCAACCGGCGGGTCGTCTGGGCGCTCACGCCGGTGGTCGCGGCCTCCATGGCCTGCGCGCCGGGCGAGGGCTACGTCAGTCTGCGGGACGTGGGCGCCACGCTGCAACAATTGCTTGCGTCGGTCCTGCCCGAGGCGAACCAGGCGCCGCATCGCGCCGCAGCCTGACGGCGCGGTTGCAAACGGTCGCGGCGTTCGGCATATCTGCGTCGCCGACGGATTCCCGTCCGGGGCGCGGGTGTAGCTCAATGGTAGAGCAGCAGCCTTCCAAGCTGAATACGAGGGTTCGATTCCCTTCACCCGCTCCAGTTTCTCCCTAAGCCATTTCGGCAGATAGCCCGACGCAGAGCGCGCGGACGAAGCGTTCGATCTGGCGGTCGAGCTGCTTGATCGGCACGGCGACGAATTTCTTTTCGAGCCCCAGCATCACCATGCCGTGGACGGCGCTGAACATGGTCTGCGCCCAGCGCAGCCGCTCCTCGTCGTCGACCCCCGGCATCAGCTCGCGCAGCGGCGCCAGAATGTAGCGGAACAGGCTGAGCTGGTCGGCCAGCGCCCATTCGGGGAAGGGCTTGTCCTCGCTCATGCGATGTTCGAACAGCGCGCGCCACAGATGCAGGTTGTCGCTGGCGAAGCTGCGATAGGCGAGGGCGATGGAGACCAGCTGCCCGCAGGCGGCGTCCCGTCCGGCGCCGGCGCTCGCCGCAGAGGCGTCCGCCAACGCCCGATCCAGACGCGTCAGCGTGCGAGACGCCACGCGCAGGTATAGCTCGTCGAGATCGGCGACGAGATTGTAGATCGCGCCGAGCGCGACGCCGAGCTCGCGGGCGAGGTCGCGCGCCTTGACCGCGCCGAGCCCGCCTTCGGCGATCCGGCCTTCGGCGATGGCGATAAGTTCCTGAAGTCGCCGCTCTTTCCGTTCCGCTCCGGATTCCAATCAACCCTCCGCCGACCAATTTATTGAACGTCGTTCAAAAATATCTTGAACAATGTTCAGAGCTATGAGACATTGCGTTCGTGAACAATGTTCATACCACGGAGGCGCAGATGTTGAAAATGCTTTTGACGCTGGCGCGAGGCGGGGCTGCAAGCGCCGCCGAGAAGGCTGCGGACGCCAACGCGCTCGTCATCCTCGACCAGCAATTGCGCGACGCCACGGCGTCGCTGGAACGCGCCAGGCGCTCGCTGGCGCTGGCGATCGCCCAGGATCGGCAGGAAGGCCAGCGGCTCGACGCCGTCAACGCCCAGATCGCCGATCTGGAGCAACGGGTCGTCGCGGCGCTGGAAGGCGGCGAAAGCGATCTCGCCCGTCGCGGCGCCGAGGCGATCGCCTCGCTCGAAGCCGACCGCGACGCGGCGTTGACCGCCCGCCGTCTGTTCGCCGGTGAGATCGAACGCCTGCGCGCGCATGTCTCGCAGGCCGAGGGGCGCATCGCCGCCGTCGACCGCGGCCGCCGGATCGCAAGGGCCGCCGAATCGGTGCGCGATCTGCGGCGCGGGCGGATCGATCCGGCCCGTCCCTACGAGGCGACGCTGTCGGAGGCCGAGACGACGCTGAACCGTCTGCGCCAGCGTCAGATGGAGGCGGTCGCCGCAGAGGAGGCGCTCGACGAAATCGACGCGTCGGTCGCGCCTGCGCGTGCGGCCGAGCACCTCGCCGCGGCGGGCTTCGGGCCAAAGCTGAAGACGACCGCGGACGACGTGCTCGCCCGCCTGAAATCCAAAACCCGAGCCGGCGCGGCCGCCTGAACGCCCGCCGACCTGAAACGACACCCAAAGGAGATCGAACATGTCCGACGCCATTCAAACCCACAGCCAGGCCTGGAAAACCTTCACCGTCGCGTCTTTCGCCGCAGCCGCCGTCATGGTCGGCGTCGGCATCCTGTTCCTGCCCGTCGACATCTGGATGAAGGGCTATCTGACGATGGGCGTGGTGATGCTGGTGCAGACCTGCGTCACGTTGACCAAGACGCAGCGCGACATCCACGAGGCGACCAAGCTGGTCAATCGGATCGAGGATGCGCGGACGGAACGCCTGCTGATGGAAGTCGGCAAGACGAAGTGACGCGCAGGGAGCGGGCCGCGTCGCGGCCCGCTTTACCTAACGACGCATCAACCAAGCCCGGTGACGCGAGCTTAAGGCGAGCCGGGCGATAAGAGCGGATCGGGGAGCATTCCATGAATATTCTGATGCAACGGCGGTTCGCCGCTCTTTTCTGGACGCAGTTCTTTTCGGCCTTCAACGACAATTTCCTGAAGAATGCGCTGGTCTTCCTGATCCTGTTCAAAATGGCGGGTTCAGACGGCGAGTCGCTGGTGACGCTGGCCGGCGGCGTCTTCATTCTTCCCTTCTTCTTCCTGTCGGCGTTGGGCGGCGAACTCGCCGACCGCTTCGACAAGGCGATCGTGGCGCGGCGGTTGAAGCTCGCCGAGTTCGGCGCGGCGGGACTCGCTGTCGCCGGTTTCGCCTTCCACAATCTGCCGACGCTGTTTGCCGCGCTATTCCTGTTCGGCGTGATCTCGGCCCTGTTCGGGCCGTTGAAGTACGGCATCCTTCCGGACCACCTGCGGCCCGAGGAATTGCCCGCCGGCAACGCCTATGTCGAAGGCGCGACCTTCATCGCCATCCTGCTCGGCACGATCGCCGGCGGCTATGCGTCGAAGGGCGGGGGCGATCCCGCGCATTTCGCGACCGCGATGCTGATCGTCGCCGCCGCCTGCTACGGCGCCTCGCTGTTCATTCCGAAGACCGGCCAGGCTGCGCCGGACCTCGAGATCGACGCCAACGTCGCGCGATCGACATGGCATCTGCTCGCGGAACTCTGGCGCGACGCGCGACTCTGGCGCACCGGCGTCATGGTCAGCCTGTTCTGGATGATCGGCGCGATCATCCTGTCGCTGCTGCCGCCGCTGGTGAAGACCATGATGGGCGGTGAGGAAATGGTCGTCTCCGCCTATCTCGCCGTCTTCGCCATTTCCATCGCTGTCGGCTCGGCGCTCGGCTCTTTCCTGTCGAGCGGACGCATCGTGCTCCTGCCGGCGCCGGTCGCGATGCTGGTTATGGCCGCCTTCTCGCTCGATCTCGCATTCGCAGTCTGGGGCCTGCCGCCTGCGCCCGCGCCGCGGGACGTTGGTCCGTTCTTCGCGGATTGGGCGGCCTGGCGCATCGCCATCGATCTGTCGGGTCTGGCTGTCGCCGGCGGCGTGTTCGTCGTGCCGACCTTCGCTGCGACCCAATATTGGGCGCCGGTCGAAAAGCGCGCCCGCATCATCGCAGCGGTCAACGTGCTGACGGCCGCCTTCATGGTCGTCGGCGCGCTTGTCGTCGGCGCAATCCAGAAAGCGGGCGTTTCCGTCGGCGAAGTCTTCGCGCTGCTCGCGGGCCTGTGCCTCGTTTCGTCGCTGTGGATCTTCAAGGTCATGCCGACCAATCCGCTGCGCGATTTCCTGTCGATCCTGTTCCGCGCCTTCTATCGCGTCGAGATCAAGGGCCAGGAGAACATCGCCAAGGCGGGTCCGAATGCGATCATCGCGCTCAATCACACGAGCTTCCTCGACGCGGCGCTGGCGGTGTCGATGCTGGAAAAAGATCCTGTCTTCGCGATCGACCACGGCATTGCGCAACGCTGGTGGGTGAGACCGTTCCTGCGCTTCGTGCGCGCCCTGCCGCTCGACCCGACTCGTCCGCTCGCCACGCGCTCGCTGATCAACGCGGTGAAATCGGGCGAGACTCTGATCATCTTCCCGGAGGGCCGCCTCACCGTCACCGGCGCGCTCATGAAGGTGTACGACGGGGCGGGGCTCATCGCTGACAAGTCCGGCGCGAAAGTCGTTCCGGTGCGTCTCGAAGGGCTCGAATCCACGATGTTCTCGCGGCTGACGCGCGAGCAGGTGCGCCGCCGGTGGTTCCCGAAGGTGCGCGTCACCATTCTCGAGCCGGTCGATCTCACGGTCGACGCCGCTCTCAAGGGCAAGGCGCGCCGACAGGCCGCGGGCGCGGCGCTCTATCAGATCATGTCCGATCTGATCTTCCGCACCTCCAACATCGAGCGGTCGGTTTTCGAGGCGGTGGTGGACGCTGCGCGCGTGCACGGTCTGTCGCGCGTGGCGGTCGAAGACCCGGTGACCGGAACGCTCACCTACAAGAGGCTGTTGATCGGCGCGCGCGCGCTTGGCAAGAAACTGACGCCGCTCGCCGAACAGGGCCAGGCGTTGGGCGTGATGTTGCCCAACGCGAACGGGGCCGCGGCGACGCTGCTCGGCGTGATGTCCGCAGGCCGCGTGCCAGCCATGATCAATTTCTCGGCTGGCGCCGCCAACATTCTGGCGGCGTGCAAGGCCGCGCAGGTCAAGACGATCGTCACCTCGCGCGCCTTCGTCGAGAAGGGCAAGTTGCAGCCGCTCGTGGATGCGGTCGCGACCGAGGTGAAGTTCCTTTACCTCGAAGACGTGCGTCCAACGATTTCAGCGCTCGACAAGCTCGCGGCGATGCTGCGTTATCGCAAGCCTCTCGTCGCCGTAAAGCCGGACGATCGCGCCGCGATCCTGTTCACGTCGGGCTCCGAGGGCACGCCGAAGGGCGTGGTGCTCTCCCACCGCAACATGCTCGCCAACGCCGCACAGGCGGCCGCGCGCATCGATTTCGGGCGGCGCGACAAGGTGTTCAATGTGCTGCCGGTCTTCCATTCGTTTGGTCTGACGGCGGGTCTCATTCTGCCGATGGTCTCGGGCGTGCCAGTCTATCTCTACCCCTCGCCGCTGCACTATCGCATCGTGCCGGAGCTGGTATACGCCTCGAACGCAACGATCATGTTCGGCACGGACACGTTCCTCGCCGGCTACGCCCGCACGGCGCATCCCTATGATTTCCGGTCGCTGCGATACGTGCTCGCGGGTGCGGAGCCGGTAAAGGAATCGACGCGCAAGACCTACGCGGAAAAGTTCGGGCTGCGCATTCTCGAAGGCTACGGCGTGACCGAAACCGCGCCGGTGCTCGCCCTCAACACGCCGATGTTCAACCGGTTCGGCACGGTCGGCCGCATCATGCCGGGCATGACCGCGCGTCTCGAGAAAGTTCCGGGAGTGGAGGAGGGCGGCCGTCTCTATGTCGCCGGTCCGAATATCATGCTCGGCTATCTGCGCGCCGAAAATCCCGGCGTGCTGGAGCCGCCGGCCGAAGGCTGGCACGACACCGGCGATATCGTGACGATCGACAAGGACGGTTTCGTCACCATCAAGGGCCGCGCCAAACGCTTCGCCAAGATTGCGGGCGAGATGGTGTCGCTCGCCGCCATCGAGCAACTCGCCGGCGAATGCTGGCCGGGCGCGCTGTCGGCGGCGGCGACGCAGCCCGACCCGCGCAAGGGCGAGCGCCTTGTGCTCGTCACCGACCGCGCCGACGCGACGAAGGCGGATTTCCAGAGCTTCGCCAAATCGCGCGGCGCGACCGAGTTGATGATCCCCGCCGAAGTCGTCGTGGTGAAATCGATGCCGGTGCTCGGCTCCGGCAAGCTCGACTTCGTCGGCGTGGCGAAGCTCGTCGCCGCGCGCGCCGCCGAAACCAAAGCTGCGTGACATAGCGGTTGACGCGATGGCGGCGCGGACGCAAGGTCCGCCCGCCATGGAATGGGTCAAGACGCTCCACCTCTTCGGGATCATCGGCTGGATGGCCGGCGTGTTCTACATGCCGCGCCTGCTGGTCAACATCGCGGAAGCGCATGCGGCCGGGGAGCCGGTCGAGCGACTGCTCGGCATGGCGAAGCGCCTGTTTCGCTTTTGCGCCGGCCTCGGACTCATCGGCATGGCCGCGGGCGTCTGGGACTGGCTCGGTTATGGAATCGGCGGGCGTTGGCTGCACTGGAAGCTCGTCTTCGTGCTCGCGCTGATCGTCTATTACGGGCTGAGCTACGTCTGGCTCGCGCAGATGCGGCGCGGCGATTATCGGCATTCCTCGATCTTCTACCGAGTCTACAACGAGTTTTCGCTGCTGATGTTCGTGCCGATCCTTATTTTCGCTGTCACGAAGATGGGATAAGGCGCGCTCGCGCTGCAAATTCGAATTTCCCTAACGTAATGAAATAACAAAGAAAATCGCAGCACTACGCTGTCGAGCGGGGCGGCGCTTGAAACTTGCCGCAAAGAGCCTTAAACGCTCGGCCGCACTTCCAGTCCTCCAGTCGGATCAGGGGCCATGGCCAAGGAAAAGTTCGAACGCACGAAGCCGCACTGCAACATCGGCACG
>CAZWJF010000058.1:0-13401 GCA_964634325.1 uncultured Rhodoblastus sp.
GTCATCTTGTGGAACATGCCGTCCTTGGTGATGCCGGCGTTGTTGACCAGCACGTCGACCGGGCCGAGATCGGCCTCGACCTGCTTGAGGCCGGCAGCGCAGGCGTCATAGTCCGACACGTCCCACTTGTAGACGTTGATGCCCGTCTCCGCCTTGAACTTCGCGGCCGCCTCGTCGTTGCCGGCGTAGCTCGCCGCCACCTTGTATCCCGCCGCCTTCAGCGCCTTCGAGATCGCCTCGCCGATGCCGCGCGTGCCGCCCGTAACTACTGCAACCCTGGACATAAATCCCTCCTGATCCGTCTTGATGCTTCGGTTTCAAGCTCGACCCGCCAAGGAGCCAAGCGCAATCGCGGACGGCGAGGCGCCGTCCGCGTTGTTCGAGCCGTCTGGCGCGGCGTTGTCGTTTCGATCAGCGCTCGACGCAGAGAGCGATGCCCATGCCGCCGCCGATGCACAGCGTGGCCAGGCCCTTCTTCGAGCCGCGCTTCTGCATTTCGTGCAGCAGCGTGTTGAGGATGCGTCCGCCCGAAGCGCCGATCGGATGGCCGATGGCGATCGCGCCGCCGTTGACGTTCACGATCGAGGGATCCCAGCCCATGTCCTTGTTGACCGCGATCGCCTGCGCCGCGAAGGCTTCGTTGGCTTCGACGAGATCGAGGTCCTTGACCTTCCAGCCGGCCTTTTCGAGAGCCTTCCGGGAGGAGGGGATCGGGCCCGAGCCCATGATCTTCGGGTCCACGCCCGCCGTCGCCCAGGAGGCGATGCGTGCGATCGGCGTCAAGCCGCGCTTGTTCGCTTCTTCCGCGCTCATGATCACGATCGCCGCGG
Organism: uncultured Rhodoblastus sp.; assembly: GCA_964634325.1. Lineage (GTDB taxonomy): Bacteria > Pseudomonadota > Alphaproteobacteria > Rhizobiales > Beijerinckiaceae > JAJXWB01. The sequence goes on from CAZWJF010000058.1 coordinate 831, forward strand.
CGCCGTCGTTGATGCCCGAGGCGTTGCCGGCCGTCACCGTGCCTTCCTTGTTGAAGGCGGGCTTCAGCTTGGCCATCTGATCAAGCGTCGCGCCATGACGGATGTATTCGTCCTGATCGACGACGACGTCCCCCTTGCGGGTCTTGATGGTGACCGGAACGATCTCGTCCTTGAACTTGCCGGCCTTCTGCGCGGCCTCGGCCTTGTTCTGCGAGCCGACCGCGAACTTGTCCTGCTCGTCGCGGCTGATCTGCCACTGCGCGGCGACGTTCTCGGCGGTCACGCCCATGTGGTAGCCGTGGAAGGCGTCGAACAGACCGTCCTTGAGCATCGAGTCCATGAACTTGATGTCGCCCATCTTCGTGCCCGCACGCATGTAGGCGAGGTGCGGGGACATCGACATGGATTCCATGCCGCCCGCCACGATCACCTTGGCGTCGCCGTTGGCGATCTGCTGCATGCCGATGGCGACAGTGCGCAGACCCGAGCCGCAGAGCTGGTTGAGGCCCCAGGCGGTCTTTTCTTGCGGGATGCCCGCGGCCATCGCGGCCTGACGCGCCGGGTTCTGTCCGCCGCCGCCGGCCAGAATCTGGCCCATGATAACTTCATCGACATCTTCCGGGGAGACCTTGGCGCGCTCGAGCGCGGCCTTGATCGCGATCGCTCCGAGTTCCTGCGCTTGCACCGAGCCGAAGGCTCCATTGAACGAGCCGACCGGAGTACGCGCGGCGGAAACGATTACAACGTCTTTGGACATACAGACCTCCTTCGGGCCGGGTTGGCCATTCTTGCGCGAGTCGCGCCGGCTCCCGTTCCGCCCGGACCTTCTTTCAACTACCTGCAACCGAGCCGGTCAAGGACCGGGCGGCGCGGCCGGCAAGTCTTTTGGTCTTACGACTTGGGCTGCAACTGCGCGATTGCGCGCGGCGAGAGCCGGCAAATTCGCGCTTGCAGCAATTCGCAAAGGGAATATCGTCGGTTTCGCCGTTCGCCCGGGCTCCGGGCGGCTATGAGGAAACGCGACAGGCGAGTTCAATGGCCAACGATAAGCAACCGACCACGATCAAGAAGTACGCCAACCGCCGTCTCTACAACACTGGCACCAGCGCCTACGTCACGCTCGAAGACCTCGCCGAGATGGTGAAGAAGGGCGAGGATTTCGAAGTGTTCGACGCCAAGACCGGCGAGGACATCACACGCTCGGTGCTGACCCAGATCATCTTCGAGCAAGAAGGCAAGGTCGGGCAGGCGATGCTGCCGGTCGCATTTCTCCGGCAGCTCATCCGCTTCTACGGCGACAGCATGCAGGCGCTGGTGCCGAGCTATCTGGAATTCACGCTCGATCGCCTGACCAGCGAACAGCAGAAATTTCGCGACCAGTTCACCAACGCCCTGGGCGGAGGTCCGCTCGCGGAGCCGACCCGGCAGATGTTCCAGACGATGGACGAACAGGCGCGCAAGAACATGGCGATGTTCCGGCAAGCGTTGTCGATGTTCAATCCGTTCGTCCCCGGCGGCGGGCATGCGGCGGGCGCAGCCGCCGGCGGCGCGACGAAGATCGACGATTTGCGCAAGCAGGTCGGCGAGCTGCAGAAGCGGATCGACAGCCTGTCGTCCGACCGCACCTGAGGGTCAGGCCGCTGCGGCGGTCATGTGTTCCGGGTTCTCGACAATGCGGGCGTCGCCGAAATGGACGCCCTGCATGAACTCCACGCCCCATTCCGTCAGCAGGCTCGCTGATTCCGCGTCCTCCACCCATTCCGCGACAATCGGAAGGTTCATGTGGTGGGCGAGGTCGATCAGCGTCCGGACGAAGAAGCGGTCGTCGGGCGAGCGCGACAGATTCTGGACGAAGGCGCCGTCCATCTTGATCAGGTCGAACGGCAGGCGACGCAGATTTCGGAACGAGGTGTGCCCGGCGCCGAAATCATCCATGGCGACGCGAACCCCGAGCCCATGGCAAACGCCCATGGCGGCGCGCGTGGCCTCGATGTCCGCGATGGCGCTCGTTTCGGTGATCTCGACGATCAATCGCGGCGCGACGCCCGACTCGCGGGCGATCATCGCCTTGAACCTTTCGGGCCAGTCGGGATCGTGAATGGTCGCGCCGGAGACGTTCACGGACAGCGTCAGCGTCGGGTCCATCGACAGGCGCTGGAGCGCCAGTTCGAGGACGCGCTGATCCAGCAGATGCACGAGGCCGGCTTTCTCCGCCACCGGCAGAATCGCGCCGGGGGACACGATCGAGCCGTCCGGCTGCTTCAGCCGGATCAGGGCCTCGCTGAAAGCCGGCTTGCGGGAATGGGAGTCGATGATCGGCTGAAGGGCGAGCACGACGCGGCCCTCATTGAGGGCGCTGACGATTTCGTCGGCCATGCGAGCGGCCTGCACACGCGTGTCGTTGCGCGCGAGGGACGGCTCATATGCAATGAGGCGCGTGGCGCCTGACGCGCGCGCAAGATCGAGCGCCTCCTCCGCATGCTGGAACAGCAGATTGGCGGTGCGTCCGTCGCGAGGAGCGGCGACGCCGCCGATGCGCAGCGCCACGGGGATCGGGCCGGCGCTCGTCTCGAAAGGCTCGCGGCTGATCTCGTTCAGAAAGCGCTGGGCGGCGATCATCATCTGATCGCGGTCGCAATTGTCGAGCACCAGGGCGAATTTCGCGCCGGCGTAGCGGCCGAGCGAATCCGGCCCGCGCATCGTGCCGCGCAGGCGTTTGGCGACGCCGGCGATCACCTCGTCGGCCACGTCGTAGCCGTAGGTGCGATTGAGGACGAACAAGTTCTCGAGGCTCGCCAGCAGGATGCAGAAATGCGGCTGCTTGCCGGGCGGACGCGCCAGATGCCGCGTCACGATCTCCAGAACATGGCCGCGATTGTAACAGCCGGTCAGAGAATCGAAGCGCGACCGGAATTCAAGCTCGCGCTCGGCCTGGTAATGGCTGGTGATTACGCGGACCGCGCCGTGCGCGCGCTGCGGCTTGCCGTCGGCGCCGGCGAACCAGCGGCCTGTGTCCTCAAGCCACACGGTCTCCTTGCTGCGCGCGTCGCCGACCTGCAACCCGTAGCGGGCGCGGTAGGGAACGCCCGCGCCGTCGTCCGTCGCGCTGGAGCCGGAGATCGCGCCGTAGCGCGAGGCGATGCTGTCGCTCGACAGCAATTCGGTATAGGCGCGACCGCTGGAAATATGGTCGAGGCTGTCGACGCCGAGCACCTGCTGGGCGTTCGGCCCCCAGGTCAGCCGGTCGCTCACCATGTCCCAGTCGTAGACGGCTTCGCCGATCGAATCGAGAATCGCTCTCGGATCCGGTCCCGCGCCATTGTGCATCGGCGCTGCGGCTGGAGCAGCCGTCGTCTGCGCGACCGAAGCGGGGGGAGCCGCTTCGAGCCGCTGCGGGCGCTGAACCATCTTGCGAATATCCAAGACGACACCTGACAGAAATGAGCTTTCGCGCATCCTGCCGACGGCGGGTAATCTTTCCTTTAACGAATTACTGGAGTGACGGCCCGGAAACGCCTTTGTGGCTCTCCCGCCCGCCCGAAAAACGTGCGAAAAGAACGCGATGAGCCTCGACGTGGTCGATCTCCAGACGTTTTATGCGTCGCCGCTCGGCGTGGTTACCCAGCGGTTTCTGACGCAGGTCGTGAGGAGCCGGTGGGACGCGTGCACGGGCCTCGCGGTGATGGGCGTGGGTTACGCCTCGCCCTGCCTGGGGCTGTTTCGCGAGGAGGCCGTGCGCGTTCTGGCGTTCATGCCGGCCGAGCAGGGCGTCGTGAACTGGCCGGCGAGCGGGTTATCCGCCTCGGCGCTGGTCGAGACGACGGCGCTGCCGCTGCCGGATTCCTGCATCGACCGCGTTCTCGTGCTTCATGCGCTCGAGGTCAGCGAGCAACCCCGCGAATTGCTGGCGGAAGCCTGGCGCATTCTGACGCCCGGCGGCCGGATGATCCTGATCGCGCCGAATCGTGGCGGCCTGTGGTCGCGCGTCGACACGACGCCCTTCGGACACGGCCAGCCGTATTCGCGTGGTCAGCTCAGAGACCTGATGCGCGAGACGATGTTTTCGCCGATCTATTGGGGCGAAGCGCTGTATGGCGCTCCCTTCGCGCGCCGCTCGCTGCTGCGTCTTGCGCCCGCGCTCGAACGATTCGGCGCCCGGTTCTCGCTGCCCGGCGCTGGCGTGCTCGTCGTCGAGGCGACAAAGCAATTGTACCGGCCGGTCGGCTTGCGCCGGTCGGTTCGCCGGGCGCTTCCGTTGCCCGCCGAACCCGCGCTTGCGCCGAGCGGCGCGCGCGTGACGCAGCGCGGGAGCGGGGCATGACTGCGCCGGCGATGGTCGTCGCCGGGGCGACCGGGCTGGTCGGCGCGGCCGCCGTCGAATGCGCGTTGCGGCGCGGCTGGCGGGTCGCGGCGCTCGTCAGGCGGGGGCGGACGCTTCCGCCGCGGGCGAGCCTCGAAAGCGTCGAAACGGATCTTGAAGCGCTGATGGACCTGCGCGAGCGGCTCGCCGACCTGCGCCCGACAGCCTTCTTGTGCGCATTGGGCACGACGATCCGGACAGCCGGTTCGCAGGCCGCCTTCGCGCGGGTCGATCGGGACTATGTCGCCGCCTTCGCCGAACTCGGACGCGCGGTCGGGGCCGACCGTTTCGGCCTCGTCTCTTCGGTCGGGGCCGACGCCAATTCCAGCAATTTCTACCTGCGGACGAAGGGCGAGGCCGAGGCGGCGGCGCTGGCGGCCGGATACGCCCACGTCGAAATCGCACGACCGAGTTTTCTCACCGGCGCGCGGTCCGAAAGCCGGATCGGCGAAAAGATCGCCATTCCCCTTTCCCGGGCGCTTGCGCCTCTGCTGATCGGCGGCCTCGCCATATACCGCCCGATCCCCGCGACGACGGTCGCAGGGGCGCTGGTCGCCGGGCTCGGGCGAAACGAGGCGGGCATCTTCATACGACATTATCCGGAACTGACCGTGCTCGCGGCGTCCTGACCTTGCCGCGCCAGCCTCCGGCGCACTAGCATGCCAGAATAGAGAGTCTCCCGGGAGGAACAGATGACTGCAAGCGCGCCGCTCGCGCACTTGGCTCGCCGGCTGCGCGCCGGCGAAACCGTTCTCATGTCGTGGTGCGGGCTGAACGACGCCACTCTCGCCGAAGCGACCTTGCGCGAGGGATTCGACGCGGCGCTGCTCGACATGCAGCACGGCGCGATCGACTTCACAACGACGGTCGAAGCGATCGCGCTCGCCGGGCTTGCCGGAAAGCCCGCCATCGCGCGCATTCCCGTCGGCGATTTCGCGAGCGCCTCCCGGCTGCTCGACGCCGGCGCCGCGGCGATCGTCGCGCCGATGATCAACAGCGCCGCCGACGCGCGCGCCTTCGCGGGCTTCGCCAAATTTCCACCGGTCGGCGAGCGCAGTTGGGGGCCTCATCGCGCCCAGGCTTTGGCGGGCCTTGAAGGCGCGGATTACTTTCACGCAGCAAATCAGATGCATATGGCGATCGCCATGATCGAAACGCGCGAGGCCTTGGCTGCGCTGGATTCGATCCTCGACACGCCCGGGATCGACGGCGTGTTCGTCGGCCCGTCGGACCTTTCGATCGCGCTGACCAACGGCGCGACGGTCGACGCGCATCATCCGGAAGTCGACAGGGCGCTCGATCACATCGCGGCGCGCTGCAAGGCCAAGAACAAGGTCGCCGGCGCATTCTGCATGACCGGCAAGCGGGCGAACGAGCTTGCAAAGCGCGGATTCGGGCTCTGCTCCGTCTCGACGGACGGCATGATGCTGCGAATCGGCGCCCGCGCCGAGCTGAAGGCTGCGCGCGGAAGCTAGCGCCGTCCGTAAGGCGGCGCCGACAGATTGGGGCGCAGTCCAAAGCTCTGCGCCAGAAACAATCCGCCGTGCGTCAGGCCGCCGTCGTCGATCCCATGGCCGACGCCGAATGAAAGGTGCCACTGGCACGGCATGTTCGCCTCGCCGAGCGCATTCGCGGAGGCGAATAGCGCCTCGACGGGAATGAGTTCGTCCGAATCGCCGTGGACGAGCAGGAGCGGGGGCGGCCGGCCAGCCGCGTCCCGTGCTGTCGCTTCGGGCAAATGCTCGGGGCCGACCAGCACGCCGGAATAGCCGACAATCGCGGCAGGAGCGCGCCGACGACGAAGGCCCACGTGCAGCGCCATCATCGTTCCCTGACTGAAACCGACGAGCGCCAGGGCGGGTTCGTCGAGGCCGTGTCTGGCGAGCTCCGCGTCGAGGAAGGCGTCGAGACCAGGACGCGCCTTGACGACGCCGCGCCAACGTTCGTCCATGTCGCGCATGGTCAGTGCGAACCATTGCCGGCCGACGGGCGCCATGGCGCAGGGCTCGGGCGCATGCGGGGCGACGAAGGCGGCGTCCGGCATGAGATCGCGCCAGATCCGGCCGAGTTCGATCAGGTCGTTTCCGTCCGCGCCGTATCCGTGCAGGAAAACGACCAGTTGACGCGTCCGGCCGGACTTGGCTGGAATTCTGGGCCCGTCGATCATGTCTGGTCCAACCTCCGGGTCAGGCGAGCGCCATGCCGGCGCGGCCTTCCTTCATGACGCGATAATAGGCCCACAGCAGGCGCGCGGCGACGCCCCGGTAAGGCCGCCATCTTTGGCCGATCTTTTCCAGCCGCTTCGCGTCCGGCCGGTTGCGCAGGCCGAGGGCGATCCGGGCGCCCTCCTGCAACGCGAGATCGCCCGCCGGCCATGCGTCGGGATGTCCGAGGCAGAACAGGAGGAAGATGTCCGCGGTCCACGGCCCGATCCCGTGAATGGCGCAGAGCGTCGCGTGGGCCTCTTCGGCGGTGGTTTCGGCGAGCGCGGACAGGTTCAGCGCGCCGTCCGCCATGGCGTCGGCGATCGCCCGCAAGGTCTTCATCTTCGGAGTCGAAAGCCCGCAGGCGCGCAGGGTCTCGTCGCTCGCCATGCGAAGGAATTCGGGTTCGAGGCGCGGGAATGCGCCGTTGATCCGCGCGTAGATGGCGTTGGCGCTGGCCGTCGAAACCTGTTGGCCGACGACGATCCAGACAAGCCCGGCGAAACCCGGCTCGCGACGCCGCAGGGGCGGCGCTCCGGCCGCCGCGAGCATGGCCTCGACGCAATCGGGATCGCGCGCCCGCAACCCTTCGAGCGCCTCGGCCAGCGAAATCTCATCCAGAATCAGCGGGCCCGGCGCGTAGGCGCGCACAGGCGCGCACCGCCGCGCGGACGATTTCTTTCGGCTCGCCGTGCGCGGTCGAGCTGTCGAACTCTTGCGCGTCGCGATAGTTTCATCTCCGGGGCGGTCGCAAGCTTTATCGAACGAGTGGTGAATGAGCGAAACGCAAAGTCAATCCGTCTGGCGATTTGCGCCCTCGCCCAACGGCTACCTTCACCTTGGCCACGCCTATTCGGCGTTGCGCAATTTCGAAGGCGCGCGCCGGTCCGGCGGACGCTTTCTGCTTCGGATCGAGGATATCGACGCCGGCCGCAGCCGGCCCGAATTCGAGGCGGCGATTTACGAGGATCTGGCCTGGCTCGGGATCGAATGGGAGACGCCGCCGCGTCGCCAGTCCGAACATCTCGGGGAATATGCGCTCGCCGTCGATCGCCTGCGCAATCGCGGCGTCGTTTATCCCTGCTTCTGCACGCGCGGCGAGATTGCGCGCGTCATCGAGCAGAAAGCCGACTGGCCGCGGGACCCTGACGGCGCGCCGCTCTATCCCGGCACCTGCAAACGCATGAGCCGCGACGTGCGCGAGGCGCACCTGATGGCGGGGCGTCATGCCGCCATGCGTCTGGATACGCCGGACGCCTGCGCGCGGCTCGAGCAGGCGCTCGGGTGGCGGGAGTTCGGCGAAGGCGACGAGCCGCGCGACGTGCGCGCCGAGCCGCAGGTCTGGGGCGATGTGATCGTCGCGCGTCGCGACGCTCCGACCAGCTACCATCTCGCCGTGGTGGTCGACGACGCGCTGCAAGGCGTGACCGACGTGGCGCGCGGCATGGACTTGTTCCACGCGACCAGCGTGCACCGCCTGTTGCAAACGCTGCTCGATCTGCCGGCGCCGAACTACCGGCATCATCGCCTCGTTCTCGATGAGGATGGAGACAAGCTGTCGAAGAGCCGCAGCTCCACGACGCTACGCGATTTGCGCGCTGCGGGCGCGACGCCGGGCGATATCAGGCGAATGGTCGGGCTCGCCTGAACCGGTTCAGCGTCCGAGCACGGCGGCGGCCGCCTGACGCAGCGGATTGGCGGGGTCCGCGAGCAGCCGCAAGGCCATAGCGCAGGATACGACGATCAAGAGCGGCCGGATCAGCCGCGCGCCGACGCGCATCGCGAGCCGCGCGCCGATCTGCGCGCCGACGAAGGCGCATGCCGCCATGACGATTCCCAAAGGCCAGAGAACGGCGCCGGTGGCAGCGTAGAGGCCGAGCGCGCCGAGGTTGCTCGCGGCGTTGGCGATCTTCGTCTGGGCGGTCGCGCGCAGGACGCCCATGCCGAGCAGGGTGACGAAGCCGAGCATGTAGAACGAACCTGCGCCCGGCCCGAAGACGCCATCGTAAAAGCCGATCGCGGGTGCGGCGCTCAAGGCGAAGGCGGCGACGGACAGGCGAGGACGGGCGTCGTCGTCGGCGAGGCGCGGCGCGAGCAGAAAATAGACTGCGATGGCGATGAGCAAGGCGGGCGTCAGAGCCTCGAGCGCGCGCCGGCTGACGAGGGTGACGCTGAGCGCGCCGCCGATCGAGCCCACTGCGGCGGACAGGGCGATCGGCGCGGCTGCGCGCCATGAGACGAATCCGGCGCGCGCGAATGCGAGCGCCGACGACAGGGCGCCGGCCGCGCCCTGCGCCTTGTTGGTGGCGATCGCGGAGACGGGATCGAGGCCGGCGAGCAGAAGGGCCGGCACGGTCAAGAGCCCGCCGCCGCCGGCGATGGCGTCGACGCAGCCCGCAATCAGGGCGACCGCGGCGAGCAGGGCGAAAGTCAGGGGGTCGGCGCTGCTCATGATCGCGCCGCCGACGCGGTCAGTTCGAGGCGCTGCGCGCTGCGACGCGCGTGCCGTTCGGCGCCTTGGCCATCAGAGCGTCGATGCGGTCGCGCTCGCGCTTGAAGTCGGCGAGCATCTTGCCGTCCATTTCGCGCGTGCGCGCCAGTTTCACGCGCATCGGATCGACGAAGTGATTGTTGACCATCACCTCGTAGTGCAGGTGCGGACCGGTCGAAAGGCCGGACGAGCCGAGATAGCCGATCGTCTGACCCTGGCGGACGCGTACGCCTTCGGTGACGCCGCGCGCGAAGCCCGACATGTGGTTGTAGGCCGTCACGTAGCCGTTAGCGTGCTGGATCTCGACGCGTCGCCCATAGCCCGAATGCCAGCCGGCGGTCAGCACGGTGCCGTTGCCGGCGGCGAAGATCGGAGTTCCGATCGGCGCGGCGAAGTCGACGCCCGTGTGCATTTTCGAATAGCCGAGAATCGGGTGGTAGCGCACGCCGAAGCCGGAGGTGATCTTGGCGGTTGCGATCGGCTGACGCACGAGGAACTTGCGGGTCGAGCGCCCGTTCTCGTCGTAGTAATCGACCAGCCCGTCGTCCTGCGTCCTGTACCGGTAGTATTTGAACGTCTCGTCGCGCGCCGTAATGGAGGCGTAGAGAAGCTTGTCGCGGTCGTCGCGGTCTTCGCTCTCGTCGTAGAAGGCTTCGAACGAATCGCCGGGCTGGACCGAACGCTGGAAGTCGACGTCGTTGGCGAAGATGCGGACGAGGTCGGAGACCAGCGGTTTCGGCATTTCCTGTTTGAGCGCCGTTTCGTACAGCGAATCATACAGGCGCATGCCGCCCGCATCCTCGTCGTCCTCGTCGTCCGACGCGCGTTTGGGTTTCTTGGCGGCCGCCGCGACTTTCTCGCCGCTTTCGACCTGCACGTAGCGGCCGTCGTCAGTGATGGCGACCGTCGCCTCGATCTGTTCATCCGAATGGATGGTGATGCGCGCCAGCGTCATGTTCTTGCCGGAGCCGTCGAGATCGGCGAACAGCAGCTTCACGCGACGGCCTTCCGTCGCCACGCTTTCGGCGCGCCGGCCGCCGAGCGCGGCGACGATTTCATTGGCTTGCTGACGCGTCGCGGAATTGGCGCGCAGAATGTCGGCCAGCGTTTCGCCGTGACGGATCACCGCGAGCCGCTCGTCCATTTGCGTCGGCTGTTTGTCCGGCGGCTGAGCCGATTTGGAGATCAGCGTGACGTTTTCCGGCACCATCTTCACCTCGATCGAGGAGAAGGGCGTCGAGGAGACGACCGGCTCGCCGACGTTGGCGTAGGCGAGGCCGGGACCCGCGACGCGGCTGGTGCGCATGAGCAGCATCTGGGCCGGCAGCTGCATGGGCGCGCGCGGACCGGCGTTGGCCACGGTTTTCAAATATTCGGCGACCTGGGCCTGCGCCTCCTCGTCGGAAAGCTGGGCCGGTTGAGCCACGATCTTCTCGGAGCTGAAGTCCCGCACGACGAACGAGACTTCGGCGTCGTCGATGCGCGCCTCCGCGTCGTCCGGCGTCGCCTGGCCTTCGCCGCGGGCGCTGGCGAGCAGCTTGAGCGGGTTGAAGGCCGGGACTTCGTCGGCCAGGCCGGTCTCCGACAGGGTCAGCGGCGTGGCGACCCGCGTATAGGTGAGGGTGCGGATGATTTCCTTGTCGCCGGCGCGGACCGCCGTCGGCGCGCGGAAGCTCTGCTTGGCGGCGACGATGTCGACGGATTTGACGAGGCGATCGCCCTTGCGCGGGTTCACCGTGGCGTCGCCGCGGTCTTCCTTGCGGACGACCTGCGCGGCCTGTGGCGTCTCCGCCTGGTACATCTGGCGGTCCAGGGCCGTGAAGGCCGCCGCGCCGATCAGCGCCGCCCCGGAAAGTCCGGTCAGCACCGTGCCCGCCAGCCAGTGGAAGGAAATACGCCGATGGTCGTCCTCTGTCCGCCGACCGCCGTCAGCCTCGATCGGCGGCTCGTCCCCGAGCGAGACCACCGCCGCCCGGCGCGGCTGTGGTCCACCGATCGAAAATGGCGATCGCACGGGGGGCTTGTTCCATCGTTAAGGCGCTGGGACCGGCCTATCACGGCGAGGCGCGCAATTGAACCCCGCCGGCCCCGGATCGGGCCGACGCGGCGGATCGGACCAAGCCTGTCGATCATGGCCCAAGTTGGGCGCGGGAGTCCGCGCCCGCAAATGGGCTCCAGTGCGGCGGATTGTGCGCCGCAACAGCCCGGTTTTCCTCGAAAAATGAAGTTTTTCGAACTTTTTTTGAATCGGTTGTTGACACCCGAACGAGCCCGGAGCTATACACCGCCCATCGACGACGACGCCGCTGACGCGGCCGGCGCGGTTCGGACCTTCTCGAGCTTCTCGGGCGTTTCGCCTCTGATCAGTTGATCGGAGCGAAGGTGGTTCGGCCTCTAAGGTTGCAGGGCTTCGTCGGCCACGTCTTTCGGAAATCCTCGGATTTCCATCAGGACGCCGCTGTTTGACAATTGAATCGGAAGAAAGAGAAACGTGGACGGCGGAAGTCCTTGCGGACCCGCTCCCTTGCGGAGCGGCGTCGAAGAGACAACTGACGGTCACGTATCTCAAACACACCATTCGATCTTCGGATCGAAGTGTTTGGGAACTCGTCAACAATTTGACAGTGACTAGTCAGATCAAATCTCAACTCAACTTGAGAGTTTGATCCTGGCTCAGAACGAACGCTGGCGGCAGGCCTAACACATGCAAGTCGAACGCCGTAGCAATACGGAGTGGCAGACGGGTGAGTAACACGTGGGAACGTACCTTTCGGTTCGGAATAACTCAGGGAAACTTGAGCTAATACCGGATACGTGCGAGAGCAGAAAGATTTATCGCCGAAAGATCGGCCCGCGTCCGATTAGCTAGTTGGTGAGGTAATGGCTCACCAAGGCGACGATCGGTAGCTGGTCTGAGAGGATGATCAGCCACACTGGGACTGAGACACGGCCCAGACTCCTACGGGAGGCAGCAGTGGGGAATATTGGACAATGGGCGCAAGCCTGATCCAGCCATGCCGCGTGAGTGATGAAGGCCCTAGGGTTGTAAAGCTCTTTCGCCAGGGACGATAATGACGGTACCTGGATAAGAAGCCCCGGCTAACTTCGTGCCAGCAGCCGCGGTAATACGAAGGGGGCTAGCGTTGTTCGGAATCACTGGGCGTAAAGCGCACGTAGGCGGATCTTTAAGTCAGGGGTGAAATCCCGAGGCTCAACCTCGGAACTGCCTTTGATACTGGGGATCTCGAGTTCGGGAGAGGTGAGTGGAACTGCGAGTGTAGAGGTGAAATTCGTAGATATTCGCAAGAACACCAGTGGCGAAGGCGGCTCACTGGCCCGATACTGACGCTGAGGTGCGAAAGCGTGGGGAGCAAACAGGATTAGATACCCTGGTAGTCCACGCCGTAAACGATGGATGCTAGCCGTTGGACAGCTTGCTGTTCAGTGGCGCAGCTAACGCTTTAAGCATCCCGCCTGGGGAGTACGGTCGCAAGATTAAAACTCAAAGGAATTGAC
>CAZWJF010000059.1:0-13093 GCA_964634325.1 uncultured Rhodoblastus sp.
GATGATCGAGGGCCGCTGGACCGGCACGATGAACCTCACCGAGCCGCATTGCGGCACCGACCTCGGGTTGCTCAAGACCAAGGCGGTGATGAACGGCGACGGCTCCTATCACATCACCGGTCAGAAGATATTCATCTCCGCGGGCGAACACGACCTCTCGGAAAACATCATCCATCTCGTGCTCGCGCGCATCGAAGGCGCGCCGGCGGGCGTGAAGGGCATTTCGCTGTTCATCGTGCCGAAATACGAGGTGTCGCAGGACGGCGCGCTCGGCCAACGCAACGACGTTTCCTGCGGCTCGCTCGAGCACAAGATGGGCATCCACGCCAACGCCACCTGCGTGATGAACTACGACGGCGCCAAGGGGTATCTGCTCGGCGAGCCCAACAAGGGGCTGGCCGCCATGTTCACCATGATGAACGAGGCCCGTCTCGGCGTCGCCTCACAGGGCCTCGCGCAGTCGGAGGCCGCCTACCAGAACGCAGTCGTCTACGCCCGCGAACGTGGGCAGGGCCGTTCGATTTCGGGCGTGAAAGCGCCGAACCTGGCGGCCGATCCGATCATCGTCCATCCGGACGTGCGCCGCATGCTGCTGGAGATCAAGGCGTTCAACGAAGGCGCGCGCGCCTTCGCGCTCTGGACGGCGCTGGAAGCCGACATCCTGCATCGCTCGCCCGACGAGGCGGCGCGCAAGGCCGCCGACGACCATCTCGGCCTGATGACGCCGATCCTGAAGGGCGTGCTGACCGATTACGGCTTCGACAACGCCGTGAAGGCGCAGCAAGTGTTCGGCGGACATGGCTATGTCGGCGAATACGGCATGGACCAGTTCGTCCGCGACGCACGCATCGCCATGATCTACGAAGGCGCGAACGGCATTCAGGCGCTCGACCTCGTCGGCCGCAAGCTGCCCAAGGACGGCGGCCGCGCAGTCATGGCCTTCTTCAAGAAGGTCGGCGACTACGTGAAGGAAAGGGAAGCCGACGAAAACCTGAAGCCCTACGTGGTCCCGCTCGGTAAGGCGCTCGGCGACCTGCAGAAGGCGACCATGTGGCTGATGCAGAACGGCATGGCCAATCCCGACAACGCCGGCGCCGCTTCCACCGACTACATGCATCTGTTCGGCCTCGTCGCCATCGGGTTCATGTGGGCGCAGATCGCCGAGGGGGCGCTCAACCGCAAGGCGGCCGACCCCTCGCAGGGCGCCGCCATGGACGCCAAGCTCACGACTGGTAAGTTCTACGTCGAGCGCATGCTTCCGGAGACGTCGCTCAGGCTCGCGCGGATCAACACCGGCGCCGCCACGATGATGTCGCTTCCGGCTGAGATGTTCTGAACGACACGCCGCATTGACCCGCCTTTTCCGAAAGGCGGGCGTCCAGATTCACTTCGCGACTCGCGCCGTCCAACAGCGAGCGCCGCTCAAGGGAGCACCAGATGCCCGAAGCTTACATTTACGACGCCGTCCGCACGCCGCGCGGGCGCGGCAAGGCCGACGGGTCCTTGCATGAGGTCTCCACGCTGCAGCTCGCCGCCGGCGCGCTGCGCGCGATCAAGGACCGCAACCAGCTCGACACCCATCTCGTCGACGACGTGATCCTGGGCTGCGTCGATACGGTCGGCGAATCCGGCTCCGACATCGCGCGCGTCTCCGCGCTGGTCGCGGGCTACGGCGATCACGTGCCGGGCGTGCAGATCAACCGCTTCTGCGCGTCGGGCCTCGACGCAGTGAATTTCGCCTCGGCGCAGGTCATGTCCGGCCAGCACGACATGGCGATTGGCGGCGGCGTCGAAAGCATGAGCCGCGTCGGCATGGGCTCGGAAGGCGGCGCCTGGCCGGTCGATCCTTCGGCGGCGATCCCCACCTATTTCATGCCGCAGGGCGTGTCGGCGGATCTGATCGCCACCAAGTACGGGTTCTCGCGCGACGACGTCGACGCCTACGCGGTCGAGTCGCAGAAACGCGCGGCGCAATCTTGGAAGGACGGCCGCTTCAAGAAGACGGTCGTGCCAGTGCGCGACGTCAACGGCGTGACCATTCTCGACCATGACGAGCACATGCGGCCCGACGCCAACATGCAATCGCTCGCCTCGCTGAAACCCTCCTTCATCATGCATGGCGAACAGGGCGGCTTCAACGCCGTCGCCATTCAGCGTTATCCCGAGATCGAGGCGATCAACCACGTCCATCACGCCGGCAATTCGTCCGGCATCGTCGATGGCGCGGCCGCCGTGCTGATCGGCTCGGCGGAAGCCGGCAAGAAGGCCGGCCTGAAGCCGCGGGCGCGCGTGAAGGCGTTCTGCAATATCGGCTCGGAGCCGGCGATCATGCTGACCGGGCCGGTCGACGTGACGAAGAAGCTGCTCGCCAAGACCGGTATGAGCATCAACGACATCGACATCTTCGAGGTCAACGAGGCCTTCGCTTCCGTCGTGCTGCGCTTCATCCAGGCCTTCGACGTCGATCCCGCCAAGGTCAATCCCTGCGGCGGCGCGATCGCGCTCGGTCATCCGCTCGGCGCGACCGGCTCGATGCTGGTCTCGACCGCGCTCGACGAACTCGAGCGCACGGGCAAGCAGACCGCGCTGATCACCTTGTGCATCGGCGCCGGCATGGGCACCGCGACGATCATCGAGCGGGTGTGACGTTTTCTCCTTCTCCCCGCGCGCGGGGAGAAGGTGGCGCACAGCGCCGGATGACGGGCCGGGAGCGCCCTGCATTCTTGTCATCGACCCAGCCCCTCACCCCTGCCCTCACCCGCAGGCGGGGAGAGGGAGTTCAAGGGAGCATCAACATGAACCTCGTCAATTTCAAATACGACCTCGACGCCGACGGCATCGTCACCCTCGTGTGGGACATGCCCGGCAAGCCGATGAACGTGCTCGACCAGTCGCTGATGGACGAACTCGACAAGATCGTCGACCACGTCGCGGGCGACGTGGCGATCAAGGGCGTCGTCCTGACCTCCGGCAAGGACGCCTTCTGCGCCGGCGCCGATCTCTCGATGATGGAGGCCGGCCGTCGCCAGTTCGCCGAAGCCGTGAAGGCGCATGGCGAAGAAGCGGCGATGAAGGAATTCGTCGCGCAGGCCGGGCGCGGCTCGCTGATCTTCCGCAAGATCGAGACCTGCGGCAAGCCGTGGGCGGCGGCCGTCAATGGCGTTGCGCTCGGCGGCGGCTTCGAGATCACGCTCGCCTGCCACTACCGCGTGCTCGCCGACAACGCGAAGACGCAGGTCGGCCTTCCGGAAGTGAAGGTCGGGCTGTTCCCCGGCGCCGGCGGCACGCAGCGCATTCCGCGCATGCTGGCGACGCCGGACGCCCTGCAATTCCTGTTCAAGGGCGATAGCTGGAAGCCGGCCAAGGCGAAGCAGATGGGCCTCGTCCACGAGGTGGCGCCGGAAGGCGAAATCGTTTTTCGCGCGAAGGCGTGGATCAAGGGCGGCGGCAAGGCCGTGGCGCCGTGGGACGAGAAGAATTTCAAGTTCCCGTCCGGCAAGATCTTCTCGCCGATGGGCATGATGATCTGGCCGCCGGCCAACGCCATCTATCGCAAGGAGACCTACGACAATTATCCGGCGGCGAAGGCGATCCTGAAGTGCGTCTACGAGGGCCTGCAACTGCCCATGGATCAGGCGCTGATGGTCGAGAGCCGCTACTTCGCGCAGATCATGCGCTCGAAGGAAGCGGCCGCCATGATCCGGTCGCTGTTCCTGTCGATGGGCGAGCTCAACAAGGGCGCACGCCGTCCGAAGGCCGAACCCAAGACGTCTCTCAAGAAGATCGGCGTGATCGGCGCGGGCTTCATGGGCGCGGGCATCGCCTATGTGACGGCCATGGCCGGGGCGCAGGTCGTTCTGATCGACCGCGATCAGGCGGCCGCCGACAAGGGCAAGGCGCATTCCGACGCGCTCATCTCCGCGCGCGTCGCCAAGGGCCGTGCGACCGCCAATCAGAAGGAAGCGCTGCTGTCGCGCATCCACGCGAGCGCGAACTATGACGATCTGAAGGGCTGCGATCTCGTCGTCGAAGCCGTGTTCGAGGATCGCGGCGTGAAGGCCGAGACGACCAAGAAGGCGCAGGCGGTGCTCGGCGCCGACGTGATCTTCGCGTCGAACACCTCGACGCTGCCGATCACGTCGCTCGCTGGGGAAGCCGGCAAGCCGGAGAACTTCATCGGCATCCACTTCTTCTCGCCGGTCGACAAGATGATGCTGGTCGAGATCATCATGGGCGAGAAGACGGGCGACCGTGCGCTCGCCACCGCGCTCGACTTTGTGCGCCTCATCAAGAAGACGCCGATCGTCGTCAACGACACGCGCGGCTTTTTCGCCAATCGTTGCGTCGGGCGCTATGTGGCGGAAGGCCATCTGATGCTGATGGAAGGCGTGCCGCCGGCGATGATCGAGAATGTCGCGCGTATGGCGGGCATGCCGGTCGGCCCGCTGTCGCTCAACGACGAGGTGGCGATCGATTTGTCCTGGAAGATCGTGCAGGCGACCAAGAAGGATCTCGGCGAGCAGGCCGTCGATCCGGCGCAGGAGAAGCTCATCAAGACCATGGTGGTCGATCACGAGCGCTTCGGCCGCAAGAACGGCAAGGGTTTTTACGACTACCCGCAGGGTGGGAAGAAGAAACTGTGGCCGGGTCTCGCCGACCTCGCCGGAAAGAAGCTCGATCCCGATACGATCGACGTCGCGGAGTTGAAGCAGCGCTTCCTCGCCGTGCAGGCGGTGGAAGCCGCACGCACCATGACGGAAGGCGTCGTGACCGATCCGCGCGAGGCCGACGTCGGCTCGATCCTCGGGTTCGGTTTTGCGCCGTTCACCGGCGGGACGATCTCCTACATCGACTTCATGGGAACGAAGGCCTTCGTCGATCTCTGCGACAAGCTGACCGCCAAGTACGGCGACCGCTTCGCGCCGCCGGCGATGCTGCGTGAAATGGCCAAGACCGGCGAGACGTTCTACGGCAAGTTCGGCGCGAAATCGAAAGCCGCCTGAGGCCATCGAGCAGACATCGCTCTTGCGAGGCGTATGCGCGATCCGCATGCGCCTCGTTTCTTTGAAAGGGATTGCATCAGGCTATGACGCTCTGGCTGCGGCTCATCTGGCTCGTGCTCACCCTGCCCTTCCAGACGAAAGTCACGCCGATGCAGGGCGTGGCGCGGCGCCATCGCGTGCTGGCCACCGATATCGATCTCAATTTTCACATGACGAACAGCCGCTACGCGTCATTCGCCGATCTCGCACGCATATCTTTGATGGTGCGCACGGGTCTCCTGCGCGCGGCCTTCGTCAACGGCTGGCGACCGATGCTCCTCGCCTCGAAAATAAGATTTCGTCGCGAGCTGAAACCATTCCGAAAATTCCGCGTCGAGACGCGCCTGCGCTGGTGGAACGAAACAAGCGCCTTCTTCGAGATGCGGTTCGTGACGCACGGCCGCGACGGCGAGGAGATACTGGCCGCGATTTCTCTGGAGCGCGCCGCGCTGTATTCGCGCCGAGAAAGACGTTTCGTCGCCGTGTCAGAATTGTTGACGGCGATGGGCCTGACGCCAACCGATCCGCCGGCGCCGACGTCGGAAATTCTCGCATTCGCGCAGGCCGAGGAGGAAATGCGCAAAGCGGCCTGAGTCTGAGACGTTGCGGCCGTCGCCGGTTCCGTGTTCTCGTATGCGCAAAGCCGGAAACGGAGCGCCCATGTCCCGCACCATCGAATACTATTTCACGCTTGTCTCGCCCTGGGCCTATATCGGCCACGACCTGTTTTGCTCGATCGCGCGCCAGCATGACGCGACGATCGTCTACAAGCCGGTCAATCTCGGCGAGGTGTTTCCCAATTCCGGCGGCCTGCCGCTCGCCAAACGCCACCCGGCCCGTCAGTCCTACAGGCTGGTCGAGCTGCAGCGGTGGCGCGAGAAGCGCGGCCTGAATTTCGCGATCCAGCCGAAGGGATGGCCGTTCGATCCGACACTGCCGGATTGCGTAGCCGTCGCAATCGTCGCGCGCGGCGAAGACCCGCGCGCCTTCCTGTCTGCCGCCTTCCGCACCGTGTTCGAAGGCGAACTCAATCTCTCGGACGAGACTGTCCTGGCGACGGTTCTGGCCGAGACCGGCCACCGTGCGGACGTGCTGATCGCCGACGCGAGGAGCGCGCCGATCCGCGAGGCTTATGCGGAGAACAACAAGACGGCTTTGGCGACCGGCGTCTTCGGCTCGCCGTCCTACGTGCTCGATGGCGAAGTGTTCTGGGGCCAGGACCGGCTCGAGTTGCTGCAAGACGCGTTGAAGAGCGGGCGGGCGCCGTTCAAACCGCTCTGATCACTCCGCCGCGCTGCGTGTGACGCGCCATTGCGCCAGCAGCGAGCGCAAGGCGGCCGGGCGCAGGGGCTTCGGCAGGATGCGGATTTCTGCAGCGGCCGCCCGGTCGCGTACATCGTCGCTGCGGTCGGCGGTGACGAGAACGGCCGGCGTCTCCACCCCGAACCGCTCACGCAGCGCGTTGACGACACTCAGGCCGTCATCGTCGTCGAGATGATAGTCGGCGATGATCGCGCCGGGCGCCGCGCCCGCCGCTTCGATTTCAGCGACGGCCTCCGCACGAGAACCGGCGACGACCACGCGGCATCCCCAGCCTTCGAGCATCGTCCGCATGCCGTCGAGAATGCGCGGTTCGTTGTCGATCGCGCAGACGAACAAGCCTGCGAGATTCGAGGGCGGCGCGACGACCGCGGTCGCCGACTCCTGCGGCTCGCTCCAGGTCGCAGGCGATAGCGGCACATCGACGAAGAACACCGAACCAGAGCCGACGCTCGACCGCAGGCCGAGATCGGCTTCGAGCACGCGCGCAAGCCGCTCGACGATCGACAGTCCAAGCCCCAGCCCAGGCGCCGACCTCTGGGCGGATTCAAGGCGCGCGAACTCCCGGAAGACGTCGGCGCGGCTCTCTTCGGGAATGCCGAGGCCCGTGTCCCACACTTCGATGCGAACCCGCCCGTCCGGACGCCGCCGCGCGCCGACGAGCACGCGCCCGCTCGGGGTGTACTTGATTGCGTTGGAGACGAAATTCTGCAGGAGGCGACGCAGCAAACGACGATCCGACCGCACGGACAGGCTCGACTTTATGAACTTGAGCTCCAGCGATTTCGAACGTGCGAGCGGCTCGAATTCGATCGCAAGCTGCCTGAATATGTCCTCAAGGCGCAATGCGCCGAGTTCGGCTTTCATTGCGCCTGCGTCGAGACGAGAAATGTCGAGCAGAGCTGTAAGAATGTCCTCGACCGCCTCCAGCGACGCGTCGACATTGTCGGCGAGCTTGCCGATCTGTCCGACTTTTTGCTCCTGGTTCACGCGGGTCTGCTCGGACAACGAGGTCGCATAAATGCGCGCCGCGTTGAGCGGCTGGAGAATGTCGTGGCTCGCCGCCGCCAGAAACCGCGTCTTCGAGTGATTGGCCTCGTCGGCGCGCGATTTCGCTTCGGCAAGCTCACGGTTGAGGCGCTCGAGCTCGTTGGTGCGGTCGCGGACACGTTGCTCGAGCGTCTCGTTGGTCGCCTCCAGCGCCTCTTCGGCGTCGACTTGCGCAGTCACGTCCGTGTAGGTCGTCACGACGCCGCCGTCGGGCATTGCGGCGGAACGAATTTCGATGACGCGCGCCGAGGGATAGAGGCGTATGCGCACCGGCCGGCGTTCGGTCAGCAGCAGCTCAACCCGAGTAGCGACGAAGTCCTCGCCGACGCCCTGCCCATACAGGCCGCGCTGCGCATTGAAACGGATGATCTCCTCCAGATCGACGCCGACCCGCAAAGCGTCTCCGGGCAGATCGAACAGGTCGCGAAACTCGCGATTCCAGCAAATCAGCCGATGCTCCCTGTCGAACACCGTGATGCCCTGGCGCGCGAAATCGAGCGCATATTGCAAGAGGTCGCGGTTGTACTGGATCGCGGCCGACGCTTCATCGACGAGCCGCAACGCGGCCTTGTGCGAAACGTTGCGCCGACGCAGCACGAGAGACAGAACGAGCCTCGACGACGCCGCGCCAATCGCCGACGCAAGCAGCCGTTCGGCGAAGCGCAGCAGGTGGACGTCCGCCTCGACGCTGCGCTCGCGCGACTCGCCGCGCGTCGCCAGGAACGAGTCGAAGGATTCGCGCGCGCGCGCCGAACCGAGATAGCGCGCGACGGTGGCTTCGAGTTCGCCGACCGTGACGCTTGCGCGCCACAGACGAAACGACCCCGGCGTCGGCAGCCCGGAGCTGCGGACGAAACTGGAGGCCTGGAGGAGTTCGAGACGCGACGGGCGACGGATCAGCGATACGACGACGAACACGAGAACGTTGAGCGAAAGCGACGCAACGACGCCATTGACGATCTGCGGCAGCTGGAACCCCAGCAAGGCGGTGGGCCGCAGCGCCGAAATGCCGAAAGCGCCGCCGTGCACCATGGCGTCGAGCGGCCCCCATGCCTGACCGATCGACGGCAAAAACAAGGTGTAGGCCCAAACCAGCGCGCCGACGACCATCCCGGCCATCGCGCCGGCGGCCGATCCGCCGCGCCAGAACAGACCGCCGAAAAAGGCCGGCGCGATCTGCGCGATGCAGGCGAAGGAGATCAGGCCGATCGACACGAGGGCGGCGTCGCTCGAGACCCGCAGATAGAGATAGCCGAGCGCAAGTATGACGAGAATGGCCAGGCGCCGGACCACGAGAATGCGTGAGCCGATGTCGCCGGGCGCCGCGGCGGACAGCGCGCGGCGCCGACGCAAGACGAGCGGCAGAACCAGATCGTTCGACACCATGATGGAAAGGGCGACGCATTCCACGATGATCATCGCCGTGCTCGCAGATATGCCGCCCAGCATGGCGAAGACCGCCAGCAGATGACGACCGGCCTGCAGCGGCAACGCCAAAACGGTCATATCCCGGTCGATCGAGCCGTCGGGAAAGACGAGCAGGCCCGCGATCGCCAACGGAACCACGAAAAGATTGATCGCGACGAGATAAAGCGGAAACAGCCACGACGACGCCTTGACGTCCCGTTCGTCGCGGTTCTCGACGACCGTGACGTGGAACTGGCGCGGAAGCAGGAGAATCGCGATGGCCGAGAGCACCGTCATCACGATCATGGTCGCCCAGTCGACCGGGCGCGAAAACATCGCGCTGATCTCAGGCGATTGACCGGCGCGCGTCCATAGGTCGTCGAGGCCGCCGAACATGCCCCAGGTGACCACGACGCCGACGGCGATGAAGGCGATAAGCTTGATCAGCGACTCGCTGGCGATCGCCAGCATCAGCCCGTCCTGATGTTCGGTCGCATCGACGCGACGCGTGCCGAAGGCCATCGCGAAGCCCGCCAGGATCAGCGGCACGAGAAGATTGGATTGCAGCGTCTCAGGGCGCGTCACCACCTTCTCGGCGTCGATCGACCCCAGCACCATGTCGAGCGACGCGGCCACGGCTTTCAGCTGGAGCGCGATATAGGGAACCGTGCCGATCACGCAGATGATCGTGATGCAGATGGCGACGCTTTCGGCCTTGCCATAGCGCGCGGCGACGAAGTCTGCGACCGAGGTGATGTTGTGGTTCTTGGCGAGCAGAACGACCCGACCGACCAGTCCGCGGCCGAAGCCGATGAGCAGGAGCGGGCCGATGTAGATCGGCAGGAACTGCAAGCCGGAGGTCGAAGCGAGCCCGACCGAGCCGAAGAAGGTCCACGAGGTGCAATAGACCGCCAGGCTCAGCGCGTAGACCGTCGTCTGAAGCGGCCCGCGCACGAAGCGCCGTCCCAGCGTGTCGCCATAATGTGCGACGCCGAAAAGGGCGCTGATGTACGCCAGCGTGGTGAGTACGGCCGCCCAGCCCGCCATATAACTCCCTGCCTCTCTTGCGCCGCGCCCTCCCGCAGCCTTTTCGACACGCTACTGTGCCCGCCGTCGGAATCAAGCTAAGCTTCCTGTCCCGGCAGATTTCGAGCGGAATGCGAGGCGCGTCCTCGCGGGCGGGAGGCGTTCATGCTTCAGGACTTCAAGAATTTCGCCATGAAGGGCAACGTCATCGATCTTGCGGTCGGCGTCATCATCGGCGCGGCCTTTTCCAAGATCGTCGACTCGCTCGTCAGCGACGTGATCATGCCGATTATCGGCGCGATCACTGGCGGCCTCGACTTTTCGAATTACTATCTGGCGCTGTCCTCCGGCATTCAGGGCCACCCGGCCTATGTCGACGCGAAGAAGGCCGGCGCGGTTCTGGGCTACGGCAGCTTCCTGACCGCGGTGATCAACTTCCTCATCATCGCTTTCGTCCTGTTCATCGCCATCCGTCAGATCGAACGCTTCAAGAAGCCCGCCGCCGCCGAAGCCGCAGCGCCCGCTGCGCCGCCGCGCAGCGAAGTTCTGCTGGAGGAAATCCGGGACGCGCTCGTCAAGAAGTGAGCCGCGATCGGCGCATCGACCGCGCTCAATCCGGGCGCGGCTTTCACGATTGGAATTGGCGACCCATTCCTCTATGCCGAAAGCAAGGGCCGCGGAGCACGGCCGCCAGTTGCAAGGTGGGGCGAGAGTGCGCAAGGCCGACGACGATCTGAACGGGCGCTTTCTGTCGAGCGCGCGGCGCGAGGCGACATCGGCTCCAGAAAGCGGCATCGTCGAGGTCTTCAACTACGGCCGCGGCAGGCAGGGCCTCATGCCCTTGTGGGTCGGCGAGGGCGACTTGCCGACGGCCGATTACATCGTCGCCGCGACCATGCGGTCGCTCGAGGCGGGCGAGACATTCTACACCGCGCAGCGCGGCCATCCGGATTTTCGCGCAGCGGTCGCGCGCATGATGGCGCGCGTGTACGGAACGCCCTTCGCCGACGGCGGCGCATTCGAGCCGGAGCGCTTTTTCGCCACCGTCGGGGGCATGCACGCGCTGCAGCTCGCCATCCGCATCGCCGCCGGCGACGGCGACGAGGCGATCGTGCTGACGCCTGCATGGCCGAATTTCGAGGGCGCGCTGACGGTCGCCGGGGCGAGGCCCGTCGCGGTTCCCCTTCGGTTCGCTCAGGAATCGGGGGCCTGGCGCTGGAGCCTCGATTTCGACAGGCTTCGCGACGCGATCTCGCCGCGGACGCGGGCGATCATGGTCAACACGCCCGGCAATCCGACGGGATGGACGGCGACGCTCGACGAATTACGCGCGATCCTCGAACTCGCCCGGGCGCATGATCTTTGGATCGTCGCCGACGAAATCTATGGCCGGTTCTACTATGCCGGCGACCGGGCCCCCTCGTTCCACGACGTGATCGACGAGGCGGACCGCGTCCTCTTTGTCAACACGATGTCCAAGAACTGGGCGATGACCGGTTGGCGCGCAGGCTGGCTCGAGGCGCCGCCCGCGCTCGGCCAGACGATCGAGAACCTGATCCAGTACTCGACCTCGGGCGCGCCCCTGTTCGTGCAGCGCGGCGCGATCGCAGCGCTCGACGAGGGCGAGCCGTTCGTCGCCATGCAGCGAACGCGAGCAGAAGCCGGCCGGGCCGCGCTGTGCGAGATCCTCGGCCGTTCGCCACGGCTACGCTTCGCGGCTCCGGAAGGCAGCTTCTATTTCTTCCTTTCGATCGTCGGCGAGGAGGATACGCGCAAGCTCGCGTTCCGGCTGGTCGACGAGGCCGGCGTCGGACTTGCCCCCGGCGCCGCCTTCGGCCTCGGCGGCGCGCCATTCTTGCGCCTGTGCTTCGCGCGCGATCCGGCCGATATCGCTGAGGCCGCCCGCCGGATCGCCGCCTGGGCGGACCGTTGAACCGGCCCGATCCGTCGCGGCTCGGCTGGCCGCCGCTCGCCGCGCAGCTTCTTACGCTGGCCGCCGCGACGGCCAGCGGCGCCGGAGTAGCGGCGCTCGGCGTGCCGGCCGGTTGGCTGTCGGGCGCGATGATCGGCACCGCCGCAATGGCTGCGCTGCGATTGGCGGAGCCATTGTCGGCGCCTTTCCGCTGGGCGGCGATGATCTCCTCCGGCGTCGCCATCGGCTCGGCGGTGACGCCGCAGATGCTGCAGAAGATCGCCGCCTATCCGCTTTCCATCGCGATCATGTCGGTGAGCGTCGCGCTCTCGACATATGTCTGCGCCCGCATTCTGGCGCGCGCCCCGGGGTGGACGCGCTCGAGCGCCTTCTTCGCCTCGGTGCCGGGCGCGTTGTCCTATGTCTTCGCTGTGGCGGCGACGGTCGCAGACGCCGATTTGTCGCGCATCGCCGTCGTCCAGGTTCTGCGTGTCTTTCTGCTGATGGGGCTCGCGCCGCTTCTCGTCGCCGAAAGCGGCGTCGCGCAGATCGGCGCCGCGACCTGGGACATCGATCCGCCCCTGGTTCTCGCGGCCCTTCTGGCTCTCGGCGCAGCTACGGGCTTCGCGCTGGAAAAGCTGAAGGTCGCCGGCGGCATGCTGTTCGGGGCCATGCTGATTTCCGGCGGCGCTCACGCGCTCGGCATAGCGCCAGGCCGGCCGCCGCAATTCGTCGCCATCGCGGCGCAAGTGCTGATCGGCGCTTGGGTCGGCGCTCGTTTCATCGGCTTCGACTGGCGGCTGTTCACGCGCGCCGCGCCCGCGGCGCTCGGCTCTTTCTTCGTGGCGGTGGCCATCGCCGCCGCATTGGCCGTCGTCGCTGGCGCGGTTTTGTCGTTGCCCTTCGCGCAAACGCTGCTCGCCTTCTCGCCCGGCGGCCTCGAGGCGATGACCCTGCTCGCCTTCGCATTGGGAATCGACCCGCTCTACGTCGGCGCGCATCATCTGGCGCGCTTCCTGCTGATCAGCTTCACGCTGCCCTTCGCGTTGAAGATCTGGATGCGCGGCGAACCTGCCGAACAAGCCAGGCCGGACGCATAGCGCCGCGACAGCCCGCCTCGGCGGGACGCGCGTCTTCCCGCCGATCTACGCGTTGCCGCGCGCAGCTCCACAAACAAATAGGGCCGGCGAAGCCGGCCCAGTTTTCTGCAAGGTCTTCAACGCGCCTGTTACTCGGCCGCCTTGCGGAAGTCAGGATATGCGCAGCGCGCATCCTCGGAAGCGGCCTCGTTTTTCGGTTCGACGAACGGGAGTTCGAGGGTCTTCCAGACGTCGAC
>CAZWJF010000060.1:0-13010 GCA_964634325.1 uncultured Rhodoblastus sp.
GACTCAAAATCGAGTTCCGCAAGGAGTGCTGGTTCGATCCCGGCCAGGGGCACCACGCAGCGCGGCCTGATCGGGCGCGCTCAGCCCGCCGCGAGCGCCCGCGAAATCACCAGACGCTGCACTTCGCTCGTGCCTTCGTAGATCTGGCAGACGCGCACGTCGCGATAGATGCGCTCGACGGGATAATCGGCGAGATAGCCGTAGCCGCCATGAATCTGGATCGCGTCGGAGCACACCTGTTCGGCCATTTCGCTGGCGAACAGCTTCGCCATCGAGGCTTCCTTGAGGCAGGGCTGCTTCGCGTCCTTCAGCGTCGCAGCGCGCAGCACCATGAGTTCGGCGGCGTCGATCTTCGTCGCCATGTCCGCGAGCTTGAAGGCCACCGCCTGATGCTCGATGATCGGCTTGCCGAACTGCTTGCGCTCCTTCGCATAGTCGCGCGCCGCTTCGAACGCCGCGCGCGCCATGCCGACCGCCTGCGCGGCGATGCCGATCCGGCCGCCTTCGAGATTGGCGAGCGCGATCTTGAGCCCCATGCCTTCCTCGCCGAGACGCTGCGAGACCGGCACGCGCATGTCCTCGAAGACGAGCGCGCAGGTGTCGGAGGGATGCTGGCCGAGTTTCAATTCCACGCGCTCGACGCGAAAGCCCGGCGTGTCCGTCGGCACGATGAAGGCCGACAGTCCGTTCTTGCCCGCCTCCGGGTCGGTCACCGCGAACACGATCGCGACCTTGGCGTTCTTGCCCGAAGTGATGAACTGCTTGGCGCCGTTGAGAACGTAATGGTCGCCCTCGCGCCGCGCGCGCGTGCGGATCGAGGCGGCGTCGGACCCGGCGTCCGGCTCTGTCAGGCAGAAGCAGCCGATCTGTTCGCCGCGCGCCATGGGCTTCAGAAAAGTCTCGCGCTGCGCGTCGTTTCCGTAGGTGAGAATCGGCATGCAGCCGACGCCGTTATGCACGCTCATGATGGTCGAAACCGCGCCGCAACCCGCCGCGACTTCGATGACGGCGGCGGCGTAGGACACGTAATCGAGCCCGGCGCCGTCCCATTCCTCCGGCACGTTCATGCCGAGGAAGCCGAGCGAGGCCATTTCGGCGAGCGCTTCGGCGGGAAATTTGTGCTCGCGGTCCCATTCCGCCGCGAACGGCGCCAGTTTCTCGCGCGCGAAATCGCGCGCCATGTCGCGCACCATCTGCTGTTCTTCGGAGAGGATCATGCGGCCTCCAGCGCGATCGCGGTGGCTTCCCCGCCGCCTATGCACAGCGAGGCGACGCCCTTCTTCAGTCCGTATTTACGCAGCGCCGCGAGCAAGGTGACGACGATGCGCGCGCCGGACGCGCCGATCGGATGGCCGAGCGCGCAGGCGCCGCCGTGCACGTTGATCTTGTCGTGAGGAATGCCGAGGTCGCGCATCGCGATCATGGCGACGACGGCGAAGGCCTCGTTGACTTCCCACAGGTCGACGTCCTTCGCGCCCCAGCCGGTGCGATCGAGCAAACGGTTGATCGCGCCGACCGGCGCGGAAGGAAACAAACCCGGCGTCGAGGCGTGGGTGGAATGTCCGATGATCGTCGCGATCGGCGCAAGCCCGCGCTTTTCCGCCTGCGAACGCCGCATCATCGTGACGGCGGCGGCGCCGTCGGAAATCGAGGAGGAATTGGCCGCCGTCACCGTGCCGCCCTCGCGGAAGGCGGGCTTGAGCGCCGGAATCTTGTCGAACTGCGCCTTGCCGGGCTGCTCGTCGATGGCGATGGTCGTTTCGCCCTTGCGGGTCTTGACCTTCACCGGAGCGATTTCCGCCGCGAACGAGCCGTCCTTGCCGGCCTTCACGGCGCGCTCCAGCGAAGCGACGGCGTAGGCGTCCTGCTCCTGTCGCGAGAACTGATAGGCCTGCGCCGCGTCTTCGGCGAACGTGCCCATCAGCCGCCCGCGGTCGTAGGCGTCCTCCAGGCCGTCGAGGAACATGTGGTCCATCACGCGGTCGTGGCCGAGCCGATAGCCGCTGCGCGCCTTCGGCAGCAGATACGGCGCATTCGTCATGCTCTCCATGCCGCCCGCCGCCATCACGTCGAACGAACCGCCGGCGAGCATGTCGTGCGCGAACATGATCGCCTGCATGCCCGAACCGCACATCTTGTTGACCGTCGTGCAGCCCGCCGATTTCGGCAGGCCGGCGCCGAGCGCCGCCTGGCGCGCAGGCGCCTGACCCTGGCCCGCCGGCAACACGCAACCCATCACGACATTTTCGATGTCCTCGGGCTTGAGGCCCGCGCGCTCGACCGCCGCGCCGAGCGCGACGGAGCCGAGCTGCGGCGCAGTCATGGAGGCGAAGTCGCCGAGCAGGCCGCCCATGGGCGTGCGTGCGGTGGAAACGATGACGATCGGATCGTTCTGGCTCATGGCTCTCTCCGCTTGGAGGGTTCGTCGAATATCTACGCGGTCTTTTCGGCGTTGCGCAGGATGAAGCGCTGGATCTTGCCGCTCGGCGTCTTCGGCAGGCTTTCGACAAAGGCGATCTCGCGCGGATAGGCGTGCGCCGAAAGACGCTTGCGCACATGCTGACGCAATTCTTCCTCGAGTTGCGGACCCGCCGCATAGCCGGGCTTCAGCACGACGAAGGCCTTGACGATTTCCGTGCGCTCCGGATCGGGCTTGCCGATCACCGCCGTCTCGACGACGGCGGGATGTTCGAGCAACGCGCTTTCGACGTCGAACGGTCCGATGCGATAGCCCGACGACGTAATGACGTCGTCGGAGCGGCCGACGAAGCTGATATGGCCAGACGGCTCCAGCTCGACCGTGTCGCCCGTGCGGTAATAGCCGTTGCGGATCGAGGGAGTCGTTTCGTTCAGATAGCCTCTGAAATAGAGCGCCGGGGACTTGGCCACGTCGACCGCCAGAACGCCGGGGACGTTGGGCGGCAGTTCGCGATCCTCTTCGTCGAGCACCACCATGCGGAAGCCCGGCATCGGAAAGCCCGCCGAGCCGATGCGCACGTCGTGCGGCAGGCCGTGATGATTGTTCACGACCATGGCGACCTCGGTCTGTCCGTAATGATCGGCGATCGGCGCAGCGAGGTGTTCGTTGAACCAGCGGATCACTTCCGGATTGAGCGGCTCGCCCGCACTCGAGACGACGCGTAGTTCGCCTTTCACGGAGGCCGCCGCTTCCGGCCCGGCTGCGATCAGCAGCCGGTAGGCGGTGGGCGAACCCGCGAGATTGGTCACGCCGAGTTCGTTGATGAGCTTGTAGGTCGAATCGACGGTGAAGGCGCCGTCGTAGAAGGTCGTCGTCTGTCCGAGCATCAGCGGGCCGGTGACCGCGTAATAGAGCCCGTAGGCCCAGCCCGGATCGGCGATGTTCCAGAACACGTCGTCCGGCCGCAGATCGACGGCCGCCGTCATGTAGGTGCGGAAGGGAATGAGCGCGCGGATCGGCACGGGCACGCCCTTCGGCAATCCGGTCGTGCCCGAGGTCGACATCAACAGGAACAGATCGTCGCCCGTGCGCAGGACAGGCGCGAAATCCGTCGATTGCGCGGCGAGTTCCGACGCCAGATCGATGTCGCCGGGCTTGATTGGCGACGCGCCCGAGGCCGGCGTCACGACCGCGATGCGCGGCGCGTTCGGCACATCGTCCAGCTTCGGCCGGTTCGCGGGATCGGTGACGACGAGCTTCGCCTGGCTGGTGGACAGGCGATGTTCGATCGCCTTGGGTCCGAAGGCGGTGAACAACGGCTGATAGACCGCCCCCGCGCGCCATGTTCCCAGGATGACCGTCAGGAGATCGGGCGTACGCGGCAGCATGCCGGCCACGCGATCGCCGGGACCGACGCCGAGGCTTTTCAGCAGATTGGCGAAACGCGCGGAGGCGTCGCGCAATTCGGCGAAGGTCATGTCCTTCGCGCGTCCCTCGGCGTCGCGCCAGCGCAGGGCCAGCCGACCAGTATCGGCCCAACGGTCGCAGCATTCCACGCAGACGTTGACGCCCTTCGACAGGTCGCCGGCCAACATCGCGGCCTCGCGCGCGAAATCGAATTCGGCGTAGGCGCGCGCATAGGCGCTGTCTGCGGCGGGAGCGGCGGAATTCATGGCGTTTCTCCAACAGCCGGCGTAGGGCCGGAATTCTCTTGATTGGCGACGATCATAACTCCGAATAATCTTGCATTTCCATGCCGCAAGAGATCGAAATTTTCGGCCGATTTCGTCATGTTTCGGGAGGCCTGCTTGGAGCGGCGCATGATCTCCTCCTCATTCGTAGAGGAGGCGCTCGACAGCCTGCGGCGGCGGGGCATGCCGACCACAGGCGTGCTGACGGCGGCGGGTTTGCCGGAGGTCGTCGCCGAACCCGTTTCGGCCGAGGCGTACGGCCGGATGTGGCTCGCGCTGGCGCAGGAGCTCGACGACGAATTTTTTGGCCAGACCGCGCGCCCGATGCGGCCGGGCGGCTTCACCCTGCTCTGCCATTGCGTGCTGCACGCGCGCGACCTCGAGCAGGCGCTGCGCCGCGCCCTGCGCTTCCTCAATCTCGTGATCGAGGAGCCGCGCGGCGAACTCGTAATCGGCGACGGGCTGGCGCGCGTCGAACTGCACGAAAGCGCACGGGCGCGGTCGGCCTTCGCCTACCGCACGTACTGGATCGTGCTGCACGGCGTCGTCTGCTGGCTCGCGCGCCGACGGCTCCCGTTGCGTCAGGTCGACTTCCGCTGCGCCGAACCACGCCATTGCGCGGACTACCGGCTGTTCTTCGGCGCGCCTGTTCGATTTGCGCAGGCGCGCAGCAGTCTCGCCTTCGATCAGGCGTTCCTCAAACTGCCGATCACCCGCGACGAGGCGTCGCTGCGAACCTTTTTGCGCGGCGCGCCGGCCAATCTGCTGGTGCGTTACGCGCACGACGCGGGACTGGCCGCCGGCGTCCGCCAAAAATTGCGCGCAACGCCTCCACCGGACTGGCCGGATGTCGAAGGCATGGCGCGCGCCTTGCGCATGCCGGCCTCCACCCTGCGCCGCCGGCTGCGCTGGGAGGGGCAGAGCTATCGCGCCATTTGCGACGAATTGCTCCGTGGCCTTGCGCAGCAGGCGCTGGCGAATGGTCGCCGCAGCGTCGCGGATATCGCGACCGACCTCGGCTTCGCCGAGCCCAGCGCCTTCCATCGCGCCTTCCGCAAATGGTTCGACGCCACGCCGGCCGCCTACCGTCGCGGGATAGCGCGCGGCGCATGAACCTGCCGGGACCCCAGCGAATTCGGCGTGATCCGGAAGGAAAAGTGGTACGTGAGAGGCAGCCCAATTCAATTGGTAAATAGCTGATAAAACAGGACAATGACAACGACAGAAAGATTTGTCTAACAAATGTTTCCGCGGGGCTCATCGCGCCCGGTTTGGTCAGAGGCGGCGGCGAGGTCGGAGATGGCCTGGCGGCTCACGTGGCGGCCCCAGACATTCGGCGACAGCTCAAACGGGCGCTGCGCTACACTCGCCCGACGTAGTCATCGAATTGGATGGCGTCAAAACGGGCTGGCAAGGAGATGACCAGGCCCAATTTGTCGGCCTGTCGGGCATTTTCGGCTGCCCGAGGCTCATTTTCTCCTTACTGGAGCCGTTTCGGTCTTGAATGTGACGGCCAAGGCTCGCGGGCCCTAGAGAGCTGCATGCTGTCAGCTTGACGTCAGGCAATATGTTGCAGAGCGTCTGTCCTCGGCGCGCCGAGGGCATGCTTGCGCGACCCGCTTCGGCATCAAACGAATGGAGCCTGCCCGAACATGCGCATTCTCCTCGTCGAGGACGACGACCGAATTGCGGAGGACGTTAATCGCTCCCTGACCGGGGCCGGATACGTCGTGGATCGGGCCCGCGACGGCCAGCAGGCGTCCTTTCTGGGCGAAACCGAGGATTACGTGGCCGTAATTCTCGATCTGGGCCTCCCGCGCATCGATGGGCTTACCGTCCTGCGGCGCTGGCGGGAGGCCGGCAGTTCTGTGCCGGTAATCGCCCTGACCGCGCGCGGTTCCTGGAGCGAACGCGTGGAGGGAATCGACGCAGGCGCCGACGATTACCTCGGAAAGCCATTCCAGATGGAGGAACTGCTCGCGCGCCTGCGATCAATCATCAGACGTTCCGCCGGGCGCGCCGCGCCGGTCGCCACAATCGGCCGACTTGCGCTCGACCAGCGTACGCGCCGAGTCCTTCTTGACGGCGTGCCTGTGGATCTGTCGCCGCTGGAGTACAGGCTCGTCGCTTATCTCATGTTCCGTCGCAACGAGGTCGTCACGCAGCAGGAACTCGTTGAAAACGTCTATGGGCAGGACGACCATTCCTCCAATGCGCTGGAAGTTCTGATCGGCCGTGTGCGGCGCAAGATCGGCGCGGAATGGATAGAGACACGACGCGGCTTTGGGTACCTGATGCCGGAGAAAGGCTCTTGAAATCGCCATCGCTGCGGCTGCGGCTGGCGCTTGCCGGCTTGGTCGCGCTGATCCTCGCGCTCGCGATCGCGGGCGTTGGCCTCACCTTCCTCTTCGAACGTCACGTCTACCGCACCGTTTCCGACGAACTCGACGGCTACATAGGCCAGATTGTCGGCGGCCTCTCGTTCGGTTCGCGGAACGAGATCCAGATGAGGCGCGAGCCGAACGATCCGGGTTTCGAGACGTCGTCTTCCGGTCTCTACTGGGAAGTGATCTTTGCTGATCAAATCCGCCGTTCGCGTTCACTGGCGGGCGCGACGCTGACGCTGCCGGTGGACGAACTGTCGGAGGGACAGACGCACTATCACCAAAGCATCGGACCGGATGGAAAGCTGCTGCTCGTCGCCGAGCGCCGCATCGAGGTCCGCCACGACGCAGGGGTGCAGTACGCGCGCGTCATCTTGGCCAGCGATCTGACGCGCATGCGGCAAGCGCGCGACGCCTTCGCTCGCGAACTCGCGCCGAGCCTCGCCATTCTGGGCGTCGTGCTGACGCTCGCGACATGGGCGCAATTGACGATCGGTTTGCGTCCACTTTCGCAGCTGCGGCGGGAGCTGGCGGTCATCACCGTCGGCGGCGTCCGCCGCATGAATGAGGAAGCGCCGCTCGAGGTGCGCGGCCTCGTGAAGGAGTTGAACCAGCTGCTGGCTGCGCAGGAGGCGGAAATTAGCCGCGCCCGTGGCCGCGCAGCCGATCTCGCGCACGGACTCAAGACGCCGCTCGCCGCGCTCGCCGGCGATGCGCGCCTTGTGCGTGAGGCCGGACGGCCAGATATAGCAGACTCGATGGACCGCGTGGGCGAGACGATGCGTCGCCATGTCGAGCGCGAGCTGACGCGCGCTCGAGTCCGCGCCGCAGCCATGCAATTGCGCCACGGCGCGCCGGTGCGTGACACGGTGGACGCGCTCGTGCGCACGCTCGTACGAACGGACAGGGGCTCCGAGATCGCCTATCAGAACCGCATCGCCGCGGAAGTCGTGGGACCGTTCGAACGCTCGGACCTGCTCGAACTTCTGGGCAATCTGCTCGATAACGCCACGCGCCATGCCCGCGCGCGCGTCCAGATCTCCACAGAAGGGATAGACGCCGACCTCGTCATTCGCGTCGATGACGATGGACCCGGCATCGAGCCGGCGATGGAGAATATCATCCGCCAGCGCGGCTGCCGGCTCGACAACGGCGGCAGCGCCGGCCTCGGCCTTTCGATCGTGCAGGACATTCTCGACGCCTATGGCTGGCGCATGGATTTTGCGCGCTCGCCGCTGGGTGGGCTGCGAGTATCGCTCGCCCGCGACGTCGAGGCCGCAGCCAGCGCCAGCGCGGAAGTTCGCGCCCGCTCGGACTTGACCTGAAGCTGTCAGCTAAGCGTCAGGCAAGGTGTGAGACAAGACGTCTCCCATAACTGCCGAGCTCGAGAATGTTCCTGTCTGTTCGTGCGGTCGCCATGTCTGTGGCCGCCATAGCGTTGTCCTCGGCGTCGCTTGCGCCAGCTCACGCAGGCGACCTCCATCTCAAGCTCGACGAGCGCCAGATCCACGCCGCCGGCATCGAGACGCAGCGGGTGGTTCAGGAAACGGCAGTCAGTGAGTTGGTCGTACCCGGCACTGTGGCCGTACCGCCGCAACAGACCCGCATGGTAGCGACGCCCGCGGCTGGGCTCATCGAGTCCTTCATCGTTGCGCCAGATGAGGATGTACAGCGGGGCGACCCGATAGCGCAGCTCAATTCATCCGGCCTGATCGAGGCGCAGCGCGCCTTTCTGGAGAGCGAGGCGCAGGAGGCGCTGGCCAAGGAAAAGCTCCGACGCGACGAACAATTGTTCAAGGAGCGCATCATCGCCGAGCGCCGGCTGCTGGTAACGCGCTCGGAGGCCATGCTCGCGCGCTCCAATCTCGACGAGCGTTCGCAATTGCTGGCGTTATACGGCATGAGCGATGTGGAAATCGCCACACTGCGCAAGACGCGCCGGATCGCCAGCGCGCTCACGATCAGGGCGCCGGTATCCGGAACCATTCTCGCGCGCCACGGCACCGCCGGCGAGCGCGTGCAGGCGGCGGCGCCGCTCGTCACCATCGCGCGCCTCGACCCGATCTGGGTCAATCTCCAGGTGCCCATTGCGCGCGCGCCCATGCTTGCCAGCATCAAACATGTCTCGCTGCCATCCTATGGAGTGGTGGGGCGGATCGTCCGCGTCGGCCGTACGGTCGATGCGGCCACGCAATCAGTGGTCGCCGTCGCGGAATTCGATGTGAAGGGACAATCGCTGCGCCCCGGACAGGTTGTGCAGGCGGCCATCGTGACCGGCGGGTCCGACGCGCCGCAATGGCGCGTGCCGTCCGCATCCGTTGTGCGCCATGACGGGCGGAACTGGCTGTTCGTTCGCGAAGCGGATGGCTTCCGCGCGATGAACGCGCAGGTGATCGCCGAGACCTCGACCACTTCATCGGTGCGGGCAGACATCAAGCCGGATGCGCAGGTAGCCTCGCGCGGCGTGCTGGCGCTCCTGTCCGAACTCGCCAACGCGACCCATTGATCCATGATCCTCGACGCCATCATCCGCCTGTCTCTACGGCAGAAGCTGCTGATGCTGCTGGCGGCGCTCGCGCTGGCCGCATGGGGCGCCAACGCCTTCCGCAAGCTGCCGATCGACGCCTTTCCCGATGTCGCGCCCGTGCAGGTGCTGATCGCCATGCGCGCGCCGGGTCTGACGCCCGAGGAGCTGGAATCGCGTGTGACGGCGCCAATCGAAATCGCAGTGCGCGGTGTGCCGAACCTCGTCAACATCCGTTCGACCACGCGTTATTCGACCGCGCTGATGACTTTCGAGTTCGCCGAGGGCGTCGACATCTACTGGGCGCGCGCGCAGGTGAACGAGCGCCTCGCCGGCGTCATGGATCAATTGCCGCCCGGCGCAACTGGCGGTCTCGCGCCCATCGTCACGCCGCTCGCCGACGTGCTGATGTTCACCATCGTCGGCGGCAATCTGACGCCGACGGAGCAGCGAAGTCTCGTCGACTGGACGATCCGACCGGCTCTCCGCGGCCTCAAGGGGGTCGCCGACGTCAATGTCGTTGGCGGTTTTGCGCGCACCTTCGAGGTCGCTCCGTCGCCGGCGGCGATGGCCGCGCGCGGCATTACCGTCGGCATGCTGACGCAAGCGCTGGCCAACAACAACCGCAACGATGGCGCCGGCCGTGTCGAGGCCGGCGAGGAAGTCCTCTTGGTGCGCGGCGAAGGACGGCTGCGCTCGATTGACGACATTGGCTCGGTCGTGGTCGCCTCCCGTCCGACCGGCGTCGTGCGTGTGTCGGATGTCGCGACCGTGCGCAACGGGTCGCTGGCGCGCAATGGCGTTGTCACGCGCAATGGCGAAGGCGAGGCCGTCTGGGGCGTGGTGCTCGGCCTGCGCGGCGCGGATGCGCGCACCGTGGTCGACGGCGTGAAGGACCGCTTCAAAGAGCTTGCGCCACAACTGCCCGCGGGCGCGACCATCTCGATCTTCTACGATCGCAGCGACCTGATCGGTCATGCGGTCTGGACCGTCGAGAAGGTCTTGCTCGAAGCCATCGCGCTCGTGGTCGTCCTTCTGCTCATGTTCCTCGGCAACCTGCGCGCGGCGGTCGTCGTCTCGCTGATGCTGCCGCTTGCGGCTCTCGCCACATTCGGAATTATGCGGTGGTGGGGCTTGAGCGCCAACATCATGTCGCTCGGCGGCCTCGCGATCGCCATCGGCCTGCTCGTTGACTTCGCCGTTGTCGTCGTCGAGAACGTCGAGCATCGGCTCGTCCACATGGCGAAGGCCGATTTCGCCACGCGCACAAAGCTGACTTTCGAGGCGGCGCGCGAGGTTGCGCAGCCCTTGGTGTCCGGCGCCGCCATCATAATCATGGTGTTCCTGCCGCTGCTCTCGCTCGAAGGGCTCGAAGGCCGGCTGTTCGCGCCCGTCGCGCTCACCATCGCCTTCGCGTTGACCTCGGCGCTCATTCTTGCACTGACCGTCATCCCCGTGTTGAGCGCTCTCATTCTGCGGGCCGGCGGATCAGACGAGCCGTGGCTCGTGCGCAAGCTCAGCGCCTTCTATGAGCCGCTCCTGGAGCGCGCCCTGCTCAAGCCGCGCGTCGTCGGCGTGGCCGTCGCCATTGCTTTCGTCGCGACTGTGGCTGCCGGCTCCACCATCGGCCAGACCTTCATGCCCGTGATGGACGAAGGCACGCCTGTCATCACCGTTCGCACGCAGCCGACGGTCGGCATAGAGACGACGGCCGACATCAACATGCGAATCCAGCGCCAGATCATGGAGGCCGTGCCGGAGGTCTCGCAGATCATGGCTCGCGCCGGTTCCGACGAACTCGGCATCGATCCGGTCGGTCTCAACGAGACCGACATGTTCCTGACTCTCAAGCCTAAGGATCAGTGGCGCGCGCCGTCGCACGACTGGCTGGAGGGCGAACTGCGCAAGGCGCTCGACGTTATACCCGGTATTTCCTTCGCCTTGAGCCAGCCGATCGACATGCGCGTTCAGGAGATGATCATCGGCGCACGCGGCGACGTCGTGGTGAAAGTATTCGGACACGATATCGACGAACTCAACCGGATCGCCGGCGACATCGCTGGTGTGATGCGCAAGATCAAAGGCTCGCAAGATGTCTTTGCGCTGAAGAACGACGGCATGCGCTACCTGACCGTGCAAGTCGACCGTCTCGCCGCCGGCCGCGTCGGACTCAACGCCGCCGACATCCAGGAAGCGCTCCGCGTCTGGGTCGACGGCCAGCAGGCGGGCATCCTGATCGAGGGTCAAGTGCGCACGCCGCTCGTCGTGCGAGGCGAGCCGACGGCGCGCAAGTCGGCGGTCGATTTCGCGCGCGTGCCGATCGTGACGCCGGACGGCAAGGTGCTCGAACTGTCGCAAGTCGCCAGGATTCAAGCCGAGGACGGGCCAGTGCAGGTAATACGCGAGCAGACGCAGCGCTTCGGGACGATCCTGTCGAACGTTGTGGACCGTGATCTCGTCGGCTTCGTCGACGAAGCCAAGGCCGCGGTCGCCCGCGATGTGAAGATGCCGGCAGGCTACACGCTGGAATGGGGCGGCCAGTTCCAGAACCAGCAGCGCGCCGCGGCGCGTCTCGCCATCGTCGTGCCGCTCGCCCTTGGCCTGATCTTTCTGCTGCTCTACATGAGCTTCGGCTCGATCCGTCAATCGGTTCTGGTCTTCTGCAATGTGCCGTTCGCGGCCATTGGCGGCGTGCTCGGGCTGAAGCTCTCGCGCGAGTTCCTTTCGGTTCCCGCCTCCGTCGGATTCATCGCGCTCATCGGCAT
This sequence comes from uncultured Rhodoblastus sp., assembly GCA_964634325.1. GTDB lineage: Bacteria > Pseudomonadota > Alphaproteobacteria > Rhizobiales > Beijerinckiaceae > JAJXWB01. The sequence goes on from CAZWJF010000060.1 coordinate 11,784, forward strand.
CGCCGTGCTCAACGGCGTCGTGCTGATCTCATACATCAACAAGCTGATCGACGAGGGTGCGGCCGCGAGCGTGCGGCAGGCCGTCCAGGACGGGGCGCGCCGTCGCATGCGGCCTGTCGTGCTTACCGCGCTGATCGCCTCGCTCGGCCTCGTGCCGTTCCTCTTCGCCGAAGGACCGGGTTCCGAAATCCAGCGCCCGCTCGCCATCGTCGTTATTGGCGGTTTGATCAGCGCAACGATCCTCACGCTCGTTCTGCTGCCGATTCTCTACGACCGTTTTGGCGTTTCAGCCGAGGTCCGCGCACGCCTCGCCAAGACCGAGGCCCAAGGCGTCGCCCCGCAACGAGCCGCCGCGGCCCATTAGGAGTTCGTCGTGTCCAGATTGCGTTTGTTCAACGCTTGCCTTCTGACATGCGCCCTGTTGGCGCAGGCCGCTGAAGCCGCGCCACGCGCGAAGAAGAAGGCGCCGCGCGCCGTCAACGTGTTGGCGCTGCATATCGACATGGCGATCGATCTCGACGCGCAGACCAAGGGGCTTGTCTCGCAGCGCCAGGCGGCGGCTGCGCGCTATGCGACCGTCGGGTCCCTGACCCCGGGCTCCCCCTATGTCGCGGGCTCCGCGCGCCGCAATAGCCGCGGCGCGTTTCAGAACATCACAGATCCCACCGAACCCAACATCAACCGCGTGCGCGAAGCGGAGCTCGAGATTGGCATGCCGCTCTGGTTGCCGGGCCAGCGGGGCGCCCTGCGCGACACCGTGACGTCTTCGGTGAACGAATTCAGTCAGCGACTCGACCTCCGCCGGCTAGAAATCGCGGGCCGCATCCGAGACGCCTGGTGGCAGGCGCAGCGGACCGCGCGTGAGGCGGCGATCGCGCGCGAACGGCTCGAGACGGCTAAAGAGATAGAGCGAGACATTGGCCGCCAGGCGCAACTCGGCGACGTCGCGCCACCGGACGGCTTGCTCGCCCGCAACGAGACGCTGGCGGCCCAGACCGAACTGATCCAGGCCGAAGCGGCCGCGCTGGCGGCGCGCGAGTCCTATCGAATCGTCGTCGGCGCCGATCCGCCAGCCGGCGCGCTGGAGAGCGCCGCGATCAGCGCCGACATCCGCTCCCACCCGGCCATTCGTGTTGCGACGGCCGCACTGGAGCGCGCTGAAGCTCAGGCGCGCCTCGTGCGCGCCACCTTCATCGACAATCCCGAAATCGGCCTGTTCGGCCGGCG
>CAZWJF010000061.1:0-12575 GCA_964634325.1 uncultured Rhodoblastus sp.
CGATGTTGAGGGGACCGATCCGACGGAGGCAATGGACTTCGCACCGGGCGCGACCGACGCCCCGGCCATCTTGCTCAGGGCTTCCGTCGCCTTGTCGGCCGCGCTCGTAAGCCGCGACATGCCGCCCGCGAAAGGCGCCTCCCACGGCCTCACGTCCGCGCCAGATGCCGGCGCACTCTGTTCAAGAAACCGCTTAGTTTCGAGTTCGAGCTTCTTCTTCAGTTGCTCATACGGGTTCAGCCCGACAAGCTGCAATTCGTCGGACGCACTCCGGGCATAATCTCGCGCGGCTTTGTTGCCCTCCGCAATGAGCTTGTTCCGCTCATTTTCGGCCGCGATGGCGGCGACGATCGCGCCCCGGCCATCGCTCATGGCCGCTGTCCAAGCCTTGTGCATATCGACGGCCGCGCGCTCGGCGAAGGTGCGGGCCATGATGCCCGCAACCTCAAGACGCCCATCTTCACGCATCCTGTCGGCCGCGCTCTTCCAGACGCCCAACTGTCCGGTCAGATTGGCGAGCGCCTGCTTTGCGTCATCGGCGGAGACGCCCATGCGCTCAAGCACGGCCGGGTCTCCGAGCGCCTTTTCCAGCAGGCCGCGACGGTCCATCAACTCGCGCTTCTGGCCGATTTCGGGAAGCGTCGCCTTGACGGAATCCGTCGCCGCGAGAGAGAGTTTTTGCGCCTCCGCCTCGACCTGAGCCCGGATCGCGCGCGCCGCCTCAGCGGTCGCGGCGGCCCATGATTTCATGATTTCTCCGCTAGCGGCGTCGACCTCGGCAGATCGCCCGCCAGGCACGCGCTGCAATACCCCGAGGAAAGCATTCGGCTCCGCCGCCCGCTGCGCGATGGACTCGCGTCGGGCAAACGCATCTTTCAGAGCTTGCTCCGGAGAGGCTCCATAAACAGCCCTATCGATCGCGCCGCCAACAGCTTGATAGGCCGAAGATGCCCCGCCCTTCACCGCCTCCCACGCTTTGCCGAGCGCACCCGTGCGCGTTGTCAGTTCCGCGACACCCTCGGAGAACTTCCCAAGCAACGCCTGTTGCGCGCCGAAAATATCGCCCTGGGCCGCGAGAGAGCGGATCGTCTCGCGCGTGCGTCCGTCCAGATTGCCGAGACGCGACGCCAGCATGTCCGCGCCCTTCGTCGGGTCCGCGAACGCGCCAGCCATTTCCTTGAGCGCATCGGACAGGTCTTGACCTGTGCCCTGCGCATATTTCTTGGATTGGGCCAGAAGCGGCCCCATGAGCGCGCCATTCAGGCCAGCCCCGGCGAGCAAGCCCGCGCCTTCAACCCCCTGCCCTGCCGTGATACCGGCCTGCGCCGCTCCGATGTTACCTAACTGGCGAAGCCCATCGGCCGTGACGCCAGCGGAGCGCCCGACGCCGTTGAGCGACCGGACAAGCATGTCCTGTTGCTCGCGATAGGCCGCGGCCGCCATAGCAGCCCCGCCCAGCACGCCGACGATAGACCCGACGCCAAGCACGGTCGGAGTGACGAACGCCGCCACAGCGGCCGGCATGGCCCGCAACGTGGCTCCGACGCCGCCGAAGGCCTGTGTCACCTGACCGCCCTGTTGCATGAGGATGGTCATGGGCGAGATGCCGGATGCGAGTGAGGCCGTCACGTCGTTAAACGTGTAGACCATCGTCTGCATCTGCATCCGGTTCAGCGCGGATGCCTGCCCGCTGGCGCGCAGCGAGTTGGTCAGATTGTCGTTCGCCCGCTGCGCCGCAAGATGCCGCTCGGTCAGGATGCTCAGCGTCCGCGACGCCTGATCCGACGAAATCGCCCCCTCGCCCAGCGCCCGGTTGACGACCGTCTGGCCGCGCTCCAACCGCGCTTGCTCCCGCGCCACGGGATCGATGGCGCGGGCGAGACGATCATAGGCATTCGCCGCCGACAGCGACGATTTGGTCGTCGTGTCGCTCGACACGGCGACGCCGGCCTGAGCGCGCGCGAGGCGATCGAGATCGGCCGCCGCTTGAGCGACGCCCTGCGTCTCCGCGATGGTCGTCACCTTTCGGATCAATTCCATCGCCATCAAGCGCCATCCTTCTTGTTCACGCGCTCAAGCCACGCGCCATCCATGGCGCGCACAAGCGTTGCGAGACGGTCGAATTCATCTGTCCCGGCCACGCCATAGCGCCGCGCGTATCGGTCGATCGCCGAAAACGAGATCGGCCCGAGAACACCAAACCCGATCTGTCGGTCATTGGACAGCGCCCAGAACGCGCCCCATGCGAATTGCAGATGTGCCGGGACGCTCGGCTTGTCGACAAGGGCGGCCGGGGCTTTCCCGTCCTCCCGCGCTACATCCGCCAACCATTGCTCGGCGTCACCCCAATCCAAGGCCCATTTCAGGGCCTCGGTCAGTTTTTTGCGTCAGCCTCATCGGAGGCGAGACGGTCGTCGCCGACGACGCCGGCCGCCCAGATCACGGCGGCGCGGAAGGCGCGATAGTTTGGGTCGGTCAGCAACTTCATCGCCATGTCGCGGCTGTAAGGGACCGCCGAGCCGTCGTCTTCCTCAAGCCCTCGCCAGTCGATGAGGACGGTCTCGACGATGAGCCGCGTCTGCATCGCGTCCGTCACCTCCGGGGCAACGCCGAGGATGCGATCGGCCCTCGGGATTTCGGCGGCGAGCTGCGCCGACAGGCGGCGATAATCCGCATTGTCGAGGCCGCGCACCTTGAGGGCGAGGCCGCCGAGTTCCGGGATATGGTTCACCCAGCGCCCGGTTTCGGCGGCGGCGGCATTCTGCGAAAGCTGCGACAATTTCACGTGCGGTCCTCTTTCTTGGAGGGCTTGGCGGCCGGCTCAGGCCGTTCGACGGCATGGCCCTTGGCGATGATGAGATCGGCGAAGGAGTCGTCGAGATCGACGACCTCCCCAGCGACGAAGGACCGGGCCGACATGTCGGTCCCGTCCGGGAAGCCGGTAAAGGCTTCGGCGATGCGGAGCGTCTTCATTACGCCACCGCGCGCGTGATCTTGATCGACCCGGCCGTGGTCGCGTCGTAGATCGCGCGGAACGGGATCGACACCATTACGTCGTCGTTCTTGCCGCCGAGCTTGACGGCGCCGTCGAGGAATTTCACCGCAGGCAGAAAGAACGTATATTTCTTGTTCGCCGTGCCGCCTGCGGTGAGCGAGACGGCGCCGCCGCCATGGTCGAGAACAGACTGATAGAGCGTGTTCGATTCGAAATAGGCCTCGATCGTCCCCGTCACGTCGCACATTCCCATGCCGAACGAGTCGACATAGAGGCCGCCGACCGTCTCGCGACCGCGAAGATTGTTCGCGATGTTGAGAGACAGCGAGCGCACCTTCGCGCTCGCGCCGGCGACGGTGAGCGAGGCGACGTTGACGGCGGTCTCGACAGGCGTCGTCGTCGCCGCAGTGTAGGTCGCGCCGGAAATGATCGCCGTGGCGAGCGTCTGCTGCTGACCCTTGATATTGATGGACCCGGTGATCGCCTTGCGAGAGGCGAAGTTGAGAGCCATCGTATCGATCATGCACCCGTCGAAGCGATGATAGGCATACGACCCGCCGAGATCGATCGTCTCTTCGAAAGTGAAGCTCGGCTCGGTCACGCCGTTGACGAGAACATTCGTCGCCCAGGTTCCGCGAAGAGCGCCGGAGAGAATGTCGTCGAGCGTGTCAGCGGAGAACTCGAAATCATAGCTCCCCTCGACATCCTGCCCGACCATGTATTCGTCGCGCACGTTGCGATCGAGCGTGATCTGGTCAGACTGGACGGTCGTCTTCTTGGTGCGGAGATCGCCGGACGTGCGGCGAAGCTCCTTGAAGGTCGGCGTGGCCGGCGTCGTGCCGAATACGGTTTCTGCAATATAGGCGACGCGCGAACGCGCCGTGGAGGCAATGGCCATGGCGTTCTGTCCTTCTCAGGCGATGAAGTCGAATTGATAGGGAACGGCGACGGAAAGCAGCATGTAGGCGCCGTCGTCGGACTCACTGTTGATCGCGGGCGGCGTCGCCTCCCACGTCGTCACGCCGTCGAAGACGACGCCTCTGAACACAGCCCGGATTTCATCGATCCATTCGAGCCATGGACTCATTCCAGACCCGAGCGGCACGGATAGGACGACGCGGAAAGCCCCGTCCTCCCGATAAAGCCGTGTTCCCGGCTCGCCGAGAGTAATCTGCTTCTCATCCGCGACAGGGAACATGAGAGACGCGAATGCGCCTGCATCGTTCGGCATCTGCGCAGGCGCATTCGGCCCGTAAACCGGGGCGCGCGTCCATGCGGCGGCGAGACGCCCGGCCACCGCGTCCATTACCGCTTTGCTGGCCATGCCGCGCCCTACCTGAAACTGACGATGATTGCTGGTTGGCGACGGTCACGGGCGGCCTGACCGCGCTTCGCCCGATTTTTCGCCCGAGCCCATTTCTCAAGGCGCGTGTCCCCGCCAAGCGGCGAGCGATAGGAGAACCTGATATTCGCGATGTTCCCGAAACGGCGGCGCGCCAGCGCGGAAACAGCTTCGAACACGCCATCCTTCGCCATGCGGGATTGCCCGCGTTCGATCTTGCGCGCGTATGGCACGGTCGCGACGAAGACAACCTCCCGAGCCCCCGGCGGAATAGCCGGAGGCCCGGAAACTTCCGCCCCATCGACATAAACGGCAATCGACTCCTTGAACGCCCCCGTCAGAACCGGAGCGGTCCGGCGCAATTCATCGAAAATCCACTGAATGACATCGGAACCCAGATCGAAGATGGCGACGATCGCGCCATTCGGCTTGACACTCGAAAGCGGCGCGCCGCGTGCGCCGTCAACAATCGTCTCATAGGGCGTCACCCGTCCAAGAACAGCCTCGTTCGAAGCCTCCGCCTCGGCGATCACGCCAGACGCGAACTCCGCAAGGGCTGCGCTTTGCTCCGCCGGCGTCATCCCCTCCGAAAAGCGCAGTAGAACATCCCGCTCGAACGGCTGGAATCTTGTCGTGACCTTTGTCACGCGCCGCTCAATTGGAGCTTTACGGCGATCGTCTCGCCGGCAATTCGCGCCGTCGCGTCGTCGACGGACTTGATCACGAGCGTCTTGCCATTCCAGATCAATCGATCCCTGTTCGGCATGATTTGCGGGAACCCGGACGCGGCAAGGTCGGACGCGAGAATGATCGCCTGACGATCCCCCTGCACGATGGCGCCGACAAGATCGGACGGCCTGTAACCCATGACGCGGGCGCGGACAGCCGCCGTGATCGGTGGCACGCCCGGGCGCTGCAACGTCACGGCCTCGCCGACTTCGATCAGATCGGCCATATCGGCGCCAAAATCAGCGGCATCGATCATGCCAGCCGCCATTTGCGATAGGGCTCAAGCAGGCTCGAAAAAATTTCATCCTCAGCGCCGGAGCCGGCCGGCTCGAATTCGCGAGAGCCGACGCCCTCGACGACGAACTTCTTCAGCCCGGCGTTGCGCCCGCTCATCGCCGCATAGCGAGCGGCCTCGAAAAGAATTGCCGTGATGATCGGAGGGTCGACAGTATCAAACCCCACATTCAGCCGGGCAGTGATCAACGTCCCGGCCTTGCGCTCCGGCCATAGGGCTCCGTCGGTTTTCATGATGGCGCTCGACAGGCCATCAAGGCGGAGCGCGTATTCCCCGCTAGGGATTTCCTGCGTCGCCCCGGCCGCGTCGATATACGAAATCTTCACGATTGAGACGACTGGGGAGGCGCCTACGCTCTCGAAATCCGAGAATGCGTCGCACGCCGCGTCAACCGTCTGTCGTGGCACGAAGATTCCGCAGTATTTCTCGACGCGCGCCCGGGCGGATTTGATGAAAGCAGCGAACTCACCGTCTCGCGCGGTGGTCGATATGCCGCAATGCGCCTTCACCATATCGACGGTCGCGGGCTCCGCCACGGCCGGCGTTACAACGCTCGGGGCATACCACATCGGCGTCAGCCCTCGCTCGCCACGCGCTTTTCAACGGGCGGAGCCTTGACGGCCCGCTCCGGTTTTTCCTCAACCGCGACAGCATATCCGGCGGCAAGCAGGCGCTTGGCCTCGTCTCCGTCGAACCGTTCCGTCGTCTCGCCAGCCGAAACGACGAAATCGACGCCAGCCATGCTCACGAGCATCTTCAGTTTCATCTGAGTGACCTCAGCAAGAGCGCCCCGGCGGCACGGCGCCGCCGGGGGTGTGATCGAAATCAGGCGGTGATCATGTGCTTGACGGCGGCGGTATCGCCGAGTTCGCCATCGAAGCGGATCAGGCCGGCGATGCCAATATCCGGCCAGAAGCGCTCACGAAGGACGCCGATGGCCGGAGAGCCGACGCGACGGACAAAATACTTTCCGAAGTCGCCGAACAGCATGACCTTCTTGCCGGTCGCGATCGAGTCCATCGCCTGATTGACCTCGTAGCGATAGCCCAGAAGCGTCCCGGGCGAGCCCTTGGTCACGTCGCCCATCTGCCAGAGATAGTTGCCCTGACCGTCCTTGAGCTTGCGGATCGCGGAGAGGGTGGAGTCGTTGAACATGAACCGCGTCTTCGGCCCCTGCCGGTAGGCCGGGTCGACCGAATGCAGCAGGTCGATGATTTCATCCGACGTGATCGCAGTCGCCGACGCAGCGGTCTTGCCGAGAGACGACGCGGTGACGACGCCATTCGGCGCAGACGATCCGGTTCCGGCCGTGAGCTGCGAATTGGCGATCCGCCCGAGGCGCTCGCCAAGCAGGTCGGCAAGCAACGCCTCGACGCTGAACATCGAGTCCGCTTCCAGCTCCATCGACCAGCGCACGAACTGCGTGTCGAACGCATAGGCGTCGAGCGATTTCTGGCCGATTGTCACATCCTTGGCGCCGGTATCGGTGAGTGCCGATCCTTCCGTATGGGCGACGGCGACAACGGCAGTGTCGTCGACGGTCGGAATCTTGATCGGAGCGCCGCTCGCCGTCTGGAAGATGGTGCAGATGTCCGAGTCATACATCGGACCCCACGCCTTCATCGACTTGATGATCATGTCCGACAGTTCGGTCGGCACAAGGAATCCGCCGGCGGTCGTCGTCCCGGCCGTCTGGGCGCGCGTCTCATGGTTGATGAGGCCGCCGCGCAGGATGGTGCGCTCGTCCGAACTCATCTCGCCCATATCGCCGCCACGGCGCAGGAACGAATGGAAGACATCGCGATAGGACGGACTTTCGGCGCCGGCGTCACGGCCGCGCGCATTGGCGTCGCCCGGGCTCGGGCGCATCTTGGCGCGGGCCTCCTGCGACCGGGATTCGATATCGGCGAGCTTTTCCTCGCGCTCGATAAGGCCCTGAAGGCGGTCATACTCCGCCATGGCCACGTCATGCTGCGCTTCGAGTTCCTTGACGCGGCTTTCTTCGGTGGTGGCCGTGATCTGGTCGAGGCGCTCGCGGGCCTCGGCCGTAATAGCGCCCTGGCGCTCACGCAGTTCAGCGATTCTGGACATTTTTCGTTACTCCAAATGAAAAAGCCCGGCATCGCCGGGCCATGTCAAATTGAGCGTAGGAAACCCTAAGCCTTACTCTTCGACCGCTTCTTCAGATCGAAGGTGATCTTCATGCCGACGCGCCGTGAGGCGGCGGCATAGTTGTGCTTACGGCGAGCAATGCTGCGCGCTTCGTCGAGAGACCGCAGAGCGACTTCCGTGCCTTCGTAGGCTGGCCGCGCGACGATAGAGACCTCTTCAAGATCGACCGAATAGATCGTCCTGACCGGCTTGCTGCCGGAGTCGTCCCACTTGTCCCCGCCGGGTGGGACTCTGAACCCGAACGACATACCCTTGATGTCGCCGCGCGCAACGGATGTCTTCGCGTCGTGCCCGTCGGACGTGTCCGGAAGATCGATTTCGACGGAGAGCCCACGCTCGTCTTCCGCGAGACGGAGGGTTCCGGACGACATCCGGCCCAATACGCGCCCACTGTCATGGCTGTGGTAGGCGAGAACGTCGCTTGATGTCAGCGCCTTGGTAAATGCTCCAGGGGCGATGATTTCATCGAAAACGCCGGCGATGTCCGCCGGCTCCCCGAACACAGCGGCATAGCCGACGAGCGTCGCCGCGCCATCATCGGCAGACCGCGCCGCGATGCCAAGGACGCTACGGCGCTCAGCTTTATGGATTGGCTTGTTGGACATTCGGAGTGGCCTTCTGTTCCATGTAGCCAAGCGGCACGGTCGCCCCTTGCCGGTAGAGCATGTCGGCGGCCGGGTCAGGGTCAGCCGGCCTGTTTTCAAGGGCGCGCCCCTCGTTCGGTGTCAGGACGCTGGACATAACGGCGCGGGAGATGCCCTCAAGCCGCGTCTTGAAATCGCCACGCAACAGCCCGTCGAGATTATGTTCGACGTATCGGCCATTGTTGGAGCGGCCAAACAGCTTCAGGTTCATCTCGCCCTCAAGAGCGGTCGCCCATTGACTGATCAAATGCTTGACGAGGTGCAAATCCTGTTGCTCGGCATTCGAAAACGTCGCCCGCGACAGGTCTTGCAGGAACACCGGAGGAATTTGGTAGGCGCGGGCGATTTCCTCCACCTGGAACCGCCGCGCGTCGGTCATCTGCCCCTTTTCGGGGTCGAACCCGACCGGCTTGAGTTCATAGCCTGGTGGGAGTGGAAAGATCGGCTTGTTCGACGACTTTGCGGCTTCAATCGTGCGGTGAACATCCGTCATCGCGCGCCGTAAGGCGTCAGGCCCGGCCGGCAATGGGCCGGTAAGGGCCAGCGGAGGGACGCCGCCGCCGGCGAAAAACTGGCTACCGTATTCATTCATCGCGAGAGCGAGTTGAATTGCGCTTGACGCAAGTGAAATCGGCCCATAATGCTCGGTTTGGTTTGTTTTCTGCATAAAAACGATGTCAATCACGTCGCCAGACAGGTAGGTCTTGCCGTCGTAATCATACGTCAGGTCTAGGCCGTGGCGCCGAATCGTCACCTTGTCAGGATTAAGCGGCCAAATGTTCTCGACATTTGTTCCATTTCTTTCGATCCATGCAAGACCGCGCCCGCCTGTGAAGACCTGCTGCCACAAGTATTGACGGAATTTGAACCCATCCATTCCGGGATTTGGGTTTTCATCGATGATGAGACCGAGTTTCCCCGCGATCCGCTCAGGCCCGCGCGCTGTCCTGCGGTAAGCGTGCAACGGGATTGTCGCCAAAGTGCGAGACAGGAACCCAACAGCAGCCATAACGGCAGGAACGCGCATGGCGTTTTCGATGGTGACAGCCGGGAGCGTGCCGGAAAGGCCGAAGAACGCGAGAATATCGGATGCCGGGCCGCTGATCGGGGTTGTCGGGTTCTCGAATGACCGCTTTTCACGGCCTCCCAGAGAGATTTTGAACCCAAAGACGTTCATGCAGGCGCCAATCTAAATGAAGGGTCATCCCATGGGCTCGCCACATGGGTCTCGCCAGCGGGAAGCGTTGTGACCGCCCCGACCGCCATCGCCAGCGCGACAAGCGGGTCGATGCGCGTTGTCGCCTTGCGTTTCGAAAACCACCGATTCCCGAAGGCGTCCTCTTCGATCGTCGCCCCCATGATCGCCGAGACGATCACAGGGCTACGCCGAATACGGATACGCTTTTCAAGGATCATCGCCTCAAGCGCCGCGAGTGAGCCGGGCATCCAAAGCCCTTCGGCTTCCTTCCCGGACGCCTCAGCCGCCGCGATCTGTTCATCTGTCGGCCGCGCGCGGCGCTTGCCGCCCTGCGGGTGTTCGATCAACGGCGCCGTGACGCCAAGCGCGTCAAGCTCGGGCTCGAAGTTCCGGCGAAACGCATAGGCGTCGAACGCGATTGCTCTCAGTTGATACTCGCTCTGGACCTCGGCGATGCGCGCCGCGACAAAGTCCATGCGGATCAGCCGGCCAGACGGCGCTTTCAGATGTCCCTGAGCGATCCAAAGATCGTATGGCACGTTATCCGTTTTCGACCGCTCGACCGCCGTTTCCCCGGGCGTCCACGCTTCGATCCAAGCGTCATATGTCGGACGAGATACCATCCCGCCATTGGCGTCCGGCAATTCGACCTGTCCGGTCTCGACGACGAACGCGACGGCTGTCAAGTCCCTGGACGCCGATAGGTCGACGCCGGCGACGATATTTTCCCCGCTGTGATCCAGCGGATCGAAATCAGCCAGAACATCTTCGACAGTCGGACGCGACATCCACGCCGTTTCAGAATCCGTCCAGACGCAAAAATGCAGGCGCAGCGCCAGATTCATGCTGCCCGGGATGGCCTTCGCCTGCGCCACAACGCGGCGCATCTCCTCAAGCGGGAATGTAACCCCGATGAGAGGGTTGGCCTTCACCCAACAGCTCTCATCCTCCAAAGGATCGTCGTTACGATCGAGCCCGCACACGAACGCAAATTCCGCATCGTCGATTACCTCGCCGACGAAGGTTGCATCATCGTCCGGCGTATCCGTCCCAGCCGCGACGCGGATCGCATGTTGATGCTCTTCCCAACAAACCGTTGCCCGATCAGACCCGCTATTCGTGATCATAACAAGAAGCGGCTGCGTCCGCGACTTGAAGCCGCGCTCCAACATCCGAATGATGCCAGCCGTCTTGTGCTCGTGGACCTCATCGCAGATCGCGCAACTCGGCATAGGGCCGGACAGCTTGCCTTCGTCCTCCGAAACAGGCCGAAAATATGAACCGCTCGCCAAGTGAGCGAGGTTTTGGACGGTCAACTTTCCTGTCGGCGTGAGCGCCTTGCGAAGTGCCGGAGATTGCTCCCACATGCGAACTGCAAAATCAAAGACAACACGCGCCTGCGGCTTCATCGACGCCGCTGAATACACCTGTCCTTGGGCCTCGCCATCCGCGACAAGGCAATAGAGAGCGATCCCGGCCGCGAGAGGGGATTTACCGGCCCCCTTCGCGATTTCGATATAAACGCGCCGAAACCTGCGCTTCCCGTTTGCCTTTTTCCAACCAAAAATCGACCCGATGATAAATTTCTGGACCGGGTGCAGCTCAAACGGGGCTCCGTCGAAGTCACCCTGCGACAATCTCAGAACGGCCGGGAAGAAGCCTATCGCCCGACGCGCGGCCTCAACATCCCAACGCAGCCCGCGCGCCGGCCCATGCTCAAGATCGTGCAGGTGCCGCCTGGCCGCGTTACGCACATGAGGCCCGGCGACAACCTCGCCGGATACGACAGCCTCAGCCCATGCGGTAACCGGATCGTCAGAGGCCATATTTCGAGGCGGGGTCGTGCTCCGCGCCGTCTTCCGGCGGCGTGGCGGTGATCCTGCTTCTGGCACTCGGCGTCATCCCAAATTCCGCGGCATACCGAACCATGTCGGCCGCCGCCTTGTTCGCGGTCCCGACCAGCGGGTTCTGAATCGCATTGCCGTTCGTCGTCTTGATCATCAAGCCGCCCGTCAGATGGTCGGCCTTCCCCATCTCCGTGATCGCACGTTCGGCTTGAGCCCACCGCGCATAAGCCTGGCAATAGGCAGCGAGCGCAGCCCGGTCGACGCCGGACAGCAGCCCGATCTTGTAAAGCTCCTCCGACACCCGCCCCCACTCGACCTTGGCCTCGTCCGAAAGGTGCGGCGGCGGGGAAGGCAGCGCGCGCAGGATTTTCGCCTCGCGCTTCGGCAAGGCGCGCTTGCCCGGATTGCCCGTCACGAGCTTCAGATGCGTCGGCTTCGGTTTGCGGCCCTTCATCTCATCTCGCAATCGCAAAATGCTCGGCAGAACTTTTGTTGTTCCGGATATTTTACGTGACATTTAGTAGCGTTATGCTACCATGCAATTATGATCTCAGACGACATGACGGGCGCCGAATACGTCGCCGCTATCGCCCATCTCGGCCTCTCGCAGTCCGCGGCAGGAACTCTCTTTGGCGCGCATCCCGTCACCGGGAAGCGCTGGGCGAAGACTGGGCCACCAAAGCCCGTCGCGATGCTGCTTCGCGCCGCCCGACGCCTTGAGTGGACGCTCGACTACCTCATCCTCGTCACGGGACGACGCTCATGACTTTCGCTGTATCTCGCCCCGTAAAGCGCCGCGCCCGCATCCGCGCCTTCAATGACGAAACAGCACACCAGGCGCTTACGGCTGCCGGCTGGGGCCACAACCGCGAGGCGTTCGGCTTCAACAAGGGGCAGTTCTCGATAATCGACCTGGTGACGGCCGCGCTCCGCTTCACCGGCCCGGCCGACGCCACGATCGCGACATGGACCGCCGCCAACGCCGATTTGATCCGCACTGCCGAAACGCTGAAACTTGGGCATTTCCGCTCGGTCCGGTGGATCGTCGACCGATCGTTTGAAACAAGACAGCCCGAGTTCTGCGCAACGATGCGGGAACTGTTCGGCGACAACACGATCCGAACTCTAGCGAGCCACGCAAAGTTTGTGCTGCTGAAAAACGACGAATGGTCGGTCGTCATCCAGACGTCGATGAACCTTAATTTCAACAAACGTATTGAAAATTTCTGGATCGCCGACGACGCGGAACTTTACGGCGAGTTCTCTTCCCTCGTCGACGAAGTGTTTATCAACCAGCCGGCGGGAACATCATTCGGTGAGGGCGGCAAAAAGGCGTCCGCGCAGACCAATCGC
>CAZWJF010000062.1:0-11573 GCA_964634325.1 uncultured Rhodoblastus sp.
GTCGACGTCTGGAAGACCCTCGAACTCCCGTTCGTCGAACCGAAAAACGAGGCCGGCGCGGGCGTGGATTGCGCCTATCCTGATCTGCGAAAGGCCGCGGAATAGGCCGCACAACACCCGCTGACTTCTCAAGCTCTTGTGATATAAGAGCAAATGGGATCCGTCGTGAGCGAGCTGTCTGAGGACGATTGGAGAATTGTCGGGCAGTCCGCCTTGTTCGGGCGACTCGACCCCGGAGACGTGCGCTCGTTATTCGGCGAGAACCCGGTCCTGGTCGCCCCGCGCGGCGCCGTCATCTGTCGTCAGGACGAACTGGCGCAATATTACCACATCGTGTTGCAAGGGCTGGTCAAGCTCTATCGCCGCGCGTCCGAGGGTTCGATCGCGATCATTTCGATCCACGGCCCCTCGCACAGTTTCATGGAGGCCGACGCGCTGACAGGCGCCGCCTATTCGACGACCGCCGAGGCCGTCTTCGATGCGCGGATCGCGCGTATCGACGCGGCCGAACTGCGCCGGCGCATCGGCGGCGACTCGCGGCTTGCGATGGTGCTGCTGGGCTCCGCGTCCATGCATCTTCGCACGCTGCTCGAGCAGATCGAGAAACTGAAGACGATGACGGCCGCTGCACGGCTCGCCGACTTCATCTTGTCGCTCGTCGGTCCGCACGAGGACGCGGCCGAAGTCCATCTGCCTTATGAAAAGCGCCTGGTGGCGGGCCATCTCGGCATGACGCCCGAGAGCTTTTCGCGCACGCTGGGGCAATTGCGAAAGATCGGCGTCCGCGTCAGCAAAGACAAGGTGACGATCGAGGACGTCGCGCGGCTTCGCGCCTATTGCGACGGCGGGGACTAGACGACGCGCCAGTCGAGTCCGACGAAGTCGCGCAGGCGGCTCGGATCCGCGATCGTGACGACCTCGCGCTTGGTAGTGACGCCGATTTTCGAAAGCGCGTTGAGCGCCCGCGAAAAACTCTCCGGCGTCATGCCGAGACGCGCGGCGATCAACACCTTCTCGTAAGGCAGGGTGATGCTGACGCCGGCGTCGCAGTTGGTTGCGAGTTGGAGGAAGAATTCGCCGACGCGCCGCGGCGCGTCGAGCAACTTGAGCGCGCCGATCTGCTCCGTCAATTCGGCGGCGCGACGTTCGATCGACGCCAGCATGGCGGTCGCAAGATCGGACTCTCGTTCCAGGCACTTGACGAATTCGGCGTGCTCGATCCGCAGCAATCTGACCTGGCTCGCGGCCTCCGCGATCACCGGATAGCGGCCCCCGAGAAACATGACAGGCTCCGCGAAGCTCTCGCTGCGCGTGAGTACGGTGACCACCGCTTCGTCGCCGCCCGGCGTGAGGCGATAAAGCTTCACCCAACCGTCGAGAATGACGTAGAACGCGTTCGCCGGATCGCCCTGCGTGAAGATGATATGGCCGCGGTCGGACGTCAGCAGCCGGCTCTTGTGGGTCAGCTTCTCGAGGATCGGATCGCCGAGGTGGCGAAACAGATGGCTGGCTCTCAGAGCGGCCCAGTCCGACTTGCTATTCTTGTTCAAAACCGACATGCGCGCCGCGCCGTTCGAATTGCCGCCGCCGCCGGCGACGCCCCTGCGTTCGCACTTGCCGACAATGATTGACGTTCGTCAAGGCGTTCCGATCATGGTTCGGTTTGAAAGGCCGGACAGCCGGCCGCCATGGATGGTGCGATGGAAGCGAAACCGAAGCCGGACCACCCGTTGGGCGTTCCGCTGATGGACGAGGATCATGCGCGGCTCGAGGCGATGATCGCGCGCGGCGCGACCGCGCCGGACCATGCGCTGGAAGAATTGCTGCAAGCGATCGTGCTCGAAATGTCGGAGCATTTCGAGCGCGAGGAGAAGCTGATGCGCGCGCAGGCTTTTCCCGGACTGCATTGCCATTTCGCACAGCACAAGCTCCTGCTGGAGGAGGCGCGACGCCCTGGCCGGGTGGAGCCCGCGGGACTGCGGCGACACATTTCGGAATATGTCGCCCAGATGGTGCAGTCCCATGTGCTCACGCTGGACACGGTAACGGCCGCCTTTCTGAAAGGCGAAATTGGTCCAGCCAGTTTCGACGGCCTGCGTTTGCCCATCGAAGGCGCCGGGACGTGACCGACTGGCCGGCGCTCGCGCGCGCTGTGCACGTCGCGGCGATCGTGCATTGGATCGGCGGTCTGTTCTTCGTGACATTCGTCGTATTGCCGTCGCTGCGCGACCTTGCGCCGAATGCGCGAGCGTCCGCCTTCGCGGCGGTGGAGCGGCGGTTTGCCGGCCAGGCGCGCATTTCCGTCGCGCTCGCCGGCGCGACAGGTTTCTATCTGCTGCAGGCGCTCGGTCTTTGGGGCGACCTGCTCGATCCGCACATGTGGCGGCTGGCTGCGATGCTCGTCGTCTGGACCTTGTTCGCCATCATGTTGTTTGTCGCGGAGCCGTTGTTCTTGCACGATCTGTTCGATCGGCGAAGCCAGATCGATCCTGAGGGCACGTTTCGTCTGCTGGTGAGAATGCACCGCATTCTCTCGGCCGCGTCGCTGGCGACCGTGCTCGGCGTTGTCGCCGGCGTACACGGTTTCCAATTCTGATCGAAGCGGCTTTGCTTTCCACGACCGGCATGCAAAGGTTCGCCCGCGAACGATAGGGAAGACTTATTCGCATGCGCTCCGCCGGCCTGGACGTCAGCGATTGTTTCGACTGCCCGATGCTCGCAGGTTTGACCGACGAGCAGAAGCACGAGCGCATTCGCACGGATCCGTTGATCCGGAAGTGTCTCGCCGCGCGCCGCGCCGGCGCGGCCGTCAAGCGGCGGGCCGCCGTCGCAACGGACTGCCGCTTCCCGTCGATTGACAATGCTCAAGGCGCCGAACCCCTCGTCGACTGACCGTGTCTTCAACAAGACTGCGGAGGAGACGCATCATGGCCGGCGACCCTTGCGTAGCGTCGACGCTGCGCGCCGCAGCTCTGTTCACCAATCTGTCCGATACCGCGCTCGACAGGATTGCGGAGCGCTCGCGCCTCGAGCGCCGCAAGGGCGGCTCCGAATTGTTTCGTCAGGGCGAGGAAGCGACCGCCTTCTATATCGTGAACGAGGGCTGGGTGAAGCTCGTACGCGGGCGGCCTGACGGACGCGCCGTTCTTCTGACGACCTTTGCGCCTGGCGAGACTTTCGCCGAGGCGGTGGCGATCATCGGGGGGCGATATCCGGCCACGGCCATCGCGGCGACGGACGTTGTCTTGACGCGGATCGACGCGGATGCGCTGCGCGACGAGATACGTGCGCAACCGGAGATCGGTTTCGCGATGATCGCGGCGACCGCCCAGCACCTGCAGCACATGGCGCGCCAGATCGAACAGCTCAAGCTTCAGAGCGGCGACGAACGCGTGGTTCAGTTTCTGATCGAGCTTGCGCACGCCGAGGCCGGACCCGCCGATATCGACCTGCCATTCGACAAGCGGGTGATTGCGGAGGCGCTCGGCATGGCGCAGGAGACACTGTCGCGCGCCTTTGCGCGGCTTCGCAGTTTCGGCGTCGAGGTCGAAGGGTCGCACGTCCACATACAGGACATCGGCGGGCTGCGCGCGCGCATCGAGCGGCGCAGCGCCTAGGTCGTCTGCCCCGACGCTCCCTGGAGCAGGGCGCTAGTGGCTCGTGCCTTCCGAGAAGGTGATCTTGTTGTAGACGTTGTACTTGCCGGCGGGCTTGGACATCGGCAGTCGCTTGATCTCCTGAAACGTCTCTGCGTCGTAGACGATGATCGCGCCGTCCATCTCCCAGACGCTGACGAGCGCGTGCCGGCCGCTGCGATCGAATTCGACGTGGCCGGTCGTCTTGCCGGGCGCCGGCTGCATCACGCGCGCGATCTTCAGCTTCTCCTTGTCGATGATCTGAATCTTGTCCTTGTTCTTGGGCGAGAGGAACGAGTCCGCCCAGATGTACGGCGTGTTCTCGTGGCTGCGCAGGAAGAAGCCGGGTCCGTCCGTCTCGATGGTCGCGATCCGCTTCCAGTCGGCGGTGTCGATGACGCTGATCTTGCCTTCCTTCAGATGCGGCGTCGCCACGAGCCTGTGGCCGTCGCGCATCCACGATACGCCGGAGCCGAGATGGGGCATGCCAGGCATCGGGATCGCGGCGATCTCGCGCCCGGTGTTGAGGTTGACGACCACTGCGTGATCGCCGGTGCGGCTCGCGCCGATCAGGTTGCGATAGTCGGGATCGAAAAAGAAATCGTCGAGCGGTTCGCTCGTTTCGATCCTGCGAAGCGCGAACAGGCCTTTCGACGACGGCAGACCTTCGACCATGCCCTTGTCGTAGCTGTGAACGAGACCGGGATAGACGGCGCCCGCGTTTGGGTTCGTCGCAATCTCCCAGATCTCGGGCACGTCCTTGAGAGCGGCGATGAAACTGTCGCGCTGCGGCGCCTGATAGACCGCGGAGACGCGCGACGACTGGCCCTTGCGATCTGCGACGTCGAAGATCTTTTCGACCGACAGGTCGTCGGCGTTGAGAACCACCAGCGTATTCGGAAGGTAATTGGCGACCGCCAGATGTTTGGCGTCCTTCGACAGCGCGATGTTGCGCGCGTTCACGCCGGCGCGAACCTCCGCGACGACCTTCAATGTCCACAGGTCGAATTTCGTCACCCAGCCGTCGCGCGAACCAAAGAAGACATAGCGGCCGTCGTGCGTGAATTTCGGACCGCCGTGCAGGGCGAAACGGCTGGCGAAGCGATAGATGGGTTCGAATTTGTCGCCGTCGAGAATGCTCACGTGATGGTCGCCGCTTTCGACGACGACGAAGAGATTGAGCGGATCGGCGTCGAACACAGGGCGCGTCGCCGCGGGCGCCGGGGTGAGCACGCGGCTGGCGACGATCTCCTTTTCGCCCCACACGGGTTTTGTGGCCGGCGGCGTATAAACAAAGGCGGCGAGCGCCTTGATCGAGGCGTCGTCGAGTTCGGCGCCGAAGGCCGGCATTTGCGTCGCCGTGCGGCCGTTGCGAATGACGTTCTCGGCGCCGGCGACGCCGAGGCGCCCGAGGTTGTCCGGCAGCAGCGCGGGGCCGATCGCGCCCAGCCGGTCGCCGCCGTGGCAGGCCGCGCACTTGGACTGAAAGAGGGCCGAGGCGTCGGGCTCGGCCAGGGCCGCGCCGCCTATTCCGAGAAACAGCGCGGCTGCGGCGAGGTTAGACAGCCAGCGCTTCATGTTTGCGTCCCCGATACGGCTTGGTTTCGACGCGCGGCGCCGCCGCGACGCCGATTTCTTCATCCGTGAGATAGCAGGCGGGGTCTTCGGCGAAGGCGTCGCCGGTCATCCGTTGCGCGCGCACGCGTGTGTTTCCGCCGCAAATGTCGAAATAGGCGCAGGCGCCGCAGCGGCCGCTGATCGTGCGCGGGCGCGCCTTCAGGCCCGCCATGATCGGGTCGGACGTATCGGCCCAGATTTCGCCGAACGGGCGCTTGCGGACGTTGCCGATCGTGTGGTGCCACCACATCGTGTCCGGGTGGACGTCGCCGACATTGTCGATGTTTGCGACGTTCACGCCGGAGGCGTTGCCGCCCCATTGCGCGAGCTTGGCCCGCAAATGGGCGGCCTTGTCCGGAAAACGCTCCAGCGCCCAGAAATAGAGGAATACCGCGTCGGCGTCGTTGTTGCCGGTGACGAATTCGCGGTCCTCGCCGTTTTCGAGCGCGTCCCAGGCGCGCTGGAACAACATGGTCATCGCGTCGCGCGTGATCGTCCAGGTGGCGTCGTCGCCGCGATTCTTGTTGCCACGCCCGGCGTAGACGAGATGCGAGAGGTAGAATTTGTCGATGCCTTCGTCGCGGGCGAGATCGAGCAACTCGGGCAATTGGTGATGATTGTCCTGGGTCATGGTGAAGCGCAGGCCGGTCTTGACGCCCCGCCGTCCGCATTCGCGCAGGCCGGCGAGCGCAGCATCGAACGCGCCTTCACGGCCGCGGAAGCGGTCGTGCGTCGCGCCGAGGCCGTCGAGGCTGACGCCCACGTAATCGTAACCGATGTCGGCGATGCGGGCCGCCATCGCCTCGTCGATCAGCGTGCCGTTTGACGACAGGGCGGTGTAGAAGCCGAGATCGACGGCGCGGCTGGAAATATCGAAGATGTCAGGACGCAGCAGCGGCTCGCCGCCCGACAGGATCAGAACCGGGGAGCGGGCCGCCTTGATGTCGTCCATCACGCGGAAGACGTCCTGTGTCGACAGTTCGTCGGGAAAGTCGACGTCGGCCGAGATCGAATAGCAGTGCTTGCACTTGAGGTTGCACCGGCGCACGAGGTTCCAGATCACCACGGGGCCAGGCAGGTCGCGGTGCGGACCGACGGGTGTGGGTTCGCGCAGTTCACGCAGGAATTGGGTCAGTCTGAACATGGCTTCGCCTCGTCGGCGCGCCGCGTCAGGCGCAGGCCGGTCTTCTTGAGAATCTCCGACGAGAACAGAACGTCGGAGCCGCGGCAAGCGGGGCCGAGAAGCTCGGCGATGCGTTGGCGTTTGGCGAGCACTTCTTCGTTTGTGCGTCCGTGCGCCATCGCAAAAAGATTGTATGGCCAAGCCGGCAGGCGACGCGGGCGCCTGTAGCAGTGCGTGACGAAATCGAACGCGCCGACTTTTTGTCCCAGCGCGTCCACCTGATCGTCGTCGACGTCCCACACGGTCATGCCGTTGCAGACGAGGCCGAGCTTGTAATGGTTCGGCGCGATGCCAATGCGGCGAATGACGCCGCGCGCCGTCATGCCCTCGATCCGCGCGATCGCCTCCTGCTCGCTCACGCCGACCCGCGCGGCGATGTCCGCATAGGGCGCCGCGACGATCGGCAATCCGGCCTGCATGGCTTCGACGATCGCCCGGTCGACGGGATCTAGGGAGCGTTCGCGCCCACTCATGCCGTCACCCTCATATCCAGGAAATATTCGCGCTCCTTCGGAAAAAGGAGCACGTCCAGCCCGGTTTCCGCCTCGATGCGCCGCGCGACGGCGTCGATCTCGGCCCGGTCCTCGACCGCCAGAACGAACCACATGTTGTAGCGATGATCGCGCCGGTAATTGTGCGCGACCTCGCATTGGGCGTTGACGAAAGCGACCGTCGCGTCCCACTGCGACGCAGGAACGGCCATCGCGCACAGGCAGAAGCCGCCGCCGATGTTCTCGGCGTTGAGGAATGGTCCAAAGCGCGTGATGACGCCGTCGTCGCGCAAGCGCGAGATGCGGCGCATCAGTTCAGCCTCATCGAGATCGAGTTCGCGCGCCTTGGCGGCGAAAGGCCGTGAGACGAGCGGAAAGCCTTCTTGCAGCGCGTTGACGATCCGGCGGTCGATTTCGTCGATCATGACGGCCTCACGCAGCCGAGAGACGTGCGCCATACTGCCTGAAACAGCGACGCGAGAACAGGACATTGTGCGCGCGCGCCATCGGGGCGGCCGCCGCCAGTTCGGCGACATGCGCCAGCGCCGCCACGCGCTCGAGACCGTGGATCATCGTGAAGAGGTTGTAGCGCCAGCGGCCTTCGACGCGCGGCCGCTCGTAGCACAGGGTGACGAAGTCGCGTGCGGCGAAGGTCTGTGCGACCGCGTCGAGACGCTCGTCGGGTATGTCCCACACGACCATGGCGTTCGCGCTGTATCCGAACTGTCGATGCCGGAGCACCAGACCGAAACGGGAGACGATTCTGTCTTCAATCAAGGCCGCGAGCCGCGCCAACGTTTCCGTCTCGGTCCACCCGAGCCGCCGCGCGACGCGCTGGAACGGACGCGGCGTCAACTCGACGCCGTCCTCGATGGCCGCCAGCAGCTGACGGTCGCTCCGATCGGCGCTCCTCGTCGCAGCCGCGCGCGCGCCCAAGCCGCGCGCGCCCTTGTCGCCGAACAGCCGGAAGCCGAGGTCAATGTGGAAATCCCGGATCATCGGCAGAACCAGCGCATCGACGCCGGCGCGTTGCTCGATGCGCGCGATAGCCGCAGACACTGCGTCTGCGTCAGCCGCGGTGACCACGAACCAGAGATTGTAGTCGTGCTCGCGTTCATAGGCGTGATTGACGCCGGGCTCGGCGACGATCGCCTCCGCGACAGTCTCGATCTGATCCGGCGGCGCGGCGAGCGCGGCGAGCGTCGAGGCGCCGACCGTGTTCGGCCGCACCACGGCGCCGACGCGCGACAGGGCGCCGGCGGTCGAAAGGCGATGCAAGCGCGCAAGCACATCGCTCTCGCTGACGCCGAGCGCGGCGCCGATCGTCGCAAAGGGCGCCGAGACGATCGGAAAGTCGCGTTGCCAGCCGTCGATCAGTCTGCGGTCGGTGTCGTCGAGCAACATGTCACGACCCCAGGCGATGCGCGCGCGCAGTGAAGAAGATTCCGGACGGCTTGATTGCAGGCAGCTCGGCCTTCTTCGCGCGCGTCCGCACGTCATAAATGTCGATGCGATCGGCGTCGCGCACGGAAATCCAGACTTCGTGTCCGCGCGGCGTGAATTCGAGATGGAGCACCGCCGGGCCGGGCTTGAATTCGTGCACGATCTTGCGCTTGTAAACGTCCAGGACCTGCACGGTATCGTTGTCGGGATGAGCGAAATTGATCCAGACTTCGCGGCCGTCGGGACGTGCGACGCAGAACACCGGCTGACTATGCACGGCGATTCGGCTGACTTCCTTCATGGCGTCGAGATCGAGAAGCAGAACCTCGTGCTGGCCTGCCGCCGGCATCACGAGCGTCGAACCGCTCTGCGCCCAACCTTCGAGATGCGGCATCTTGTAGATCGGCAGCTTCGCGCGGCCTTCGTTGTAGCCGGAGAAAACGCGCGACACCTTGGGCTCGTCCGCCCATAGATCGATATGCGCGATTCCGTCTTCGCCAAACAGGCCTGCGAGATAGTGGCGCGCGTCGCTCGTGACGTTGGCGTCGTAGGGCAGCGCGCCGACGCCGGTGAATTTCGTCAGCGTCGGCGTCATGCCGGCGGAGAAATCCGCGATCCAGATTTCGTTGGCGTCGTAGAGCGCGTAGGCGAAACGGCGGCCGGGCAGGTCGACGAGGCCCACGGTCTTCGACGGCTTTCCGTTGGCGCCGATCGCCGGCACGGAGGCGAGTTCGGTCAGGTCGTCGGCGTCGAAGACCTTGATGCCGCCGGGCGTGTAGTTGGAAGCGACGATCAGCGCGCCGTCGTCGGAAATGGCGCCGCCGATGGCGTTGCCGGCCTGGATGACGCGCTTGTCGATCCGGGCGGTCAGCATGTCGATCTTGGAGAGGCCGCCGTCGCGCCCGAACACATAGGCGTACCGTTCGCTCGGGCCGAAGACGGCGGTGGCGTGCGAAAGATCGCCCAGTCCTTCCACGCGCGCGAGCGTGCGGCGCTTGCTAGCGTCGACGATGAGCGCGGAGCCGGTCGCCCGCTCGACGATCAGACCGAGATCGCCGGTTCCGCGCTGGTCGCACGCCGGCTGAGCGTTCGCTGAAAGGGCAGGGGCCGTAAGCCCCGCAAGCGCGCCTGCGCGGAGGAATGAACGGCGGTTCATTGTGGAAATCCGCGTTTGAGTTGTTCGGCGATCCAGCGCGCGTCGCTCTCGCTCAGGAGGCCGCGCCACGGCGGCATCGGGGTTCCGGGTACGCCGTCGAGGATGATCGCGGCGAGCGACACCTCGTCCTTGCCTTCGAGGTCTTTCGGCAAGAGCGGCGCGCCGAGGCCACCCTTGAGCGTCATGCCATGGCAGGAGCCGCAGTCCTCGCGCACGAGCGCCGTCAGGCGCGCATCCCGATCGGCGGCGCAGGCCGTCGCGCCGGACGTCAGCAGGATCGCCAACGCTAACTCATACCGGCGCAGCATGGCGGTTCTCCATCGCGCCGAGGGCGTCTCCGCGAGACGGAATGCGGTCGACGGCTTCGCCGACGATAAACAGCACCGGCGCCGAAAGGCGTTCGGCGGCGGCGATCGCGGCGATGTCGCCGAGCGCGCCGAAAGCGCAGCGCTGGTCCGGCGTCGTCGCCCGGCTCACCGCGACGGCCGGCGTGCCGGGATCGCGTCCATGCGCGATCAGCGCGGTCGAAATCTCCGCCATATTGGCGAGGCCCATATAGATCGCGAGCGTCGTCGATGGATCAGAAAGGCTCGCCCAATCGAGATCGAGGGCGCCGTTGTCCTGACGATGGCCGGTCACATAGCGCAGGCTGGTCGCGCAATTGCGCAAGGTCAAGGGAAGCGCGAGCGCGGCTGCGGCGCCCTGCGCCGCTGTGACGCCTGGAGTAATGTCGAAGGGAACGCCGGCCGCCGCGAGATGGGCGGCTTCTTCGCCGCCGCGTCCGAACACCAGGGGATCGCCGCCCTTGAGGCGTACGACTTGGCCGTAGCGTTGCGCGAGGCGAACGAGCAGATCGTTGATCTGGCGCTGCGGCACCGGATGGTCGCCTGAAGACTTGCCGACGTCGATGCGCGGCGCGCGCGACGGCGCGAAGTCGAGAATTTCCGGTGAGACGAGACGGTCGTAGACGATCACGTCCGCCGCCTCGATCGCGCGCAGGGCGCGCAGTGTGAGAAGATCGGGCGACCCGGGCCCTGCGCCGATGAGATGGACTGTTCCGGTCATGGTCGGTGCCCGAGGAGAGGCGGCGGGGCGAACCCCGCCGCCGGACTTGTCAGTAGATGTCCTTGCGCGTGTTGTAGACGTTGAACTTGCCGGTCGGCGTGATGAGCGCCGCATCCTTGATGACCGACTTCAGTTTCAGCGTCTTGTCGTCGACGACGACGATCGCGGATTCCTGGGTCTTGCCGTTCCACACGGAGAACCAGATTTCCGAGCCGTCCTTGTTGTATTCAGGCTGGACGACGCGGCGCTGACCCTGCGCGATGCCCGACCATTCGCCGATCGGGAGCACCTTGTACTTCGGCTTGTCCTGCGCGAGGTCGGCGATGTTGAACACCGCGACGCTGGAGGAGGTGTCGGCTTCCGGATTGAGCGGCGTATCGACGTAGAGATGCGCCGACTTCGGATGCGACTTCACGAACAGCGAGCCGCCTCCCTGGCCTTCAACTTTCTGCACGACTTTCCACGCATACTGCGGATGCTTGTCGGGGTCGGTGCCGATGAACGACACGGCCTCGTCGCCGAGATGCGAGGTCACCCACACCGGACCGTACTTCGGATGGGTGATATTGGCGCCGCGGCCCGGATGCGGGGTCTTGCCGCCGGACTCGATCACCTTCACCAGACGCCCGCTCTTCGTGTCGATGATTCCGACCTTGTTGCGGGCGTTGGCGGCCACCAGCAGGTAGCGGCCGGACTTGTCGAAACCGCCGTCATGCAGGAAGCGTTCGGACGGGATCGAGCGAACCTTCAATTGCACGATGTCGGAATAGTCGATCGCGTCGATGACGCCGCGCTCCTTCACGTTGACGTACCATTCCGGCGAATAGTGCGAAGCGAAGATGCCCGCCACGCGCGGTTCGGGATGATATTCCATCGTGTCGTAGGTCATGCCGCGGGTCGACACGATCTTGAGCGGCTCGAGCGTCGGGCCGTCCATGATCACGTATTGCGGCGGCCAGTAGGCGCCGGCGATCGCCAGCTTG
>CAZWJF010000063.1:0-11542 GCA_964634325.1 uncultured Rhodoblastus sp.
GCTGCCGCGCGCGGGCGCGACATCAAGCTGGCGGAGCATTCCGTGCGCTCGCGCGCCGGTGTGGCCGTCGCGCGAGCGCACGGAATGCTCCGCCAGCTTGATGTCGCGCCCGCGCGCGGCAGCTTCGCCGAGCAGCAAGGCCGTGCCGGAAGGCGCATCGACCTTCATGCGGTGATGCATCTCGACGATCTCGATGTCCCAGTCCGGTCCGAGCGCTGCGGCGGCCTTCTGCACGAGCACGGCGAGCACGTTGACGCCGAGGCTCATGTTGCCGGAGCGCACGATCGGCGCATGGCGCGAGGCGGCGGCGAGCCTGGCGAGGTCCTCCGCCGACAGGCCGGTCGTGCCGACGATATGCGCGATGCGCGCCTGCGCGGCGAGCGCGCTCATCTCGACGGTCGCTGCAGGAGCGGTGAAATCGACGACGCCCTCGGCGCTGACGACGGCGGCGAGCGCGTCGTCCGTGATCGCGACGCCGAGCGTCCCGACGCCGGCGAGTTCGCCCGCGTCCTTGCCCAGAGCCGGCGAGCCGGCCCGCTCCAGCGCGGCGCAGACGGTCACGCCCTCGGCTTCCGTGATCGCCTTGACCAGCGCCCGGCCCATGCGGCCGCCCGCGCCCATCACCACCAGCCGCATGTCCGCCATTGGTCCGGTCCCTCTAGAAGCGCGCCTCTATAGCCGATGCCGTCGCCTGACGCACCCCCGGCGCGTCAAGGCGGTTACAGAGTCTGAAACAACACGAGCGCATCGACGTAGCCGTGCGTCGGATGTTGAAACGCGCCCGGCAGCCGGCCGACGATCGCAAAACCCATCGCCTGCCACAGGGCCACGGCCCGCGTGTTGGTGGATATCACGAGATTGAACTGCATGGCGCGAAAGCCGCGCCTCCGGGCCTCGTCCAGCGAATGCGCGCACATCGCGCGCGCGACGCCTTTGCCGAAAGAGTCGGCAGCGGTCATGTAGCCGCAATTGCAGACATGCGCGCCGCCGCCGGTCGTGTTGGCGCGCAGGTAATAGGTTCCGGCAACGCGGCCGGCGTCCTCCGCCACGAAAACCTCGTGGCCGCCGCCGAACCAGTAAGCGAGGGCGTCGCGCTCGCTCATGTCGCGCGGCAGCGGATAGGTCTCGCCGGCGCGGATCGTGGGCTCGAGAATCGCCCAGATCGCGCCAGCGTCGTCTGCGCGCGCGGGGCGGACGATCATCCGCGTAGCGCCGCGCCGGTCTTCTTCGTCGCTTCCGCCACGATCTTGCCCGCGACCGCCTCGATCTCGGCGTCCGTCAGCGTCTTTTCGCGCGGCTCGAGACGCACGGAGACGGCGATCGACTTCTTGCCCTCGGGCACGCCAGCGCCCTCGTAGACATCGAAAACGCTGGCGTCCGCGATCAGCGCGCGGTCGGCGCCGAGCACCGCCTTCAACAGGTCGCCTGCGCGCGTCGCGCGATCGACCACGAAGGCGAAGTCGCGTTCGAGCGGCATGAGATCGGAAAGTTCGAGTTTCGGCTTCACCTTGGTCGGCTTGGCCTTGGGCGCGGGCACGGCGTCGAGCGTGATCTCGAAGCCGGCGAGCGGTCCTTCGACATCGAGCGCTTCCAGCGCCGCCGGATGGAATTCGCCGAACCATCCGACGATGTTCTTCGGCCCGAACTGCAAGGTCGCGCTGCGGCCAGGATGCAGAAAGGACGGTCCGCCCGGAACGATCTGGATGGCGTTGGCGCTGACGCCGAGCGAAGCCAGCAGCGCGAGCGCGTCGGCCTTGGCGTCGAACACGTCCACGGGCGCCGCGCGCGAACCCCAGATGCGGCCGGCGCCGCCGACCTTGGCCGTGCCGCGCCGTACGCCGGCGACCGCGTAGGCTTGCTCCTTCTCGCCGTCGCCGCGGAACACCTGTCCGACCTCGAACAGCGCGACATCGGCGGCGTCGCGGTCGGCGTTGCGTTGTGTGGCGGCCAGCAGGCCGGGCGCAAGACTCGGGCGCATGTCCGACAGATCGGCGGCGATGGGATTGGCGAGCGTCAGCGCCGGCTGGCCGCCGCCGAACATCTCCGCCTGCTTTTTCGCGACGAACGACCAGTTGACGGCCTCGAGCATGCCGCGCGCCGCCAACGTCCGACGCGCGCCGGACACGCGTCGTTGCAGCAGGGTCAGCACCGGTTCGGCCACGCCGTGCTGCTCGCGCCCCATCGGCGTCGATTGCACGCGGTCGAGCCCGGCGATGCGCACGATCTCCTCGACCAGATCGGCGGCGCCTTCGACATCCGGGCGCCACGAGGGAATGTGCACGAAGGCGCGGTCGGAATTGCCGGCCGTGCGCTCGACCGGGAAGCCGAGCTTCTCGAGAATCGCCGCCATTTCCGAAATCTCGAGTTCGAGACCGGTCAGGCGCTGCACCTCGCTCCACGGGAAGAGCATCGCCGGGCGCGGCGGCGGCGAATGTCCGGCGACGACCATGTCCGACGGCTCCCCGCCGCACAGCCGCATCACGAGCTCGGTGGCGAGATCGCAGCCGGGAACGTTGAACTCCGGATCGACGCCGCGTTCGAAGCGATAGCGCGCGTCGGAGTTGATGCCGAGCGTGCGGCCGGTCCGCGCGATGTTGTAGGGGTCCCACAGCGCCGATTCGATCAGCACGTCGGTCGTGTTTTCGTCGCAGCCCGAATGTTCGCCGCCCATCACGCCTGCGATGGATTCCACGCCCTTGTCATCGGCGATCACGACGTTGGACGGATCAAGCGCATAGGTCTTGCCGTCGAGCGCCAGAACCTCGTCGCCGGCGCGGCCGCGTCGGACGACGAGATCGCCCGCAACCTTCTTCGCGTCGAACACGTGAAGCGGACGCCCCCGGTCGAAGGTGACGAAATTGGTGATGTCGACCAGCGCATTGATCGGGCGCAGCCCGATCGCCTTGAGGCGGCGCTGCATCCATTCCGGCGAGGGGCCGTTTTTCACGCCGCGCACCAAGCGCAGCGCGAATTGCGGACACAGATGCCGGTCGTCGGCCACGAAATCGAGCGTGACGTTCACCGGGCAGGGATAGGCGCCGCTGGCCGGCGCGACCGCCGGCGTCTTCAGCCTGCCGAGGCCGGCGGCGGCGAGATCGCGGGCGATCCCGGCGACGCCCGTCGCGTCGGGACGGTTCGGCGTCAAATTGATCTCGATGACGGGATCGTCGAGGTCGGCCCATTGCGCGTAGGGCTTGCCGACCGGCGCGTCGGCCGGCAGGTCGAGAATGCCCTCGTGATCCTCGGAGATTTCCAGTTCGGCCGCCGAACACAGCATGCCGAGCGATTCCACGCCCCGGATCACGCCCTTGCCGAGCGTGATCTTCTTTCCCGGAATGTACGCGCCGGGCGGAGAGAACACGCTCTTCATGCCGGTGCGCGCATTCGGCGCGCCGCAGACGACCTGCACCGGGGCGCCCGAACCGGTGTCGACCATGCACACGCGCAGGCGGTCGGCGTTCGGATGAGGCTTGGCCTCCACCACGTAGGCGATCGTGAAATCCTTCAGCGCCGCAGCGGGATCGATCACGTTTTCGACCTCGAGCCCGATGCGCGTCAGCGTCTCGCAGATTTCCGCGAGCGAGGCCTCGGTTTCGATGTGGTCCTTGAGCCAGGAGAGGGTGAATTTCATGTCGCTCTCCTTACGCGCTCAACCCGCCCGCCAGCGTCGGGAAGTCGAGCGGCCTGAATCCGTAATGCGAAAGCCAGCGCACGTCGGCCTCGAAGAAGGGCCGCAAATCCGGCATGCCGTATTTCAGCATGGCGATGCGGTCGATCCCCATGCCCCAGGCGAAGCCCTGGTAGACTTCCGGGTCGAGGCCGCAATTGCGCAGCACGTTGGGATGCACCATGCCGCAGCCCAGAATCTCCAGCCAGTCCTCGCCCTCGCCGAAGCGGATTTCGCCGCCGGAACGCCGGCACTGGATGTCGACTTCCATCGACGGCTCCGTGAACGGGAAGAAGGACGGGCGGAAGCGCATCTTCACGTTCTTCACCTCGAAGAACGCCTTGCAGAATTCCTCGAGAATCCACTTGAGATTGCCGAGATGCGCCGTCTTGTCGATGACGAGGCCCTCGACCTGGTGGAATTGCGGCGTGTGCGTCTGGTCGGAATCGACGCGATAGGTGCGGCCCGGGCAAATCACGCGGATCGGCGGTTTTTGCGCCAGCATGGTGCGCACCTGCACGGGGCTCGTGTGCGTGCGCAGGAGCTTGCGCTTTCCGTCGGCGCCCGGATTGAAGAAGAAGGTGTCGTGCATCTCGCGCGCGGGATGCCCTTCGGGGAAGTTCAGCTTGGTGAAATTGTAGTCGTCGCTTTCGATGTCCGGCCCTTCGGCGACCGAAAATCCCATGTCGGCGAAGATTTCGGTCAGTTCGTCCATCACCTGGCTGATCGGATGGATTCGGCCGACATCGGGCCCGCCGGCGCGCACCGGCAGCGTGACGTCGAGCGTTTCGGCGGCGAGCCGGGCCTCCAGCGCCGCGCCTTTCAGCAGCGTCTTGCGTTCGGCGAACGCCTCGCTCACCCGGTCCTTCAGCGCGTTGATGGCGGCGCCGGCGGTCTTGCGCTCGTCGGGCGCCATCTTGCCGAGCGTGGCGAGGAGGGCTGAAACAGACCCTTTCTTGCCCAACGCGGACACGCGCACGTTTTCGAGCGCGGCCTCGTCGGAAGCGGCGGAAATCTGGCCGAGGATTTCGGTTTCGAGCGTCTGGAGGTCGGACATGCCCTGCTCACAAAGGAATTTGCGCGGCTTGTGCCACGCGAAAACGCGACTGTCGAGCGCGCCGGAAAACGCAAAAAGCCCGCCGGGGGCGGGCCTTTCACTAGGTCACACCTGAAAGATCAGGCCGCCTGGGGCAGCGCCGCCTTGGCCTTTTCGACGATGGCCGCAAACGCAGCCGGCTCGGCGATGGCGAGTTCGGACAGAACCTTGCGGTCGATCTCGACGCCCGCCTTGTTCAGGCCGTCGATGAAGCGCGAATAGGTCAGGCCGGCCTCGCGCACGGCGGCGTTGAGGCGCTGGATCCACAGCGCGCGGAACACGCGCTTCTTGGCCTTGCGGTCGCGCGTGGCGTACTGCATCGACTTGTCGACAGCAGCCTTGGCCGTGCGGATCGTATTCTTGCGGCGACCGTAAAAGCCCTTGGCGGCCTTCAGGGTCTTCTTGTGCTTGGCGTGCGAGGTGACGCCTCTCTTGACGCGAGCCATTGCAGAACTCCTTGAAAAATTGGAACCTTAGCCGTTCGGCAGGAAGTACTTCTTCACGTTGTCGCCATCCGTCTTGAACATGACGGAGGTGCCGCGGAGGTTCCGGATCTGCTTCTTGGTCCGCTTGATCATGCCGTGGCGCTTGCCGCGCTGGGCGTAGACCACCTTGCCGGTGCCGGTGATCTTGAAGCGCTTTTTCGCGCCGGACTTGGTCTTCAGCTTGGGCATTTTGCTCTCCTGGGAACCCGCGCCGAAGCGGGGCTCGATGTTGTTCGCGTAAGCGAGCGATAAAAACCGCCACGGCAGCCCATCACTGGCCGGGCGGTTCAAGGGCGCGCTTATAAGCCGAAAGGGCGCGGGCGATCAAGTCGCCGACGATGAGATACATATCTATATGGATGACGCGAACAAAATGTATCATAATTTGGTCGCTGCGGGCGTTAGAAACATGTTAGCGTCCCGCCAAAAATAGCGCCGAAAGAACGGGATCGGAGGAAACATGGAGCGCTCGTTCGCGACCGAAATCGAGTCGCTGAAGCTCGGCGAAGGCGACATCTTTCATGGCGAGGGCATCCTCGCCGTCACCAAGGCGCTGTTGCAGGCCGGCGTCTCCTACGTTGGCGGCTATCAGGGCGCGCCGGTCTCGCATCTGCTCGACGTGATGGTGCAGGCCAAGGACTACATGGCCGAACTCGGCGTCAACGTGGTCGCCTGCACCAACGAGGCCTCGGCCGCCGCCATGCTCGGCGCCTCCATCGCCTATCCCGCGCGCGGCGCGGTAACGTGGAAATCGATCGTCGGCACGAACGTGGCGGCCGACGCGCTTTCGAACCTTGCCTCGCCCGGTGTGAAGGGCGGCGCGCTGATCGTCGTCGGCGAGGATTACGGCGACGGCGCCAGCGTCATCCAGGAGCGCACCCACGCCTTCGCGATGAAATCCGCGCTCTGGCTGATGGACCCGCGCCCCAACCTTCCGACCATCGTGCGTTGCGTGGAAAAGGCCTTCGAACTGTCGGAAGCCTCGCATACCCCCGTCATGCTGGAGCTGCGCATCCGCGCCTGCCACGTGCAGGGCGAATTCGTCGCGAAGGACAATGTGAAGCCGGCGATCTCGACCATGCATCGCCAGCCGGCCGCCCCGCACGACTACAACACGCTGTCGCATCCGCCCGTCACCTTCGCGCACGAGAAGGCGAAATACGAGGATCGCATGCCGGCGGCCCGCCGCTTCATCGTCGGCCACGGCCTCAACGAGAAGATCGACGGCCGTCACGCTGAGGTCGGGATCATCGTGCAGGGCGGGATCGCCAATGCGCTCGTCCGCGCGTTGCAAGAGATTGGGCTCGCCGACGCGCAGGGCCGCTCGGACCTGCCGATGCTGGTGCTCAACGTCGTTTATCCGCTTTGCCCGGACGAGATCGTCGGCTTCTGCGCCGGCAAGAAGGCGGTCATCGTCGTCGAGGAAAGCCAGCCCGAATATATCGAGCACGAAATTTCCTCGATCCTGCGCCGCGCCGATGTCCAGACCGCGCTGCACGGCAAGGACATGCTGCCGATGGCGGGCGAATATACGTCGGAAGTCCTCGTCTCCGGTCTCGCGAAATTCATCGACAAGGAGATCCCGCGCCTCGGCAATTCCGGCGCGAAGGCTTATGCCGACGAGATCGCGGAGTTGCGCCGGAAGGCGCTCGCCGCTCTCGGCGGGCCGGCGCCCGCGCGGCCGCCGGGTTTTTGCATCGGCTGCCCGGAGCGGCCCTTTTTCTCGGCGCTGAAACTCGTCGAGAAGGAGGAGGGCCGTTTCCACGTCTCGACCGATATCGGCTGCCATTCCTTCGCGACCTTTGCGCCCTTCTCCTTCGGCAATTCGATCCTCGGCTTCGGCATGTCGCTGGCCTCGAGCGCCGGCGTGCAGAGTTTTGCGGACCGCCGCCCGATCGCCATCATGGGCGACGGCGGCTTCTGGCATAACGGCCTGCTCTCCGGCGTGACCGCGCGTCTGCTCAACAAGAGCGACGGTCTGCTGGTCATCATGAAGAACGGCTACACCTCTGCGACGGGCGCGCAGGACCTCGTCTCCTCGCCGCATGCCGAGTTCACGCGCGCCGCCGGCGGCGACTCGACGACCGACACGGAACTGACCATCGAGGGCACGCTGCGCGGCCTCGGCGTCAAATGGCTCAAGAGCGTGCACACCTACAAGGTGAGCGAAATGCGCGACACGCTGAAGGAGGCGATGTCGACGAGCTACGACGGCTTGAAGGTCATCGTGGCAGAAGGCGAATGCCAGCTTGAACGGCAGCGGCGCCTCAAGCCGCTGCGTGCGGCGGCGTTGGCGGCTGGCGAACGCGTCGTGCGCACCCGCTATGGCGTCGACGACGAGACGTGCACCGGCGATCATTCCTGCATTCGTCTGTCGGGTTGCCCGACGCTGACGGTCAAGACGTCGTCCGATCCCCTGAAGAGCGATCCGGTCGCCCACGTCACGAACGGTTGCGTCGGCTGCGGCCTCTGTGGCGAGGCGGCGCACGCAGCGACGCTCTGCCCGTCGTTCTATCGCGCCGAAATCGTCTCCAATCCGAGCGGCTTCGATCGCTTCAAGGCGCGCCTGCGTCGCATCTTCGTGAAGGCGGCCTGAGATGAGCGAGACGAAAATCCGTTCGATCCTGATCGGCGCGCTCGGCGGCGAAGGCGGCGGCGTTTTGATGGACTGGATCGTCCAGTGTGCGCGCATGAGCGGCCTCGCCGTGCAGGCGACGTCGGTGCCCGGCGTCGCGCAGCGCACGGGCTCGACCTCCTATTACATCGAAATGGCCGAGAAGATCCCCGGCGCGCCCGATCCCGTCTTCGCGTTGATCCCCATGCCCGGCCGCGTGGACTTCGTCGCCGTGAGCGAACTGGTCGAGGCGGCGCGTCTGATGGAGCGCGGCCTCGTCTCGCCCGCGCGCACCGTACTGATCGCCTCGACGAGCCGAATGTATACGACGGCCGAAAAGATGCAGATGGGCGACGGCCGCTTCGAGTCCGCGCGCGTCCTTGCCGCGGGCGAGGAACTGGCGAAGAAATTCGTGACGCTCGATCTGGAAAAGATCGCGCGCGAGACCGGCACGATGGTCAGCGCCACACTGTTCGGCGCTCTGGCCGGCGTCGGCGCATTCCCGTGGGATCGCGCGACCTGCGAAGCGGCGATCGGCGGAGGGCGGTCTGCCGGCGCGAGCCGCGCGGGGTTCAATGCGGCGTTCGACGCGGCGCAACGCGGCGAGGCCGCTGCGATAGAATCGTCCGCGCCGCCCGGTCCGCCGCAGGGCGTGGAGCGATTCTCCGTCCTGGCGCGCGAAGCCCGCGACCTCGCAGCGCTCGGCTATGCGCGCTGCGTCGACTATCAGGATCGAGCCTATGCCGATCTCTATGCGCAGCGCGTACAGGCGCTCGCGCGCGCCGCAGGCGCAGCATCGCCAGAGCGCGACCACGCGCTTGTTGAAGCCGCGCGCCGTCTGGCGCTGTGGATGACCTATGAGGACATCGCCCGCGTCGCCGATCTCAAGACGCGGCCCGAGCGCTTCGCAAAGATCCGCGCCGAAGCGGAAATGAGCGACGACCAGATTCTGACTGTCACGGAATATTTGAAACCCGGCGCCGACGAACTCGCCGCCGTCCTGCCCGCAGGACTCGGCGCCTGGTTCCTGCGCCGTGTCGAAAGAAGGGGCGCGCCGGGGTTCCTCGGACGTCCGCAGCATGTGACGACCACCAGCCTGCGCGGATATCTGCTGATGCGCCTGCTTGCGCAATTCAGACGGATTCGTCGCGCGTCGCTGCGCTTCGGCCAGGAGCAAGCGGCGATCGAACGCTGGCTCGCCGCTATGTCGGCCGCGTTGGCGATGTCGCCGGCCTACGCCGCCGCGCTCGCTGAACTGCCGCGCCTCTTGAAGGGCTATGGCGAGACGCAGGCGCGCGGTCTGCGCAACTACCAGGCGATTTTCGCAAGTCGCGTCGCGCCGGCCATCGCGGCGAGCGATTTCTCGGGCGCTTCGGCCCTACGCAAGGCCATTTCGGCAGCGCTCGCAGATCCCGAACATGTCGCGCTGGATGCGGAGCTGCGGGCGGCGGCGGAGTAGCAGAAAGGGAGAAGTCACGCCCCCGCTGCGCATTTCGACGCGCACACGGCATAGACTCCGTCGCGCGCGAGCACATGCGCGACGCGTCGTCCTGAGAACAGGCGTGCGATGGCGGGATGATGCAAATTCAACCCGCCCGCATAGGCGCCGAAAGCCGGCGCCAGCGCGCGCGTTCCATCCGTGACGAAAGCGCGTCGTCGTCCGCCGATCACGGCGACGGGATGCAGATGCCCCGCGATCTCGCCATGTGCGTCGCGGACCGATGGTTCGTGCCGCAGCGTCAGGCCGCCTAACCGCAACTCCCCGCGGCGTTCGCCGCCAACGAGCGGCGAAATTTCGGGATCGTGATTTCCCGAAATCCAGATCCATTCGCGGCCGGCCTGCAAGGCCGAGATCCGCGCGCCATCCTCCGCGCTCAGCCGCTCGCCGGCCTCGCGGTCGTGAAAGGAATCTCCGAGCGCGATCACCACGCGCGGGCGCCAGCGCATGACGACCTGCGTGAGACGCGCGAGCGTCGCGGCCGTATCGTAGGGCGGCAGCATCATGCCGCGCCGCGCGAACGACGAGCCCTTTTCCAGATGCAGGTCCGCCACAATGAGCGCGCCGGCGCGTGGTTCATAGAGCGCGCCCAGGGGGTCGAGGAGAAGGCGCTGACCCGCGACCACGAGCGACGCGTGACGTTCGCTCACGTCTTCCGCCTCCATAACATTCACGAATGCGCCAGCGTTCAAGGATGCGCCTCTTCGATCAGTTCTTCCGCCGCCATCTTCAACGCGTCGTCGCGCGCTTCGCCATAGATCGGCTCTTTGCCGATCTCCAGCATCACCGGCACCGCGAGCGGCGAGATGCGATCGAGCGCGCGATGGACGATTCGTCCCTCGATTCGCCGGAGCATGTCGGAAAGGCGGCCGATGTCCAAGAGGCCGGTCGCCGCATCGGCATAGGCCGCCTCCAGCAAAATGTGGTCGGGTTGATGGCGGCGCAGCACGTCGTAGATCAGATCGGTCGAAATGGTCACCTGGCGGCCGGTCTTTTCCTTGCCGGGAAAGCGCGTTTCGATCAGGTGGGCGACAATCGCGCAATTGCGGAAGGTGCGCTTCATCAGCGCCGATTCCTGCAGCCAGGCGTCGAGATCGTCGCCGAGCATGTCGCGTGCGAACAGGGCCTCCAAGTCGGCGTCCGCCGTATCGGCGAGCGACCAGACGGCGAGCGCATAATCGTTGGCGACGAAGCCGAGCGGCTTGAGGCCCGCGCGCTCCATGCGCCGCGTCAGCAGCATGCCGAGGGTCTGGTGCGCGAGCCGCCCCTCGAAGGGATAGGCGACGGTGAAGAAACGGCCGCCGCGCGGAAAGGTCTCGACCAGGAGATCTTCGCGGCCCGGCAACACGGA
This sequence comes from uncultured Rhodoblastus sp., assembly GCA_964634325.1. Lineage (GTDB taxonomy): Bacteria > Pseudomonadota > Alphaproteobacteria > Rhizobiales > Beijerinckiaceae > JAJXWB01. The sequence continues at coordinate 10,712 of CAZWJF010000063.1, forward strand.
CCGTTCGCGCTGCTCGCCGAGCCAGTCGCGCACCTGCGCGGGCAGATGCTTCCAGCTTGCCGGCGCCGCGAGCATCGCGCGCACGCGCTCGGCGAGATAGGTCGACAGGGGGAACTTGCCGCCCATGTAGGACGGAATTTTCGGCGCGTCCGCCTGAGCGCGGCGCACCAGCGCCTCGTTTTCGACGACGCCCTGCAACGCCAGGATCTCGCCGCCAAACAGAAACGTGTCGCCGGGCGCGAGCGTCTCGATGAAATATTCCTCGATCTCGCCAAGCACGCGGCCGCCGCGCGTCAGCGGGCCGGTGTAATCGGGACCGCGAGCCTTCAGACTCGCATTTTTCTGCGGGCCTGAAGGCCCGCGATCCTTGCCTGCGCTCCTGGCCAGCCGCACCTTCAGCTTCGTCTCCTCCACGATCACGCCGACGTTCATGCGATAGGCCTGCGCGACGCGCGGGTTGGCGACGCGCCAGGAGCCGTCTTTGGTTTGTTTGATCTTGGCGAAGCGATCGTACGTCTTCAGCGCATAGCCGCCGGTCGCCACGAAATCGAGCGCACGGTCGAAAGTCTCGCGCGTCAGCGCGGCGTAGGGCGCGGCCGACGAAATCTCGCCGTAGAGCGCGTCCGCTGAAAAAGGCGCCGCGCACGCCGATCCCAGAATGTGCTGCGCCAGCACGTCGAGCCCTCCGATGCGCGCGACCGGCGTGTCCTGCGCGCCTTCGCGTGCGGCGGCCACGGCGGCCACGCATTCCAGAACCTCGAAGCGATTGGCGGGCACGAGCAGGGCGCGCGAGGGTTCGTCCAGCCTGTGATTGGCGCGCCCGATGCGTTG
>CAZWJF010000064.1:0-11467 GCA_964634325.1 uncultured Rhodoblastus sp.
ACCGCCGGCCTGCCCGTCGTCGGGAACGGGTTGGTGGTGTGGCTCTACGCAAGCTCGGAGATTTGACGATGACGATGGTTGTGACATGGGCCGACGAGGCTCACACGATGGTGCGTGTCGAGCGCGACGCCGGCGTGCTGTTTGTTCCGGCCGACCCGGAGAATCGGGACTTTGCCGCGCTGGTGGAGGGTGGCGTCGAGATCGGCGCCTACGCCGCGCCGCCGCCGCCCGTCCCGTCATCGGTCTCAGACCGGCAGTTTTTCCAGGCGCTCGCGCTCGGCGGCATGATCAGTGAGGCGGAGGCCCTGGCCGCCGTGCAGACCGGCGCGCTTCCCGCGCCGATCGCCGCCATCGTCGATGGCCTCCCCGATCAATTTGGAGCGCGAATGTTGCTATCGGGGGCGACAACATTCGAGCGCGCCCACCCGCTGACCGATGCGCTCGGCGGAGCACTCGGCTACTCGCCGGCGCAGACCGACGAGCTTTTCCGCGCCGCCGCTGCGCTCTGACCTCACGACAGGACACGACATGCCGAAATCGATCCGATGGATCGGGTGGGCGCTCGCGCTCGCCCTGATCGCGCTCGGGCTGCTGGCGCGGCCCGCCAGCGCCGAAATCAATCCATGGGCGCTCTCTGTCGCCGAAAGCGCCGCGAGCCCGTCAGCGGCCCCGCCGCGCGCGGGGCGGGGCCGTCTGGCGCGGCTGCACGACGCCGGCCATGCGCTGCGCTGGCGCGACCGGACGCATCTGCCGGCGCCGGCGGGCATCCTGCGCGGCGTCGCGCCGGAGCTGGCGGCCAAAGCGCGCGAGATCGTGTCGGCCTGCGGCTCGCGCGTGATCAGCGGCGTGCGCCACACCCGCGTCGCCGGCGCGCGGCGCATGTCGCTGCACGCGAGCGGCCGCGCCGTCGATATGGCCGGCAATCCCGGCTGCATTTATGCGCGCCTGCGCGGCTGGCCGGGCGGCTACAGCACGGACTACGCCCGCGTGCGCCACGTCCATTTCAGCCTTGGCGGCGGGGAGGACGGCCTGCGGTTCGCGCATCGCCACGTCGTCCGCCGCGTGCGCCTGGCCTGGCGCTGAGCATCATCAATCACAGGAGATAGCCGATGCGGATTTCTGCAACATCTGAGCTGCGGCTGAAAGCCGTCCATCCCGATCTCGTCAAGGTGGTGCGTCGCGCCGCCGAAATCACGGGGACCGATTTTATCGTTACATGCGGCAAGCGGTCGGTCGAAGAGCAGCGCAAGCTGTTCTCGGCCGGGGCGACTCGCACAATGAAGAGCCGTCACATTCCCGGCAAATCCGGGTTTGCCTGCGCTGTCGATCTCGCCGCAACAGTCGATGGCAAAGTGCGGTGGGATTGGCCGCTCTATGCGAAGCTGGCTAAAGCCATGAAGCAGGCGGCGAAGGATGCCAAAGTTCCGCTCGAATGGGGCGGGGACTGGACATCGTTCAAGGACGGGCCGCACTTCCAGCTTCCTTGGTCGAAATACCCGTGAGCCCGCGCGCCCCATGGATCGACGCGGCAATCGCCGCTGCGCTGATCCTCCTCATCATCCTCGCTGCCGGAGCGTTCGGCGGCTGAAATCCCGCGCTCGGCCGGATGCCGGGCAATCCCCAGAGGAACCATCATGAATCAGGATTTCGTCGTCGCGATGCTCCGCACCGCGTTGCAGATGGCTGGCGCGTCGCTCGCCGCCAGCGGCTATGTCAGCGCCGATCAATGGACGGCGATCACCGGCGGCCTGCTCGCTGCCGTCTCGGTCGGGTGGATGCTGTTCGCCCGCTACAACACCCGCGTCGTCAAGAATTGAGGCCCGCCATGAAAATCATGACCGCTCTCGCGATGGCGCTCGCCGTCGCTCTCTCCGGCTGCGTCTCCGTCAACCCCGCCACGTCCGGCGCGGCGCTCGACCTCGCCGTCGCTGTCGGCCGAATCGTCTCGCCGTCGTCGGTCGCGCGGCTTGACCGCACGATCGCCGAGGTCGCGGGGTCGCGGTCAGTCACGGCCGCGTGCAGCGTCTTCACGACTGCCGCCGGATACTACGGCGATCTGCGCTCGGCGATCCCCGAGCGCTATGCGCGTATTGGCGATCCGGCCGTCGCGGCCGGGCGCGACCTCTGCGCCGCGCCGCCCGCCGACACGGCGCAGGCGCTCGCCGCGCTCAATCGGCTGTGGGCCGGCGTGCAGGACTCGACGAAAACGCGCTGACCGCGCCGGGAAGGAGTGCAGCCATGCCATGGCGGGACGGAGCGGTCGAGGCCGCGATTGCGACGACGGCCGGCGCGAAGCTCGCGAAGACCGCGCTCGCCGGAGCCGTCGCCGCGGTGGCGACGGTCGAGGCGCCGATGATGGACACACTGGCTGCGGACATCGGCCTGCGCCCGTCCGTCCTCTCCGGGGCGCTGATGGGGGCTATCGTCTTCGGCCTGGTCGCCACCGGCGCGCCTCGCGACCGGCTGCGCCGCGCCTTCGCCGGCTTCCTCGTTTCATGGATGATCTCCGGTGGGTTGATCTGGCTGATCGGCACGGCGTCTGCCCTCCCGGCCGATGCGGAGCGGGCGCTCGCGGGGCTCGTCTCCGCCGGCGGCATCTACGTGGCGGAGGCATGGATCGCCTATGCCCGCCGCTCCGCTCCGGCGGTCGTCGCCAGCGTCGCCGATCGCGTCCTCAAGCGGGGGGAGGGCGGCGGCGATGCGAAATGACGGCCACGATTGCGAGGCCTGCCGGGCCGGCATGTGGCGGCGCGAGGCATTGATGGTGGCGCTCGCCATCGTCGCGGCCTCGCTCTGCACGGCCTATCAGGCCGCAGGCGCATGGCTCGAAATGCGGCTCGCCCCGGTGATCGAAAATCAGCGCATCGAATTCGCGGCGCGTGGCCCGCGCGCGGCGTGCTGGCTGTGGCGGTTCGACCGGCGCCGCGCGGATGTCGCGTTTGCATCCGCCGATCTGACCATGGTCGTCTCCGACCCGCCGGACGTGATCGATGGGACGCTGCTGATCGCCGACGGCGGGACGATGCGCTATTTTCGCGCCTCACGCACGACGGCGCGGGTCGACCCCGGCGAGCGCGTGCTCTGCGTCGATCTGGCGCGGGCGCTAATCCGCCGCGACCAGGCCGTCACGATCCGCGCGGCGATCACCTATCAGCCGTGGCATGGATTCTGGCCGCTGCGCTATGAGTTGCCGCGACTGACGGTTCCGCCATCCGAATAGTCCCTCCGCCGCGCCAAATTCACGCGGCGGCAGACCCGGCGCGCCTGTTCCTCCCGGCGCGCTCGTTGACAGACTGGCCCCGTCGTCCTCATGGGCGGCGGGGCTTTTTTTCGTGCGCATCTGCCGCCGCCGCCGTCGCAAGCGTCGAGCCGCGCGGGACGAGTTCGACCGGGACTGGCGACGCTGCGACCACACGGGCGGCCATGGCGGCCCATGCGCCGACGCAGGGGAACCCAAGGCCACGCGCCTCGTGATCATCCGCCGGATAGCCGAGCGTCAGCCCCTCTGGTTCTCCGTGCTCGGCCGTCATCTCGGCGAGCCGCATAAGGGCCTGCGCCGCGACGCGCTCTTGCGTGGCGATGAGCGCGCGAAGATCATCAATCACCCGAGCAGGGGATTTGTTCCTTCCGATTGACCACGACCGGACTGTGTCGAGTCGCACGCTACAGAAGCCGGCGGCCTCTCTGTGAGAGAGGCCAGCCAAGTTGATGAGAAGTGCGAAAGGGGTCAATCTTCGACTTCCTCCGTCGTCATATCGTCTGACACGAATGTATAATCCGCGGGGGCCCCTGACGCGGTGTAGCGGCCGCGAATTTCCAGACTGAGGGAGCTCCCCCAGTCATGTTCTGCGATTGCTGCGGCGGCATGTCTGTCTGCATGCTCAGGATGGGCGAGAATGCCGCGCAGCCACTCGGCGAATGCGGTCTGTGCGGCGGCTGTCACGCCGGTGATGATGGTGGCCATCTGCGCCCCCATCAAATACGGCTGATGGCGCGGACGGCGCCGAAATCGATCACGACGACCGGCGCGCGGGGCTGGCCCTTAGCGGTCTGGGCGCGGTCGACTGCGAACACGGTGTCGGTGTCGTCTGTCACGCAGCCGGCTTCCGCCCATTGCTCCCGCGCGGCGCGGAAATCGTCGAGTGTCTCGCGCGTGAACGCGATGGAATCGATGTCGGTCGAATAGCCGACCTCATCAAATGAGGCTTCGATTTCTTCGTCAGTGAGGTTGATTTCGTCGCGCATTTTAGGGCTCCATCCCTCTTGCGTCGGGCCATCCCGAGGCGATGTATATAAAATACACTAATCGTGTATATTGTCAAGCGCTAATTCTGGCCCCTCTCTCGCTCGGGCGGGGGAGGGGCCTTCTTTGCGATTCAGGTGTCCCGACGCGATTTTAGGCTGGTTATCGCGCCCCGCAGCGTTTCGATCGTGCTTGGCAGTCCTGATGTTGCGGTCATATCATCGATCAATGCCGCGAGGCCGGCGCACTGCGCCTCGACGCGCATCCACCCGATATCCTCCGCCGCTGCGAGCAGGGACATTATGCCGGGCTCAAGCGCGTCGTAGCATGCCTCGTCCCGGTCATCATCCGGCGTCGTTCCGGCTGGCGGCGCGGCGATCCGGGCGACGCGACGCTCTTCCAGAAACCTCCGCACGCCCTCTGCCGTCGCCGGCTTGTCGATCCCGTCCCGCGCCCATCTCTGGACTGTGCGGAGGGCCACCCCCATGTCGCGCGACAGCTGGGATTGCCAGCGCGCGCCATATGTCGCGCTGGCCATTGATTGAAGCTCACTCGGCGTCATCATCGTCGGTGCCTTCTTCGTCGATCGACATCGACCCCGCCTTGATGGCGGGTTCGTCGTCGGCAGAGCCGACCTCGAGGAGCCAGTCGAGCGCGGCGGCGATATTGGCCTCCGCCTCGGCGCGCGAGGCGAAGCTGCCACATTCGATCGAGCTCTGGCCGTCGGTGGCAATCCAGTAAATCGTGAAAGTCGTCATGGTCGGATCCTTTGCCGGTCAACTCGGCCCTATGCCGCAGTTGATGATGAGAATATGCGCCATTATGGCGTAAATGCCAAGCGGGAATTTTCAAATTCTCGGGCGGGCGCTGGCCGCCCCGCCCGGAATATCTGTGCACGTTTCCGTGCCATTCTGGCCAAGCGTATTGTGTAAGTCGTTGAAAGTATTGGTGGGCGATGCAGGGATTGAACCTGCGACCCCTCCCGTGTGAAAACAGCGTGTTGCCTAAAAATCAATGGGTTATCGCGCGGTTTCGGCACAGATATTCACGGAATGTTCAGGGCGTTTCTGTGCATTTCTGTGCCGATGGTCAGACCCGCGCGGCGTTGCGCTGAAAATCCGGGTGGTGGTGGCCATAGACGCTTTCAAACGTCGCCGCCGTCATGCCGAGCGAGCCGGCGGCCTCGGCGATCGGCACGCCGTCATGCATCAGCCATGTCGCGCGGGTGTGCCGCAGGATGTGCGGCGTCACATCCGGCCCGAGCCCGGCGAATTCGCGCGCCCGATCCCATGCGGTGCGCAGCTTCTGCGGGCGGCGGCCGTGGTAGGTGATGACATGGGCGACGCCCGCCGCCTGGTCCATCCGCCGCCAGCGCTCGACATGGGCGTCGCCTTTGCGGAAATGGCCGTAGTTATCTCCTGTCGGCCATGCCGTCTTGCCGTCGGGGTCAGGCCGATATTGCTGCTTGTTGCCGTCGAGGATGAACCGCCCGGTCTTGTAGACTCTGGAAACCGTCGCCCACCGGAGGACGTTGAAACCCCAATGCCTGTTGACGATGGCGACTTTCGCCCCTTCGTAAAACGGGGATGCGTTGTCCATCATTTCGTCGTCTCCCTGAACATCTGTCTCGGCGGCAACTGCACGCGCTGAATGCGCGCTTTGCCTGCTCTCGGATCGCGAACGGCCTTGGTGAAACCGCGCGATTTGATCTGCACGGCGGGTGGCGTTTTCACGCCGATATGACGAGCCGCTTTGCGTTTTGCCTTTGCGCGCACGGCGTTTTCTGCCGCCGTTTTCTCGCGATGCTTGTCGCGAAGCGCGGGCCTGAGATTTGACTCCCGGTTTTCTCCACCATCCGCGAGAGCGACGACATGCTCAACGTCCCATTTTTCGCCCGGCGCGATTTTGCGTCGGGAGATATGGCAGACGCCGCCGGCGCGTTCGAAAATGCGCGCCTGCACGCTCGGGGGCGGGATGCTGTCAGGGGTCTTGCCAATCCATTCCTTGACGGAACGTCCGACCGGCGCGGCGATGCGGGGCGCTGTTATTCGCGCGCCGCCCCTGCACGTCGTCATGCCGACCTCCTATGTTCGAGCTCTCGCACTGTCACGCTGATCATGTTCGCGACGAACGAAAGCACGGCGTCCTTGCTCGCCTGAAAATCAGCCTTCCCCATCGCGCGTTGCGATTGTGACTTCGCCGTGAACACCTTCACGACGCCATCGCGAGCGACGACGACGGCGAAATCATCAATCGGACGGATGAACGATGCAACGCGCATCGCCTCCGCTTTCGACGCGCATACAATGGATCGCTCATCTGCGTATCCGGTCGAAATCAGCGAGTATTTGCGCAAATGCTCAGGCGTCGGGAATCGCGCGCTGTCCGCCTCGTTCAAATTCAGCCATGCCTCGCGGATACTCGCGAAATAGTGGCGATGAGACGCGGCGGAACGGTCCTCCTGCACTGCGAGAGCATAGATCGCGCCGATGACAAAACGGTCATCGCACACGCGTCGCTCCCGCTCGCGCGGGATCATCGCGTCGCCGTCCCATGTGAAATAGAGCGGGCTGTCCATCGTGGCGCCTCAGAACGGGATATCGTCGTCGGGGTGGCGTTCGGAATAGCCGGCTCCGGGGTCGTCATGACGCGCCCGCGTCCGGCTGATTTCGAGATATTCCGGGGAGCCGGTAATGAGCGCCTTCAGCTTGTCGCTGAGCTTGCCGAATGCCTCGCCATCGAATTCGTCCGCCGTGAGTGCGATGTAGACGGGGTCGTTCGTCATATTGGGCGGGACGATGCCCCTCATGACCTTCCCGACCGCCGCGACCTTGGAATATGTCTTGTCGCTCTTCACATCATGCGTGACCGTGAGTGTGCAGGGCTTCCCGATCAACTTGCGAACATTGAAAGCGCTCGGACCGTCAAAGTCGGCATCCTCGAACGCCTTTCCGCGCCACGCTTCCAAATCCTTGCGAAGGGTGGCCTTCTCGTGCATCGACCACGTGTATTTTTTCGACGCTGTGAACGGCCGGCCATCGGCCATCGTCTCGTCGACAATTTCCCATGACAAAAGAACTTCGTGCCGCGTTTTGCGCTCGCCCATGTATTCGTTCTCATGGGTTCCGAGGTCTATGAACCGGTAGCAAATCGCGGTGAAAGTCCCGGCGGGGCATGGTTCGAAATTGCCGCCTTCGGTAGGCTTCGGGAGTTGCATGTTTGTCTCCTATTTCGTTCTGACGGTCAGCGCCGGTTCGGCATTGCTGAATTGGATCGCGTCGCCACATTCGTCAGCGCGGGCGATGATTTTGGCCTTGTTCAGTTCGCGCTTTACGCGCCACGCCCAATCGGGGAGCCTGCTTTCATCGATGACGCGCAGCGCCGGCCGCGTCATGCGCAGTGAGATTGTCATGTCGGGGAATTCGAGCTTGCGCAGCCCAGCGGCTTCCAGCGCGTGAGCAATCGCCGTGCGCCCGCCGCGCGCCGCATGTTGATGCCGCGCGCGGCGTTCCTCGTTGTCGGCGATGATCGCCGACATGGCGTTCGCCTGCGCTTCGCGGCGGACGATTTCGCGCATGGCTTTGGCGATCAGTTCCGGCAGATCGCTTTCGCCTTCGGCCGTGTCGAGCACGGCTTGATCATCCTCGCTCAGCCCGAACGCCTCCGCGAGACGGGCGCGCAATTCGGCGTAGCCGTTGGCGGCAATCGTCAACGAGCCCATGTCGCCCTCCAGTTACCGCGCGTCGCTCTGCGCAGTGTCGCCAGATGCCATTCAGCGAGAGCGCGCACGCGCTCCGCCTCGCTCTGATAGTGCGAGGCTTCGTTCGGCCATTCGGACGCGAGTGCGTCATACTGTGTCGCGGTCCGACGCAGACCGCGCGCGGCCTTCCACATCGCCGCGAGTTCTCCGTCAGGAAGCATCATGGCCGCACCTCTCGCCGCAGTTGGTCGTGCAGCGTGTCCCGCTGCTTACTGATTGCCGCCATGGACCGCCTATGCGCACGGCGCGCCCGGTCGAGTTCATCGCGGATGGCCTTGCGAGGCCCCGAGACTGGCGGCAGGCGCCACCAGAACAGGAACGTTGCGAGACCGCGTCGCGTCGCGCGAGAGAGACTGGCGAGCGTCATGGCTACGCCCCCGTTTTGGGGGCTTCAATTTCTGCCAAGCGCGGCATGGCGAGCCGCGCGCGAACATCGGCAGATACCGCAGACGTGACGCCGTTCGCGGCCTTGACGATCGTATTCGCCTCGGGGATGTCGATTGACTTCCCCTCGATCTTGGAGAGCACGCCCTGAAGAGCGTCGACGGCGACGCGGAGGTCTGGCGTCTTGACGGTGAATAGCCCTGACTTAGCCATGTCACTTTCCTTTCTGAGTGCGTAGTTTTTTGGCGGCTTTTCTGCCGGCGATAGCGGTCGCGCGAAGGTCGCGACCGATCGTGATTTCGTGCGACGCATCGCGAACAATGTCGCACCTGACGCCCGCCTCTTCGGCCTTGTAGGCGAGCATGGCGATTGCGGCGGCCGGGGCCTGTTCCATGACGCGGCGATTCAGCGCCGCTATGGTCTTGACCTGCGCGCCGTGGAACTGTGCGTTCCCCCGCCCGCTTCGAATGGAGTCCTTGATGGCCGGTGCGATGACTGTCAGATCGGACGCAGATCGAATGATCGCAGATGTCCAGCGATGCAGGGCGTCACGACGCCTGCGGGCGTCTTTGGCGCTTATGCGCGCGGCACGGTCGCGCCCGCGCGTCCATCTGATAGAGAGCCTCTTGAACCTCCTATCTGTCTGCGATTGGATCGCGTCAAATGCGATTGGAGCGACTTCAACGACCTGCGCTTCGCCCACAAGCGCAGGCCCTCGGCATGCGACCGCGCCGAGCCCGGAACGCCGATCAGCCTGCGTTTCGCCCACGAGCGCAGGCTCTCCGCATGCAGCGGCGCAGGCGGGGCTTGCGCAGGTTGCCTGCGTTTCGCCCATAAGCGCAGGCTCTCCGCATGTGACGCCGAGCATCGCTTTGCTTTGTGTGGCAAATTCGCCCTTCCGCTCCGTCAAAAACGGGTTGGTCAGGCCGGGCGCGCATCGCCCGTTCGCGTCCTCTACAGACGCAAATTCGTCGATCAAATTCAGCCTGATCGTGAGCTTTTCAGAGCCGGCGACAATTCGCGCGGCGTCGAACGTGACGCAAATAGATAACCACCATGCGCCATCGCGGAACATGATGTCCGCCGTCTTGAACGAAGCCGGATTGGCGGGGAAACGTCCCCGCGCCTTGATCGCACCGGGGATGCCGCGCATCTGGAACCGCCAGGCGCCAGACGGCCCCGCCCCGCGCGCGCGAGACGACGCCGTAAGCGGCGCAGAAATCCTTGATGCGATACCTTCCTCCCCGCGCGCGCGAGACGACCTGATAGTTCCCGGACCCGGATCGCACGATGAACCTTCCTCCCCGCGCGCGCGAGACGACGCGCAGGCTCTCCGCATGCGCTCACGCCAGATGCCTTCCTCCCCGCGCGCGCGAGACGACTCATCGCCGCCATTGGGTTCGCTCTTGCGAGCCGGCCCGGAATGGGCCGTGTTCTCGAATGTCCAGCACGATTTCACCGGCTCACGCAACGGGATTGCGTCTGCGCGCCGGACGCTCTTGAAGCGCGGATAGCCGCTTTGCGCGCCTGCGCCGGCTTTCGCACGCCTGAAAAACGACTTGAACGCGAGGTCAAGGTCTCCGCACACACGCTCCTGCGTCCCGCGCGGCATGGCGCGCCATTCTGGAAGCGCGGCGCGAAGCTCGGTCAGGTCGCGGCCTTGATCGAACGCCGTCAAGGAGGTCTTTTTATCGCCCCTCAACTTCGCCCGGCGATAGAACGTCTCGCGCATTTCAAGAAGGGCATTCCAAAGCTGCGCGCACATGCGGGCTTGTTCAGCAAGAGCGGCCTCTTGAACCGCGTTCGGATAGAGTTTGAACGTGTAGCGGCGGAGCAGCATTCACCCCTCCCGCGCGTCAGTGTTGGTGGCGCACCCGAGCGTTGACGAGACTGCCAGCACGCCGCGCGCGCGCAACTCGCGCCGCTCCAACTGCCGTCGATGCGCGTCTCGGTCATAGGCCATCGCCTCGCCGAGCATGATGCCGGCGCGCTGGTAGGCCATGAGGCGCGCGCCTTCGTGGCTGAGGTTGTTCAGCCCGTCCAGCGCGTTCGCCATGCGGACGATTGTGGATTCACGGTCGATGTAGGGGGATGCGTTAGGCATCGTCGCCACCGTCAAGCGGGTGGTTTTCGAATGAGACGATCTTGCCGTTTTCGACGGTCAGGCTGACGAGGCCGAGCGCGTCGCTGCCGCGAACGGCCTCGGCTGCTTTGCGCGACTTGTGCGTTCGCTGGAGCCCGGAATCATAGACATTCGCCCACAGCGTCTTGCACTCGGGGACGTTGATGAGGTCGTGTCGGTCGCCGCCCTCTCGGTTGGTAGAGAATTTCCCGCCGCCGCTGTGTGTGCTACAGCTCTCGCCATATCCGTCACTGATGAGCGCGACAATTGGGTATAATCCGCGCTTATCCGTGCAGATGATGCGCGCCTTGCGGCCGTCGCGCGTCTGGACAGGTTTATTCGGGTCGAAAGTCATGGCTTACCCCTGCGCTTTACGGGCGGCGGATTGCGGATCGGAGGCGGCGCGTTCGCGCATCATCGCGTCGAAGCGTGACCATGCGTTGCGGGCGCGGTAGTATTCCGCTACAGCGATGGACAGCGCCGTGAACAGACCGGCGGCGACAACGACGACGAATGCGCATGTGGCGAAGTCGGCCATCGTCGTCACTCCGCCGCCGCTTTGGCCATCGCTCGCGCGAGGCCCGGATGATTGACGACGCACTGGACCGCGTAGCGGTAGTCGTCGCCCATGTGGGAGGCTCCGTAAGCGGCGGCGATAGCCGCGAGAGCCTCGTCGGTAGTCAACCCGTGCTTGCAGCCCGTCCAAAACCGCAGCCCTTTAGCCGGAGACCACACGGCCGTCAGCCATGCGGATCGCTTGCCCTGCGGCCCGAGAACAAACAGCCAATCCTCTGCGCTGTATTCCGCGCCGGGGCCGATGCTCGCGCCGTAGCCGATGTTCGCGCCGGGGCCGATGCTCGCGCCGTCGCCGATGCTCGCGCCGTCGCCGATGCTCGCGCCGTCGCCGATGTTCGCGCCGGGGCCGATGCTCGCGCCGTCGCCGATGCTCGCGCCGTCG
>CAZWJF010000065.1:0-11184 GCA_964634325.1 uncultured Rhodoblastus sp.
CCTCACAACGAGACTTCTCCCCTCCCCACAAGGGGGAGGGGAGAAGTCTCGTTGTGAGGGAAACGAATGCGCGTCCAGGTCATCGGCGCAGGCATTATGGGGCTGACGGCAGCGTTCGAACTGGCGCGCCGCGGCGTCGACGTCGAATTGTTCGAGCGTCGCGAGGGGCCGGGCCTCGGTTGCTCCTATTACGCCGGCGGCATGATCTCGCCCTGGTGCGAGCGGCAGGCGGCGGAGCCGATCGTCACGGAACTCGGCGTCGAGGCGCTCGCCTTCTGGACGAAGACCTTGCCGGTTGCGACCGTCAAGGGCTCGCTCGTGGTCGCCCCGCCGCGCGACCGCGCCGATGTCGTGAGCTTTTCGAAACGCGCCAGCGAATTCGAGGAATGCGACTCGCGCCGTATCGGCGAAATCGAGCCCGACCTCGCCGACCGTTTTCCCTACGGCCTCTATTTTCCGAAGGAGGCCCATCTCGAACCGCGCGACGCGACGGCCGCGCTCGGCAAGGCGCTCGGCGAAATGCCGAACGTGACGCTGCGGTATTCGACTGAAGCGACGGCGTCGGAAAAATTCGACTTCACGTTGGACTGCCGCGGCTTTGCCGCAAAACCTGTCCTGCCGGACCTGCGCGGCGTGAAGGGCGAGATGCTCGCGCTGCGTACGAAAGATGTGTCGCTGTCGCGCCCCATCCGCATGCTGCATCCGCGCCGGCCCGTCTACATCGTGCCGCGCACCGACCGCCAAGAATACATGATCGGCGCCTCGATGGTGGAGAACGAGGAGCCCGGCCGCATCACCGCGCGCTCGATGATGGAGCTGCTCGGCTCGGCCTACACGATTCATCCAGGCTTCGCGGAAGCCGAGATCGTCGAGATCGGCGGCGACGTGCGTCCGACCTATCCCGACAACCTGCCGCGTCTCACGCTGCGCGACAAGACGCTCGCCATCAACGGGCTCTATCGCCACGGCTTCCTGCTGGCGCCGGCGCTTGCCGCGCGCGCGGCGGACGTGGTGATGAAGGGCGCGCATTTCCCGGAGCTGATGCAGTGAACATCCGCGTCAATGGAATCGACTGCGACGTGAAGGCGGCCGATCTCGAAAGCCTGCTTGCGGAACTCGATTATTCCGACCAGACGGTCGCGACCGCGCTGAACCAGACGTTCGTGCGCAAGAAGGACCGCGCGACGACGAAGATCGCCGATGGCGACCAGGTAGAAATTCTAACCCCCCGGCAGGGAGGCTGACATGAAGGATGTCGCGCGCACGCCAGACGACGCGCTGGAAGTCTACGGAACGAAGCTCGCGTCGCGCCTCTTCGTCGGCACGTCCATGTACGATTCCCCCGCCATTCTCGCCGACGCCGTTCGCGCATCTGCCTGCGAGGTCGTCACCGTCTCGCTGCGCCGCGAGGCCGGCGGATCTCGCGCGGGCGGTTCGTTCTGGGATCTCGTCAAGTCCATGAACGTGCGCGTGCTGCCGAACACGGCCGGCTGCAAGACGGTGAAGGAAGCCGTCGCGACCGCGCAGATGGCGCGCGAAGTCTTCGATACGCCATGGATCAAGCTCGAGGTGATCGGCGAGGACGACACGTTGCAGCCCGACGTCTTCGGCCTCGTCGAAGCCGCGCGCATCCTCAGCGAAGACGGCTTCGAAGTGTTTCCCTATACGACCGAAGATCTCGTCGTCGCCGAAAAGTTGCTCGGCGCCGGCTGCAAGGTGCTGATGCCGTGGGGCGCGCCGATCGGTTCGGGGCGCGGCCTCAACAATGTCTTCGGCCTGAAGGCCATGCGCGCGCATTTTCCGGATGTGCCGTTGGTGGTCGACGCCGGCATCGGCGCGCCCTCGCACGCCGCGCAGGCGCTGGAGCTCGGCTATGACGCCGTGCTTCTCAACACAGCGATCGCGAAAGCGGGCGACGCCGTGGCGATGGCGCATGCTTTCAAACTCGCTGTCGCCGCCGGTCGCGAAGCGTTTCTCGCAACGCCCATGGAGCCGCGCGATATGGCGGCGCCCTCCACCCCGGTCTTTGGTCTGGCTTTCAGGTGACGCAGATGACCCTCGACAAATTCTACCCCATCGTCGAATCCGCAGACTGGGTGCGTCGCCTCGTCGGCGTCGGCGCGAAGCTCGTGCAATTGCGTGTAAAGGAAGCGAGCGACGGCGACGTCACGGCGGAGATCGAGGGCGCGAGCCTCGCTTGCGACGATGCTGGCGCGCAACTCATCGTCAACGACTACTGGCAGGCGGCGATCGAAGCCGGCTGCGACTTCGTCCATCTCGGCCAGGGCGATCTCGATACGGCGGACGTAAAGGCGATTCGCAAGGCCGGCGTGAAACTCGGCGTGTCCACTCACAGTCATGACGAACTCGACCGCGCGCTTTCATACGATCCGGATTACGTCGCGCTCGGCCCGATCTATCCGACGGCGCTCAAGGAGATGATCTGGGAGCCGCAGGGGCTCGACCGCATCGGCGAATGGAAGAAGATCGTCGGCGACCGTCCGCTCGTCGCCATCGGCGGGCTGACGCTCGAGCGCGCGCTTCTCTGTCTGAAGGCGGGTGCGGATTCTGCAGCGGTCGTCACCGACATCGTGCGCGCTGCAAATCCCGAAGCGCGCGCGAGAGAGTGGATCGCGGCGACGCGCTGAGCCTCTACTCCGCGTCCGCTTGCTTTTCCGGAGCTGCGTCCGCGAAAGCCGGCAACGCCTTGCAGGCCGCCTCCGCCCGCAGCAAACGCGGGAAGGCGGAGACGTCGACGCCGAATCGTCGGGCGTTGCCGAGTTGCGGCGCGAGACAGATGTCGGCGAGCGTCGGCGCATCGCCGAAACAGAACGGGCCGGGCTCGTTTTCGATCAGTCTCTCGCAGGCGGCGAGCCCGTCGGCGTTGACCCATTTGGCCCAGTCCTGAACCTGTTCCTCCGCGACGCCGAGCGCCCGCAGGCGCGCGAGCACCTTGAGATTCTGGACCGGATGAATGTCGCAGGCGATCGCGAGCGCGAATGCGCGCACATGCGCGCGACGCAGCGGATCCTTCGGCAGGAACGGCGGATTGGGGTGCGTTTCGTCCAGCCATTCGAGAATGGCGAGCGATTGCGTCAGGCGCTCGCCGTTGTCGAGTTCGAGCGTCGGCACGAGGCCCTGCGGATTGAGCGCGAGATAGTCCGTCGCGCGCTGCTCGCCCTTGCGCAGGTGACGAAACAGATGCGTGGCGGTCACGCCCTTGAGGTTCAGCGCGATCCGCACACGATAGGCCGCCGAGGACCGAAAATACCCATGTAGCTGCATGCCATCCTCTCCTCGACTGCCGGTCGCATCCTGCCGGGCGGCGCGGTCGCGTCAACGCGTGCGCCATGTGGCCGACATATTTGACAGATGTCTGATAATCAGTATAGTGAGTTTCAACGAAGAACGAACGGGAGGGAGGCCTATCGCGCCGTCGCGGCGCGGGGCTATGCTCGCCCGCTCCGAACCAGCGCAGAGAGCATCGCATGGCCTATGTCGTTCCGCCGCCCGCAACCGTCTCTATTCCCGTCGCCGGCGGCGACGATCGCTTTCCCGTTCGCCGCGTCATCTGCGTCGGCCGCAACTACGAGGCGCACGCCCGCGAAATGGGCCGCGATCCGACGCGCGAGCCGCCCTTCTTCTTCACCAAACCCGCCGACGCCATCGTGCCGGACGGTTCGTCGGTTCCCTATCCGCCCGAGACGAAGAATTTCCACTACGAGATGGAGCTCGTCGTCGTCATCGGCAAAGACGGGTTCGAGATCCCGGAAGACAAGGCGCTCGACCACGTGTTCGGCTACACGGTCGGCATCGACCTGACGCGCCGCGATCTGCAACTCGCCGCCCGCGATCTCGGCCGGCCCTGGGACTGGGGCAAGTCCTTCGACAATTCCGCGCCGATCGCGCCGATCCAGCCGGCCGCGAAGATCGGCCACCCGTCGAAGGGCCGCATCTGGCTCAAGGTCAACGGCGAGATCAAGCAGGATGCAGACATCGCCGACCTCATCTGGAACGTGCCGGAAATCGTGGCTTTCGCGTCGCGTTCGATCCGCCTGAAGGCGGGCGACGTCATCATGACCGGAACGCCGGCTGGCGTCGGCCCGATCGTCACGGGCGACAAGGTCGAAGGCGGCGTCGACGGAATCGGGACGATCGCGATCACGATCGCGCCGCCGCAGGCCTGACCGGCCCCGGAAACGAGAACACGGCCAAAGCCGAGATTCAGAGGGAGGAAGGAATGAAGAAATTCGTCGCGTCCGCATTCGCGCTGTCGCTTCTGTCCAGCGTCGCCTATGCGGCCGATCCCGTGAAGATCGGCTTCCTGTCGACCTTCTCGGGCCCCGGCGGCCAGCTCGGTCAGGAGCTGCTCGACGGCTTCAATCTGGCGCTGGATGAGACCGGCAAGACGATCGGCGGCCGACCGGTCGAAGTGATTCAGGGCGACGATCAGGCCAAGCCCGACGTTGGCCGCCAGACCGCCGACAAGATGATCGAACGCGACAAGGTGCAGATCATCACCGGCGTGAATTTCTCCAACGTCATGCTCGCGATCGCCAAGCCGGCGCTCGACGCCGGCGCGTTCATCGTCTCGTCCAACGCCGGCCCCTCGCAATATGCGGGCGCGCAGTGCCATCCGCATTTCTTCGTCGCCTCGTTCCAGAACGACACCGCCTCCGAAGCGATGGGCCTCTACCTGCAGAACAAGGGCGTGAAGAAGATGTATCTGCTCGCGCCGAACTATCCGGCGGGCAAGGACTTCCTCGCGGGCTTCAAGCGCTTCTAAAAGGGCGAGATCGTCGGCGAGGTCTACACCACTTTCGGGCAGCTCGATTACGCCGCCGAAATCGCCCAGGTCCGCGCGGCCAATCCGGATGGCGTCTACTTCTTCTATCCCGGCGGCATGGGCATCAACTTCGTCAAGCAATACGATCAGGCTGGCCTGAAGAAGACCGTGCCGCTCTACGGCCCGTCTTTCTCGCTCGACCAGACCGTGCTGCCGGCGATCGGCGATGCGGCGGTCGGCGCCTTCGCTTCCGCCTTCTGGGCGGAAAGCTTCGACAATCCCGCGAGCAAGAAATTCGTGGAGGCGTTCGAGGCCAAGTACAAGCGCATTCCCTCGCCGAACGCGGCGGACGCCTATGACACCGCGCGCCTGATCGACGCCGCCGCCAAGAGCATCGGCGGCAAGATCGAAGACAAGGCTGCATTCCAGAAAGCGCTGGAGACGGTGAAGTTCGAGAGCGTGCGCGGAAAATTCCGCTTCAACACGAACCACTATCCGATCCAGGACTTCTACCTCACCGAGATCGTCAAGGACGCCAAGGGCCGCCCGGTCATGGCGGTGAAGGACAAGATCGACAGCGACCACCAGGACGCTTACGTCGGCCAGTGCAAGATGGCCGCCAAGTAAGCGTCCCGGCCTGATCCGATGACCGCCTCGCTTCTGATCGAGCAAGCGCTGAACGGCGTGCAGCTCGGGGTGATGCTGTTCCTGATGTCGGCCGGGCTCACGCTCGTGTTCGGCATCATGAACTTCATCAACCTCACGCACGGCTCGCTCTACATGATCGGCGCCTTCGCGGCCGCCGCCGTCCAGTTGGCGACCGGCAGCTTCGCGCTCGCGATTCTCGCAGCGCCGGTCGCGGCGGCCGTCGCCGGGCTGCTTCTGGAGAGCGCGCTGTTGCGGCGCTTCTACGGGCGCGACCATCTCGATCAGGTGCTCGTCACCTTCGGTTCGATTCTCGCGCTCAACGAGGCGACGCGCATGGTCTTCGGTCTGACGCCCCTGCGGATGAACCTGCCCCAGGCGTTGTCCGGCCACGTGAACGTGCTCAGCGTGCCCTATCCGACCTTCCGTCTGGCGATCCTGGGCGTCGGCCTTCTGGTGGCGGGCCTTCTCTACGTGGTCATCATGCGCACGCGCATCGGCATGTGGGTGCGCGCGGGTGCGAGCGACCGGCCCATCGCCTCGGCGATGGGCGTCAACGTGCCGCTCGTCTTCGCCGCGCTTTTCGCCGCCGGCGCGGCGCTCGCGGGACTGGCGGGCGCCATGGCCGGGCCGATCCTCTCCGTGCAGGTCGGCATGGGCGAGCCGATCCTGATCCTCGCGCTCGTCGTCACGGTCATCGGCGGCGTCGGCTCGATCCGGGGCGCATTCGTCGCCGCGCTGCTGGTCGGCGTCGTCGACACGCTCGGCCGCGTGCTGCTGACGCCGGCGCTCGGCGGCATGGCGATCTTCATGATGATGGCCGCCATTCTCGCTTTCCGGCCGAAAGGCCTGTTCCCCGCCCATGGCTGAACCCGCGACCATAGGCGCGCGCCTGCGCGACAATCTGCCGGCGCTGCTCATCCTGGCTGCGCTCGCTCTCACGCCGCCGATCGCCGAAGCGATCGGCGACCCCTTCATCGTCAAGGTCGCGACCCGCGTCGTGATCTTCGCCATCGCGGCGAGCGCGCTCAATTTCGTCGTCGGCTATGGCGGTCTCGTCAGCCTGTGCCATGCCGGCTTCTTCGGCATCGGCGGCTACGTGGTCGGCATTCTCGCCTGGCACGACTTCAACGCCGAGCCGCTCTGGTTCATCTCGGGAACCTCCGACCTCGCCATCGCCCTTCCGGTCGCCGCCCTCGTCGCTGCGCTGATCTCGGCGGCGGTCGGCGCCATCTCGCTGCGCACGAGCGGGCCGTACTTCCTGATGATCACGCTCGCCTTCAACCAGATGTTCTATTACGGCGCGATCGCCTTGCAGAAGTATGGCGGCGACGACGGCTTGCAGATCATGAGCACGATCACGCTCGGCCCGCTCGACGTCTCGAACCGCTATCGTTTCTTCTATCTCGCATTGGCCTTCCTCGCGCTCACCCTCCTGCTGATCGGCCGTTTCGTCGAAAGCCGCTTCGGCATGGTGCTGCGCGCCGCTTCGAAAAACGAAACGCGGGTGATCGCCGTCGGCGTCGATCCCTGGCTCTATCGCCTCGCCGCGTTCGTCGTCTCCGCGGTCTTGACGGCCGTCGCAGGCGCGCTGCTGGCCGCCGGTCAGCAATTCATCAGCCCGGCCGACATGGGCTGGGACCGTTCGGGCGACCTCGTCGTCATGGCGGTGCTCGGCGGCGTCGGCGCGGTCTGGGGACCTGCGATCGGCGCGGCCGCCTTCGTCGTTCTCGAACTCGTGCTGTCGTCCTGGACGTCGCACTGGCAACTGATCTTCGGCGTCGTCGTCGTGCTGATCGTCGCCAGCCTGCGCGGCGGTCTCGCCGATCTCGGCCGCGCCCTGCTGACGCGCAAACGCGGGGAGGCCGGCCATGTCTGACGCCATCCTCGTCGTCGACCGGCTGATGAAGAGCTTCGGCGGCCTGCGCGCGACCAACGACCTGTCGATGACCGTCCTGCGCGGCGAGTGCCACGCCATCATCGGGCCGAACGGCGCCGGCAAGACGACCTTCATCTCGCAATTGCAAGGCATGTTGCAACCGGACGCCGGGACGATATCGCTCGATGGCCGCAACATCACGCCCGAGCCCGCGCATCGGCGCGCGCGGCTCGGCATTGCGCGCTCCTTCCAGATCACATCGCTCGTACCGGACTTTTCCGTGCTCGATCACGCGGCGCTCGCCGTGCAGGCGAGGCTCGGCCATTCCTTCCGCTTCTGGAAGAATGCGCGGCGCGATCCCGCGCTCCTCGACGCCGCGCGCGAGGCCGTCGAAACGGTCGGCCTCGCCGATCGCGCCGACACGCTGGCGCGCGATCTGTCGCATGGCGAAGCGCGGCAGCTCGAACTCGCGATCGCGATTGCGCAGAAGCCGCGCCTGCTGCTGCTCGACGAGCCCATGGCCGGCATGGGCCGCAAGGACGGCGCGGCCATGACGCAACTGCTCGCGCGGCTCAAGCAGGATTATTCGATCATCCTGATCGAGCACGACATGCACGCCGTTTTCTCGCTGGCCGATCGCATCAGCGTTCTCGTCGCGGGCCACATCATCAAGACAGACGCGCCCGAGGTCATCCGCACGGACCCTGACGTGCGCGCCGCCTATCTCGGACATTGACGCCATGCTGCTCGACGTCCGCAAACTCGAAGCAGGCTACGGCCGCAGCCAGGTGCTGTTCGGGCCGAGCTTCGCTATCGGCGAAGGCGAAGTCGCGACGCTGCTCGGCCGCAACGGCATGGGCAAGACGACCACGGTCAGGTGCCTGTCCGGCCTGCTGCGGCCGACGTCCGGCGAGATCCATTTCAAGGGCGAGCGCATCGACGGCCGCGCGCCGCACGCCATTGCGCATGCAGGCCTCGGCCTCGTGCCCGAAGGCCGTCACATCTTTCCCAATCTCACCGTGCGCGAAAATCTCGTCATGGCCGGGATCAAGCGAGCCGGCCGCAAGGAGCCCTGGACGCTCGAGCGCGTACTCGACTTCTTCCCGCGCCTCAGCGAACGCATCTCCAATGGCGGCAATCAATTGTCGGGCGGCGAACAGCAGATGCTCGCCATCGGTCGCGCGCTGATGACCAATCCGGACCTGCTCGTGCTCGACGAGGCGACCGAAGGCCTCGCTCCGCTCATTCGCCAGCAGATCTGGACCAAGCTGGAAGCGCTGAAGCAGACCGGCCTGGCGATGATCGTCATCGACAAGGAAGTGGACGCGCTCGTGCGGTTCGCCGACCGCCACTACGTGGTCGAGAAGGGCGAGATCGTCTGGTCCGGCGACAGCGACGCGCTGGAAGCCGACAAGAATGTGCAGGACGCCTATCTCAGCGTGTGAGGCGAGGCGGGAGAACGGCAATGGCGAGATCGATCGACATCATTCGCGGCGAACATCGCGCCCTCGCCGCCGTGCTTACGGCGTTGCGCGAAGTGGTGGACGGCGTCGCGGCCGGCAAGTTCAAGCCGGACTTCCAGCTTCTGTCGGCGATGATGGTCTACATCGCCGACGTGCCGGAAATCGTGCATCACCCGAAGGAAGACGAAGTCCTGTTCGAGCGCATGAAGGCGCGCTCGCCGGACGCGCTCGCCATCATCGACCGGCTCGAGAAGGAGCATGTCGAGGGTTACGCGCTGACTCGCGAACTCGAACATGCGCTGGTGCGCTGGCAGGGGCTGGGGCAGGGCGCGTTTCCCCAGTTCCGCGATTGCGTCGCGCGCTATCTCGATTTCAACTGGCGCCACCTCAACACCGAGGAGGATGAACTGCTGCCGATCGCCCGCCGCGACCTGACACGCGAGGACTGGGCGATCATCGACGGGGCTTTCGCCGCCAATTTCGACCCCTGGTCCGGGCCGAACCGCGAATACGCGGCGTTGTTCGACCGCATCGTGGAACTCGCCCCCGCGCCGATCGGTCACGGCAGTTCGGCGCGCGGCTGACGAAGGAATTAGGCTATAAGACGAATCGACCTTGATCGATCGCTTGCTTAAGTGGCCCGATGACGACCGCCGACGACTTTCATACGATGCCCGGACATCTGATCCGTCGCGCGCATCAGATCGCGGTGGCGATCTTCATGGAGGAATGCGCGGCTCAGAACGTCACGCCCGTGCAATACGCCTGCCTGTCGGCGATCGCGCGCCAGCCCGGCGTCGACGCGACCCGGCTCGCCTCGACCGTCGCCTTCGATCGCTCCACGCTCGGCAATGTGCTGGAGCGGCTGGAGGCCAAGGGCTGGGTGGACCGCCGGCCCTCGTCCGAAGACCGGCGCGTCAAGCTGCTTTACATCTCGCCGGCCGGCGAAAAGCTGCTCGAAGCGATCGAGCCGGCCGTCCGCGCCACGCAGAAACGCGTTCTGGAGCCATTGTCGCCAGCGGACCGCAAGACCTTTCTCCGCTTGATCGCCGACATGGTCGAAGGCAACAATGATATGTCGCGAGCGCCGATGGGACGCGCGCTCGAAGAATAAGAAACCGAAGGGGAGGGACGCTTGACGACGCTGGCGAACATTTTCGTCGCGCTGGTTGCGCTCGAACACGCCCTGTTTCTCATCCTCGAAATGTTCCTGTGGCGAACGCCGATCGGGGTCAGCCTGTTCGGCATGAAGCAGGATTTCGCGGACGCTTCCGCCAATCTCGCCGCCAATCAGGGGCTCTACAACGGCTTCCTGTCGGCGGGCCTCGTCTGGTCGCTCTATTCGGCGCCGCACGGCTATGCTCTGAAGATCTTCTTCCTCTGCTGCGTCATCGTCGCAGGCCTCTACGGCGCGGCGACCGTCAAACCGCGGATTGCGCTCGTGCAGGCGCTGCCGGCGGCGATCGGGCTCGCCCTCGTTCTGGTCGCCGGCTGAGGGGGGACTGGATTTCGCGGCGATTGCGGAGTTTAAAGTCGCCGCATGACTTCTTCGAGACGAGCCCGGACGGGCCTTCTGGCGGGTCTGGCTATTTTCGCGCTGGCCGGCGGGGGCGGCGTCGCCGCGCAGACAGCCGGCAGGCAGGCCCGGGCCGAGCATAAACCCGCCCACGCGGCGAAGGCGCAGGACTGCCCGCGCGCCAATTATCCCGGCGATCCTGTCTGCGCCTGGGAGGACGACGGCGGAAACCTGCCGACGCCGTCCGCCCGCGCGGTGCGAAAGCCGGTAGCCGACGACGTTCGCATCAACGACGACATGTCGGTCAGCAGCGCCGATCCCGTGGCGATGGGCAAGCCGCCCGTTCCATCGACGAATCCGTATCCGGTCAGAAAGAAAGAGCCGGTCGGCGGCGGCGCGGCGGTGAATTACAGGTTCTGACGCGCCCGGAACCGGCCCCGGCGAACGAACAGGGCGGCGTCGCGAGACGCCGCCCTCGGCATTCGGGTCGCAAACGCCCGATCAGAGGCCGGCGCGCGCCCGGCAGGCGACCTTGAATTTGCGGCGGGCCCAGCCGCTCAGCTCGCGGGCGTTCGCGCGGCGATTGCACTCGGCGTTGCGCGCGCGCCAGCGTTTCATATAGCGCTGCTCGGCCGAGGAAACCTTGCCGACGGCCGCCGCCGCCTTGGCCTTGCCCGCCTCGACCGCGCTCTTGGTCGCGCTCTTGGCGGCGCCCGCAGCGTTTTCGACCTTGGCTGCGCCGGCTGCCGCCGCGCCTTTGGCCGCTTCAACGGCGCCCTGCGCCTTGGCTGCGCCCGCCGCCGCCGCGCCCTTGGCCGCGTCCTTGGCGGCCGCGCCCGCGGCCTTGGCTGCGTCCACGGCCCCCTGCGCCTTGGCTGCGCCCGCCGCCGCTGCG
>CAZWJF010000066.1:0-11071 GCA_964634325.1 uncultured Rhodoblastus sp.
CAGCTCAGCTTTTCCATTCTCGGTAATCGCCAGGATCGCAGGCGTGTCATATTTTCCAAAGAATACAGGTTCTCGTTTGCATTTTCCCAGATGTTTAGGCCACAATATACGCCCTTGAGAACCGCCGCCACAAAAAGAAAAGTCGAGGACTGAATTTATGGCCAATGGCCACAAGCCGCCGTCATCCGCATCCATAAATATCGGCAAGTTGTTTTGTTTCATGTCGGCGTCGTGGGTTTGATTTTTGATCACATGTGAAACCGCTGAGTTCCCAGTTATGGCGTCAAATGCTTCTTTATATCTTTCCAGCTGCTCCAGGCTTTTGGCGACAGGGAAGCTGGAATCATCTGTCAGCGCCGGCGGTCGCGGGTTGTCCTTTTTCGGACTATTCAAATGAAATTCTCGAGCGGCGACAGGTGAAACCGGGCGCGATAATTCCGTAACGCTTTGGGTCGCAATCGTCTGCAATTTTGTTTCAATTTTTTTCGGCGTTCGCGGCTTGCGCGATTTTTTCGGCACGGCGCGGGTGGGCAGCGCCGTATTCCATTCCTGCAGAACTTTCAAAAAGTCGCGACCGTCCAAAATTAACGCGTCATCGAGGTCTGCTGGGAACGCCAAGGCGTTGTTCCCTGATTTAAGATGAATTTTGCGCGCTCGTTCTATCCATTCCATAGCGCGCTCCTCGAAAATCGTTCGATCCGCCGCGCCGAGCCTTTTTCCTTCCTCTTCGCAAATAAGCGAACACAGATCAGCATATTCCATTCTAACGCGATATGTTTCTGTAAGAGCGGACGCGAGGGTTCGAATTTCCACTGCCCGGACGAGAGACGTGGCGCCGAGGCGGCGCGCCTGCGCCTTGCTGCCCGCGGCCGCGCCTTTAGGAGCGAGAGAGACCCAATTAGCCGTAGTAGCCTTTTCGGTTACGCTGCTCATAAGGCCTCCGCTGTCGGTCTGAAGGATGCGCATTCGCGCCCTCAGGTTGTCGCTGTCTATGTCAGGCGACGAGACCATGAGATCGGATACGCAGGATCGCCAACGTATTTGATTTCGTCAACTTACCGCTGAAAGCCAGATATCTTGTCACGCTAACATATTCGACGTTCGAAAAGCCCGCTACCGCAGTTGTGACGCACTCGATGCGTCACAACTGCTGCGGGTCTCCCCCGCCTCCCGTCCGTTGGACGGCCACGCGCCCCTCCGGGTCGCGCGCCGCTGTCGCGTCGCTGTGGAAAGTGCGGGGAGTCATCCAATTGAATACAATCTAAAGTTGCAGCGCGCGCCACCTGGCAGCAGCTTCGTACCTAATCGAGCTCATAATTCGCGTGAAGTTATGTTCGTTCAAGAACAGTTTCTCAATCCCGGAAAAAGGAGAATGCTAAATGTCGACGCTAAGTCAAAAGAATCCATTCGCTTTGCCGCCAATTCCACCCCGCCGCGCGCAAGGGCTGGACCTCGGGGTGCAGGTGGCGGCATATGCATTTGGCTCCACGGCCGTTAGGGACTTTCTTATGCCGCTCGGCGTTACTGCCTACAAATATGGACTCACCGGCCGTCGTTATGTCGACCAGAGAGTTTCGGACCTGCGGCGTATGCACTACGCTTCGATCATTGCGCCGACATCCGATCCCCAGCGGCCTATCCGGATCAGCCCAAATGGTCACGAATGGTTTCTGTCCCCGCTCGCAGAAGGGGAGGACGTTGTCGGACAACTTGCTAAATTGCCGCACGCTCGGTTCGATAAAGGGGTGATATCCTTTCGCATCCCGCCCACGGTAAATGTGGCGGCGCTCGAGAAAGAATTTCAGTGCCCAGAAACCTCAATGCCTTCCTTTCGAGCTTTGACGGCGGCAAGCGGCTTGGCGAGTGCGGGCTCCCGAATGATGCCCGTCTTTATACAGATTATGATTTGATGGGAACAAGGCGCCGATCACTGGCGAGTGAGCTTTTTTGCCTCCGCCCGACAAAAGAAGTGGCCGTTGTGGTGGCGGCGCTCGTCATGGCTTACCAAACAGTGGTGGCGGTGAATAATCTGGGTGTCCATACCCAGTGAACCCTTGACGACTGACCAGGCGTCGCGCGAGCTTGCCGCAAATAATGAAAGCGCGCGATGCCGGTCACGCTGACCTGATGTCGCAGAATGCCGCCGAGCATTATGAAGAAAGCAATGTCTTGGTAGACTGCGACGCACTGATTCGAATGCCGGCGGCCGGCGGGTGGAGAACTGCTTGAGCACCTTTTACGAGCAACCGGTTCTCAACTCGCCCTACGAAACCCCGACCCGCCATCATCCCCTCAACGATCGCGGGCAACCGACCGGCGGCGCGCCGCTGCAAGGACGTCGGGCGTCGCGGCATGTCGTCCCTATCCCGGCGATCCGCAAGAAGACCGCGGCGGCGCAGGGCGCGCTCGATTTCGGCGCTTATGACGACAACGCGCTCGTCAACGAAATCCGCGGCCATGTCGATGACTGGCGCAAACTTCGAAACCCGGCGGACTGGGGCGTCACAGCCGCGACGCAACGCCTTCTCCAGCATTGGCGCGGCGACAACTTCGCCGGTCCAAAACCGTTCTTCTGTCAGATCGAGGCGGCCGAGACGATCATCTGGCTGACCGAGGTCGCGCCGAACCGCGCGGCGACGCGGCGGCTTCTCGATCAGATCGTCACCGCTAACGCCGGCGCCAATCCGGCGCTGACGCGTCTCGCCCTCAAAATGGCGACCGGCAGCGGCAAGACGACCGTCATGGCGATGTTGATCGCCTGGCAGGCGGTCAACGCCGCGCGCCGCCCCGGCGCGAAGGAATTCTCCCGCGCCTTCCTAATCGTCACGCCAGGCATCACCATTCGCGACCGTCTGCGCGTGCTGCGGCCCAGCGAGGCGGACAATTACTACGAGACGCGCCAGCTCGCGCCGCCCGAGATGTTGCCCGACATTCGCCGCGCCGAGATCGTCATCACCAACTACCACGCCTTCCAGCATCGCGAGACGCTGGCGATGCCGAAGGCCGCCCGCAGCTTTCTGCAAGGCAACGCGCCGGAGCCGGTCAACACGCTGGAGACGGACGCCGAGATGCTGAAGCGGGCCTGCGAGAAGCTGCTCCCTTTCGACCGCGTCAACGTCATCAACGACGAGGCCCATCATTGCTACCGCCACAAGCAGGGCGACGACGAGGAAGGCGCGCTGACCGGCGAGGCGCGGAAAGAGGCCGAGGAGAACGAGGAGGCCGCGCGGCTGTGGATCAACGGCGTCGAGGCGCTCGACCGGCGTCTATCGAAAGGCGTGCGCGCGGTCTATGATCTCTCCGCGACGCCCTTCTTCCTGCGCGGCTCGGGCTACGAGGAAGGCACGCTCTTTCCCTGGGTCGTGTCCGACTTCAGCCTGATGGACGCGATCGAGAGCGGCATCGTCAAGCTGCCGCGCATTCCCGTCACCGACAATCTCGCCACCACCGACGCGGTCATCTATCGCGATCTGTGGAAGCATGTCGGCAAGGATCTGCCCAAGACGGCGTCGGCCGCCGGCAAGCTCAATCCGCTCGATCTGCCGGCGATGCTGCAAACCGCGCTGATCTCGCTCTACAGCCATTACGAGGGCGAGCACGAGCGCTGGGCCCGCGCGGGGCTCGAAACGCCGCCGGTCTTCATCGTCGTGTGCCAGAACACCGCGATCTCGCGGCTCGTCTTCGAGTGGATCGCCGGCTACGAACGCCTCGACGCCGAGGGCGAGCGCGCCGCCTATCAGCCCGGCGCCCTCAAGCTCTTCGCCAATTATGACGAGCACGGTGCGCGCCTTCCGCGCCCGCGCACGCTGCTCATCGACTCGCGCGAGATCGAGGCGGGCGGCGAGATTGACGCGGCCTTTAAGGAAACCGCCGCCGCCGAGATCGAGGAATTCCGCAAGGAACGCGCGGCCCGGCTCGGGGCGGGGCAGGGCGAGATCGGCGACGGCGAATTGCTGCGCGAGGTGATGAACACGGTCGGCCGCAAGGGCCGGCTCGGCGAGCAGGTGCGCTGCATCGTCTCCGTCTCGATGCTCACCGAAGGCTGGGACGCCAACACCGTGACGCATGTGCTGGGCGTGCGCGCCTTCGGCACTCAGCTTCTGTGCGAGCAGGTGGTGGGGCGCGCCCTGCGCCGCCAATCCTACGAGCTCAATCCGAAGACGGGCCTGTTCGATCCCGAATATGCCGACGTCATGGGCATCCCCTTCGATTTCGCCGCCTCGCCGCAGAAGACGAAGCCGACGCAGCCCAAGCCCGTCACGCGCGTTCACGCCATTGCCGACCGCGCCGCGCAGGAGATCGTCTTTCCGCGCATCGGCGGCTATCGCCGCGAATTGCCGAGCGAGAAGCTCGCAGCCAAATTCACGCAGGACAGCCGCCTCGTCATCACGCCGGACGATATCGGCCCGACCGCGACGCGGATGGAGGCCATCGTCGGCGAGGGCGTGACGCTCACGCCCGAGATGCTGGAGCGCATGCGCCCCTCCGAGATCAGCTACAATCTCGCCAAGCATCTCCTCTACCAGCACTTCCGCGACAAGGACGGCTTCCCCAAGCAGCATCTCTTCCCGCAGATTCAGCGCATCGCCCGGCGCTGGATCGACGAGGGCTATCTCGACGCCCGCGGCGTGCCGATCGGCGCGATCCGCTACCAGAGCCAGTTGAAGCGCGCCGGCGAGCGCATCCACATCGCGCTCACGGCGGGCGCGCAGGGGCCGATCGTCGCCGTGCCCGATCCCTACAATCCGAAAGGGACGACGCGCTTCGTCAACTTCGTCACCTCAAAACCCTGTTGGGCGACGGGCGCGCAGCCGCCCAAATGCCAGATCAGCCATGTCGTGCTCGACAGCAGCTGGGAGGAGCAGCTCGCCTTCACGCTGGAGAACCATCCCCGCGTCCTCGCCTACGCGAAGAACCAGGCGCTCGGCTTCGACATCCCTTACGTCGATGCGGGCGTGACGCGCCGCTACGTTCCGGATTTCCTCGTGCGGCTCGATGTCGGCGCCGAGGAGCCGCTCAACCTCGTGCTGGAGGTGAAGGGCGCGCGCGACGAGGCCGACAAGGCCAAGGCGCAGACCGCGCGCGAACTATGGGTTCCCGGCGTCAACGCGCTCGGCGGCTTCGGCCGCTGGGCCTATGGCGAATTCCGCGACTGGACGACGATGGCGGAGGATTTTGCCGCCTTTGTGCAGGACTTGATGGAGAGACGGAAGTGACAGCCTCGTTCAAGACGAACCCGATTTCGTTGAAAGATCTCATGCGGGATTGCCATGAGGGCAAATTGCGCTTGCCCGATTTTCAGCGCGGTTGGGTTTGGGATCAGGACCGTATCATCGAGTTGGTCGCCTCCGTCTCGGAAGCCTTTCCAGTCGGCGCGCTGATGACCCTCGACGCCGCGGGGGACGTAAAGTTCGCAACAGACTCAATCGAGGGCGCGCCGCCATCGGTGAAACCGTTGGAAGCGTACCTCCTCGACGGTCAACAACGGCTGACGTCGCTTTATCAGGCGACCTATAGCGAGCATCCTGTCAGGACGAAGACGCAAAGAAAAAAGCCAGCAGAGGTCTATTTCTACTTCGACATTCGGCGAGCTCTTGACCGGTCGGCGCTCCGGCGCGACGCAATCATAGTGATGCCGAAAGATAAGGTGGAGCGGCCGGATTTTGGCAAAAAGATTGTCCGAGACTTGTCCAGCGAGGATAAAGAGTACGAAGAGCTTTGCTTTCCAATTAATCGCATGTTTGAAGCGCAGAAATGGATTCAAGGCGCTTTGACTTGGGTGTTGCAGGATGTGGGGGCGCGCGCCGATCACATGCGGCTCATTAACGATTTCTCGCAGAAGGTCGTGAACAGCTTCACGGATTACCACCTGCCGGTCATCACGCTCGGGAAGGAGACGACGCGCGCCGCGGTCTGCCTCGTATTCGAAAAGATCAACACGGGTGGTAAACCGCTCGACGCGTTCGAACTCGTGACGGCTATGTACGCGAGCGAGGACTTCAAGCTGCGCAAGGATTGGGCGGCGCGCCGGGAGCGTCTCGTCAAACGCAAGGTTCTCGCCAACATCGAGCCGGTTGAATTCCTTCAGGTCGTATCGCTGCTTCACGCTCGAACGACGCGAAGGGCATCGCCGCCTGGTTTGTCGACACCGAATACAACGAAGAAAGCTTCTTGGTCCGCCACGCCTATTTTCTCGGCGCGAACGACCCCTACAAGAGCCTGAAGACGGCGCTGCAGGCCGACATCGACGAAGACGCCTGGGCGACGCTCTATTCCGACACGTCAAGGCCGTTCCCGCGCCCGGCGACGGGGAAGATCGCGGTCAAGGTCATCAACCACTTCGGCGACGAGGTGATGAAGGTGTTTGGAGTGTGAGGATGGAAAGTGACTCCGATTTTCATGAGGCGTTCCTCAAATCAAACGCCAATCTGGAATTCATTTCTTTACAGTTTGCGGATGTCATAAGAGATTTAATGCGCGCTGCCGTCGCTTCGGATGGCGGTGCCGCCGCAGTTTCAAGAGCGGCGCGGCAAATGAAATTTGTCGTGGATCTGCTTTCACAGACCGAAGAAAAGTTTGGATTTCATCACATATTTCAGAGGGCGATCAGTGACATAAATATAGATGCATTTAACCATCCGGAAAGAGATGCTCTTATAGCTGCACAAGATGCCGTAAAATATCTGGTAGAAAGTTCTTGTCACGACGCAGCCGCTCGGGGCAGGGCTTCTCGGCGGCTTGCGGAATTTTATCGCGCGATTCCGATGATCGAAGATGGGCGACTGACCTACGAATTGAAGAAGCGCTAATCGGCTGATCGCTGCAAGTGAGATGGCAATGCCCTTCCTCATCGCCGAAACCTTCACCTCCGCCTTCGGCCGCCTCGCGACGCCGGATCAGAAGGCGGTGAAGGCGAGCGTGTTCGATCTCCAGATCGATCCGACCGGCAACGGCTTGCAGCTTCATTGCATCGACAAGAGCAAGGACCCGAACTTCTGGTCGGCGCGCGTCAATCGCGACATCCGCCTGATCTTGCACAAGAGCGGCGACTCGACCCTCGTCGCCTATGTCGGCCATCACGACGACGCCTATGCCTGGGCCGAGCGCCGCCGGATCGAGGCGCACCCCAAGACCGGCGCGATCCAGATCGTCGAGGCGCGCGAGCGCGTGGAGGAGATCGCGCCGCAGAGCGGCTTCGATTTCGTGTTTCCTGCGGGCCAGCCGGCCGCGTCCCGGCGCCCGTTCGAGACGCTGGTCCATGAGGCGCTGCTGTCGATCGGCGTCCCCGCCGATTGGCTCGCCACCGTGCGCGCCGCCGATGAGGACGGCTTCTTCGATCTCTCCCGCCACCTCCCGGCCGAGGCCGCCGAGGCGCTGCTCGAATATGCCGCCACCGGCCTTCTGCCGTCGCCGCCCACGCCCGTCGCCGACCCCTATCCCCGATGCGCTGCGCCGCATCCGCCCGATCGGCGATCAGCAGGACCTCGAACGCGCGCTCGCCTATCCCTGGGAGAAGTGGGGCGTCTTCCTCCACCCCTCCCAGCGCGCGCTGGTCGAACGCGCCTGCAACGGCCCGGCGCGCGTCGCCGGCTCGGCGGGAACCGGCAAGACCATCGTCGCCATTCACCGCGCCGTCCGCCTCGCCCGCGCCAATCCCGACGCGCGAGTCCTGCTTGCGAGCTTCTCGCAGCCCTTGGCCGACGCGTTGGCGAAGAAGCTGCGCGTTCTCGCGCCCGACACGGGCGGCGTCGCGCCGCGCATCACGACGGCCTCATTCCAGTCCGTCGCCGACGAGATGCACCAACTCGAATACGGCGTGCGCCCGCGCGTCGCGTCCGACCTGATCCTGCGCCAACGCTTGCGCGACGCGGCGCAAGCCGCAGGGCTGAAGGGCTTCTCCGAACGCTTCCTGCTCTCCGAATGGACCAACGTCATCGACGCCTGGGGCGTCGCGTCGGGCGAGGCCTACGCGACCGTGCCGCGCATGGGACGTAAGAGCCGGCTGGGGCCGCAGCAGCGCGCGAAACTCTGGCCGGTCTTCGAGGCGGTGCGCGCGGCGCTGAAGGCCGAACGTTACGTCACATGGCCGCAGGTCTTCACGAAGCTGGCGGAGAAGCTGGCCGCGCGCGAAGCAAAGCCGTTCGATCATATCATTCTTGACGAGGCGCAGGATCTCGCGCCCGCCGAACTGCGCTTCTTCGCCTCGCTCGCGCCGAAGGCGCCGGACGCGCTTTTCTTTGCGGGCGACGTCGGCCAGCGCATCTTCCAGCATCCCTTCTCCTGGGCGAGCCTCGGCGTCGAGGTGCGCGGCCGTTCTCACACGCTGAAGGTCTGCTATCGCACCTCGCAGCAAATTCGCTGCGCCGCTGATCGTCTCCTCCCGACGCTGATGCGCGACGCCGATGGCGTTGAGGATGAACGAAAGGGCGTGGTGTCGGTCTTCGAGGGACCCGCGCTGGCGATCCGGATTTTCGCGACGCAGGCGGAAGAAGCTGCGCATGTCGGAGAGATCGTCGCGAACTGGCTGGAGGACGGGGTCGCCGCGACGGAGATCGGCGTCTTCGTGCGAAAGCACGACCTTGTTGCGCGCGCGCGTGCGGCGCTCGGGACCGTCGAAGGCGCGACCGAGGTCGTCGTCGCCGCGATGCACCTCGCCAAGGGATTGGAGTTTCGCTCTGTCGTCGTGATGGCTTGCGATGAAGGCGTGCTGCCCAATGACGAACGGATGACGGACGCCGCCGACGAGGCGGAGCTCGATGAAATCTTTGCGTCAGAACGCAGGCTGCTCTACGTCGCATGCACGCGGGCGCGCGATCATCTCCTCTTGACGGGCGTCAGCCCGGCGTCGCCTTATCTGGCCGATTTGTCGGAGCCGACCGCTGGCCAGCGGAGCAATTTGCGAGCCGGCGTTGTACACATCCCTGTCGTCGGCCCTGTACAACGAGAACTTGGGGTGCGTGATTTCAATGGGTTACCAGGGTGGCGGGGGCTGAGAATCTAAAAGTCGGAATCCAGGTCCCCCAGCCACTTTCTTTCCCCAGCCGCTCGTTCTCGCCGCCCAGGCGCGACCCTCGCTGCGCGCGAGGCGCATCGTCGCATGTGCGCCTGCGCGGCCATCGTCGGTGAACCTGCGCCGCGCCTTGTCGGTTAACGCCGCACAAGCTCAGAGGAGTCGACGATGCGGTGGCGTCATACCTGGCCGGGCGGCGAACGCCCGCACGACGAAGTTCTGTTGGTCGACGACGGACGCGCCGGCCGCGCGGTGGCGCGCATCGACTATGAGCCGGACGGCCCGTTGGAGGCGCGGTGGCGCTGGTTCTGGGACGAGACCGGCGAGAGCGGCGCAGCCGAGACGCAGGAAGCCGCAAAGGCCGAATGCGAGCGGCGGGCACGCGCGGAACAGGCGTGACGCAAGCGCGAGGCGTTCGCGAGTCTCGCGCCGAATTCCGGTCACGGTGCGACGGGAATGCGGAACGTCTGCGTTAACGCGGCGTTGACAAGATAGGTCGATGTTTACCGGAAGCCGTCCCGTATCAGGCGAGCGCGGCGAGGAGCAAGACCGATCGGCGCGGCGCCGGTCCATCAGATCGGAGCGACGCGTGAACCTCGCAACCATCCGCAGGATCGACGTTTCCTTGGCTCGTGTCGGCTGCACGGCGTTCGACGAACGTGCGGACTGGCGCTTCATGCGGGGCGGGCTTTGCGCGCTCGTCTCCCTGATCGCGCTGTGCGGCGTCGTGCTGCATCTGGCCTGAGCCGCGCGGCGACGAACTCCTAACCCTGTTCACGCGAAGCGCGTGACAACGCGGCCCCTCGTGCGCTCTGCTGAAGCCTCGCGGAGCGCGTCATGGGCCAGCCGGATCGTCTTCATTCTCTCCCTGTCGTCGAGGCGCGCGCCTGCGCCCCGGCCGGCAAGGGCGCGACGGCGGGCGTGAAGGTGTTCCTGCGTCGCGTCAGCCCCCGCGGCGCGATGGTGCAGGGCGGCGACTTGCCTGCGCATATGCCCGGCGGCGTGATGCTGCTCGCCGCAGCGGGCGCGGCCCGCCCCGCCTTGCCGCGCTGGCGTTTCGCCCGGCCGGAGCCGGGCTGACTTTATTTGATCTCCATGAACAGCGCCGCCGAGAGCTTCGCGCGCTCGACGAGGCTCGCCGTCTCGATACGTTCGTCGAGCGTATGCAGTCCCGCGCCGCGCACGCCGATGGAGTCGAGCGTGGGGATGCCGAGCGCCCCGGTGAAATTGCCGTCCGAGCCGCCGCCCGAGCTTTGCGCGGTCAGGTCGAAGCCGAGCCGCTTGCAAATGCCCTTCGCCGTCTCGTAAAGCGCCATGGTGCCGGGCTGGTCCGGCTTCCACACCGGCCGCGTCACGCCGCGCGTCACCTTGAATTCGACGCCGTTGCGTTCGCCGTTCATGGCCAGCATCGCCGCGACGCCGGCGTCGAGATCCTCCTGCTTCTTGGCCATGCTCAGCGCCTCGGCGCGGCAGGAGGAGGAGACGCAGTTGACCCATTGCCCGGCATGGATGACGCCGACCGAGAAGGTGCAGTCCTCGCCGGTCATCGCCTCGACGTCGAGAATGCGCCGCGCCATCTCGGCGATGGCGGAGCGGCCTTCCTTCAGCGCCCAGCCGGCATGGCTCGGCTTGCCGACCGTCTCCAGATTGTAGCGCGCGATGGCGTAGCGCCCGATCACCGCGCCGCCGTCGCGCAGCGCCGGCTCGGGCAGCAGCACGGCCTTGTTCTTTTTCGCCTCCTCCTCGATCAACGAGCGCGTCGACGGCGTGCCGACCTCCTCGTCGGGCGTGAACAGGAAGGTGACGGGCAAGGGCGTCGTCCATCCCGCCTCATGGAGGCGGCGCGCCGCCTCCACCATGGCGAAATTGCCGCCTTTCATGTCCTGGATTCCTGGCCCCCAGGCCTTGCCGTCCTGCACCCGCCACGGGTTCTTTTCCAGCGTGCCGACCGGATGCACCGTGTCCATATGGCCCGACACCATGATCCCCGGCGCCTTGCCGTGATCGGGATGCGGGAACCATGCGCGCCGCGCGGCGGCTACGGCGCCTGCCTGGACAAGC
>CAZWJF010000067.1:0-10629 GCA_964634325.1 uncultured Rhodoblastus sp.
CGATGAGGAAATAGACGCAGAAGACGGCAAGGAGTCCGGCGATGACGATGCGCTCAGCCATCGTTCAGCCCCCCATGCCGATGAAGGCGAGGCCGACAAGCGCGCCGAAGCCGCCCATGTAGGCGATGAACATCGCGCATCCGAGGATGGCGCGGGCGAGCGCAGCGGCGGCGCTATCGCGGGTAGGGCGGAAGGGGTGGCGCATTGCCGGGCCTCATCTGATTTGATGAGGCGATAATAGGAAAAGTCCTATCGTATGGCAATAGGAAAAAACCTACGGGGCAAAAATATTTTTCCTACCGGCGCGCCAAATTGGCATGCCTCCTGCTTCGTGCGTGCATGTGCGCGGGGTTGTGGCCGGGGTGAGGTCTATTCGGCCATCCCCTCATGATTGGGTTTCTTCGCGGCCTCAGCATCCTGCCGCCGACATTCACCTGACGCGAGTAGGAAAAATCCTCTTGCAAAATAGGAATAGGCCTATATTATGGGGGCATGTTCGAAGAACCATTCCTCACCAAGATCGAAAAGTTCCTGACCGACCACGGCGTGGCCGCCACCACATTCGGGAAGGATGCAGTTGGCGATCCTCGCTTTGTGTTTGATCTGAGAGAGGGCAGAAGTCCAAGCCTTCGTGTTGCGCTGCGCGTCATCAACTTCATGGATGAGCATGGTTCCTCAGCCCCTCGCGTGCACGCGCACGAAGGGGACGCGGCATGAAAGCCCCGCCGCTACCCCCTTACTGCAATTCGTGGGTAATCGTCTCGCGCGAGACGGGCCGTCCCGTCATGGAGACGACGAGCCGGCGAATTGTGGAGCGCATCAACGGCGATCGCTACGAGGTCATGTCAGCTGTTGACTTTCTGCACCGCTTCAATGCGCGGGTAGGGGCGCGCCAATGAGCGCCGCCCTTGCATGTGCCTATTCCCTTCGCGCCGTCACTCCCCGGCGCGCAAACTGCCGGGGCTTCGGTCCCGGCTCCCTCTTTTCAGCTTCGCGCGCGGTTGCCAGTCCCGCGTGGTCCCGCCCTCTGCCGGGTGCGGGGTCGGAGACAGACCCGGCGACTGACCGCATGGATACGCCTGCTGTTCCCGCGGCTGACGCTGCGCTGGCGCAAGCGCGGAAGCTCTTGGAGGGGGTGAAGTGATGGCCAATCGGCTCTTTCCCCTCGAACGTATTGGAAACCGATCCGTCCAGCGGATCGTTTGTTCGACGTGTGGGGAATGGGACCGGAACACGTGGGGTGAACAAGCCGCCGATGAGACGCTTGTCGCCTTCTTCCGCCGTCGCGGCTGGACCGTTGATGAAAAGCGCGGGAGCCACGTTTGCAAGGTGTGCGCCGACAAGGCTACCTCGAAAAAACGCGAAGAGGAGGCGCAAAAACGAATGGAAAAGGTTGTTCAGATGAGCCCGCCGCCGTCGCCGGACTCGGCGTTCGCCAAGAAAATCATGTCTGACCTGCTGTTCGAGCACTACGACTTGTCCGCGCGGGACTACAAGCCCGGCTGGACCGATGCACGGATCGCCAAAGAATCCGGCCTGTCAGAAACGTTCGTCTCGCAGCGCCGCGCGAGCGACTATGGCCCGATCTCGCCGCCGAAGCCGCCGATCTTGCAAGCTGCGAGCGCGGCCGTCGGCCATGTCGTGACAAGCATGCGCGATATCGCGTCGACTGCCGAGGCTCTGAAAGCAAAGACGGATGCGCTTACGAGGCAGGCCGAACGGCTTCTGGCCGACTTGACCGAGGCGCAGAAATCCAAGGTGGCGGCGTGATGGCTAATCGGCTGTTCCGCCGACAGGCCCGCGCGTTCCTCGCATGGCGCGCCGAGCAGGACGACGCGGTTGTCGTGTTCTCCCGCGCTCAACTTCGCTCGGTGTTCGATGAGCGCCCACCGCGACCGCCCGCGCCTCCGGCAGATGACAGCCGACGCGCGCATGTCGCGCACATGCTTCAACAGGCGCGCCGAGCCAAGCGCATCAACATGGGGAGGCCCGGGAAATGAACGACGTTGGCCACAACAGCGAGGACGGACGCCTCAAATCGATCGTCGAGCGTGTCGAGCGCTTGCATGAAGAACGCAAGGCCATCGCCGATGACATCAAGGACGTTTATGCCGAGGCCAAATCGTCCGGGTTTGACGTGAAGGCCATCAAACACGTCGTCTCGCTGCGCTCGAAAGATCCGAATGTGGTGCAGGAATTCGAGGCGATTGTCGATCTCTACAAATCCGCGCTGGGGATGCCGTGAATGTGGCTCTACATCCCGACATCGCCGGACGACCCGCGCCCGTGGGGCTGCGAACCCTCTCGATCTGCACCGGAGGCGGAGGGCTCGACATGGGATTCGAACTCGCGTTTCCGGGAAGTCGCGCTGTCTGTGTGGTGGAGAGGGAGGCTTTCGCCGTCGCCCATCTGGTCGCGGCGATGCGCGCGGGCCTCATGGCTCCGGCGCCTGTTTGGAGCGACGCCCGAACCCTCGACGGCCGACGGTGGCGTGGACAGGTGGATTTCGTCATTGGCGGCATCCCGTGCCAGCCGCACAGCCTCGCCGGCAAACGGCTCGGACGAGACGACCCGCGCGACCTGTGGAGCGCGTTCCGCCGCATTCTCGTCCAATCCGGCGCATGGGGCTGCGTCGTCGAAAACGTCCCCGGCATGCTCTCGTCCGGTGGGGCGGAGCGGGTTTGGCGAGACCTTCACCGGCTGGGTTTCGCGGTTGAGACAGGACTCTTCAGCGCGGAAGAGGTTGGTGCGAGCCATGGCCGCGAGAGGCTGTTCGTCCTCGGGATCCATCGCGGCCGCATGGCCGACGCCGACCGCGCAGGATTCGAAAAACGACGCCGGCCCGTCGCAATTCGACCGCAACACGCCGCCGCTGAATGTGGCGAGCGTGCAATGGGCGACGCCGCGGGCGAGCGACGGGGAGAAGGGCGGGCCGAACCAGAGCTTCGGTGCGGGCGGGGTGCCGCTGGCCGCGATGGCGAACAAGTGGCCGACGCCGGGTGCGGCAAAGGCGAACAACGATGCCGGGCTGATGAAATCTGGCGATGGTCGGGAAAAGCCGAACAAGCTGGGCTGGGCAGCGGGGAGTTGGTCGACACCGACCGCTCACGATGGTCGCAGGCCGGGATTGGACATGCATTCGACGCAAGGTGCCAATCTGTCGAAGGATGTGGGGCATTGGCCGACAATCCGCGCGGCGGAGTCCGGGGGGTATCAATACAGTCGGGGCGACCGGAACAAGCCGGTTCTGACCCTGACGGGTCTGGCGCTGGCTTATGGCCCCTCTTCGCGCCCGGTCCGGGCGACGAGCTATGGCGCGCCGTCGCGGAATTCGATCCACTCCGCCTTCCGGCGCTATCGCGCCATGACCTGTTCCTCCATGCGTGCCGAGATGCGGGCGTTGATCCGCATGGCCATTCGCGCAGAGCGGGCCGGGCAGCGGCGCGGGTTCACGCGGCCCAGCTATCGGAAATCACTCAACGCACGCTTCGTGGCATGGCTCATGGGGTGGCCGGACCATTGGGCCCGGACCGCATTGATGCCATCCGCCTGCTCGGCAACGGCGTTGTCCCGCTGGCGGCAGGCTATGCGCTCCGCACTCTCTGGCATGCCCATGCCGCCCGCGCCGGGCGCTGTGCAGACCGATCTGTTCGGGTGAGCGCATGACCCGCCGCCTCACCATCGCCGACATATTCCCCGGGAAGGGCAGGAAGCCCGTGCGCGTCGAATCCCGTCTCGCGCCGACCGGCTCATTCTCGCTCGACTGCGATCAACGCGCGGAATGCGATCGGGTTGAAATTGACCTGAGCTACCCGCCAGCGACGAACAACCTCTATTTCAACGCGCCCGGCAAGGGCCGCGTGAAAACGGAGCGCTATGCGGGGTGGCTCGACGAGTCCGGCTGGCGGATCGCGGCCCAACGGCCGGGCCGGATTGTCGGGCCATTCGCAACCGAAATCACCGTCACGCGGCCGGACAATCGCCGTCGCGACCTCGACAACATGCTCAAGCCAATCCTCGACTGCCTCGTCAAATACCGGGTGACGGCTGACGACTCTCTCGCTCGACGCCACACGATTCAATGGGCGGATGGCGGTGATGGAGTTCGCGTCGTCGTGAAAAAATGGAGGGGCGCGCGATGAGAAGGTTGGCCACAACACCGGAGAACATCGCCGCCGTGCGCGAATATGCGGCTCTGAAAATGACGCCGCGCCAGATCGCACGCGCTCTCGACGTTAGTCACACCTCAGTCCGAGCTATGGCGTCTCAGAATGGAATCAACATGAGGGAGCATGCACTGTCGCCTGTGCCGATCCCGGCATGGGTTCCGAAATGGCAGCGGGAGGATTACCGCAGCGAGGCTCGGCTCTACGGCGAGGAAATCGCCGCCCGAAACGCGCGCCGTGCAAAAGCGGAGGCCGCGCAATGACCGCGCCGGCGATGTTTCTCGGCGGGCGCGTGGCGCTGCACGCCGGCGATTGCCTCGACGTGCTGCGCGGCATGGCCGAGGCCAGCGTCGATTCCGTCGTGACGGACCCGCCGTATCATCTGACGGCGATCGTCAAGCGGTTCGGCGCGGCGAACGCCGCTGGCGCTAAGGATTATTCCGGCGAGAACCCCAGGGCGACGGGCGCCTATGCGCGGGCCTCGCGCGGATTCATGGGTAAAACGTGGGACGGCGGCGATATCGCCTTCCGCGTCGAATTGTGGGCGGAAGTCTGGCGCGTGCTCAAGCCAGGCGGTCATCTCGCGGCGTTCTCGGCGACGCGGACCTATCATCGCATGGCCTGCGCGATCGAGGACGCTGGATTCGAAATCCGCGACCAGCTCGCGTGGATGTACGGCACGGGATTCCCAAAATCTCTCGACGTGAGCAAAGCGATCGACAAGGCGGCCGGCGCTGCGCGCGAGATGGTCCGCGTGCCCCCCGGCGCGGTCAAAAACCCAAAAGCTGCGGGCGGCGGCAGGGATGGCGGTATTGGCGCCGCGCGCCCCTTTATCGCGGCGGCGATGGAGAGGGGATACCATCTGACCGAGGGGGGCGAGCCGGCGACGGAGGACGCGGCGCGCTGGCAGGGCTGGGGCACGGCGTTGAAACCCGCGTTCGAGCCGATTTGTCTGGCGCGCAAGCCGCTGGCGGAGCGCAATGTCGCGGCGAATGTGCGAACGCATGGGACCGGCGCGATCAACATCGACGCGTGCCGGGTCGGCGACGATGTGCGGGAGGCGGCGTTCACGTCGCTCGCGGCCTGCTCCGGCACCGCGTTCGGCGCGGCGGATACGCAGGCGGCGCGGCGCGGGACGCAGGGCGAGCCGAAAATCTATGTCGGGCGATGGCCCGCCAATGTCGTGCATGACGGCAGCGACGAGGTGGTCGCGGCATTCCCGGATAGCGCGGGGCAGCAGGCGGCGGCGACAGGTGCGGAGCCGTCGACGCCGTCCACAAATGTCTATGGCGCGCGCGGGCGTGTGGCGTCGCTGCCGGTGCGCGGCGATTCCGGCTCCGCCGCGCGGTTCTTTTTCTCGGCCAAGGCGGGCCGGTTCGACCGGCTGAAATCCAAACACCCGACGGTCAAGCCCGTCGAGCTGATGCGCTGGCTTGTGCGGCTGCTGACGCCGCCGGGCGGGGTTGTGCTCGACCCTTTCGCCGGCACGGGCACGACCGGCGCGGCGGCTTATCTCGACGGATTTTCGGCCGTGCTGATCGAGCGCGAGGCGGAGTATCGCGCCGATATCGCGGCGCGGATGCGGATGGTCATGGCCGGGCCGGACGAATTGGCGCGCGCGCTGGCCGAGGCCGCCCCGCACCATGATCTGCCGCTGTTCGGGAGCCAGTCGTGATCGAGTTCTATCGCCACGTCCGCCATTCGGAGCGCGCAGCATATGAGGCGAGGGGATGGCGGTTCGCCGCCGATCTCGGTCCTGTCCATGGCGAATGGTCCGTCCTCATGATCTGGGCCGGAGAGGGGGAGCCGCAGGAATGAGCACGGTCAGTATCCAGGCGCAGATATCCGCCGTCGAAACGCTCATTCGCGCTGCGCTCGACGGCCAGAAACTGCGCGCGTCTGAGCGCGAGTTTATCCGTCAGCGCGTTGCCGCCGCGCTCGACACGCTGCACGTTGTCCGCGCGCATCGCGATGAAATCCATGCCATCGTCAAGGGGAAGCCCGCCAATGCAGGTTGATCGCGTCCCGACGCGGGAGGAAATCCGCGCGCGAAACATCGCCCTCGGCAAGGCGTCCCCGCCGCCTGTCGTCCCCATTGAACGGGTGAGGGGGCGCGACTGGTATGAGGATCAGCGCGGGAGGGAGCGTGAGCAACGGGCCGTCGAGGAGTTGCGCCGGGCGGCTGAGGATGCCGCAGCGGCGGAGATGGTCGCGCGCCTGTCGGCTGAGGCGCTCGCCGCCACGATAGAGCGGGCGCTATCCGCCGCATCGGCATTGACGGAGCGCGGGAGCACGCCCGCTGCGAATATAATCCTATCCGACGTGGCGCGATGGATTGTCCGCGATGAGGCGAGCCTGAACGGGGTTGACCGAAGCGACATCATGTCATCCAGGCATAGCAGGCCGGTCGTGTTGGCCAAACATCGCGCGATGTATCGCGTCAAAAAAATCACGAATTGGAGCCTGCCGCATATCGGCCGATTTTTTGGCAATCGCGACCACACGACCGTTTTGCACGCCGTTCGCAAAATCGAACGATTGGTTGCTGCTGGCGCCATCGCAGACCCCGCCATGCGGGACCAGGGGGCGAATGATTGTGCCGACTCGGCGGCACAGGACGCAGGGGGCGGGGAATGACCGATTGGGTCCGACTTTGGCACGACATGCCTACCGATCCCAAATGGCGCGCGATTGCTAAACGCTCCGGGCGGCCGATCACTGAGGTTTTGGCTGTGTTCGTCTTCATGCTGACAAACGCGAGCGCGAACGCAACCGAACGCGGCGTGCTCATCAATTGGCAGGACGACGATATCGCAGCCGCTCTTGACATCGACACGGAGCATGTCGCGGCGATCCGCGACGCGATGCAGGGCAAGACGCTTGACGGCGACAAATTGACGGGCTGGGAGAAACGTCAACCAAAACGCGAGGATAGCTCAGCCGAACGCGCAAAAACATGGCGCGAACGCAACCGAACGCAACCGAACGCAGAAAAACGCCCAGATACAGATACAGATACAGATATATCCTCACTACGTTCGGATATAGGCGCGTGCCCGCGCCCGCGAGCCGATGAGCCGCCTATCGAACATCGGCCAGCCATGGAAAAAACCCGGGGGGAGCGCGCAACGCGCTTGCCGGACGGGTGGGCCCCTCAGCCGGAGGAGTGGGGCGCGGCGATTTCAGCCCTCGAATGCCATCGGGCCGAATCCGAACTCGCCAAATTCCGCGATTACTGGAAATCGCAACCCGGCAGCCGTGGTCGAAAACTCGATTGGTCAGCCACGTGGCGGAATTGGGTTCGCAACGCGGGCGAACGCCTGCCGAGAGCCCGCGCCGGCCCGCGAACGAGCGCAAACCCGTATCTCGCCATAGCCGCCGATTTGGGAGCATTCGACGTTGACCGCGATCACAACTCGCCATCCAGCCATGATCTACACCCCGCCGCCCCGCGATATGGACAGCCTGACACGCCTGTATCGAAGCCGACTGGAATGGACCCCGGCTGTTCGCGCTCACTCGATCTCATCGCGCTCCGCGCCTGACGCGGCGGACCGGGCGGCCATGACAGCGCGCCGCAACGCGGTTGCCGACACGCTCGCTCCGTCAAACCCGGGAGACGCGGCGCGGCTTGTGTCGGTCATGTTCTCCGGGTTTCAGGGCGCGCGAACGTCGGACGATGAGGCGAGGCAGCGCGTTGCGCTCTACGTCTCGCAGGTCAAATCCTATCCGACATGGGCGATCAAATCCGCATGTTCGCGGTTTTTGGCTGGCTCAGCCGGATCAAATGCGGCGTTTGCGCCAAGCGTGGCGGAGCTTGCGAAAGCGTGTGCCGCTGAATCCGAAGCGGCGCGCGCGGAACTTTCGGATTTGAACGCGATCCTGAACGCTGGCGTCATCGCCGAGCCCGACGATTCCGCCCGCGACCGCATGCGCGCGGCGATGGCCGATTTGGTGTCCGAGTTGAGCCAATCGGCAGACCCTACCGCCAGGCGTGAGCGCCCGCCGACGCGGCAAGAGGCGCACGAATGGCTCACCGAGGCGCGTGAGGCCGGAGCGACGGCGCCGCAGATGAGCGACGATCTGCGCTCGCATATGGGCCTGCCGCCAACCAGCGACGCACAGGAGGCCGTATGAGCGATTTTGTGCGCGGATACCGGGCCGGCCTCGCCCATGCCGCCGCCATTGCGCTCAGGACAGCGCAGGGCGTGCTTGAGGCCCCTAGGGGCAACGAGTGTAGCGGCAGGGGCGTCAATGCCGCCACAGAAGCCGCCAAGGCGATTGCAGAGGCTATCCAATCCGAGCGTGAGCATATCCGGGCCGGCGTATCTGGCGACAACAGCGGCGGAGGCAACGGCACATGAGCAAGGCAGGACGCAAACGCACGATTGGGATCGTGAGGACGCCGGGGGGGCGCCCTAGCCGGGCGGGTGGTGAAGCGCCGCCATCGCGGGCGCAAATCCTCCGCGTTGTATCGTCGGATCCCCGCTACGGCACACTCGCCGGGCTGGCGTGTCTCGCCCGTGAGATCACCGAGGCTGAATACGACATGGCGAAGACCGTCGCGGCGACCGTCGCGGATTACCATCGGGCTTTGCAGATCGCAGGCATTGCGTCGCCGGCGGCAGAAGAGGGACGGGCCGGGATGAAGTCTGACCCGGACACGGAGGCCGGGCAGGCGGAGGCGAAGCGCCATCAACGCGCCATCGCCCGGTATGACCGGATGCGAGAGGCGTTGCTGTTGCGCGGCAAGTCGATCTTCGACGCGACGGTCGATTTCTGCACGGACATCCCGTGCGATTGGCAGCGGCGCACGTGGGCGAAGGTCGGACTGACGCAGCTTGTCGAGGCAGCGCGCGGGAAAAATGTTGCGAGAGGGGGTTGACATGCGTGCGCGCACGCGCGTAACCTGCGGCATAAATATAGGGTGCCATCCGTGTAAATCGGCTGGCGCTTTTCCGATTCGGACAAGCCGCGATGGCGGCAAGAGTTTCGAGAGGCGGGGCTGTCATTGCGGGCCTCGATATGCGCCGGAGACCAAGCGACCGCAATCAAGCCTGGCGTAGGATGCGGGCATCGGCCCCGCTGTTCACCTTCGAGAATCGGCCGGCCTCCTCTCGAATTCAACGCGCCCGCAAGGGCAAGAGTTTCGAGACGGTAGTCAGGGGCGACTCTGGCAAGCGGTGAGACCGTAGCAGCACCCCTCCGCCGCGTTCCCCGCCGGGCATCTGCAATGTGCCGGCGGCGTCTCGAATTCACCCAGCCTTACCCAAGATCGCGCATAACCCGATCACGAAGGCGCGCCACCTCCTTCCCTGAGCCCCTTTCAGCGGGCAGGGCACCACGCTCTTGCTGGCCAACGGCTCAACCCGCTGCGCGCCTCCGGACTGCCTTCGTAGGGCGCCCGGTCATGCAGGCGGGAAACATGGGAAGCTGATCATCTATCTCGGGCGATAGTTAGCCCGTCGCCTAACAGGCCCTGACAATGCCCTACGCCTCTCCGACCTACCACCGCGCGCTGTCTCATCAACGACACGTTGCGCCATCCCGTTCCGCCGGCTCAGAAATAGACAGGGTTGTCATGCGCGTCTCCCGCGACATGCAGGCTATCCACGACGACGTGGCGTTTGAGCGTCGCATGTGCACCGTCGGCGGGCGCGCCAATACATCCGAGAGCATCCACAGCGAGGTCGAGCATGAAATGCTCATCGAAGCCGAGCGCGAGCACCAAGCCGGCCCACACATCCGCCGCCTTCGACAGGATCGCCGCCGGCCTTGAGAACGCCATCGCCTACGCCAAGGGCGATATGACGAGGGCGCATATCATCTATTCTCCGAACACCTACGCTGTGCGAATTAAGGCGACGAAACAGGCTGTCGGCATCGTTACAGCATTTGATGCAGAGGGTTTGCAGGACGTTATAGACGAGATGTGCGACCCCGGGCTTTGCGAAATCAGGTTGCTC
Organism: uncultured Rhodoblastus sp.; assembly: GCA_964634325.1. Classification (GTDB taxonomy): domain Bacteria; phylum Pseudomonadota; class Alphaproteobacteria; order Rhizobiales; family Beijerinckiaceae; genus JAJXWB01. The sequence continues at coordinate 10,133 of CAZWJF010000067.1, forward strand.
GGCATAGGCGGAGTGTTCGTCGTCGGCAAAAAAGAGCGCTGGTGCGAGGATGTGATGGATGAGCCGGAATCGCCGATGCGATGCCGTCTTTCCGGAGACTGGGATGAAGACATTTTTGGGGGGCACGAATGGGTGGATATGCCGCCCGTCGATATCCGGGCCAAATATATGTCGGGCAGATAAATGCCCCGCCCAACAGCAACACAGCGCGGGTATGACGGCGCATGGGCCAAGGCCCGCACCTCATACCTCAGAAGCCATCCGCTCTGCGTCATGTGCGCCAATCATGGCCGCGTCACCAAAGCAGAGCACGTCGATCATCGAACCCCACACAAAGGCGACACGAAGCTCTTCTGGAATAAAGCCAACTGGCAGCCTCTCTGCCCCGAGCACCACAACGCATGGAAGCAGCGCGTCGAGCGCACAGGCCGGAATATCGGGTGTGACGCCGATGGGTACCCGCTGCCATAGGGGTAGGGGGGGTGAAATCTCTACGG
>CAZWJF010000068.1:0-9584 GCA_964634325.1 uncultured Rhodoblastus sp.
CCTCGATCCCGGCCGATACGCTCTGCCTCTACAAGTCGATCATCGACGAGGGCTATGCCGCGCCTTTCGGCGAGGCGCTGGCGATCGAACATCGCCGGTCGAGCGCGCACAACAGCGCCGTGACGCCGGAATCAGTCGAGCAGCGCCGCGCCGGCATTCAGGCGCGCGGCCGCACTCAGGGCTAGGCGCTCTGCCGGCATTGCGACGCGCGCTAGGGACGCCGGCAGGCCAGCGTCAGCTCGACAGAACCTTCTCGATATCCTTCCGCAGCGACTCCGGCTTTTCCTGCGGCGCGTAGCGGGCGACCGGATCGCCTTCGCGATCGACCAGAAACTTCGTGAAGTTCCACTTGATCGCCTGCGAGCCCAAGAGGCCGGGAATCGTCTTCTTCAGGAATTCGAACAGGGGATGCGCCTCCGCGCCGTTGACGTCCACCTTCGCAAAGAGGGGAAATGTGACGTCGTAATTCAGCGCGCAGAATTTCTTGATTTCCTCTGCGTCGCCGGGCTCTTGCGCGCCGAACTGGTTGCAGGGAAATCCCAGGACCTCGAATCCGCGCGCAGAGAAATCGCGATGGAGTTGTTCGAGACCGGAATATTGCGACGTGAACCCGCACTGGCTCGCCGTGTTGACGATCAGCAGCGCCTTGCCGCGATAACGGTCGAGCGAAACGGTTTCTCCATCCAGCGTCCGGGCGGAAAAATCGTAGACGTTGGTCATGCCGCCGCTCCTTCGGCTGTCGCCAATCCCGAGAGGTCGTCAACAAGTTCGCGCCAGGCCTGATCCATTTCGCCGGTCCAGTCGTTCGCCAGCAGATTGCGCAGCGTTTCGGCGACGACGCGGAAGAAGCCGGCGAAGGTTTCGGGCGGCACATCGTAAGTCGCGTGAGCCGACGCTTCGCTGGCGACGAGGTTGCTCGCATATGCGTCGCCGGTCACGAAGTCGAGGATCGTCTCAATCGTCCGCGCCAGCATCTCGCCCTGCACGAGCCGGCCGTTTTCTCCGAACCGAGGCGCGAGATCAGGTCGCTCGGCGAACAGCCGGGCATAGACCAGCGGCGCCAGATCATCGCAACGGGAGGCCGCCAGCTCCAGACTTTCCACGATGGATTGCGCGCGCATGTCTCTCTCCGATTGCGAAACGATCATAGCAAGGCCGCGTCCAAACGCTATGCAGCCGGCGCAGGATTTCGGTACAGTGTCGTCCGACAATCCGCCGGCGAACGGCGACTGACTCGGGGAGAGACGCGCAATGGCCTGGACGCCGGAACTGGAGGAGCTGGAGAAGCGCAAGGCGCTTTCGGCGCGCATGGGCGGACCCGAACGGGTCAAGCGTCAGCATGACGGCGGCCGGCTGACTGTGCGCGAGCGGATCGGCAAGCTCGCCGACGCCGACAGCTTCCGCGAGATCGGCGGGCTCGCCGGCGTCGGCGAATATGACGACAAAGGCGACCTCAAGGATTTCACGCCGTCCAACTGCGTGTTCGGCCGCGCGCGGATCGACGGTCGGCCGGTCGTGATCGTCGGCGACGATTTCACGGTGCGCGGCGGGTCCGCCGACGCCTCGATTCGCGAGAAGCCGATGATGGCGGAGGAGATGGCGCGCGAGTACCGCATGCCGATCATCCGTGTGATCGAAGGCTCCGGCGGCGGCGGCTCCGTCAAGACGATCGAGACCAAGGGGCGCTCCAACCTGCCGGGCCAGGTCGGCGAAACGAAGGCCTATCACCTGATGACCGACGCGCTCGGCCATGTGCCGGTCGTCGGGCTCGGGCTTGGCTCGGTCGCGGGCCTCGGCGCCGCGCGCCTGACGTCGAGCCATTATTCGGTGATGACCAAGACCTCGGCGATGTTCGTCGCAGGACCGCCGGTCGTCGCCCGGCTCGGCCAGCCGCATTCCAAGCAGGAGCTGGGAGGCTGGGAGATCCAGACACGCTCCGGCGCGATCGATCACGCCGTCGACACGGAAGAAGAGGCTTTCGACTGCGCGCGAAAATTCCTGTCCTATCTCCCCTCCTCCGTGCACGAACTGCCGCCGGCTCTACCGCCGAGCGACCCCGTCGATCGTCCGGTCGAGAAGCTGATGAAGGCCGTGCCGCGCAACCAGCGGCAGGTCTACAAGATGCGCCCGATCATCGAGACCGTCGTCGATCAGGACTCCTTCTTCGAAATGGGCCAGATGTTTGGACGTTCGATCATCACGGGCTTCGCACGCCTGAACGGGCGTCCGGTCGCTTTGATGGCGAGCGACCCCTATCATTACGGCGGCGCATGGACGGCTGAGGCCTGCCAAAAGATCGTGCGCTTCGTCGACATGGCGCAGACCTTCCATCTGCCGGTCGTCTATCTCGCGGATTGCCCCGGCTTCATGATCGGGCTGCAGGCGGAACAGACGGCGACGATCCGCCACGGCGTGCGCGTGATGGCCGCCCTGAACCAGACGACGATTCCCTGGTGCACGATCATTATCCGCAATTGCTTCGGCGTCGCCGGCGCCGCGCATCAGCCGGCGGGACGCCTGTCGTTGCGCTACGCCTGGCTGTCGTCGCGCTGGGGCTCGCTGCCGCTCGAAGGCGGCATCGAGGCCGCCTATCGCGCCGACCTCGACGCTTCGCCCGATCCACAGGCCAAGCTCGCCGAGATCGAGGCGCGGCTCGCGAAGCTGCGTACGCCCTTCCGGACGGCCGAAACCTTCTGGGTGGAGGATATCGTCGATCCGCGCGAGACCCGCCGCCTGCTGTGCGACTTCGCGGACCTCGCCGGTCGCGTGCTCGAACCGGGCGCTCCGAAAGCCGCGATGCGGCCATAACGCATTTGTGAAGCATCTCGCAGCCTCGTGACTGGTTTTTGTGCGATCGGGCGGTCATCAATCCTACGTCGCCGCATCGCGGCGTCATTCCGGGGATAATCGAATGATTTCACGCAGAGACGTTCTGGTCGGCGTCGCGCTTTTCGCGGCCGCCGGTCTCGCGCCGGCGTTCGCCGCTCAACGCGTCGCTTTTTCGCCAGCGGCTTTCGAGGCCGCGCAGAAGGCCGGCAAACCCATCCTCGTGGAGATCCACGCCGACTGGTGTCCCGTGTGCCGCGCCCAGAAAGAGACGATGGCGAAGTTTGAGGGCGATCCGCGTTTCGCCGGGCTCGCCATCTTCCGGGTGGACTTCGACGCGCAAAAAGACGCCGTGCGGTCGTTCAGGGCGCAGCAGCAAAGCACGATGATCGTGTTCAAGGGCGGCAAGGAGACTGGCCGTCTTGTCGGTCAGTCCGACCCGCTTTCGCTGGAAGACCTGCTCGAAAAGACCCTCTGAGCGACCATGTCCCTGGGCTCCGTCGGGCTCGCCTTTCTGGCGGGCGTCCTCTCGATCCTGTCGCCTTGTGTGCTGCCGCTGACGCCGCTGGTGCTCGGCGCGGCGGCCGGCGAACATCGCCTCGGGCCGGCGGCGCTGGCCTCCGGCGTAGCCCTGTCCTTCACCACAATCGGGCTTTTCGTCGCGACGATCGGATTTTCGATCGGCCTCGACGGCGACCTGTTTCGGTCAGCGGGCGCGATCCTGATGATCGCGCTTGGCGTATTGCTCGCCGCGCCGTCGCTCCAGGTGCGGTTGGCGACGGCCGGCGGCCCCCTCAGCGACTGGACCGAGCGCCGCTTCGGCGGCTTTTCGACCGCAGGACTGACCGGCCAGTTCGGGGTGGGCCTGCTGCTCGGCGCCGTCTGGAGCCCGTGCGTCGGACCGACGCTCGGCGCGGCTTCGGCGCTGGCCGCACAGGGCAAATCGCTCGGCCTGGTGGCCGCCACCATGGTCGCTTTCGGTATAGGCGCCGGATTGCCGCTCGCCTTGCTCGGCATGGTTTCGCGCTCCGCGCTCGCCCGCTGGCGCGATCGGCTGATCTCAGGCGGCAAGGGCGTGAAAATCGCGCTCGGCTTGCTGTTCGCGGCGATGGGCCTCGCCATCCTGACCGGGTTCGACAAGGCGCTTGAAGCGGCGATCGTGGCTGCGTCGCCTTCCTGGCTGGTCGCGCTCACGACGCGGCTGTGAACAACGCGCCGAAATTAACCTGAAATCGGAGCGCGTTAACCTTGCGCGAACCAACCCGCGCTAGGGTCGAAGGCGTCAGGGCGTTCCTGTCGCGTTTGTTCGAGGCGTTCGTGCTCGCTCCGTCCGACCCCCAAACCCCCTCGCCGCAGAACGGCTTCATGGCCGACGCGCAGGGCTCGATGCGCTCCCGGCTCGAGGCGGTGGCGGCCCCTGCCTTGCTAGCGACGATCTTTCTCCTGATGTCGGCCTTCGTCATCGCGCGTTCTCTGTCAGGCGGCTAGGCCGGCCCTCAATCGGACGCGGCCGCCCTATCGCGAAGCGGCCAACCGGGTCTGAGCGAGTCAGGTTCACGTATCATTATCGGCGACCTCGCCGACCTTTTCGTCGAGCGACGGGAAGCGCGGCGCCATGCCTGGGCCGTCACGGCGCCGGCGTCTCCAGTCGTCTCGCCCACTCGACCGCATCGACGATCCAGCGCGGCTCGAACATATGGCCGCCGCCATGAAGGCAGAGTTCGACGCCGCGCGCGCCGCCGCAGTCGCGCGCAGACCAGATTTCGCAGGTCAGGCCGTCGCGCTTGTCGGCGCGCGATGGCCTCTGTGGGCAGCCATCGACCCGACGCATCAATGCGACGCTCTGAAAGACATCGGCTTGCCTGACGCGTCCGCCGGCGATCCATCGACCGCCCACCGGCACAGTTTCGTCGGCCAGACCATGGATGTGCAGCATGGAAACCGGCCCGGTCGGACAGTCATCCGGAAGGGGATCCAGAAAAGCGCCTGATACGGCGACGTAGGCCGAAAAGATCCCGCCCGCCTGACAGGCGAGCTGCCACGTCATGAAGCCGCCGGCGGAAAAGCCCGCTGCGATCCGCCGCGACGTGTCGACCGGAAAGCGCTTTTCGACATCCGCCATGACCGCCCGCGCGAATGCGATATCGTCGCGCCCTGTGGAGAGCCGCCCGCCGATCGTCCATGACCCCTTCAGGCCATCCGGCGCGACCAACAGGACGCCAGCGCTCGACAGCGCGTCGCCAAGCGACGCGTCCGCCATGACCTGAACAGCGGAACTGCGATAGCCATGAAAGAAGACAACGACAGGCAAAGCGGCGCTGCCGTTCCAGCCGACCGGCGCGCGCACGAAGTAGCGGCCGTCGCCGATCTCGCACGGCGCGGTTGCGTCGCACGCGCGTGCGGCGCAAGCGGAGAAGACGTAGAACGACAGTGCGATCAGAACGCGCCAGAGCATCGGCTTTCCTCGGAGCGAAAGATGCGCATGCCGTGCGACGGTCGTCCATCCAATCACGTATTTGTTCACGCAATCGTGCTCATGACTTGACGGACGAAGATCAATCTCCGCTTTGCCTTGGCGTCGATGCGCTTAGTCTTTCGAAAGCTGAATTCGACGACCGGAGGCTTTCGTCATGGCTATCGACAGATTCTCGGGCGAACATGCCCATGCGGATCAACGCGCGATCGCCGCGTTCGAACGCGCTGTTTGGAATATCCTCGCTCATCGGCCTGATACGGCGTCGGCCCTCGGAGAGGCGACGACGGCGGCGCCGGATTTCGTCGCAGCTCATGCCTTGCGCGGTTTCTGCGGCGTCTCTCTCGCCCGAAGCGAAACCATCGTCGACGCACGCGAACAACTCGCAACGGCGCGTGCGGCGCTGCGTTCCGGCGCAGCTACAGCGAGCGAGACCGCGCTCGTGGACGCGCTCGCCCTGGCCGTCGATGGCCGTCTTCGCGCGGCGGCGGACCGGTTCGACGCACATCTCGCGGAAAAGCCGCGCGATCTGCTCGCCCTCAAACTCTCGCACGCGCTGCGCTTCATGAGCGGCGACGCGCGCGGGATGCTGAACACGACCCAGGCCGCGTTGAAATCCTGGTCGAAAACGATGGACGGTTACGGCTTCGCGCTCGGCTGTCACGCGTTCGCTCTGGAGGAGAACGGCCGCTTGCTCGAAGCGGAGCGTGCAGGCCGGGACGCGGTCGGGCTGGAACCCTGCGACGCGTGGGGCGCGCATGCGGTCGGCCACGTCTATGAGATGACCAACCGCACGAAGGACGGCGTGCGGTGGCTCGAGCAAACGCGCCCTATGTGGGCCGAATGCAATAATTTTGGCTTCCACATGGCCTGGCATCTTGCCCTCTACCACCTCGCGGACGGCCGAGCGGACATTGCGCTGCAAATCTACGATTCGCATGTGCGTCCGACGTCGACGGACGATTTTCGCGACGTAGCCAACGCGGTCTCCATGCTGTGGCGACTGCGGCAGGAGAGCGTGGATGTCGGAGGGCGCTGGAACGAACTCGCCGAACTCGCGCGCAAACGCGCGCGCGATTGTTCGCTCGTCTTCGCGTCGCTGCATCACCTGCTTACGACGATCGCGGTGGGCGATCAGGAGACCGCGGGCGTCATTCTCGCCGCCATGGCCCAGAACGCGCTGTCGCATGCAAGCGATCAGGCGCGCGTGGCTCGAGACGTCGGCGTCGAACTCGCCCAGGTCCTTTCGTCTCCGACGCAATCGCGTCGACCGGCCGCGACGCTCAACCGGATTGCGGCTCAGCTCGACGCGCTCGGCGGCAGTCGCGCGCAACGTGACGTTTTCGTGCGCACGCTCGCATTGATGACGGCGGATGCGGGCGAGACGCGCGCATTCGACGCAATCGCCCGACTGCGCGGCAAGACTTCGTCCGATCGCTTCGAAACAGGCGCGCGGGCGCGCATGGGCGAGAGCCCGTCGCTCAAGGTCGCCTGAGCTTCGGACGATCCATATGACGACCCCGGCGCACCCTCAAAAGTCAGCACGAGACCCGCGGCTCGATTTCTTCCGCGGGCTGGGAATGTTCATCATTCTGGTCGCCCACATCCCGTGGAACAGCTGGACAGAATGGATTCCCGCGCGGTTCGGCTTCAGCGATGCGGCGGACCTGTTCGTGTTCTGCTCGGGCATGGCGTCGGCGCTGGCGTTTGCGCCCGTGTTCGATAGAAGCGGCTGGCTACTGGGCGCCGCGCGTATCCTGCATCGCGTCTGGCAAGTCTATTGGGCGCATATCGGCGGCTTTTTCATCGTGGTCGCGCTGGTGGCGTCGGTCGACGGCCTCATCGGCGCGGATCGATATGCGGATGCTCTTCGCCTCACGCCGTTTCTTGCCGACTTCAAGGCATACATCGGCCCGCTGATGACCTTGCGGTTCGTGCCGAACTATTTCGACATCCTGCCGATGTACCTGGCCATCCTCGCGATGACGCCGCTGATGATGGCGCTCGAGCGCCTTCATCGCGCGCTGCCGCTCGTCGCGGTCCTCGCGCTGTGGCTCGGCGCCCAGTTCGATTACCTCGACCTGACCGCAGACGCCGTCACGGGACGGCGGTGGTTTTTCGACCCGTTCGGCTGGCAGCTCGTGTTCTTCACCGGGTTCGGATTCGTCCGCGGGTGGCTGCCGACGCCGCCGCGCGACGTGCGGCTTGTCGCCGTCGCGCTCGTCTATACGTTGATCGCGGCGCCGGTGTCCTGCCAGGAGAGTTTCGCGTGCTACGCCGGATGGGGCCACGCGCCGATCCTCGGCGCGATCCACGACTGGCTCGGGCCTGCGATCGACAAGACCTCGATCGGCGCGCTGCGCTACCTCCATTTTCTGGCGACCGCCTACCTCGCGTTCGTCGCCGTCGGACCGCAGGGTCAGCGTTTGCGCGGTTTCGTCGCTGATCGAATTCGACGAGTCGGGCAACAGACGCTCGCTGTCTTCCTGACCGGCCTCGTGGCTGCGCAAGCGCTCGGCATGGCGCTGGATTTCGTAGGACGGGGCGCGCTCGCCAGCGCGCTGGCGAATGTCGTGGGTTTCGCCATTCTGATGGCCGCCGCGGCCGTGGTATCGTGGTTCAAGGCGCCGCCATGGAAGAAGGCCGCCGCGCGACGTGAGCCTGCGAGCCGAGAGGCGATGCACCCCGCGCCCGGCCAACAGGGCGCAGCCGTCAGCGAATTCGGGTGATGCGGCGCAGGGCTTTTGCCTCGGCGCGCGAAACCGGCTAGGACCGCGAAGCTTTTTTCAGGCTGCGGAGCCAAGGCCTGCGGCGCGTCGGGACGGATATGGCCCGGTTCATTTACGACATCTCGCGCCTGTCGACGCGCGTGTTGAACGCCGCGCCGAACGGCATCGACTGGATCGACAGTCTTTTGGCCGACCACTTTCTGGAGCAACGGAAAGCTGACACGTCGACCTTGCTGTTCGGACTTCGCGGGCCCCGCCTCTTTGCGCCGGACGATCTGCCCAATCCGGCGCGCGTGCTCGACGAGGCCTGGGGCCGCATCCCCTCCCACGGCCCGGTCGACGTGCCCGACGAGCTGGTAAGCGCCCTTGTCAGACCGCCAGGAGCGGGCGCGCCGACAGCGCGTGTTCAACTGGCTCCAACAGGCCGGACGATGCGCGTCGCCGGCGCGCTGGCGCGATATGGATTGGCCCGCGGCGACGATCCGCGCCGCGCCGCGCCGCAGGGCGCGGTCTATGTGAACGCTGCGCACTATCCGCTCGAATTCGACCGGCATGTCGCATGGCTCGACGATCGGCCCGACGTGCGGCCCGTCTTTTTCGTCCACGACCTCCTGCCGCTCCGCGAGCCGAAGTGGTTCTGGAGCCGTGAGCCGGAACGTCACGCGCGACGGCTCGCCCTGCTGGCGCGACGCGGGGCAGGCGCGATCGTTACTTCCAGGGAGGCCGCGACCGATCTTGCGGCATACATGCGCAAGCTCGGACGCTCCGATCTGCCGATCCTTCAAGCCCACCCGCCCGTCGCGCCGCTGTTCGGCGCGCCGACGCGGATCGACCCTCGCCTGGAAGACTGCGCATACTTTCTGGTTTGCGGCACGATCGAACCGCGAAAGAATCACGCGGCGCTCGTCGATGTCTGGCGGCGCCTCTTCGCGGCGCGCGGATCGGCGACGCCAAAGCTGCTGATCGTCGGCAAGCGCGGCTGGAACTGCGCCGGGATCGTCGCCGCCATCGAAGACCCGGCCTTGGGCGGCAGCGTGGTCGAAGCGAATGGGGTGTCGACGGCCGCCTATCGCGCGCTGCTCGGCGGCGCGCGCGCCCTGCTCGCGCCATCGCTCGCCGAAGGCTACGGCCTGCCTCTCGCCGAAGCTTTGGCGGCGGGGACGCCAGCGGTCGCCTCCGACATCGCCCCGTTTCGGGAGATCGGCGGCGATAGGCCGCTGTACATCGATCCGGGGAACCGCGAGGGCTGGTTGGCGGCGGTCGAGGCCCTGTCGTCCCGCGGCCATTCGACGCTGCCTTCCACCGCCTACGGCGCGTCGGACCATCAGCCGGTCGACGAGTCCACCTATGCCGAGGCCGTCGACCGATTTCTCGCGCAATTCGGATGACGCGCCGGCGCCAGTGGTTCGATGAAAGCGCGAATCGACCACTGACCCGAGAGCGCAATCAGCGATCGAGCAAGAAGCGACCTTCGTTTCGCCCCTTTTCCGCCGCGCGATTTCCGCCCTGTGTTGCGGCGGCGCGTCTGGACGAATTGTGTTTGGCGCGTCAGACAG
>CAZWJF010000069.1:0-8433 GCA_964634325.1 uncultured Rhodoblastus sp.
ACGAAGGCGGTCGAGTTCGAGAAACTGCTCGCCACCGCCAAGCGCGAGCGCATCCCGCTCGACGAGAGGCTGATCGCGATCTACGACGCGCAGGCGGAGGCGATGGGCCGCAACGCGCAGCGCGCCGAGGACATGCAAAAGGCGCAGGCGCGGATTGTCGAGGGCATGGACGCGATCCGGGACTCCTCGCGGAGCGCGTTCTCGACGCTGGCGAACGGCATCATCAACCGGAAGTCGGGGCGGGAGATTTTCGGCTCTATCGCGCGCGACATCGGCGGGCGGCTCATCGAGTCCGGCGGGAACACGTTCACCAAGGCGCTCCTCGGCGAGAACGGCAAGCCGGGCGGCGGCCTGTTCGGCGACACGCTCGGCTCGATCTTCGGTCTTGGCGGCAAGCGCGGCGATACGCCGGGGAACCCCGTCTACGTCGCGTTCGGCGGCATGGGCGCTGGCGATTTCGTTGGCGCGGCGACTGGCCTCGCACAGCGGATCGGCGGGACCGGCGCGAACGACAACACGGCCGCCGGCGGAGGGCTTGCGGCCATCGAGCGCGCCGCTGGCGGCGGATCGTGGCAGGGCGTCGGCAACTACGCCGCGCGCGGCGGCGTCGATACGCGCCTGACCGACATTCTCGAAACGGCCGCGCTTCGCTCCGGCCTGCGCGTGCAGGCGTTCAGCGGATTGCGCCCCGGCGACAGGGGCTTTCACGGCTCCGGCCTCGCGACCGACGTGAACTTGCTGGACGCGCAGGGCAAGGCGCTGCCGAACTATCAGGATGCGGCCTCGTTCCGGGCCTACGAGCAATTCGCGCAGCAGGCGCGTCTCGTTCAGATGGAGAAATACCCCGAGCTGTCGAACCAATTCAGGTGGGGTGGCTACTTCTCCGGCGGGCCGGGGAAATACGGCGCGACCGACCTGATGCATTTCGACCTCGGCGGCTCGTCCCGCCTCGGCATGGCGGGCGGATCGTGGGAGAACGGGCTCACGCCGGCGCAGCGCGGCCTGTGGCCCGGCGCGCAGTCGTTCGGCATGAACGCGAATATGGGCGCGGCGGCCAATTCGCTCGATCAGTTCGCCGAGGCGGCGGCAAAGATCCCGTCCGTGACCGACTCCGCGACAAAGGGACTCGGCGCCTTCGGCGACTCCCTCGGCTCGCTCGGCGGGATGCTCGGCGGCGCGATTGGCGGCAGGGGCGGCGCGGCCGTCGGGTCGCTTGTCGGCGGGTTGTTCGGCAGGGTGGCGAAGTTGTTCGCGTTCGCGGACGGCGGGATCATGACCGAACACGGCCCATTGCCGCTGCGTCGCTACGCCGGGGGCGGCATCGCCGACCGGCCGCAGCTCGCGATGTTCGGCGAGGGCTCGAGCCCCGAGGCCTATGTCCCGGTCCCGTCCGGAAAGATCCCCGTCGCGCTGATGGGGCCGAAGCGCGGCCCGGCGCCGCGCGCCGGAACCGTCGTCACCATCGGAGGCCCGACGATCAACATCGCCGGCGACGCCTCCGAGAAAACCGTCGCGCTGATCAGCGAGGCGGTGGCCCGCTCGAACCAGCAGGCGCAGCGCGATCTTCAGCGCAACGTCGGGTCGACGGCGACGAAGAACGCGGCGCTCTATGGCTGATGGAGCCTACTTGCAGGCGTAGGTGTGCTCGAACTCGGGCCGCAGGATTTCCGCGCTCGTCTTGATCTCGCAGTTGCGGCTTTGCTCGCGGAACCACTGGCGCACGACATCCTGATGCGCCTGCACAGTTGGGTCGATCTTCGCAATGCCGAGCGTTAGGCCGCTGACCATTCCGAGGCCGGCCGCCTGACCGGGGCTCGGCGATGTGAGAATTTTCCCAAGCGCGGGGCGATCCCAAACCCAATACGTCCCGTGCGGTGTTTCCAGCGTATCGTGCGGCTTATCGCCGTAGGTCTGCATCACATATCCGGCGTTCGCGCAGCCGCCCAATAGAGCGGCAGCAGCAATCACGATGATCTTCCTCATGTCTTCCCTCGTCTCTGGCGAGGGAAGACTATGCGCAACATTCGGGCGGGACAATCGGCGAATGATCCGGACCTATGCCCTCGACCTTCTCCCGCCCGGCGGGATGAGCCTCGACCTGCTTGGCGGCGGCGTCGAGGGCAGCCGCGCGTTCAGCGGCGACGCCGGCGCGCTCGACTTTTCCGGCGGCGGCCTGTGGAGCGTGAAATATCGCGGGATCATGGTCGCCGACCGGGCGCAGCACCTCTACGTGAACAGGCTCAAGCTCCAGCTCAACTCGCGCACGCGCAAAATCTTCGTGCCGATCCTGACCGACATGATCGCGCCGACGCCTGACGCGCCGGAGTGCGGGCCGGGCGCGCTCGAGGTGTCGGGCATCCCCCATTCCGATGGCGCGCTGTTCTCCGATGGGTCGGGCTACCGGCAGTCGACCATCGTCGCGGAAATGGCGGCGGCGGCCGATCTCGGCGCCGGAACGGTGACGTTGCGCGTCGTGTCTGGCGGCGAACTGGTCGGCGGCGAGGTGTTCTCGCTCTACCACGCGGAAAAGCTCTGGCACTGCTACGGCGTGTCCGAGGTCGACGCAGTGACCGACAATCCGGACGGGTCGCGCACCTACACGGTCGCGGTGGCGCCGCCGCTGCGCGACGACATCGAGGCGCGCGCGCCGGCGAAATTCGACCGGCCGCTTTGCACGATGCGGCTCGCGCCGGGGGAGACCATCTCGTGGCAGCCGGGCCCGGCCTGGATTCAGCAGGGCTTCGAGATTTCCTTCATCGAGGCGATGTAATGCCCTACATCCCGGAGTCCACGCTCCAGCACCTGCGCGGCGACGCGCGTCTCGGCGTGTTCTTCCAGCTCGACACGGACCCGGCGCTTCACGTCTGGATGGGCGCGAGCGACATCCGGATGGGCGATCCGTTCGGCGTCATCTCCGTCGATCCGAAGGGGACGCGCTTTCTCGGAGGGGGGCGCCTGCTCAACATCCCCGACCTCGAAATGCTGATCAACGGGATCGCCGATCGGATCGAACTGCAACTGTCCGGCGTGACGCCTGAGTTTCTCGTCCAACTCGATGAAGAGGCGCCGCCGGTTTCCGGCGTCGAGGCGCATATCGGCATTGCGCCGCTGGATGAGCGCTGGCAGCCGCTGACCCCGATCATTCCGATCTGGACCGGGGCGGCCGATTACTGGCGCATGTCGAGCATGGCCCCGGACGATCCGACGAAACCGCGCGTCAACGGCGTCGTCCTGTCGATGGGCTCGGGCGATCTGACCCGCGCTCGCGCGTCGCGCCTGACATGGACGGACGAGGCGCAGCGCGACATTTCGCCCACGGACTCGTTCTGCAATCGCGTCGGGCGCTATCTGACCGGCCTGCTCATCGCATGGCCGCGCTACTCGTGACGCTCGACGACTATCTCAACGGGCCGGGCCTCGCGCCGTGGCGCTGGGGCGCGCTCGACTGCGTGCTGTTCTCGGCCGGCTGGGTGCTGGCGGCCACGGGCCGCGATCCGGCTCAAGGGCTGCGCGGGACCTATGCGACCGCGACGGGCGCGCATCGGCTCATCCTGAGGGCGGGAGGCATGGTTCCGCTCGTCGGGCCCCGGCTGGTCGCGATTGGATGCGCTCGCACGGATGAGCCGGAGAGCGGCGACGTTGGCGTGGTGCGTGTCCCGGTCGACGCCTCGGGGCGAACCGCCTCGGTCGGCGCGATCCGATGCGGGGCGTTCTGGGCGGCGCGCGGCGAGCGGGCGTTGAGCTATGGCGCCTTCCCCGTCGTCGCGGCGTGGCGCGTTCCCTTCATCGGATAGGTTCGGAATGGCGAAGCGACACCTTGCGGCGCTGGCTTTGTCGGCGTCGGCGCTGACGCTCGCCTCGGCGTCGCCGGCGCTGGCCGATCCGATCTTCACGCCGCTGTTCACGACGCTCTTCACCTCGCTCGGATTGACCGGCTCGGTCACCATCGCCGGACAGGCGGTCGCGACGGCCACCATCGCCGCGTCTCTCGCATCCGGGCTCCTGACCGCCGCAATCGGTATCGGCCTCAACCTTCTCCTGTCGCCGAACAAGGCGCCGAAGCCCGAAAACGGCCTCTCCACGGTCCAGCAGACGACCCCGGCGAGGATCTACGGCTACGGCCGCTGGCGCGGCGCCGGCGCGATGATGCTTGCCGAAGAGTCGGGCGGGAACTTCTACTTCGTCGCGGCGCTCGTCTCGCACCGGATTCACCGATTCGTCGGGCTCTATCTCAACGATGACCGGGTTGATCTGTCCGCCACGTCTGGCGGGCCGCCGCTGCCAGACATGCCGCAGGACGGGGCGGCGATGTTCGTCTCTCCCGGCGATGATGACCGCTACGACGCGCGCGTGAAACTGGCGTTCCGGCGCGGCCTTGCGACCGAGGTCGCCTATTCGGAAATCGTCGCCGCGCTGCCGACGCACTGGACGACGAACCATCGCGGGGACGGCACGGCCAGCCTCGCGCTGATCTGCGACAAGACCAAGCCGGCCGCGTTCACGAAGACCTATCCTTACGGGCGGTGCCAGCCGAGCGCGATCATGGACACTGCGCTCGTCTTCGACCCGCGCGATCCGACGCAGAGCGCCACCAATCCGGAGACATGGAAATACTCCGACAATCCGGCCCTCTGCATCCTGCACCAACGCTGTTTCAACGAGTTCGGCGCGCAGCGGCCCTACGCCAAGGCGATTGCGCCGGTTCTGGACACGTGGATCGAGGAAGCGAACCGCTGCGACGATCTGGTTCTGCGCAAGGGCGGCTCGAGCGAGGCGCGCTACCGGATCGGCGGATGGTCGAACACCGAGAGCGACAGCAAGACGACGCTGAAGGCCATGCTCGACGCCTGCGACGGCTGGCACATCGTGCGCGGCGACGGGACTGAAGTCATCGACATCGGCCTCTATCGCGAGCCAGAGGTGACGATCACGGACGCCGACATTCTCGGGTTCGAGCTTCAGGTCGGCGTCGCGGGCGAGTCGAACGCGAACAGGTTCAACGCCTCGTTCACCTCGCCGGATCACCACTACACGACGCAGCAGGTGTCCGCCTTCGATTGGACCGAGGATCAGGTCCGGCGCGGCAAGGTGTCGCCGACGACGGTCGAATTGCCTTGGGTGCAAAGCGACGGGCAGGCGAGCCGCGTCCTGAAACGCGCCGTGATCCGCGCGAAGGAAAAGCGGCGCGGCGTCCTCCACATGCGCCTGAGCGGGCTGAACGCCTGCTACACGCGGCGGATCAGGGTGATCTCGAATTCGATCCCCGGCTTTGCGAACGTCGTCGTCGAAAACCGCAAACCGATGATCTCGATCGCCTCGGGCCGGTGCTCGATTGAGGTGGTCGTGTCGGGGCCGGAAATCGACGACTACGATCCCGAGACGGATCAGCGCGCCGTCCCGCCCGTTCCGCAGCGCCCGGCGAACATCGGCCTGCCGATCCCGACGAATGTCGATGTGGTGGTGACGCTGATTGGCGGCGCGGCGTCTCTGGCGGTCACGTTCGACACGCCGCTCGTCACCGGCGGCGGCGCGAGCGACTACGACACCTCGCTCGACTATGTGGTGAGGTGGAGGCTGCAAGACGCTGGCTCCGGCGATCCGGGCGAATGGACCGAGGCGCCTATCAACGACGTTGTTCCGACGACGGCCCGCACCACCGTCACGGTCGGCGTCGTGCTCGCCGAAACGATCCTTGAGGTCGAGGTCGCCTCCACGTCCGGCGCGCGGCGCTCGCCATTCTCCGCGACCGAGACGGTGGACACGCACTCGACCACGCCGTCCGTTCCGGCCCCATCCGGTCTGACCGCGACGCTCGCGTCTGGCGACGTGACACTGGAATGCACGAACCCGAACGCGGCGAACTTCGCAGGCGTCCAGTTCTGGTCCGCCGCGACGGCGGGAGATTTCAGCACGGCGACGACGGTGGGGCCCGTCCTCTACGGCGCGGCGAACGGAACGACGACCTACGTCTACGCCAGCGCGCCGACCGGGCGGAAATATTACGCCACTGCGATCAACACCGCCGGCGCGCATTCGACGCCTGCCGGCCCTGTCACGCCGTAGCGCGATCCTCAATTTTCATCGGAGAAGCGAATGGCCATCCGCGACCTCGCGCGGGCGTATCTGCGCGCCAACAAGATCGACGGCGACCCGTCCAGCGGGATCAATGAGCCGGACAAGGTGGATGGCATCGTGGCGTTCGACGCCATCGCGTCCAAGCTCGAGGAACTGGAGGGATCGATCCCGAGCGAGGCGGCGTTGCCGACGATCATCGCCGCCGCGGAAACCGCCCAATCCGCCGCCGACCTCGCGTCGTCGAAGGTCGCCGAAGTTCAGGCCGCCGTCAGCGCGGCCGGGTCGATTGAGCAGGTCGCGCGCGGGACCGTGTATCAGTCTCCCGACGATATCGGCGTGGTGGAATACCAGACCTCCGAATTTCCGAACGGCTCGAAATACATCGTCGGCGTTCGCTACCAGGACGGGCGGTCATTCGACCTCTCCGCTGCGTCTCGCGGCGCGCCCGACAGCACGGAAGCGCGGGGGACGGTATTCCAGTCGCCGGCCGACACGGATGTTGCTGGCTATGAGCGCGGCGACGACGGGAACATCATCGGCCTCTGGCGCGCCGATGGCTCCTATGAGCCGCTGGGCGGCGTGCGCGGCGCGATCATCGACGCCGATGACACTGTGTCGGCCTACATCGACGGCACGACGCTGAAGGCGACGGACGGCGCGGTTGCGGCCAGCTTCGGCGCGGCCTTCGGCGTCGCGCCGGTCGCGACCAAGAAGGGCAAGTTCAAGGCGACGCGCAAGCTCACCAGCGGCGCGCCGTTCCCCGTCATCGCCGATCTGAAGGCCGCTCTGCGCGCCGGGCGCGGCGTCGCGTCGCCGGCGCTCGTCAACGTGCTCTATCACGTCATCACCATCGCGCAGTCTGTCGGCGCCGGATCGCAGGGCGCGCCGGTTCTGGCCCCCTACAACTCGGGCGCGTTCCCGAGCGTGTGGATGCTGACGAACGCCTCGGCGTCGTTCCAAGACATCCGATGCGGCAAGTATCGCGGAAACCCGGACACGTGCGAGCGCATCCGCGAGTCCGATCTGACCGACATTACGGCCTTCATGTCGGCGGCCGGAGCGGGCAATGTCCACGGCATGACGCCGCTGGACTCATTCGGCGTTCATTGGGCGAAGACTGCGAAGGCGGCTTTCGGCATTGCGCCGAATATTCTCCTGTCGTGCGTCGCCATCGGCGGCACGCCATTCCGTCGCTGGAAGCGCACGCCCGATGCGATGATCACGCCGATCTCCGGCATCGACGTTGGCGCGTCGTGGCGCGCGCGCGAGGAATTCGACGCTGTTGTCACGGCCGGAAAGCGGATCGCGGCGGCGCACGGGATGGGCTATCGCGTCCTCGCGATCCTGTCGAAGGGTGGCGAGGCCGATGACGGCTATGTCAATGCCTCGACGGACCTCGCGCAGGTCATCGACGAGATCAACTACGACCTCACGACGCCGGCCTCGGCGATCTATTGCCAGGACGACGCGCCGATCTGGCTCGCGACGACGCCGTGTTCATTCGCAGACCCGGACACGAAGGGAATGTCGGCGTATCTGGACGCGCAGGCGAGCGGAAAGATGAACCTCGTCGCGGCCGATTACGCGCTCATGGCGCTCGGCGGATCGGGCTTCGGCTTTGCGTCCGGCGTGCAGTGGGAGCACCCGATCAACACGGGCTATGTGAGGCTCGGCGACTATCTCGCGCTCGCCATCGGCGACGCATTGCTCGGGCGCGCCTATTCCGCGCCGAAGTTCGGCGCGCCGGCCCGCGTCGGCAACGTGCTGACATTCCCCGTCACGGGCGGCGACGGTTCGGCGCTCGTCGTCGACACGACGACGATCAGCGAGCGCGCGGATACGAAGGCCGGCTTCCGCTACCTCGTCTCCGGCACGCCGGTCGCGATCACGTCTGTCGCGGTGAACGGAACCGACCCGACCAAGATCGACGTGACGCTGCCGTCCTACACGGCGGGCTCCGTCGTCGAATACGCGATGTTCGGACATACCGACGCGCTGATCGGAACGCGCGCGCGCGGCAACGTCAGGCAGAGCACGGCCTACGTGTCGGGCTACGACGCCGCGGCCTTCCACCAGTGGGCTCTGCCCGGAAAATGGAGCATTTGAAATGGGCGCCGTCGTCCGCAACATCGCCGCGCCGATTGTCGGCTCGCGCGTCTTCTACGAGTCCGCGCTGGACAAGATCGTCGGCGATCTCGCCAAGCGCGGGCTATGTTCATCCTACATGCGCGTCTCTCCCGATTGGGCGCTGACGCGCGGCGGGCGTCTCGTCGTTCCGGATCGTCTCAATCCGGCCCGCGCGTGGGTCGCGCCGACCACGGCCGCGAGCCCGGCCTATGTGTCGAGCGTCGCGAACGG
>CAZWJF010000070.1:0-8213 GCA_964634325.1 uncultured Rhodoblastus sp.
CGGCGCGGCGGTCGCCGTCAAGGACGCCGCAAGCGAGCAGGCGGCGGAATAGCGAGCCTACGCCGCTTTCACGCGCCGCACGCCGCCGAGCGGCTCGTCCCAGACGAGTTCTCCTTTGCCGAGCATGTAGTTCACATGCGCGAGCGCTTCGGAAAACGCAAAGCTCATCTGATGCGGGTCGAGAGCGCGCGGAAACAGCACAGGCACGAAATCGGCCGAACAATGCGGCCGCGTGCGCGCGGCATCGGAGATCATCGCGCAACGTTGCTCATGGTGCGCGATCAACTGGCCCGCGCGTTCGTGCAACCCATAGAACGGCAATTGATGGCCGGGCAGCACGAAAGCGTCTTCGGGCAGCGCGCGCAGCTCTTTCAGCGAGCGGATATAGAGGCCGAGCGGATCGCCGTCGGGATCGACCGCCCAGACGCTGACGTTGGGCGAGATCTTCGCCAGCACCTGGTCGGCGGCGAGGAACAGCTTTTCCTCCTTGCACCAGAGCATGGCCTGTTCCGGCGCGTGTCCGTCGCCGGTGATCACCTCGAACTTGCGGCCGCCGATCGTCAACGCGTCGCCGGCCACGATCCGCCGGAAGGTCGGCGGCAGCGGCGAGACCATGCGCAGATAGCCGTGGCCGTTCGTCGAAACGAGATTGGTGGTCAGTTCGTCGAGCCCGTGACGCAGATAGAAATCGCGATAAGGCTTGGCGTCGAGCGCGCCGGGGCTCAGCGAGATGTTGAGACAGCCGAGGAACGAAGTCTGCGTCGTCAGCAGCGGCATGTCGAACCGCTCGCACAGCCATCCCGCCAGACCGATGTGATCCGGATGGAAATGCGTGACGATCAGTCGCGTGATCTTGCGGCCGGCGAGAGGCCCGGCCGCAAGTTGCTCCCATGCCGCCCGCGTCGCCTTGTTGTCGATGCCCGTGTCGATCACCGCCCAGCCGTCGCCGTCGTCGATCAGATAGATGTTCACATGATTGAGCTGGAACGGCAGCGCGATGCGCGTCCACAGCACGCCGGGCGCGATCTCGGTGCAGTGGCCCGGTTCGGGCGGCGCGGGAAAGGGATAACGCAAACTGTCTGGGATCGATTGGCTCATGCCCCGGTTCGCTTTCGGCAAGTCAGTGCGCCGGAAGGAAGCGGCGCGTTTGGTTGCGTCATATTGCGGGCTGGCGGCGACTGGAACAAGCGCGCCGGCTGTCTGCAGAGCTGATGCGCCCTATAATCCGGGCTCGAGCCATAGCCAGCGGGAAGAACATGTCATTGCGCCTCACCTCCGCGCTCGCCGTGTGCGGCATCGCCGAGCTCGACGCCCACACCGAGCGCGGCGTCACCGACGTTCTGAGCATTCTCGATCCGGACATGCCCGACCCTGTCGCCTTCGACGTCTGGCCCGCGCATCGTCGAACCGTGCTGCGGTTCCACGACGAGATCGCGCCGCGACCCGGCGTCGTTCTGCCCGACGCGAGCGACATCGAGGCGATCCTCGCCTACGGCCGCGCCGTTTCGGCCCATCCCGGCGAAAAGCACCTGCTCGTCCATTGCCACATGGGCATGTCGCGCTCGACCGCGGCCATGGCCATGTTGCTGGCGCAAGCCGAGCCCGACGCGACCAACGACGCGGTATTCGAGCGCGTGTACGCGGTCCGCGCGCGCTCCTGGCCGAATTCGCTGATGGTGCGTCTCGCCGACGAGGCGCTCGGCCGCAAGGGCGAGTTGTTCGACGCCATGCGGCGGCTCTACGGACGCCAGTTGGTCAATTTCCCCACCTATGCGCAGAGCCTGCGCTCCATCGGTCGCGGCGCCGAGGTGGAGATGGCGATCCGACCCTGATCTAGCGCAAGGATCGCCGGGAGAACGCCGGGCAAGATCGTCCGACAAATAATCGGGAGGAGGCGATGGACTTCGCGTTTACGCCAGCGCAGGAACAGGTGCGCGAGACGATCGTCCGTTTCGCACAGAAGGAAATCGCGCCGCGCGTGCGCGAGATCGAGGAGACCGAACGGTTTCCGGTGGACCTGTTCCCGAAGTTCGCAGAAGTCGGCCTGATGGGCATCCGCTATCCGGAGGAGGACGGCGGCGCGGGCATGGACAAGGTGACGGACTGCATCGTCCGCGAGGAAATGAGCCGCGTCTGCCAGTCGGTTTCGGCGGCCTGGTCGGCGGCGACCCACATCGGCATCTGGCCGATCTGGCGCGGCGGAACGCCCGAGCAGAAGGCGCGCTGGTTCGCGCCGGCGCTGGAGGGCCGCAAGATCGCCGCCTTCGCGCTGTCCGAACCCGACGTCGGCTCCGATACGCGCGCGCTCAAGACGAAGGCCGAGAAGGTCGCGGGCGGATGGAAGCTCAACGGGGCGAAACTCTACATCACCAACGCGCCTTTCGCCGACTTCCTGCTGCTCGCCGCGCGCACGCGGCCCGAACTGACGACCGACGCGATCAGCCTGTTCATGGTCGACCTGCCCAATCCCGGCGTCGAGATTTCGAAACTCGACAAGGAGGGAATCCGCGCTTCGGAAACCGGCCTCATCCATCTCGCCGACGCCTTCGCGCCAGACGAGGCGCTGCTTGGCGGCAAGGAGGGTTCGTACCATCTCGTCATGGAGGCGCTCGCGGAAAACCGCATCGGCGTTTCCGCCAATTGTCTGGGCATGGCGCGCGCCGCGTACGAGACGGCGCTCGATTACGCGAAGACGCGGCTCGTGCGCGGCAAACCGATCATCGAATATCAGGCGGTGGCGCATCGGCTCGCCGACATGGCGACCGATGTCGAGACGATGAAATGGATGGTCTATCACGGCGCCTGGCGCGTGGATCAGGGAACCTGCGACATGGCGCTCGCCTCGAAGGTGAAGCTGCATTGCTCGGAGACCGCGGTGCGCGTGTCGGAAAGCGCCATCCGCATTCTGGGCGGCGCGGGACTGATGCGCGAATATCCGGTCGGCCGCATCCATCGCGACGCGCTCGTCTATCTGATGGGCGAGGGCACGTCGGAAATTCAGCGCAACATCATTTCGCGGACATTGCGGGGATAGCGCGGCCGCGCGCGACGGGCGCGGTCATGACGGCTTTCAAAGAGCGGAGAAAATGTTCCGCGCCCCATCGCGCTTCACCACGCCCGGCCGCCCCAGACCTTCCTTCTCCTGCAGGTCCGTCAACGTCGCAGCGTCATCGGCCGTATTGGCGATGAAGCGACGGCCGCTCGATTTTTCGCGACCGATGACAATGCCGAGTTCCGGCCCGCCCTTTCCGTGCATGATCGTGTAGGTCTCGATGGCGGCGTCCCCGTCGGGCGTCTCGGTGAACGGCGCCTTCGGCAGCGCGTCGAGCTCGCCTTGCAGAATTTTCGGGTTCTCGCGCGACCACGTCCCCATCGTCGGCGTCGTCGAATAGACGCCCCAGGAATGTTTGGTGATGTAATTGCCGTTGGCCGTCACCAGCCCGAACGCGCCGGGCCTGGCGCGCGTCCGGCGGAGCATTTCCGCGATCGAGAACAGAACGTAGGAATTGCCGGGACCGCCGAAATACGGCAACCCGCCGGTGATCGTCAGCCCGCGCGGATCGTCTTCGGCCAGCCCGAGTTCGTTGCACGCGATTTCGATCGCGGACGGGAAGCACGAGTAGAGATCGAAAATCTCGATCTCCGCGAGCGACTTTCCGGCCATGTCGAGCGCCTTGCGCGCGCCGCGCCGCATCGCCGGCGAGCGCGCAATGTTGTCGCGCTCGGTCAGATACCAATGGTCGTGCCCGTCCGCGCAGCCATGCAGGAACACCCACCTGCTCTCCGGCACGCCGGCGCGCCGCGCTGCGCCGACCGAGGTGACGACCAGCGCCGCCGCCTGATCGATGAAAGCGTTGGCGTTCATCAGGCGCGGATAGGGGAAGCCGATCCAGCGATTGGCCTCGTTCACCGTCGCGATGCGCTCGGCGCTGTACCTCTCGCGCCGCGTCGCCAGCGGATTGTCGGCGGCGACGGCCGCAAACCGGGCGAACAATTCGCCCATCGCGCGCATGTGGGTTGGAACGTCGTTCCCCTTCTCGCCGCGCACGGCGTTCTCGATCAGCGGATACATGGCGATCGCCGCGCGCAGGCCGTGCGCGTCCTCATGATCGCTCCAACCCCGCCGCGACTCGCCGACGAGTTCGGGCGCGCCGCCCGGGTCTTCCGTCCACACGCCTGTCATTCCGGCGCGCTCCGCGCCGTGCTGCGTGCGCAAGGCCTCGCCGCCGCAGATCAGCGCGCCGCGCATCCGGCCGGCGGCGATCTCCTCCGCGAACCAGTTCACCAGATACTGCGGCATGTTCCCGCCGTTCCACGTGTAGATTTCGCGCGCTGGACTTATGCCGATGCGTCGCGCGACGCTGCGCGGCGGATTGGTCGAGGTTCCCAGTTTGGTCGCGAAACGGTGCGAGGTGTCGGCGAACAGACGCAGCATGGCGATCGTGTCGATCGACCCGGCGAGCGACGGCGCGCTGCAATCGGCGAGCGCGCGACGGCCGGCTTCGGCGATCAGATCGAACGGCGAACGCGCCTGCTCGGCCGGCGTCGTCATATCCGTCACGTCGCCCGCGCCGATCAGGATCGGCGTCGTATCCTCCAGCATGCGCATGCTTCCGTCCCGGTTCGTTCGCGTTGGCCGCTTTTCGCAGGCACGCTATCCGAGCCGCGCATGGACGCCTAGCTCGCAGGCCGCGCGGGCCGCATGCTAGGATCGCATGAAGCAGTCGACGGAGGGGAGGACGAAATTCATGGCGACGAAGGTGGAATCGGATGTCAGCGGCTCGGTCTGGAAACTGATCGCCAAGCCCGGCGACGCAGTCGAAGCCGAGATGGAGATCGCCATCATCGAATCCATGAAGATGGAGATCCCCGTGCTCGCGCCGCGCGCCGGCACGCTCGCCCGCTTCCTCGTCGCCGAGGGCGAAGCCGTCGCCGAAGGCCAGACGATCGCGGAGATCGAGTAGCGCTGAGACGAAGGAGCCGGCGCGCAGTGACCCTGCCCCCGCCGGCTCGATCGCCCCGCCCTCGTCTGAAACGAGAGTCGCCGCTGCGACGCGCGGAGCATCGCTCCAGCGCCTTGCCGCAGACTTGCCGGAAACGCGACAAGTTTAGCGATCTTCGAAATTTTTCGAGTTGGTGGGCCGGGCAGGACTCGAACCTGCAACCAGACCGTTATGAGCGGCCGGCTCTAACCATTGAGCTACCGGCCCCGGCGCCCTCGGCGGCCAAGGGATTAGCCGCTGGCGCGCAGGAGCGCAACAGCGGCGCGAGGCCCGCGTTCAGCGGTCCGTCACGAAGCCCATGGTCAGGATGATCGGAATGACGAAGATCGAGGCCAGCAGGGCGATATTGCGGAAATTGGCGATCTTCATGGCGGGCTCTCGCGGCGATGCGCCGAGAGCGCACCATGGCGCCTCGATACTGATCGATCGTTAACGCGATCAGGCGGAACCGCCGGCTTCAACGTAGCGGTGCCCGGCGCGCCCGTGGAAGAAGCCGTTGGCGAAGGGGCCGGGGGCGTCGAGCGCGCGAATCTTCTGTCGCGCCTCCGCCGCCGATATCCGTTCATCGAGCGCTTCGCGGAAAATCCTGGCGACCGCGACCATGTCGAGCGAATGCGGCGACAGCCGGATGTCGGTCACGCCGAGCTCGACAAGGTCGGCGAGATCGCCAGACAGGTCGATGAAGGCGTGCGACAGGGTCTGGATGCCGTTGACGGCGAGAAAGGGCGCGCCGTCGAGCGCGTTCAGCGTCATGCCGTCGACGTCCTGCTCGCACACGAACTGGCAATTGTCCTTGGTCCGGCCATGCGCGCGGGCATGGTAGCAGCGGGCCGAAAGCGCCAGCGACGCGCGGCCGAAACCCTGTATCTCAAATCCCACGTTCAGCTCGCGCGCGCGCGCAGCAAGCACGGCCAGAACCTCGCGCGGCATTTCGGGCGGCGGCGCAACATGGGTCGCTCCACGCGCGGCGAGATAGGAGAGCGTCGCCTCGTTATAGACGTTCATCAGCGGGCCGAGGCGGTGGGGTCGGCGCCCGGAAACATGGAACAGGGCCGTGTTGTCGTTGATCTCGATCTCGCGACCCTCGAGTCTTGCGAAATCCGCGACCATCTCACGTTCGCGCTTGAGCATGACTTCGCCAAGCGACGACATGACCACTTTCTTGCCGGCGCGCTCGAGTCGGCTCGCGACCTCCTCGTAATGATCTTCGAAGAACGGCGCGCGCTTCGAGCAGACGACTTCGCCAAGATAGACGACGTCGACCGGCGCCTCGTCGGCGATGCGCGCGTAGAAGTCGAGCTTCTTTTCCGTGGGCCAGTGGAACAGGATCGGGCCAAGCGTAAGACGAACCGTCATGGTCAGCGCCACTTCTTGCTGGCGAACGCGCCTTCGGTTTGCTTGCGGCCTTCGGTGAGCGCGATGAGGTCGGCGAGATCAGGCTTGCCGCCCGCCAGAATCGCGTCGACGTTCCTGCGGAACGCCGCGACGACTGTCTTCACGTAGGCGCGCGAACGCTGGCGTCCTTCGATCTTGAACGCATGCACGCCGGCCGCGATCAGGTCCGGCAGCAGCGCAGAGAGATTGAGGCTGACCGGCTCCTCGAAGGCGTAATAGGGCTCCTCACGACAGTCGGCGCGATAGCGGCCCTTGCAGATCGTGGGATAGCCGGCGTTCTCCGTGCAGGCGAACCGGTCGATTTGAAAGGCGCCGAGCCGTGTCGCGAGACCGCCCTCGGCGTCGCGCTCGTAGGTCACTTGCGCAGCCGGCGAGCACACGCCGTCCATATTGGTCGACAGGCCCGTCACGTAATTGGTCAGGCTGCACCGGCCTTCCACCATCAGGCCGTGGTTGCCGAAGATGAAGGTCTCCATCTCGCAGGGAATCTCGCGCCCGATGGCAGTGATCTCCGGCACGGTCAGAATGCGCGGCAGCACGATGCGGCGCACGCCGAACTCCCGGCAGTAGTATCGGATCGCTTCCGGCGACGAGGCCGCGGCCTGCACCGACAGGTGCAATCTGGCCTGCGGGTGCGTCCGCGCCGCGTAGTCGGCGACGCCGATATCGGCGACGATGAAGGCGTCGACGCCATATTTCACGCCCGCGTCGATCGCCTCGCGCCACAAGTCAAACTTGCCGGCCGGCGGGAACGTGTTGACGGCGAGCAGCACTTTCGCCCCGCGCGCGTGCGCGTAGGTCACCGATTTCTCCATATCGGCCGGCGTGAAGTTGAGTCCGGGAAAGTTGCGCGCGTTGGTGGCGTTCTGAAAGCCGCAATAGACGGCGTCGGCGCCGGCGTCGACTGCGTCTCGCAGGGCGGCCGGCGTGCCCGCCGGGCAGATCAGCTCCGGTCGGTTCATGCGCGTTTCTCGTTCTGCAGCGCGCCCAGGCTGCGCAGGAAGTCGAGCGCGAACCGGCCGGGCGGCCCGAACATGCCGGCGGCCTGAGCGGCGACGGATCCGTCGACGTTGTCGAGCGCATTGCGCAGGCACACCACCGCTTCGATGTCGCCGGATACGTCGATGCCGCGGGAAAAGAACATGGCGTCGCCGTCCTCGTCGCAATCGACGAGATGAAGAAGGTCGAGGAATTTTCCGGCGATGCGCGCTTCGTGCCGCGGAAGGCTCGCGCGGGAACTGGCGAAGAATTCCGGACGGTTCGGCGAAGGGCGCAACACGAGCGCGAACGGCAGGTTGACGGGATCGATGACGAAGGTGGCGTTCTGGTGCGGTCCGAGGCGATCGAACATGTCCGGTTCGTTCGCGGCTATTCGCCGCACGATGCGCGCGAGCAGCGGCTGCAGCAGGAAAAGCGGCGGCGGCGGGCCGATCAGAGCAGCCGCCGGCGGCCGCGAACTCGGAGATGATAAGGACGAAAGCGCCATGCCGCTCTCATCTAGCATGCGAGGCGGGCCAGCTACTTGATGTCGGACAATCCTCAAAGCCGCGGCAAGATCGCCGCGAGGCTTCGTTATGTCGTCAGGTTCGCGGCGATCGACCCGCGTGGATGGCCGGGACAAGCCCGGCCATGACGGGCGTCAGTTGTCGAGGAAGCTCCGCAGCTTCCGGCTGCGGCTCGGGTGCTTGAGCTTGCGCAGCGCCTTCGCCTCGATCTGGCGGATGCGTTCGCGCGTCACCGAGAATTGCTGGCCGACTTCTTCCAGCGTGTGGTCGGTGTTCATGCCGATGCCGAAGCGCATGCGCAGCACGCGTT
>CAZWJF010000071.1:0-8149 GCA_964634325.1 uncultured Rhodoblastus sp.
GAATGGTTCGGCGCGGCGTTGAGTGACGTCGGTCGCCGCGCCGAACCATTCTCGTATTTCTCCGTCCGCTTCGAGCATCGGCACGGCGCGGGAGTGAACCCAGCCGACGCTTCCGTCCGCACGCCGCACGCGATGCTCAAGCTCGAACATCCGCTTGGCGCGAATGGCCTCGTCAATGGCGGCGAAGACCGTGCGGCGGTCTTCGTCCACAATGTATCTGCGCGACCAGTCTTCGCCCGGTTCGACGGTTAGGGCCCGAAGGTTGCTGCTGTCGAGTTCGTACATCAGACGCCAATCGCGACTCATTCGGAAAATCGTCGCGCCGCCTGTGGTCGCGAGCGCGCGAAAGCGCGCCTCGCTCTTGCGAATCGCGTCTTCGGACAGCTTGCGCTCCGTGACGTCGCGCCAGAACACCGCGAGTCCATCGGGCACCGGGAATGCGCGCATCTCCAGCCAGCTCGCCTCGCCATGAGGCCAGGCGTAGCGGTGTTCGAGCGACACCGGGATGTTTTCATCGAGAGCGCGTCGATACAGATGACCGATCTCGCTCTCCTCCGAGCCGGGATAGACTTCCCAATGCGTGCGGCCTCGGATGTCTTCGAGCGGCCTTCCATCGAGTTCCAGCGCACTCTTGTTCTAGGTGATGATCCGCAAATCGCGATCCATCAAACCGAAAGCCTCGCTCATGCCGTCCAGGACGTCGCGAAGCCGCTGCTCGCTTTTCTGCAACGTCGCGTTGGCCTCGTCCCAGCCCCTCTCGGCGATCCCCTGCGAAGTCACTTCGACGACCGTGCAGAAGACGCCGGCCACCACGCCGCTCTCGTCCCGAGCCGGCAGGTAGTGGACGTTCCACCACGCGTCCTCGATGGCGTCGCCTCGCTGAATCGGCAGCTTCCGCGCATTCAGGACGACGCCTTCCCCTTCTCTCAATCGCGAATAGATCGAGGCCATGCTTTCCGCGATCTCGGGAAAGCATTCCTGCGTCGGTTGGCCAAGCGCGGCAGGGTGTTTGGCGCCCATCAGCCAGGCCCAGCGGTCATTGTAGATCTGGGTGTTGTCCTCGCCCCACAGCACGATGGTCGCGACAGGGCTGGATAGCGCGAGGTCGACGATGGTCCGCAGACTCTGCGGCCAGCTCTGGATCGAGCCCAGCGGCGTGGCCGCCCAGTCATGCTCGCGGACGAGCTTCGCCAGTCCTGCGCCCTTCGGCCAGAGACGCGCTGAACTGGAAGCGTTTTCTTCCATCGATTCCGCCGCCTCACCTGAGATGCGAACGCCTGCGCCGCGAGGCGGTCGAATTCTCCTTCGCCCTTCCGTGGCGTCTTCGGCGGCGGCGTTGAACCTGCAAGAACGCCGCTGACCAGCCCGCAGGAGGGTAGCGTAGCAGTTCCGGGAGAATCAAAAAGAGCTTATCTTTCGGCGACGACCGGCGCATACCGGTCCATGGTCATCGCGATGCGGTCGTCGCGTAGAGGGCGAGGCGCTGGAAGACGCGTCGAGACCTGAAAGGAACTGCGCATACGGGCGCGCGATGTCCACTCGCCCTTCACCCGTGTCGTTGGGATTTGCGATGTCTTGCGCGCCTTGTCCGTTCCCCGCCGGAACGACGTTGAAGGGACGATATGTGACGCTCGCGCCGTTGGGAGCGCAGCATTTCGACGCTCTTGCACTCCAGGCCCTCGCCGATCCCGGTAGTTTCCGATACATGCGCCATGGCCCGTTTGCGGACCGCGAGGCGGCGACGCGATATCTGGAAAGCCTGTCCACGCGCATGTTTGAGCCAGCCTGGGCGGTTCAGCCGGAATCGAGCAATGCGGCGTCGGGCTGGTTGTCATTGACCGACATCGCGCCTGACGACGCCGCTCTGGAGATCGGTTCGATCTGGTTCGCGCCATCCCTGCGCCGAACGCGCGCAGCGACAGAGGCCGTGCATCTGCTCATGGGCGAAGCCTTCGACGCGCTCGGCTATCAGCGGATGGCCTGGCGCAATCTGGCCGCGAATGTCGCGTCCGGCGCTGCGGCGGCGCGGTTTGGATTCGTCTTCGAAGGCGTGTGGCGACAGGCCGCCGCTCTCAAGCATCGGCGTCACGACGTCGAATGGCGGTCTCTCCTTTCGGGGGAGTGGCCGGCCCGACGCGCGGCCGTCGAGGCATGGCTGCAATTGGACAACTTTGACGAGAACGGCGTTCAACGGCGCGCGTTACGCGACTTCTCTCCGCAATCATCGGCAGGTCGCGCGTGACGAGGATGGTTTGGAGACGGTCTGCCGCGGGAGGGCCGGAATTGCGGTCCGCGTTTCACCGCCGTGCGCGATACCCTGGGCCACTCCGTCCGCAACCGTACGCAACGCTTGTCATCATGACGCGTTTGCAAAAGGCGTGGTCGCGCGGACCTCCTACTTGACTTGCGACAGACGCCTCGCTGCCGACAAGGAGTCGCGCATGACCCGCTCTGTCACGGACGGCGCGCATCGTCCATTGACGACCTGGTTCGACCGCCCCTCTCCCCTTGCGGGGCCGGATCGGCGCGCTTTCATGAAGGCAGGCGCTCTTGGGGTCGCGATCGGTCCGGCGTCGGCTGGGGCGCTCGCGCAGACTTCACGCGCGGAGTTGGACTCCTACCAGCCGATTTTCTTCGCGGCGGCGGAATGGGCTTTCATCCTCGCGGCCTGCGCGCGGCTCATTCCGTCGGAGGGCGAGGGACCCGGCGCTCTCGAAGCGCATGTTCCCATATTTCTCGACCGCGATCTTGCCGGCCCATATGGCAGGGGCGAGGATTGGCACATGGGCGGTCCGCACGATCCCAATGCGCCCGAGGCGCTTGGCTTTCAGTCGCCGCTCACGCCCGCGCAACTCTTTCGCGCGTCCATCGCGGAGGTCGACGCGATGTGCGCCCGGGCGTTCGGTTCGCCGTTCGCCGGTCTCGACGCGGCGCGTCAGGAGACGACGCTGAAGTTTCTCGAAGCGGGCAAGCCGGGACTTCGGCCCGAGCTGAGGGACTTTTTCTCGATGCTATGGCGCAACGTGCGCGAGGGCTACTTCAGCGATCCGCGCCACGGCGGCAATCGCGGCATGATGGCGTGGCGCCATATCGGCTTCCCCGGCGCGCGCGGCGCCTTTCGCGAATGGGCGGACCAGCACGATCGGGAGTACCCGCTCGGCCCCGTCTCGATCGCAGGCGAGAGGAGTTGAGAGATGGCGAGGCGCGAGCGCAAAGCGGACGCCGTCATCGTCGGGCTGGGGTGGACCGGCTCAATCCTGGCGATGGAGTTGGCGCAGGCGGGGCTCGACGTGCTGGCGCTCGAACGCGGGCCCGACCGCTCCACGGTGCCGGACTTCGCCTACCCGAAGATGCTCGATGAGCTGACCTACGGCGTTCGTTACGGCCTCATGTCGCGTCCCCGAGACTCGACGCTGACGATCCGCCGCACGCGCGACGAGACCGCGCTGCCTTATCGCGTGCTCGGCAGCTTTCTTCCCGGCGAAGGCGTCGGCGGCGCCGGCGTTCATTGGAACGGACACACCTGGCGGGCGATGCCGGAGGAGCTTCGCCTGCGCAGCTATGTCGCCGAGCGCTTCGGCGAGAGCGTCATCCCGGACGGTATGACGATTCAGGATTGGGGGGTCAGCTATGACGAGCTTGAGCCCCATTACGACCGCTTCGAATATCTGTGCGGCATTTCCGGGCAAGCCGGAAATGTCGGCGGCGTGATCCAGCCCGGCGGCAATCCCTTCGAGGGGCGGCGCGCGCGGCCCTATCCCTTGCCGCCCCTGCCGCCGACGCTGAACTGCATGATGTTCGAGAAGACCGCGCGCGAGGCGGGCTATCATCCCTTCCCGATGCCCTCGGCCAATGCGTCCGGCGCCTGGGTCAACGAATATGGAATGCAGCTTGGCCCGTGCAATTTCTGCGGCTTCTGCGAACGCTTCGGCTGCATCAACTATTCAAAGGCCTCGCCGCAGACCTGCGTGCTCGACGCTCTCAAGCGCAAGCCGAATTTCCGCTATCGCGTGAAATGCGACGTGCTGCGCGTCGAGAAGGCCCGCGACGGACGCAGCGCCGCCGGCGTGACCTATGTCGACGAGCGCGGCGAGGAGGTGTTCCAGCCCGCCGACCTCGTGATCCTGGCGGCCTACGCCTATCACAACGTGCATCTGCTGCTGCTGTCGGGGATTGGCGCGCCTTACGATCCGGTCGCGGGAACGGGCGTCGTCGGCCGCAACTACGCCTATCAGATGAACGGCTCGACAACGCTCTTCTTCAAGGATCGCCACTTCAATCCCTTCGTCGGCGCCGGCTCCAACGCCATGGTGATCGACGATTTCGCGATCAACCGGATCGACTTCGCCCGCGAGGGCTTCATCGGCGGCAGCTACATCTCCAGCGGCCAGTTCAACGGCCAGCCGATCCGCTCGATGGTCTTGCCCTCGGGCGTGCCGGGCTGGGGCGCGGGCTGGAAGAAGGGCGTGAAGGACTGGTACGGGCGCTCGATGAGCATCGGCTCGCACGGATCGAACATGTCCTATCGCGACTGTTACCTCGACCTCGATCCCACCTATGTCGACCGCTACGGCCGTCCCATGCTGCGCATGACCTTCGACTGGAAGCGTAACGACATCCGCATGACGCAGTTCATGCGTTCGAAGATCGAGCCGCTCGCGAAGGGGATGCAACCCACGAGCTGGCGATCGGGCTTCAAGGGCGACGGCGCGCGCTACGACGTGCGGCCTTACCAAACCACCCATAATGTCGGCGGCGCCGTGATGGGGACCGATCCGCGCACCAGCACGCTCAATCGCTATCTGCAATGCTGGGACGCGCACAATGTCTTCGTGATGGGCGCCTCCGCCTTTCCGCAGAACATCCAGTACAACCCGACGGGCACGGTGGGAGCGCTCGCCTATTGGGCGGCCAAGGCGTTGCGCGAGGACTATCTTCGCTTTCCGCGACCGTTGACGTGAGGGAGGCGACGATGCGGTTTCTCACCCGACTCGCCGTGATCCTCGTTCTTCTGGGCGTCGCCGGCGCCGTCGCGCTCGCCGCGATCATCTTCTGGCCCGCGCGAAGGACGCCGCCGGTCACGACGCTCCCGGCCGACTGGAAGCCGGCGCCGGGCGCGGGCGAAGCGGTGGCGCGCGCGGCCGATTGCATCGCCTGCCACACCACGCCAGGCGGCGCGCCTTATGCCGGGGGCTTTCGCATCGACTCCCCCTTCGGCGCGATCTACTCGTCCAACATCACGCCCGACAGGGAGACCGGCATCGGCGGCTACACGCTCGACGAGTTCCGCGCCGCTCTCTACGACGGCGTGCGCCAGGACGGGCGCCGGCTTTATCCGGCGATGCCTTACGTCAACTATCGCAAATTGTCCGAAGAGGACGTGCGCGCCCTCTACGACTACTTCATGAACGGCGTGAAGCCGGTATCGCATACGCCCAAGCGCACCGAGCTGGCCTTTCCCTTCAACCAGCGCTGGGGCCTGCGCCTGTGGCAGTCCGTCGCCCTGCCGAGAGCGGGCTTCACCCCTCATCGCGGCGACGCGACGCTCGACCGCGGCGCCTATCTCGTCGAGGCGCTCGGTCATTGCGGCGCCTGCCATTCGCCGCGCAATGCGCTGTTCATGGAAAGCGGCCTCGACGCGAACGACCCTGACTTCCTCTCCGGCGGTCAGCTCGGCGACTGGCCGATCCCGGATCTGCGCGCCGCCGACATGCCGACGCAGACATGGCCGGCGAGCGAACTCGCGGCCTTCCTGCGCACCGGGCGCAACGCCGAAACCGGCGCGGCGGGCGAGATGTCGCTGACCATCGGCCACTCGCTGCAATATCTGCCGCAAGCCGATCTCGACGCGCTGATCGCCTATCTGCGCGCGATCCGGCAGGACCGCGCCGCGCCGGCCGTCGCGGCGCGCCGCCGCGAGCCGCAGCCGACCGCGCGCAGATTGACGGCAGCGGTCGACCTGACGCTCGGCGAGCGGCTCTATCTCGACAATTGCAACGCCTGTCATTTCGCCGACGGACGCGGAGCGCGCGCGACCTTCCCGGCGCTCGACGGCAACCCGCTCGTCACCGCCGCCTCCCCCGGCGGCATCATCTCGATGATCCTTGGCGGCGCTTCCATGCCTTCGACGCGGGAGCGTCCGCTGGCGCTCGTCATGCCGGGTTTCGCCTGGCGGCTGAATGATGATGAGGTGGCGGCGCTCGCCACCTTCGTGCGTCAAGGCTGGTCGAACGCGGCGAGCGCGGTGACGGTCGCCGACGTCGCGCCCGTGCGCGCGCGGCTCCGCGCCGCGCAGGCCGCGACCGCCGGAACGCTCCACAATGGCCCGGAGAACGGGGAGGGACGATGATCTTCGCCGACATCGACTGGAGCGCGATCTTCGTTCCCTCCGAGGCGTTGTTCGCGACCTTTGTGCGCGGCACGATCATGTATCTTGCCCTGTTTGCGCTGCTGCGGTTCTTCATGCGCCGCCAGACGGGCGGGCTCGGCATTTCCGACGTGCTGGTCATTGTCGTCATCGCCGACGCGGCGCAGAACGGCATGGCGGGCGAGTATCGCTCGATTCCCGAAGGCTTGCTGCTCGTCGCGACCATCGTGTTCTGGGACTATGTCATCGACTGGATCGGCTATCGCATCCCCGCGCTGGCGCGATTCGCGCGGCCCGCACCGCTGCTGATCGTCAAAGACGGCGTCGCCGTCAAAAAGCATCTGGAGAAAGAGAAAATCACGCATGACGAGTTGATGAGCCAGTTGCGCCTGCAAGGCGTCGACGAACTCGCGCAGGTGAAACTCTCCTATATCGAAGGCGACGGCCGCGTCTCCGTCGTCAAGCGCGACGCAGGCGACGAGGCCGGCGGCGAGCGGAACCCAAGGCGGCGGATGTGAGCGACGCGCGGTGCATCCCGCCCGCGCAAGGGGCGAACGCCGAGGCGAGGCCCGCCTTGCCTCTGGCCGGCGTCGCCGCGGTCTCGGCCCTCGCGGTCGCGGGGCTGCTCGGCGCGGCGCTCGCGTCGGACGAGGCCGGTCCGCTCGCCTCGCATATGGCGCTCCATCTGGCGGCGATGAACGTCGTCGCGCCGCTCCTCGCCGCGCTATGGCCGCGCGCGCGATCGGTCGAGGCAGGCGGGACGGCGTGGTGGGCTGCGGGGTTCGCGCAGATGGCGTTGCTCTACGCCTGGCACGCGCCGCCGCTCTCGGGCGCCGCGCACGGCTCGGCCTTTCTTGGCGGCGTGCTGCTGGCGGCGCTGTTCGCCTCGGCCCTGGTTTTCTGGCGGCTCGTCTTCGCCGACGCGGCGCAGCGCGCCTGGCGCGCGGTCGCGGCGCTGCTGCTCACCGGCAAGGCCGCCTGCCTCGTGGGCGCGCTGCTGATCTTCGCGCCGCGCGATCTTTATGCGCTCGCCGGCGCCGGAGGTCTATGCGGCGGCGGGACGTCGAGCCTCGCCGACCAGCATCTGGCCGGGCTGCTGATGGTGACCGCCTGTCCCTTGAGCTATCTCATCGTCGGCGTCGGCCTCGTGCTGCGCCGCGTGCTGCCGCACGAGGAGACGGCGGCGGCGCCTGCGGAGCGCGACCTTGCGCCGGGTTAGGGTCCTCCGTCGGCTCGCGGGCGCCGTGCGCGCCTGCGCCCGACCGATCCTGCTGACGCTGGCCGCGCTCGCGCTGACGCTCGGCGTCGGCGGCGCGGCGCTGCTCTGGTCCGGCGTCATCGACGTCGGCGCGCGGCGCGGCCATTTCCCGTTCGTCGAGAAAATCCTCGAAATCGCCATGCGCCAGTCCGCACGCCGCCACGCGACGAAGTTCGAAGCGCCGGACCTCACCCGCGCCGGCATGGTCGAACTGGGCGCCGCGCATTTCCACAGCGCCTGCGCGCTCTGTCACGGGACGCCGGAGGCAGGCGCCAATCCGGTGATGATCGGCATGTTGCCCGCCCCGCCCGATCTCGCGCGCGGCGATCCCGGCTGGAGCGCGGAAGAGCTGTTCTGGATCGTGCGCAACGGAATCAAATACACCGGCATGCCGGGCTGGCCCTCCGCGCGCGAAGACGACGTGTGGCCCGTCGTCGCCTTCCTGCGGGCCTTGCCGAACATGGATGCGGCGCGCTATCGCCGCCTTGCGCTCGGCGAACTGGCGCAGGATCCGCGCGCCCGCC
>CAZWJF010000072.1:0-8068 GCA_964634325.1 uncultured Rhodoblastus sp.
GCCGTCCATGATCACGTATTGCGGCGGCCAGTAGGCGCCGGCGATCGCCAGCTTGTCCTCGAAGCCCTTGAACTTCGACGTGTCGACCGAACGCGCCTCGGCGCCGATCTTGACTTCGGCGACGGTCGCAGGCGTCGGCATCCACAGGTCGATCAGGTCCACCTTGCCGTCGCGTCCGATCACATACAGATAGCGGCCGGAGGCGGAGATGCGCGAAATGTGCACCGCATAGCCGGTCTTGATCCGCGTGATGATCTTCTTGGAGCCGCCGTCGATCAGGGCGATTTCTCCCGAGTCGCGCAACGTGACTGAGAAGACATTGTCGAGGTCGATGTCGTTCATCTTCTTCTTCGGCCGCTGATCGACCGGAACGAGCACCTTCCACGTCTCCTTCATTTCCTTCATGCCGAACTCCGGCGGGCTCGCCGGTTCGTTCAGCAGATAACGCGCCATCAGATCGACCTGCTCCTTGCTCAGATCGCCCGAGGTTCCCCAGTTCGGCATGCCTGCCGGCGAACCATAGGTGATGAAGTCGCGCAGATATTCGAAGCCCTTCTTCTTGGTGATGTCCGTGGTCAGCGGCTTGCCGGTCGCGCCCTTGCGCAACACGCCGTGGCAGCCGGCGCAACGCTCGAAGTAGATCTTGTTCGCGGACGCGAATTCTTCCTTGGTGAGCTGCGGATCGCCGGGCTTCTGGCCGGGTTGTTCGATCTTGTCGGCGTTCATCGAATTGAGATTCGGCACATAGGGCGGGATGCCGCTCTTGTCGCCGTGATCGCCGGGCCCTTTCGCCGCCGGCGCGGCGGCCGGCGCCTGCGCCTGCTGCGCGAACGCCATCGGCGTCAACGCGGAGGCCGCTAGCAAAGCGACCGCGCCGACGAATCCAAGCCGCCCCATTCGTCTCTTGGTGTCAGTCATGTCTCACCCTCCTCTCGGTGGTGTCGTCAGCTACGCGCGCCGGCAAATGGTCGCCTTGACTTTGGATAGTCGGGCGCCGGACGGCCTTGATATTCATCAAGGCGAGCCGCCGGTCTCCGAAAGACTGTCCGGACAGGAAGGAGAGGCCATGTCGCTTGCCGGGCTCCGGCGAGGCGTCGTCGCGCTTTGCTGTCTTTTCATCGCCCTGTGGAACGGGGTCGCGTTGGCGGCGGAGCCGGATTTGCGCGCCTTCGCGCACGACGTGTTCGGCGCGTCCGTCGAGTTGCGCGAGAAGAAAACCGACGACGGCGCCGCGCTCGAGGTTCTGCGCAGCGGCCAACCGGTCGGCGCGGTGTTTTCGACCTGGGACCTCATTCAATCCGTCGGCTATTCCGGGCAGCCGATCGACATCTGGGCGGCGCTCGACGAATCGATGGTCGTGCGTGCGGCGCGGCTGGTGCGGCAAACCGAACCT
Organism: uncultured Rhodoblastus sp.; assembly: GCA_964634325.1. Lineage (GTDB taxonomy): Bacteria > Pseudomonadota > Alphaproteobacteria > Rhizobiales > Beijerinckiaceae > JAJXWB01. The sequence goes on from CAZWJF010000072.1 coordinate 1,394, forward strand.
CTGCTGGTGATCGGCCTGAGGCCGGAGCAGCTCGAAGAACTCGTCGCGGGCCTGTCCGGCCTGGATATCAAGAGCCTGAAGCGGGTTGCGCGGACGGACGGGGCGAAAGCGGTCGACCATATCGCGGGCGCGACCATTTCGAGCAATGTGCTGCGCGATTCGGTCATTCGGTCGGCGCGCAAGGCGGCGCGAATCGTCAGCCGGTCCGACAGCGGCGGACGCCTGTTGCGCGACAGATACGTCGACGGCGACTGGCGAACGCTGTTTGCGTCCGGCGCGATCGTCGAGCGCAAGATCGCCGCCGCCGAGTTGGAAGGCGCAGCCCAGGCGGGATCGGCGAACGACCAGCCGATGCTCGACGTGTTCGTTGCGCTCGCGACGCCTGCGGGCGTCGGCGTCAATCTGCTCGGTCGCAAGCATTACGAACAACTGGTGTCGACGGCTGGACCGGACGACGATCTGATCATGATCGGCGCAAATGGATTGCTGTCGATCAAGGGGCCGTCGTGGCGTCAGAGCGGCGTGTTCGAACGCCTCGCCATTCTGCAGGAACAACGCACGATTCGCCTGACCAAGGCCATGTACCGGACATTCGACAAGGTCGAGGCGGAGTATGCGCCGGAATTGCGCGAGCGCGCCGTCTTCGTGCTGCCGCACGACCTGGGGTTCGATGCGACCAAACCCTGGCGGCTGCAGGTGCTGGCGGTGCGCGCGGGCACTGACGGCGCCGAGAACGGGCAGGCTTTCGAAATTCCCTACGCCGCGCCGAAGGACTACATTGCTGCGGCGCCGCAAGCCGACGTGCTTCCCGAAGAACCGCTCTGGCAGAAGACGTGGCTCGAGCGCAAGGTCGAGGTCGGCGTGCTGCTCGTCATGCTCGGCGCGCTCGTGCTGATCCTTCTGTTCCAGGACCAGCTCGCGTCGCGCCCCCGACTCTACAAGGCGACGCGCATCGGTTTCATGGCTGCGACGTTGCTGTTCATCGGCGTGGTCGCGCGCGCGCAGCTGTCGGTCGTGCATGTGGTCACCTTCGCGCATGCGCTGCGGACCAACTTCCAGTGGTCGTTCTTCCTGCTCGATCCGCTGATCTTTCTCCTCTGGAGTTTTGTCGCTGTCGCGATGCTGTTCTGGGGTCGCGGGGTGTTCTGCGGCTGGCTTTGTCCGTTCGGCGCGCTGCAGGAGCTGTTGAGCGAGGCCGCGCGCCGGCTTCGCGTTCCGCAGTTCGAGGTTCCCTGGGGGCTCCACGAACGGTTGTGGATTCTCAAATATCTGATCTTTCTCGGCATCTTCGCCCTGTCGCTGAACGACATGAAGATGGCGTTCCTCGCGGCGGAGGCCGAACCGTTCAAGACGGCGGTCGCTCTGCATTTCCAGCGCGCCGCGCCGTTCGTGATCTTTGCGGTCGGGTTGTTGGCGGCGGGTCTGTTCGTGCGCCGCTTCTATTGCCGCTATCTCTGTCCGCTGGGCGCCGCGCTGGCGATTCCCGCGCGCATGCGCATGTTCGAGTGGCTCAAGCGTCGGCCGCAATGCGGGCGCGAGTGCAGGCAATGCGCCGTCCATTGTCCGGTCGGGGCCATCTATCCCTCGGGCGCGATCAGCCCGAACGAGTGCATCTACTGCCTCAATTGTCAGTCGCTCTACCACGACCCGCACGTCTGTCTCGGCCTGAAGGCGCGCGCTGCGCGCGAGGCGGCGCGTGCGCAGATCGCAGCGAAGGGAGGCCCGAATGCCGGCTGATCCGACCCGCCGCCGCGCGCTGCGTATTCTTGTTGCGGCAGCCGCTGCTTCTGTCGCGCCGCGATCAGCCTCGTCGCAGACGGAATGGCGCGGGACCGCGCTCGGCGCAGACGTCTCGATTTCATTTGCAGATGCGGAGGGCGCCGCGACGCAGGCGGCGGTCGCCGAAATCTTGCTCGAGATCGAACGGCTCGAGGCGGTGTTCAGTCTGCAACGCGGCGATTCCGAGCTGTCGCGGCTGAATGCGGCCAGCCGCCTCGAATCGCCGTCGCCGGACCTGCTCAACGTCCTGTCGATTGCGCGCATGGCCCATGCCGCGACGCTTGGACGGTTCGATCCGACCGTCCAGCCGCTCTGGCGATTCTTCGTCGACTGGTATGCGCGCGATCGCGGCCGTGCGCGCCCGGGCGACGAAGATCTTGCGGCGGCGCGCGCGCTGGTCGGGTTCGGGCGCATCCGCGCAAGCGCTGCTGCGATCGAATTGCCAGTCGGCGCGGCGTTGACGCTGAACGGGATCGCGCAAGGCTACATCACCGATCGCGCCAGCGCCTTGCTGCGGCGGGCCGGATTCCGTCGCGTGCTCGTCGATCTCGGCGAGACGCGCGCTCTGGACGGCCGCGCCGATGGCGACGCGTGGAGGGTTGGCCTTCCCGATGGACGACGCGTCGCGTTGCAAGACGGCGCGCTCGCGACGTCCGCGGGCGCGGCGACGCGATTCGCAGACAATGGCGATCACCACATCTTCGATCCGGTCGACGGGCGGCCCGCGCGACGCTGGGACTGGCTGGCGGTCGCGCACAAGTCGGCGGCGGTTGCGGATGCGCTCTCGACAGGGCTCTACTGCCTTGCGCCGGAGGCGGCGATCAAAGCCGCCGGGGCGGTTTCAGGCGTTCGCCTGTGGGGCTATTCTGTATCGGGCGCGCAGGTCGAGGCGTGAGGGGCGCGCTTAACAATAGTCAAGGCATGCGTGCGTTGCAGCGCGCAGCCTTCGAACAACGCAAGGAGGTTTGCATGCGCTGGTTGATCGCTGTCGCCGCTCTCGGATCGCTGGTTACGGGGTCGGCTTTCGCCGCAGACCTCGAGCACGGCGCGAAGGTGTTCAAGAAGTGCTCGACCTGCCACATGGTGGGCGCTGACGCCAAGTCGCGCGTCGGACCGCCGCTCAACGGGTTGTTCGGCCGCAAGTCGGGCACCTATGAAGGCTTCGCCTATTCCGACGCCAACAAGAACTCCGGCATCACCTGGGACGAGGCGACCTTCGCCAAGTACATCAAGGATCCGAAGGCGATGGTGCCGGGCACCAAGATGGCCTTCGCCGGCCTGACCGAAGAAGCGGACATCGTCGATCTCACTGCTTATCTCAAGCAGTACAAGGCCGACGGATCGAAATAGATCGAGCCTGAGAGATGGCGCAGTCCGACGTCGAGCCGGCTTCGCACGGCTCGACGGATGAGCGCGGCTGGGGGCCGTTGTCCCGCCTGCCGGGCAATCCGTTGATGTGGGTGCTGATCGCCTCGGAGCTCGCAGTGTTCGGCGCGGCGTTGCTGGGCTACGCCGGCGCCCGCCTGCGCGACCCCGCAGGGTTTCTTGCCGCCCAGAACCACCTCGACCGGCTCGCCGGCGTCGTCAACACCGCCGTTCTGATCACCAGCGGCTTCTTCGCAGCGCTGGCCGTCGAAGCGCGGCGCGAGGGCGCGCGCGCGTCGGCGCGCCGTCGGCTCGCGGTCGCGGTCGTTCTTGGGGCCGTATTCCTCGGCGTCAAACTGATGGAGTACGGCGCGGAGCTGCGCGCCGGTTTCGACATCGACAGCGGCGGGTTCTTCACGCTCTACTTTCTGATCACCGGCTTTCACGCGCTGCACGTCATTCTCGGCATGGCGATTCTCGCGCTCGTCGCATTCTACGATTCTCTCGTGAACTACGAGACCGGCGCGGCCTTCTGGCACATGGTCGACCTGATCTGGATCGTCGTTTTTCCGTGCATCTATCTGCTGCGATGACGACATGATCGCCTCCGAACGCAAATTGCTGAAGGCCTGGGGCGCGTTGATGGGACTGTCGCTCGCGCTGGCGGTGGCCGCAGAGACCGCGCGCCCTGCACGATTTCTGCTCGTCTGGACGGCGGTGGTCGTCGCTGTCGCCTATTTCAAGGCGCGCATCGTGCTGGCGGACTATCTCGGCCTGCGGTCGGCGCCGGGCGCGCTGGCGGGGTTTGGCGCCGCAGTCGCCGTGATCCTGCTGACGCTCTTCGCATCCTTCGCGCTCGAGGCGGCGCTGAAACTCGCCGGCTAAGCCTTTGGTCGATTGACATTCGGTAAGGCGGCTCGTGCGGCTCGTTCCTAGTTTCGCGCATCCTCGGGGAAGCGTCGGAGCGGGAGCATGAGCGAAATTCTGACGAAATCGACAGCACGAAACATTTTCTACGGCGGCTCGGCGTTTTTCTTCGTGATCTTCGTCGCGTTGACGGCGCAGAGCCACCTCTATGTCCTCAACAAGGGCACAGATCAGGCGCACCTGACCGACTCGGTCGAGCGCGGCAAGCGCATTTGGGAGCGCAACGCCTGCTTCGATTGCCACACGATCCATGGCGAAGGCGCGCGCTTTGCGCCTGAAGTCGGCGACGTCTTCAAACGCTGGGGCGGCGAGAAAGACGCCGCAGGCGCCAAGCAGTTGATCAAGGACTGGATGAAGGCGCAGCCGTCCGGCGTCGCTGGGCGCCGGCAAATGCCCAATTTCAATCTCTCGGACGCGCAGCTTACCGATCTCACCGAATTCCTGGCGTGGGCGAGCCGCACGGACACGCAGGGCTGGCCGCCCCAGAAAGCCAAGTGACACGATCCGGAGGAACACTCGATGCGATATGAATCCCAGCGCATCGCGCAAGTCTACTGGCTGGGCGCGTTGCTCATTTTCGCCGTGCAGGTTCTGTTCGGCCTGATCGGGGGCACGTTGTACGTGCTGCCCAACATGGTTTCGACGGACCTGCTGCCGTTCAACGTCGTCCGCATGATTCACACCAATGCGCTCGTCGTGTGGCTGCTGCTCGGCTTCTTCGGGGCCGCCTATTACCTGATCCCGGAAGAGGCGGAGCGGGAGATCTACTCGCCGAAACTGGCCTACATCCAGTTCGCCATCTTCTTCCTGGGCGCCTTGGCGGCGGTCGTCGGCTATCTGTTCCACATCTACGCCGACCACGCGCGCAGCTATCTCGAGCAACCCGTGTGGGTGAAGCTCGGCATCGTCGTCGCAGCGTTGATCTTCCTGTTCAACGTGTCGATGACCGTGCTGCAGGGGCGCAAGACGGCGATCACCAACGTGCTGCTGCTCGGCCTGTGGGGCATCGCCATCTTCTTCCTGTTCTCGCTCTACAATCCCGCGAACCTGTCGCTCGACAAGATGTACTGGTGGTACGTCGTGCATCTGTGGGTCGAGGGCGTGTGGGAGCTGGTGATGGCGTCCGTTCTCGCCTTCATCATGCTGAAGATGACCGGCGTCGACCGCGAGGTGATCGAGAAGTGGCTCTACGTCATCGTCGCCACGTCGCTGTTCACCGGCGTGCTCGGCACGGGACACCACTACTACTGGATCGGCACACCCGGATACTGGCAGTGGATCGGTTCGGTGTTCTCGTCGCTCGAAGTCGTGCCGTTCTTCGGCATGGTGGTCTTCACCTTCTCCATGGTGTGGAAAGGCCGCCGCGACCATCCGAACAAGGCCGCGCTCCTGTGGTCGCTCGGCTGCTCGGTGCTCGCCTTCTTCGGCGCAGGCGTTTGGGGCTTCCTGCACACGCTGTCGTCGGTGAACTTCTACACCCACGGCACGCAGGTGACCGCAGCGCACGGCCATCTCGCCTTCTACGGCGCCTATGTGTGCCTCAACCTGGCGATCATGTCCTACGCCTTCCCGCAGCTGAAGAACCGTGCGCCCTACAATCAGGTGCTCAACATGGTGAGCTTCTGGCTGATCTCGTCGGGCGTCGTGTTCATGACGGTCACGCTGACCTTCGCGGGCGTTCTCCAGACGCATCTCGAACGGGTCAACGGCATGTCCTACATGGACGTTCAGGATCAGCTCGGGTTCTTCTACCTGATGCGTCTCGGCGCTGGCGTCGTCACGGTGATCGGCGTGCTGCTGTTCATCTACTCGATCCTGGTTCCGCGCGAGCAGGAGATGATCGCCGGCAAGTCGACCCAAGCCGTTCCGGCCGAATAACCGGAAGGGCGCGCAATGAAAGCCGCAGCCATGGCCCGCATTCAGGAAGTCGGGAACGACCTTCCCTACTACCAGCCGCAAGGCGACGAGTGCGAATTGTTCGAGACGGCGTTCCGACGCCGTCTCCCCCTTCTGCTGAAGGGGCCGACCGGCTGCGGCAAGACGCGCTTCGTATCGCACATGGCCGCCCGTCTCGGGCTTCCGCTCGAGACGGTCGCCTGCCACGACGACCTGACAGCGGCCGATCTCACCGGCCGCTATCTCATCAAGAACGACGAGACTGTCTGGAGCGACGGGCCGCTTGCGCGCGCCGTGCGCCGCGGCGGCATCTGCTATCTCGACGAGGTGGTGGAGGCGCGCAAGGACGTGACCGTCGTGCTGCATCCGCTGACGGACGATCGACGCATTCTGCCGCTCGAACGCACCGGCGAAACGTTGCACGCGCCGGACGATTTCATGCTCGTGATCTCGTACAATCCGGGCTACCAATCCATTCTGAAATCGCTCAAGCCCTCGACGCGCCAGCGCTTTCTCGCGGTCGAATTCGACTATCCGCCGCCTGAGACCGAGGCGCAGATCGTCGCGCGCGAGAGTGGATTGCCGCTTGAATCCGCGCGTACGCTGCAACGGCTCGCCGGCCGTCTGCGCGAACTCAAGGGTCACGACCTGGAGGAGGGGGCCTCGACGCGCCTGATCGTCGCCTGCGCGAGCCTGATCGCCGGCGGC
>CAZWJF010000073.1:0-7777 GCA_964634325.1 uncultured Rhodoblastus sp.
CGGCCGCGCGGCCGAACGAGCCGTCAGACAGCGTGACGTCGACCTCGACGGTCGGATTGCCGCGCGAATCCATGATTTCGCGGGCGTGGATGTCGATGATTTCGGTCATGAGCGGCCTCGGAATGGGAATCTGAAAGGGCTTGCGCGCCGCCTTTTACTGCGGCGGAGCCTTGAGGGGAAGGAGAAGACAGCCGGACTGCGCCGCCTGCGGCGAATTTACGCCTCGTGAATTTGTCGGCTCCTCCAGGTTGATCCTCCCCGCCGCCCGCCCTATTCCCTCCCCATGAAATCCGCAGACGGTCCGAACCTTCTCGGCAAGCACGCCGCCCTGCCCGCCTCGCCCGACGAGGCCGAGCTGGACCGTGTGCAAAACCCGCATCCCGACACGCTCTACCTCGCGCGGTTCACCCAGCCGGAATTCACCTCGCTCTGCCCGGTGACCGGCCAGCCCGATTTTGCGACGCTGGTGATCGACTACGCGCCGGCGAAATGGCTGGTCGAATCCAAGTCGCTGAAGCTCTATCTCGCCTCGTTCCGCAACCACGGCGCGTTCCACGAGGATTGCACGGTGCGCGTCGCCAAGGACCTCGTCGGCCTGCTGGAGCCGCGCTGGCTGAGGATCGGGGGCTATTGGTATCCGCGCGGCGGCATGCCGATCGACGTCTTCTGGCAGACGGGCGCGCCGCCGGAGGGGCTTTGGCTGCCGGATCAGGGCGTCGCGCCCTATCGCGGGCGGGGCTGAACATGATCGACGCGTCCCGCTATCAGCTCGGTTTCGTTCCGCCCGAGGGCGTGGACGAGGAAGGCCTGTCGCGTCTCGTCGACGCTTTCTACGCCCGGGTGCGCGAGGACGAGTTGCTCGGTCCGATCTTCAATCGCGAGATCGCGGACTGGCCGGAGCATCTGGCCAAACTCAAGAAATTCTGGGCCTCGACCATGCTGAAGAAGCACGGTTACGACGGCCGCCCGCTGCCGCCGCACCTGAAGCTGCCGGAAATTTCCGACGCGCATTTCCATCGCTGGCTGGACCTGTTCCGCCAGACCGCGCGCGAACAGATGCCGGAGCTCGGCGCGCCGGCGGTCAGCGCGATGGCCGAGCGCATCGCCAATTCCTTCCGCATCGCCATCGCCATGCATCGCGGCGAGGATTCGACGCGGCTGAAGCCGCTTTAGCCCGCCGATTCACTCGGCCCTAACCCGCCTCCCGCACAATGGTCGCCTCATTTCAGCGGGAGGCTCGTTTGATCCCGGTCGTTTTCGACAATTGCCGCGGCTGGCTGCACCCCGGCGCCTCGAAGCGGGGCGTCATCGTCTGCGGCGCGCACGGTTTTGAAGATTTGTGCTCGCGCTCCTCGATGCGTCTGCTGGCGGAGGAAATCTCCGCCCGCGGCTGCCCCGTGCTGCGTTTCGACTGGCGCGGCACGGCGGATTCCGAGGGCGACGGCGAAGCCCCGCACCGCATCGCCACCTGGCTCGGAAATATCGGCGAGGCCGCGCGCACATTGGTTGACCGAACCGGCGTCGAGGAAATCGTGCTGATCGGCCTCAGGCTCGGCGCACTGCTGGCGCTGGAAGCGGCCCGCGACATCCTGCCCGTTCGCCTCGTTCTGCTCGCTCCGCCCGCCTCCGGCCGCGCGCTGAAACGCGAACTTGAAGTCATGAGCCGCATCTTTCAGGGCAAGCCCGGCGCGGCTGAGGACGCCGGCTTCGATGGCGTTTCCGCGGCGGGTTTCCGTATTTCACGCGCGACGCTCGACGATCTCGCGCTTGTCGGATCGCGCCGCTTTTCCGGCGCGCAGAATTGCAGGACCCTGATCATGACGCAGACGGCGGACAGTTCGCCGCTCGTCGATAAACTGCGCGAACTGGGCGCGGACGTCGTTTCCGAGCCCTTCGAAGGCTACGCGGAAATGATGTGCGACCCGACCGCCGCCCTGCCGCCGGCCGCTGCGCTCAAACGCATCGCCGACTTTGCGGTGGAAGGCGCCGAACGCGGCGTTTCCACTGCCACCGACAGCGACGCCGACGCCGCCGTCATCGCCGCCGCCGACTGGCGCGAGGAGGCCGCCATGTTCGGCCCGGACCGCCGGCTGGTCGGCGTCTTCTGCGCCCCGCCGCGCGGCGCGCAGGACAAGAAGGCTGTCGTCTTCCTCAATTCCGGCGGCGTCTATCACATCGGCTGGGCGCGCATGTTCGTCGACATGGCGCGACGCCTCGCCGCGTCGGGCGTCGCTTCTCTGCGCATGGACATGGGCGGCGTCGGCGATTCTCTTTCGCCGAGCGGACCGGACCGGGCGCCGCTCTACGACCGCGGCCTGACCCGCGATGTGGAGGCTGCAATCGATTGGCTCGAGGCGCGCGGTTTCAGCGAAGTGTCGCTATTCGGCGCCTGCTCGGGCGCCTATCAGGCGTTCCACGCCGCCATCGAAGACAAACGGGTCACGAAGCTGGCGCTCGTCAATCAGCCCTGTTTCGTCTACGGCCCCACCTACGCCATGCAGATCGAGGCGTGGCGGCGCACCAAGGCCGCCGATATCGCGATGAAGCTCTCGTCCGCCGAGAACGGCGGCGAGGCCGAACCGCACGGCGCACGCGCGGTTCTCTTCAAACTAGCCAAGAAATTGGTCAAGGCGGGGCTGGTCCAGGCGACCGACGCCACCTTCGCGATCCGGCGCCGCGTTCCCGCGCTCAACCCGGTCGAACGCTGGTTCGGCGAACTGAAATCGCGCGGGGCGGAAGTCCTGCTCGTCTACAGCGAAAACGATCCCGGCCTTGCGGAGCTGGAGCGCCATCTCGGCGATCGCGGTCGTGCGGAAACCCCGCTGCCCGGCGTACGCCGCGCGATGATCCGGCAAGCCGACCACGAACTGACGGCGCAGAGCGCCCGCGACGCGCTCGGCGCAGCAATCGGGGAATTCGTCGGCGGCCGACGTGCGGCCTAGCGACCCGCCGGGTCCGGCCCGGCGCCGGCCGGCCCGTCGTTGTTGAACCACCGTCCGGGCGAGGAGCGGCGCGCCGGCGCCTGCGGAATTGGCGCGGGCGGCGTGAGCGGCGGCGGCGCGGCGATGTCCGGCTGCACGACCGGCGGCGCCAGCGGCTCGACTTTGCGTTTGGTCGTTTTCGGCTTCGGCTCGGTTCCCGGCTGCAGCACGTCGGCGTTCGGCGGCGGCGTTTCGTCCTGCTTCGCCTCGACCGGCGTTTGAATCAGCTGGCCGTCGCCTTTGCAGTCGGTCAGCCACACGTCGTAGACCGGATGCTCGACGCCGTGCAGACCGGGGCTGGCCGCGAACATCCAGCCGGAAAAGATGCGCTTGAACTTCTTGTCGTCGAGCAATTCGTCGACCTCGACGAAACCGTCGGTCTGCGGGGCCTCGGTCGCGGGACGCGTGTAGCAGACGCGCGGCGTGATCTGCAGTGAGCCGAACTGCACCGTCTCGTCGATCGCGACGTCGAACGCGATGATTCGGCCGGTGATCTTGTCGAGCCCGGCGAACACGGCGGTCGGGTGCTTGATCTTGTCGGCGAGCGCGGGGCTTGCGAACCCTCCGAGCGCGACGGCGAAAACCAGCGACGCCGCCCAACCCGGCGATTTCTTGAAATCAGGCCGCATCCCAATCCTCGTTTGCGTCGACGCAATCCGCCCGCCGGCGCAAGGCTGTTTAGCACGAGTCCCGCGCCGGCCAATCCGGCGGACGCCCTGCTGAGGGCGCAACCGATGGACCGCCGCTCGGGCGAAATCGTGGCGATATGCTGGAGCCGTTCAGGCGCCGGGCGTCCAGGCCTCGTAGTCGCCGGTCGCCGCCGGGCGCTGGCCGGACTTGTAAAGGGAGCCCTGCGGCCGCCATGCGTCGGGCGTGCCGGTCGGATTGGGCCGATAAGGCAATTCCCACTCGTGCGGCTTGTAGTTTTCTTCGGTCGGCGGGGTGTCGACGATGTGGTGCAGCCAGCCGAACCAGCCGGGCGGCGTCGCGGAAGCCTCGCTCTCGCCCTTGTAGATCACCCAGCGCCGCTCGAATCCGAGATCCTTGTGGATCCCGCGCTCCTTGTAATAGGCGTTGCCGAACTCGTCGTGGCCGACCAGCACGCCCTTGCGCCACGTATAAAAGAACGTGTTCCAGGTGCCGCCCTGCCACCAGGTGAAGAAGCGCTGCAGCCAGAGCATGATTTCATCTCCGAAGAATTCGCCATCCTATGGCCGATGCCGCGTTGCGGCGCAACCCGGTCTTTCGAAGCGCCGGGCGGCCTGACCGGCTATGGCGCGAAAAGTCGCTTGCCGAATCTCCACACTCGCGGGACGCTGGAACCCTTCCCTTAAAATTTTCCCCATAATTCACAACTTTCCCCCAAGATATTGGGCAGGCTGTCATCATGCCTACAATATCTTGACGCCCTTCGACGACTCGCCCTAGTCTCTCCTCATTCGCAGCGGGGACCGGGCGCAGAGCGGCGCAAAGTCGCCTTTTCGTTCGGAAACGCTGCGGTTCGCCACAGAGTCGGCAACGGCCGGGGCGCGTTCTCACAGGGCGTCAGACAGAATTTGGCAGGGCTGGACATCAGCCGGCGCGGGACCATCTGCGCCAGAGGGGGATATTGATGCGGATCGAACGTCGTTACACCGAGGCTGGCCGTTCCCCCTACGCGGGGCTCGAATTCCGCACGACCAAAAGCGAGATCAAGAATCCCGACGGTTCGATCGTCTTCTCGCTCGACGGAATCGAAGTGCCGGCCGGCTGGAGCCAGGTCGCCGCCGACGTGCTCGCCCAAAAGTATTTCCGCAAGGCGGGCGTGCCCGCGCGCCTGAAGAAGGTGGAGGAGAACGACGTCCCCTCCTTCCTGTGGCGCTCGGTGGCCGACGAAGCCGCGCTGTCCGCCCTGCCCGCCGCGGAGCGCTACGGCTCGGAAAAGACCGCCGCCCAAGTGTTCGACCGGCTCGCCGGCGCCTGGACCTACTGGGGCTGGAAAGGCAAGTATTTCGACAGCGAGGCCGACGCCCAGGCCTTCTACGACGAGCTGCGCTTCATGCTGGCCGCGCAGGTCGCCGCGCCGAACTCGCCGCAATGGTTCAACACCGGCCTTCACTGGGCCTATGGCGTCGACGGCCCCGGCCAGGGCCATTTCTATGTCGACTACGCCACCGGCAAGCTGACCAAGTCCAAGTCGGCCTACGAGCATCCCCAGCCGCACGCCTGCTTCATCCAGTCCGTCGCCGACGACCTCGTCAACGAGGGCGGCATCATGGATCTGTGGGTGCGCGAGGCGCGCCTGTTCAAATACGGCTCCGGCACCGGCACCAACTTCTCGAAGCTGCGCGGCGAGAACGAGAAGCTTTCGGGCGGCGGCAAGTCGTCCGGCCTCATGTCCTTCCTGAAGATCGGCGATCGCGCCGCCGGCGCCATCAAGTCCGGCGGCACGACGCGTCGCGCCGCCAAGATGGTCGTGGTCGACGTCGACCATCCCGACATCGAGGACTTCATCGACTGGAAGGTGAAGGAAGAGGAGAAGGTCGCCGCCCTCGTCGCCGGCTCCAAGATCGTCAAGAAGCACATGAAGGCCGTGATGCGCGCGGCCGTGAATTGCGAAGGCTCGAACGACGATTGCTTCAACCCGGAGAAGAACCCGGCGCTGAAGCGTGAAATCCGCCTCGCCCGCCGCGCCGAAGTTCCGGACAGCTACATCAAGCGCGTCATCCAGTTCGCGCGTCAGGGCTACAAGGACATCGACTTCGACACCTACAACACCGACTGGGATTCGGAGGCCTATCTGACGGTCGCCGGCCAGAACTCCAACAATTCGATCCGCGTCACCGACGACTTTTTGCGCGCGGTCGAAAAGGGCGGCGAATGGCGCCTGAGCCGCCGCCTCGACGGCAAGACTCACAAGGTGCTGAACGCCAGCGAATTGTGGGAGAAGATCGGCTACGCCGCCTGGGCCTCGGCCGATCCCGGCATCCAGTTCCACACGACCATCAACGACTGGCACACCTGCCCGGCCGCAGGTCCGATCGTCGCGTCGAACCCCTGCTCCGAATACATGTTCCTCGACGACACCGCCTGCAATCTGGCGTCGTTGAACCTGCTGACCTTCCGCGATCCCGCCACCAACAAGTTCGACTTGTCCCGCTATGAGCACGCCGTGCGGCTGTGGACCGTCGTGCTCGAAATCTCGGTGCTGATGGCGCAATTCCCCTCCAAGGAAATCGCGAAACTCTCCTACGAGTACCGCACGCTCGGCCTCGGCTACGCGAACGTCGGCGGCCTGCTGATGTCCTCGGGCGTCGCCTACGACTCTGCGGTGGGCCGCGCGACCTGCGGCGCGCTGTCGGCGATCATGACCGCGGTCTGCTACAAGACCTCGGCGGAAATGGCCAAGGAGCTCGGCCCCTTCGCCGACTACAAGCGCAACGCCAGCCACATGCTGCGCGTGGTGCGCAACCACCGCCGCGCGGCGCACGGCGAGACCTCGGGCTATGAAAAGCTCTCGGTCAATCCGGTGCCGCTCGATCTCGCCTCGCTGCCGCAGGAAGACTTCGCCATCCGCGCCAAGGCGTCGTGGGACGAGGCGCTGGCGCTCGGCGAGCAACACGGCTTCCGCAACGCGCAGGTGTCGGTCGTCGCGCCGACCGGCACGATCGGCCTCGTGATGGATTGCGACACCACCGGCATCGAGCCCGACTTCGCGCTGGTGAAATTCAAGAAGCTCGCCGGCGGCGGCTATTTCAAGATCATCAACCGCGCCGTGCCGGAAGCGCTGCGCACGCTGGGCTACAGCCCGGCCGAGATCGGCGAGATCGAGGCCTATGCCGTCGGCCATGCGAGCCTCGCCAACGCGCCGGCGATCAACCATGCGTCGCTGCGCTCGCGCGGCTTCACGGATGAGAAGATCAAGACGATCGAGGATTCGCTGGCGTCGGCCTTCGACATCAAATTCGTCTTCAACAAATACGCGCTCGGCGCCGACTTCCTGCGCGATGCGCTGAAAGTGCCGGCGGAAAAGCTCGAGGACCCCTCGTTCGAACTGCTCGGGTTCCTCGGCTTCACCAAGCCGGAGATCGAGGCGGCCAACACGCATGTCTGCGGCGCCATGACGCTCGAAGGCGCGCCGTTCCTCAAGAACGAGCATCTGCCGGTGTTCGATTGCGCCAATCCCTGCGGGCGCATCGGCAAGCGCTATCTCTCGGTCGAGAGCCACATCCGCATGATGGCGGCGGCGCAGCCCTTCATCACCGGCGCGATCTCCAAGACGATCAACATGCCGAACGACGCGACGGTGGAGGATTGCAAGGAGAGCTACATGCTGTCCTGGCGCCTCGCGCTGAAGGCTAACGCCCTCTACCGCGACGGCTCCAAGCTTTCGCAGCCGCTGAATTCGCAACTGATCGAGGACGACAGCGACGAGGCCGAGGACGCCATCGCCGACATCATCGCCTCGAACGCCCCGGCGCGCGCCGCCGCTGTCGCGGAGAAGATCGTCGAGCGCGTCATCGAGCGCGTGCATGTGATGCGCGAGCGCGAGAAGCTGCCCGACCGCCGCAAGGGCTACACGCAAAAGGCCATCGTCGGCGGCCACAAGGTCTATCTGCGCACCGGCGAGTACCAGGACGGCCGGATCGGCGAAATCTTCATCGACATGCACAAGGAAGGCGCGGCTTTCCGCTCGTTGATGAACAACTTCGCCATCGCCATCTCGCTCGGCCTGCAATACGGCGTGCCGCTGGAGGAATACGTCGACGCCTTCACCTTCACCCGCTTCGAACCGGCGGGCTTCGTGCAGGGCAACG
>CAZWJF010000074.1:0-7325 GCA_964634325.1 uncultured Rhodoblastus sp.
TCTCCCGATCGACGGACTCTACCCAAATCTGGAGGAAGTTCAGGGTCTCAGGTCATCCAGCCCTTCAGGCAAAAGGGCGTTCGGCACCCACAAATAGAGGTGTGCAGTATCGTCCGCGATGTCGGCGACGGGGAGTTCCTTAATCTTAGGCAAGGACATCGTGCCATATCGATTGAGCCGTCGATGTTCAGGCGCAATTTTTCCGGTGCGGTTCTGAAACTGCCACGGAGGGTCAGCGAGGATCGTCTTGAATTTCTTGCCGTTTGCGGTCGCAAGCAGCTCTTCGGAAGCGGTTGCCAAGGCTATATCCCTTTGAATTCAAGAGATTTTCTTTGACGGGGGTTAATTTAGTGTAAACTAGAACAAAAAAAGAACGTTCTTGACAGGCACTCTGTAATCTTGTTTATTTTCCTACAATGCCGCCCGCCCCCGACCTCACCCGCCGCCCGCGCGCCAGAATCGCGTTCGGCGATGCCGACATGGTGCGGTTGCGCGATCTCTATTACGACACGGCCGTTCCCATGGTGAAAGTCGCGCAGGCCTTCGGTGTGTCGGCCTCGACGCTCTATCACTGGATCGCGGAAATGGACTGGCCGCGCCGCTCGGCCTCGGCGCCGCGCATCGACGCGCGGGTCGATCTTTTCGCCCGCGTGCGGGCGGACCCGCCGAAACGCCGCCGCAAGGGACCGCCGCCGAGCGAGTACGATCTGGCGCGCGACGTCGCCTTCGCCGCCCGCGCCGAGCTTGAGGCGCTCGCCGCCGAGCGGGGCAAAGCGACGTTCGAGGACCGGCGGCGGCGGGCGGCCGTCATCGACCAGTTGTCGCGCGCGGTGGCGCGGATGGAGCGCATGGAGCGGCGGCGCTACGCCGATCTCGACGATCTGGAGAAGGCGACGCGCGAATTGCAGCGCGCCTATGCGCCCAAGCCGGAACCAGCGCCCGCGCGGCGTCGCAGCCGCCCGTCGCTGACGCCGGAATGGTGACGCGCCGCGATTCGTCCGCCTGCCGCCGCGCCAGCGCCGCTTCCGGCGCCCGGCCCTATTGCCCCGACAGCGCCGCCTTGACCGCCGCGCTCGCCTTGGCGAAGTCCATCTGGCCCGTGTATTTCGCCTTCAGCGCGCCGACCACCTTGCCCATGTCCTTCATGGAGGCGGCGCCGGTTTCGGCGATGGCGGCCTTGATCGCCGCGGCCACGGCGGCCTCGTCCATCTGTTTGGGCAGATAGGAGTTGATGACGTCGATCTCGCCCTTTTCCTGCGCGGCGAGTTCCGGCCGGTTGTTCTTCTCGTAGATTTCGAGCGATTCCTGCCGGCTCTTCACCATTTTCTGGAGGAGGGCGAGAATGTCCTCGTCGCTGACGGTCTTGCCTTCGCCGCGCGCGAGAATGTCGCGGTCCTTGAGGGCCGCCGTGATGAGGCGAATGGCCGCGACGCGCGGCTTGTCGCCGGCTTTCATCGCCTCTTTCAGATCGTTGGTGAACTTCTCGCGCATGATCGCTCCAGACTGCCGGGGAAGGGCGCGTCGCCGGGGTTGACGAGGCGGAGGGCCTCCCCTAGCTTCCGCGCCGATTTCAGACCCCTGAAAACCCACGTCCGCAAGCCCGCCGCAGCCCCGGTCCGGGCGCATCCGCGCGGGCTCGCAAAGAAGGCAAGGGTGTAGAGCGCCGATGGCGAACGATCAAGTGAAGTCCGACCAGGCCGACAAGCCCGCCCCCTGGGCGCCCCGCGCGCCGACCGCGCTGCTGGTGCTCGCCGACGGAACCGTGATCGAAGGGTTCGGCCTCGGCGCGACCGGCGCGGCCGACGGCGAGGTCTGCTTCAACACCGCCATGACCGGCTATCAGGAAATCCTGACCGATCCGTCCTACGCCGGACAGATCGTCACCTTCACCTTCCCGCACATCGGCAACGTCGGCGTGAACGACGAGGACATCGAGACGGTCAATATGGCGGCGGCCTCCGGCGTGCGCGGGACCGTGCTGCAGGCGCCGATCACCGACCCCTCGAACTTTCGCGCGCAAAGGCATTTCGACGCCTGGCTGAAGGCGCGCGGCGTCGTCGGCATTTGCGGGATCGACACGCGCGCGCTGACCGCGCGCATCCGCGAGAAGGGCATGCCCAACGCCGTGATCGCGCATGCGCCGGACGGCGTGTTCGACATCGCGGCGCTGAAGGCGCGCGCGGCCGCGATTCCCTCGATGGACGGGCTCGATCTCGTGCCGGGCGTGACCGCCGCGCAGCGCTATGATTGGGACGAGACGACCTGGACGCTCGGCGAGGGCTATGGCCGCCAGAGCGCGCCGGTCCGCAAGGTCGTGGCGCTCGACTTCGGCGTGAAGCGCAACATCCTGCGGCTGCTGGCGGACGCCGGCTGCGCGGTGACCGTGGTGCCGGCGACGACGTCGGCGGAAGACATTCTGGCGCTGAAGCCGGACGGCGTATTCCTGTCGAACGGCCCGGGCGACCCGGCCGCGACCGGCGAATATTCGGTGCCGGTGATCCGCAAGCTGCTCGACGAAAAAGTGCCGACCTTCGGCATCTGTCTCGGCCACCAGATGATGGCGCTCGCCGTCGGCGCCAAGACCAAGAAGATGCATCAGGGCCATCACGGCGCGAACCATCCGGTGATGGACTACACCACCGGCAAGGTCGAGATCGTTTCGATGAACCACGGCTTTGCAGTCGACGTCGACACGCTGCCGAAGAACGCGAAGGAGACGCACCGCTCGCTGTTCGACGGCTCGAACTGCGGCATCGCGCTCGACGATCGCCCGGCCTTCTCCGTGCAGCACCATCCGGAAGCTTCGCCCGGCCCGCAGGATTCGCACTATCTGTTCCATCGCTTCGTCGAGATGATGGACAGAGCGAAGGGGTGAGTCAGCCATGACCTGGCGCGACTTCTTCGACCGCGATCATTCGATCTACGTCAACGCGCGCCACAAGACGCTGCACGCCGATCTCGTCGCCAAGGGCGTCGCCGCGCACATCCCCAATCCGCAGGCCAGCGTGCTCGACTACGGTTGCGGCGAGGCGCTCGGCGCACGCTTCCTCGCCGCGCGCTGCGCGAAGCTCTTTCTCTACGACGCCGCGCCCAGCGTGCGCGCGAAACTCGTCGCCGCCAATGCGACGCAGGCCAATATCGTCGTGCTCGACGACGCGTCGTTCGACGCGCTGCCGGCCGGATCGCTCGGCGTGATCGTGGTCGTCTCCGTGCTGCAATATGTCGGCGAGGCGGAATTGTCGCGGCTGCTGGCGATCTTCCACGACAAGCTGAAGGACGACGGCGTTCTCGTGCTCGCCGACATCGTGCCGAAGAACCTGAGCGCGCTGGAGGATGCGCGCGCGCTGCTCGAATTCGGCTGGCGCGGCGGTTTTCTGTTTGCGGCGGTCGCGGGTCTCGCGCGCACGGCGCTTTCCGACTATCGCACGCTGCGCGCGCAATATGGTCTGTCGACCTACGACGAGGCCGACATGCGGGAGTTGCTCGCGGACCACGACTTCGATTGCACGCGCGCGGGCGAGAACATCGGGCATAATCAACAGCGCATGACGTTCGTCGCGCGCAAGGCGCCGGACGACGCGGCGCGCGATTAAGCATGTCGCCGGCCGGCCGCTGGACGGGGGGCGCGCAAGAGTTTAACGGTTCGTTAACAGCCGCATCGCCGGTCAAAACGAGGAAAGCCCGCTTTTGTCGTCCCCACGCGCGTTTGTCGTCTTGTCCGCTCTCGTCCTGACGCCGCTGGTCTGCGCGCCGCTCGGCGGTTGCGTCGATACGACGAGCCAGGCGCGGGTCGAGCCGGCGACGGCGCCGCCGAAGATCGCGCGCCGGCCGGGCGTCAGCCCGCATGGCGTCACGGTGGCGCTGGCCAGCGTCGCGGGCGCGCCGGACGACATCAATCAGCGTTTCGCCGCCGCCTTCGCGCAGGCCGCGCGCACGCAGGATCTGGCGACCGCCGACGCGGGCAAGGCCGAATATTTCGTGCGCGCCTATATCGACGCGGCCGGAGAGGCCGGCGCGACCCGTTATTCCTATGTGCTCGACCTGTTCGACCGGTCCAAGAAGCGCGTGGCGCGTCTGACCGACGAAGTCGCGGTGAAGGGCGCGGCCGCCGATTCCTGGATGCTGGCCGACGATGGCGCGCTCGGCGCGCTCGCCGGCCGCAGCGCTGGCGATCTCGCCGACGCCTTGACCAATACGCCGGAAGCCGTCGCCGCCGCGGCGGGCGCTTCGGCCGGAACCACGGTCGCGGCTGCGGGCGGCGCGCGGGCCGGAACGTCGGTCGCCGCGCGCAGCGAGCCTGCCGAGGGCGGCCAGAAGCTCGGGCTGGCGGCCGCGCGTTAAGCTGCGACGATCTTTCGTTGTTTCCACCGATTTCGTCGACCTGTCATGCAGCTGTCGTATTGTTCGTACGCGAACCGACTGCTATGACGCGGCGCAACGGGGCGGTGCTGGATCGCTGAAATGGCTGTCGCTGCAATGGCTGGCATGAAAATTCTGGCGGGCAATTCCAATCGCCCGCTGACGGAAGCGATCGCAGCCTATCTCGGCACGCCGCTGACCCATTGTCAGGTCCGGCGCTTCGCCGACATGGAAATCTTCGTCGAGATCCAGGAGAACGTGCGCGGGCAAGACACGTTCATCGTGCAGTCCACGTCCTTTCCGGCGAACGACCACCTGATGGAAGTGCTGATCATGGCGGACGCGCTGCGCCGCTCTTCTGCGCGCCGCATCACCGCCGTTCTGCCCTACTTCGGCTACGCGCGGCAGGACCGCAAATCGGGCTCGCGCACGCCGATCTCGGCCAAGCTCGTCGCCAATCTCATCACGCGCGCCGGCGTCGACCGCGTGCTGACGGTCGATCTGCACGCCGGACAGATCCAGGGCTTCTTCGACATTCCGACCGACAATCTGTTCGGCGCGCCCGTCATGGTCCGCGACATCAAGGAGCGGCAGAAAGACCTGTCGAACGTCATGGTCGTCTCGCCGGACGTCGGCGGCGTGGTGCGCGCGCGTGCGCTCGCCAAGCGCATCGACGCCCAGCTCGCCATCGTCGACAAGCGCCGCGAGCGCGCCGGCGAATCCGAAGTGATGAACATCATCGGCGACGTCGAGGGCAAGAGCTGCATCCTCGTCGACGACATCGTCGATTCCGGCGGCACGCTGTGCAACGCCGCCGAGGCGCTCTTGAAGCAGGGCGCGAAGGATGTATCGGCCTACATCACGCACGGCGTGCTGTCGGGCGGCGCGGTGGCGCGCATTTCGTCGTCGAAGCTGAAAGAGCTCGTCATCACCGACACGATCGCGCCGACCGAAGCCGTGCGCCTGTCGAAGAACATCCGCGTCATCACCATCGCCGGCCTGATCGGCGAGGCGATCGCGCGCACGGCGCGCGAAGAGAGCGTGTCGAGCCTGTTCGACTGACGCTCGGGCCCCCCGATTTCCGCAGCGAAAAAAAGAGGCCGGGCGCAAGGCCCGGCCGCACCCGGCTAGACGCCGGAGGACTTCAAGAGGGAATGACCGGCCGCCTAATTCACCGGGGAGGCAGTGAACGACGCGACCGACCTGAAGAGAATGGTCCCATAAGCCGGGTCGGACAATCGACGGCGCGACATGGTAGATATGCGAACCGCGCAGCTTCGGGGCCCGAATCCCATGCGCTGCGCGCATGGCGCGACAAACGTCAATATTTCCAGCGCTGTGCGTTCGAGACGAGAAAGTCTCGGAAAACCTGCACGCGCGCGACGTTCTTCATTTCCTCGGGATAGACGAGGTAGCACTCGAATTCCGGCATCTCGGCGTTGGGCAGCATCTGGATGAGGCCGGAATCCGGCGTCATCAGATATTCCGGCAGGACGGCGATGCCCACGCCAGCGTCCACGGCGCGGCGCAGAGCGGTGATGTTGTTGACCGAGAGGGCGGGAACGCGCGGGTTCTTGGCGTCGCGGCCGGCCGTCAGCAAAGAGTTGAGGCTGTTCAGGAAGCTCGCGCCGGTCGCGCCGTAGCTCAGGATTCTGTGCTGGTCGAGGTCGGCGAGCGTGCGCGGCTGCCCGTGCCGGCGGATATATTCCGGCGAGGCGTAGAGGTGATAGTGGACCGTGAACAGGCGCCGGCGGATGAGGTCGGGCTGCGAGGGCACGCGCATGCGCAGACCGACGTCAGCCTCGCGCATGCCGAGATCGAGTTCGTCGTCGGTCAGAATGAGCCGGACCTTGATGTCCGGGTACAGCTCCAGAAAATCGCCGAGTTGCGGGGCGAGCCAGTTGGTGCCGATGCCCAGCGTGGTCGTGACGCGCAGTTCGCCCTGCGGCTTGTCGCGCTGCTCGCTCAGACGCAGGCGGGCCGCTTCGAGCTTGCCCATGACGTCCTTGACCGTGCGCAACAGAATCTCGCCCTGTTCGGTCAGGATCAAGCCGCGGGCGTGGCGGTGAAACAGCGGCGTGTCGAGGTCCTGCTCGAGCGCTCCGACCTGCCGGCTGACCGCCGACTGGCTCAGTCCCAGCTTCTCGCCCGCATGCGTGAAGGAGCCAGCCTCCGCCGCCGCGTGGAAGACGCGCAGCTTGTCCCAGTCCACGTCCTTACCTCCCCTAACGGCGTCGCCGGTCGTCGCCCGTCGCTGCGGGCGGGCGTCAGTTCTTCGTTGCGCCGGCGCGCCCCCTTCTGGCTGTCGCCATCTTTGTTCGCATGTTTTTGTCCGACAGTCTCGTAATTTTTTCTCGCCTGCTCATTCCGCCGCAAGCTTGGCGGGCTGTGCGGCCAGGTACTTTTCGGCTTCCAGCGCCGCCATGCAGCCGAGGCCTGCGGCGGTGACCGCCTGACGGTAGACGTCGTCGGCGACGTCGCCGGCGGCGAAGACGCCGGGGATGTTCGTCTGCGTCGTACCGGGGACGGTCTTGATGTAGCCGTTCGGCTTCATGTCGACCTGGCCCGCGAAAATCTCCGAGGCCGGCGCATGGCCGATGGCGACGAACACGCCATCGATCCGCCGCTCCTCGAGCGCGCCGGTCTGCACGTTCTTGAGGCGCACGCCGGTGACGGACAGAGGCTGCTCCGTCCCGAGAATTTCGTCGATGGTCGTGTTCCAGAGCACTTCGATCTTGGGATTGGCGAACACGCGCTCCTGCAGGATGCGCTCCGAGCGGAACGAATCCCGGCGATGGACCACGGTCACCTTTGAGGCGAGATTGGCGAGATAGAGCGCTTCCTCCACGGCCGAATTGCCGCCGCCGACCACGACGACCTCCTTGCCGCGATAGAAGAAGCCGTCGCAGGTCGCGCAGGCCGAAACGCCATAGCCCTTGAACTTCTCCTCGCTCGGCGCGCCGAGC
>CAZWJF010000075.1:0-7111 GCA_964634325.1 uncultured Rhodoblastus sp.
AATCGAAAGCCTCGCCAGGCATCCACAGGCAAGCCGGATCGCCGCGTCGGCGGGCGCAGATCGCCGCGTCGGACGCGCGCTTCTCCACCGTGACGACCTGGCCCGCCGGAATCGTCGCGCAATGTCCATCCACCACGGCGGCGCCCATGAACGCCTGAAATTGGCGCTGCGTCCCGGCCGCGATGATGTGCGCCGCCGCCACGAGAAGCCGCGGATCACGGCATCCGAACGAGCCAGCCGTCGTCGTGCGCGTCTCGGCGGCAAGGGCGCCCGTCGCGCAAAATGCGAGCGCGACGAAGGGCGCGCGCATCAAAGGTCCAGCACCGTGCGCCGAACGCGGCCGACGATCCGAGGGTTGACGTTCTCTCCCAGAAAAATGGTCTCGAATGAATCGAACGTCGAAACAGGCTCGAATCGCTCAGGGTTCGTCCGGTAGCGCTTGTAGGTCGCTTCGCCATCCACGCCGGCGATCACATAGCAGGCGTTTGGGATACGGCGCGTCTCCGCCATGTTGACGAGGATGATCGAGTCCGGCGGGCTGATCCTGTCCATGGAAGCGCCGACGACACGTAGTGCGATCCATCTGCCGCGCGGCAGGTCCGCGGCGAACACCTTTGGTGCCGATTCTATCTCGCTCACTGCGTCAGGGGATTTGATGTCGCCAGCGCTGACCCATGAAATCAGCGGAACGCTCGTCAACCTGTCTGCGGCGGTCGCTTCATCCGGACCTGTCCCGTCGAGCAACCACGCCGGCGTCGTTTCCAACACGGGCGCAAGAGCTTTGATCGTCGCTGTCGAAATACCAGAGCGCCCGGTATTTTTCTCGATCGCGCGCTCCAGGTTGCGGATGGCGTCGGGCTTCCCAGCAAGCATCGACGCCCGATGCGCGCTGATATCGAGCGCGGCCAAACGCTCCCCTATGCGGGCCAGAATTCCCGGCAGATCAAAAGCTTCGCTAGCGCGCGCCATCGCTCGGTAATTTGACCGAAACGCCATCCCGCCGCATCCGGCAAAATTACCGTTGACAGAGGCGGTAAAATTACCGATCATGCACACATGGTCACCGCTTCGGACATCCTGCGCCTTGCGCAAATCTTCGCCGCTGCGACGGGCGTGAGGCTCACGACGATCAGCTCCCGCATTTTCGATGACAGCA
This sequence comes from uncultured Rhodoblastus sp., assembly GCA_964634325.1. Classification (GTDB taxonomy): domain Bacteria; phylum Pseudomonadota; class Alphaproteobacteria; order Rhizobiales; family Beijerinckiaceae; genus JAJXWB01. Next base: position 1,157 of record CAZWJF010000075.1, read on the forward strand.
AGAAGCTGTCGGCGATCGAGGGTGGCGCCGACCTGACGCTGACGCGCGCCGGCGCGGCGATGCAGTGGTTTTCGGACAACTGGCCGGACAGCGAATCGTGGCCTGACGACATCGGGCGCCCGGCGCAATCGTCCGCCTCCCCGGAGGCCGCATGACCGTGTCTCCCCCGCTCGCCGTCACTCTCCGCCGCGCCGCGTCTGGCCTCGACAGGATCGCTGACGGGCTTCACGCCGAAGTCGCCCGCCTGCGCGCCGATGCAAAGCGCCTGCGCGCTGACGCGGACGAAGCCGAGCGCGGGGCGAAGGACGACAGGCGCAGGAGGGCGGCGTGACCTCGCTCGAATCCATCCTCGCCGAACTGGAACGCCTCGCGGATGGATGGCGCTGGCAGGCGATGCGCCTTGATGGCCTGGAGAGCGATCACATCCGGGTCTGCGCGAATGACTTGCTGCGCGTCACGCGCGCGATCCGCGCCGAATCCCTTCGATCCGAACACGCCGACGCCGCTCCTCCCTGTGCGTCCGGCGTCACTGGCCGCGCGTCTTCGGATGCGCGGCCTTCTTGAATTCGCATGACGATCGCGGCGGCTGCAACCGCCAGCGTCGTCCATGTCTGTGCCCGTTGCGTAAGCGTGGTGTCCAAGCGTTCGTCATCTCTCGTGCTCATGAGTGAAGTTTGAGCACGGGTGACGTCCATGAATTCGGAGAAGGCGTCCAAAAAAATGTCCCATGTCGCCGACATCCGCGACGAACTTCACGAGGGCATCGTGCGCCTCGCGGGGGTGCGCGCGTGGTCGGACACGCGGGAAAGCTGGATCGCGCGGGCGGCCCGCAAGGCCGGTCTGACGCCCCGGATGGCGCGAAGCCTTTTCTATCGCGAGATCGATGATCCGAAATGGTCCGTCGTCGCTGCGGTGCGCGATGCGCTGCGCCGGTTCGACGAACAACAAGAGGCCGTAGCCCGTGACGAACTGGACACTCTGCGCCGACGCATTGCGTCTCTGGAAACAGCGCTGGCGGACGTGGCGAGCCCGAAGGCTGCTGCGCCGCGCGAAGACTCTGATTGAGCGCGCCGCCGCGCTCGCTCCCTGGATCGACCAGCCCAAAGGACTCTGACATGAACGCTCTGACGAAACCCGCTGACGCCGCGCTCGCGGCCATCGCGGGCGAACTGAACATCTCCCTCGCTCCGCCCGGCGCCACGCTGGCGACGATGCGCGCGCTCGACGACGTGCGGCGCGAGATCGTCGCGCAGTCCGAACACGCTGTCTCTGTGATCCGCAAGCAGCTCGGCGACTACACGCCGCCCGCGCTGGGATTCGAGCGCCCGCAAGGCCATGCCGGCGACCGCGCCCGGCTCGACGCCGCCGTCGCCGAACTTCGGGCGCAAGTGACGCGCTACGGCCGCATCGTGCTCGACCTCGCCGCGCTGGTCTGAGCCGGAGATCGCGATCATGGCTCGCCCGAAGGGAAGCAAGAACAAGCCGAAGGCCGCGAAACCTGCCGCCGACGCGCCGGCCGGGATCGGCCACAACGAACTGACGCCCGAACAGAAGGCCGCGCTGCTGTTGCAGGGCGTCGTCAAGATCGAGCGCATGCGCGCCGAGATGGAAACCATCACGGCGAACATTCGCAATGTGCGCAAGACGCTGAAAGCGGACGGCTTCGACAAGGCGCAGGTCGACTACGCGCTGTTCCTGCGCAAGGCCGAGCCGTCCGCCGCGTCGGCGCAAATCGCGATGATGGTCGAAACGGCGAAGTGGCTCGCGCATCCGGTCGGATTTCAGGCCGACATTTTCGGCGACGGCGTCGATCGCACGCCGGGCGTCGAGCGCGCTTTCGCCGAGGGCAAGGTCGCCGGCATGGCGGGCGAGGCGTGCAAGCTCCCCGACAAATGGGGGCCAGGCTCCGAACAGGGCGCGCAGTGGATCGATGGCTGGCACGCCGGCCAAGCGGTGCTGGCGTCCGGCATCAAGCCGCTCGCCGATGATGGCGCCGACGACGCCGCGCCGCGCGAGTCGGACGAAGAATTCGACGACGCCACGTCGGGCCGGCCGTCGATTCGCAATCGCGAATTCACCGAAGGCGGGCTCGGCGACGCGCCGCAGCGGACGACGATCAACTGACGGGCGGCGGGAATGCTGATCGCCGCTTTCGACCTCGCCCGCCGCATGGGCTTCGCGATCGGCCGCGCCGGTGAAATCCCGCGCGCCGGCGCCAAGCTTCTCGCGAGCAAGGACGAGCCGCCGGCGGCGGGCGCGCAGGAACTCGGGCGCTTTCTGCGCGACGTGATGGTGCTGGAAAAGCCCGACCTGGTGATCGCCGAGCATTGGCTTCACCCATCGGCGCAGCCGAGCGGCGACGCGGTGCTCTGGCAGTTGCATCTGCATGGCGCGCTGCATGGCGTTCTCGGATGCTGGCAGGGCATCCGGTTCGAGCACGTCGCGGCGGACACCGTGCGCAAGCATTTCTGCGGCCGGGCGTCGGCCTTCGCGCGCACCAAGGCTCCGAAGGACTGGCGGGCCAAGCGCGACGCCCGGCAGGCGACGAAGGACATGGTGATCGATCGCGCCGTCGCACTCGGCTATCTGCCGAAAACGCGGCGCGACGACGACTGCGCCGACGCCTGTGCGCTTTGGGACTACGCCAGCGCGCACTTCGCCCGCCGGCCGATGCAGAAACTCGTGATGTTCGGGGAGGCCGCGGAATGACGCCGGCGACGACGACGATGCACATCCTCAATCGCGGCGCGGGGCCGCTGCGCGGCGGTGGTCCGGACGAGGCGCGCGTTCCGGTGTCGCTGGCGCGCGTGACGATCGCCGAGCGGCGACTCGACGAAATCGACTCGGCCGATGGCCGCCCGCGCTGGCAGGGCCGGCCGAAGCGCGACGACGTTGCGGCGATCCTCGCGTCGTCCACCTGGCGCCCCCGCGTCGCCCGTGCGCCGCGGCAGAGATGGAAGGAGCCGGCCCAGCCGCCCGCGCCGTTGGTGCGCGAGACGAGCCATGCGCCGGCGCCGCTGCCAGTGCTCCTCCCAAAGCAGGAAACGGCGACGCTCGGCGCGCTGCGCGGCAAGAGCGCCATGCGCAACATGCGGGTCCGTGCGGTGCTGCGGGCATGTGCCCAGGCGGCGGAAATCGCTGTTGATGATCTGTGCGGGGAGAAGCGGTCGCCGCAATTTGTGCGGCCGCGGCATGTGGCTGCGTGGATGCTGATCAACGTCGTCGGCCTGTCGCTTGGCGAGGCTGGCCGCGCGCTCGGTGGGCGGGACCACAGCACAGCGCTTCACGGCCGCCGCTCCGTCGACGCCGTTCTCTCTCGCGCTTGCCTCGCGCTGACTGACGACACGCGCGCGAAAGACTTCGCCCGCGTTGTTCTCGCCGTATGGGGGCAGTGATGGCGCGCGGCATTCTGGTCACGCCCGCGCAGCGCAAGGCGTGTATCGCTGCGCTTCGGCGCGGCCTCAGCGCAGAGGCTGCGGCGCAAGCGGCGGGCGTCAGCAAATCGACGGCGCGCGACCTGCGCCGGCTCAACCATATTCCGACCGGAACGCGCGAGGCGGCGAAGCCCCGCGGCGCGACGCATATGGGGCGCCAGCCGTCCCGGATCGACCCGCAGCGCCGCGCGGAGATCGAGGCGCTGATCCAGCAAGGGCTGGCGCGCGACACGATTCACAGGCGCACCGGCTCGGCGCTGGAATCGATCCGCAAGGTGCAGGTCGATCTCGGCGTCGTCACGGATTTCGAGGCCAACGCCGAGGCCGACGCGATGTTCGCCGAGGCGGCCGTTGCGTCGGACTCGCTTCTCGACGCGCTGCGCCGTGAACACGTCGCGCCGCCGCCCGATGCGCCGGCGAAGCGCGAGCCGATCTTTCGCGGCGGGCCGGAACCGCGCGGCTCGGGCTGCGGATCGCCGGCGGCGGACTGCGCGATCGGGGGCGATGCATGAAGACGCTGGCCGAAATGATCGCCGGCAACGATCCCGCGCCGGACTCGCGCCGCGTCACGCTCGACGATCTCGCGCATGATGACTGCCGCTGGCCGCTCGGCAATCCGCGCGAGTCCTCATTCCGCTACTGCGGCGCGCCCGCGCTGCGCGATCAGTTCGGCAATCTGCATTCCTACTGCGCGTTTCACCGCGCGATGGCTGTGCGCGGAACGGCGCGGGTAATCAGGCCGGGAGGCCATACCTGATGCGTGAGCGACTCCCGAACCGTCGCGACGGCGACGTGATCTCGTTCGATCACGAGGGCATCGGCTATGTGGCGCAGGTCTCGCGCTTTGCTGACGGCCGCCTCGCCGAAGTGTTTCTCGACGCCGGCAAGCCGGGCGACGCGCTCGACATCATGGCGAAGGACATGGCGACGCTGGCGAGCATCGCGCTTCAGCATGGCGTGCCTGTCGCCGACATCCGCGCGGCCTTGAGTCAGGAGCGCGACGGGACGATGCGCGGCCCGCTCGGCGTGCTGCTGGCGATGGCGGAGGGTGAGGCGTGACGCCACTTCCGACGACTCCCGGCGGCTTCAAGCTCATCGTCGCCGATCCGCCGACCGATTTCCGCGCCGGCAAGAAGGGGCGGCCGCAGCATTACGGCCGCATGACGGATCATGAGATTGCAGCGCTGCCGGTCGAGTCGGTCGCGGCGCCGGATTGCTGGCTCATGATGTGGGTGACGAGCCCGAAGCTCTATCGCGCGCCGGGGTCGAAGACGCTTTTGACGGCGCAGGAAATCGCGGCGGCGTGGGGATTCGATTTTTCCGGTCGCGCCTTCGTGTGGGTCAAGACGCATCCGAGCATGGCGCGCGGGGGCGAGCCGCTGTTCGTGCATCGCCACTCCCTTCACAAGGGCATGGGCTACACGACGCGCAAGAACGCCGAGGACGTGCTGTTGTTCAAGCGCGGCCGCCCGCCGCGCGTCTCGCATTCCGTCGAGGAAATCATTATCGCGCCGCGGCGTGAACACTCCCGCAAGCCGGACGAATTCTATCGCCGCGCCATCGCGCTGGTCGGCGATGTGCCGCGGCTCGAACTGTTCGCCCGCGAGTCCCGGTTCGGGTTCGTGCCGTGGGGTAACGAAGCGACCAAGTTCGATGAGGCCGCCGCATGAATATTCATCTCGGCCAATGGCCCGGCCAGGGCGGAATGACGCGCTTGATGGCGGGGTGCCCAGACGCGCTGTTCGTTTGCGTCCAGACGCGCCGCATCGGGTGCGGCGGGGTAACGGTGCGTCTGCCGGGGCAGGCGGCGCTGCGCGTCGCGCTGGCGTTGCTGGCGCGGGCCGGCGGCGTCGTGACCATGGCGGAGCTCATCGACCATCTTGTCGGCGACAGGGACGATGGCGGCGCTGAAGGTGTGTCCAACGTCGTGTCGGTCGAGATGCTGTCGATCCGTGTCGCGCTCGCCGCACTCGGCGTCGTGGTCGAGACGGTCGGGAAGCGCGGCTACATGGCCCGCCCGGCGCGACAGGAGCGCGCGGCATGACGACTCCGATCGGCGATCCGCGCGACCTGAAAGGCGGCGACGTGCTGGCGCTGCTCGGCGAGTATGTCGCCAAGGAAGCTGTCATCGCGCAGGCGAGCGACGACGCGCCGCTCGCGTCCGGTTTGCGCTCACGCGCCAGCAAGGACCGCGCCGCCGTGCTGGCCGCGGCGACGCGATTCATCGAGACGCTGAGTCGCAAATGTCTCGACGCCAAGGAGCGCGGGGATCGCATCCCGGCGATGGTGAACGAGGCGGCGGCGGCGGCGCTCGGCATTCTGGTTTCGGACGCCGCGGATCGCGGGGTGATCGCGCTGGCGCCGGTCGATCGCCGCAAGGCGCGGGAGGCGGCGGAATGAAGCGCGCGCGCAACAGGTCGGGCGCCAGTCGCTCTCTCGACTGGACCTCGCGCGACATTGCGCGGCTGGCCTGGCTCGCCGGGCGCGGGGCGAGCATGGCGGCGCTGGCCGACGATCTGCG
>CAZWJF010000076.1:0-7092 GCA_964634325.1 uncultured Rhodoblastus sp.
AGAAAGGCGATCACGCCGTTCCATCGCGGGCCGAGTTCAACAATGTGACAGTTCCACTTCGCCTAGGGCTGGACGATCCTGATTTCGGGCCCGACCGGAATCGCCTGCAAAACGAGCCAGGGAACGTTGCGGACCTTGTCCATGTCGAAGCCGAACTTCGTAAACGCCTCGAAGCTCGTGATCAGACAGCGGCGGGTTTTCGGCAAGCCGGTCAGGAGGAAGATGCCGTGTTCGCCCTCGGCGCGGATGAGGCAGGAGCCGTCGTTGAGCATTTCGCCTTCTGCGAGACCCTTCACCTGTCCGATGCTCTCGAGCGGCTTGTTCACAAACAGAGCATTCTGCACATTGGCGTTTTCGATCGCGTGACTGCGGCCCTGAAAGACGAGCGCAAGACCAGCGTCGTTTGGAAGCGTGATGACCGCTCCATCGAGATCGAACCGTTCGGTTGCCATCCAGAATCACCCGGGAATTCGAATTGAGATCGCGGCCCTGCGCCAGCGGGCGACACCATATTGACGCCGTCACTCCGACGCAATGTCGCGCAAGGCTAACGCTGCGCCGTCCGGTTTGCGCGCCGGGCCGCATGGCGTATATGTGTCCGCCGATATTCGACAAGGCAGGTTGAACGTCTGAAATGCCGCGATTCAGAGACGCGCGCCGGGTGTTCGTCGCATCACTCCTGCGCGACATCCGCACCCGCTTCGGGAATTCCTATTTCAGCTACATCATTGCGGTCGGCTGGCCGCTGACGCACATGGTCATCCTCTATGGGGTCTACGTCTTCGGCAACAAGCTCGCCCCTGTCGGCGACGATCCCGGCGTGTTTGTGGCGACCGGCATCACGCCCTACATTCTTTGCCTCTACCCTGCGCGCATGGTCGCGCTCACCTTCATGCACACGCGGCCGCTTCTCCAGTTTCCCATTGTGCGGCCGATGCATCTGATCTTGTCGCGGGTCATTCTGGAGGTTTTCACGGCCTTTCTCGTTTTGGCCTTGTTCGTAGCGATTCTCTATGGGCTGAAAGCCGCTGTGATGCCTCAGGACTTGTATCGCGCGATATCGAGTACGCTCCTGGGCATCTTTTTTGGCATCGGCATCGGCTTGATGGGCGCGGTTGGATACGCTATCGTAAAGAATGCGGCAGTCGTCATAGTATTTTCGATTTTATTTGTTTTGTATATTTCCTCAGGCGTTTTCTTTCCGTCAGTTTTCATGAGCGAAAATGTGCGAAATGTACTTTGGTACAATCCGATGTACCATTGTATTGGTCTTCTTCGTAGTTCATATTATGACACATATGGGTTCGGTGAATTTAGCTATACATTCCTTTTTCTTTCAGGAGCTACAGTCAACCTTGTCGGGGTAGCCGGCGAGAGATTTCTGCGGGGAAAGCTGATTGCGGACTGATTGCAACAGTCGAAGCCTGATCCAGGCGGATCATTTTGCATCCCCGCCGCGATTCTATAACTAGGCGTGCGCGCCCAGTCGCGGCGCTCCAGGGATGATCAGCCGTAAATGGGTATTCTCAAGAGCCGCATCGTGGAATTCGGATCGAATTTTCACTTCGATCCCGCAGTCTATCTGGCGCTCAATTCCGATCTGAAGGACGTGCCCGAGGACGAAGCTGCGAAGCATTTCTTCTGCCTGGGGATCGCCCAGCTTCGGCAGTTTTCAGACCAGTTCCGTTTCGAGCCGGAGTTTTATTGCGACTATTACGAGGACGCTACGGAATTCGCCGCCGCCGAGGCGTACGACCACTGGATCAGAACCGGGACCGCCGAAGGCCGCCACCCGTCGGGGGGGGGCGCTCTGCCGATCGCTCGGTCTCGCGATGGATCGCCTTCCAGACGAATTTCACGCGGACGAATACGCTGTGCACGTGGGTCTCGATCCCAAGCGCCGGTGGGCCGCGTTCGCGCACTACGTCGTCAATGGGCCCTCGCAGGCGCCTTGCGTTCCATTCGTCGGCGCAGCGTCTGCGGCGCCGTTGCTCGATATCGCCACGGCGATCGCAGACGCCAGTCCGGATCGCGCGGTCGCCTTCTGCGAGCGCGCGCTCCTGCTTGCGCCCAAGGATCCTTCTGCGCTGCAGACCTACGGCGACCTGAACCTCAACGCCAAGCGCGTCGTCGCGGCCATGAGGGCATACCAGGATGCGAATGCGCTGCAGCCCGGCTACTTCTGGGCCCTCGCCAATCAGGCTTGGTGTCAGCACGAACTCGGCATGAACGAAGATGCGATCGCCGGCTACACCGCCGCGATCAAGGTCAATCCCGGCATGTACTTTGCCAAACGCCGCCGCGCCGATCTCGCGCGCAAGCGGTTCGCGGCGCAATGGGATCACGCCAACCGGATGTGTGTAGCCGGCGCGGACGGCGACGCCGTTGCGCTCATGCGACAGGCTGTGGCCGATTATCGCGGCGCTGTCGATACCCAGGCCGAGCACGTTTTCATTTCCAAGGCGCGATGCTCAGCTTCGCCGCGCATCGCCATTTTCGGCAGTACGCATATTTTTCAATGCCGGTTCTACCGCATCGACCAGAAGATCGACCAGCTGGCCGCTGTCAGCGTCGAGCCGGAGTTTTTCACGCTCGACGAAGTTCGCGATTTTGTCGATCGCATGCATCTGTTCGACGTCGCGATCATCTATCGTGCGCCCGCAACGCCGGAAATCCTGGACGCGCTCGAATATGCACGCGCCTGCGGTGTGACGACATTCTACGATATCGATGACCTGATCTTCGACGAGAGCTGCTATCCGCCGACACGCGAAAGCCTGGGCGCCCTGGTCTCGCCCAAGGAATATTCCGGGCTGCTGACGGGGCGGGAATTGTTTCACGCCGCACTCGCTATGTGCGACTACGGCATCGCCTCGACGCCGCCGCTTCAGCATGCGATGGCGAAAGTTGTGCGGAAGAAGAAGTGCTTCTTGCATCGCAACGCGCTCGGCGAGACGCACAAGGCCGCCATCGCCGGCATGCGCCAGATTCGTCCCCGCGGCAAAGGGGAGCCAATCACGCTGATCTACGGAAGCGGCAGCAAGTCGCACAACGCCAATTTCCAGCTCGCCGCGCCTGCAATTCTCCAGATCATGCACGCCTATCCGCAAGTGCGGTTGAAGATTATCGGGCCGCTCGACATCGACCCTGCATTCGGGAAGCTGGAAGACCGGATCGAACGCCTGCCGTTTACGCCGAAGCCACTCGAATATTGGGAACACCTGGCGGACGCCGACATCAATCTGGCCCCACTGACGGCCGGGTCGTTCAACGACGGCAAGAGCGAGATCAAGTGGATGGAAGCCGGCATGCTCGGCGTTCCCTCTGTCGTCAGCGACACCGCCGTCTATCGGGAATGCGTGGCTCACAATGTCGACGGGCTGGTTGCGCGCACGGATGGCGAATGGTTCAAGGCGCTCGACCTGCTCGTCTCGAACCCTCAGGCGCGGGGCAAGATCGCCGCCGCAGCCCGGCAGAAGGCGCTCGCGGCCTATGCGATCGAGCCGATGGCCAAGAACTTGATCTCGATACTGTCGCATGGCCGCGCGGAACCTGCGCCGCGCACGAAGCCGCTCGTTCTGGTCGTGAACGTCTATTACCCGCCGCAATATGTCGGCGGTGCGACGCGCGTCGTCGAGCAGAACGTGCTTCTGGCGAAAAAGCGCTATGGCGAATCGTTCGATATCGAGGTGTTCTGCGCGCGCGATGACGGCGCCTATCCAGGCGAAGTCGTACGTTACTCATCCAACGGCGTCGCCGTCACGTCGCTCGCTCCGTTCGCAGACAACGATGAATCGGAGCGCAGCGAGAAGACTGATGCAATGTTTGCCGAGCTGGTCGAGCGCCTCTCGCCCGATCTCATCCATTTCCATTGCATTCAGCGATTGACTGCCTCGGTTGTGGATGTCGCGCGGCGCGCCGACATTCCCTATCTCGTCACGATCCACGACGGGTGGTGGGTTTCGGACAAGCAGTTCCTGATCGACGAGAAGGGAACGCCCGTCTACGAAAGCGACGAATGGGGCGATCCTGCGCGCCTGACGCGACTGCGCAACTGTTTGCGCCGAGCGGAGAACGTGTTGGCGGTGTCGAATTCGATCGGCGATCTCTACCGGTCGCGCGGCGTCGACAATATCGTCGTGTGCCAGAATGGCATCGGCGAATTTTCGCAAGTGGGCCCGGCACCTGCCGAGGGACCGGTGACATTCGGCCTGCTCGGCGGCATCGGCCTTGCAAAGGGGTCGGAAGTTCTTCGCGCGGCGTTGCGGACGCGAAAGTACGACAATGTGCGTTTCGTCGTCGTCGATCATTCGCGTGTGGAAGGGTTTGAAAAGATCGAATATTGGGGCGACAACCCAGTCACGATCATCGGCAAGGTCTCGTTCGGCAAGGTGGCCAATATCTACGGTCGCCTGCACGGCGTTCTGAACATCTCGGTCTGCATCGAGAGCTTTGGCCTTGTCGCGCGTGAGGCTGCAAGCCTCGGACGCTGGGTCATTGCGTCAGACCGTGGCGGCGTCGGCGAGGATGTCACGCACGGCGTCGATGGATTCGTTATCGACGTTTCGACGCCGCGCGGTCTGCTCGACGTTCTCGACGAGATCGAACGCGATCCCGCGCGCTTCCGCGCGCCGCCGCAGCGGCAGCCCAAGCTGCGTCGGGTCGAGGACCAGGTCGACGATCTCGCGACGATCTACAAGGCGGTGCTCGCCAAGCATCCGGCGAACGCCAGTCCGTCACTGCCCGTTCGTTTCCACGCGAGCTCTGCGCCGAAGTCGTTTCGACAGCGTCTGTCTTCAGTTTTCGGCGCCAGTCAAAAGCAATGATAATCGGAAAAGCTCGCGCCCTCGTCGCGACTCATCATCTGTTCAGTCTCGGCGGATCCGAGCTGGTCGCGTTCGAATTCGCCGAAGAGATCGGGCGGCTCGGATATTCGGTCGATCTCTTTTGTCCGTTCACGAACGTTGCGTTCGTCGACGGCGAACGACCAGAGTATGTGGACCTCTATACGAGCCCGGAGCAGGTCGATCTCGGCCAGTACGGCGTCGTCTATGGCCAGCACCAGACGCTGTCGCAGATCATCGCGCGCCAAAGCGACGAGTTGCTGTTCGGCCCGAATCGTCCCGCGCTGGTGTTCAATCACCTCTCGCCATATGAGCCCTACGAGTTCCCCGGACCATTCATCGAGGCCGACCTGGCCGATGCGATCCTGTGCAACAGCGCGGAAACCGGCGCCCGGCTCGAGGAGTTCGGCTCTCGGTTCGAGCGGCGCGTTCTCTTTCCCAATCCCGCCCCGGCCCGCTTCGATGGCGCGCCGCTCGGGGACGGCGCCCGTCTGTCCAGGCTTCTGTCGATTTCAAAGCATGTTCCGGCGGAACTGTCGGCTGCGTTCGACCTGCTGCGCGCCGCCGGCGTCGAGGTGACGCGGATCGGGCTGCCGGAGTGCGAACGTCGCGTCGTGCCGGAGGATATTGCGAAGCACGATGCGGTCGTCACGATCGGCAAGAGCGTTCAATATTCGCTGCGCGGGCGCCGGCCGGTCTATTGCTACGACCACTACGCGGGGCCCGGCTGGCTGACCGACGACAATTTCGACGCGACGGCCTGGCACAATTTCGCCGGCCGCAGCCATCCGGACAAGAAGACGCCCGAAGCGATCGCACAGGAAATCATCAGCGGCTTTGAATCGGCCTGCGCTACGGCGAGCGGATTTCCAGAAGCGCGGATATCGCCTTTCAAGACGGAAAACGCGGTCGCCACCGTGCTGATGGAGCTTGCGCGCGCAAGGGAGGTTGGCCGACCTTACATGACGCAAGACTTGCAAGTACGCGCGTCGGCGCGCCGCCGCTGGGCGCATGAGGCTGCGCTTTACCAATTGATCGACCGTGAGGGCCGCAGCGATGGGCTTGCCAAACCGTCATTTGCTCAGGCACGCGAAGAATTCGACCGCCGCCGCTGGGATCGGTTGCAGCGCGGTTAGCGGCGGGGCGAGCCCGTCCGAACTGGAGCAGTAGCATGCGCGCCGCCGGCTCTTACAACGTGTTCAACGGAGAGGAGCACCTGCTGGCTTCGTTGCAGTCGGTGCGACGCGGCCTCGACCACATCAATCTTGTCGTGCAGCGTCGTTCCAACTGGGACGAAGCCGCTTCGGACGAACTCGAGACGGTGCTTTCGGAAGCCAAGGCCCGCGGTCTGTGCGATGAAATCATCGCGTTCGAGCCCGATTTGTCGGCAGCCGCGCAGGAGAACGAATTTCACAAACGCTCTCTGGGTCTTGCGGCGGCGCTCGCGGCGGGTGCGACGCACTTCATGACGCTGGATTGCGATGAATTCTATGAACCCGATGCGTTTGACGCAGCGAAGGCTGCGATTCGCGCGAATGGATGGGAGACGACGGCGGTCGCAACCTATCTGCATATCAAACGCCCGATCTGGCGATCGCGCGAGCCGGACACGACCTGTTGCGCCTTTCTGACCGCAGTCGACGCGTCCAGCGCGCTCTCCTTCAGGGGCGACTATCCCGTACTGGTCGACCCGACCCGACGGCTGCATGGCGAGCGAGCGAACTTCCACATGTTCCCGTCCGACGCGATCGCGATGATGCACATGAATCTCGTGCGGAAAGACGGGCTGGCGTCGAAGCTGCGCAATACATCGAGCGCACATGCGACCGAATTCATCGAGAAAGTGCGCGCTTGCTATCGGGACTGGTCGTTCGGTCAGCCATTGGTCTTTCCCAACAAGCCGCCGCTGGACATTGTCGCCGTGCCGGACATGTTCGGGATCGATGAGCCGTACGCGGTCCTGTGGCCGGACCAGAGGAAAATATTCGTGACATAAGCTAATGTTCGTGTTTTGTTCCTGACAGCAGCCGAGGAACACATGCCGGACCATACGAACCATCTGTCGCTTCCGCTCATCGCCGCCGCGCAGGCGCAGAAGCACGTCACGCACAACGAAGCCTTGCTGGCGCTTGATAGTCTCGTGCAGATCGCGGTCGTCGATCGCCGCGCCGCGCCGCCCATTGCGCCCACGGTCTGACCTGAGACCCTGAACTTCCTCCAGATTTGGGTAGAGTCCGTCGATCGGGAG
>CAZWJF010000077.1:0-6741 GCA_964634325.1 uncultured Rhodoblastus sp.
GCCCTCCTCTCGATCCCCATCACGTCCGTGAAAGGACTCATGCGGCGCGGCGGGTCAAGCCGAAAACGGCTGCGGACCTCGCCAAGGCGGCGCGACGACTCTCGCCGCGTTGGGTCAGGTGTTCATCTTGTCGAAGAAATCGGAGTTCTGCTTGGTTTCGCGCAGCTTTCCCATGAGAAACTCGATGGCGTCGACAGTTCCCATCGGGTTAAGGATGCGGCGAAGCACATACATCTTCTTTAGAACGTCGGGCGGAACGAGCAACTCTTCCTTGCGCGTGCCCGAACGGGTGATGTCGATGGCCGGGAAGACGCGCTTGTCGGAGACCTTGCGGTCGAGAATGATTTCGGAGTTGCCGGTGCCCTTGAACTCTTCGAAGATCACTTCGTCCATGCGCGAGCCGGTGTCGATCAGCGCGGTGGCGATAATCGTCAGCGAGCCGCCTTCCTCAATGTTGCGCGCCGCGCCAAAGAAGCGCTTCGGACGCTGCAACGCATTGGCGTCGACGCCGCCGGTCAGCACCTTGCCGGACGAGGGTACGACCGTGTTGTAGGCGCGCCCGAGTCGCGTAATCGAATCGAGCAGGATCACCACATCGCGGCCATGCTCGACCAGGCGCTTGGCTTTCTCGATCACCATTTCGGCCACCTGCACGTGGCGCACCGCCGGCTCGTCGAAGGTCGAGGACACGACCTCGCCCTTCACGGAGCGCTGCATGTCGGTCACTTCCTCCGGGCGCTCGTCGATCAGCAGCACGATCAGATAGCACTCGGGATGGTTCGCCGTGATCGACTGCGCGATGTTCTGCAACAGCACAGTCTTGCCGGTACGCGGCGGCGCGACGATCAGCGCGCGCTGGCCCTTGCCGACAGGCGAGACAATGTCGATGACGCGGGCCGAAAAATCCTTGCGCGTCGGATCCTCGATTTCGAGCTTCAGCCGCTTGTTGGGGTAAAGCGGCGTCAGATTGTCGAAATGGACCTTATGGCGGGCCTTTTCCGGCTCCTCGAAATTGATCTTGTTGACCTTGGTGAGCGCGAAATAGCGCTCCCCTTCCTTTGGCCCGCGAATCTCGCCCTCCACCGTATCGCCCGTGCGCAGCGCGAAGCGGCGGATTTGCGAGGGAGAGATGTAAATGTCGTCCGGGCCGGCAAGATAATTCGCATCGGGCGAGCGCAGGAAGCCGAAGCCGTCCTGCAAAACCTCGACCACGCCCTCGCCGATGATGGTGATCTCGGCTATGGCGAGCTGCTTGAGGATCGCGAACAGCAGCTCCTGCTTGCGCAGCGTATTGGCGTTCTCGACCTCGTGCTCCTCGGCGAAGGAAAGCAGTTCGGTTGGCGATTTCGCCTTGAGATCGGAAAGTTTGACTTCCGCCACGGGAAGAACCTCACGGGAAGGCGCGCGCAGGCGACGGCCGCGCGACGCAAGAAACGAAAATGGTGGGCGGCGGACAAGCGGCCGAATCGGCTCACGCTCGCCCGCGCTCAAGGAGGGAAAGCGGTTTTACGCCACGCCCTGCCGCGAGGCAACCGTCATCATCCTGCCGCTTCGCCGTGCGAGCCTCGTGCGACCAAGGGAGGAGACGTGCGCATGGCCTATAATCCCGTCGTCTGGTTCGAGATCTACGTCTCCGACATGAACCGCGCCCGCGCCTTTTACGAGACGGTCCTCGGCGTCGGCCTTCGCGCGATGGACACGCCGCCGATGGACCCGCCGATGCAGATGCTGTTCTTCCCCGGCGAGCCCGACGCCGGCGGCGCCTCGGGCGCGCTGGTGAAGATGGCGGGCGTCCCGGTCGGCGGCGGCTCGACGCTGGTCTATTTCGCCTGCGAGGATTGCGCGGTGGAGGCCGGGCGCGTCGCCAAGGCGGGCGGCAAGGTCTTCAAGGAGAAGACTTCGATCGGCCCCTATGGCCACATCGCCCTGCTCATCGACACCGAAGGCAACATGGTCGGGCTTCACTCAATGAAGTAAGCGCGCCGCTCAGAACGGCTTCACGATCACAAGAATGACGATCCCGATCATTAGCAGGGTCGGGATTTCGTTCCAGACGCGAAAATAGACATGACGCTTCTGATTGCGGTCGGCCGCGAAATCCTTCAGCCGCGCCACGAGCAAGCCATGCGCCGCGCTCATCGCCACGACCAGCAGAAGCTTGCCGTGAAACCAGCCCTCGCGGAAAAACCCCCCCTGATAGGCGAGCCAAAGCCCCGTGAGCCATGAGACGACCATCGCCGGAACCATGATCGCCTTGTTGAGCCGACGCTCCATCACCTTGAACAACTCGGACGTCTCGGAGCCAAGCGCGACGCCGGCGTGATAGACGAACAGACGCGGAAGATAGAGCAGCCCCGCCATCCACGAAACAATGGCGAGAACATGCAAAACCTTGATCCAGTTATACATTCAGCGGCCTCCGGGCGCGCTCCAGCATGCGCTCGACATGGGCGATCGGCGTCGGCGGCGTGATGCCGTGGCCGAGATTGAAGATATGCGGCCCGCGCCCGAGCGCGCGTCGGATGTCGTCGACCGCCTGATCAAGCGCAGCCCTGCCCTCGATCAGCACCAGGGGATCGAGATTGCCTTGCACGCAGACATGCGGCTGCACGTCGCGCGCCACGGCCTCCAGATCGGCCGAGGTGTCGAGTCCGATTCCGTCGAACGCCGCGATCCGGGCCATCCAGGGCAGATGCGCATTGGCGGCGCGCGGGAAGGCGATGATCCTGGCGCCCGGATGCGTCGCCTTCACCCCTTCCGCGATGCGCCGCATCGGCTCGGCGCACCAGCGCCGGAACTCGCGACCGGGCAGCACGCCCGCCCAGGAGTCGAAGATCTGCACCGCGTCGACGCCCGCGTCGAGCTGCGCGCGCAGATAGAGAATGGACCCTTCGACCAGTTTGTCGATCAGGCTCTGGAAGGCGTCCGGCCAGCGATAGGCGAAGCTGCGGGCGGGGCCTTGGTCAGGGGTGCCCTTGCCGGCGATCATATAGCTCGCCACCGTCCATGGCGCGCCGCAGAAGCCCAGAAACGCCGTCTCAGCGGGAAGTTGCGGCTTGACCCGCCGGATCGTCTCGAACACCGGTCCGAGCCGCCCCAGATCGATCTGCGCGGCCAATCGCGACAGACCCTCCGGCGTCTCGATCGGATCGAGCCTCGGCCCCTCGCCCGCTTCAAAGCTGACCGGCTGCCCGAACGCGTCCGGCACCACCAGAATGTCGGAGAACAGGATGGCGGCGTCGAAGCCGAAGCGGCGGATCGGCTGGAGCGTCGCCTCGGCGGCCAGCTCCGGCGTGTAGCAGAAATCCATGAAGCCGTTCGCCGTCGCCCGGATCGCCCGGTATTCGGGCAGATAGCGCCCCGCCTGCCGCATCATCCAGACCGGCGGCGGATCGAGCGTTTCGCCCGCCAGCGCGCGCAGGATCGGCTTGGTGTCGCGCGTCGGCGCCGGCTTGGGCGAGGCCATGAAATCAAACATCCTTCTTTTGGATTCTGTGATTGCGACTCTTAGCACCCCTCAGGTCGGTCGCGCAGCCCTCTCCACACGCCGCGCACCGCCGCCGTCGTCGCAGGCAGCCCCGCCCGCGCCCAAACCCTTAACAATCCGTTAATGATTCCAAGTTGATGCATTAAGACTTCGTTAACGATTGCGGCGCCGCTCCCCGTTCTCCACAACGCCGGGATGGCGAGTCCAGCGTCCTCCCCTGCGCTGCGCATGTGGACGCCGACCCCCTCTTTCTCCCCGATTCCCGCGCCGCGCGATCCGCGCTAGGACTTGTCCCCAGCCCTTCACAGGGGCGGGAGAGCGGCGCGCGCCCTTCTCCACAAGAGGGCTTGGGGACACGGGCGATGGGCCGCAGCTATTATCATCTCCACCTGGTGTCCGATTCGACCGGCGAGACGCTGATCGCGACCAGCAAGGCGGCGGGCGCGCAATATCAGGGCGTCACCGCCATCGATCACGTCTATCCGCTGGTGCGCAACGAGACGCAGCTCGAACGCGCCATCGCCGAGATCGAGGCCTCGCCCGGCATCGTCTTGTTCACGCTGGTCGATCCCGCGCTGTCGGCGCGGCTGGTCGAGGCCTGCGAGCGCGTCGGCGCGCCCTGCATCTCGGTGCTGCAACCCATTCTCGACCTGTTCCAGAACTATATCGGCGCCGCCTCGACGCCCCGCCCCGGCGCGCAACATGTTCTGAACACGGATTATTTCAAGCGCATCGAGGCGCTGAACTTCACCATGATGGTGGATGACGGCCAAAGCCCCGAACATCTGGAGCAGGCCGACGTCGTGCTGCTCGGCGTCAGCCGCACCTCGAAGACCCCGACCTCGATCTATCTCGCCAATCGCGGCTACAAGACCGCCAACGTGCCGCTCGTGCCGGGCGTGCCGCCGCCCTCGGCGCTGGAGCGGCTGAAGCATCCGTTGATCGTCGGCCTTGTCGCGAGCCCCGAGCGCATCGTCCAGATCCGCCAGAACCGGCTGCTCTCGCTCCAGGCGCAGGGCGACACGCCCTATGTCGACCGCGACGCGGTCAAGGAGGAGATCGCCGCCTCGCGCCGCCTGTTCGCGGATCGCGGCTGGCCGATGATCGACGTGACGCGCAAGAGCATCGAGGAGACGGCGGCGGCGATCCTCGATCTTTACAAGGCGCACAGGATGAAATTCATCGCGCAGGGGTGAGCCTGAACGTCATTGCGAGCGTCAGCGAAGCACTCCATCCAGCCGCGACGCCTGCAGAAGCGCCTCATCCTGAGCGAAGTCGAAGGATCGAGGCGCTTCGCGCTCCGCGCCGAAAAAACCCAGCACGAAAACCCCCGCAGGCGAAAACGCCGCGAGGGGAGAGGAGAGACGCGGGGCCGGAGCGGCGGGGCGGAAGACCTCGTGCTCCCCGCTGCGCCGTCCATGACGCATCCGCGCCTCGCGACGCGGCTGTCATGGCCAGAACGCGCGCCCGCCCGGCGGCGGTGCGCTCGCATCGTCCCGCAAAGGCGCAAACCCTGCGGGCGCGACGCGCGATATCAGATGGGACCGCCGGTCGTTCGGCGTTCGTGTCCCCGCGCGCGGCGATTTGCCAGCTTACCGTCCTTCATGGCGCCGGCCCGCAAGAGCGCAACTCTTGACGGGGGAATGGCGCCCTGCCCCGGCAGAGCCGGGGCTCGCGCCTGACGGCCTTCCGTAGGGGTGGAGACATGCGAGGTCTCCTCGGGGACGGGCCCGTATCGACGCCCCGGATTCGTGACTCCGAAACGCCGACCGCCGCTCCCCCGCCGCCGTCCGACACGATCGCGAAACGCCTCTCCGTGGGCGGGGATATGAAGGGGAGGATAAGCGGGGCGATGGGGGGCTGTCAAGGACTTTTATCCTAGACCGTGAAACAGAGCGTGTAAGAAAGGGTTATTGTCGGAAAAATAGGGGAGAAAGCCATCCCCACGCTGCATAAATCATTCCAATAAAAGTAATGATTCCAGTTATAAACGCTACAAATTTTGAAAACCTCCCGTCAAATATCTTATCCAACATCACTCCGAATCCGCGTGACTTGGTTTTAAGATGTCCTGATAACATATTCCTAATTACATTATAGAAAAATCCAAGCTTGAACAATGTAGACTTGTGCATCTTGATGAATTCGTTAGCTTGGAAAGCTTCAACTTCTTGAGCTCCAGTCAAGAAATCCCTATGCATACCCCCGTTTAATTCCATTAATGACAACATTTTGGGATGATTCGCGTAGTTTGCGCCGTACCGGTCGGACAAAATATCATTCAAATTAACTCGTCTTTCCACAGGAATGACAGGAGCGTTTTTTCCCCCCAATGCTGAAAATCTATGTTCCAAGTGCTCGAATCCATACGTCAAATTTCTCATATTCCAGTGTACCCAATTCTTATCTCGCCTATCCCTAACAAATTCGAAAAACCTAGTAAGTAATTGAAATTCAACTTCATCAAATCTATCTCGAACAAACTCCCGAGAAATATGCAGTTCCTCGGCAATTGAGTGCGTTGAAAAGCTAACCGTTTGTTCAGTAGAAAAATGTGTTATTCCAATTGATGTAATTCTTGGAGACAATCCTTCATTGTCGTCATTCAAACTTTGGCATGAATAGTGTATAATATAAAAATTCTGAGGATTATTCTTTATCGCCTTGATAAACTGTGATGACGATTTAAAAGTCATAACAACCCCTGTCACTAGATAAATTTAGAAACTAAAAAGCTTATAAAATAATTCACCCATCCATCTTCAACGCCGCGATAAACGCCTCCTGCGGAATTTCGACCTTGCCGAATTGCCGCATGCGCTTCTTGCCGGCCTTCTGCTTCTCCAGCAGCTTACGCTTGCGCGTCACGTCGCCGCCATAGCATTTCGCCGTGACGTCTTTCCGCAGCGCCCGGATCGTCTCGCGCGCGATGATCTTGCCGCCGATCGCCGCCTGCACGGGGATCTGGAACATGTGTTGCGGGATCAGTTCGCGCAGCTTCTCGACCATGGCGCGGCCCCGCGCTTCCGCCCGGTCGCGATGCACCAGCATCGACAGCGCGTCGACCGGCTCGGCGTTGACGAGGATCGACATCTTGACGAGATCGCCGGGCCGGCGGTCGGTGAGCGAATAGTCGAACGAGGCGTAGCCCTTCGACACCGATTTCAGGCGGTCGTAGAAATCGAACACCACCTCGTTCAGCGGCAGGTCGTAGGTCACCATCGCGCGCTTGCCGACATAGTTGAGATCGATCT
>CAZWJF010000078.1:0-6622 GCA_964634325.1 uncultured Rhodoblastus sp.
GTATAAGGATGACGCGGCGCGTCGAACACCGCCCGCGTCGGCCCCAATTCGACGATGCGGCCGAAATACATCACGGCGATGCGGTCGCAGAGAAAGCGCGCGACGCCCAGATCGTGAGTGATGAAGACAAGCCCCGCCTGCGTCTCGCGATTCATGCGTTTGAGCAGGTTCAGCACCTGCGCGCGCACCGAAATGTCGAGCTTCGACACCGCCTCGTCGGCGACGACGATGCGCGGCTCGACGCTGATCGCCCGCGCGATCGCGACGCGCTGAAGCTGGCCGCCGGACAGTTCGTGCGGATAACGTCGCGCATGGTCCCCGCCCAAACCGACGCGCGTCAGCAGAGCCTCGACCCGCGCGGGGATCTCCGATCTCGCGCAGATCCCGTGCAATGCGAGCGGCAGCGCGAGCGAACTTCCGATCGTGAAGCGCGGATTAAAGGATGACAGCGGATCCTGAAACACCATTTGCAGGTCGCGGCGATAGGGACGCCAGTCTTTCTTCGAGAGGCTCGCAAGGTCGGCGCCGCGATACAGAATTTCTCCCGCGGTCGGCCGGTGCACGCCGAGCATCGTCTTGCCGAGCGTGGTCTTGCCCGATCCCGATTCGCCGACGAGGCCGAGAATTTCGCCCGGCGCGACGTCGAGATTGACGGCGTCGAGCGCGCGCAACATGCGGTCGCGGCCGACGCCCGCGCGAATGCGGAAATCGAGCGTGACGTCGCGCAGCCGCATGGCCGGCGCGTCTCCGGTCGGGTTGGCGGCGTCATTCGCCATAGACAAGGCACCTCGCCTCGCGGTCAGCGCCGGCGGCCACCATGCGCGGATGGACCAGGCGGCAGCGGGGCATGACGCGAGGGCAGCGCGGCGCGAACGCGCAGCCCTGCGCAGGGATGCGCCCGCCCGGTTCGCCCTTCAGCTCGAAAAGATACTCGTCGCGTCTTTCAAGCGATCGCGAGGTTTCGAGAAGGCCCTGCGCATAGGGATGTTTGGGATCGCGCAACACCGCGTCCGCAGAACCGATCTCGACGATCTCGCCGGCATACATCACCGCGATCCGGTCGCACACGTCCTCCGCGATGGCGAGGTCGTGGGTGATGAACAGGACCGACGCTTTCAGCCGCTTCTGATGCAGGCGGATCAGATCGAGGATCTGTCGTTCGACGAGATTATCGAGATTGGTGGTCGGCTCGTCGGCGATGATGAGCGCCGGGCGAAGCGCGATCACCATGGCGATCAGCGCGCGTTGCAACATGCCGCCGCTGAGTTCGTGCGGAAAGGCGGAGAGGACGCGCCCGGTCTGGCGGATGCCGACGTCGGCGAGCAGCGCCGTCGCCTCCTCGCGCCAGCCCCGCGCCTGTTCGGGCGCGCGGCGCGCGACGGCTTGCCGGAGGTGCCAGCCGATCGTCTTGGCGGGATTGAACGACCCGACCGGATCCTGAAAGATCATCGCCATCTCGACGCCGCGCAGGCGCCGCAACGCCTCGTCGTCCAGTTTCGTCAGATCGAAGTCGCGGAACCGCAGCGTCGTCGCCGTGGCGCGCGCGTGTTCGGGCAGAAGGCGCAGCACCGTCAGGCCCGTCACCGTCTTGCCGGAGCCGGATTCGCCGATGAGGCCGAGCGACTCTTCCTCGAAGATCGAGAAATCGACGCCGCGAACGGCATCGACGCGCCGGTCGCCGGCGACGAAGGCGGTGCGAAGGTCTTTCACGTCGAGCAGGGGGCGCGCGTTCATAGCCGCGCCTTGAGTTTGGGGTCCATCACGTCGCGCACGCCGTCGCTGAGCAGATTGAGGCCGAGCAACGCGCCGGAAATGGCGACGCCGGACAGCGTGAGCACCCAGGGCGCGCGCTGGAAATATTCGCGCCCGTCGGCCATGATCGACCCGAGCGAGGGATCGGGCGGCTGAACGCCGAGGCCGAGAAAGCTCAGACCCGCCTCGATGACGATGCCGAACGCGACGCCGAGCGCCACCTGCACGAACAACGGCGCGGCGACGTTGGGCAGAATCTCGCGGGTGACGACACTCCAATGCGATTGGCCGATCAGTTCGGCCGCCTGCACCCAAGGCTCGTCCTTGACGACCAGCGCGGTGTTGCGTGCGAGGCGCGCGAAGATCGGGATGTAGATGAGCGCGATGGCGGCGGCGATGTTGGCGACGCCGAAGCCGAGAACGACCATGAGAAAAAGCGCGAGCACGAAACTCGGGAACGAGAAGAGAAGGTCGGAGATGCGCATCAGGACCGTCTCCCACCAGCCGCCGAAATAGGCCGCCGCGAGCCCGGCCGACGAGCCGATGAGGGCGCCGGACAACACGCCGCCGACGCTGACGAGGATCGACACGCGCGCGCCGTACAGAATGCGGGTGAGAACGTCGCGACCGAAGGAATCGGTGCCGAACGGATGCGCCGGGCTCGGCGGTTCGAGCAACGCCATGAAATCGGACTCGTTGGGTCCGTAGGGCGACAGCCACGGCCCGACGGCGACGCTCAGCGCCACCACGAATGTGATCAGCGCGCCGAACAACGCCAGACGGTTGGCGAGGAAGGCTTTCATGGTCGCCTCACGCCTGTCGCGGGTTGAGCGCGCCGACGATGAGATCGACGACGAAATTCACGAGCAGCACTGCGAGCAGGAACGTCAGCGCGCAGGCCTGCACGAGCGGATAGTCCCGTCCGAAAGCGGCGTCCACCATCAGGGCCCCGATGCCGGGAACGCCGAAGATGCGCTCCACGACGACGGTTCCGCCGAGCAGATAGCGCACTTGCAGGCCGACCACCGTGACGTAGGGAATGAGCGCGTTGCGCAGCACATAATGGACGAAGATGAACGCGCCTTTCAGACCCATGGAACGGGCGACGCGCACATAGTCGCGATGAAGCGTCTCCAGCAGCGCGGTGCGCAGAATGCGCGTGAAGGCCGCCGCCATGGGCGCGGCGATGGCGAGCGCCGGCAGGAAGCCGCTATGCAGCGCGCCCACGAAAGACTCGCCGGGCGGCGTGAAGCCATAGGAGGGAAACAGGCCGAGGCCGAGCGCCAGCGCATAAACCAGCACATAGGACAGCCAGAAATCCGGCATGGAGATGCCCAGCACCGCGAGCGATGTCGCCGCCGTGTCGATCAGACGCCCGTGGCGCAAGGCCGAGATCGTGCCCGCGATCAGCGAGACCGCGACGGCGATGAGAATCGCGTATACGCCGATGAACAAGGTGTTGGGCAGGCGCGACGCGATCAAGCCCGTGATCGGCACGCCGCCGGCCACGGTCATCGAGCGGCCGAAATCGCCGATGGCGGCGCCGCCGAGCCAGCGCAGATATTGAAGGATCAACGGATCGTCGAGCCGCCATCGCCGGCGGAAATCGGCGATGGCCTCCGGCGTCGCCTGATCGCCGAGCACGGTCAGGGCGGGGTCGCCCTGACCTGCCCGCATCACGAAGAAGACCGCGGCCGAGCCGATCAGCGCGAGCAGGAACGCGCCGCCGAGCTTGTTGGCGAAGCGCGCCGGACTCAGCGCGCCCGACATGCCGCGCCGGTTTTCATCGCCTCATTGCTCATCGCGCCTGATCCGCCGCCGTCACTTGAACGACATTCTGGCGAACTGGTCGCCGTAGTTGGAATAGGCGATCTGCTCGAAGCCCTGCACCTGCTTGCTCATCACGTTGTGAATGTTGGAGCAGAAGCAGGGGATGACCGGCATGTCCTCTATCATCAGCGCCTCCGCCTGCTTGTAGAGGTCGCCGCGCTTCGCCTTGTCGAGTTCCCGCCGCGCGCGTTCGAGAAGCTCGTCGAGCTTGGGGTTCGAGTAGCCGTGGAAGTTGCGCCAGCCCTTGGTGTGGAGGATGTCGTAGGTGTACTCGTCGGGATCGGTGAAGCCGAGCCAGCCCCAGGCCGAGGCCTGATAGTCGGCCGCCTTCAATTTCGAGAAGACGGTGTTGGCCTCCAGCACCTCGACCGTCAGCTTCGTGCCCAGAACCTGGTTCACCTGCTGCGTGAAAATCTCGGCGATGCGCTTCCACCAGCTTTGCGCCCAGGTCAGCACCACGCCTTCCTGCCCCGGCTTGTATTTCGACTTCGCGAACTCGGCGCGGGCGCGTTCTGGATCGAAGGTCGTGAGCGGGCGCTTGTCGCCGCCGAAGGCGTAGTCGAGCGAGGGCGGGATGAGGCCCGCGCTCGGCGTGCCTTCGCCGAACAGGATCGCCTTGATCATCGCGTCGCGATTGAAGGCCATCGAGCAAGCGCGGCGGAACGCCGGATCGTCGAACGGCGCCTTGCGGTTGTTGAGCGCGATGAAACGGCAGTTGAGGCCGGGCTGCTTCAGCACGACGACGTTGGCGTTCTTCTCCAGATTGGCGACGTCCGCGAAGGGCGCGGTGCTGGTGATGTCGATCTGCCCGCCGAGAAGCGCGGTGACGCCGCTCGATTCCTCGGGGATGAAAGGCATCTCCACCGTCGCGATCTTCGGCGCGCCGCCGAAATGCTGGTCGAAAGCCGACAGCACGATGCGCTGGCCGGGCTGCCAGTCCGCGAGCTTGTAGGCGCCAGTGCCGACCGGCTTCTTGCCGAACTCCTCGCCGGCGGCGCCGACGGCCTTGCGCGGCAGGATCTGCGTGCCGGTGCGGCTGTTGGAGAGGAAGGTGAGAAGCGGCGCGAACGCTTCCCGGGTGACGAGGCGGATCGTCAGCGGATCGGCGACGACGATGGAGCTGATGCCCGACACCTTGCTGCGATTGGGCGAGGCGAATTTTTCGTCGAGAACGCGTTCGAGCGTGAACTTCACGTCGTCGGCCGTCATGTCGGAGCCGTCGTGAAACTTGACGTCGGAGCGCAGCTTGAATTCGAGCGAGCCGTCATCCGCCACTTTGTAGGATTGGGCGAGATCGGGCTGAAGATTCATCTTCGAATCGAATCTCATCAGGCCGTTATAGAGCGCCCAGATGACATAATATTCGGGGATCAGCGTCGCCTTGCCGGGGTCGAGCGTGTTGACGACGCCATAGCCGGTGATGCCTGCGCGCAATGCGCGTTGTTGCGCGAAGGCGGCGCCGGACCAGCCGCTGATCGACAAGGCCGCGGCGGCCGAGCCGCCAAGCGCGAGCGCGCGCCGGCGATCGACGCCGGAAGTGAAGTTCGTCATGCTGTCTTCCTCCCGTGGCCGGCGTCTGGCCCTGGAGCCAGCGCGCGATCCGCCCGGCGGCTTGATGCCGCTTCTTTCGATGCGTCAAGGTCATGCCCGGGGCGGGAAGGTGTCAAGCGCATGAATGTCATCGCGCTATGCGTGCGCGTTAAGTCGTCGCGGTTGCGTCGTCCTCCCCTGTTCCAAGAACATCGGCGCGATGGGCGCGCAGCAGCGCCACGAAACGGCGCGCGGTGCGCGACAAGGCGCGATGGCCGGGATAGAGCAAGCCCACGTCGAACGGAATCGCCGGACTGAAGGCCGTGGTCGCAAGCCCGCGCCCGGCGAAGTCGGCCGCCGTGAAGGGGTCGATCAGCCCCACGCCGAGGCCTTCCACGACAAGGCCGGCGATCGCGGCCGAATATTGCGTCTCGACGGCGATCTGCGGCGCGACGCCGGCGCGCGAGAAGGCCTCGTCGAGAAGACGGCGCCCGCTCAGGCCGAGGTGAAAGACGATCAGTTTCTCGCCGGCGAGATCGGACGGCGTGACGACCTCCCGCGCGGCGAGCGGATGGCCGAGCGGCGTCGCGAGCAGATAGCGGCTGCGGCAGAACATCTCGACTTCGACGCCGACATGGCCGGCGGGATCGGCGACGACGCCGACGTCGATCTGCTGCGACGTCGCCCATTCCTCGATGCGCTCGGAGGGCGGAATGTGCAGCGAGACGCGCGCGCCGGGCAGATCGCGCGCGAAATCGCGCAGCACGCCCGGCAGATAGCCGAGCGCGAGCGCCGGCATCACCGCGATCTTCAGCGCGCCGCACTGCCCGTCGCGAATATCCTGGGCGCGCCGCTCGATGCGGTCGAGCGAGCGGAAAGCGTCGTCGACGATCTCCAGAAAGAGATGCGCCTCGGGCGTCGGCACGAGCCGGCCCTGCGAGCGGTCGAACAGCGCGAAGCGCAAACCGCGTTCAAGCTGGCCGATCAGGCGGCTCACGGCCGGCTGCGAAATGGCGAGGATGCTCGCCGCATTCTTGGTCGAGCCGCCGCTCATGACGGCGCGGAAGGCTTCGATCTGACGAAAATTCATTCCGCCCCTCCGACGCCTCCATCTTCGCCCATAACCGGCCGGAGCGCCATATGAGAGCCTCGCTTGCACATCTGGACGGACGACGGTTCGACGCCGTCGTGATCGGCGCCGGCGTCAACGGCGCGAGCGCGGCGCAGCATCTGGCGGCGGCCGGCTATGCGACGCTGCTCGTCGACAAGGGCGATTTCTGCTCGGGCAGCAGCAGCCGGTCGAGCCGTTTGCTGCATTGCGGTCTCCGTTACCTCGCGCCCGGCGGGTCGATGTGGGATTTCGCCCGCCACCCCTCGCGGCTGAAAACCGCGCTGACCATGGCGCGGCAGGCGATGCTGAGCCGCCGTCAGTTCGTGCGGACCTCGCCGGAGCGCGCGCGGGCGCTCGACTTCCATTTTCCGATCTGGAGAGGCGGAGCCTATGCGGGCT
>CAZWJF010000079.1:0-5061 GCA_964634325.1 uncultured Rhodoblastus sp.
GGATGCGCTCGCGCTTGGCGGTGGCGAGCAGTTTCTCGAACTCGACCGCCTTCGTCATCGCGCCGGTGCTTGCGCCGAACATCCGATCCTTAATGTCGAGCAGTCGAGACTGCTCCTCGATCCCCCGGTTCGTGTCCTGGATCGGTTTGGGGATCGCCTCTTGGCGCGCGGCCATCAATTCGGCGGCCTTCGACTGCGCATTCGCGGCCAGCGCGGCCGGGCTTCCTTGGTCCAGCCGGTTCTGGCGCCGCCAACGCTGTTCGATTTCCGCAGTTGTGCGCTCATAGCCGGAGAGACCGGAGAGCGCGAGGCGGTCGCGCGCTTCGAGGCGTCGCTCGGCGGCTTGCTTCTCCGCCTCTTTCATGACGCGCATCCGCGCGTTTTCAGCTTCGGCCAGCGCGACGGTTTCGCCCTTGAGACCTCGGCGCGCCTCTATGAGCGCGCGGTCCGCCTCCACCTGCGCGCGTTCGGCGACCGAGATCGCCGTGATGGAGCGGGCGATCAACTGCCCATCCTCGACGACGCGCTCGGCGCTGGTCTTGAAGCCCTTGAGCGCGGTATCGACGCGGTTGAGAGCTTCCGCAGCCTCTTCCGCCGTGCGCCCCGACTTTCGCAACGCTTCCGGATCGCCGATCAGCTTTTCGATCAGGCTCTTGTCGGAGGTCAGCTTGTCGAGGCGGCCGATGTCGTCAATCAGCGAACGGATCGCATCGTTGCCCTGCATCGAGATTGTGTTGCTCGCCTGCTCTCGCGCCTGCGCGTTTTCGATCAGATAGCGCCGGCGCATATCCTCCTGAAGATAGGACTCTTGGTTCCGCGTGTAATCGAGATTGGCCCGCGCCCCGAAGCTCCACCCGAGGAAAGGGTTCGACTCTGCCTTCGCGCGCGCGGCAGACATTTCGGCGAGCCTTCCCTCCAGCGTGGTTTCGCCATTCTTCGCGCGGCCAATTGCGTCCGCCGCGTCGTCCGCCGCCTTTTTCACCCAGCGCCAAGCGCGCTCCAGCGCCCCAACCCGTTCCTCCGCGCCCTTCAGCGTCGGGATCATGGCGTCGAACAGCGCCTTCTGCGCGGAGGTTCGATCACCCGCCGCCATCGCGGCGCGAATGTAGTCGCGCAGCCCGCCGGTCAGAAAGCCAAGGCGTTCGTTCAGCGCGTCGGCGCCCTTCTCCGGATCGCGAAATGCGTCGGCCAAGGATTTCCCCGCGTCTTCGACCGAGCTGTCGTTCAAGAGCGAGAGCGCATAGGACGCCTGCGTGATCTTCGGGAGCAACGATTTGTCGATTGCGCCTGTCGCCGCGAGGCTTGTTGCAACACCCCTGTTCTGCGAAACCGAGGCGGGGTTGTCGATTTCCCTCGCCATCGCATCGAGCCGTCCCGAGGTCATCCCCGAGCCGCGCCCGCGTCCCATCAACGCGAGGTCTATCCGGCGCATTTCAGCGCTGTAGACCGAGCCAAGATAGGCGACAGACGCCGCCACGGCAGCAATGCCGCCGACCGCCAGCCGCGCCGGCGTGACGAGCCCGCGCAACAGCGAGCCGACGCCGCGCAGCCCGCCCATCACGCCGCCGTTCGACTGCTGGAGGATTTGCGCGATCTGACCGCCCTGCTGCGCGAAAACCTGAAACGCCGACTGGCCGGACAGGACCCCGGTTGCGAGATCGTTGAGCTGAAACGAGAGGCTCTGGATCTGATGGCGCGCCAGCCCGGCGCTGCGCTCGCCGTTCCGCATGGACTCGGCCATGCGCCGCATCGCGCCATCCACCGAGCCAGTGCGCTGCGCGAGCGCCACCACATCGGCCGAGGCCTGACGGGCGCGCTTGCCGAGCGTGTCGGTCTGCACGCCGGCCTGCGCCGCGCCGCGACCGAGCGAGCCGGCCGCCTGTTCCGCCGCGCCGGCGGCCTTGCCGAACTGGTTCAGCTTGACCGTGGCGGCGTCGACCGGATCGGCGTCGATCCGCAGCCCGAGCGCAGCAATGTCGACCATCGTCAGCCTCGCTCGGGGTTAGCGGAACGCCGCGCGGAACGCATCGCGCGCGGGGTTGTCGGATTGCGGCGGCTCGCCGGCGGACGGATCTGGGTCGAGCCAGACCTCATCCATCGCCCGGATGCAGGCGCGGAACATGGCGGCCTCATCACGCGGCCAGCCCGTGGTGTGGCGAGCGATGCTTTCGGCGGGGATGCGCCCGCCCTCGAACCGCCGATCCGTCGACAGCTCCCAGAAATCCGCCAGCCACGCTTCCGCGCCGGGAAGAAGTTCCGGCGGATCGAGACCGTTCGGGATGGGCAGACCCGCCTGACGCGCCGCCTCGTAGGTCGCCCGGTCGCGCCTGACCCACCGGACGAAGGCGGTCAGTTTCCCGCGAGCGCCTCGGTCGCGGCGACCTCGCCGTTGTCGACGTAGCTCGCCGCCGTCGTCACCGCGTCGGCGAAGCGGGAATAGGCCGGATCGGTCAGCCACTTCTTGGCGAGGCCGGGATCGAACTTCACCGCCTTGCCGCCGACCGAGACGTTGCGCCAGTCGAGCAGAACGGATTCGGCCAGCACCTCGCCGCTGATCCGCGCTGCGGCCTCGGGGCTCGGGCGGCCGTCGCGGTCGCGCTCCGCCTTGGGCAGGGCGCGCAGCTTGCGCGACTGGAGCTGCTGAACGGCGGGCGACGACAGGCCGCGCACGCGCAGCTCCAGATCGCCCATGCCGGGAATGTCGCCGATCCAGCGCCCCTCGGAAATCGCGGCGGGATCGGTCTTGAGGGTTTCGATGTCCATGCTGGTCCTCGTTCGGATTGGTCCTGAGAGGGTGGGCCGGCGACGCGGACCAGAACGCCGCCGGCCCGTTCGGCGCGAGGGAAGGAAGGAACCTCGCGACCGAAGAGGAGCGGTCAGACCTCGAGCGGCTTGGCGATCGGCTGGATCGCCCACGTCTGGGTGCGGATCGTGTTCGCTTCGCCGCCCGCCTTCGTGCCGTCGACCGCGAGGCCATAGATCAGCGTCGTCTCGCCGACCGGCTGCGCCGTCGCGGTATGCGTGCCGGAGCCCGCCGACGTGGTGTTGATCGCCGCGCCGCCCGCCGTGGCGCCGACCTGGAACGAGTTCGCGGTCAGGCCGGACGACAGGACATAGTAGGTCGTGCCCGCCGTCAGGCCCGCCGGGAGCGCGCCCGTGGTGGTGAACACGACCGGCGCCCCGGCGCTGAGGCCATGCGCGGTCCACGTCACGACGCCGGGCGTCGCCTGCGAGATCGTCACCGTGCCGGTCGCCGCGCAGCCGGCCGACCATTCGATCTTGAACGCATAGGGCTGGCAGGCCTTGACCGCCGCGCGGAACAAGTTCTGGCCCGCATCGGTCATGTCGGGCAGGAACGTGTTCTCCATGCGCGGAAAGCCGACCGTGCCCTTACGATACTGGGTCACGCCGGACGAGATCACATTCTGCTCGATCACCTGCTGTTCGGAGCCGACCGGGCCGGAGTTCGTCCAGCCGCCGATTTCGGTCCAGACGACGCCCGTGAAATCGCCCGCGACCACGGTGTCCTTGTAGGTCACCGAGGTCGCGGAGATGTAGATCTTCGAGCCTGCGACGGCGTTCATGCCCATTGGGGTTACTCCATGTCGAGAGAGCCCCGCGCCGGGGCGGTGTGAACCGGCTCCAGCCGGGATTTGTCAGGCGTTGCGCCAGCGGATGCGCACCGGAACCGAGCGCCACGCCCCGTCCACGAACGGCTCCGCCACGTCGGGCGCGCGTTCGACGCGCAGGCGGGTCGAGCCGAAGGACAGGCACAGATCGGCAGGGAAATGCGCCGCGATGGCGCCGGCGAGCTGCATCAGCGCGGCGTGGTCGCGCGGCTTGGCGACAGGCCACATCACCATCAGTTGCAGGATGCCGCGGCGAAGGTGCGCCTGCGGGCCGACCGTGAGCCGCTCGTTGCCGGCCCGAATGTCGGACACAGCGAGATAGGGTTGCTGCGAGCCTTCGCCTGCGGGCGGGGCGAAATTCGCCTCGGGCCACGCGATGGGCAGGACCGGCGTCGTGGCGAGAGTGTCGACCCGGCTTTTCAGCGCCAGCCAGATTTCCGCTTCGATGTTCGGCGCGGCCATCGTATCGTCTCCGGATGTCTCGCCGCCCGCCGCTGACCGATGAACAGGTGTTCGAGCGCCTGCACGACGCCCTGCTCGCGCTCGGCGACGACCTCGGCTCGACGGTCGAGGGAGAGACCGCGCTGAAGGCCGCCCGTCAGGCGCTGACCGGGCTCCAGCTCGCGATGCGCTTCGTGATCGACCGTGAGGAACTGGCCGCGCTGGCTACGGAAAAGCCCGAACCGCCTTCGCCGCGTTCGCACTAACGATCTGCTGCCATGCCGCGGCCGTCGTCGCCACGAAGGCGTCGCCCTTGTATTCGCGCGGCCTCGCGTAACTGGCCGTGAAGGTCAGAAACAGCGGAGACCGAAGCTCCCATCCGGCGATGACGAGCGTATAGCCGCCGTCCATCGCGTAGGAGCCGGGCCTGGCGTCATTCGCCGGACGCCCGGCCGGGTTGATCGGCACAGGGGTGTCGACGGACGCCCGAAAGCTCGCCCTGAGATAGCCGGTATCGACCCGCATCCGGCCGCCCTTGGCGACGGGCCTCGTCATCATCTCCGCCGCGTCTTGCGCCGATCCGATCGCCACCGCCTCCATGCGCTTGCGGCTCTTGGCGATCCATTCCGAGACCGACGCGGTGAACGTGCCCTGCCCCATCAGCGCGCCCCGAGCACGTCGATGCGCATGTTCACCACGCACCGGCACCCGATCGTCTCTTCGGGCCCCGCCCCGAGCGAGGTGTCGCCGGGATAGCGCAGGCGGGCCCCTGACGGGCTGTGGAAGGCGGCATCGAGGCCCCGCACCTTCTGACCGTCCAGCGCGCGATGCGTGTCCCTGACGCGGCTGTCGCCCGCCGAGGACCATTCCCGCACGACGTTCTCCGGCCCGTAGTTCGTCTTGGACAGCCCCTGGGCGAACGCTTCGTGCCGGGCCGCGTTCATCGCCGACAGCGTTTCGGTGCGGGCCACCATTTCGCCGCGCAGTTTCA
>CAZWJF010000079.1:5161-6515 GCA_964634325.1 uncultured Rhodoblastus sp.
GCGTTCATCGCCGACAGCGTTTCGGTGCGGGCCACCATTTCGCCGCGCAGTTTCAGGTAGGAATCCGAGAGACGCGCGACGATGCGCTCGGCGTCAGGCCCGGCCAGCGTCTTCCCTTCGCGCAACGCCTTCGCCACGCTGCGGTCGAAGCGCTTGTCCCGGCGCGTCAGGGTCAGATAGTGCTTCAACGCCTCGGGGTCGCCGGATGCAAAGCCGATCCTCACCTTCGCCACGGTGCGTTCCTGCGGCCCCGACAGGCCGATCACCCCGCCCGTCCGCCGGCCCGCGACCGGATCGACCCGGCCCACGATCTGGAGCGCGGTGTCGCGCGGATTCTGCCCCTGCGCCATGCCTTCCACCAGCGCGGCGCGGATCATCGTTTTCTGTTCGTCGACGATCTGCGTGACCATGTTCGAGGAGATGTCGCGCAGCACCTGTTCAGAGCGAAGATCGCGAACGTCGAACCGAACGGCGACGCGGAAACCGTCCGGGCTCTTGATCACCGGGAAATGCGCCGCAGCGTGCGAGCCGAACGTCGAATAGGCCTCGGCGATCGCCGCCTCGAACGAGCGGAACGCCGCGGTGTCGAGGTTAAGCGCCGCGACGGCGGCGGCGAAATCGCCCCGCTCGAGCGCGGTGATCACGCCGGCCAGATCGGCCCTGTCGCGCAGGTCCTGAACCGCCTCCAGAAAGGCCGCCCTGACGCGCGGCTCGAACCTCTCCAGCAGCGCGCCGATCTGGCGCGCGAGGTCCGCCTTCGACGGCACCGTCAGCGCCTCAGGATGAAGCGGATCGCGGCGCGCGTCCCTGCCTCCGGGATGTTGCGCACCTGAATGATCGTCGCCGGGGCGCCGTCGATCTCGAACGTGTCGCCCGGCCGGTAGTCCATCGTCGGGACTTCGCAGATCGCCTGCAAATCGGACGCGAGGATCGTCGTCCCGTCGACGAACCGGAACGCCACGCCCGACACCGCACCGCGCAGCGGCTCGCGCGTCACGGCTTCGGTCGGCTCGTCCCATGAATTCGCCGCCGGGATCGTTTCCGTCCGCAACAGCGCAAGTTCGCCCTGCCCGAGGCCGCCCTGCGCATCCGGCGAGAGAAGGCCCCGCGCCATCGCGGCCATGTCGGCATAGAACGGCATGGTCAGACCCGCAGGATTTCGACCGACCCGCCCGCGCCCGTCGAGGTCAGGACGCAGCGGAGAAGATCGTCGACGACGGGGAACACTGGCCGGAGCGACAAGGAGCCCGCTGCCCAGCCATCGGCGCCCGTCATGAATTCGCGCTCAATCCCCTCGACCTTCTCCCGCTTCGTCACGCGGCCCGGCGTGACGGACGGCGACAGCGCGCCGGGG
>CAZWJF010000080.1:0-6495 GCA_964634325.1 uncultured Rhodoblastus sp.
TGGCCGGCGCGACCAATCTTGCGATGGTGATGATGGCGTCGAGCGCCTTCCACGCCGGCCATTCCGAAGTCGCGGAAATCGAGACGGCGTATCACACGCTGACGCCCCTGCTCGGCGGGCTCGCCGCTGGCGCGTTTCTGGTCTCGTTGCTGGCGTCGGGCGTGGCGAGTTCGGTCGTCGGGACGATGGCTGGACAGGTCATCATGCAGGGGTTCGTCGGCTTTGCGATCCCGGTGTGGGCGCGCCGCCTGGTCACCATGGCGCCGGCCTTCGTCATCGTCGGGCTTGGCGTCGATTCCACAGAGGCTCTCGTCCTCAGCCAGGTCGTGCTCAGTCTCGCTCTGCCGATTCCGATGATCGCGCTGCTGATCTTCACCCGTGACGCCGGCGTCATGGGCGAACACGTCAATACGGGCGCCACCCATGCGGCGGCCGTCGCAGGAACGGCGATTGTGCTCGCGCTCAACCTCGTCTTGATCGCGTCGGCGGCCGGCCTAGCTATTCCCGGAATTCCGGCGACCTGACGCGCACCGTGTGCGCTAGCGTACGGAACCGCGGCGCGATCCGCGCTGTTATTGTCGTGGGAGGTCCAATCATGACCCGCACGATTTCGCTGAAGCCGTCCATCGCTCGCGCCCTCGCTCTGACCGCCGCGGCCGCCGCTCTCGTCGGTTGCCTCGCCAGTCCCGCCGCCGCGGACGACTGCAATCCCTTCACCCTTCTGTTTGGCGGGTGCCGGCAGGAAGCGCCGCGAACGATCGTCGCGCCGGCGCCGGTGGATCTGCGGGTTACGCGGCCGGCTGTCGCGAAGCACGCGCAGTCCGCGGTGAAGAAGGCCGCGCCGCGTCACGCTGCGATCAAGCACGAGCGCGCCAATACGACGTCGATCGTCGCCAAGGCGCCGGTCGGTTCGCTGGCGGCCTTCGCCCAGGATCCCACGCTGCGCTCCGGCGACATCGTGGTCACGACCCAGGGATTTCGCGTTTATCGCGATCGCGCCTTCGCGCCGATCGCGCATGATGGCGGCGCGCTCGCCGCGTTGGAGAAGGCGAGCCTCCGCCCGCAGAGCTCGGATTTCGCGGCCAAGGTCGCGCCGTCGAAGGTCGTCGAAGCCACGCCCGTCCGGCCGGCCGGCATCGTCGCGCTGCGCGCCACGCTGCGCCTCGCGTCGCGGGAATGACACAGGGTCATGCAATCGAGGCGCGGTCGAGCGGCCGCGCTTGAACGTCAACCTTTGGTCAACTATTCCAGCGTGAATTGTCGCCAATGCATTTCGATATGACCGATCACCGTCGTCTCCTCCGCGCCGCCGGCGCCGCGCTCGCCTTGGGCGTCGTCATGGCGCCTGCCGCCGCCAAAGCCTGCAACCCGTTCGAATTCCTGTTCGGGGGATGCCGCGAGTCCGTCCGGCCGCGGCCGATCGAAACAATCCCGGTCGAAGGGCCGATCGCCAAACCCAAGCGGAAGGCGAGCGCCGGCGTCGCTCATGTCGCCAAACAGGTCGCCATCGCGCCGCCGGTCGGCGCGAAAGTCGGGTCGGTCGCCCATTTCGCCGAAGACAAGACGTTGCGCTCCGGCGACGTCGTCGTCACGCCGAACGGCTTCCTCGTCTATCGCGGCCACAGCGGCGCGCGAAACGGCGACGATTTCCAGCCGCTCGCGAAGGCGCGAAGCGATCTCGCGACGCTCGAAAAAGCCAGCCGCGGCCCACGCCCCTCCTACGAGCCGACGGGCGCGCCCGGCTCCATGACGCCGGTTTCGGCGATCGTCGACGCGCCGACCAAGGTCGACCGCGAATTCTCGGCGAATTCCGCGCACTGACGCCGCGGGAATACCGCGCGCGGTCCGCTCTCTTACCGCGCTAGCCCAGACGCTCGATCGCCGCCCGCATTTTTGCGATTCGCGCCCGCGCGTCGTCGAGGCGCTCGCGATTCTCCTCGATCACCTCTTCCGGCGCGCGGGCGACGAAATCCGAATTGCCGAGTTTCGCCTCGATCTTCTTCGCCTCGCCGTCCAGCTTGCCGATTTCCTTGGAAAGGCGAGCTTTCTCGGCGCCGATGTCGATCGCGCCGGCGAGCGGCAGCGCCACGGTCAGCCCGCGCACGATCATCTGCGCCGAACCGCCGGGCGGCGTGGTCGCGAAGGTGATTTCGGAGACGCGCGCGAGCTTGCGGATCGTGTCGCTCCAGTCGGTCGCGCGCTGCTTGATCGTGGCGTCCGCGCCGACCAGCACGAGCGGAACCTGCGCGCCGGCCGGCACGTTCATTTCCGAGCGGACCGACCGGATTTCGGTGACGAGGTCGACCACCCAGCCGACTTCCGCTTCCGCCTCCGCGTCGCCGAACCCTTGCAAAGCGGGCCATTCGGCGAGCGCCAGCAGCGTCTCGCGCTTCGGTCCCGCCTCGCCCTTGATCGCCCAGAGCTCCTCGGTGAGGAAGGGCATGAAGGGGTGCAGCAGCTTGAAGACGACATCGAGCGTCCAGGCCGTGCTCGCGCGCGTTTCGGCCTTGATCGCCTCGTCCTCGCCGGTCATCAGCGGCTTGGACAGCTCCAGATACCAGTCGCAGAACACGTTCCAGACGAAACGATAGACGGCGTTCGCCGCATCGTTGAAACGATAGGCCTCGATGGCGGCCGTCGTCTGTTCGGCGGCGGCCGCCGCCTCGCCGATGATCCAGCGGTTGATCGGCGCCTTCACGGCCTTCGGGTCGAAGCCGGCGACGCGCGCGCAGGAGTTCATTTCCGCAAAGCGCGAGGCGTTCCAAAGCTTGGTCGCGAAATTGCGATAGCCCTCGATGCGCTCCAGCGACAGTTTGATGTCGCGTCCCTGGGCGGCCATGGCGGCCAGCGTGAAGCGCAGCGCATCGGTGCCGTAGGACAGAATGCCCTTGGGATAGGCCTTGCGTGTATCCTGCTCGATCCGCTTGGCGTCCTGCGGGTTCATCAGGTTGGACGTGCGCTTGGCGACCAGCGCCTCCAGATCGACGCCGTCGATGATGTCGAGCGGGTCCATCACATTGCCCTTGGACTTCGACATCTTGGCGCCCTTCTCGTCGCGGACGAGGGCGTGGATGTAGACGTCCTTGAAGGGGGCGTCCTGCATGAAATGCTTGCCCATCATCATCATCCGGGCGACCCAGAAGAAGATGATGTCGAACCCGGTCACCAGCACCGAGGTCGGGTAGAAGCGCTTGAGTTCATTGGTCTCGTCGGGCCAGCCGAGCGTCGAGAAGGGCCAGAGCGCCGACGAGAACCAGGTGTCGAGCACGTCCTCGTCGCGGGTCAGAAAGGCCGGGTAGCGGTCCGGATCGGCGGCGATGCGGCCGGCCTCGACGTCGTCGAGGATTTCGCGCTCGGTCGCATCCGTCAGCGCCTGGACCAGCGCCTCCTCGAAGGTCTCCGCGACATACACGCCGCCCCAGCCCGAATACCAGGCCGGAATCTGGTGACCCCACCATAGCTGACGCGAGACGCACCACGGCTGGATGTTTTCCAGCCAGTCGAAATAGGTCTTCTCCCAGTTCTTCGGCACGAAGCTGGTCTCGCCCGCGCGCACCGATTCCAGCGCCGCCTGCGCCAGCGTCTTGGCGTCGACGTACCATTGGTCGGTGAGGAAAGGCTCGATGACGACGCCAGACCGATCGCCGGTCGGGACCTGCAACACATGCGGGTCGATCTTTTCGACGAGTTCCCGCGCCTCCATCATCTCGACCACGGCCTTGCGGGCGGCTTCGCGGGGAAGGCCATGCAGCGCGGCGAGCGTCTCGGTCAGTTCGGCGCTCTCCGGCACGCCGTCGAGAAAGGCGACATTGTCCTGAATCGAAATGTTAGCTTCCTGATCCAGGATACTGATCTGACTCAAATTATGCCGCTTGCCGACCTCGAAGTCGTTGAAGTCGTGCGCCGGCGTGATCTTGACCGCGCCCGTGCCCTTTTCGGGATCGGAATATTCGTCCGGCACGATGGGAATGAGACGTCCGACCAGCGGCAGGCGCACATTGCGACCGACAAGCGCGGCGTATCGTTCGTCGTCCGGATGCACCGCGACGCCGGAATCGCCCAGCATGGTCTCAGGGCGCGTGGTCGCCACCACGATGTGCTCGCCCGTCTCGGCGCCGTCGCCGTCGACGACCGGATATTTGAAGTACCAGAGCGAACCCTTGGTCTCGACCTGCACGACCTCGAGGTCGGAAATCGCGGTCAGCAGCTTCGGGTCCCAGTTGACGAGGCGCTTGTCCTTGTAGATCAGCCCGTCGCGATAGAGCTGGACGAAAACCTTCAGAACGGCCTTCGACAGGCCCTCGTCCATCGTGAAACGTTCGCGCGACCAGTCGCAGGAGGCGCCGAGGCGCTTCAGCTGCTGGACGATGGCGCCGCCCGACTCGGCCTTCCACTCCCACACGCGCTTCAGGAATTCCTCGCGGCCAAGCGTACGGCGGTCTGGCTCCCCGCGCGCGGCGAGCTGGCGCTCGACCACCATCTGCGTGGCGATGCCCGCGTGGTCCGTGCCCGGCTGCCAGAGCACGTCCTTGCCGCGCATGCGCTCGAACCGGCAGAGAACGTCCTGCAAGGTGTTGTTGAGCGCATGGCCCATGTGCAGGTTGCCGGTGACGTTCGGCGGCGGGATGACGATGCAATAGGGCTGCGCGCCTGCGCGCTCCGGCCGCCCGGCCTTAAAGGCGTCCGCTTTGTCCCATGCGGCGGCGATACGCGCCTCGACGGCCTTGGGATCGAAGGTTTTTTCCATGCTCATGGCGCGAGGGTTTACTCGTCCGTCGGGCTCAAGTCATCCCTTCGCGACCGAATTTCGGCCGGCTTGTGCGCCAGCGCATCGACGCGCAGGCCGGCGATATCGTTGAGTAGCGCGGTTGATAGGCGGCCGCCCCGATGCACTTCTTCCTCACCGAAATTCTTGCGCGCATCGTCGCCGCCTATCTGGCCTACGACAGCTTCCGCAAGCTCCGGCGCGGGTTTTCCGAACGAAAGATCTCGATCTTCAATCCCGACCTGCTCGACTGGTTCTCCTACGCGCCCGCCGACCGGGACGCCTCGCCGATCCGATATTGGCTCGAGATCGGCATCCAGTGCGTCATCCTGATTTCGTGCGTCGTCGTCGCGATATTCGGGTGGTTGCAGCCGAATTCGTGAGCCTAGGAGCAAGCGAAGCCGCAATGCCGGCGCGCTGACCACACGTCAGCCGTCGTCGACGTCAAGGTCGCCTGCGCTCTCAAACCGGTCTGAGAGCGCAGATCGGGACGCAGTCCCTTACGCCAGCGCCTTCAGCGCCGCACGGCCCGCGTAACGGGCCTGACCGCCGAGCTCCTCCTCGATGCGGATGAGCTGGTTGTACTTGGCCAACCGGTCGGAACGGGCGAGCGAGCCGGTCTTGATCTGCCCGCAATTCGTGGCGACCGCGAGGTCGGCGATCGTCGAATCCTCGGTTTCGCCGGAGCGGTGCGACATGACCGCTGTGTAGTTCGCGCGCTGCGCCATTTCGACCGCCGCCAGCGTCTCGGTCAGCGAGCCGATCTGGTTGACCTTGATCAGGATCGAATTGGCCGTCGCTTCCTTGATGCCGCGAGACAGGCGAGTGACGTTGGTGACGAACAGATCGTCGCCGACGAGCTGGCACTTCGCGCCGATCTTCTCGGTCAGCAGCTTCCAGCCTTCCCAATCGTCCTCGCTCATGCCGTCCTCGATCGTGACGATCGGGTAGGAGGCGACCAGCTTGGCCAGATAATCCACCTGCTCGGCGATCGAGCGGGTCTTGCCCTCGCCCTCGTAGTGATAGGCGCCGTTCTTGAAGAATTCCGTCGAGGCGCAGTCCAGTCCGAGCGCGATGTCCTTGCCGGCGGCGAAGCCGGCCTGCTCGATCGCCTTCATGCAGAAGTCGAGCGCAGCTTCGGCGGTCGGCAGGTTGGGGGCGAAGCCGCCTTCGTCGCCGACGTTGGTGTTGTGGCCTTCCTTCTTCAGGGCGCTCTTGAGCGTATGGAAGACTTCCGAACCCCAGCGCACGGCCTCCTTCAGCGAGGGCGCGCCGACGGGAAGGATCATGAATTCCTGGAAGTCGATCGGGTTGTCGGCGTGTGCGCCGCCGTTGACGATGTTCATCATCGGCACGGGCAGCGTGCGGGCGTGCGCGCCGCCCACGTAACGCCATAGCGGCAGGCCGGCGGCGTCGGCGGCGGCCTTGGCGGTGGCCAGCGACACGCCCAGAATGGCGTTGGCGCCGAGCTTGGCCTTGTTGGCCGTGCCGTCGAGCGCGATCATCGCCTCGTCGATGGCGATCTGGTCTTCGGCGTCCATGCCGACGATGGCGTCGGAAATCTCGTTGTTGACGCTGTCGACGGCCTTCAGCACGCCCTTGCCGAGGAAGCGCTTTTTGTCGCCGTCGCGCAGTTCGACGGCCTCGTGCGCGCCGGTGGAGGCGCCCGACGGCACGGCCGCGCGGCCGAACGAGCCGTCAGACAGCGTGACGTCGACCTCGACGGTCGG
>CAZWJF010000081.1:0-6123 GCA_964634325.1 uncultured Rhodoblastus sp.
AAGGGGAAGCGGCGCCGCTTCCCCTTCGCGATCCTGTTCGGATCAGATGTCCCTGATTTGGCGGAGCTATGGCTCCTTTGGGACCTCTCGCCGGGGCTGGCGCCGGCGGAGGTCTCTTTTCAGGCCTCCGCCCTTATTCTGCGGCCTCTTGGGCCGGAATGACCGATACCGTGGATCGGCCCTGGGCGGCTTTCTTGAACGACACGACGCCGTCGCAGAGCGCGAAAAGCGTGTGGTCCGTGCCCATGCCGACGTTGCGGCCCGGATGGACCTTGGTGCCGCGCTGGCGAATGATGATGTTGCCGCCGACGACCTGCTCGCCGCCGAACTTCTTCACGCCGAGGCGGCGGCCGTCGGAGTCGCGGCCGTTGCGGGACGAGCCGCCTGCTTTCTTGTGAGCCATGAGTGTCTCTCCTCGTCCTGCTCGTTACGCGATCTCGACGATGCGCACGACGGTCAGGTCCTGACGGTGACCGCGCTTGCGCTTCGAATTCTGACGGCGGCGCTTCTTGAAGGCGATGACCTTCGGGCCGCGCGACTGGGCGACGATCTCGCCCGTGACCTTCACCTTCGCGCCGAATTCGTGCGCGCCGTCCTTGCCGGACATCAGCACGTCGTCGAAGGTGATCTTGTCGCCGGGCTCGCCGGCGAGCGACATGACTGTGATCTTGTCGTCGGCGGAAACGCGATACTGCTTTCCGCCGGTTCTGATGACTGCGAACATCTTTCCCTCGTGTTCGATTCCGGAGCTGGCGCATGGGCTTTTCGCCCTGCGTCGACCGGCTTTTTGGCAGTTGAGACCGGACGCCCGGCGGCTCGCCCAAAAGCAAACCAAAAGGCGCGGACTTGCGCCCGCGCCGCCAGACGACGCCTCTCTAACGGAAAAGCGTCCCCGCTGTCAATGAATTGGTGCGATTTCCCGCGCCGTCGCGGCGCTTGGGGCTTGGCGCCCGCCGCCCCCGATGCTATCTCGCGCCCCGACCATGCATCCGCGCCTGCGCGGAGGCCCCGCGGAGAGGTGGCAGAGTGGTCGATCGCGCCGCACTCGAAATGCGGAGTACCGGCAACGGTACCGGGGGTTCGAATCCCTCCCTCTCCGCCATTCTGCACGACAGTGTCATGTATTGATTGAGTTTTGAGGCGCAAACCGACCGCGCCGCGACTGTGGTTCGAGCTTCGGGAGGCGGCGCGGATATGCGGCGGTCGCCGCGTCGGCGCGCGTGCGGCCGGAGGCCGTCATATTGCCGAGCGGCCGCTGATCGAGCTCACAACAGCCCGCGTTCGATCAACCAGTTCGCGCAGATCGCCGCGCGGGTTCGGTTGACGACGCAAAGATGGGCGAATGTGGACTGGACATGGGCCTTGATCGTCGGCTCGCGCAGGCCGAGCGTCAGGGCGATCTCGCGATTGCGGGCGCCGCTGGCGATCAGGCGCAGGATTTCTCTCTGGCGAGGCCGAAGGCTGTAGGACTTGCGTTCGAGCGCCGCGGCGTTGATTCGCAAATCCGAGGGCGGCGGCTCCGCCACATGGCAGAAACGTTCGCCGCGCGTGGCGAGCCGCATCGCCTCGCAAAAGCCTGCGCGGTCCACGCGCCGGTCGAGCACGCCGTCCGCGCCGTCCTCGATCCATTGTTCGGCCCTCAGGCCATCGCAATCGTCGGCGAAGACGACGATCGGACAATCGGCGTCGGCCCGAAGTTGCAGCAGATCGTCGCTCGGGTCGCGCCTCAGCAGCGCCGCCTCCACGAGAACGAGAGACGCGCGCGCGTCGTCGAACGCGGCGCGGGCCTTGCCGACCGTTTCGGCCAGCAGCACCGCATCGAAGCGCAACTCGCGACGCAGCAGATCGCTGGCGGCGCGCCGTATCAGCGCGTCGCTGTCGATGACGATCGCGAGCGCCTTGTTCGGCTCGGAGCGGTGCGCAACGCGTGCGTCGCGTGCGCACGGCGGCGGTTCGTTCTGGACGTGGCCGTCGATCTCGATGCGTGGATCGGCGCGCCGGGCCGCCGTCACGAGCCGATCCATGGTCAGGCCTGACCTTGCGCGACTGATGCGCGGCGCTCGCGTTTGAGGCGGGAATCGACTCTCACCATCGCTTCGCCTTCGATGACCGCCTTGCCGGCGACCTTGCAGGTCGTATCCAGCGTGACGCGGCCGCGGTCGGCCTCGATCGCTTTGACCGTGACGATCGCGTGCACAGTGTCGCCCGGCCGCACGGGAGCGCAGAACCGCATGGACTGTTCGAGGTAGACCGAACCGGGTCCGGGAAGTCGGCCGGCGATCGCCGCGGAAATTACGCTGGCGGTGAGAATGCCGTGCGCAATGCGGCCGCCGAACGCCGTCGAACACGCGAATTCCTCGTTGATGTGGATGGCGTTGTTGTCGCCCGACACGCCGGCGAACATCACGATGTCGGCCTCGGTGATCGTCTTGGCGAACGATGCGCTCATGCCGAGCGACAGGTCTTCGATATCGTAGCCGTTTTGCGAATTCATGTGTTTGTTCCCGCGTTGCGGCGCCGATCAGAGCCAGGACGAATCGAATGCGACGACATCGGCCGCGCCTTCCGTCATCGCGACGAAATAGGCGTCGACATGCGGCGACACATGCATGGCGTAATGACGCGCGAGCGCGATCTTGGAGCGCAGGAATTCCGGATCCTCCGCGCCGCTCGCGAGCGCCCGGGCGGCGACAGCCGCCTGTTCGCCGATCAGCCAGCCGCCTGTCGCCACGCCTGCAAGATGCAGAAACGGCACGGCGGCCGCCGCCGTTTGCGCCGGCGCTTGACCATGCGTCTCGAGAATCCACCGCACGGCGCGCTCCATGACCCCGACGGACGCCTCGACACGTTGCGCGACAGCCGACAATTCGCCCTGGCTTCTCCACTGCGCAACGGACGCGCGCATCAGGCCGATCAGAGCAGTCGCCGCAGCGCCGCCGTCGCGTGCGATCTTGCGGCCGACGAGATCGTTCGCCTGGATCGCGGTCGTGCCTTCATAGATCGTGGTGATGCGCGCATCGCGATAGTGCTGCGCGGCTCCCGTCTCCTCGACGAAGCCGACGCCGCCATGCACCTGCACGCCGGTGGAGGCGACCTGGATCGAATTTTCGGTGCACCACGCCTTCACGACCGGCGTGAGCAGATCGACCAGCGCCTGCGCTTCCTTGCGCGCTTGCGCGTCCGGATGGCCGTGGGCGATATCCATCCGGCCGGCCGTGTAGTAGGCCAATGCGCGCATCGCGTCGATCCGCGCCTTCATGTCGAGCAGCATGCGGCGCACATCGGGATGGGCGATGATCGGCGTTCCCGCCGGCGCGTCGATGGGGCGGCCCTGCACGCGCTCCCGCGCATAATCGCGCGCCTGCTGGTAGGCCCGCTCCGAGATGGCCACGCCTTCGAGCCCGACATTGAGCCGCGCGTGGTTCATCATCGTGAACATGTATTCGAGCCCGCGATTGGGCTCGCCCATCAGGTAACCGATTGCCCCGCCGTTGTCGCCGAACGACATGACGGCCGTTGGACTCCCGTGAATGCCGAGTTTGTGTTCGATCGACGCGCAGACGAGATCGTTGCGCGCCCCGAGCGATCCGTCGGCGTTGACCAGATACTTCGGCACGATGAACAGCGATATGCCCTTCACGCCGGGCGGCGCATCGGGAAGCCGCGCGAGCACGAGATGCACGATATTTTCGGCGACGTCGTTCTCGCCCCAGGTGATGAAAATCTTCGTTCCAGTGATGCGGTAATGGTCGCCTTCCGGGACGGCGCGCGTGCGTACGGCGGCGAGGTCCGAACCGGCCTGCGGTTCGGTCAGGTTCATCGTGCCGGTCCAGGCCCCTTCCACCATCTTGGGCAGATAGGTCGCCTTTTGCTCCTGATTGCCGTGATGGGCGATCGCCGAGACGGCGCCCATCGTCAGCATCTGGCAGAGCGAGAAGGCCATATTGGAGGCCTTCCACATTTCCAGCACGGGCGTGGAGACGAGCGCGGGCAAACCCTGACCGCCGTATTCGGCGTCCGCCGGCATGGCGTTCCAGCCGTTTTCGCGGAACGCCAGATAGGCCTCCTTGATCCCGTCGGGCGTCGTGACGACGCCGTCCGCCCAGCGGCAGCCTTGGCGATCGGCCGTATGGTTCAACGGCGCGAGCACGTTGCCGGCGAACTTGCCGGCCTCCTCGAGAATGGCGCCGACGAGATCGTCGCCGATTTCGTCGTTGCCGGGCAGGGCGGCGATCGCCGGAAGTCCGCCGATCTCCTTCATCGCAAACAGCATGTCGCGGATCGGCGCGTTATAGGCGGTCATTTCTTGTCCTCGTCATGGGTTGGCGAACGACGGCGTCCGCGGCTGCGGGGACGCTCGGCGCGCATCGCGTCACTTGATCGCTTCGGCGGATTTCGCCTGCTCGCGCAGCAGGAATTTCTGGATCTTGCCGGTGGACGTCTTGGGCAACGGCCCGAAGATGTAGTGCTTCGGCGTCTTGAAGCGGGCGAGATGGGCCCGGCAATGTTCGACCATGCCGGGCTCGTCCGGCGCCGCGCCTTCGCGCAGTTCGATGAAGGCGCAGGGCACCTCGCCCCACTTTTCGTCAGGCATGGCGACCACCGCGGCGGCGAGCACGTCCGGATGCCGGAACAGCACGTCCTCGACCTCGATCGAGGAAATATTCTCGCCGCCGGAAATGATGATGTCCTTCGAGCGGTCCTTGATCTTCACATA
This sequence comes from uncultured Rhodoblastus sp., assembly GCA_964634325.1. Lineage (GTDB taxonomy): Bacteria > Pseudomonadota > Alphaproteobacteria > Rhizobiales > Beijerinckiaceae > JAJXWB01. The sequence goes on from CAZWJF010000081.1 coordinate 4,718, forward strand.
GCCGTCGGGCTCCACGACGGCCAGATCGCCAGTGCGGAACCAGCCGCCGTTGAAACATTCGGCGGTCGCGCCCTCGTTCCTCAGGTAACCCTTCATGACGATGTTGCCGCGGAAGACGATTTCGCCCATCGTCTGGCCGTCGTGCGGCACCGAAATCATCGACTCCGGATCGACGACGTCGATGGCCTCCTCCATCAGGCTGCGCACGCCTTGCCGTCCGTTCAGCTCCGCGCGCTTTGGCAACGGCAGTTCGTCCCACTCGACATGTTTGGCGCAGACCGATGCGGGCCCATATGTTTCGGTCAGCCCATAGACATGCGTGATCGAGAAGCCCAGGCGCTCCATGCCCTCGATGATCGCGGCCGGCGGCGCGGCGCCCGCGATCAGCGCCGAGACGGAATGGTCGATGCCCGCGCGATCCTCGGCTTTCGCGTTGATGAGCATGCCATGCACGATCGGCGCGCCGCAGAAATGCGTCACCTTGTGCCTGCGGATCAGATCGAAGATCAGTTTCGGATCGATGCGCCGCAGACAGACGTTGACGCCGGCGTTGGCGGCCATCGTCCAGGGGAAGCACCAGCCGTTGCAATGGAACATCGGCAGGGTCCACAGATAGACCGAATGCGGCGGCATTCCCCATGTGACGATGTTCGACACGGCGTTCAGATAGGCGCCGCGGTGATGATAGACGACGCCTTTCGGATTGCCCGTCGTCCCGGACGTGTAGTTCAGGGCGATCGCGTCCCATTCGTCAGCAATCGCGATCGGCTTGAAGTTCGGATCGCCCTCGCGCAACAACGCCTCGTATTCGATCTCGCCCAACAATTCGCCGCCGACATGTTCGGGATCGTCGACGTCGACCACCAGAGGGCGCGGCCCCTTCATCAGCGGCAGAGCCTTCTTGACGATCGAGGAGAACTCGCGATCGGTGAGCAGAACCTTCGCCTCGCCATGGTCGAGCATGAAGGCGATGGCCTCTGGGTCGAGGCGCGTGTTGAGCGTGTTCATCACCGCGCCGATCATCGGCGCCGCGAAATGCAGGTCGTACATCGCGGGTATGTTCGGCAGCATCGCCGCCACCGTGTCGCCGTAGCCGACGCCGCGCTTGCTCAGCGCCGAGGCGAAGCGGATACAGCGCTCGCGCACCTGGCTCCAGGTGTAATGCAAGTCGCCGTGCACGACCGCGAGCTTGTTCGGATAGACCGACGCCGCCCGATCGAGAAAGGTCAGCGGCGTCAACTGAACGAAATTGGAGGCGTTCTTGGCGAGGTCGGCGTTATAGGATTTCGCTGTCGTCATGGGAGCGGTTCGTTCCGTTTACGCGTTGATGGGGTGCGGCGCGCGTCAGAGCCCGATTTTCTGGAGTTCGGTTTCGAGTTCCGGGAGGGCCTGGAAGAGGTCTGCGA
>CAZWJF010000082.1:0-6085 GCA_964634325.1 uncultured Rhodoblastus sp.
AACAACGAGGCGACGAATTCAGGAGAGAGCCATGACCCGCACCCGCAAGATCCTCACCGCTTCCCTCGCCGCCCTGACCTTGGCCGGCGCCGTGTCCGCCACCGCTACGCCCGCCGCCGCCTGGTGCAACGGCTGGACCTGCTACAGCGACGGACCGCGCGGCGGCGCGATTGCTGCCGGCGTGATCGGCGGTCTGGCTCTGGGCGCGATCGCCGCGGGCGCCGCCTCCCAGCCGACCTACGCGACCTGCATTCAGCGCCAGCGCGTCTACAACAGCTACGGCGACTTCATCGGCTACCGTCGCGTTCGCGTCGCCTGCTGATCCGAGCCAATTCCGGTCTCCTGAAGGGCCCTCGCCGGAAACGGCGGGGGCTTTTCATTGGGCCTGTCTGTTCGCAGAGGCGGGTGATATGAAACGGCGGGCATGAATCGACCGACCGAATTCGACAGCGGAAGCGAACAGGCGTCGCCATCCGCCACGGTGGTCGACGTGATAGCGCCGGTGGCCGTCGATACGGCCTATTCCTACCGCGCGCCGCCGGGCCTCGATCTCGCGCCGGGCGATATCGTCGAAATTCCGCTCGGAACGCGCGAAACGACAGGCGTCGTCTGGGCGACTCGGGCGCATCCCGGCGCGTCGAACCTGAAAAGCGTGACTGCAAAGCGCGATCTGCCGCCTTTGCGTCCGAACTTGCTGGAGTTCGTGGATTGGGTCGCCCGCTGGACGCTCAGCCCGCGCGGCATGGTGCTGCGCATGGCGCTTCGCGCGGCGGACGACGCTGGCCCCGACCCGGTGCGGCTCGGCTATCGTGGCGCATCGCTGACGCCGGAGCGCATGACGCCGGCGCGCGCCCGTGTGCTCGCAGTCGCGTCGGACGGTTTCGCGCGCTCGAAATCCGCGTTGGCGGAGGCCGCCGCTTGCAGCGCCAGCGTCATCGATTCGCTGGTCGATTGCGGCGCGCTCGAAGCGCTGGCCTTGCCGCCGGAGCCGGTCGCGGAGACGCCGCAACCGGACTTCGCGCCCTTCGGCCTCGCCCCGGAGCAGGCCTCTGCGGCCTCCGCGCTGAGCGCCGCCGTGGAGGGGCGTCGATTTTCGGCGACCCTTCTCGAAGGGGTCACCGGCTCGGGCAAGACGGAGGTCTATTTCGAAGCTGTCGCGGCGGCGCTGCGCACGGGTGGGCAAGCGCTGATTCTCATGCCGGAAATCGCGCTCACCGCGCAGTTTCTCGATCGGTTCGCCGCGCGTTTCGGCGTGCGGCCAGCCGAGTGGCATTCGGGCGTTTCCGGCCGCAAACGCTCCCGCATCTGGGCGGGCGCGGCGGAAGGCAAGGTCAGGGTCGTCGCCGGCGCGCGTTCGGCGCTGTTCCTGCCTTTCGCGGACCTGCGGCTGATCGTCGTCGACGAGGAGCACGAGGCGGCCTACAAGCAGGAGGACGGCGTCTCCTATCACGCGCGCGACATGGCGGTCGTGCGCGGCCGCATCGAGAAGGCGGCGGTCGTCCTGGCCTCCGCGACGCCCTCCATCGAAACACGCGTCAATGCCGAACAAGGGCGGTACGGTTGGCTGCGGCTGCCCGAGCGGCACGGCGGGCGCCTGCTGCCGGCGCTCTCGGCGATCGACATGCGTCGATCCGCGCCGCCGCGCGGCCAATGGATCTCGCCCGTCCTGCAACAGGCGCTCGCCGACACGCTGGCGCAAGGCGAGCAATCGCTGCTGTTCCTCAACCGGCGCGGCTTTGCGCCGCTCACGCTGTGCCGGGCCTGCGGGCGCCGCTTCCAATGCCCGAATTGCACGGCCTGGCTCGTCGAACATCGCTTTCGGCGCGCGCTGGTGTGCCACCATTGCGGCCATATCGAGCGCCGGCCCGACGTCTGCCCCGAATGCGATACGCCCGACGCGCTCGCCGCCTGCGGACCCGGCGTGGAGCGGCTGGCGGAGGAGGTCGCCACGCTGTTCCCCGACGCCCGCACGCTGACGCTCTCCTCTGACTTTCCAGGCGGAACCGAGCGGCTCCGGCGCGAGATCGAGGAGATTTCACGCGGCGCGTTCGACATCGTCATCGGCACTCAACTCGTGGCGAAGGGCCACAACTTTCCACACCTCACGCTGGTCGGCGTGGTCGACGCCGATGTCGGGCTCGCGAGCGGCGATCCGCGCGCCGCTGAACGCACCTTCCAGCTTCTGCAGCAGGTGACCGGGCGCGCCGGACGCGGCGACAAGCCCGGTCGCGGGCTCGTGCAGACCTATCAGCCCGACCATCCCGTCATCCGCGCACTGATCTCGGGCGATCAGGAAAAATTCTACGCCGAGGAAATCTTCGCCCGCCAGAACGCCAATTTGCCGCCGTTCTCGCGTCTGGCGGCGATCGTCGTCTCCGGAACGGATCGGGCGGCGGCCGAGGCGCACGCCCGCGCCCTCGTGCGCGCCGCGCAAGACCTTCCGGCCGACGCGCGGTTTCGCGTCGCTGCGGCCGGCGGCTTGCCGGGCGAGGACGAGATCGTCGTGCTGGGTCCGGCGGAAGCGCCGATCGCCATGGTGCGCGGCCGGCACCGGTTTCGGCTGCTTGTCCGCGCGCCGCGCAGCGCCGATCTCCAGGCCTTTCTGCGCGCTGCGATGGCCGCCGGCCCGGCGCCGCGCGGCAATGCGCGCGCGCAGGTCGATGTCGATCCCATGAGCTTTCTGTAAGCCTCCGCGCGCCTCCTTTCTTTGTGCCGACGGGAGGGCTTGTGTGGCTAGCGTTTGCAGAATACTCGACGTTATAGAGTTATCTGAGAAAGCAGCATGCTCAAACGTTTCATCCTTCGCCCGTTGGTCGTCCTTCTCGCGTTGTTCGGCCTCGGCGCCGGAGCGCTCGCCGTCATGATCGCGCAGCCGCTGGTCGCGCCGCCGCCTCTGGAATCGATTCGCAAGGGCGCGCAGGCGATGGACTGGTCGGGCGCGCCTTCGCCCACGTACTTTACGGCGCGGGACGGGACGCAGCTCGCCTACCGCGCCTATCCCGCGCGCGGGGCGAACGCCGGCGCGACAGCGATCCTCATTCACGGCTCGGCCGGAAGTTCGCTCAACAAGCATGCCGTCGCGGTCGCGCTCGCCGAGGCGGGAATCCCGGCGATCGCGCTCGACATGCGCGGCCACGGGGCTTCGGGAACGCGCGGCGACGTCGCCTATATCGGGCAAAGCGAGGACGATCTGACCGATCTCCTCGAGAAGCTCGCGCTGCCGGAAAAGCCGATCCTGATCGGGCATTCGATGGGCGGCGGTTTCGCGCTGCGGGTGGCGCGCGGTCCACTGGCCGAGAAATTCAGCCGATACGTGCTCGTGTCGCCTTTCCTCGGCGTCGACGCGCCGACGACGCGCCCGGCAAACGGCGGCGCGCGCTGGACCGAAGTCGACAGGCCGCGCATCGTCGCCCTGACCATCCTGCATCGTTTCGGCGTGGATTGCTGCGGATCGCTGCCGGTCATCGCCTTCGCCCTGCCGCCCGAGATCGCGCGCTACGTGACGACGCGCTACTCGTTCCGGCTTCTGTCGAGCTTCGGTCCGAAGGACATGCGCTACCGCGATCTTTCCGACGTGAAGTCTCCGGTCGAGATCGTGGCCGGCGCAGAGGACGAATTGATGGTCGCCAAGAAATACGCCGCGGTCGCCAGGACTGGCGCGAATGTGCGCGTGACGATCATACCGGGCGTCGATCATATGGGCGCAGCGCGCGACCCGGCCGCGCTCGCGGCGATCGTCGCGGCGGCGAAAGGCGAGACGAAATGACGATGGGCGCGATCCTGGCCGCCGGCGCGGTCGGACCCGCCTATCCGGCGAATCTGGCCGTCGTGAACGGCGGCGGCCTGATCCTGTGCGGTCTGCGGATGAAGCGGGCTTGAGATGAACGCGCCCGACGAGATCATCCACCAGCCGATCCGCCTGCGCATCATGGCGGCGCTCACCGCATTGCCTGCGGAGGCCGAGGGCATCGATTTCGTTCACCTCAAGAAGCTGACCGGGGCGACTGACGGAAATCTGGGCGCGCATATCGAGCATCTGGCGCGCGCGGCCTATGTCGCGGTCGACAAGGCTTTTGTCGGCCGCAGGCCGCGGACGACGGTCAAGGCCACGGCCGGCGGCCGCCGGGCCTTTGAGCGGCATGTCGCGTTCCTGCGCAGCGTGATCGACGGCGCGACGAGTTGAAGCAGGGCGGCGCCCCCCTCCCAAAGCTCTATCCCGCAACGTCCACTCAGGGTTGCGCACAAAAAAGCCATATGTTAGGTCACGCGCGCCTTCGGGGAGATGCGTTTGCGCGCCTATGCCCCGTCCCAGCTCAATGCCCGGATTTCCGTGGTTTGCGGCGATAGCCGCGATACCGCGCAGCAACGTCCGGGCGCCTTTTCCGAAGCCGGCTCCGGCGGGCTTCAAGATGTCGACCGCTTGAGGGCTCTGCGAGTGGCCAAAGAGGAAACGATCGTATCCGGCATGGCGGGGCGCTACGCCTCCGCACTGCACGCCCTGGCCGTCGAATCCGGCTCCACCGGCGCCGTCGGCGCGGCGCTCGCCAGCTTCCAGAAGCTGATCGACGAGAGCGCCGACCTGCAGCGCCTGGTCAAGAGCCCGGTCTTCTCCGCCGAGGACCAGGCCCGCGCCCTGGGCGCGATCCTCGACAAGGCCGGCATCTCCGGCGTCGCCGCCAATTTCATCAAGCTCGTCGCCGCAAAGCGCCGCCTGTTCGCGATCTCCGACATGATCGCCGACTACAAGAAGCTCGACGACGCCGCCAACGGCGTGACGCGCGCGCAGGTGACCGTCGCCGAACCGCTGAGCGATTCGCAGATGCAGGCGCTGCGCCAGCAGCTCGCCGCGGTCGCAGGTTCGAAGTCCGTGGACGTCGACGTGAAGATCGATCCCGCCATCATCGGCGGCCTTGTCGTCAAGGTCGGCTCGCGGATGGTCGATTCTTCGCTGAAAACCAAACTCAACGCCATTCGCACACGCATGAAAGAGGTCGGCTGATGGATATCCGCGCCGCTGAGATTTCCGCGATCCTGAAGAACGAGATCGCGAATTTCGGAAATGAAGCCCAGGTCACCGAAGTCGGACAGGTTCTGTCCGTCGGCGACGGCATCGCCCGCTGCTACGGGCTCGACAACGTCCAGGCGGGCGAGATGGTCGAGTTCGAGAACGGCGTGCGCGGCATGGCGCTCAATCTCGAGAGCGACAACGTCGGCATCGTGATCTTCGGCTCCGACCGCGACATCAAGGAAGGCCAGACGGTCAAGCGCACCGGCGCGATCGTGGACGTGCCGGTCGGCAAGGAAATGCTCGGCCGCGTCGTCGACGCGCTCGGCAATCCGATCGACGGCAAGGGCCCGATCAAGGCCGCCAAGCGCGCCCGCGTGGACGTGAAGGCGCCCGGCATCATTCCGCGCAAGTCGGTGCACGAGCCGATGGCGACCGGCCTCAAGGCGATCGACGCGCTGATCCCGATCGGCCGCGGCCAGCGCGAGCTGATCATCGGCGACCGCCAGACCGGCAAGACCGCCGTGGCGCTCGACACGATCCTCAACCAGAAGCCCCTCAACGCCGAGGGTTCGCCGGAGAGCCAGAAGCTCTACTGCGTCTACGTCGCGGTCGGCCAGAAGCGCTCCACCGTCGCGCAGTTCGTGAAGGTGCTGGAGGAGCGCGGCGCGCTCGAATATTCGATCGTCGTGGCGGCCACCGCCTCCGATCCGGCCCCGATGCAGTTCCTGGCGCCCTTCGCCGGCTGCGCCATGGGCGAGTTCTTCCGCGACAACGGCATGCACGCGGTCATCATCTATGACGATCTGTCCAAGCAGGCCGTCGCCTACCGTCAGATGTCGCTGCTGCTGCGCCGCCCGCCGGGCCGCGAAGCCTATCCGGGCGACGTGTTCTATCTCCACTCCCGCCTGCTCGAGCGCGCCGCCAAGCTGAACGACGCCAACAAGGCCGGTTCGCTGACCGCGCTGCCGGTCATCGAGACGCAGGCCAACGACGTGTCGGCCTACATCCCGACCAACGTGATTTCGATCACCGACGGCCAGATCTTCCTCGAGACCGACCTGTTCTACCAGGGCATCC
>CAZWJF010000083.1:0-6032 GCA_964634325.1 uncultured Rhodoblastus sp.
ACGGCCGCCGCGGCCGCGTCATCACCGGCGCCAACAAGCGTCCGCTGAAGTCGCTCGCCGACATGCTCAAGGGCAAGCAGGGCCGTTTCCGCCAGAACCTGCTCGGAAAGCGCGTCGACTATTCCGGCCGTTCGGTGATCGTCGTCGGTCCGGAGCTCAAGCTGCATCAGTGCGGCCTGCCGAAGAAGATGGCGCTCGAACTGTTCAAGCCGTTCATCTATTCGCGCCTCGACGCGAAGGGTTTTTCGGCGACCGTCAAGCAGGCGAAGAAGCTGGTCGAGAAGGAAAAGCCGGAAGTCTGGGACATCCTCGACGAGGTGATCCGCGAGCATCCCGTGCTGCTCAACCGTGCGCCGACGCTGCACCGTCTCGGCATTCAGGCGTTCGAGCCCGTGCTGATCGAGGGCAAGGCGATCCAGCTGCATCCGCTGGTCTGCGCGGCGTTCAACGCGGACTTCGACGGCGACCAGATGGCGGTTCACGTTCCGTTGTCGCTCGAGGCGCAGCTTGAAGCGCGCGTGCTGATGATGTCGACCAACAACATCCTGCACCCGGCCAACGGTCAGCCGATCATCGTGCCGTCGCAGGACATCGTGCTCGGCCTCTATTATCTGACGCTCGATCGCGATGGCGAACCGGGCCAGTTCAAGAAGGGTGCGAACGGCGAGCCGGTCGGCGGCGTCTATTCGGACATGGGCGAGATCGAGCACGCGCTCGCCGCCAAGGCCGTGACGCTGCACGCCAAGATCAAGGGCCGCGCCTGGACGTACGACGAAAAGGGCGAGCGCGTCTCGAAGATTTTCGACACGACGCCCGGCCGCCTGCTGCTCGGCCAGCTCCTGCCCAAGCACGTGAAGATTCCTTTCGACGTCGCCAACAAGCTGATGACGAAGAAAGAGATCTCGAACATGATCGACACCGTCTACCGCAACTGCGGTCAGAAGGAGACGGTCATCTTCTGCGACCGCATCATGGCGCTCGGCTTCCGCGAAGCGTTCAAGGCGGGCATCTCCTTCGGCAAGGACGACATGGTCGTGCCGCCGACCAAGGAGAAGATCGTCGATGCGACCCGCGCCGCTGCAAAGGAATACGAGCAGCAGTACAACGACGGTCTGATCACGCAGGGCGAGAAGTACAACAAGGTCGTCGACGCCTGGTCGAAGTGCTCGGACAAGCTCGCCGAAGAAATGATGCAGGGCATCTCGGCGGTCCGCAAGGACGAGCACGGCCGCGACAAGCCGATCAACTCGATCTACATGATGTCGCATTCGGGCGCGCGCGGTTCGCCCACGCAGATGCGCCAGCTCGCCGCGATGCGCGGCCTGATGGCCAAGCCCTCGGGCGAGATCATCGAGAGCCCGATCATCTCGAACTTCAAGGAAGGCCTCACCGTTCTCGAGTACTTCAATTCGACGCACGGCGCGCGCAAGGGTCTGGCCGACACGGCGCTCAAGACCGCGAACTCGGGTTACCTCACCCGCCGTCTCGTGGACGTGGCGCAGGACTCGATCATCACCATGCAGGATTGCGGCTCGACCGGCGGCATCCGCATGCGCGCGATCATCGACGCCGGCCAGGTGGTGGCCTCGCTCGGCTCCCGCATTCTCGGCCGCACCACGGCTGAGGATATCAAGGACGCGGAAGGCGAGATCATCGTGCCGGCCGGCGTGCTGATCGAGGAATTGCACATCGCCAAGATCAACGCCGCGCAGATTCAGGAAGTGAAGATTCGTTCGGTCCTGACCTGCGAAGCCAAGAACGGCGTGTGCGGCGCCTGCTACGGACGCGACCTTGCGCGCGGAACGCCCGTCAACATGGGCGAGGCCGTCGGCGTCATCGCCGCGCAGTCGATCGGCGAACCGGGTACGCAGCTCACGATGCGCACGTTCCACATCGGCGGCGCTGCGCAGCTCGCGGACCAGTCCTTCATCGAGTCGAACTTCGACGGCGTGGTGAAGATCCGCAATCGCCACCTGGCGCGCAATTCCGACGGCGACCTGATGGTGATGGCGCGCAACGTCGCCATCGTCATCGCCGGACCGGACGGCGCCGACCGGGCTGTGCACCGCGTGCAATACGGCTCGCGCCTCAAGGTCGACGAAGGCGACAAGGTCAAGCGCGGCCAGCGTCTTGCGGAATGGGACCCCTATACGCGTCCCATCCTGTCGGAAGTCGACGGCGTCATCGGTTTCGAGGATCTGGTCGAAGGCCAGTCGATGACCGAGACCGCCGACGAATCGACCGGCATCACGAAGCGCATGGTCACCGACTGGCGCCTGAACCAGCGCTCGGCCTCGCTGAAGCCGGCGATCGTCATCAAGGGCAAGGACGGCAAGATCGTCAAACTCGCTCGCGGCGGCGACGCGCGCTACATGCTGCCCGTCGATTCGATCATCGCGGTCGAGCCCGGCGGAACGGTGCAGGCGGGCGATGCGGTTGCGCGTATCTCGATGGATTCGGCCAAGACCCGCGACATCACCGGCGGTCTGCCGCGCGTTGCGGAACTGTTCGAGGCGCGTCGTCCAAAAGACCATGCGATCATCGCGGAAGTCTCCGGAACGGTGCAGTTCGGCCGCGACTACAAGAACAAGACCCGTATCTCGATCGTCCCGCACGAGGAAGGCGCCGAGCCCGTCGAATATCTGATCCCGAAGGGCAAGCACATCCATCTGCAGGACGGCGACATAGTCGAGAAGGGCGATTACATCGTCGACGGCAATCCTGCGCCGCACGACATTCTGGCGATCAAGGGCGTGGAGGAGCTCGCCGCTTACCTCGTCAACGAGATCCAGGAGGTCTACCGACTGCAGGGCGTGAACATCAACGACAAGCACATCGAAGTGATCGTTCGCCAGATGCTGCAGAAGGTCGATATCGTCGAGCCCGGCGACACCGGCTTCCTGGCGGGCGAGCAGGTCGATCTCGTCGAGTTCGACGCGGCCAACGAAAAGGCGCAGGACGAAGGCGGCAAGATCGCCACCGGCACGCCGGTGCTGCTCGGCATCACCAAGGCGTCGCTGCAGACGCGCTCCTTCATCTCGGCGGCCTCCTTCCAGGAGACGACCCGCGTCCTCACGGAGGCGGCCGTCAACGGAAAGGTCGATACGCTCGAGGGCCTGAAGGAGAACGTGATCGTCGGCCGCCTGATTCCTGCGGGCACGGGCGCGGCGATGGGGCGGATTCGCCAGATCGCGACCGGTCGCGACGACTTGATCCTCGCCCAGCGCGCCGAAACTTCGGCGGGTTCGCCGCAGATCGCGCCGGCGGAAGCGGGGCGCGGCTGAGCTGCTGCGTCGAAGGCGCGGAAAAGATTAAGCTTTTCCTAACGAGGCCGCCCCACGGGGCGGCCTCTTTTTTCGGCAGGCGGGCAGGGCGAAAAACCTGAGTCATTTCAGCGCCTTTTCGTCGCTTTGCGGGTTGACTGGATTCGGCCCCCCGCATATAAGCGGCCCGAATTCGACAGGCCGTAGGCCCATGTTGTTTGCCGCGACTCGCGGGAAATGCTGCGGGACCTAAACGCTGTCGGCCTCACCTGTGACGCATAAGTCATTCGGCTAACGGCCCTTCCGGGCCTGTCGCCGTTCAGGAAGGCAAGATCGCGACGGCGACGCCGCGGTCCTCTGCAACCGCAGCGCCTTAAGCCCGTGGGCTGAAGGCGCTGATTCGTTTGCGCATGATTCCCGAGATTTCGGGAGTTTTGAGCGGGCGAGCCCAGTTTCAACTTTTCGCTTCAGAAGGGCGAAGAATGCCGACGATCAGCCAGTTGATCCGCAAGCCGCGGCAACAGAAGACCTACCGCGAAAAGGCCCGCCATCTCGGCGCGTGCCCCCAGAAGCGCGGCGTGTGCACCCGCGTCTACACGACGACCCCGAAGAAGCCGAACTCGGCGCTGCGCAAGGTCGCGAAGGTGCGTCTGACCAACGGCTTCGAGGTGATCGGCTACATCCCGGGCGAAGGCCACAACCTTCAGGAGCACTCGGTGGTCATGATCCGCGGCGGCCGCGTGAAGGACCTTCCGGGCGTTCGCTATCACATTCTGCGCGGCGTGCTCGACACGCAGGGCGTCAAGGACCGCAAGCAGCGCCGTTCGAAGTACGGCGCGAAGCGTCCGAAGTAAGTTTCGAGGAGACCGCAATGTCCCGTCGCCACAGGGCCGAAAAGCGCGAAGTCATTCCGGACGCCAAGTACGGCGATCTGGTGCTCGCCAAGTTCATGAATTCGATCATGTACGACGGCAAGAAGTCCGTCGCCGAACAGATCATCTACGGCGCCTTCGACCAGATCGAGGCCAAGGCCAAGTCCGATCCGCTCGGCGTCTTCAAGGCTGCGCTCGACAATGTCGCGCCGGCGATCGAGGTGCGCTCGCGGCGCGTCGGCGGCGCGACCTACCAGGTGCCCGTCGAAGTCCGTCCCGACCGCCGTCAGGCGCTCGCGATCCGCTGGATCATCGCCGCCGCGCGCGGTCGCAACGACAAGACCATGGTGGAACGTCTCTCGGCAGAGCTGCTCGACGCGTCGAACAACCGCGGCAACGCGGTGAAGAAGCGCGAAGACACGCACCGCATGGCGGAAGCCAACCGCGCCTTCTCGCATTACCGCTGGTAAGCGACCCGAATCCGAGGACCGACGATGCCCCGCAGCCATCCGATCGAAGACTACCGAAATTTCGGTATCATGGCGCATATCGACGCCGGCAAGACCACGACGACGGAGCGCATTCTCTATTATTCCGGCAAGAGCCACAAAATCGGCGAGGTGCACGAAGGCGCCGCGACGATGGACTGGATGGAGCAGGAGCAGGAGCGCGGCATCACGATCACGTCGGCTGCGACGACGACGTTCTGGAACGGTAAGCGCCTGAACATCATCGACACGCCCGGGCACGTCGACTTCACCATCGAAGTCGAGCGCAGCCTGCGCGTGCTCGACGGCGCGGTGTGCGTTCTCGACGGCAACCAGGGCGTCGAGCCGCAGACGGAAACCGTGTGGCGTCAGGCCGACAAGTACAACGTTCCGCGCGTCGTGTTCGTCAACAAGATGGACAAGATCGGCGCCGACTTCTACCGCTGCGTCGACGACATCGTCGGCAAGGTCGGCGGCAAGCCGGTGTGCATGCAGCTGCCGATCGGCGCCGAGAAGAACTTCAAGGGCATCATCGACCTCGTCCGCATGAAGGCGGTCGTCTGGGAAGACGAAGGTCTCGGCGCGAAATACAATGACGCTGAAATTCCGGCCGACCTTCTCGAGCAGGCCAAGGAATATCGCCTCAAGCTGATCGAGGCCGCCGTCGAACTCGACGACGACGCCATGACCGCGTATCTCGAAGGCCAGGAGCCCGACGAGGAGACGTTGAAGCGCCTCGTGCGCAAGGCCGTGCAGGGCATCGTGTTCCATCCCGTGTTCTGCGGTTCCGCCTTCAAGAACAAGGGCGTCCAGCCGCTGCTCGACGCGGTCGTCGACTACCTGCCCTCGCCGGTCGATCGCGAGGCGATCAAGGGCGTCGACATGGACACCGGCGAGGAAATGGTCCGCAATCCGTCGGATAGCGAGCCGTTCTCGATGCTCGCGTTCAAGATCATGGACGACCCTTTCGTCGGCACGATCACCTTCTGCCGCGTCTATTCGGGTTCGGTGACCTCGGGCACCACGGTTCTGAATTCGACCAAGGACAAGAAAGAGCGCGTCGGCCGCATGCTGCTGATGCACGCCAACAACCGCGAGGACATCAAGGAAGCCTACGCGGGCGACATCGTCGCTCTCGCGGGCCTCAAGGAAACCCGCACCGGCGACACGCTCTGCGACACGCTGAAGCCCGTCATCCTGGAGCGCATGGAATTCCCCGATCCGGTCATCGAGATCGCGATCGAGCCGAAGTCCAAGGCCGACCAAGAGAAGCTCGGCGTTGCGCTGTCGAAGCTTGCTGCGGAGGATCCGTCCTTCCGCGTTTCGACCGACCACGAGAGCGGCCAGACCATCCTCAAGGGCATGGGCGAACTGCATCTCGACATCAAGGTCGACATTCTCAAGCGCAC
>CAZWJF010000084.1:0-5954 GCA_964634325.1 uncultured Rhodoblastus sp.
ACCGGCGGCCATTGCAAGCTGCAATGGAAGCCCGACTGGGCGATGCGCTGGTATGCGCTCAAGGTCGACTACGAAATGGCCGGCAAGGACCTGATCGACTCGGTCAAGCTCTCCGGCGCCATCGTGCGCGCGCTCGGCGGAACGCCGCCCGAAGGCTTCAACTACGAGCTCTTCCTCGACGAGAAGGGCCAGAAGATTTCCAAGTCCAAGGGCAATGGCCTGACCATCGAGGAATGGCTGACCTACGCGTCGCCGGAGAGTCTGGCGCAATTCATGTTCCAGAAGCCGACGGCGGCCAAGCGTCTCTACTTCGACGTCATCCCGCGCACGGTCGACGAATATCTGGGCTTTCTGGATCGCTATCCCCAGCAGGCGTGGAAGGAGCGGCTCGGCAACCCCGTCTGGCACATCCACAATGGAAAGCCGCCGGAAGCCGAAGTGCTGCATCATCCCGGAGAGGGCGACGCGCACGGGACCAGCGTGTCGTTCGGCATGCTGCTCAATCTCGCGGCGGTGGCCAACAGCGAAGATCCGTCGGTGCTGTGGGGCTTCCTCAAGCGCTACGCGCCCGGCGCTTCGCCGCAGAACCATCCGCGGCTCGACAAGCTCGTCGGCTACGCTGTCGCCTATTTCCGCGACTTCGTGCGTCCCGACAAGAAGTACCGCCTGCCTGACGACGTCGAGCGCGATGTGCTGGCGCGCGTCGTCGCCATGCTCGACGCGCTGCCCGAGGGCGCCAGCGCGGAGGACATCCAGACGCATCTGTACGATGTCGGCCGTGCGACGCCGCGCTATCAGGATTTCAAGGCCAAGACCGCGACGCCGGAACGGCCCGGCGTGTCGAACGAATTCTTCAATGCGCTCTATCAGGTGCTGCTCGGCGAGGATCGCGGGCCGCGCTTCGGCTCCTTCGTCGCACTCTACGGAATTCCCGAGACGAAGCAGCTGATCGCCGACGCGCTGGCCGGCGACCTCAAGGCGCGGCATGACGCGTTCATGGAAACACGCGAGAAAAAGAAGGCATAAGCCTTTCGCTCGGCGCGACGCATGAGCGTTACGGCGCTGCGATCGCCTTGTTCTCCTTGCCGTCGAATTGCAGCAACTGCATCGAGCGGAAAATCGTGTAGTTGGACGGTTCCGTGCGCACGACGACCGCGTCGCGCAGCATCGGCGCCTTGAAGTCTCCGAGGCTCGTGGCTTTGGCGAGAAAATTTTTCCGCGTCAGATCCTGGCCGCAACGGCGCAGCGTTTCGACGAAAATCTGGCCTTCGACGTAGGCCGCGACATTGAGCGTGTCCAGCTTGTCGCCCTTGGGATAATACTTGTCCATGAAGGCGAAATAATCTTTCAGGTCCCTGTCGTCGGCGATCGCTGGATCGCTCGGATCCTTGAATACGGACGAGGAGATGGCGCCCTTCGCCAGATCGGCGCCGGCGACCTTGTAGGTGCGTTCCACGTTGGCCGCGGGATAGGCGATGAACATCTGCGGCGCCCAGCCGAGCTCCGCCGCCTTCTTGATCGTCTGGATCGTCTGGCGCGCGGTCGCGCCGATCATAAGCGCGTCCGCCTTCGTGGACGCCAGCCGGACGACCTGCGAATCGACCGTCGGATCGGTGAGGTTGAAAGCCTCCGACGCCACGATCGACGCGCCGCTTCCTTTCAGTTCCTCTGTCAGCGCCGTCAGATAGGCGCGCCCGTAATCGTCGTTCTGGTAGAGGACGGCGACTTTGGCGTGTGGCGTCCTGGCCTTGATGTAGCGGGCGTAGAGCGCGACCTCGATGTCCGAATTCGGCAGGCCCGAGATCGACCAGGGAAATTCCTTCGGATTGTTCCATGAAGGCAGCGACGACTGGATCAGGAATTGCGGCACGCCCTTGTCATTGAGATATTTTTGCACCGCCTTGGCCGTCGTGCCGCCCATCGGAGCGACGATGGCGAAGACCTGATCGCCCTCGACGAGTTTGCGCGTCTGTTCGACCGTCTTCGGCGGGCTGAAGGAATCGTCTGCGCCGAGCAGCTTGATCTTGCGGCCCGCCACGCCGCCATTGGCGTTGACCATGTCGTAAAAGGCGGATGAGGCGCGACTGAAAGTGGCGTAGGCCGAAACCGGACCGCTGAGGGGGATCGTCTGGCCGATCGTGACGCTGTCGGCTGCGACGCCGGGATCCTCGGCGCGCGCCGTCGCGATATTGAGGCTGACGAGCAGCGCGGCGGACGCGCATAGGCGCGCCGCAAGACGCGACGTGGATGTCATCATGGGTCTCCCTCTCAATCCCTGATGTAATTGCCGGCTTCGAACGCGACTGGCGGGGCGTCCGGATCGAAATCGACGCCGATCGGGTCTTCGCCGCGCGAGATGCGGTCGAGCTGGTCATGCAGCATGCGCCGCAACATCACGATGCCGCGGTCGGACTGCGCAAAGCGTTCCTCGGAATGGATCGTGATCGGGCCTTGTCCCACCTGCGCTTCGTAGTCGCCCGGAAATTTCTGGTGCTCTTCCTCGCTCAGATCCCACCAGAACTTGCCGTTCATCTTCGAGCGCATGCGGCCGATGTCGCCTTTCTGTTTGACGCGGCCGGCCACATAGATGCGGAAGCTCTCGTCGTCGATCGGCAGAACCCAGCCGATCGATTCGACGCGCGCATATTGCGCGACGCGCGGGTTCGGCACGACGCGCAGCGTCGGCAGCGCGGCTTCGGTCACGCGGTAGAAGGTCTTGCCGCCATTGGCCTCGCGCGTCGAACGCACCGTCACGCCGCGCGACGACATCTCGAACGTCACCTGCGGGATGGGCGCCATGGTCTGCGTGAATTGAGCGCCTGAAAACGACCCGTGCAGGATCGGCACATGGAAGGGATCGACGACATTCTCGTAATGCTGCAGCCAGTTGCAGGGAATGATCGCCGGCCCGCCGCCGCCGAGCGATGTGTCGTCGGCCTCGACGAATTCGCCTTCGTCCATCGTCTCGAGGCATTCGTAGCGCGGCAGGACGGGCTTGCGATCGGGCGGCCCCATGTAAGCGAAGATCAGCCCGTAGCGTTCCTCCACCGGATACCACGGCTGCCGTGCGGCGCTCTTGAAAAGTCCGCCTTCCGGCTCGCAGGGCTGCTCCAGGCAATGGCCTTGCGCGTCGAACAGCCAGCCGTGATAGCAGCAGCGAATGCCGCGTTCCTCGACCTTGCCGTAATACAGCGTCGTGCCGCGATGGCGGCAGCGCGCGTGGACGAGGCCTGCGCGGCCGGCGCCGTCGCGAAACAGCACGAGATCCTCGCCGAGCGCGCGCACCTTGCGCGGCGTGTCGCCAGCGTCGCTCGCTAGGCCGATCGGGTGCCAGTAGCGGCGCAGCAATTCGCCCATCGGCGTTCCGCGTCCGACGCGCACGAGTTCGTTCTTGATGGCCGCAGGCGCCAGCTCATAAGCGGTCCCTTCGTCGCGCGCAGGCGCAGCGGCGTTCATGGGCGTCTCCCTGATGTTTCGCGCGGGCTGCTTTGGCCGCTGCGCCATTGGAAACAAATCTAGGAATATAATTGCCACTGTCAACTATTGCATTGCAGGCGTCAATTTGATGGGTTGGGGCATGTCCAAGCCAAAGGCGCCGCCTGCCTCCACGTCCAGCCTCATGCCGGTCGACGCCTTCGTTTCGCGACGCGTGCTGATCCTGTCCAATGTGCTGCGGCGCGCCGCCGCGCTGCGCTATCGCCGCCTTCTCGATATTTCCGTGGGCGAATGGGGCGCGATCGCGGAGCTTGGCCTGCGCGCGCCGTGTTCGCTCAACGAACTGGCGCGCGGCCTCTCGCTCGACAAGACGCGTCTGAGCCGCACCGTGTCGGGCCTCGAGAAGCGCGGGCTCGTGCAACGGCGCGCCAATCCGCGCGACAATCGTGAAACGCTCATATCTTTCACGCGCAGCGGCGAGCGCGCTTACGCGAGAATGCTCGACTCTGCGACCGCCGCCAACGAACGCCTGCTCGCTGCATTCACGCCGGCCGAGCGCGACGCGTTGTTCGTCCTTGTCGATCGTTTGACTGCCGAGGCGCGCGTCTTGCTCCACGACGAAGGCGCGCCATGCCCGCCCAAACCCGGATCGCAGAAGGCGTGAGGTAGCGACGATGTTCTACGATCTGATCGCCGGCCTGTCCGTCGCGGGCCTCCTGTTGCCGGAGTCGATCGCCTACGCCTCGATCGCAGGCCTCGCGCCGCAGCACGCCTTTTTCGCGGCAATCGTCGGCCTTCTCGTCTACGCCGCGTCCGGACGTTCGAACTACGCCATCGTCACGCCGACGTCCTCGTCCGCCGCCATTCTCGCGGCGGCCGCGGCGGCGGTCGCTTACGACACGCCGCAGGCCCATCGCGAAGCGCTCGCCTTCGGCGCCGTTTGCCTTGCGGGTCTCTTCTTCGTCATCGCCGGCGTCTTGCAGCTCGGTCGCCTGTCGAGCTTCATCTCGCGTCCGGTGCTGCGCGGCTTCGCCTTTGGTCTGGCCGTCACCATCGTCGTCAAGCAATTGCCGTCGATCCTCTCCGTCGCCGGCGTTTCCGGCAATCCTTTCCAGATGTCGGTCGCGCTTGCGCTGCGCTGGCGCGAATGGAACGTTGCGAGCCTGTCGCTCGGCGCCGTCGCGCTCGTCGCGCTGCTGGCGCTGCGCCGGTTGCCGGCGTTGCCCGGCGCCTTCGTCGTCCTCGTCGCGGGCGTTCTGTTTTCCTATTCGGTCGATCTCGGCGCGCTCGGCGTTCGGCTCGTCGGCGCGATCGATGTCGTTCCCGAACGGCCGAACCTGCCGGATCTCGCGTGGCGCGAATGGACGCGGCTCGGCGAAGTCGCGTTGCCGCTCTTTCTCATCATCTATACGGAATCATGGGGCTCGATGCGCAACATGGCGCTGCGTCATGGCGAACAGCTCGACGCCAGCCGCGAATTGATCGCGCTCGGCCTCGCCAACATCGGCTCGGGCCTGATGCGCGGGCAGCCGGTCGGCGCCGGCTTTTCCGGCACATCGGCGAATGACGCGGCCGGCGCGCGCACGCGGCTCGCCGGCGTCGTGGCGGCGCTCGCCATGTGCGTGATGATTGCGCTGGGCGGTCCGGCGATCGCCAGATTGCCCGAGCCCGTTCTGGCGGCCGTCGTCATCGTCGCTCTCGCCCATGCCCTCGATCCGGGGCCGCTTGTGCGTCTATGGCGCATCGACCGCGACCAGTATGTCGCGCTGGCGGCTGCGCTCGGCGTCATGGTGCTCGGCGTCGTCGACGGCATGCTGCTTGCGGTCGCCTTGTCCGTCGTCGCGATCCTGCAACGCATGGCGACCCCGAAGGTCGTTTCGCTCGGCCGCTTGCGCGACACGCATGATTTCGTCGAGACGACGCGGCCCGGCGTCAATCTCGATCCGCGCATCGAGGTGCTGCGCCCGACGCAGCCGTTGTTCTTCGCCAACGCTGATGTCGTTTTCGCCGACATCGCCGAACGCGTGCGCGGCAACAGGGCGGCGCGCGCCGTCATTCTGAGTCTCGAAGAGACGACCAGTCTGGATTCGACGTCGCTCGATGGCCTGGTCGAGTGCGACCGGCGGCTGGAGGCGGAAGGTCGCCGCCTCTATCTGGCGCGCGTCAAACAATCGATCGTCGAGACGTTGACGCGCGCCGGCGCGGGCGATCTCGCCAATCGCGCCGCGCGCAATTTCAGCGTCGCCGACGCTTGGGCTGCAGCAAGCGCCGATCTTTCAGCGTGAGCTATTTCCAGGCGAAGACCGGCTGCTCCAGATGCGCCACGCGCGTCACGCGGCCGGCGAGCAATTCGCGGAATTGGTAGAGAAAGGCCGCGGTCGGCGCGTGGATCGTGTTCTGGAAAATGCGCAGCCGGAGCACCGGCCGGTCGCTCTCCGGGATCGTCAGGAATTCGGCGGCGTTTTGCGCGGCGATCTGCCCGATCGGCAGAAAGTGGATCGATTGCACCTCGTCGGGGT
>CAZWJF010000085.1:0-5889 GCA_964634325.1 uncultured Rhodoblastus sp.
TGTCGCGGCCGGTGATGACGACGACCTTGTCGCCCTTCTTGATCTTGGCGGCCATCACAGCACCTCCGGCGCCAGCGAGATGATCTTCATGTGGTTCTTGGCGCGCAGCTCGCGCGGGACCGGTCCGAAGATACGGGTTCCGATCGGCTCGGACTGATTGTTGATCAGCACCGCAGCATTGGTGTCGAAGCGGATCACCGAACCGTCGGCGCGCTTGATGTCCTTGGCGGTGCGAACGACGACCGCCTTCATGACGTCGCCCTTCTTCACGCGGCCGCGCGGAATGGCTTCCTTGATCGACACCACGATGATGTCGCCGACGCCGGCGTACTTACGCTTCGAGCCGCCGAGCACCTTGATGCACATGACGCGGCGCGCGCCGGAATTATCGGCGACGTCGAGGTTGGTTTGCATTTGTATCATGGCTCAAAGCCTTTCGTTCAGATCGGTTTCCGAGGCAAGCCCCGGACTTCGCCTGAAGGAAGCGCAAGCTTCCTTTGTTATTGGTGTCGGCCTCAGGCCTTCGCCGGTTCGATCACGATCCAACGCTTCAGCCGCGAGATCGGACGGGTCTCCTCGATGGAGACGACGTCGCCGATCTTGTGCCCGGCCTCGTCGTGGGCGTGATAATTCTTGGTGCGGCGCACGGTCTTCTTCAGCAGCGGGTGCGTGAAGCGGCGCTCGACCTTAACGACCACCGTCTTCGCCTGCTTGTCGCTGACCACGACGCCTTGAAGGATTCGCTTCGGCATTGGTCTACCTTACTTCTTCTCGGCGCGCTTCTGCGCGGCGATGGTCTTGGCGCGGGCGATGTCGCGACGCACGACGCGCACGCGGGACGTGTTCTCGAGCTGACCGGTCGCCCGCTGGAAGCGCAGGTTGAACTGCTCCTTCTTCAGCTTGAGAACTTCGTCGTTCAGCTGGTCGTCGGTCATGACCTTGAGGTCGGTCATTCTCTGCTTGGACTTCATGACGCTTCCCCTTACTCGGCGATGCGCGCGATGAAGCGCGTCTTGATCGGCAGCTTGGCGGCCGCCAGCGTCAGCGCTTCGCGCGCGAGCGGCTCCGGCACGCCGTCGATCTCGAACATGATGCGGCCCGGCGACACGCGGGCGGCCCAGAACTCCGGAGAGCCCTTGCCCTTACCCATGCGCACTTCGGTCGGCTTCTTCGAAACCGGCACGTCCGGGAACACGCGGATCCAAACGCGGCCGGCGCGCTTCATGTGGCGCGTCATGGCGCGACGGGCCGCCTCGATCTGACGCGCGGTGATGCGCTCGGGCTCCATCGCCTTCAGGCCGAACTGGCCGAAGTTGAGCTCGGCGCCGCCTTTGGTGACGTTGCGGATACGGCCCTTGAAGGCCTTCCTGAATTTCGTTCGCTTCGGTTGCAGCATTGTCGAACTCTTTCAGCTTCAGGCCGCGGTCTCGCGGGCTTCGCGACGGTCGCGACGGTCGCCGCGCTCGCCACGATCGTCGCGACGCGGACGACGCTCGCCGCCGCCATGGTCGGCCTCGGCCAGGCGCTTGTCCTGAGCCATCGGGTCGTGCTCGAGGATTTCGCCCTTGAACACCCACACCTTGATGCCGCACGTGCCGTAGGCGGTGTGCGCGGTGGCGACGCCGTAATCGACGTCGGCGCGCAGCGTATGCAGCGGCACGCGGCCTTCACGGTACCATTCGAGACGGGCGATTTCCGCGCCGCCGAGGCGGCCCGAGCAGTTGATGCGGATGCCTTCGGCGCCCAGACGCATCGCCGACTGAACGGCGCGCTTCATGGCGCGACGGAAAGCCACGCGGCGCTCGAGCTGCTGGGCGATCGAGTCGGCCACCAGCGTCGCGTCGACTTCCGGCTTGCGGACTTCGACGATGTTGATGACGACTTCCGAGTCCGTCAGCTTGGCGACGGTCTTGCGGATCTTGTCGATGTCGGCGCCCTTCTTGCCGATCACCACGCCCGGACGGGCGGAGTGGATCGTCACGCGGCACTTCTTGTGCGGGCGCTCGATGATGATCTTGGACACCGCCGCCTGCTTGAGCTGCTTCATCAGCACTTCGCGGATCTTCATGTCCTCGTGCAGCAGCTTGCCGTATTCGCCGGTGTTGGCGAACCAGCGGCTATCCCAGGTGCGGTTGATGCCGAGGCGCAGGCCGACCGGATTGACCTTCTGTCCCATCGTTGTCTCCTCAGGCCTTCGCCGCTTCGACTTCGCGCACGACGATCGTCAGATTGGCGAAGGGCTTCTCGATGCGACCAGCGCGGCCGCGCGCACGGGCGTGGAAGCGCTTCATGACGAGCGCCTTGCCGACATGCGCTTCGGCGACGACCAGATCGTCGACGTCGAGGTCGTGATTGTTCTCGGCGTTGGCGATGGCGCTCTCGAGAGTCTTCTTCACATCCAGCGCGACGCGCTTGCGCGAGAATTCCAGATCGGCGAGCGCGCGATCGACCTTCTTGCCGCGGATGAGCTGCGCGAGCAGGTTCAGCTTCTGCGGGCTCACGCGCAGCATGCGCGCGACCGCCTTGGCCTCGTTGTCCTTGAGCGCGCGGGGCGTCTTTTCCTTGCCCATCGTCAGCCTCTCTTCGCCTTCTTGTCCGCGGCGTGGCCGTGGAACGTGCGCGTCGGCGCGAATTCGCCGAACTTGTGGCCGATCATGTCCTCGGTCACCGACACCGGCACATGCTTGTGGCCGTTGTAGACGCCGAAGGTCAGGCCGACGAAATTCGGCAGGATGGTGGAGCGGCGGCTCCAGATCTTGATGACTTCGGAACGGCCGGAACCGCGCGCGGCGTCGGCCTTCTTGAGAAGGTAGCCGTCGACGAACGGGCCTTTCCAGAGTGAGCGAGCCATGGATCAGCCCTTCTTCTTGGCTTTGTGACGCGAGGTCACGATGAATTTGTCGGTCTGCTTGTTCGACCGGGTCTTCTTGCCCTTGGTCGGCTTGCCCCACGGCGTGACCGGATGACGGCCGCCGGAAGTGCGGCCTTCGCCGCCGCCGTGCGGATGGTCGATCGGGTTCATGACGACGCCGCGGTTGTGCGGGCGACGGCCGAACCAGCGTTGACGGCCGGCCTTGCCGATCGAGGTGTTCATGTGGTCCGGGTTGGACACCGCGCCGATCGAGGCGAAGCACTGACCGTGGATCAGACGCTGTTCGCCCGAGTTCAGGCGCACGATGACGTAGCCCTGGTCGCGACCGACGATCTGCGCGTAATTGCCCGCCGAGCGCGCGATCACGCCGCCCTTGCCGATCTTCATCTCCACATTGTGGACGATCGTGCCGACCGGAATGGCCGACAGCGGCATGGCGTTGCCGGGCTTCACGTCGACCGAGGCGCCTGCGATCACCTCATCGCCGACCGCCAGGCGCTGCGGCGCCAGGATGTAAGCCAGTTCGCCGTCGGCGTACTTGATCAGCGCGATGAACGCCGTGCGGTTCGGGTCGTATTCGAGCCGCTCCACCTTGGCCGGAACCTCGAGCTTGCGACGCTTGAAGTCGACCATGCGGTAGGCCTGCTTGTGGCCGCCGCCGCGGAAACGAACGGTGATGCGGCCGGTGTTGTTGCGGCCGCCCTGCGAGGTCTTGCCTTCCGTCAGCGTCTTGACCGGCTTGCCCTTGTGGAGCTCGCTGCGGTCGACGATGACGAGCTGGCGAAGGCTCGGCGTAACGGGTTTGAATGTCTTCAGCGCCATAGTTTTTGTCCTCGCCCGCTCACAGACCCGTCGTGACGTCGATTCTGTGGCCCTCGGCCAGAGTCACGACAGCCTTTTTGACGTCGGACTGCGAGCCGCGGGTGCCGCGGAAAACCTTGGTCTTGCCCTTGCGGACGAGCGTGTTGACGCTCTCGACCTTCACGTCGAACAGACCTTCGACAGCCGCCTTGATCTGCGGCTTGGTGGCGTCCTTGCGGACCTTGAAAACGACCTTGTTCAGCTCGGAGGCGAAGGTCGCCTTTTCGGTGATCACCGGAGCGACGATCACGTCGTAGTGGCGGACGTCCTTGCTCATTTGAAACGC
This sequence comes from uncultured Rhodoblastus sp., assembly GCA_964634325.1. Taxonomy (GTDB): domain Bacteria; phylum Pseudomonadota; class Alphaproteobacteria; order Rhizobiales; family Beijerinckiaceae; genus JAJXWB01. Next base: position 4,020 of record CAZWJF010000085.1, read on the forward strand.
GCCTCCAGCGCATCGACCGCCGCGCGCGTCAGCACCAGCTTCTCGCGACGCAGGATGTCGTAGACGTTGATGCCGGCGACCGGCAGAACGTCGATCTGCGGAATGTTGCGGGCGGCCAGCGCGAACGCTTCCTGCGGGGCGGCGCCGTCGATGATCAGCGCGCTCTTCAGGCCGGACTTGGCGAAGTTCGCACGCAGCGTCTTCGTCTTGCCGTCGCCTTCAGCCTTGTCCCACACGATCACGCCGCCGTCCTTCATCTTGGCCGACAGAGCGTGGCGCAGCGCCAGGGCGCGCACCTTCTTGGGCAGATCGTGCGAGTGATCGCGCACGACCGGCCCGAAGGCGCGACCGCCGCCGCGGAACTGCGGCGCGCGCGCCGAGCCGTGACGGGCCGAACCGGTGCCCTTCTGCTTGAACATCTTCTTGCCGGTGCGCCAGATGTCCGCACGGTTCTTCACCGCATGGGTGCCGGCGCGGCGCTTGGCGAGCTGCCAGCGGATCATGCGATGGATGAGATCCATGCGCGGCTCGAGGCCGAAGATCTCATCGTTGAGTTCGATTTCGCCGGCCGACTGACCGTCGAGCGAGAGCACGTCGATTTTCACGGCTCAGCCCTCCTTCTTCTCTTCGGCCGGCGCGGCTTCGGCCTTGGCCGCAGGCGCCTTGAACTTGCCGGGCTTCGGCGCGTCGGTCGGCAGCGCGCGCTTCACGGCGTCGCGAACGTAGATGTAGCCGCCGCGGTGGCCGGGCACCGAGCCCTCGACCAGGATCAGGCCGCGCTCGACGTCGGTCTGCACGACGCGCAGGTTCTGCGTCGTCACGCGCTCCGAACCGAGATGGCCGGCCATCTTCTTGTTCTTGAAGGTCTTGCCAGGGTCCTGACGGCCGCCGGTCGAACCATGCGAACGATGCGAGATCGAGACGCCGTGCGATGCGCGCAGGCCGCCGAAGTTCCAGCGCTTCATGGCGCCGGCGAAGCCCTTGCCGATGGTCGTGCCGGTCACGTCGACGAACTGGCCGACGACGAAGTGGTCCGCGGTGATCTCGGCGCCGACCGGGATGAGGCCGTCTTCCGGCACGCGGAATTCCGCGATCTTCATCTTCGGCTCGACTTCCGCCGCCGCGAAACGGGTGCGTTCCGCCTTCGACACGTTCTTGACCTTCGCGCGGCCGAGGCCGAGCTGAACGGCGGTGTAGCCATTCTTTTCCATCGTGCGGTGAGCGACGACCTGACAGCCGTCGAGCTTGAGCACCGTGACAGGCACGTGCTCGCCCGCGTCGGTGAAGACGCGGGTCATGCCCACCTTCTGTGCGATAACGCCTGATCGCATATTGTTCGTTCCTAATGGGCGCTTGCTCGAATGGCAGAGGCGCCGGTGAAAATCAGAGCTTGATTTCGACGTCCACGCCGGCCGCCAGGTCGAGCTTCATGAGCGCATCGACCGTCTGCGGGGTCGGGTCGACGATGTCGAGAACCCGCTTGTGCGTCCGGATTTCGAACTGCTCGCGCGACTTCTTGTCGATGTGAGGCGAACGGTTGACCGTGAACTTCTCGATCTTGGTCGGCAGCGGAATCGGGCCGCGCACCTGCGCGCCCGTCCGCTTCGCGGTCGAGACGATCTCGCGCGTCGACGTGTCGAGAATCCGATGATCGAAGGCCTTCAGACGGATCCGGATATTCTGGCCGTTCATGTCTTCTTCCTTTGGGACCGCTGGACCACGAGCGAACTCGTGGTCCTGTCTTCGAGGGCGAGCCTGAAGGCTCGCGGTCCTGTTCCTTACTCGATGATGGAGGCGACGACGCCTGCGCCAACGGTGCGTCCGCCTTCGCGGATGGCGAAGCGCAGCTTCTCTTCCATCGCGATCGGAA
>CAZWJF010000086.1:0-5482 GCA_964634325.1 uncultured Rhodoblastus sp.
CAGCCCCGACAATCACAACGTCGTAGTCCATGCTGTCGCGCATTGGGAGTTGCTGTTCGCTCACTGGCCTGTCCCGACTTTTCGTTTCGTGCCCATGTTCGGCGCCGGTCGATCGCTCGCCTGACGACGAAGCGGACGGAGTTCGGCTCCATCCGCTTCTCTTGCATGCGACCTCCTGCGCCAGCCGGCGTCAGTGCTTGGAGGCGGACGCCGCGCCGAGACCTGTTTGCGCGCGCACGAACTGGTCTTCGAAAGCCGCCGCTTCCTTGCGGGCGCGATCGCTCGTGTCGAGCTTGGAGGCGACGATCGCGACGATGAACGCCGCAGTCATCGAGAACAGGGCCGGGTTGTCGTAAGGGAAAATCGCCGCCGGATTGCCGAGCACCGTCTTCCATACCGCAGGCGACAGAATGACGAGCGCGACCGCGGACGCCAGCCCTGCGAGCCCGCCGACCAATGCGCCGCGGGTCGTCAATCCTTTCCAGTTCATCGACAGGAGAAGCACCGGGAAGTTGGACGAGGCCGCGATGCCGAAGGCGAGCGATACGAGGAACGCGAGGTTCTGTCCCTTGAACAGCATGCCAAGCCCGATCGCGACGAGACCGATGGCGACCGTCGCGATCTTGGTGACGCGAATTTCTTCCTGCTCCGTGGATTGTCCCTTGCGCAGCACGTTCGCGTAGATGTCGTGCGATATGCCCGACGCGCCCGCGAGCGCGAGGCCCGCGACAACCGCGAGGATCGTCGCGAAAGCGACGGCCGACAGGAAGCCGAGCAGCAAATCCCCGCCGGTCGCCTTGGCGAGGTGCAGCGCGACCATATTGCCGCCGCCGATCAACGCGCCGCCGACCTTGCCGCCGACGAAGAAGTCGGGGTTGGTCCCAACGATCGTTATCGCCGACAGGCCCAGGACGCAGATCAGAATAAAGAAGTAGCCGATGAAGCCGGCGGCGTAGACCGCGCTCTTGCGCGCTTCGCGGGCGTCCGGCACCGTGAAGAAGCGCATGAGAATATGCGGCAGGCCGAGCAGGCCGAACGTCGCGCCGAGGCCGAAGGAGATGGCTCCGACCGTATCCTTGAACAGCGCGCCGGGCGCCATGATGCCCTTGCCCGCCTTGTGCGCCGTGACGGCCGCCGCCGACATCGATTCGAAACTGAACCCGAAACGCGACCAGGCGAGGATCGCCAGCAAGGTGCCGCCGGCCAGGAGCAGCGACGCCTTGATGATCTGAACCCAGGTGGTTGCGATCATGCCGCCGAAGGCGACATAGACGATCATGAGAACGCCGACGAGAACGACCGCGTAATTGTAATCCAGTCCGAACAGCAACTGGATCAGTTCGCCGGCGCCGACCATCTGCACGATGAGGTAGAAGAAGACGACCGTCAGGCCGCCGACCGCCGCCATGATGCGCATCGGGGTCGGGTCGAGGCGATAGGAGACGATGTCGGCGAAGGTGAACCGGCCGAGATTGCGCAGCTTGTCCGCCATGAGGAACAGCAGCACGGGCCATCCCATGAAGAAGGCGATTGCGTACATGAAGCCGTCGAAGCCGCGCGCGTAGACCAGGCTGGTGATGCCAAGCAGAGTGGCCGCCGACATATAGTCGCCAGCGACGGCGAGCCCGTTCTGGAAGCCGGTGATGCCGCCGCCCGCGGTATAGAAGTCGCTCGCCGAGCGGCTGCGTTTGGCGGCCCAATACGTGATGCCGAGCGTCGCGAACACGAACAGCAGAAAGATCGCGATCGCCGTCACGTTGACGGGCTGCTTTTCTCCCCCGGTTGCGATTGCGTCTGCGAAGGCCGGTCCCGACGCCAATGCGAGAGACGCCGTGATGAGTTTCGAAATCGCGCGGCGGCTCATAGGCCGGCCTCCTTCATGATCTTGTTGGTTATTTCGGCTTGCGTGTTGGAGATTCGCAGATGGAGCAGCGTCAGCAGCCAGGAGAAGATGACCACGGCTGCGCCGATCGGCCAGGCGATGGTCGCGACGCCGCCGCTCGAGAGCGGCGCGCTCAGAATGTCGGGACGAAGCGAAACCGTCAGCAGCAGTCCGAGGTAGGCGCTCATGGACAGGACGAAGAGCAGCATGTTGGCGCGCGCGCGGCTCGCCGTCAGTTCGGCGAAGCGCGGATTGCTTCGGATTCTCGCGTAGATATCCAAATTCTGTTGGTGTTCGGACATGACAGGCCGCCCTCGTGCGCTCAATGCGACAATGCGGCGTCACGCCGCTCGTCGTAGCGATCGACACTGAAGAGCGCGCCGCGCGAAGTCGATAATCCAAAGGGCTATGTGAGCGCTTGCGCGTATGATCGACGTCTTTCGAACATACGAACGTCGATCACGACGTCATTGCGTCGCGACGTGATGCGTCGTCGAGATCAGACGCGCTCTCAACTGCCCCGGCGAAATTCCAAACCATCGCCGGCTCGCGCGGAAGAAGGCGCTCTGATCGCCGAAGCCAAGCAGATAGGCGATTTCGGCGAGCGAGAGATTGGGCTGGGCAAGGTAATATTGCGCGAAATCGCAACGCGTCGCATCCAGCAGTTTTTCGAAGGAGACGCCCTCCTCCTGCAATCGTCTCCGCAGCGTCCGGTCGCTCAGATGCAAGGCGGCCGCGATCGTCGAGCGACGCGGCTCGCCTTCCACGAGGCGTCGCGCAAGCTCGTCGCGCACGCGCACCCCCAGCCCCGCGCGATCGAACAGCGCGAGGCGCTGCTTCACCACGCTGTCGTGGACCCGCGATATGATGGGATTGGCGGCCGGCAATGCGCTCTCAAGATCCTTGCGCAGGAAAACGAGCCCGTCGTAGAGGCTGTCAAACAGCACGGGACAGTCGAACGCTTCCGCCATCCGGTCGGCGTAGTCGCACGTCGGCCTGATGAAGCGGACGCGAATCGGCCTGATCTGCCGGCCGCTCACCCAGCGACAGAAGGTCAGGATCACCATCAGGTCGAATTCGACGCGCTGCCGGGGGATCGGCGAGCGGCCGCCGAACAGGTGGAACTTGACGCGCACTGCGTCGTCCACGTCTTCCATGACGATCTGCGCCGCATCGCTCACGAGACGCATGTGCTCGGAAAAGGACTGAAGCGCCGCGTAAAGATTGTGGCTCGACAACATGGCGAAGCCGACGACATTGAAGTTGCCCGGCTTCGGCGAACGCGCGCCGACCATGCATATGGCGGGATCGCCGGAGCTCGATACGGCGGCGCGCCACACCGCGCTCACCTTTTCCGTCGCGACGCGTCCTTCGGCGTTGTCGAGGATCGTCTTGTCGATTTCAGCCGTCGCGGCGATGGCGTCGATATCGAGGCCGGCGTCATGCAACAGCTCCATGACGCCCTTCATCCATGTGGCAGATGTCGTGCGGCTCGTCATGCGCTTTTGCCCAGCGCGGCGGCAGTGATTTGTTTGGCCAATTGAATACCGCGCGTTTCCCCAACCTTATGCTAGCAGCACGGCGAACGCGTGAACAGACCGGCAAGAGAGCGCCTTGCGGTCCGTGCGGCAAGTCGATTGGCGCAACGCCGCCAATTGCTCCTTTGAAGCGCTCGAATAGCCTGCGACGCAAACAAGGCCGCTCCAAAGCGCGGCAATGGAAATGTGGACGCGTTGTCGGGAGGCGAAGATCGCCGGCGGTGTTTCGCCGGCGAAGGGTTTCGCATGTTCGATGGCCAGCGGGTCCGCAGATCGGACCAGGCAGGGGAACGAATATGCAAACCGATCTCATCGAACGGACGCCGGACGCCTATCCCTATCCGTTGCTGATCAAGAGCCTGCTCGTGTCGTCGCTGGCGACCACGCCGGATCAGGAAATCGTCTATCGCGAGCTTCGTCGGCACAGCTACCGCGACTTCTACGAGCGCGTCTGCCGGTTGGCGGCCGCCCTCGAGGCGCTCGGCGTAAAGCGCGGCGACACGGTCGCGATCATGGACTGGGACAGCCACCGCTACCTCGAGGCGTTCTTCGCTGTTCCCATGATGGGCGCCGTTCTGCAGACGGTGAACGTGCGGCTCAATCCCGAGCAGATTCTCTATACATTCAATCACGCCCGGCCGAAGGTCGCGCTCGTCAATTCCGAATTCTTCGACGTTCTCGGCGTGATCCACGACCGACTGGAATCGGTCGAGACCTTCGTCCTGATCTCGGATGAGCCCGCTCCTCCGCAGGCTCCTGTGGCCATGGCCGGCGAATACGAAGCCCTGCTGAAAGCGGCGAAACCGACCTACGATTTTCCCGACTTCGACGAGAACACGCGCGCGACGACCTTCTACACGACCGGCACGACCGGCCTGCCGAAGGGCGTGTATTTCAGCCATCGGCAGCTCGTGCTGCACACGCTGGCCGAGACGGTCGCCATGGCGCTGTCGCCGAGCCAGGGCCGTCTGCATCGCGGCGACGTCTATATGCCGATCACGCCGATGTTCCACGTTCACGCCTGGGGTTTCCCTTATGCGGCGACGATGGCCGGCCTGAAACAGGTCTACCCGGGACGGTATGCGCCCGACGCGCTGATGCGGCTGAAAGCCAAGGAAGGCGTCACCTTCTCGCATTGCGTGCCGACGATCCTGCACATGATGCTCACGCATCCAGAGGCCGCCGCACACGATCTCTCCGGCTGGAAGGTCATCATCGGCGGTTCGGCTCTGTCGTCGGGCCTTGCTGAACAGGCGCTCGCACGGGGCATCGACGTGTTTACCGGCTACGGCATGTCGGAGACCTGCCCGATCCTCACGCTGGCGCATCTCAAGCCGGCGGCGCAGGCCAGCGGCGACAAAGCCGTCGCGACGCGTGTGAAGACCGGCATGCCGATTCCGCTCGTCGATCTGCGGATCGTCGATCCCGACATGAACGACGTCGTCCACGACGGCAAGGCGAGCGGCGAGATCGTCGTGCGCGCGCCATGGCTCACGCAAGGCTATTTCAAGAATCCCGACGCGTCCCGCGATCTGTGGGCCGGAGGCTACTTGCATACCAACGACATCGCGACGATCGACGGCGAAGGCTATGTGCAAGTCACCGATCGACTCAAGGACGTCATCAAGACTGGCGGCGAATGGGTTTCTTCGCTGGAGGTCGAGGACATCCTTTCGCAGCATCCGGCCGTCAGCGAGACCGCCGTCATCGCCGTCCGGGATTCGAAATGGGGCGAGCGCCCCAAGGCGCTGGTCGTTCTGAAGAGCGGAATCGACACCGCTACGCCCGACGATATCCGCAGCTTCGTGAAGACCTTCGCCGATCGCGGAATCATTTCGAAATTCGCGGTGCCCAGCGACATCGTTTTCGTGCCGTCCCTGACGAAGACTAGCGTCGGCAAGCTGAACAAGAAAGCGCTGCGCGAAACATATCAGGACGAATGAGCGCGCCGCAGTCTTCCACACATCGACATGTCTGGCGCCGCGCGGAATCCCGGCGGCCGTAGGAGAGCAAGCGATGAAGGTTCTCGTGCCCGTTAAGCGGGTAGTGGACTACAACGTCA
>CAZWJF010000087.1:0-5407 GCA_964634325.1 uncultured Rhodoblastus sp.
CCGAGCCGATGCCGTAGATGCAGGAGACGGAGGCGACGATGATGACGTCGTCGCGTTCGAGCAGCGCCCGCGTCGCGGCGTGCCGCATGCGGTCGATCTGCTCGTTGATCGAGGATTCTTTCTCGATGTAGGTGTCGGTGCGCGGGACGTAGGCTTCCGGCTGATAATAATCGTAATAAGAAACGAAATATTCGACGGCGTTGTTAGGAAAAAACGATTTAAATTCGCCGTAAAGCTGCGCCGCCAGTGTTTTATTCGGCGCAAGTATAAGAGCAGGCCGCTGTGTCTTTTCTATAACCTGCGCCATCGTGAACGTCTTGCCGGAGCCGGTGACGCCGAGCAGCACCTGGTCGCGCTCGTGTTGACCGACGCCGGCGACGAGTTCCGCGATGGCGTTGGGCTGGTCGCCCTTGGGCTCGTAGTCGGACACGATCTTGAAGGGCACGCCGCCTTCGGATTTCTCCGGCCGCTCGGGGCGGTGCGGCGTCCAGGGCGCCTTCTGGCGCAGATTGGGATCGCCGAGTTCGAGAAGCGCCTTAAGCGATTCGACTGTCGCGGTCGCGCCCGTAAAGCCTGCCGGCCCATCGGCCAGAAGCCTCGCCTGCGGCGCTTCATCGAAGCCGCGCGTCTTCTCGGTCGAAAGCGCTGGGTTCAGCAGCGCCGACAAATGCTCGTCGAGCGGCGTGACGTCGGGCCGCGAGGCTTTCGCGCGCGCTGGACGCGGCGATTTCTTGGGGGGATTCGCCATGCCGACAATATGGGACGAACAGACGTCGCGAAAAAGGCGCCGGAGCGTCGCGTCAATCGAGACTGAGGCGGGCGTGGGTTTCGATTTCTTCAGGCCCGTTCACGGAACAGCTAGGTTTTCCATGCTTCCATGCGCCGACACGCGACGGATGAACCGAGGCATGCCCGCAGACGTCAAAGCCGGCCTGACCGCCCTCAACCGCTTCGGCTTCGGCGCGCGCGGCGACGGCGACCTCTCTGCCGCCACAGCCGATCCGCGCGGCTTTCTGGAGGCCGAGTTGCGCCAACCCGGCATCGCCCTGCTGGAGGGCCCCGGACTCGCCCGTAGCGCCGATCTTCTCAAGGCCCTGTTCGACGAGCAGGAACGTCAGCGTCTGGAGCGAGAAACCGCATCGCTGGCGAATGCGGTCAACGCCGCTCCGCCGGTTCCCGGAGTCGCGCCGCCAATCAAGCAGACCGGACAGTCTACGCCAAATGCGAAGCCGCCGCCGAGCGTCGAGCAGACAACTTACCGCGCCGAGGCGCTGGCCCGCGTTCAACGGGCCGTCGCCGCCCGCGCCGGTTTTGTGGAACGATTGGTCTGCTTCTGGTCCAACCATTTCTGCGTCTCGGCGGCGAAGGGCGGCTTCGTGCGCGTGATCGCCGGCGCCTACGAACGCGAGGCCATCCGGCCGCATGTGCTCGGACGCTTCGTCGACATGTTGAAAGCGGCCGAACAGCACCCGGCGATGATCTTCTACCTCGACAATCAGCAGTCGGTCGGCCCCTATTCCAAAGCGGGGCAAAACCGCCGGCGAGGCCTCAACGAAAATCTCGCCCGCGAAATTCTGGAACTGCACACGCTCGGCGTCGACGGCGGCTACGCGCAGGCCGACGTCGCCGCGCTCGCCAATATTCTGACCGGCTGGACCTTCGTCGGCCGGGATGGCCGCCTGGGCGAGCCGGGAGCCCCGCTGTTCGCGCCGCAGTCTCACGAACCCGGCACACAAATCGTTCTGGCGAAATATTATACGCAGCCCGATCGCGAGCAGGGGCTGGCCGCGCTCGAGGATTTCGCGCGCCGGCCAGCGACCGCGCGACACATCGCTGCGAAGTTCGCGCGCCATTTCGTCGCCGACGATCCGCCGCAGTCGCTGATCGAACGGCTTGCCAGGAGCTTCGTCGATACTGACGGCGACCTGAACGCGCTGGCGCTGACCCTCATCGCCAGTCCTGAGGCGTGGGCGCCGCCGGCGACCAAACTGCGCGACCCCTATCAGTTTCTCGTCGCCTCCGCGCGCGTCACCGGCCGAACGCCGACCGACGCGTGGCAGATCATCGGCCCGCTCAATTCGCTCGGGCAGCCGCTATGGACGCCGAACGGCCCTAATGGCTTCGCCGACGTTTCAGCGGCGTGGCTCTCACCGGAGGGAATGAAGGCGCGGCTCGACCTCGCCTGGCAGATGGCGAGCCGCATTCAGGACATGCCCGACCCCGTCGACATGCTCGACAAGATCGCGGGCGCCGCCGCATCGCCGGAAACGCGACAGGCGATAGCGCGCGCCGAATCCCGGCAGCAGGCGCTGGCCCTGCTGCTCATGTCGCCCGAGATCCAAAGACGATGACCATGAATCCTCGCTCCCTATGCGAAGCGGCGAACCCGAACCGCCGCCGCCTTCTCGCAGCGTCCGGCGCAATGTTCGCCTGGGCGAACATGCCGAAGATCGCCAGTGCTGCGGGCGCGCGCGATCCGCGTTTCGTCGTCATAGTCCTCCGCGGCGCGCTCGATGGCCTTTCGACCGTAGGCCCGATCGGCGACCCAGATTACGTCGGCCTCCACGGCGACATCGCGTTGACATCGAGCGGTGCGAACGCCGGCCTGCCGCTGGATTCGTTTTTCGCGCTCAATCCGGGCATGCCGAATTTTCACCGCTTGTTTGGCGCCAGACAGGCGGCCGTCATCCATGCTGTGGCGACGCCCTATCGCGAGCGCTCCCATTTCGACGGACAGGACGTGCTGGAAAGCGGCATGGCCGGTCCCGGCTTCACACAAACGGGCTGGCTGAACCGCGCCCTCGCTGCGATGCTGTCGGGCGAGCGCGTGAATACGCGCAACGGACTGAGCGTCGGCGTCATGACGCCGCTCGTGATGCGCGGTCCCGCGCCGGTCATGGGCTGGGCGCCGCAAAGCCTCCAGCCCGCTGGCGACGATCTCGCCCGCCGTCTGGTCGATCTCTATCGCCACACCGATCCGAACCTTGCAGACGCTCTGTCGCGCGGGCTCGACGCCGACCGCATCGCCAACCGCGAAATGAACGGCGAAAAAGGTTCGCGCGGCGGCATGGACACCGTCGCCGGCATGGCGCAGGCCGCGCGCGGCGCGGCGCGGCTGATCGCAGCCGACGACGGCCCTCGGATCGCAGCGCTCGCCTTCGAGGGATGGGACACGCACGCGAACGAAGGCGGCCCGCGCGGCCGCCTCGCGCAATTGCTGTCGGGCCTCGATGGCGCTCTCGCCGAATTCGAAAAAGCGCTGGGGGCCAGGTGGCGCGATACCTTCATCGTCGCGGTCACAGAATTCGGCCGGACGGCGCGCATCAACGGGACGACAGGCACGGATCACGGCACTGCCACGGTTGCGCTTCTGGCCGGCGGCGCTGTCGCCGGCGGGCGCGTGATCGCGGACTGGCCGGGACTCAGGCCAGAGAACCTCTATCAGAACCGCGACCTCAAACCGACGACGGATTTGCGCGCCGTGCTCAAGGGCGCTCTCGCAGACCATCTCGGGCTCAGCGCCGCCGTGCTCGCGAAATCGGTCTTCCCGGATTCCGCCCTCGTGCGTCCGACGCCGGGTTTGGTCGTTTGACAGGAACGCCTCGATGACCCGAGCCGCAAGACGCGCATTCGCCGCCTCGACGCTTTTGGCCGCGCTCGGCGCAGCCTACGCGATAGGCGCCTACAGTCAGGCCAAGGACATCTGGCCGATCAGCCTGCTGCGCGACATCAAGCGCACCGCCGAGGGTCAGCCTCACGCCGTGATCCGCTTCGATGGAAACGGCCGCCTGCTCGCATTTCCCGGCAAAGTCGAAACCGCATGTCCCGCGCCAACGCCGCGCACGGTCGTGCTGGCGATTTTCGGCGGGTCGAACGCCGGAAACTACACCGGCCAGCGCGTCGCATCGTCGTCCGGCGGACGCGTGTTCAACTATCTCGGCGGGAAGTGCTACCCGGCGGCGTCGCCCCTGCTCGGCGCCGACAATACGATGGGCGAATATTGGACGTTGCTCGGCGACCACCTGATCGCCTCTGGCCTCGCCGACAATGTGGTGATCGCCGTGACATCGGTCGGAAATTCGGTCGCGGCGGAATGGGCGCCTGGTGGCGCGCTCGCGCCTCTCGTGCAATCGACGCTCGACGATCTCAAGAAGCGCTATCGCGTGACGCGCGTGATCTGGGACATGGGCGAGGACGACGCTCTTGGCGGTCACGACGCCGGCGCCTTCGCGGCCAATTACGAGAAGATTTTCGGCGCGATTCGCGGCGCAGGCGTCGATGCGCCGATCTATACGACGCTCGCGACCAAATGCATGCCTGACGATTATCCCTGGAAACCGGACAATGCGATCGCCGCAGCCGAACGCGCGCTGCCGGCGCGCGTTCCAGGCGTTACGGTCGGCGTCGATCGCGACGCGCTGATAAAAACGCTCGACCGCCGAGATGATTGCCATCTCGGCGGGACCGGCGCCGCCAAGATGGCGCAGGCCTGGTTCGAGCGGTTCCTGGCGGACAGCAGGCGCTGACCGCAATTAGGGTCTGGCGAGCGCTCCGAAAATCGGCGAACCCGCATCGACGTGTTCGATGGCTGCGTGCTGCACGGGCCGATGAGGGCCGACACGCATCGAGAAGGCGACCAGCCCGACCGCAAAGGCCAGCGCAGCGATCAGCCCGAGGGAGACATTCAACTGGCGACGGGCGGCCTCAGAATCCCATTCGCGGGAAAAGCCGCCTTCAGGGGCCTTGTCGAAATGGTCTACGATCGACATGGACGCTCTCCTCATCGTTGACGCCGCTGCACTTGCTCTTGTACGGCCTGGCCCGGCCGTCCGATGTGCGTTTTGGCGCCTCTCGATCGCCGCTCTGAATGTTACATTATCGCAACACGCAAGGACTTTGTGTGATGTAACTAACATCGGTCTGGCGGACGCGCCTGTCAATGCGCCTCACTGGTTTGTGAACGCTCGTGGCTAAGCAATGGTTCCGCAATTCCCCTGAAAACATTTGCGTCGCGGCGCCGACGCCGTATGGTGCGCCGCCCAGTCGGGCCTCGAACCACAGGAGATACAGACCCATGGCGTTTCTCGCCGATGCCCTTTCTCGCGTGAAGCCGTCCGCCACCATTGCGGTGACGCAGAAGGCGCGCGACCTGAAAGCGCAGGGGCGCGACGTCATCAGCCTGTCCGTTGGCGAACCCGACTTCGACACGCCCGACAACATCAAGGAGGCGGCGATCGCCGCCATTCGCCGCGGCGAGACCAAATATCCGCCGGTGCCGGGCATCGTGCCGCTGCGCGAGGCGATCGCGGCCAAATTCAAGCGCGAGAACAATCTCGAGTACAAGCCGAGCCAGGTGATCGTCGGCACGGGCGGCAAGCACATCCTGTTCAACGCCTTCATGGCGACG
>CAZWJF010000088.1:0-5406 GCA_964634325.1 uncultured Rhodoblastus sp.
CGGTCACCGACAGGAACATCATGCTTTCGACGTGCTCGCTCGCCTGACGCAGTTTGCGGCAGAGGACGCTGATGAATTCGATCGCCACCTGCGGATGGCGATGGATGAACGGAAGAACGTCGCGACGGTCGAGAACGAGCAGCGTGCAGTCGGCGAGCGCGATGGCGTCGGCCGTGCGCGGCTCCCCGTCCAGCAGCGCGATCTCGCCGAACACGCCGCCGCGCTCGATGACATTGAGCAGCGCTTCCTTGCCGTCGGCCGACGGCGCGACCACCTTGACCGCCCCGTCCGCGACGATCATCAAACTCGCGCCCGGATCGCCCTTGCGCACGATGGCCGCGCCCTTGCGCACCTCGCGCACATGCAGGAACCGGCTGAGCTGCGTCAGCGCCTGTTCGTCCAGCCCCGCAAACAACGGGTGCGACGCCAGCAGCGTCCTGCCGGTCGATGGTCCCTCCGTATCCATGGCGGCGCCTGTCGCGCGTATGCGCGCGGCGATCATCCTGCTTTGCGGGCCGCCACGCAAGCCGCCCCTCCTTCATGCGCGCGAACGCGGCGGCAGATGCAGCGCGACGATCTCGCCGTTCGAGCCTTCGACCGCCGGATAGATGTCGCGCACGATCGGGTCGTGCCCGACGACGACGCGGTCCTCGGCGCCCGCCAGCGCGCGCGCCCGCGCCCAGCCCTGCACGAGATCGCCGACGTTGAAGAGAATGGGAAACGGGTTCTGCCGATCCATGTTGGCGTAGAAATGGCACGCGTCGCTGGTCAGCACGACCGGGCCGCGCTGCGTGCGCACCCGCACCATCTGCAGGCCGTCCGTATGGCCGCCCACGCGATGGAGCGACACGCCATCGGCGATCTCCTCGTCGCCGTCGTGAAAGACCACGCGCTCGGCGTAGACCGCGCGGACCATGCGCACCACATCGTCCACCTCGAATGCATTTCGCATGCAGCCAAAACACATGTTGCGGCCGGTGGCGAAGGACATTTCCCTGTCCTGAATGTGGAAGCGCGCGTTCGGGAACAGATCGAGATTGCCCGCGTGGTCGTAATGCAGGTGGGTGAGCACGACATCGCGTATGCCGGCGACATCGGCGCCGAGCCTTTCGAGCGCATGGTCGACGGGCGTCAGCAGCTTGCGGCCGCGGCGCGCGCCTGACTGCGCGTTGAAGCCGGTGTCGACGACAATGGTCTCGCCCTGCGACTGCAGGGCCCAGACATAGAAGTCGATCGGCATCGGCGCGTCGTGAACGTCGAGGTGCAGGAAATTCTCGCGCGCCATGCGATGATGGGTCGCGTAGCGCACGGCGAAGACGTTCCAATGACGCATGCGATCCTCCCCGCATCCGCGCGCTTTGTTGTGGCGCGCGCGGCGCCATCGTGCGATCTTGCGCGCCGGCGCGCAAGAGAGGGTGCGGAACGCAACGACGGAGGCGGACATGGCGCAGGTGCGCGTCTACACCGATTACAAGAGTCCCTACGCCTATGTCGCCAACAACGCGCTGTTCGCGCTGGAGCAGACGCACGACGTGACGCTCGACTGGCTGCCGCTGACGCTGCACATCGCCGACTATCTCGATGCGGTCGACACACGCTCGCCCCACAACTGGCGCAAGGTGAAATACGCCTATATGGACGCACGCCGCAGCGCCAACGAACAGGGGCTCGTGCTGAAAGGCCCCAAGCGCATCTACGACGGGTATCTTTCGAGCGCCGGCCTGCTGTTCGCGCGGCGGAACGGCATTTTCCGCGCCTATCACGACCTGACGTTTCACCTGTTCTGGACCCATCAGCTCGACATCGACGTCATGGACCAGATGAAGGACGTGATCGCGCGCGCGGGCGGCGATCCGGACGAATTCGTGGCCTACGCCAGCGGTCCCGGCCGCGCGGAGCACGACGAACTGCGCGCGCAGGCCGAGGCGCTCGGGGTGTTCGGCGTGCCATCGATGATCTTCGAGGGCGAGTTGTTCTGGGGCGGCGACCGTATCGCCATGCTCGCCCGGCGACTCGACGCGCGCGGGCTGCGGCGCGCGGCCGACTGAGCGTTCAGAACAAAACGCGCTCCTGCGTGATGACGATCGGCAGGTGGCCGTCGGGGAGGAAGTTCTTCTCGTCCTCGCGCGTGGCCGCATATTGGGGCGTCGTCGCGCCGGCGCGCATGTCGGCGGTGGAGCGGAACCAGGTGATGGCCAGTCCGTCGAACGGCGGCGCGCCCTTCGCGTATTCGCCCATCGCCAGATGGTTCTGCTCGTAGCGCACGAGCGGGGGGATATGGCTGGCGATGGGGCCGTGCACGGCGCGCCAGTAGGCGCGGAACGGTTCGAGCGCCATGCCCGGCCGACGGTTGACGAATTCCACGTTCTTGACCGCGGGGGAGGGTATGGGATTGTCCTTGATCACATGCACGTCGACCGGCAGGAGGATCGGCGGCATGGCGCAAAATTCGCCAAGATCGCGGTCGATCGCGCTCCACGCAGCGCCGGCCAGCGCCTGCGCCATCTCGCCGTCGGATGCGAACCAGATTTCGTCCAGCCCGTCGACAATCATCGCCCCCTTCGCATAGCCCCGCAAGAGCGGCGCTGACTGCACATAGCGCCGCACGCCGGGCGCGGCGCGCACAAGGGCGGGCTGGATCCGGCCCCAGCGCGCCTGAAACTGCTCCGGCGAAAGATCGGCGCGCCGGTTGAACAGGCGAACGAGCTTGCGTTCGGACATGGCGCGAGCCTTCAATAGGAGCGCGGCAGAGCGAGATCGTGCTGCGCGACGAAATTGAGGATCATTTCCTCGCAGACGGGCGCGATGCGGAAGAGCCGCGCGTCACGCCACAGGCGCTCGACGTGAAACTCCTTCGAATATCCCATGCCGCCCATCGTCTGCATGGCGCGGTCGGTGGCGAGCGCCGCCGCCTTTCCCGCCAGGAATTTGGCCATATTGGCCTCGCGGCCGTAGGGGCGATTTTCGTCGCAGAGCGCTGCGGCCTTGTAGTTCATGAGGCGGGCGCATTCGAGTTCGATCTGCGCTTCGGCCAGCGGAAACTGGATCGCCTGATAGGCGCCGATCGGGTCGGCGAAAACCTTGCGCTCTCTGGCGTAGCGCGCGCCGAGTTGCACGCACAGCTCCGCCGTCCCCACGAGGCCGGACGTGGTGACGATGCGCTCGGTGTTGAGCACATCGAGCAATTCGCGGAAGCCGTTGTCGAGCGTGCCGACGAGTTCGTGCGGCTCCACGCGCACGTCTTCGAAGAACACGAAACTTGAGGGCAGCGTGTTGGTGCCGACCTTGTCGATGGCGCGATGAACGAGGCCGGCGCGCTCGACGTCGATGACGAACAGGCTCACGCCTTCGGTCTTGCGCTTGACCTCGTCGAACCTCCTGGTGCGCGCGGCCACCAGCATCTTGGTCGCCTGCGGCACGCAGGTGATCCAGATCTTCTGTCCGTTCAGACGCCAGCCGTCGCCGTCCCTGCGCGCGAAGGTGCGCATTTCGAGCGTGTTGGTGCCCGCGTCCGGCTCGGTCAGGGCCATGCAGAATGTCGCCTCGCCCCGCACCAGTTTCGGCAACAGGTCGCGGCGCATGTCCTCGGACGCGAATTTCGAAAGCGTGATGCCGCCGAAGATGGGATTGCACATGAACATCTGGCTGAGCGTGGAGCCGCCGCCGCCGGCGCACAGCGCCTCGATGGCGAGCGCCAGATCGAGCATGCCGAGTCCCGCGCCGCCGTATTCCTCCGGGATCGCCACGCCGCACAGGCCCGCCTCGCAAATCGCCTGCCAGACCTCGACCGGATAGGCCTTGGCCGCATCGCGCTCGCGCCAGTATTCAAGCCCATATTTTTCGCCGACCTTGCGCGCGGTGGCGACAAGCAGCTTCTGTTCTTCGGTCAGGTCGAATCGCATCGTCGTCGTCCGGTTTCAGGCGCGCAGCAAGCGCAGGGGCCGCTCCAGCAGCGCGGCTACATGTTCGAGAAAGCGCGCGGCGCGCACGCCGTTGTGAATGCGATGGTCGCACGACAGCGTGAGACCGATCTCCTGCGCCAGCCGCGGCGCGCCTTTCTCGTCCGGCCGGAACGCGCCCCGCGCCGCGCCGACGCCGAGGATCGCGGATTGCGCGGGATCGATCACCGGCACGAGATACGACGCGCCGTACATGCCGACATTCGACACGGATATGGCGGCGCCCTGCATCTCGTCGAGGCCGAGCGCGCCATCGCGGGCGCGCTGCACGAGGCTTTCCATATGTTCGGCCAACGCGTCGAGCGTTCGCACGCCGGCTTCGCGGGCCACGGGCACGACCAGGCCGCTTGCGACATCGACCGCGACGCCGACATCGCTCGCCGTCAGCATCTCGATCGCCTCGTCGCGCCAGAGCGCATTCATCTCGGGCATGGCGGCGAGCGCGCGACCGACGGCGGCGACAATGAAGTGCGTGACCGAGAGCGCCCGTTTCGTCCTGTCGGCGTTGAGGTCTGCGCGCAGGTCGAGCAGCGCCGTCGCATCGATCGTCCGCAGCACGTAGAAGTGCGGAATGGTCTGCTTGGACTGCGCCAGACGTTCCGCGATCACGCGTTCCATGCGCGTCGGCGGGCGCGACGTCGGCGCGGGGCGCGCGTCGCGGGCGACGGGCGACGGCGCAACCGGCCGCGCGGCGCTGGCGGCTTCAACATCGGCGCATTTGATGCGCCCCCTCGGACCCGAGCCCGCGACGCGCGAAAGGTCCACGCCCCGCTCGCGCGCGATGCGGCGGGCGAGCGGCGTCGCCAGAATGCGCGCGGCGTCGGCCGATGGCGCGGGCGCCTTCGTCGTCATGACCGGCGGAGGGCCCGCCGGCGCCATGGCCTGCGCGGGCGCGCAGCGACCGGCGAGCGCGCAGACCGGCGTGCCGACCGGCACGGTTTCGCCTTCGGCCACGAGAATTTTCTCGATGCGGCCGGGCGCGTCCGCGAACACGTCGGAGGCGACCTTCTCGGTCTCCACCACGAACAGAAGATCGCCGGTTTCGACCTCGTCGCCCGGCTTGACCGCCCACGACGCGACGAGCCCTTCGGTCATCGTCAGGCCGAGCTTCGGCATGAGAATTTGCGTGGCGTTCGCCATGGCTTGCTCAGGCGCCCTTGAACGCGGCTGGGCGCTTTTCGAGAAAGGCCGTGCAGCCTTCGTGCGCATCGTTGGAATCGAGAACCAGACTGATCATCGCCTGCTCGTGGCGCAAGGCCGCGCCGAGCGGCATCTCGTCGCCGTCCACGAGCGTGCGCTTCAAGAGTTTCAGCACCAGCGGCGATTTCCTGGCGATCGCCTCGGCGCGCTCGAAGACGCGTTTCATCAGGTCTTCGTCGGCGACGACCTCGTTGACGAGGCCCAGGCGCTCGGCGTCGGCGGTCGCGATGTGCTCGCCCAGATACAT
>CAZWJF010000089.1:0-5376 GCA_964634325.1 uncultured Rhodoblastus sp.
GCCTCGCGAAGCTGCGGGCGCAGGCCGCCGCCGCCCCGCCGGCGCTGGGCCGCGCGGAGCTCGCGCGCTTCCATTATGATCGGGGTCAGGCGCGCGCTTCGCTCGGCGACGCGACCGGCGCGGCGGCCGACGCCAGACAGGCCATCGCGCTGGGAAAGGGCGGCGACGTCGTCCTGCTCGGAACCTACCGCCAGCTTCTGACGCTGCAGCTCAGCCAGAGCGGCGAACCGAAGAAGGCGCTGGCGGAGCTCCGCCTGTCCGAGAAGGAGGTCAACCGGCCCGGGTCGAAGGGCCACCTGTTCAGCATCTACTATTTCGAAGTCTTTCAGAACATTTCGCTCGGCGACTTCGACACCGCCCAGGCGATCGTCCGCCGATCGCAGAATCTCTATCAGGAGGCGCAGCAGAACTGGGACACGTTCGCAGCCAGACGTACTGGCTGGGCCGCGAATGTCGATCGCGCGAAAGGGATCTTGTTTCTCGCCCGCGGACAATATCGCGAAGGAGAGGCGGCTTTCGCGAAAGCCGAAGACCTCATGCGGCAGTGGGCCGTCGTATCGACCCGGGCCGGATCGATCGTTCCGGTTTCGCAACTGCAGCAGGCCGCCGACGTGATGCTGTCGCAGAAAGGCATGATGAAGGCGCGCCAGGGCCGCTTTGCCGAAGGCGAGGCGGACGTCCGACGCGCCCTGATCAACCAATTGCAGATCTCGGGCCGTTACAATCTGGTCAGCGCGCAGATTTCCGGGCGCTTCGGCGCAATCCTGCTCCAGCAAGGCCGCTTCAAGGACGCGGAGGCGATCTTCAGAAGCACGATCGAGACCTTGAAGACCATCGGCCTTCCCGATACGTCGCAACTCCTCTCGAACACCCGGCTCAATCTGGCCACGTCTCTCAACCTGCAGCAACGGTGGGACGAAGCGAACGCGGTCTACGCCGCGCTCGAGAAGAGTACGGAAAACTGGGAACAGGCGCGCAAGGACGCCTTCGGCCTCGGCGAGGCGCAAATCAATGCATTTTACACGACCAACAATCTGGCCGCCGGCATGCCGGCCGCCCGCCGACTGCTCGAACGCCAGACGGCGCGTTACGGCGCGCAACATCAGGAAACCGCGCTTGCGCGCGGCCTCTATGCGATCGGCCTCTCACGCGAGGGCAAGGTCGAAGACGCGCGCCGAGAGTTTGCTCTCGCGATCCCGGTTCTGATCGCGGCAATACGCGGGTCTGCTAACGAGGACCGCGCCGAGACTGCCGCGCGCGATCAGCGCATTCAATCAATCGTCGAAGCCTACATGCGACTGCTCGCAGGCGTCGGCGGCGCGCAGGCGGCGGACGAGGCGTTTCCGCTCGCCGACATCGTCCGCAGCCAGACGGTGCAACGCGCGCTCGTCGCCTCGAGCCTGCGCGTCGGCGCGCGCGATCCGGCCATGGCCGAAACCGTTCGCAAACAGCAAGATCTCGACAAGCAAGTCGCCGCGCAGGTCGGCGCCTTGAACAATGCGCTCGGCGCGCCTCCGCAGGAGCGTGACGAAAACGGCGTGAAGATGCTGCAGGCCGAGGTGAAGCGTCTCACGCAGGCGCGCGATGCGGCCGCCACGGAAATAGCGAAACGATTCAGGAACTTCAGTAATCTGGTATCGCCGGCGCCGGCTTCCGCCGCCGAAGTCAGGCAGATCCTGCGGCCGGGCGAAGCATTCGTGTCCTTCTATTTCGGGCGCGACGCGAGCTTCGTGTGGGTCGTCCCGCAGACCGGCGCCACGGGATTTGCGCTCATCCCGTTCGGGAGCGTCGAACTCGAACGCAAGACCGCGACATTGCGCGCTGCGCTCGAACCGAACGCCGTGTCGGTGATCGACATTCCGCCCTTCGATCTCGACGTCGCTTACGACCTCTACAAGTCGCTCTTGAAGCCGGTCGAGGCGAACTGGCGAGAAGCAAAAAGTCTGATCGTAGCTACGAACGGTTCGCTCGGCCTGACGCCGCTCGGCCTACTGCCGATGGAGCCGGCGCAGCCGTCGAACGAAGGGCCGCTGTTTTCCGGCTATCGCAACGTTGAATGGCTCGCGCGGAAATACGCCGTCACCGTAATTCCCTCGGCCTCGGCGTTCCGCACCCTGCGCGAATCGGCGGCGCAGACGAACGATGCGCGCGACAAGCTGATCGGCTTCGGCAATCCTGTCTTCAAGGCGGGCGAGCCGTCGGCCGCGCCATCCGACGAGCCATCTGCGGACCAGACGCGCGGGGCGCCATTCCGGCGCCGCGCCGGCGTAACCACGCGTGGCGCGGACGCGGCCGATCTCGCGCAATTGCCGCCTTTGCCCGATACAGCCGACGAGTTGCGCGCGATCGCCAGCGCGCTCGCTGTCGACCCCGCCAAGTCCTTGCACCTTGGAATCGACGCCAACGAGAGAACGGTCGAAACCAGCGACCTCGCGAAATACCGGATTGTGGCGTTCGCCACGCACGGCCTGCTGCCGGGAGATCTCGATGGTCTGACGCAGCCGGCGCTCGCCTTGACCGCGCCGAACGTCGCGCACGTGGACGGCGATGGCCTGCTGACGATGGAAAAGATCCTCGGCCTGCGGCTCAACGCGGACTGGGTGCTGTTGTCGGCGTGCAATTCCGGCGCTGGATCGAGCGCCGGCGCCGAGGCCGCGTCCGGCCTGGGACGCGCGTTTTTCTACGCCGGCGCGCGCGCGCTGCTGATCACCAACTGGTCGGTGCATTCGGCGTCGGCGCGAGAGTTGGTGTCGGACGTGTTCCTGCGCATGCAAGCCGAGCCGGGGCTTGATCGCGCGGAGGCGCTGCGACGCGCCGAAATGCGGCTATTGGACGAGGGCGGTCAGAAGGATGCGAACGGCAATTTCGCCTTCGCTTACGCGCATCCGCTTTTCTGGGCGCCGTATACGATCGTCGGCGACGCCGGATCGGCGCGATAGGCGGACAACGATGTGGCGCTCGGAGGGACGGATGAAGATCGTATATCGGGCGCTGCATGCGCCGGTCGCATTGGTCGCGCTCGCAATCGTCTCGGGCGCGGCCTTTGCGCAATCGCCCGCAGGCGAACTGAAGCTGCAGGAGCCCAGCGCCTTCGTCGAGGGCTACCTCGAGAAGCCGGCGGGCGGAATGCGTGGGCACGCCGTCGGCGCAAGCATCGTCGGCGTACGTCTCGATGGTCCGGTGGCGCCGTTCGATCCGGCGAATATCCGGGTCAGGCTCGGCGGCGCTGCAGCGGCGCCTGGCGAAAAGCTCTGCCTGAAGGTGATCTCGCGCGACGGTCGCTATTTCGCGCGGGCACAATACGGCGCCGCCGCCGCCGGAAATCCCGCGCCGCGCGTCGAGTTCAAGACCGCCTACCAATCGGTGCTGGCGGGTTACTCCAATCGCGACATCGCCGCCGCCGCATTCCGGAACAAGGACTGCAATGCGCAGAGCGGTTTGCAATTCGTCGTAAGCGAGTTCACGCCCGGACCTGCGACCACGCTGCTCGTCCAGGTTCGCGCCGGAGAGGCCCGCGTGCGGGTGCAACTAGCGCAGGGCTCGACGCCGGTCGGCGATCCCGTCCTGTGCACGGGCTATGAATCCGGCACGACTGTCGGCTTCGGTTCGCAATGCGCGATCAAGCTGCCGACCGGCCTTAAGTCCGGGCAGTTCCAGTTGATGATCGGCGAGACGACATCGGGCGGCGACATCAAGGTGAAGACCTATCTCCTCTCGCTCTGGATTGACGGCTGATCATGGACGGCGCTCACCGCAAATTGCAGCGTTTCGGCATAAGCTCGCTTTTCGCAGCGGCGCCTGCGGCGCTGATGCTGCGGTCCATGGCGTTTGTGGTGCTCGTCGTGGCGTCCGCAAGCCTGTTGTTTCTCCTGCCGCCCGTTCCGACGATCGCAGTCATTCAGGCAAACAGCGAATTCGTGTCTTACGATGTGACGGTCCCGGATCTCGCGCAATTGCGGCTGGCCGGCTACGCGCTGACATTTGAATCGCCTGGCGAGTCGATGTCGCTGATGAAGAACGCGCCTTCGCCCACAGCGCGCAAGCCGCTCTGTCTGAGCGGTCTGTTGGCGCCGACCGTCGGGTCGCGCGTGTCCTACAAGCGACAGGAAAGCGGTCCGCTCGCCGTGGTCATCGAGCGTACGGACGATAAGCCCGCCGCCACGTTTGCACTGACGGCCGGCGACGCATCGGCGGCGTTGCAGAAGGCTTCGTGGATCCGTCTGGAAACGCCGACCGGCGATGACGACACGGCGCCCTGTCCCGGCGCTGCCAGCAAACGTCTGCCGCTATACGGCCCGACGCGGATCGGTACGCCTGTGCGGCCCGAGGCGGCCGGCGAGGAATCGGCTTCAGGCGTGCTGATCGAGGGAACGATCGATCTCTATGCGAAAACAATCGAGATCGGCCGATGGCGCGAGGGCGCCAATCGCGTCTACCCGACCGCGATCAGCATGATGAACATCCCGCCCGGATCGCAGATCAGCGAATTCCTGGAAAAGAACGCGCAACCAACGCCCTGGGCAGGATTCGTCAAACTCAATACCGACCAGGCGCTCGACATTCGCGTCACGACGCCGGCGACCCGCATCCAGATGCTGCGGCCGGGCATCGGCATGGAGCCGGAAACGCTTGCGGCCGGCCTGTTCGCGCAGCTCATCAACGACCCCGTAGTATTGTCGTTGCAGGTGTTCGCCGTATTCCTGTTCTCCGTACTTCAGGCCGCCAGTTCACTCATTGCAGCCAAAGCGAAGGCCGCCACGGACCAGTGAGTCGCAACAGACGATTTCAATGCGCGCCGAGACAAGATGCGGGCATCTGCAATCGCGAGGCGGCAACTGCCTGCGTCGACCCAAAAGATCGAGTCGGGGGCGAAGCTGGCCGCACAGCGCTTACGAAGTTGAGGCATCATTTCATCGAGAACCCGGAACATGGAGCCAGGCAGTTCATCTCCACATGCGCGGGGAACACGCGAACCGCTCGACGTCGAAATGAACTGGGTCCGCGAATTTGACGGCCGGCCAAGTTTGGAAATTGGAAAATCAGGATTCCAGACCGGGGGAGATTTCGCCCTCGCCAGACCCTGAATTTCCGGTCTGCGATTTCCGCCATTGGCAAAGCCCCACGGAACGCGGGCCTCAACGGGCGATGCGATAAAGTCTGCAATTTCGAAGAATGCGTGGCTGGGGCGGGAGGAGTCCCACCCAGCAAAATCGACCTGCTTAACCCATTGATTTAATTGCGCGTCGCATGCGCTGGGCACAGTCCTGTGTTACACTAGGTCGGCACAGTCGACAAGTCCGCGCGAGCATCAGGTCTTTGCAACCTAGGCCGTGTGGACGAATTCACGATTGGAGATCGTTCAGGGGTTCCCGCGCA
>CAZWJF010000090.1:0-5354 GCA_964634325.1 uncultured Rhodoblastus sp.
GGCCATGCTCGCCTCTTGAATCTGTGCGCCGGTCTAATGCCGCCGGCGCTCGGCTTGTTTTGCGGTCTCATTCGGACGCGGGGGCTACCGATGGGGACGGGCGAGCCCCCGCGTCCTGTCCGCGCTCACCGGGGGATGACGCGCGGCGTTCGTGATAGAGTGAGCGAGGCGCGAGCGTCGGCTTTGCGACCCTCTCGCGCTCGCGTTTCTGAAACCCGCGGTTGGCGATCTTCACCCGCGGCGCGGGCTTGGCGTTGACATGCGCGGCGCGCTGGCGGTCAGACTTGCGAACCATGCGCACATCATCGGCCGTCTTGGCCTTGTGGCAGGCGATGCACAGAACGCGACAGTTCGCGAGCACCGGCTGTCCCGTGAGCGCGGCCGGGAGGATGTGGTCATACTCGCACCGGCCGTCCCGAATGTCGGCGGCGCATTGCTCGCATTTTCCGCCTGAGCGAGCGAACGCGGCGACGCGGACCTTGCGGGGGAATTCGAGGCGGGCGGTCATGCCGCGTTCCTCTCCACAGCGATGTCATTCTCGGCGCACCATGCGAGGATGAATTCCAGCAAGTCGCTGAAATCAGCCTTCGACAGCGCCGACGATGACATGCCGAACGGGACGAAGCCCTTTCCGTCCAGCGCCGGCAGAAATCGCACTTCCTTCCCGCATGCGTGCATGAAGAGGCCCTTCCATTCTTCTGGCGTTCGATAGCCGCCGCCGTGCGGCTTCGACTTCGCAATGATGGTGAGGATCGGCCAGAGCATCGCGTTTTGATCCAGCGTCCTCTTGGGCTCATCGATCTTCACGCGCGCGCCGGCGGGCGCTTTCATGATCGCCTCGCAAGCCCTCTTGCGGGCTTGGTCATGCGCGAGCGTGAAGATGGCGAGCGTGGTCATCGTGTCAAAATGGGATTTCGTCGTCGATAGGAGCCGGCGCACTGCCGCGCGCGGCCGCATTCCCTCGCGCCGCCGGGCGCGCATCGTCTCGCGCGTCGCCATCGTCAGCCTTGCGCGCGTCGAGAAGCGTCAGTTCGCCGCGATAGCGTTGCAGCACGACTTCCGTAACGCGGCGCTCCAGCCCGTTCTTGTCGTTGAAGGTCCGGGTTTGAAGCTGGCCTTCGACGTAGACCTTCGATCCCTTGCGCGCGTAGGCTTCCGCGACTTTCGCGAGCCCTTCGTTGAAGATGACGACGTTGTGCCACTCGGTGCGGTCGCGCCGCTCGCCCGACTGCTTGTCGCGCCAGCTTTCCGTTGTCGCGAGCGAGAAGCTCACCACGGCGTCGCCGCTGTTCATGCGACGCACTTCCGGATCGCGGCCGAGATTGCCGACCAGGATAACCTTGTTGACGCTCCCGCTCATGCGGCGTTCCTTTCGTCGGCCAGCCGCTCCCATGCGGCCTTGAATTCAACGTTCAGCTTTTCCCGGTCAGTGTCCGGCCACGCCTGAACGCTCGGGAGAAGTTCCGTCTTGATCGCCGCCAGGTCTTCCCTGCGCTGCGCGACGCGGATGCGGCTGAGAGCGATGCCGAGCGGGCCTCCATTCGACGTGGGGGCTCTCACTGGCGCAGGCGGCGGGCGATCATCGCCGCGCAGGCTGGCGGCTTCGCCGTCGTCATCAACCGGCGGGATGCCGAGCGCAGCCATGAGCGAATATCGACAGGCGTAGGTGATCGCCGAGCCGACGCCTTGCGGATCGCGCTTGGCGAGCGGGACGTGAAGCGTCGAACGCATCCACTGCCCGCTTTCGGCGTGAATCAGCATCGTCGTCACTTCGAGCGCGCCTTCGATCAACGCGCCGGGCGCTTGCGTGAACGCGAGCCCCGCCGATTGCAACGCGGGCTTGGCGGCGGACATGACGTTTTCGAGCGTCGCGTATGACGACTTGAAGTGCGGGTTCTTGGCGTCGCGCACGACACCGCCGAGCGAGCCTTGCGCAGCGTGCATCGCCTTCGCCAAAGCAGAGATATCTTGCGAGTGTTCGATCATTTCGTGATCCTCACGAACGGCGCGCCGTTGGAAATGACGACGCCGGGCGGCGTGATGCCTTCGGTTGCGATGTATGCGCGGATGGCGGTCAGAGACGGCGTGATGGTGCAAAGCTGTTCGGGCACCTGGGACGGCTCTTGCACGATCGGCGACGGTTTGGATTGGCCGACGCTGATTGTTCCGCCGCTCGGCAGACGGGCCTTCGTCAGGTCGGCGGCGATCATCAAATCCATGATGACGCCGCGCATGCGATCGGCCGACGCGTCATGTCTACGGGCGGTTTCGGCGAATTCCTGCGCCGTGGCGCGGTCGGCTTTCGCGTAGCCTTCTCGCCGCGCGATCGTCTTCGCCAGCCGTTCGACGATGGCGAATGCGTCCGTCTCGCCCTCGATCGTGTCGGCGCGCAATATTGGATCATCCGACAGTTCGGGGTGATCCTCGATAAGCCGCCTGACCGCAGCTATGGCTAGATCGGCACGCATGGTCACTCCTCTGCGATCTTCTGCGCCTGTCGCGCGGCGAGCGCGTCCAGGTAGCGCAGATTGATGATGTATCCCCGGATGCGCCGGGCGGCGGCAGCGGCTTCGTTTGGACGGCCGACAGATTGCTCGTATCGGCGGTTGGACCACGCCATGCGGATGCCGCGTTCTGTCGTCGCGATGCGTTCGGCGAGCGTCATGGTTTCCTCGCGAGGGCTCGCGCCATATCGAGGCGCAGTTGACGGGTTGCCTTGTGCGAGCCTCGCGCGGCGCGCATCCGGGCGGCGATCCGCTCGCATTCGGCGGATGGCTTGGGCAGGCGACGCTTCCAGCGCCAGCCATCCCATGCGCGCAGCACGCGGGCGATAAAAGCGCGGGTCACTTGTCGCCCCCCTTGATGCTTTCCGCCCGCATCCAATCGGGCTCGTTGGCGTCGTGCTCCGCCACGTCGTCGCCGAAGGCCCGCACCGCGTTGCGCATGTAGATCAGCGCGCAAGCGATGCATCCGGCGACTGCCCCGCCGGCAATGCTCGGGATGATCCACGCAACGCACGCTCCGGGCGAGGCGATGCCATCCGCCGCCATGGCTGCATCAGGCGCGGCGATGATGGCGATGAAGCCGACGAACGCGGCGAGGCCGGCGAGTTCGGCGAGGTCTTCGATGATGGCGCGGATCATGGCGCGGGCTCCCCGACGATGCGCAGGAATTCCGCACGCTGCGCGTCCCTCGCGGCGTCCCACGCGGCGTCCCTCGCGGCGTCCCACGCGGCGTCCCACGCGGCGTCCCTCGCGGCGTCCCACGCGGCGGCCAACGCGGCGTCCCACGCGGCGTCCCCCGCGGCGGCCAACGCGGCGTCCCTCGCGGCGGCCAACTCGTCGTCCGTCGCCTCGCCCCTCGCATGGCGCTCGGCAACATCCAGCGCCGCGAGCGATCGCGGATCGGTCATAAGGCGCTGCGCTTGCCGGGCGCACCAGACGGCGAACAGCCGCCATTCCCGCGCATACTGCGGTTCGGCGCGGCAGCACCACAAGGCGTCGTCGAGGCCATTGATTTCGACGATCCGCGCGAAGGGGAGCGGCTCATCGTCGGGCGCTGTCTTGCCGAGGCCAGCGAGAAGTTTTGCCCATTCCTCGACGCATGGGTGCTGCGCCCGGATGCGGTTGAGCGTGGTTGTGATCATTGCGCGGCCTCCATTACAGGCGTCTGCGCGGCCGAAAGATCGACCGGCTTCGGCGCGAGGAAATCGGCCGTCGTCGCGATGTCGATCGCCGTTTCGGTCCCGTCGTCGTGCGTGATGCGGAGCACGACGAACCCGCCGAGCCCGTGCGGATTGTCGGCGGCGATCATGATCCGCCGCGCGCCCTCGAATGTGTGCCGGCTGCGCTTCGTGTTCATGGCTCAGCCCTCCCCTTCGGCCGCGTCATCCGCGAGCCGGCGCAGGAAATCGATGTCGGAGTCCGCCCGCGTGATCGCCGTGCGGATCGTGTCGGCCAGTGTTCCGGTCTTGCAGGCGCAGGCGTCCAGCTTGGCTTGCAGGCGCGCCTTGCGGCGCTGCGCTCTGGCGGCGGCCCGGATGAAAAGCGAATGAGCCTCGTCGCGCTCGCGCTCAAGGGCGCCGGTGACGACGGCCGCGGTTCCGGCGCTCACCATGTCCCGTGCTCCTGCAAATCAGTGCGGGTCAGGGCGCGATAGGCGCGCCGGTCGCTCATCTCGTCGGCGGCCTCGACAGCGGCCTCGACGATCTCGCCAGTCGGGTCGGCTTCCAGCGCCGCGAAGATGGCGGCCCCGAGCGGACTGCCGCGATCCAGGGGCTTCGTGATGTCGTGTGGCGCATCGTAGCCGTCGTCGTCGAAATAGGTGTCGACTTCGACAGATTCGACCCACCAGTCGCCCCCGCTGTCGAAGCCGATGTCTGCCCAGCCCGACACATAGCCGGGCGTCAGGCCGTGCTCACCGGCCGCGATTTCGATATCCTCGAATTTGTGGGAGAAGCCCGCCATGTCCCGATCCCCATCGGTGTGTCGATGATGTGTGCGTGCTGGTCAGCCGTAGCCGGAGCCGGAGCCGTCGCCGGAGCCGGAGCCGTAGCCGGAGCCGGAGCCGGAGCTGTAGCCGGAGCCGGAGCCGGAGCCGGAGCTGTAGCCGGAGCCGGAGCCGGAGCTGTAGCCGGAGCCGTAGCCGGAGCCGTAGCCGGAGCCGTCGCCGGAGCCGGAGCCGTAGCCGTAGCCGGAGCCGTAGCCGGAGCTGTAGCCGGAGCCGTAGCCGGCACGCGGAGGGCCATCATCGGCGAGCATGATCGAGCGCGGAGTCATCACGCGGCCTCGATGCTGGCGGCGGCCTGCGCCGTCGCGTCGATGATTTCGCACGCGTCGAGGATGGCGACAGCAGAGACGAGACTATCCACCTTGGACTTGCTCGCGACGATCCCGGCCGTCGCGATGCCGTTCAGCGCCACGCCGCCTTTCGCCGTCCATGACCAGAGCCGCCGGGCGTCGCGCAGCCACACGGTGCGGCCCTCATAGGCGATGAGCTTTCCGTAATGCACGCCGGCGTCACGCGCGCGGACGATGACGGCGCGGCCATCTCCTTCGACGCGGGACGGCCCCGCCTTGCCGCCGCCGATCATCGCGGACAGCGCCTTGATTTGGCCGAGCGTCAGATTGTCGAGAGAGGCAGGCAGGTCGGTCATCGCGATCCCCATCGGTGCGTCGATGAGGGGAAGTTGGCACGACGCCAACCCTATGTCAACAGGGGACGGCAAAAAAAGTTGGCGTGACGCCAACGGCAGCCTTACTTGGCGGATTTCAGAAGGGTTTTGACCAAAGCCTCTGCTGTCTCGCGCACGTGCGCGGGCGCGCGCGCGAGAAGGGCGTCAAGGCTCGGGGCGG
>CAZWJF010000091.1:0-5145 GCA_964634325.1 uncultured Rhodoblastus sp.
GAGAAAGTGAATCACATAATGACGCCAAAATGGGCCTTTTTCAGCAGCCTGCTAATCGCCGCTGGATGACATCTCAGTGACAGGTCAGGTGGCAGGTCAGAGGAAGGCGTATGTCGCCCGCGAGATCAGCACACGGCTCGACGCCAGGGCGAAGGTCCTCATGCATCGTCGCAAGCAGGGCGCGCGACCGCTCCTCATCACATTTCCGCAGGCGCTGACGCGGTCCTTGGCATGGCAACCTTGCACGTCGTGCGCGCGTTGAACGTAAAAGCGAGGAGGTCGTGATGCCCAGAGGCGACAAGAGCGCTTACACGGATAAGCAGAAGCGTCAGGCGGCGCATATCGAAGACAGCGAGAAGAAGCGCGGCATGTCTGACAAACGCGCGGCAGAGATCGCGTGGGCGACGGTCAATAAGCAGGACGGCGGAGGGAAGCTGTCCGGCGCCGGACGAGCGCGCGCGAAGAACCCGTCACATGAGGCAAAGGCGTCAACCAACACGACGTCGGACCGATCGGCCGCCGCGCGGAAAGGGTGGCGCACGCGTCGCGCGCGCGCCGCCGCTCGCGTATGATCGCGAGACGACGGCGAGGCGATGATGGAGCAGAAGGGCCCGGTCGAAAAGCGCAGGATTCTGATCGTGGAGGACGAATACTTGCTCGCGCAGGACATGATCCAGGGCTTGTGCGCCGAGGGGGCGGAAGTGGTTGGGCCAATCGGCGCGGTCTGCGACGCGCTTGATTTCATCGGCGCAACCACGAGAATCGACGCTGCGGTTCTGGATTTGAACCTGCGAGGCGAGTTGGCTTATCCGGTCGCCGACGCATTGACCGAGCGCGGCGTGCCCTTCGTGTTTGCGACAGGTTACGACCACTCGTATATTCCCGAGCGTTACAATGCCGTCGCGCGCTTCGAGAAACCCGTCCGCATGGCCGATGTCGCGCGGCGGTTGTTTGGTACGCCATGACGACATGAAGGGCGCGCCCGGCTCGGCGCGCCCTTCCCGCGTTCCCTTCTCGTCAGGGCTTGGCTGACGAGCCGGCCGGCGGCGCCGGGGTTGGGGGAGCCCCGGCGGGGGAAGTCGTTCCTGCATGCGGGTTGGAGCCGGCCGCGGGCGCGCCGGACGTCGCGACCCCCGGAGGGACGCTTGCGCCCGTTCCGACACTGCCGGCGGCGGAAACGCCGATGTCGCGATATTCGGGCCATTCCGACAGCGACTGCTTGGTGATCCCCGACATCACGAAACGCCCATCCACGCGGCGCAGGCCCGATAGCGGCGTCACGACCTTGCGTTCGCCGATTCCGAGGAACCCACCGACGCCGACGATCGCATAGAGCTGGTAGCTCCCTGCGGACGGCGCAACGCTTGATCCGCTCGGCGCGCTGACCATTCCTCCCGGCGCATCAGCGGCGCCGCCGGTGAGAACGAGCTCGTCGATTTCGCCGATGCGCGCATTGGCGTCGTCATAGACGGATTGGCCGATCACGCTGTTTCTGAGATGGAGTCCGTCGCGCAAATCCTCCATGCGCGCCGGCGAGGCCATGCCCGTCGCGCCCGAAACGCCCGACGTCGTGGCCGCCGATCCGGCGGCGCCTGCGTTAGAGGCGGGCGCTTGTCCGGTCGCCGCTGGAGGAACTGTCGCGTCGCCGGTCGCGGCTCCGGGGGCCGGCGCCGGCGCCGACGATTGCGCATAAGCCGGCGCGGCCAGCGCCAGAGCCAGAAGCGAAGCTGTGAGGATGGGCTGCATGGGGGACCTCTGGAAATCGTCAGCTGCTCGCGGGAGCAGCGCGGGACGTTTCAGCAACGGGGCTTCGGCGCAAGCGTTCCGCTCGCCCGCGTTTGGTCGATCTGCGACCTTCAGCCAGTCCCGATGGGTTCGGGGAGGGCGCAGCGCGCTCTCTCCGCTTCGCCTTTCCCCGCAACGCTGTCCTTAGCTTCGCCGGTTCCATGCCGGCGCGTCTTGCCCGCCAGCGCGGCCGAGAAAAGGGCCGCTCCGATCGTCCCACTCTCTCGCCCACCAGGGTGGAGACCAACCACGCGTGTCCGGTTTCCTCCGGCGAGCGGGCCTCCGCCACGTTCAGTATAGCGCTCGCGCGCTTCGCTTCGGACGGCCGCAATTGGAGTCATGTGACCATCTTCGCCCGTTTGACACAGAGGTCGGAGTTGATCGCCCCTGCGGCGACCGCGGCGGCGTGCGTCGCGAACTCTTCCATTGCCTGAATGGTTCGCCATGTCTGCGCCGCGTCGTGATATGTGCAGCGGATATGTCCGCCGTGTCCGTTCGTCGCGTCGAGAAAGCAATCGATCTGGCGTCGGAGCAGCTTCTCGAACGAGGCGGAGACGTTCTGCCTGCCGTGCAGACATGTCCCGTTCGTTGGCTCGACGCGCTGGAACAAGCGTTCGAGCTCGGCCGGATGTGGCGCGACCGCATCGCGTGCGCGCGGCGGGACGAAGATGGTCGCCGGGCTCCAAGCGGTCGTTCGCTCGACGCGCCACCCTTGCGGCATGGCGCCCGGGCTCGTGGCTACGACATGGTCCAGCCCCGCTGGCGGCGTGAGCAAATACAGCGCGAGATCGAGGATATGCGTCGCGTCGACGGGCGCGTCCTCCAGCGCTAACATCGGGCGCCGCGACGGGCGGACGCTCCAGCGGCCGTCTGCGAAACAGAACCGCAATTCCGCCAGCCATGCCTTGGCCGCCTCACGATCGTCGACATAGCGCAGCGGACGGTTGACCGCCGTGACGGCGCCCGCCTTGTCGGCGCGCGCCGCCCAGCGTTCGGCCTGCGCGGGATCGCTCGCCGCAGGGACGTCGACGAACAGCGCGACACGTCGCAAGAGAACGCGCTCATCGAATCGATCGGGCGGCGCGCCGAAAATGAAGACGGCGTCGGGATCGGCCGCGTCGAGCATCACTTCCACATGCTCGTAGCGCCGCGCGCCGACGAGTCGCGCGGCAGGGACCGAACATCGTGCGTCAGGATCATAGACGCCGACGATGGCGACGCCGGGCTTCCCGCAGACCAATCGCATATGGGTCATCGCGTAGCCGTCCGCGCCTATAAAGCAAATCCGTGTTCTCTTCATGGCCGCCCCGTCTTCGATCGACGTCCGGTGTCACCATCAAGTAGACGGGTGAAAGAACGGCGCAGTAACGTGGGTTAAGCGATCTTTGTCCGGCGAGCGACAAATCCGCGCGCGGCGGCCTGTGTGCGCGATCGCACAAAACCATTGCGGCGGATCGGGGTTTCGTGAAGGCGTCCCCCATTGTCCAAGGAGCCTCCGATGGGCCTGTTCTCCAAAGATATCCGCACGCTCGACGATCTGTTCGTGCATCAGTTGCAGGATATGTACTATGCCGAACAGCAGATTCTTCGCGCGCTTCCCGGGATGATCGAGAAGGCCGGCGACGCGCAGCTGCGCGGCGATCTCACGAGCCATATGGAGGAGACGCGGCAGCACGTCACGCGTCTGGAGAAGGTGTTCCAGATGCACGGCCAGGCGGTGCGCGGCGTCGATTGCCCCGCCATCGACGGCATCATCGAGGAAGCCGATACCGTGTCCGGCGAGATCGAGGACAAGCGCGTTCTCGACGCCGCGATCATCGCCAACGCGCAAGCGGTGGAGCATTACGAGATCACCCGCTACGGCACGTTGATCGCCTGGGCGCGTGAGCTCGGCCGCGAAGATTGCGCCGCTGTGCTGGAGCAGACGCTCGAAGAAGAAAAGACCGCCGATCGCAAGCTGACGTCCCTCGCCGAAAGCCGCGTCAACGCGGCGGCGTGACCCAAATCTGCGAGGCCGCCGCCCCGAGAGGGGCGGCGTTCTTGAGCGCTCATGCTCAGGTCCGCGCGCGCGGCATCGTTCCGCATCGAACGAAAACGCCGGTCGACTCCGAGATCGCCTGCGCGAGAGGGGGATGCACGTCTCGTTCCCGCCCCGCGCGGCAAGGCCGAACAGGCCGCTGCGGCACAAGCGATCGTCAAGCCCGCCGGGATGATCGATGATCGGGTAGAGACAGACGCCTTCGACAGGCACGCCGCGCGCCCGCGCGCGCATCGCCTCCGCGCGCCCGTCCCCTCCGCGCTGGTTTCGGCGACCAGAATCGGCCGCCCATAGCGCGAAGTTCTCGATCAGAAGCTCGCTCGCCGGCTGAATCGCGGGATGCCCGGCGCTGATCGTCGGCTCGCCATGGAGGCGTTGGTTCCAGGGATAGTAATTGACGCCGACGACGTAGAGAAAGACGGGGTCGCCGCCGAGTTGCGGCCACAACCGGCCGCTGAGGAGATCGAAGGCCTGATACTGCGCCTCGTGCCAGCCGAGCGCTTCGGATAACGGCAGTCCGCTTGCCGGATCATGATGGATCGCCATCATCGGCTCGCAATGTACGAAGCGACCCCGGGCATCGACGGCATGCTTTCAAACATGCGCGTGTATCCATCGGCCGGCATCGCCTGAAAGCTGTCTGTAAAATACCGGTCGTCGAGCGTATGCCGCGCCGGCACGCGTTGCGTGACCGACTTATCCAGATCTTCAGGCGACACGCCCCATTGCTTGAGCGTATAACCCTCGAAGAAGGCGCTGTAGAGCCTCTCTCCCACCTGCGCGACGACGGCGTCGCGCGCAGTGCGGATGTCAGCGATGGGGACCGCTTGAGCGGCGAGAAGCGCCGCAACCTCCGCGTCGGTCTGCAACGCGATGCCGAACAGGCCGTTGACGGTGGTGCGGTTGATCGGCATCGGCAGGCGCTGGTCGCCGACCTGCGCGAGCACGCGATGTTCATATGCGCGCCAGCGCGTGACCGCGACAGATAGCGCACAACGTCTTGGCTGTTGGTATGGAAGATGTGCGGGCCATACGGGTGGATGAGAATGCCGGCCCCGTCATGGCGGTCGTAGGCATTGCCGCCGATGTGCTCGCGCTTGTCGCAGACCAGCACTTTCAGGCCGGACATGGAGGCCAGGCGCCCCGCCATCACAGCCCCGGCGAAACCTGCGCCGGCGACGACGACATCATACGGCCAGCGGCGGCGCCGCAGGCCCGGCGTCGGAAAGCGATCGGCGGACGGCCGTCGCGCCGCCCCGTCGCGCGCCTGACGGACGAGGCGGTCCATACTGCGGTGGGTGCTATCCCATGATGTGTCGGCG
>CAZWJF010000092.1:0-5140 GCA_964634325.1 uncultured Rhodoblastus sp.
GCCGCTCCCGCCAATTCCGACCAGCCGAAATCCAGCCTCCTCGACGCATTCAGACAATTTTTCAGCAGCCTGCTAAGGTCCACACCGTGCTGACGGACAATGGAACGCACTTCACGGAGCCCGGCGGCGACGGCTGGACGCCGGCCGACATTCCGGCGATGCGCGCGCAGGGACAGCTTTCCCGCCGCCACGCCTTCGAGGCCGCGTGCGCCGACCTCGATCATCGGTTGACCAAACCGGCCCATCCCTGGACCAGCGGACAGGTTGAGAGGATGAACCGCACGATCAAGGACGCCACGGTTCGACGTTACCATTACGATGGGCACGCCAGTTCGAACGCCACCTCGCGGACTTCATCGCCGCCTATAATTTCGCACGTCGATTGAAGACCCTGAAGGGTCTAACGCCCTACGAGTTCATCTGAAAAACGTTGGGCCATCGAGCCGCCTCCCGACGTCTGTGACCCTCGACAAACACAAACCGCCCGACCGCCGCGTAGACCTCCACTGGCAGGAAACCGCGTAAAAAACCGAGTTTTTGCTCCGCCCAATGTTCGATATCAACGAAATCCTCCGCCCCCGACATCGTCGCGCACAGCACGGTCAGCAGGATTTCCGGCAGCGGGTAGATCACCTTCCATGCCTGCCGGGGGGTCTTCCAGGGCCGAAAAGCGATCGAGAAGCGCAATCGACGACATGGAAAGCCTCGCTGAGTCGAGGCCTCCCATGAATCACTCCCGCCTCCTCGCGGGAATCCCACCTGCCCCTTCAAGCGATTGCCCTGGTTGCGGCGCCGCGCAAACCGCCGGCGGACATGGCCGCCGCCGCGCCCGGCCGCCGCCGCCTGTCCCGGCGAACCGCCAGGGCGCGGGCTCACAGCGAGGCGTAAATTTCGAGCGCCTTCTCGACGTCGTCGAACACCCGGCCCCTGCCGTTCTTCAACACCATCGCCTTCTGGCAAAACGTGCGGATGGTGTTGATGTCGTGGCTGACCATGATGATGGCGCAATGGGCGCGCTCGACGAAGATCGCGTCGAAGCACTTGCGATGAAAGCGCTGGTCGCCGACCGCCGTGACCTCGTCGATCAGCAGGCATTCGAAATCGACGGCGAGCGTCAAGGCGAAACCCAGACGCATCCGCATGCCGGAGGAGTAATTGTTGACGGGCACGAACAGATAGCGGCCGAGCTCGGCGAAATCGTCGACGAAGGCGGCGACGTCCTCGACGTTCTTGTTGTAGAGCCGCGAAATGAAACGGATGTTGTCCATCCCGGTCATTTCGCCTTCGACGGCGCCGGTGAAGCCCAGCGGCCAGGACATGTTCAGCTCGCGCGCGATGTGGCCGCGCGTCGGCTTCTCGACGCCCCCCATCAAGCGCACGAGCGTCGATTTGCCGGCCCCGTTGCGTCCGAGGACGGCGAATTTGTCGCCTTGAAAGACCTCGAAGCTGATGCCGTCGAGCACGCGCCGCACGCCGATGGCGGATTCATAGTCCTTGACCACATCGATCACCCGCACCGCCCGCGGCGCGTAGGCCTGCGCGGCCGCCATCGCGATCTCGCGCGGCTCGTGTCCTTCTTGCAGCTCTTGCAGCTCTTGAAGCTCCCGCGTCGCCGGCGAGGGTAAGCCGGCGCGGATTACGGCGGCGGCGTTCATGCGTGGTGTTCCCGAATCAGCTCGATGACCGCGCGGATCGTGCGATAGAGACCAAAGCTGACGGCCAGAAAAATCGCGAACCAGAAGAAGCGGCGCGGATATTCCGGCGTTTCGATGCGGTTGGGCTTGGTGATGCGCACCAGATAGAACTGCTGGACCTGCGCCTCCTGGCGCACCTTGTCGAAATTGGCGACCGCCGACTCCAGCGATCGCGCGACAAGCTGGCGTTCGAGCGTCAGGCGCTCGAACTGCGCCAGATCCTTGGTCATCGCCTGATCGCCGCCGACGACGAGGCGGCGGCGCATGTCGATCTCCTTGCGATAGGCGGAGATGCGTTCGCGCAGACCGACCAGGGCGGGGCTGTCGGGGGCGAGGCTCGTCTGCTGCCGCAGATTCGCCTCCAGCATCGCCAACTCCGTCGTCATCTTGCCGATGCCTTCGAGCGTGGCGGTGGATTCCTTGCCCAGATCGACGGTGCGGGTGGTGTTGCGGAATTCGGTCAGCCGGCGCTCCATGGCGACGACGTCGGCCTGCGCCTTGTCGACGATTTCACGCGCATAGGAGACGCGGTCGTCATAGGCGCGGCTGTTCAGCCGATTGACCAGTTTCTCGGCGCTTTCGATCATCGCGTTGGCGATGGCGTAGGCGTCGTCGGGGCGATAGGCGAAGGCCTGAATCGTGGTGATGCCGGAATCGTCGTCGACGCTGACTTTCGTCCAGCTCTGGAAATGGCGGTGCAGATTTTCTGAGTTTTCCGTGAAAGACAGGCCGGGATAGCGGCTGAAAAAATCCGCTTCGGGACGTCCGTAGATCGCCTTCAGCCCCACCGTCTCGACAAGCGTGTCGACGAGATCGCGGGAATGCATGAAGCTGTTGATGATCTGGGTCTCGTCGCTGGCTTTGGAAAAGCCGGGGCCTTGAAACGTCGTGGCCAGATTGCCGCCCGACGATCCGCGCACCAGAAACTGCGTCTCCGACATATAGACGTCGGAGGCCATGAACAGAATGTAGACCGAAAAGACGATCGAGGGCAGCACGAACACCGCCAGCTTCAAACTCTGGCCGCTCAGCCGCTCGACCAGACCGGCGCGCGCCGGCGCGCTCGCCTCGCCCGGGTCGCGGGCGAGCGGCGTCATCTCGATCGTGCGCAGGATCGGCGTAGTTTCGACGTCGGGGATCTTCATCCTTCGATATGCTTTTGGACGTGGGACATCAGCAAAAGCCCGATCGCCGTCTGGACCGAGCAGACGATCAGCAGGTAGCGGGGATCGAAGACCGTGGTCACGTCCTCCTCCAGAATGCTCGACCGGATCATCTCGACCGCATGAACCATCGGCGAAAAGAGCAGCACTTTTTGCGCTTTTGGCGGCAGCCAGTCGACCAGCGTGAAGACGCCCGTCAGCGGCAGCGTGACGTAGAGGAAGGCCTGCACGAACTTCTCGATGAACTCGACCATTTCCGATATCGCCGCCAGACATAGCCCAAAGGAGGTCGCAAACCAGCCCACGAACAGGAAGCCGCCGATCAACCGGAGCGGATCGTGGATCGGCAGAACCAGATCGAACGCCGCCAACGGCAGATAGGCGACCAGAAAGGCGGTGAAGACGCCGAGGATCTCCAGAAAGCCGATCGCCAGCATCAGGTCCATCGGCTTGATGTTGTTATGATAGAGAAGGGCCGCCCGCTTGCTCAGCGCCTTGGAGCAATGGCCGACGATATGGCGCCACAGAATCAGCGCGCAGTAGCCGGTCAGAACGAACTGCAGCAGACCGACCGACACGAACTTGGCGTTGCGATTGATCGACCACATGATCGACACCGCGCTGGCGAACAGCAGCGGCTCGCCGAGCACCCAGAAGAAGCCGAAATTCTCGTGCCCGAACTTGGACACGCCCTCGCGGATCATCAGCGCCGAGAGCGTGCGCAACTGCGCCTTCAGCGACCGGCGGAAGGAGGGCGGCCGCGGATCGTAGGCGGGCCCGCTCACCGGCCGTGCTCCTTGGCGCCGACCGACAGCAGCCAGAAGATCGAGAAGCCCATGCCGCAGATCAGGAACACCGTGAACACCATCCGCCAGCGGCGCGGCTCCAGGGCCTTGTCGGGCAGATTGGGCGCGCTCACCTGCTCAATATAGATGCGCTGGCGCAATCCATCCAGCCTGGCGTTCTCCAGCGACAAAATCGAGGAGGCGAGGGCCTTGTCGGCGAGATCGCGGGTGAGCGTCAGCCGCTCGTAGACCGACACCTTCGAGGCCAGCGCCTCGCTGGTGCCGGCGAGCTTGCCGCGTTCGGCGTCGATGCGGCTGCGCAGCGCCTCGGCCTTGGCGCGCATGCTGGCGAGGGCGGGGCTCGCTGCGGCGGTGCGCGAGGTCTCCTGGATCTGGGCGAGGGTCTGGGTCAATTCGTTCGACAAGGCGCTGATCGTCTCCAGCGTCGAGGTCGAATCGCGCGACGGGTCGACCAGCACCGACTGGTTGCGGAAGGCGGTGAGTTCGAGCTGGGCGTCGATCAGCCGCTGCTCGGCGCGCCGCACTTCGTTCTGGGCCACTGAAATGGCGTCGTTCAGAGCGCGGGTGTTGATCTGGTTGACCATGGTTTCCGCGAGGCCGAGCAACTCGCCGGCGAGGCGCCTGGAGTCCTCGGGCCGAAAGCTCTGGGCCGTGAGCGTGGTGATGCCGCGGCTGGCGTCGTGCAGCACTTTCACCCGGCTCAGATAGTGTTGGTACAGGTCCTCGAAGCTCGACGTCTCCCATGGCCGCGGAAAGCGCGAAAATTTATCGGCCTCATCACGCGAGAAGACCTCCGTCAGGAAGCCTTTCGCGTCGAGCGCCTGAACGGCATCGCGCGACACCATGAACTTCTGCACGATGTTGGCGTCGTCCACCGCCCGCGCGATGCCGATGGTGCGAAACAACGCTTCGAGGCCCGAGATGCGACCGGTCGAGGCGCTCCTGACGACGAATTGCGCCTCGGAGACATAACGCGGCGTGGCCATCAGGCCAAAATACAGCCCCGCCGTCAGCGTCGGCGCGACGACGAAAAAAACGAACGCATAGCGCTTCAGGATATTCAGCCGACGGGCGGCGGACATATGCCAATCAGCAATTGTCATGGGCGGTTCGCGATGGCCTCGCCGGAGGGTCTGGTGGGCGGCCTGCACCGTCGCGGGGCCTGCGACGGCGACGATGACGGCGACTCGGGGCGTGCATCATATCATATCGCGCCGGCGCGCGCGCCGCGGGAGGCGGTCGTCGACGTCATTCAGGATTATTAACTTGACAAAAGGAATACAATCACTACCCTCCACATCGCAAACTGGATCCCGTCGCCATGCCTCAAACGCTGCATCTGTCGCTTCCGCTACTGGCCGCCGCGCAGGCGCAAAAACACGTCACCCATAACGAGGCGCTGCTGACGCTCGACGCGATGACGCAACTGGGCGTCCTCAGTCGCGTCGCCGCGGCGCCGGACGCGCCGGCCGAAGGC
>CAZWJF010000093.1:0-5134 GCA_964634325.1 uncultured Rhodoblastus sp.
TGGGGACCAGGAATTTCGACGTCTGTCCGGGGCCGGTGTAGTTGAACGGCCGCGTCACGGTGATCGGCAGCTTGTCGCCGAACAGCCGCGCCACCTGCTCGACCGCCATTTTGCTCGCGCCGTAATGATTGATCGGCGTCTGCGTCTGATCCTCTTCGATCGCCGCGCCGTCGTCGCGCGGCTGGTAGACGGTCGCGCTCGACGACACGATGACATGCGCGGGCGACCCCTCCAGCGCCGCGACGGCGCCGAGCAGATTGGCGGTGCCCACGACATTGGCGTCGTAGACCTCGGCGACGTCGCCATGCTGGGCGAAGGTGATGCCGGCCAGATGCACGATCGTCGCCGGCCGCACCTGGCGCAGCAGCGCGTCGAGCGAGGCGCGGTCGGCGAGATCGCCGGCGACGTCGGTCGGGCGTTGCGGGCGCCGCGTCAGGCCGAACGCCGCTCGTCCGTCCTTGCGCAAGCGGTCGAGAAGGCGCGCTCCGGTGAAGCCGGACGCGCCGGTGATCAGAATCGTGTCGGTCATGGAGCACCCATGGAAAGGCGGAACGCCGGAGCCGGGGCGACCTTACGCCGCCCCAGTCTCGGCCTCCTACTTCTTGGCGCCGATCTTCTTGCACACCAGCGTCAGACGCGGGCCCGCGCCGACGCGCTCGGCAGCGCCGAAGCCGAGCGTGCGCAACGCCGCCAGCGCGCGCTTCTCCTCGTCCTCGGGCACCGTCACCAGCAGCGTCGGGGAGGTCTTGCGCAGATGGCCCATGAGGCCGCGCAGCACCGCCGCCGTCGCCGCGCCGATGTCGATGCGGATGACGTCGAAATTCTCCGCCGGCGCGATCGCGTCCGAACGGCACATCTCGATGTCGCCCTTCTCCGCCGCGGTGATCGAACCGGCGGAGATGTAGTCGGGATGGGGCAAGGTCACGGCGGCGCGCCCGGTCTGATCGGAAACCGCCTTGCCGAGGCTCGACGTGTCGATCGCCTCGGCGCCGTTGAGCCGCTTGTTCAGGCGAATGACCTCGCACGCCACCGGATGCGCCTCGACCACGACGACCTTGCGGGCCTCGCAGGTCTTGGCGAAATACAGCGCGTGCTCGCCCAGGCTCGAACCGATGTCGAGCACCGTCGCGCCGGTCGGGACATGCGCCTTCAACGCCTCAAGCTCGGTCGCGTAATGATAGCGGCCTTGATAATGCGACGCCTGCACCGGATCGCGCGGCGAGGCGACGAAGAAGC
This sequence comes from uncultured Rhodoblastus sp., assembly GCA_964634325.1. Classification (GTDB taxonomy): domain Bacteria; phylum Pseudomonadota; class Alphaproteobacteria; order Rhizobiales; family Beijerinckiaceae; genus JAJXWB01. The sequence goes on from CAZWJF010000093.1 coordinate 1,237, forward strand.
ACGCCTCCGCGCCCGCCATGCCCCCGCGCGCCACCGAGCCTGTCATGTGCGACACCGGCGGGGGCAGAACCTTGGTCTCGACCTCGCGCACCGTCAGCCGGCGCAGAACGCCGTTGAACATGCGGAAATCGACCATGCCGGGCGACACCGCGGCGATCTCCTGCTGCCAGCGCGTTCCCTTGTGATGGAACTTGATTTCGAGATGATACTGGTCCTTCAGCGTCGCCCGGCCTTTCAGCGTGACGACGCCGGGGCCCTTGAAGTCGGTCTCGATCTTCTCGCCATATTGCAGATACATCTCGATGCCCGCGCCGGCGCGCGCTTCGGTCAGCAACGGCTCGAACTCGACTTCGACCTCGAAGACGCCGCTGGTCTTGTCGCGGAACGGCAGCCAGATCAGCGACAGCGGCCCCTCGGTCGCCGGCATCCCCTCTTTCGGCGTGAAGCCGCGCACCAAATAGGGATTGGGGAAGACGTTGGAGCCGTTGAACGACCAGTTCAGCGGCATGTCGAGCGGCGGCCCCCAGAACGGGTTGGGCAGCGGGTAGCGTTGCAAGTTGTACCGCTGCTCCCACCAGCCGTCGCCGGTCGGATCGAAGGTGCGATTGCCCGAGCGGCGCAGGAAGGCCGTCGACATCACCACGGAGTCCAGATAGAACATGTCGTCTTCGCAAAGAAGACGAAACATGTTGTCGATCGACGGAATGTTTATGTCGTCGATGATCAGCACGCCATTCGGTTTCAGCAGCGGATAGAAGAAGAAATACTCCAGATCTGGAAACGGATAGCCGTGCGGGCCATCGATTAACACAACGTCCAGCTTTTCTTTGGGCGCGTTATGCGGCAGCGTCTTCTGCGTCGGGCCGAAATTCCAGACCACGCGGTCGTTGCGGAAGCCGGGGAACGACTGCGCGAAATGCACGCTCGACTTCTCGAACTCGCGATCGTCGTAGGTATAGGCGTAATGGCGCTGCGCGTAATGCTGGAACAGGATCGTAGAGGCCCCGCAGCCCGTCTCCGCCGTCACCAGCTCCTGATCGGGAAAATATTTCGCAAGCACGGTCTCGATCTTGTCGAGCGGACCGGGGTGAAACGTCCCGGCGCGGTGCGCGCCGCCCAGGCCGACGCGATGCGCGTTGATTTTTTCAGACAGGCTCATAGGCGGTTCTCCGAAGTCTTAAAGTCATGCGAGGCGAATGGATGTCACTTGTGTCGGTGCCGGCCGCAAACGACTGGCGCAACCACACGCGGGGATCGGCCAGAAGATGGACGCACGTCATGCGGGCTCGCGAACGGCGAGGCGAATCGCCGCGAGCTTGCGAAGCTTCCTCTCCCGCCGCGATGCGACGGTTGGTCGCGCGATCCCGTCGCAGGGCGCGTCCGGCGGCGGCTCCGCCGGCGCCCGACGCAGAAATAAGGCGTCCCGTGCGCGTCACGCAGGCTCCAGACCTTGCTCGGCCCCTCGCCCCGCCCGCTGCGAGTTCGCCTCGGGAACGTTGAGGAGCGTGACGCGCCCGACCGGCGCCTCGGAGACGCTGGCGATGTCCTGCACCATCGAGACCAGGTTCATCTCGCCTTCCGACATCTTGTAAAGGTAATGGGCGAGCCCGGCCGGATCGGCCTCCTTCAGGAGAATCTCCCGATAGGCCTTGCGGATCTGGTCGTCCGGCGACAGATCGACATAGCCGGCGAGATCGACTTCGTATTTGCGCGGCTCCGTGGACAGCTCGTCGAGATCGTCGACGAGAATGCCGGCGTCCAGAACCTGCATCGAGGTCGCCAACTGCAACGCCGCCTCATGATGGCTCCAGATGCCCGACTTGACGTTTTGCACGAGCGTCCAGCGCATGCTCTCGTCCCGCTCGCCCGGGATCAGCTTGTCGAGCAGCGCGTCCACGAACTCGTCGTCGGGCAAATGGTCGAACTCTTTCAGCGTGACGTGACGCTCGACCACCGGCTCGGCGACCTTGGGCTGCGGCCGCGGCGGCGCGACCGGGGCCGGCGGTTCCAGGGCGTCGCGAGCCGGCCGCGAAATCCGCTTCGTAGGCGCGGAGGTCGGGCGGATATTCATGTCGAGATCGCTCAACACCCGATCCCAGCGCTCGTTAAAGACCTCGGTGCTGAAATTCGCCCGGTAAAGCTGTTTGGACAGCTGCGCCCGGTCCGACATGGCGCGCGGATTATGGAGCAATTCGGCGATGTCGGCGCGCAACTCCTCCGCGCTGGTCGCCGGCCGATAGCCGGTGCCGCTCAGATCGACGCCGCGCATCGCGAAATCGGTGGCCGCGAACGGCCGGCCGAGGGCCAGCGTCTCAAGCGTCTTGATCGACATGCCGGTGCCGCGCTGATCGGGCAGCACGAGGACTCGGGCGCGGGCGAAGCAGTCGTCGAGGGAATCGAGAAAGCCACCGTAATAGAAGCCGGCGCGACTGCCGAAGGTGTTGTACATCAACCCGCCGACGCGCCCGACGATGGCTATCGGCAGGCCTCCGAAATGCGGCGTCGCGACCTCGCGCAGGAACCATTGCGTGGATTCGATGTTGGCGGGGTGCAGATCGCCCCACAGCATCATGTCGAAACGGTCGACGTTGAGGAAGGATTCATGCAGCCCGTTCGCAGAGACGAACTGTCGCCACGAGCGTTGCACGGACAGGGATCGCGGAACGATATAGGGCCGGATGAAATAGCTCTTCTTGGCGTGGCGGCCGATGAAGACGTTCTCGTCTTCCGAAAGATTGACGCAGGCGTCGAACTCGCCCCACACCTTGGTTTCGTCAGCGAGCCAATCTTGCAGGCGCTCGGGCTTTTGCGTGACTTTGTTGCTTTCGCCGCGAATGCCGAATTGAACGGCCTGAATGTCCTGCGTTTCGAGAACCTTCCTCGCCTTGCGGAAGTTCTTGGCGAGCCTACCATGGAACGAGTGATTGACGACGGCGACATCCGAATTCTCGAAGGCGAAACGAACTACTGGTTCGTTGTCGAATTCCGCAGCGGCTAGCTCTTCTGAAAGCTGGCCGAATGCGCTTAACTTGGAGAAACCTTGCGTTCGGCGCGCTTTTCTTTTGCTCCAGCTCGTCACTGAACCAAACACGAAGGCATGCGGCTTTACCCGAGACGCATTTTCTTCAATCAGATGGTACATGTAATTTGTATGATCTTGATTAAATTCCCATTGGTTAATAAGAAGTCTTATAACATAAAATCCACAGCTTAGAAGGTATTCATTTTCAGACTCGAATACAGTCGAGCTTCCGCATCGTCCCCAAGCTGGTTGCACGATAGTAGCTACCGGGCCGAACTTTTCGATCTTGACGCTCGGAGCGGCCGAAATAACATTCAATTCCTCAACGATGTTGCGGAGATTACGCCCACGAAATTCTTCCATCGCCTTATTTCGGAGCTTAGACAGAGCGGGAGTGTGGACAAACATGATCGCTGCGTTGATAGTCTCCTCGACTTGATCCTCACTGGAATAAACGAAAACCAGTGGGGATCGTTCGATTGCCATTGTCGTCCCGTCGGCGACGACGACGGCAACGCCCCTCATCAAACAATCATAAAACACCCCGGAAACTCTCTTATCGTACACCTGCGCGCGATAAGGTAAAATTAAAATATCCAAATCATCAATGGCTCCAAAATATTCATCCAAAGTCTTAGTCATTTTGATAGTCGAAACGCACGCAAGAGACATAAACGCTAGGGAATTTACATTTGTTGCATAATTATCTGCCGTTAACACATGTATACGTACATGCTGGTGTTGGCGGACAGTTCTTGCAACGCAACTTGACAGCATTTCAATGTTATTTTGAGTAATATCGGAAGCTCGGATGCCAATATTAACACTTGTCTTTCGCGTTAAATCGCGACTAGACAAAGTCCTCCACTCATCGAC
>CAZWJF010000094.1:0-5133 GCA_964634325.1 uncultured Rhodoblastus sp.
GCTGATCCGAGCCAATTCCGGTCTCCTGAAGGGCCCTCGCCGGAAACGGCGGGGGTTCTTCAGTCTTGCGCGGCCTAGTCCGCCTGCGCCGCCATCAGCTTGGCCTGATGGTCGGTGATCAGGGCGTCGACGATCTCGTCCAGATCGCCCTCCATCACCTTGTCGAGCTTGTAGAGGGTGAGGTTGATACGATGGTCTGTCACACGCCCTTGCGGGAAATTGTAGGTGCGGATGCGTTCGGACCGGTCGCCGGAGCCGACCATGGCCTTGCGGTCGGCGGCCCGCTCGCTGTCGCGCGACTGCAATTGCTGGTCGTAGAGCCGGGCGCGCAGGATCGCCATAGCCTTGGCGCGGTTGCGGTGCTGGGAACGCTCCTCCTGCATCATCACGACGATGCCGGTCGGGATATGGGTGATGCGGATCGCCGATTCCGTCTTGTTGACGTGCTGGCCGCCGGCGCCGCCGGAACGAAGCGTGTCGATGCGCAGATCGGCCTCGTTGATTGCGACGTCAACCTCCTCGACTTCCGGCAAAACGGCCACGGTGGCGGCGGAGGTGTGGATACGGCCCTGCGCTTCCGTCTCGGGCACGCGCTGGACGCGATGCACGCCGGACTCGAATTTCAGACGCGCGAACACGCCGCGGCCGGAAATCTCGGCGATGATCTCCTTGAACCCGCCCATCGCGCCTTCGCTGGCGGACACGATTTCGGCTTTCCAACCGCGGTTTTCCGCGTAACGCGCATACATGCGAAACAGGTCGCCGGCGAACAGCGCGGCCTCGTCGCCGCCCGTGCCGGCGCGGATTTCGACGATCGCGCTCTTTTCGTCGTCGGCGTCCTTGGGCAGAAGCGCGATCTGCAACGATTTCTCGCTCGCTTCGCGCCGCTGCGCAGCGTCGGCGCGCTCGGCTTCGGCGAGTTCGCGCATCTCCCTGTCGAGCGCGGGATCGGCGAGCATGACGTCGAGGTCGTCGACTTCCTTCGCCACCGCGCGATAGCTGCGGATCGCCGCGACGACGTCCTCCAGAGAGGAAAGCTCCCGCGACAGCGCGACATAGGTCGCGCCATCAGCGCCTTCCGCGAGTTTGGCGCCGATCTCGTCGTGGCGGCGAAGGATTACGTCAAGTCTGTCGTTCGGTATCATCGGAAAGCAGCCGCGGCGCGCGTCAGGGAGCTTGCGCCGGTATTGACCGGTCGCGTGTCGACTGCAAGCGCCAATGGGGGCGATTGGGGGGAAAACGCCATGAAACGTCTTGTTCTCGCTGTGCTCGGTCTTGTCGCCGTCACGCAATCCGCGCCCGGCGCCGAGCGCGCCATCAAGGTCACGGGACCGGGTTGCGACTACCAGGTGCGGTTCGATCCAGCCAAGGTCGACGAGCGCCGGCTGAAGGACACGGCGGAAATCCTGTTCGCCGAAGGAGGTCTGCCCTCGCCCGATTATTCTGGAAGCGCGACTTCAGACGCCGTGACGCCGGCCAAGGTCGAGGCCGATCGCGCAAAATGTCTCGCGCCGCTCGCCAAGGCCAGGGCGCTGGCGCCGCTCGACATGGCCGGGCTGAAGGAACTGCTGGCGGGCCGGATAGAGGCGATCGAGGACGGCTGCGCTTTCCAGGCGATCCAGCAACGCGCGCTCGTCGTGGGCGCGCGCCCGGAGGTGCTGCTGGAGCACAAGGCCTCGGTCGCTGCCTGCGGCGCCTATGCGAAGGCGCTGGAAACGCCGGCCGCCATGCGCGTCCGCTTTCGCGCCGACGTCGAGAAGCAATGCGCGAACAACGCCTCGCCAGCCAAGTGCCGCAAGGAATTGCTGGCGATCGAGGAGAAGCCCAATGCGGACGAACTGATCCGGCGCGAACTCGTCGCCTTCTACTGGAACAATTGCGCCAACGAGCTCACGAAACTGAGCCAGAACCAGGAGAGAGACGAGAAGGCGCTGGAAGGCCTGCGCAAGGCGTTCAAGAAGCAGTTCAAGACGAAGGAGAAGTGCGAGGAGGGGTGAGAGCCGCCGCCAACCTAAAGCTGCACGCCGCGCGCTTCGGCGAAGGCGCGCAACTGTTCGCGCAGCGGCTGGCGGTCGTCGCCCTGCTCGATCATCGGCGCGAGAAATTCAGCGGTTTCCTTGAGATCGGCGCCGAGCAGCATGGCCTTGACCGGGCCGATCGAAGCCGCGGACATCGATAGCGAGCGATAGCCGATCGCCGCCAGCGCCAGCGCGTCGAGCGGCTTTCCGCCCATCTCGCCGCACAGGGTCACCGGCGTGCCCGTGAGCCTGCCCGCCTCGGCGATCGCGCGCAGCGCGCGGAGCGCCGGCGGCGACAGCGGATCGAACCGCGACGCGACGCGCTTGTTGTCGCGGTCGGCGGCGAACAGGTACTGGATCAGATCGTTCGAGCCGACCGATAGAAAATCCGCGCGCGCGCAGATCGCCCCCAGCTCCCACAGGAGCGACGGCACTTCCACCATCACGCCGAGCTTGAGCGGCTCCGGCGTGACGTAGCCGTGCTTCTTGAGATAGGCGACCTCGCGCAGCGCGATCTCGCGCGCATCCTCGAATTCCCTGATGGTCGCCACCATCGGGAACATGATGCGCATCTCGCGCCCGCCCCCGGCCTTGAGCATGGCGCGCAACTGCTGGCGCAACAGGCCCGGCCGGTCGAGCCCGATGCGGATAGCACGCCACCCGAGCGCCGGATTCTCTTCCTCGACCTTGGCCATGTAGGGCAGGACCTTGTCCGACCCGATGTCGAGCGTGCGGAAGGTCACCGGTCGGTCCGGCACGGCGTCGAGCACGGCCTTGTAGAGCGCCTCCTGCTCTCCGGCGCGTGGGAAGCGGGCGGCGAGCATGAATTGCAATTCGGTGCGGAACAGGCCGATCGACAGGGCGCCAGCTTCGGCGACATGCTGCACGTCGATCAGCAGACCGGCGTTCATGTGCAGCTTGATCTCGACGCCGTCCCTGGTCACGGCCGGCACGTCGCGCAGCTTGACATACTGTTCCTGACGCCGCGCGCGCAGACGCGCCTTCTCCGCGTAGGCCGTCTCGACGTCCGGCTGCGGCCGCACCTGGACGTCGCCGGCGGTGCCGTCGACGATGATCGCGTCGCCCGTCTCGACGAAGTCCGTCACATTCGCGATGTCGCCGACCGCGGGAATGCCGATGGCGCGCGCCACGATGGCGACGTGGCTGGACGCCCCGCCCTGCTCCAGCACGAGGCCGCGCAGCTTCGTGCGCGGATAGTCGAGCAGCGCGGCCGGCCCCATCGATCGCGCGACGAGAATGGCGTTGTCCGGCAGGATTTCGCGCGCCACGACATAGTCTTCGCCGGTCAGGCGGTGCAGCAGGCGATTGGCGAGATCGTCGAGATCGTGCAGACGTTCGCGCAAATAGGGATCGGTCTGGCGTTGCAGTTTCGCGCGCGCGTCGTTCTGCACGCGTTCGACCGCCGCTTCGGCCGTCAGGCCGGTCTGGATCGCCTCGGTCAACCGCCGCATCCAGCCGCGGTCGTTCGCGAAGACGCGCACCGTCTCCAGCACCTCGCGATGCTCGCCCGCCCCCAGCCGGTCGCCGCGCGCGATCAGCATGTCGATTTCGTCGCGCAGGCCCTGGATCGCGTCTTCGAGCCGGCGGCTTTCCGATTTGGCGTCTTCCGCGACGATCCGCTTGATGACGACGCGCGGCTCGTGCAGCACGACATGGCCGAGCCCGACGCCGTCGGCGATTCCCGTCCCCTTGAGCGCCAACGGCCGCCGCAGCGCCGTCTCGTCGCCCGGCAGCGCGATCGCCTGAAGTTCGCCCGACGCGATCATCTCGGCGAGAAGCATCGCCGTCGTCTGGAGCGCCTCGATTTCCTCGTCCGTGTAGATACGGCGCGCCCTGTTCTGCACGACCAGAACGCCGAGCGTGTTGCCGCCGCGCAGGATCGGCACGCCGAGGAACGAATGGTAGATTTCTTCGCCCGTCTCCGGCTTGTAGGAGAAGGCCGGATGCGACTGGGCGTCGGCGAGCGCCAGCGCCTCGGCGCTGTTGGCGATCAGACCGACGAGGCCTTCGCCCGCGCGCATCGTGGTGTGGTGCACCGCGGCGCGGTTGAGGCCTTCGGTGGCGTAGAGTTCGAGCCTGCCGTCGCCCCGCGTGACGTAGACCGAGCAGACCTCGGCGACCATGTTGGCGGCGATGTGGATGACGATCTTGTCGAGCCGCGCCTGCGGGCTCACCGGCTCCGCCATGACTTCGCGGAGCCGGCGCAGCAATAGGCGAGGTCCGCCGAGTGCGCTGCGCATCAGATCGTGTCCAAACCGGGCGAACCGCCCCCTAGAAGCCGCAGTGGCCGCCCCTTTTGCCCGCCTGGACCGGCCGTGAGGCGCGCGGGGCGACTCTCACGACCCTATAGTTACGCGATCTCGGCGGAGCAAGCGAGGCGAGCCGGTCAGGCCTTGTCCAGCCCGTACAGAGAATGGAGCGTGCGGACGGCCAGTTCCGTATAGGCCGCGTCGATCAGCACCGAGAATTTGATCTCGCTGGTGGTGATCGCACGAATATTGACGCCCTTTTCGGACAACGCCTTGAAGGCGCGCGCCGCGACGCCGGCGTGGCTGCGCATGCCGATGCCGATGGCCGAGACCTTCACCACGTCGGTCGCGCCGGTGATGGAGGCGAAGCCGATCGTCTCCTTGACCTTGTCCAGCGTCGCGCGCGCCCGTTCGTAGTCGGCGGAAGGCACCGTAAATGTGATGTCGGTCGTCGCCTGATCGTCGGAGACGACCTGGATGATCATGTCGACATTGATGTTGGCCTCGGCCAGCGGCACGAAGATCGCGGCCGCCACGCCCGGCTTGTCGGCCACGCGACGCAGGGTGATCTGCGCTTCGTCGCGCGAAAAGGCGATGCCGGTGACAACCTGGGCTTCCATAATGTCCTCCTCGGCGCAGATCAGCGTGCCGGACTGGGGATTGGCGGGATCGTCGAAGGAGGAGCGCACATAGGTCGGCACCCTGTGCACCATCGCCACCTCGACCGAGCGGACCTGCAGCACCTTGGCGCCCAGCGAGGCCATCTCGAGCATTTCCTCGAACGCGACCTTGTCGAGCCGCTTGGCTTTCGGAACGATCCGCGGATCGGTGGTGTAGACGCCGTC
>CAZWJF010000095.1:0-5130 GCA_964634325.1 uncultured Rhodoblastus sp.
CCTCTCCGACGCCCCGCGTCGCGCGGGGTTCGTCGTTTTTGGCATGTCGTCCTCTGTAGATTTGATGGCCAGATCGCGCGATGGATCAGCCTTGCTTGACCGCACCTGCGGTCAGGAGCCTCTTCAGGCTTTCCGTCAGGATCAGGCGGCGCGCGCCAACTTTCACCGCCTCAATCTGGTTCGTCGCGATCAAGTCATAGAGTTTGGTCCGGCCAAGCCCGCTGTAGCGCGTTGCCGCGGGAAAGGTGAGCGCGAACGGCTCGACGTTGTGCTCCTTCAAGTTCGCCTCCAATCGTCCGCAGGAAGCGCCCTGCGTCGTTAGGAGGATTGCGACGTTCGCGCCCGCGCGCAAGTGCGTAAGCAACTGACGAATAAAGCATACTTGCGATACTGATAGTACCGTCGAAACATTGCTGAAAATTAATCTTTTCCGTCCTGTTTGATGATCTCCACAACGCGCCTGAGACGCTTTTCCTGCGTGTCGGCCTGATTTACGGGCTTCCAGATGCCTGAAATTTCATCCTGATTTGCAGCCGCGAGCAGTTTGTCGACCAGCGGCATGATCAGTTTGGCTATAGCAGCGTCGCCAAGCGCAACCTTTTGGTTACGACGTTCGCAGTCGGCCAAGCGTCGAATGTCGATCTTCATTTCATCGGGTAACTCTCTGGCCGCTCTGACCGCCGCCATTTCCGTCCACCCAATGTCCAAACGCATGTCCGCATCAGCGGCGATCTGAAATGCTCTGGTGACGGCCAGCAGAGCCACATCTTTATGCACGGCTTCGTCGGGGCTCGAGAGAAGAGTATCCATCACTGAAGCGAATTTGTTCAAATTGCCTGCGTATTCGTCCGCGGGTATCTTCAGACACTTCCTCTTCTTTCCTTCCCTCTCTGCGTCGTAATCAGCGCGGAGCGCTTGCTGGCCAGCCCAAAGGATCGCGTTTCTCAGCCAACGGCTTTTATCTCTCAGAGAAGAGCCTTCGATAGCGGCGCGCCCTGCCGCCTCGCATTCGTCGGCAATGAACTGTTCGACAGCGGCGATTTTTTCCGGGTCTGCACCAGCCGGGCGGCGGCGGCGTTCGATCTCGTCGGCAATGCCCTCCGCCAGGATCTGCAGTTGCAAGCTGCCCGCGCTCCCGTCTGCGTCCATTTTGGCGACAGACGACGCCTCAGCCGCCGTGCTTTGCTCTTCCGCATTCTGCTGGGCTTCGTGCGCCTGCGCTTCCTTGCGAATGATCATGCCCGTCGTGTCGACAGCGTTGCCGAGTTCGTAGGCGGCCTGGATGACGGTGAGCACCGTATCTTTGGTCCCGTCCTCTGGCATCCTCTCGACGATCCATTTCATGCCTTGCACGAATTCCTGCTCTCGTTGCAGGTAGCGGCTGAGATGACGTACAAAGCCGTGCTGCAAGGCGGCATGGGCTTGGATGTTGATCCATTTGCCCAGCCATCGGCCGTCGGTCAGCGTCGCAGGCTGCTCTGCGGCGATCCGCTCGAGCCAAGCCATTATTTCGGCGAGCGAAAGCGGGCGATCCGCAGTTTCCCCTTCGGCCTTTTCGCCGTCCGGCTCGTCGCCTGTAGATTTCTCACCGCCCATCGCTGTCCTCCGCGTCGCCACTTGGTGCGGGCGGCCAGTCCTGCCCGCAGCCCTGTTGTTAATCGCCGCCATGCCGCGCCCCAAGCCGCTCGACCGTCGCCCGGAGCGCCCGAACCTCGGCGCGCAGTTCGTCGAGGCGGTTGGCGTAGGCGTCGAGCGTCTTGAGAAACGCGTCGAGGGCGTCGCCCGGCAGAAAGCTCGGCCGCAGGGCCTTGAGCCCCGCGGGGCGGACGATGGCGAGGCCCGTCCCGGTTTCGGCGAGGACGGCGGTGTCTTCAGGCAAGCCGATAGCGGCCGCCGGAACGGTGACGTTCGACATGGTGATGATCCTGATGATGCGGGGATGAAGCGGGCGACGCAGCGCCGCCCGTCAGGGAATGCGGCTCAAAAGTTCCAGCACTTCGCGCCGCGCGCGGCGGCGATCCTGCGCGCCTCGCGCTGGCCGGCGACGGCGATCTCCTCGAGGACGCGGCGGCGCCCGCCGGCGATCTCCTCGAGCAGCAGCGTCTTGCCGCCGCGGCCGGCGTAGTAGGAGGCCGCGAGCACGGCGACGGGGGAGGAAGCGGGAAGCATCGGCGTCCTCCCCTCAGGCCGCGGCGAGCGCAGGACGCGCCGCCTTGATGCGGATGACGGTCGAGACGACCGCCGTCTCGAAACGCGAGGCCGCGTCGCCGAGGAAGGCGCGCACCGCCTTGGCGTCGAGCCTTCCGGCGATCTGCTCGGAGGCGGTGACGGTGAAGGCGGCGCCGGCGGCCTCGGACAGCCCGCGCGCCTTGAACTCGTCCTTGAGCGCCTTCAGCTCGGCCTCGGCGGCCTTCAGGATCGCGTCGACGCGGCCGATCTCGTCGGCGAGCGCGGCGTCGGACAGGTTGTGGAAGCGGGAGGGAGTGATATTGCTGGGCATAGCCTTGGCGACCTTTCAGACAGGTGGCTGGGGTTAGGGCCGTCTTGGTGTTACCAGCACCTTGGCGGCCCGAATTGTTTATCACAGTGATAAACATACGCTGACCTAGACGGTTGTCAATCGGTCTGATAGACATTTTTCATGGAAGAAGAGAAGCGGACGACGCAAACGATCATCCGCACGAAGCCTTCGCTGAAGGCGGCGGCGGAAAAAGCTGCGCGCGATGACGGCCGGTCACTGTCGAGCCTCATTGAAAAGTTGCTCGCCGACTACCTGCGCTCGAAGGGCTATCTGAAGTGACGAGCTCCGCGGCGTCTTGCGCAATTTGATGGGAGGGAGCCGTTTCGCCCAGCGAACTCCCGAAGGAATGGAGCGCCGCCGCAAACGAGGAGAAGGAGCTGTTCGACTGGCCCGCATGGGCGCCAGTGTCGTCGCCCCTTCCTGCGCGTTCGAAGCCAGATGGGCTTCGCACGAACGCTGCGGAAACCGTGCAGACTGTGTTCATTCTCGGTAAGGAAAGATTGAGCCTCGAAGGCGTGCGCCTTCGATTATCCGCGTGGGCGTTCCGGCACGATAGAGACTTAACGGCGACGCTTGAGGTCGCCGGCGGTCGCAGTTTCATCACTCTAGCGCGTGTTGATGCGTGGCCGTCAGACCCGCATGGCAATGTGCATCGCGAAATTTCCCGACGCCTGGGGCTTCCGTCGAAGATCGAGGCATGTCATGTGCGTCGATTCGAAGATAACGCCAAAATCGGCCTCCGGGCGTTCACGCCTCCAGCCAATCTTCCAGTCGCGCGCCCGATTGAAGGAGGCGTAACCAGTTTCAGGCATTTCCTAACTATCGTGGCGGATGAATTCCATATCGACGGAATTACCGAGTTCAAGGCCCCTGACACATGGAGGGCGCTGCTTTGATTACCGAACAGATCGTGTCGATCAAAGACATAGCCCATGGCGTCGCTCAAGCGCTCGTGCGCATTTCGATGCGTGACGACGTCGCGCGCCTTTCGACGCCTCTTCTTTTCCCGGGCGGAACGAACGTCGGCGTCGAAATCTCACGGCATCGCGAAGGCTTCCTCGTCAGCGATATGGGCGCCGCGAGGCGGGAGGCGGAGCTCCTCGGAGGCGAGCGCCAGTTCGCTCGTCTGGCGTCAGAGGTCGCGACGAGATTTGGCGTTCGTTTCGATCAGGGCATGATCTTCGACGTGGGCGTGCCGCAGGACGAATTGACCATTGCGGTGGCGGCGATCGCGAATGCGGCGAAGTCTGCGGTCGAGGCGACAGCTTTTCAGCTGGCGGCGCCGGCGCCGGTCGATCTCAAGTCGCTGCTCTGGACGCGCCTCGAAACCGTATTTGGCTCGAAGCAGGTGAAGCACAATCAGAAGGTTCGAGGCGCTGCGGACGAATGGACCTTTGACGCCGTGGTCACTAGCTCGCGCGGCATCGCTCTCTTTGAGGTGATCGCTCCTCACCCCAACGCCGTCAGCAGCGCGGTGACGAAATTCCTTGATGTGCGAGATCTCGGAAACGCGGCGCCGGCGCGAGTGGCCGTTCTCTCGGATAAAGCGAAAACGCCGCATCTTGCGGTGCTCGGCCGGACGGCGCGCCTGATCCGGCAGGACGAGCCTGACGAAGCGTTCATGAAGGCGGCGTGAGGAGCAGTATCATAATCGCTCCCGTTCGACCCTTGCAGAGAGATGAGCCGACGTCTCTCGAAGCGAACGCCGCTGAGGTTGTCACCTATCCCGAGGAGACGAAGGCGCGCGTCGCGTTCCGCCTCGGCCGGAATTTCGCGGTTGAGGCTTCAGCGCGGGTGATGCCGGCGGGAATGATTTGCGCGGCGATCGCGGCCTCGGCTGTGCTGCTTTTGGCGTCCACGCTTCTGCGCGCCGTCGCCGACACAAAGGGGAGACAGGCGCCATGAGCCGGCGTCCCGCGCGGTTCACGCAGGCGGACGTCGAGAAAGCCCTACGCGTGGCCCTCAAGATGGACCCGCCGTGGATCGTCGAGATCGCGCCTGATGGGACAATCCGCATCGTGCCGGCGGCGGCCGTGACGTTGCCAGAGCCGCCGCAAGCGGCCATGTCGCCGGCAGAGAAATGGCTTGCGAGCCGCAATGCGCGTTCGGCTTAAGGGCGTCAAGACCGTCAGGAACCTACCTGCCCGCGCGCACCTCGTTCGGGACGAGGGCGTCGGAGGTTGAACTCTCGACCTCTCCCTTACCAAGGGAGCGCTCCACTGGCCAGATAGCGCGCCAGGTTCAGAGGGGAGCGCACCGCGCGCATAGTTGTTTCGTACATCATCTCCTATAAGCAAAGTAGAGTGTCGCTTTCTACACTCGTCGACACAAGCCGACCGATCTTTTCGCAAGCAAAGCTGACTGCTACCAAGCGTTGACGGCGGACGGACTACACAACTCATTTTCCGCCTGAAGCGAGACGCAAGATGTATGACTATATCAATCCTATCGATGCGCCCTACTACGCCGTAGGCGATTTCAACTTCTCGACGCTGACCGGCACGGTCGACAACGCGGCCATCCAAGCGGCAATGAACGCCGCCGTGGCGCAAGGCAAGGTCTTGCGCATCACGCGCGTGCATAAGCTCGACTTCACCGATACGACAGGC
>CAZWJF010000096.1:0-4715 GCA_964634325.1 uncultured Rhodoblastus sp.
GTTCGAGAGGGCGCACGCATCGGCAATGACGCATACGACAATGGCGCGGACGCCACAGGCGTTGTAAATTCACACATTGACCTGCGTGTATCAGACGTCGCACGGTTCGGGTTTCGTGCCGGACGCGTGACGAAAACAACCGTGATCGGCAAAGTCGTGACACCGGTGGCGGGCTACTATCCCGGCGGGGTCTTTGCGATGCTGACAACCGGCGGTTTCTTACAGCAAAACGTCACCTACTCGGTCGACGTTCCTTACTCTCCGGATTGGGATCGAGCCTATCGCAACGACGTCTCGTTTCCTTGCACATTCGCCAACTCAAGAATCGCGAACGTGAGGTTTGGCGATGGTTGGAGCGACTATCTGACGATGAAAGATATGGCGGTCCTCATCGACAACGCGCACGGTTACACTGACTCGATAAAGGGCAAGCCTACGAACGGCCCGCATGTCGTGGGCCAGTACATCCACAACAGACTGTCGGGTCCGGATCAGCCCAAGGGTTGGCGCTGCATCGCCTCCGGGACTCCGGGGCTGTGGGTGGAGGAGCGCTGAAGGCATCGTCCGCACGAACAGCCGCACGTCGCCGGTCCAACCCGCTCGGACACGACATTCGCTCTCGCCATCAGGCGCGGCCGCGCAGGAACAACGGAATGAGCCGCGGCATATCTGCGAACAACAGCCCATAAGCGGACAGCGTCTCTCCGAATTCGCTCCGAGAGCGACGCAGACCGGCGCGCGCCGTGCGAGCGAACGGCTCGACAAACAAGGTGACCGCCATGACCGCCAACGCCGGCAGGGTGGAAAAATGCTTGAATGCGTAGAGCAACTTGCTCCGTAAAGAATAGAAAAGTCGGCGCGCCTTCACCTGCTCCGATGTCCCGCCTCCTTTGTGGAAGGCGGACGCTTGCGCAAGGTAGTATGTTCTCCAGCCCGCCCTTGACGCGCGCAGCGATAAATCGAGATCCTCAAGGTATACAAAAAAGCGCTCGTCGAAACCGCCCAGCGCGTCGAAGACTTCGCGACGAATAAGATAGAACGCACCAATGACATGATCGACCGGCCGACTTTCCTCGTGATCGAAATCCGTCATGAACATCGGCTGGAACGCGGATGGAAACAGCACGTCCAGACCCAGCGACTGACCGATGAACGATCGCGCGGTCGGGAATCGCACGCAGTGCTTCTGCGTCGCGCCTTCCTCTCCGTAGAGATGAATTCCGCAAATCCCAAACGACGCGTTGTCCTTCTCGTTCAGGAAAGCGACCGCCGTCTGGATCGATCGATCCACGATCTCTGCGTCCGGGTCCAGAAACAGGATGAACCGTCCGCGGCCGGCGTTCGCGCCGATATTGCACGCGCGCGCAAAACCGAGATTGCTGTCCTGTTGAAGAAGAATCGTCTGGAGCGAGGCCATGCTGACGCGCTGCGAGCCATCGCTTGAATCGTTGTCGACGACGAACGCCTTCGTCGTATCGATATCCGCATGACGCTGGACCGAGGCCAGCACGCGCTGAAGTTGCCGCCCGGAGTTCCAGTTGACGATGACGATATCGACGGAACCGTCTGACGGAACCGCTTCCGTGGGATTGTCTTGCGTCATGATGGGTCCCCGCGCCTCGTGGCCGATTGCGCCTTCATTTGGTCGTTGCGAACCGTTGCAGCCGCGCACATCGAGCTGACGGCTCATTGCCTTCATCGCCAGCTATCGCATCCTCGCATTTCGCAGGAACATCGACCCGTATGCGAGCGAGGCGCCCGCCTGAAACAGATATCCGGCAGCCAGAGCAGCTGCGGCGCCGGTAGCGCCATACGGAACCAGAATGATCGAGGCGCCAACAAAAACCGTGGTCATGGCAAGGGTCATCGCAATCGCGATCCACATATGCTCGCGTGCGGCAATGAGCTGCTGCACGGACAGTTGGGCTGCATGAACCACAGCAACGCCCATGGCGATGGCGAGCGCCGCTTGAGACCCCGCGAACTGCGGTCCATAGCTCTCCATGATATAAGGAGAGAGGATCGCGCCACCCAACGCGATCGGCGCAGCGACGAGGGTGCTGGCGGCGACGCCGGCGAGTAATGTGCGCCGGGTCGCATGACCATCACGAACGGATTCAGTCATGATCGGCATGAGCGCGCGCGCCATGGCGCCCGGCAGGAAGTTGACGAGATGGAACCACTGCATGGCGATGCCGAACACCGCGACCTCGCCAGCGCTGCCTGCGCGCGCCAGAAGCGACTGCACGATCCAGTTGGCGCCTGCCGGCAGCAAGCCGGTCAGAAGCGCCGGCAGCGCGAAATGAAGCATTGTCCCCATTTCTCGCCCGCTGTCGCGCCATGACAGGACGATTCCGAGTTTCCCGAGCTTGCTCCGCGACCAAACCCAGCTGATCGCGCAATTGGCCATCGAACCCGCGACCACCGCGATCGCGGCGCCGGTCAAGCCGTAGCGATATGTAAGCGCGATCGTGACCGGAATCGATAACGCCGCGCCGAGAATCGAACTCCAGGCGAACGCGCGCATTTCGGACAGGCCGATCAGAATGTTTTTCTGAAAGCCATCGAACGACAGGAACAGGATTGAGACTGCGGCGATCGCGATCGGCGCGCCAATCTCTGGCGCCCGGAATCCGTGCTGCGCGATTGCGTCGGCGGCGCCTGCGAGCGAAGCGATTGCGATCACGCCCGTGATCAGGATGACAATCTGCGACAATCCGAGAATTCGGCCGAGCCGGCCGGGATCGCGGCGCGCCAAGTCGGCTGCATATCGATTGGCCGCGAAGCCAACGCCAAACCAGCTGGCCATGGAGATAGTCAAGACCGTCGTTTGCAACGCGACGAAATGCCCGAATGATTCTTTGCCGAGAATGCGCGCGACGAGCACGGTCGTCACCAGGCTGGCGCCATTCGTGACCACCGATCCGAACAAGCTCCACGACGCCGCGCCAACAAAACGCGTGAGCATGACCGAATTTCCGATTCTTTCTCGCAGTGTCTCGAAGACCATGAAGACGGCCATGCCCTACCCATTTCCCGATGCGTCGCGGACCGCCGACGATCCGCCCGCCGAGCGACGCGCGACCTTGCGGCGCGCGGCCTTGCGGCGTAAGGCGCATTGGAAACGCCCGCGCTCTTCATAATGACCCACACAGCGAGAGACAATGCGGCGGCCGGCGTCGCCATGACGGGCGATCGGCTCGCCAAACGCGCAGAGGCGATGGAGAATGCCCTTCTCGAATGGGAGATTCGCTTGAGGGCCGTCGGGTTGACGATCGTCGCGCCGCTGGCGCTCGGGCTTGCGGTATCCGGCTGCGCGCCGCACCATCGCCCGGCGCCGGCCGACGACGGGGGGCGGCTGCTGGCCTATATCGCCGAGGTCGACCGATTGAATGCGCGCGGGGAGGCCAAGAGGCTCGACGGGCGCTGCGCGTCGGCGTGCACGGTTTTCCTGGGGGTCCGGAGGGTCTGCGTCACCGCGCGCGCGCGGCTGTGGTTCCACGCCGCCCACACGACGGCCCCAACCGCCACGCCCGATCCGTTCGGCACGATGAAAATGCTCGCCTATTATCCCGCGCGCGTGCGCGAATGGGCCATCCGTACGCGCGCCCTGGAGGCGGTGCAGTTCAGCGACGACAAATCGCTCACCGGCGAGCAACTGGTTGGCATGGGTGTCGCGCCGTGCGTGGACGATTGATGTCGCCAGGCGCCGGCGCGCCCGCCACCACTATCTTTCCTTCAGCGCTTTCGACGCCGTCTCCACAAGGGGGGAGAAAACGTATTCGAGAATGCGGCGCGCGCCCGTCCTGATTTCGACCGTGACGGCCATGCCGGGGGTGAGCGGCGCGTCGGCGTCGCCGATGCGGATGGCGGCCCGGTCCAGTTGCAGCGAAACCGGAAAGACCAGGTTCTGCACGCGCTGGGCGCCGGCGAAATAGCTCGATCTGGTCGACCGCGACGGCGCGCCTTCGATCGTCTGCGCGTCCGGCTCGGGGATGGCGTCGTGGCTCACCCGCGTGACGCGGCCCTCGACGGAACCGTAGCGCGTGAAGGGAAATGACTCGATCTTCACGACCGCGGTCTGGCCGACCTTCACGAAGCCTGCGTCCTTGTTCTGGACGTAGCATTCGATCTCGATGCCGGCGCCGTCCGGCACGATGCGCATGATCTCCTCGCTCGCGGCGACAACCTGGCCGACCGTCGTCACAGAAAGGCCGATCACCACGCCATCGATCGGGCTTTCGATCGTCATATGGCCGACGCGCACGCGGGCCTTGGCCAGGCGCTGGCGCTGTTCCTCGATCTGGCGCTCGGCCTCGGCCAGTTTCTGCGCGGTTTCGGCGATGAACGCGTCGAGCCCCCTGGCGCGCTCCACATGCAGCACCGCGATCGCGGAACGGGCCTCTCCGAGCTGACCCTTCTGGTGGCTGAGCGCGGTCTCCTGCGTCTGGAGCGTTTCGAGCGCATCGATCACGGCCGCGCGCGGCGCGGCGTTGCGCTCGTTCAGTTGCGTGCGCATGGCGACACGCTCGCGCAAGGTGGCGACCAATGCCTGCTGCGCCGCGATCGTTTCGGTCAGCCGCTCGACTTCGGCCTCCTTCTGCCGGATCTGCGCGTCGATGGCGCGCGCCGTCGTGGCCAGTTGCGTGAGATCGGCCCGCAGAACGCGCGCCTGTCGCCGGCGCGCATCTTCCGGAATGTCGTCCGGCCATGCG
>CAZWJF010000097.1:0-4673 GCA_964634325.1 uncultured Rhodoblastus sp.
ATGTCGATCACCGGCTTCATCCTCGACATCATCAAGGCGCGCCGCGCCGGCGTCGCCAAACGTGACGACGACGCGGAGGGCGGTCCATGAAGCAGAACATCTGCTACGCGCTCCGGCGCTTCAAGCGGACGCTGCGCGCCGGATGCATCGTGTTCATCGCGGCCGTGGCGGGCCTGCTCGCATGGTCCGCGCTCGCCCATGTCGCGACGGACATTCTGCCCGGCAGGTGGTGGATTGACGTGCGCAGCATCCGCGTCGAAGACGCGCCTCATGGCGTCGCGCCGGCGATCCACGTCGACAGGACGATCCGGCGGGCGTTCTGGGGGCGCTGGGCCGCGACGATCTGGGCGGTCGGTGACGGCGACGCGTGGGAGGCGTGCGTGGCATCGAGCCCCGTGACGATCCGCTACAAGCGCGGCGCGCCGAACCCTCACGGCCGCGATCTGGATTGGTGGATCGCGCCGACCGTCTGCCGACTCGCGCCGGGCGCCTACCAGATGACGACGGCGTGGGAAATCGCGCTGCCGCTCGGCTTCGCCGCGATGACGGCGGTCGACTCGAACGTCTTTCACATTCGGCCGCGCCCGGAATAGGCGCTGCCCCGAAGCTCGGCACTCGCCGAGACCTTGAGCGGGGTTCTATCGCTCTGGATGACAGCCTCCCTACTGCCCGGCCTGCCTCGCGGCGGCCGGGCCTTTTCTTTCGGAGATCGGGCACATGGCCTTTCAGCTTTCCGTCGCGGTGCGCAACGCCCGTCTCGACGCCATCGAAACCGCCATCGGCGCGTCGGCTGTTCTGAAGATTCGCACCGGCGCGGCCCCCGCGAACTGCGCGGCGGCCGACGCCGGCACGGTCCTCGCGACGCTCGCGCTGCCCGCCGACTGGATGGCCGGCGCCTCGGGCGGCACGAAGGCGCTGGCCGGAACGTGGCAGGACGCCAGCGCCGACGCCGCCGGAACGGCCGCCCATTTCCGGCTCTACGCCAGCGACGGCACGACTTGCCACGCGCAGGGAACCGTGACGGCGACCGGCGGCGGCGGCGATATGACCGTCGACAACACGAATTTCGCGGCCGGCCAGTCGTTCAGCGTGTCGTCCTTCACGCTCACCGAAGGCAATGCGTGATGGCTGCGACCTCCGTCGACGACATCGTGAAGGGGCTTGGCTCCGGCGCTCAGCAGTTCGTCATCAATAAGGCGAGCATCGCGACGCAGATCGCCGGCGGCTTCTCATCTCTCTGGCGCGCGACCGGGACGCCCGCGCAGGGCTCAATCCCGGCCGCCGCCGCAGTCTGCACCAAGGCGCTGACCGGCGCGTTCGCGTTCAACAACCCGGCCGGCGGCCTTTCGAGCTACATCGCCCGTTCGATGCTGGTGAGCGGCAATGCGGCGACCGATATCCAGTTCCATGACAGGCTCGCGCACATGGGCGGCCTGTCGGGCACGGTGACGACGGCGCAGACGGCCGGCGTCGACGTGTCTGGGTCGACCGCCAACATGCCGGCGCGGCGGGGAGCGTCGGACTATTCCGACGTTCAGTGGTGGCTGGAATGGTATACTGCGACAGGCGCCTCCGCCGTCACCGCGACGATCACCTACACCAATGCGGCAGGCACAAGCGGGCGCACGACGACGGTCGCGCTCGCCGCGTCGATTGGCGCAAGCCGCATGTTGCCGATCCTCGGTTCAGGTGGCGAATTCATTCAGTCGGTCCAAAGCGTGACCCTTTCGGCAACGACGGGAACGGCCGGATCGTTCGGCGTGACGGCGACCCGCGCGCTCGGCAGCATGTCGCTCGGGCTCGCGAACGGCGGACGGGTCTCTGACTGGCAGATGCTCGGTCTTCCGAAGATCGAGGACGACGCCTGCCTTGCGATGATCTGCCTGCCGTCGACGACATCGACTGGCGCGCTCTACGGCTCGGCGAAGCTCATTCAGGTCTGACCCATGCTGTTCCGCCGGCAGGTCACGTCATTCCGGCGCGATGTCGTCGCGCTGCCGTCGACGGCGCGCGACGTGGCGCTGGCCGAGTTCTTCGGGCAGTCCGCGCCGACTGGCGCGACGGCGAGCGCATCTGTCGCGCTGACCGGGGCGACGGCCGCCGGAACGGCGACGCTCGGGATCGCCGGATCGGCCTCGACAGGGCTGGCCGGCGCGCAGCTCGGCGCATCGGGCCGGGCGGCCGTGGTCGGAACCGCGACCGCGAGCCTGGCGCCGGCGACCCTCGCTGCATCCGCTCGCCTTGCCGCCGCTGGAGCCGCGACCGCGACGCTGGCCGGCTCCTCGGCGCTGGCGCAGGGCCGCCTCGGGCTGGCCGGGCAGGCGAGCGCCAGCCTTGAAGGGGCGACCGCGACCGCGGCCGGCGCGCTGGCGCTGACCGGACAGGCCGCGCCTGCGGTCGCCGGCGCGTCTCTGGTCGCGTCAGGCGCGGTGCAGGGCTCGGCGACCGGCTCGGCGTCTATCACCCTCGCCCCGGACGAACTTGCCGCCACGGGCCGGCTGGCGGGCTCTGGCGCGGCTTCCATGCCGCTCGCCGGCGCGGCGGTCTCCGCTGCGGCGCGCCTGTCGATCGGCGGGGCGGCTGCGGCGGTCACGAACGCGAGCCTCGCCGCGACCGCTGCGCTGGCCGTTCACGGGGTCGGCGACCTTGGGCTCGAGCCGGTCGGCCTGTCGGCCGGGGCCGGGCTCGGCATCGCTGGTTCAGGCGCGGTAGGGCTGGACCCGGCCTCGGCGCTCGCCACGGGCGCGCTCGCCATCACCGGGGCGGCCGACCTCGTTCTGGCCGACGCTGGCGCGACAGGGCAGGGCGCGGCGTTTGTCCGCGGCGAGCCGCTGCGCCTGTCGGGCGTGCTGGCGCCGCTCCGGGCGGCCGGCGTGCTGCGCGGCCCGGCGCGCCTGACCGGCCGGCACGACGTGCTTCGCCTATCGGGGCGGGCCGCCGCCATCACATTCCCGGCGCGGGTCATCGCGCCGCTCAGGCTCACGGGGACGCTGAAATGACGACGACGCTGTTCCAGCGCGAGGCCCGGCCGGTCGAGGTGTCGTTCACCGTCGAGGACGGCTCATTCGATCCGCTCGGCGGGACCGCGCTGTTCATGCTGTTCAAGTCGCCCGCGCAGGGCACGCGCACCGGGGCCGCCGTGCTCAGCGTTTCCGGGGCCGTCGCCGCAGCACCGACCGGGTTCACGTTCACGGCCGACATCTCGGCCGCGCAGTCCGGCGCGTTGACGGCGGGGCTCTATCTCGCGCACCTCGAAATCACGAAGGCGGCCGACGTGCGCGTCGTTGACCTCGGCCAGATCAAGGTCAGCGCGCATCCGGCGCCGGCTTAACCGGCGCGACGCTCATCCCCACGGCGTTCGCGCCATCGCCCCGTCAGTCGGCCCGCCCGGCTGGCGGGGCGCTTTTCGCGTTTCAGGCGCGTTGATGCGTGTAGTCACGCAGCATCGGCGCCTCGGATCGCCGCCTCTCGGAGCGTGAACCAGATCGGCCAGTCGACCGCGCCGATCCCTCGCGGCGAAAGGAAATTGCGGCCCCTGTCCCGGCCGATGCCGATGCTCGCCCACACCATCGCGTGACTGACGCCGCCGAGGCGCTGTGACGCGATCTCCAACAGCAGGGCTAGATCGTCGAGGGACGGCGGCATGTCGCCGGCTTCGATCGCCATCAGCCTCGCGCGCTCGGAATCGGCCCGCGCGATTGCCGGGTGTTCGTCAAGGGCGCCTGTCAGCGCGTCGCCGCGCAACACGGCGAGAGCGGCGCCGACCCGCCCCTCACCGTCGTGGCGGCTTATTTCCTGAATCGCGAGTGCGCGACCAACGTCCATGAGGTTCATTCGTTCGGCTCCGAATTGCGACCATCCGGCCGCGCCATCCGCATATCCTCCTCCGCAAGGTCGACGAAGATGCGGAACGTCTCGGCTGGCAACCTCGCCTTGGCGACCGAGAAAAATGCTGCGCAAAAGTTCGCGCGCTCGAACGCGCGGATCGTGTCGCGCATTGTCTTGTGCGCGCGCGAAATCTCCTCCTTCATGGAGTTGACCTGCGCGCCCGATGACGGGCCGGCCGGCTTGAGCTTGGCGCCGATCAGGTCGATGCCGGCTCGGATAAATGCTCGGGCCGATATGGCGCGCCGTCGCCATTCCTCATCGCCACTGAACTCGTCCAAATCGGCGCTGATGATGCTTTCGCGAACGCTCAACTGGTCTCGCCAGTTGAGCAGCGTGTCGCGGTCATCGCAGGCCCGAATGTCCTCCGGGCTGATGCGAATTCCGTCCCCGCCTACATCGAAATCTACGCCCTCGATTTTGGCTGCCATGTCAGGCGACCTTGCGGCGGATCGTCTCGACACCCCAGAAGAGCTCGTCTTCGTCGTCGGCCGCCAGTTCCCACGCGCGGGCCTCAACGGCCGCGATTTCGGCTTGGGTCGGCGACTCCCACATGCGGTGCTCGTCGCCGGCGGCGGCGATATCGAAAATCGCCTGCGCGACCTCGATGGAGGTGTTGCGGTCGTCGGCGAACTTGAGGATGGTCTGGCTGGTCATGTCTGCCTCCTCGGGCGGTTCGGCATATGCGGTCTGCATCGCCATGTTCAAAACATAGTGCGAATATTTCGCACTGTCAAGAGGCGCCTTCTGCGTCTCAGGCGGCGAGAATGGCGATCAGCGCGACGAGC
>CAZWJF010000098.1:0-4641 GCA_964634325.1 uncultured Rhodoblastus sp.
GCCGCTCGTTCCGCAATTGCCCAATCGCTGCGTCAAAATAGCGCCGATAGTGCATGCGACACACTCCTGCAGTTCGTCCTGACGGACCGACCCTTGGGCTCGGAAGGTTTCACTGCGCGCGCGCCCTCGCCTTATCAATTGTCAACCAATCGCCTCCGTCCTGGAAGCGCGCGCCGCGCGACCGCGGGGCGAAGGTTTCAGCCGCGACAATCGAAGGGATGGTGGGGGAAGTAGGACTCGAACCTACGAAGGCTTAGCCAGCGGATTTACAGTCCGCCCCCTTTGCCGCTCGGGACATTCCCCCACGAGAGCGAAACCGCCCGTGGTCCGACGAGGCGTCGGCCCGATGCGCGCCTTATGCGGGCGAGGCGGCGCCCTGTCAACCGCTAATGCGGGGGCCGGATTGCGCCGGGCGACCAGCCATGAGACATGGGCCGAACGGCACGAGGAAACCCATGGGACGAAACGAGAAAGGACGCCGACGATCCGACCGGACGCCGGGCAAGACCGACGGCCCGCGCCGCGACGAGCGCCCGCAGCGCGCCCCGGCGGCCCGCGGCGGCGCAGGCGCCGCCTTTCGCAAGCCGGGCCCCGATCTTATCGTCCTCTATGGCGCGCACGCGGTGCGCGAGGCCTTGCGCGTGAAAAGACGCAAGGCGCTCGACCTCTACGCCACGACGGCGGCCGCTGAGCGCATCGCGCCCGAGGCGGCGGCGGCGGGCGTTCCCGTCCACATCGTCGAAGCGGCCGACCTCGACCGCCGCCTGGGGCCCGGCGCCGTTCATCAGGGCCTGCTGCTCGAAGCGCGCGCCCTGCCCGCGCTCGACCTCTCCGAGATCGAGAACCGCAGCGGGCTCGTGCTCGTCCTCGACCAGATCACCGACCCGCACAATGTCGGGGCGATTCTGCGCACCGCCGCCGCCTTCGCCGTCGACGCGCTCGTCGTCACGGAGCGCCACGCGCCGGAATTCTCCGGCGTTCTCGCGAAAACGGCGTCGGGCGGTCTGGAACACGTGCCTATCGTCGAGGTCGTCAATCTCGCCCGGGCGATGGAGGAGCTGGGCGACATGGGTTATTTGCGCGTCGGTCTGGACTCCGAGGGCTCCGCCTCGCTCGAGGACATGACGCTGACGCGCCCACTGGCGCTGGCGCTCGGCGCCGAGGGAGCCGGCCTGCGCCGGCTGACGCGCGAAAAGTGCGACCTCGTCGCGCGGCTCGACATGCCCGGACCAATCAAGAGCCTGAACGTGTCGAACGCCTGTGCGGTCGCTTTGACGATCGCGAGCGTGAAATCGAGCGCCTGACCGTCAGCGCGCGTCGCGCGATATGCGAACGCCGCGTTCCTTCAGGTCTTTCAGCGCCACGTACATTTCAGCCGTCATGATCGCGTCGTTGAGCGCGTCGTGCTGGTCGAGCGCGGGCAGGCCGAGATCGTCCAGAATATGCACGAACGAAAGATCGATATGCGTGCCCGCCGGCGCATTTCCAAACTTGCGGTCGTAATAGAGCTCCGAAACCTCGATCAGCGGATTGGGCAGTTCGACGCCCAGCAGCGGCTTCAGATATTTGTTGATCATCGCGACGTCGAACTCGAGATAATAGCCGACCAACGGCCGCCCGCCGATGAAGCGCAGGAAGTCCGGGATGATCTGGCCGATGACGCCGCCGCTTTCCACGTCGCTTTCGAGCAGGCGGTGAACCTTGATCGCCTCGGCGCGCATCCCCGCGTCCGGTCGCGCGACGACTTCGAATTTCTCGCTGGTCAGGATTCGGTTGCCGCGAATTTTCACCGCCGCGATGGTGATGATGTCGTCCTTCGCGACGCTGAGCCCGGTGGTCTCGCAATCGAAGGCCACCGCTTCGTCTTCCGGCCCCGGCTCGAACAGAAACTTGAAGGCGGGATCGCGGAGCGTCGCCTGATGGTAGAGCCGCTTCAGCCGTCGCGGGATCATGTCAGAACATGCCCAGATTGAAATGGCGCCGCAGGAAGTCGCGGAACTGTTTCACGACCTTGAACGCGTCGCGCAGCAGGTCGCGCTCGGCGCTGGAGAGCGCGGCCGTCCTCAGCGTGGTGGTCAGGCCGGCCTGCTCGGCAAGCTGGCTCTCGAGCCGCAACGACGTGAGGAAGTTGAACGATTGTTTCAGATCCCGCCCGAAGTCTGCGCGAAATACATTGGCTTCGACCAGCTTGTCGATCCGCTCGGCCGTCGACGTCTCGAGCAGGCCATGCTCCAGCGCGAGGCTGCGTACGCCGTGCACGATCGGAAAGATCCCGCCCTTCTTGAGGTCGAGCGCGCCGTCTTTCTCGATCAGATTGTTGAACAGGCCGATCGGCGTCTCGAACGCCTCCACTGCATTGGCGAACCGCGCGAGATACACGCGCTCCGACCGTACGGACTCGATCAGGGCGGCCTTGGCCTTGGGCAGCAGGTCGACGCGGCCCGACACGGCCGCCGCATCGTAGAAGATCGCGACGTTCATCATCGCATTTTCGTCGGGCTGCGCCACCCACCGGTGAAAATCGGCGATGTACTCGTCGATCGTCTTGGACCAGATGGGATTGCGCACCATCACGTTGCCAGGACATGGCGGGAAACCGAACTCCTCGAGCGCGAGGGTGAATTCGGCGCGGAACCCGTTGAGCATGGATTCGTCGACCGGCTCGGCCAGAATGAGGCCGTTGTCCTGGTCCGTACGCACGGTCTGTTCGCCGCGCCCCTCGCTTCCCATGACGATGAGACACGCGCGCTTGCGCAGGTCCGGCGGAGCGAGCAGCGCGAATGTCTTGGCGATCAGGCGCCGGTTGAGGTCGGAGATGATCTCCGCGATCACTTCCGCGCGGACATCCTGACGGCGAAGCGTACGCACCTGCTCGGCGATCTCGCGCGCCGCGATGGCCAGATCCGCCTTGCTTTTGGCGCGGTCGATGCGGCCGGCCACGACCTGCGCATTGCCAGCCAGAAATCCGAGGAGATCGATATCCTCGAGAACGCCGACGAAGTCCGCGCCGCGTTTGACGACGATACGGCGCTTGTTGCTCTTCGTCATTTCGAGCAGCGCCTGAAAGACAAAATCGTCCTCTTCGACGGTGACGATGTTGTAGTGCGCCACCGGCGCGATCGGCGCGCTGATCGGCATGCGATGCAGAATGACCGCTTTCGACAGGTTCATGCCGGTGACGATGCCGACGTTGTCGCCGTCGCGCACCAGCAGCGTGTTCGAATTGATGTCGCGCATGCGCCGTCCGGCGACCTCGATCGACTCGCGCGCGTCGATGAATTCAGCCGGGTGCAGAAACAGGTCGCGGACGCGCGCGCGCATCAGCGAGCCGGCGCGCACTTCGTCCTCGTCGCGGGCGATCGCTTCGAGCTTGCGCGAAATGTCGAGATAGAAGAACGAACCGAACCGCGCGTTGTCGCGCACGAATTGCAGGATCAGCTCTTTGGGAACGAGATAGGCGAGCGTTTCTTGCCGCGCGACGAAGGCGTGCGCGCTCGCATCCTGGACGATCGCGCGCGTGTCGAACGAATCCTTCGGGCCGAGCAAGGCGATCAGCTCGTCGCCGTCGCGCTCTTCCACAGCCCCCTTGATGACGACGAACAGGGATTGCGTCGCGCCGCCCTGCGCGATCAGCGCCTCGCCCGGCTTGAAATAACCGATGTCGACGGAGGCGCGCAGCTTGTCGACTTCCTGCGGCGACAGGCGATCGAATGGCGGATTGGTCGCATCGAACGCGTTGGGCATGCGATTCCCTGTCCAGACAGCAATACGGGCCGCGATGCGGCCCGTACGTTCTTGCGCGCGCTCGGCGCGAAACGAATGCGGCCGGGCGTCGCAGCCCGGCCGTGAAGCTTAGTGAGCGGAAGCGCCGGAAGCGCCGATGCCCGTCTGCGAACGCACGTACTGCGCGTCGAAGCCTTCCTTGTCGACCTTGGCGCGCGCGCTGGAGTCGAGCTTGGAGAACAGCCAGATGCCGCCAAAGGCCAGCGCCATCGAGACGAGCGCCGGGTTCGACCACGGAACCGGGGCCGAGCCCTTCGGATAGCCGAAGATCGCTTCCCACACGCCAGGCGACAGGATGACGCCCACCGCGGCCGAGATCAGGCCGAGGAAGCCGCCGATGACCGCGCCGCGCGTGGTCATGCCCTTCCACATCATCGACATCAGCAGAACCGGGAAGTTGCAGGACGCCGCGATCGCGAAGGCCAGGCCGACCATGAAGGCGACGTTGATCTTCTCGAACACGATGCCAAGGATGATCGCGATGATGCCGAGGATCACGGTGGTGATCTTCGACACGCGAATCTCGTCCTGCTCGTTCGCCTTGCCGCCCTTCACGACCGTCGCATAGAGGTCGTGGCTGACAGCCGAGGCGCCGGCGAGCGTGAGACCCGACACGACCGCGAGGATCGTGGCGAAGGCCACAGCCGAGATGAAGCCGAAGAAGATGTCGCCGCCAACAGCGTCGGCGAGATGCACCGCCGCCATGTTGGAGCCGCCCTTGATCGCCGCCAGGCCCTTCGTCGCATCCGTCAGGAACTGCGGATTGGTCGAGACCAGCACGATCGCGCCGAAGCCGATGATGAAGGTCAGGATGTAGAAGTAGCCGATGAAGCCGGTGGCGTAGAACACCGACTTACG
>CAZWJF010000099.1:0-4630 GCA_964634325.1 uncultured Rhodoblastus sp.
CGTCGGCGCCGGCCAGCCGCGCGACGGCGATCACATGGGCGCGCGGCATCGCCGGATTGGCGAGCGCGATATTGTCGTGGATCGACCGGTTGAACAGAAGGTTTTCCTGCAGCACCACGCCCACCTGGCGGCGCAGCCAGGCAGGCGACACCTGCGCGACATCGACGCCATCGACCAGCACCTGCCCCTCCTCGGGCAGATAGAAGCGCTGCACGAGCTTGGCGAGCGTCGATTTGCCGGAACCGGACCGCCCGACAATGCCGACGACCTCGCCCGGCCGTATGTGCAGGTTGATGTTGCGCAAAACCTCGGGCGCGCCGGGACGATACCGGAACGTCACGTTGCGCAGGGAGATCGCGCCGCGCGCCGGCGGCAGGTTGCCGTGCGCGGCGTTCATCGGCTCCGGCGGCATGTTCAGAATGTCGCCGAGCCGATCGACCGATATCTTCACCTGCTGGAAATCCTGCCAGATCTGCGACAGCCGCAGGATCGGCTGCGCCACCTGTCCGGCGATCATGTTGAAGGCGACGAGTTCGCCAACCGTGAGGTCGCCGTCGATCACGGCTTTCGCGCCGAACAGCAGGAGCGCTGCGGACGTCAGCTTGTTCACATACTGGATGGCGCTCTGTCCGCCGGCGCCGATCAGTCCCGCGTCGAAAGAGGAGGCGACATAGGCCGCGAGCTTCTCCTCCCACTGCGTCTGCATGGCCGGCTCCACGGCCGCGGCCTTTACCGTCTGCACGCCGACGATCGCCTCCACCAGCATCTGCTGGCTCGCCGCGCCGCGATTGAATTTTTCGTTGATCTTTTCGCGCAGCGCCGGGCGCAGCAGCGCGGCGATGATCATATAGAGCGGAATGGAGGCGACCACGATCAACGTCAGGCGCCACGAATAGGCGAGCAGCACCGCGATGAACACGATCGCGAAGAAGAGGTCGAGCGCGGAAAACAGCCCCTGGCCTGTAAGGAACGAACGAATGGTCTCCAGTTCGCGCACACGCGCAACCGTCTGTCCGGCGGCGCGCGTTTCGAAATAGCTCATCGGCAGCCGGAACAGATGCGCGAACAGGCGCCGTCCGAGTTCGACATCGATGCGGTTGGTCGTGTGCGAAAGCGCATAGCTGCGCAGATATTGCAGCACGACATCGAACAGGCCGATCGCCACCAGACCGAGGATCAGAACGAACAAAGTGTCGTAGCCCTTGTGGCTGACGACCTTGTCGATCACCACCTGAAAGAACAGCGGCGAGACGAGCGCGAAAACCTGCACGAAGAACGAGGCGACGAGCACATGGGCGAGCGGCTTGCGATAGCGCCAGATGGTCGGGAGGAACCAGCGCAGATTGAAGCTCTCGGGATCGACGCCGGGCCCGCCCAGTCTGCGCGCGACGAGAAGCGCCATCGGCTCGATGCGCCGGAACAGATCTTCGAGCGAAATGCGTTCGGCCTGCCGCGTGATCGGATCGACAATGCGATGCGCGCCATCGGGAAACCTGCCGCCGTAGACGACAAACGCTCCGGTCCGAAGCCGGACGATCGAGGGCGAGGGCAGGGTTGCGAGGCGCGCCGCCGTGAGACTGTCGATTCTGCGCGCCTTCAGGCCCAGATGAAGGGCCGCGCGCAGCACGTGGTCGGGGTCGGAATCGGCGTCGGCGATCGATAGTTCGCGCGCGAGTTGCACAGGATCGGCGGCGATGCGGAAATAGGCGGCGATGCCGCAGAGCGCGCGCAGACTCGTGTCGAGCGGCCGCGGGTCGGGAGAGGGGTGCGGCGAAGCCGTCATGTCCGTTCGGCGGAAGCGTCGGCGCGCAAGATCAACCTCTAAGGTTTCGTTCCGTCGACCCAGACATCCGGCGCGGCGGGCGCCAGAAGCGGCGCGCCTTCGGGAGCGCCGATATGGGACATCGCCGTCTGCGCGAAGCTCGAATCGAAAGCGGCGCGCTCGGGCGGCGCGAGCAATGTCGCCCAATCCGCGAAAGCAGCGCTCCAGTCGCCCATGAGCGGGAGCGGCCCGCCGGTCGCGACCGTCGCGGCAGAATCGGTCGCATAAACGAACGGCTGCTCAGCCGGCCATGGCGTCTGCGCCGCGGCGCCCTGCGCGCCAAGACCAAGCCACGGCGCGGTCGGGTCGACGTTCGGCAAGAGCGCAGCCTGGACGTCCGGCCCGCCCGGACCCCACATTTCGAAGACGCCCGTCTGGCCGGCCAGAACGCCCGATGCGGCGCCCGCCGCCATGCTGTCCTGCGGCGCGGGCTGCGCGTACGAATCGTTGGCGGCTACCGGCGCAGCCGTTCGCGCGCCCGCGACTGCAGGATCGCCCAACAGAATCCGAACCCAATTCGCGGCCATATGGTTGCCTGGCGCGTTGTCGATGTGACGCGTTCACGCGAACCGGACACATGCTGGACAGCGCTATAGCGCAAAACCGTTCGCACGGGAACGATCGCGCGCCGGCGGTCAACCGCTTTTCGGGCCCGCACGGCGCGGACGCTCACGCCCGTTGCACGCCGGCCACGGTTTCGGCCACGCCACGCGCGCAGCGTTCGACATGCGCAGGGTCGAGCGTCGGGTGCACCTCGAACATCAGGCTCGTCTCGCCGAGTTCGCGCGCGTTGGGACACGCCTCGACCGCAAGATCGGCGAACGCCTTCTCGCGATAGATTTCCGAGCAACTGCCGGAAAAGGCGCGCAGGCCGCGCTCGGCCAGCAGCGCCAGCAGCGTGTCGCGCGTCACGCCCGGTTTCAGCGCCTGCGGCCGCACGTAGACGTAGTGCTTGTAGAAGGCGTGATGCAGGCCCGCGCGCGGCGACGGCGCGCGGATGGCGGGCAGGCCGGCGAGCGCGCGGTCGTAGATCGCCGCGTTGCGCGTGCGCGCGTCGCGCCACGCGTCGAGCTTGTCCAGTTGCCTGAGGCCGATGGCGGCCTGCATCTCCGTCATGCGCCAGTTGGTGCCCACCGAATCATGCAACCAGCGAAAGCCCGGCTCCTTCGGCGGGGAGTTCACCTCGCGCCAGTTCTTGCCGTGGTCCTTGAACGACCATGCCTTCTCCCAGTGCGCGGCGTCCTGAAACGTGACGAAGCCGCCCTCGCCGCCGGTCGTCATGATTTTGTCCTGACAGAACGACCAGGCCGCCGCATGGCCGAACGCGCCCGCCGGGCGTCCGTCGATCTCCGCGCCATGCGACTGCGCGCAATCCTCCACGACAACGCAATTGTGGCGCGCCGCCAACGCCATGATCTGCGGCATGTCGCACGGCCAGCCGCCCAGATGAACCGGCACGATGGCGCGCGTGCGCGCGGTGATGCAGGCGGCGATGGTTTGGGCCGTGATGTTTCCGCTGTCGCGGTCGATATCGGCAAAGACGGGGCGCGCGCCGACCAGCATGGCGCAGAACGCGGACG
Organism: uncultured Rhodoblastus sp.; assembly: GCA_964634325.1. Lineage (GTDB taxonomy): Bacteria > Pseudomonadota > Alphaproteobacteria > Rhizobiales > Beijerinckiaceae > JAJXWB01. Next base: position 3,403 of record CAZWJF010000099.1, read on the forward strand.
CCACGAAGCTTCGCGGCGTGACGATCACCTCGTCCCCCGGCCCGACGCCCAGCGTCTTCAGCGCGAGTTCGAGCGCGAGCGAGCCGTTGGCGAGGGCGAGGCCGCGCGCGCAGCCCATCTTTTGCGTAAAGCGCGTCTCGAACAGCTTGACGCGGTCGCCGGTCCATTGATTGACCTTGCCGGAACGCAGGACCGCGACCACGTCGGCGATCTCGTCCTCGGCGAACATTGGCCATGTCTGCCCCGCCACCGGCGCCGCCGCGCTCGACAGAACTGCAGTGGCCATGCGCACGCTCTCCTCTCTGACCGACGGCGACGATCCCGTCGCGCCTGCGCGACTTCAGGCGCGCAGCAATTGCGGGACCGTGAGCTCCGCAGGCGGTGCGGCCAGTCGCATGACCTTGCGTTTGAGCCCCTCCTCGTCGCCGAGTTCGAGCAATTGCCGCAACTTGGCGAGTTCCGCCGCGAGCGCGTCGGCAGACAGGAAGTGCTCGTTGCATTGCATGATGCGTTCGTGCGCGGTTTGCGACACGTTCTCGCCGATCAGAAGCTCCTCGTAGAGTTTCTCGCCGTCGTTGAGGCCGACGAATTTGATCTCGATGTCGCCGTCGGGATTGTCTTCGTCCTGCACCGTCAGGCCGGCGATCTCGACCATCTTGCGCGCGAGATCGAGGATCTTCACCGGCTCGCCCATGTCGAGCACGAAGACCTCGCCGCCGTGCGCCATCGCCGCGGCCTGAATGACGAGTTGGGCGGCCTCGGGAATCAACATGAAGTAACGCGTGACCTCCGGATCGGTCACGGTGATCGGCCCGCCGCGCTCGATCTGCTGACGGAACAGCGGAACGACGGAGCCGGACGAGCCGAGCACATTGCCGAAGCGCACGGACAGGAAAACCGTCTCGCTCTGGCCGCCGGCCGCCAGGCCCTGCAGCACCATTTCGGCCACGCGCTTGGTGGCGCCCATGACGCTGGTGGGGCGCACGGCCTTGTCGGTCGAAACGAGAATGAACGTTTCGACGCGCGCCTGCGCAGCCGCGCGCGCGGCTGCGAACGTGCCGAAGATGTTGTTGACGACGCCGGCGACGGGATTCTCCTGCACCATGCGCACGTGTTTGTAGGCTGCGGCGTGAAAGACGACGTCCACGCCATTGCGCGTCATGACGTCGAGCATGAAATCCTCGTCGGCGACGCTGCCGAGCACCGGCTTCAGCTCCATCGTCGAACC
>CAZWJF010000100.1:0-4544 GCA_964634325.1 uncultured Rhodoblastus sp.
GTGTAGCCCGCGTTCTGCAGCGCCTTCACCAGAAACCGGCGCATGTCGTTGTCGTCTTCCGCGAGCAGGATTTTCATTGGTCCGACCGATTGTTCGTGCACAGGGCGCGCCGTCCGCTTCCGGGATGGCGTCATCATAGAGCGCGGGTTCGGTAAAAATCGAGTGAAACCGAGCGACAAGCGACCGGTTGGATGAAAAATTCGTTCGCGTGGACAGCGCGGCGCGAGGCTGGCAGAGTGCCCGCCCCGGGAGACCGAATGGATCGCAAACCGAGCATCGTTGGGGAAATGGGCGCGGTCGCGCCGGCCGAGCCCGAACTGGCGACCCCCGTCGAGGTCGTCGCGCCCGCAGGCGCGCCATCCCCGGTCGTTCTGTCTTCCCCCCATTCGGGGCGCATCTATCCGGAACGATTTCTGGCGCTGTCGCGCCTCGACCCCGCCACGCTGCGCCGCTCGGAGGACGCGTTCGTCGACGAGATGTTCGCCGGCGCCGGCGGCGCGCCGCCGGTGCGCGCGCTCTTTCCCCGCGCCTTCCTCGACGTGAACCGCGAACCCTACGAACTCGATCCGCGCATGTTCGAGGGGCGGCTGCCGGCGCACGCCAACACCCGCTCGCTGCGGGTCGCCGGCGGGCTCGGCACCATCGCGCGGATCGTGGGCGAATCGCAGGAAATCTACGCCCGGCGCCTGCCGGTGGAGGACGCGCTCGCGCGTATCGAATCTCTCTACCGGCCCTATCATGCCGCGCTGCGCCGGCTGATCCAGCGCGCCGCCGCGCAATTCGGGACCGTGGTGCTCGTCGACTGCCATTCCATGCCCTCGTTCCTGTCGGTGGGCGGGCGGATGGAGCGGGTGACGGCCGACATCGTGCTCGGCGACCGATTCGGCACCAGCTGTGATTCGGCCTTCGCGGCGGCCGCCGAATCGGAGCTGCGGCGGCTGGGCTATTCGGTTCAACGCAACAAGCCGTACGCCGGCGGGTTCATCACCGAACACTACGGAGCGCCGGCCGGCCGCGTGCACGCGCTCCAGATCGAAATCAACCGGGCTCTGTATCTGGACGAGGCCAGAATCGAAAAGACCAAGCATTTCGAGCGTGTTGCAGCCGACATGCGGGCCGTCGTCGACACGCTCTCGCGGCTCGCGCTCGCCGATGTCGGGCGAAAGGCCGCGGCCGAATAGGTCGTCCGCCGGGGGCGCCTGCCGCGCGCTGACCACAAAAAGAAAGCGGCCGCCTGCAAGCAAGCGGCCCAAAAAAGAAAGAGGCCGCCTGCAAGCAAGCGGCCCAAGTCTTGGGAGGAAACGCCCAAAGAGGGCATATTCAATCTATCTCGCAACGCACAAATTGCAAGTGAGTCCTTAGTCTATATCGCCCTTAAAGTGGCCGTCCTGGAATTTTTATTCCGACTGTTGCAGCGGCGCCTCGTCCTGAGAGGCGGCGCCGGCGAGCGCCTCGTCCCGATCGGGAGCGCGCCGGTAGAACCAGGCGGCGAGCGCGAGCTGGACGGCCAGAATGGCGAACACCAGCCGATAGGCTTCCGGCGGATAGGTGCGCACGCCATCGACCATCCGGAAGCCGAAGGTTTCGATGGCCAGGCCCGTCACCGACTGCATGACGAACGTCCCGCCCATGGTGCCCATATTGAGCAGCGTGATGCCGCGGCCGGTGAGCGCCGGGGGGAAAAGCGATTTGCCGTGGGCGACCAGCACCGGGAAGAAGCCGAGCGCCGCGCCATAGAAGGCGAGCGCCCACGGCAGCGCGGCGCGCGGAATCGGCGCCAGCGCGGCGAGCGCGAGCGCGCCCACGACCAGCCCCGTGCCGATCAGCACCGGAACGCGGTAGCTGCGGAACAGCCGGTCGCTCGGCCCCCAGGCGAAGACGGCCGCGATCTGGGCCACGGCGAGCGCGAGGATCAGGCTGCCGCGCTCCTCGAGCGGCACATGATAGACCTGCGCCAGCCACGGGCCGACCCACAGGCCGAGAATCGTGGCGAGCGTCGACGAACTGGCCGCCTGCATGAAGAACAGGGGCCAGAAGCCGGGCGCCCTGGTTGAGGCCAGAATGCCGGCGAAAGTCTCGCCCCAGGTTTCGGCGCGGCTGCGGCGCGCCGCGACCGCCTGCGGGGCCTCGTGGACGAACAGGACGAGGGTGACGGTCATGAGCGCGGCGAAGGCGGCTGCGATGAGGAATACGTTGCGCCAGCCGATGGAAGCCGCGCCGATGGCCAGGGGCGCGGTCGCCATCAACATGCCGAGCGAGCCGGCGCCCAGATGGATGGACGCCACGGTGGAGAACCGGTCGGCCGAGAACAGGCCGGCGTAGAGGGCGAGCGGCGCCATGAAATAGGCGCAGCAGCCGAAGCCCAGCAGCAGCCGTGCGGCGGTCAGCTGGCGCGAATCGGCCGCCAGCGCGAAAAACACGGTCGCGGCGATGAGAAGCAGCGCGGTCGCCACCATCGGCGCTTTCGGCCCCCATCGGTCGATGGCGACGCCGAGCGGGATCTGGGCGGCGGAAAAAGAAAGAAAGAACACCGAGGACAGGAAGCCGAGCGCGGCCGCGTCGAGATCGAATTCGCGCGCCAGATCGGGCGCGATCACCGCAATCGAATTGCGGAAGAACTGGCTGAGCATGTAAATGCCCACCAGCGCCGCGATGACGATCGCCGGTCCGCGCGCCGGTTTGCCGAAGGAACCCATGCGTCGTTTCGTCCCCGTGAATTTTCGCGCCCGTTCGGGCCGACTGACGTTTTCTCGTAGCATCATTTCGCGCGCGAACGGAGACCGCCGATGAACGCCGTCGATTTCGAACATTTCGTCGCGCGCCTGGCGGACGTGTCGGGCGAGGCGCTGATGCCGTTCTTCCGCACGGCGCTCGGCGCGCAGGACAAGAGCGTGGGCGGCGCGTTCGATCCCGTGACCGAGGCCGACCGCGCGGCGGAGGTGGCGATGCGCCGCCTGATCGGCGCGCAATTTCCCGGCCACGGCATCCTCGGCGAGGAGTTCGGCGCCCAGGACATGGATGCGCCGTATGTGTGGGCGCTCGATCCGATCGACGGCACCAAGAGCTTCGTGTCCGGCCTGCCGGTCTGGGGCACGCTCATCGGCCTCCTGCACAACGGCCGGCCGTGCTACGGGCTGATGAACCAGCCGTTCACGCGCGAGCGCTTCTTCGGCGACGGCGCGGCCAGCCACTGGACCGGGCCGGCCCATCGCGGGCAGGGAACGGAGCGGCGCCGGCTGCGCACGCGCGCCTGCGCGGACGTGGGGGAGGCGACGCTGATGACCACGTCGCCGCTGCTGATCGGCGAGGACCGGCGCGAGGCCTACCGGCGGGTGGAGCGCGCCGCGCGGCTGCCGCGCTACGGCGGCGACTGCTACGCCTATTGCGCGCTCGCCGCGGGCCATGTCGATCTGGTGATCGAGGATGGATTGCAGCCCTACGACATCATCGCGCTCATTCCGATCGTGGAAGGGGCCGGCGGCGTCGTGACGACGTGGGATGGCGGCGACGCCACCAGGGGCGGCGCGATCATCGCGGCCGGCGACCCGCGCGCGCACGAAGCGGCGATGCAACTGCTGGCGAAAGGATGAGAGAATGAGCGCGGAAGACAGGATCGGTTCGCTCGGGGTCGCGCTGCCGGCGGCGGCGGCGCCGGCCGGCAACTACGTCGCCTCGGCGCGGGTCGGCGACATGCTCTATCTCTCGGGCATCGGGCCGCAGCGGCCGGACGGCGGCTATGTGACGGGCGTGGTCGGCCAGGACCTCACCGTGGCGCAAGGCTACGAGGCGGCGCGGTTCTGCGGCCTCGTGCTGCTCGCCAACATGCGCGCCGCGCTCGGCTCGCTCGATCGGGTGGCGCGCGTCGTCAAGGTGTTCGGCATGGTGCGGTGCGCGCCGGGGTTCGGCGAGCAGCCGGAGGTGATCAACGGCTGCACCGATCTGTTCGTCGAGGTGTTCGGCGATGCTGGTCGGCCGGCGCGTTCGGCCGTCGGCATGATCGCGCTGCCGCGCGGCATCGCGGTCGAGATCGAGGCGATCGTGCAGGTCGCCTAGGCAGCCGCGCTCATGCGGGCGCGGCCAGGCCGACGAATTCCAGCGCCGCGCGCTGGGCCGCGGCCAGCGCGTCGAGGCGAAAATCGCCCAATGCGGCGTTGAACATGTCGTGATAGTTCAGCTTCGCGTCGAGGTGCAGGAACACGCCGCCGAGCCCGATCGCCGCGCGATCCATGAACACGAATTCGCGCGGCACGGTGACAGGCCCCTTCTGTTTCAGCGCCTGATGCACGCGGAAGGCTTCCTTGCGCCCGTAGGCGCCGGGCGCCACGCCATCGGCGATGGTGCGCACGCGGTCCTCCAGGATCGGCCCGTAGATGAAGCGCGCCCAGATGTTGAGCACGTCGATCACGTCCTTCTTCAGATTCGTGAAGCCCCAGCTCTCGTAGGCATGGACGATACGCGCCTCGTCGTCGCGTTTCAGCCCTTCGTAAAGGTCGACGACGCCGCCGACGAATTTCGGCGGAAAGACGCGGATGCAGCCATAGTCG
>CAZWJF010000101.1:0-4496 GCA_964634325.1 uncultured Rhodoblastus sp.
CGAGATCACGAAGGCGAAGATGGGCGTCGCGGTGATCACCAGCCGCGAGACCTGCCTCAATCTGCAGGGCCTGCGCTGTGATGTCTGCTATCGCGTTTGCCCTGTCATCGACAAGGCGATCACGCTCGAACGGACGCACAACACGCGCACCACCAAACATGCGGTGTTCGAACCCGTGGTGCACGCCGACTATTGCACCGGCTGCGGGAAGTGCGAGAAATCGTGCGTTCTGACGGATGCCGCCATCAAAGTGCTGCCGGTCGAAATCGCCGCTCTCAAGCAGGACGCGCATTACAAGCGCGGTTGGATCGAAAAAGAAAAGGCCGGCGGCGCGCTGGTCGACGCCCCCGTGAAACTGCCGACGCGCCTGCCCGATGCGCCGCTGCCGGGAGTCAAGCCATGAGCGTCGAGGACCGACTCTATGTCGAGGCGCGCCGGCGCAAGGGGTTGTGGGAGGCGTCGCGCTATCGAATTCTGCGGCGCATATCGCAGGGTCTCTTTCTGGCCGTGTTTCTGACCGGCCCGCTGTTCGGGCTGTGGATCGCCAAAGGCACGCTTGCATCTTCGATGACGTTTGGCGTGCTGCCCCTGACAGATCCGTTCGTGCTCGTGCAATCGCTGGCTGCGCGACATTGGCCCGAACTGACGGCCGTGATCGGCGCCGCGATCGTTCTGGCCGGCTATCTGATATTCGGCGGCCGCAGCTACTGCGCCTGGGTATGCCCACTCAATCCGGTCGCCGATTTCGCCGGCTGGCTGCGCCAGCGTCTTGGCGTGACGCATTCGGCCAGATTGCGGCCGGCCTTTCGCAACTATCTCGCGTTCGGCGTCATTGCCGTCTCGGCCGTGACGGGCGCGGTTGCCTGGGAACTCGTCAATCCGATCACCGCGTTCCATCGGGCGCTGGTGTTTGGCATGTGGTTCGGTCTCGCAGGCGCGGGCGCCGTGTTCGTATTCGATCTTCTGGTCGCCAAACACGGATGGTGCGGCCATATCTGCCCGGTCGGCGCCGCCTACGGCGCGATCGGCAAGGCCTCGCTTCTGCGCGTCGCAGCGCCCGCGCGCGCGGCCTGCGACGATTGCATGGAATGTTTCGCGGTTTGCCCGGAGCCGCATGTCATCCCGCCGGCGTTGCGCGGCGAGAAGACGGGCGCGAGCCCGGTCATTCTCGGCGCCGATTGCACGCTGTGCGGCGCCTGTATCGATGTGTGTCCGGAAAGCGTGTTCCGCTTCGCACATCGTTTCGACACGAGAACCGAACCAGCCCGACGCTCGTCGGGCGCGATGGCCGAGCCCATCGCTTCAAACTCTTCCCTTGCGAAAGGATAGACCCATGGCCACGCCGAAACTCCTTCTGCCCGTCGTGGCGGTTCTAGTCGCCAGCGTCAGTTTGGTCGCGTATGGCGCTGCTCAGGAGACCAAGACCCTGCGCGAAACGCCTCTGACCGAGAGCGGCGCCCCGCCCGATCTCTACAAGCAATCGATGCCTGCGGAAGGTTTCGGCCGCGCCTATCGCCAGCAGCCGCCGCTGATCCCGCACAAGGTCGACGGCTATCAGGTCACGGTCGGCAACAATGCGTGCATGGGTTGCCATGACTGGCCCGGAAATACGCGCTTCAACGCGCCGAAGATTTCCGAAACGCACTATGTGGACCGGCAGGGCGTGCGGCTCGATAAGGTCTCCGGAACGCGGTATTTCTGTCAGCAATGCCACGTGCCACAGGCGGACGCGAAACCGCTGGTCGGCAATTCCTTCCGCAACGCCACGCAGGCGAACTGACGGGAGCGGGCCATGACGGATACCGAAAACTCCAAGAAGGCGGCGCCGGCCGACGGCCAACGCCGCGGCGGTCCGATACGGCGATTTGTGCGCTGGTTCCTGTCGCCGGCCGTGCGAACGGCGTGGGGCCTGATCGCCATTGTCGCTTTCGCTGGCGGCATTCTGTTCTGGGGTGGTTTCAACTGGGCGATGGAAGCCACGAACACGGAGCAATTCTGCATCTCCTGCCATGAGATGAAACAGAATGTGTTCCTCGAGTATCGCAACACCGTCCACTATTCGAACAAGACCGGCGTGCGCGCAAGCTGCCCGGACTGCCATGTTCCGAAGGAGTGGACGCACAAAGTGGTGCGCAAGATTCAGGCGTCGAACGAATTGCTGCACAAGGCGCTCGGCACGATCGACACGCCGCAGAAGTTCAACGACCATCGCCTGAGCATGTCGAAGAGCGTCTGGCGGTCGATGAAGACGACGGATTCGCGCGAGTGTCGCAACTGCCACAAGTTCGACTACATGGATCTGTCGCTGCAGGAGCCGCGCGCGTCCAAGGTCCACCAGGCCGCGCTGACGCAAGGCAAGACCTGCATCGACTGCCATCAGGGCGTTGCGCACAAACTGCCGCCGCGCGCCCAGGAGGCCTATCAGGAAATGCTGGCCAATATCGACAATGTCGGGCCGGTCCAGAAGCTCGTCGACTTCCTGCAGGACGCCGATCTCGCCAAGGCGAAGGCGACGCGCTGAGCCGACGTTCGCTTACATGAAAGCCCCGCGTCCCCGCGACGCGGGGTTTTTGGTTTGCAGCCCTGTCCCGTTCCCGCTCAATGCATTTCGAATTGACATTCGAGCGGCATCGCAATTTCCTGCCGTCACGTTCGGGGTAGATGGGCGACGTAAGGATGATTCATAAATTTGCGGCATGCGCCGCTCTGGCCTGTGCGCTGCTGGCGCCCGCGCCTTCGTTCGCGCAACACAAGACGCTCAACGTCGCCAACTGGAGCGACTATGTCGATCCGAAGGCGATCGAGGATTTCACCCGTGAGACAGGCGTCAGGGTCGCCTACGACACCTATGATTCCAACGAGACGCTGGAGACTCGACTCCTCGCCGGCGCAACCGGCTACGATCTCGTGGCGCCGACCTCGAGTTTCCTGCAACGCCAGATTCAGGCGGGCGTCTACCAGAAGATCGACAAGGCGCTGCTCCCCAATCTCAAGGAGCTCGATCCCCAGATCGTGCAACGCATGAACGTTTTCGACCCCGGCGGGGCGTATTCCGTTCCGTATATGTGGTCGACGACCGGCATCGCCTACAATGTCAAGAAGGTGCGCGAACGGCTCGGCGAGCAGAAGGTCGATTCCTGGGACATTGTGCTCAAGCCTCAGATTCTCGCCAAGCTCGCCGATTGCGGCGTTTATTTTCTCGACAGCCCCGAGGACATTCTGGCGATCGCCGCCAAATATCTCGGCCTCGATCCAAACTTGACCTCTGCGGCCGACATCAAACGCGCCGCCGATCTGATCGCCGGCGTGCGGCGATCGATCCGCAAGTTTCACTCCTCCGAATACATCAACGCGCTGGCGAACGGGGACATCTGCGTGGCGGTCGGCTGGGCCGGCGATTCGCTGCAGGCGCGCAACCGCGCGCGCGAAGCCAACAATGGCGTCGAGATCGCCTACGCGATCCCGCGCGAGGGCACGCTGATGTCGATCGATTCGTTCGCAATTCCCAAGGACGCGAAAAACGTGGCCGACGCACACCGCTTTCTCGATTTCCTGATGCGGCCCGAGATCGCAGCGCGCAACACGCTTCTGACCAACTTCGTCAATCCCGTACCCGCCTCGCGCGCGCATCTTCCCGCCGCGCTCGTCGACAACAAGGACATTTTTCCGGACGACGCGACCATGAAGCGCATTTTCGTCGTCGGCATGAAGGATCCGGCGATGCAAAAAGTCATCACGCGCGAATGGTCACGCGTGAAGCTCGGGCGGTAGGAACAACGCGCATCAAAGCTTGCGCAGCGCCACACGCTCGATCGAGTGATTGGGACCCTTGGTCAGCACGAGGCTCGCGCGCGCGCGCGTCGGAAATATGTTCTCGTGCAAATTGCGCAGATTGATGCGCGCCCAGATATCGCGCGCCGTGGCCTGCGCATCCGCGTCGCTCAGGTCCGCGTATTTCCGGAAGTAGGACTTCGGGTCGCGGAACGCGGTCTGGCGCAGCCGCATGAAGCGATCGACGTACCAGCGCTCGAGCACGCTCTCCTCGGCGTCGAGATAAACCGAGAAATCGAAAAAGTCGGATACGAACGGAATATCCCTGGCGTCGCGCGTCAGTCTGCTCGGCTGAAGCACGTTGACGCCCTCGACAATGAGAATGTCCGGGCGGTCGACGTAAATTTTCTCGCCTTCCACGACGTCGTAGGTCAGATGGGAATAGACGGGCGCCGACACGCGCGCCATGCCTGCCTTCACCTCGGACAGAAACCGCACCAGCGCGCTATGGTCGTAGCTTTCGGGAAAGCCCTTCTTGTCCATGAGGCCTTCGCGCTCGAGCGCCGCGTTTGGCAGCAGAAAACCGTCGGTCGTGACCAACTGCACCTTCGGCGTGTTCGGCCAGCGCGAGAGCAGCGCCTGCAATACGCGCGCGGACGTCGACTTTCCGACGGCGACCGATCCGGCGACGCCGATGATATAAGGCACCTTCCCGTCCTCAGCGC
>CAZWJF010000102.1:0-4360 GCA_964634325.1 uncultured Rhodoblastus sp.
TCACCGCTCCGACCATTCGCGGCGCGGTCGGCGTGATGCTGGTCAAGCCGGCGACGGTTGAGCTTCCGCCCTCGATGGAGGGCTTGCGCGAGCGCGCGACGCGCGACGGGCTCACCCTCGACGGGCTGCATAGGCGCATCGCGACCGAGGTGATGACGACGGGCCGCTACGGCCTTCTCGCTGGAGTTGGCGAGGGCGGGATTCCCCACCTCTCCGGCTACGTCGCGGAGAGCATCGTCAACTGGGACGAGACAAACGGCGAGGTCGATTACGTCGTCCTGAACGAAAGCGGGCAGGAGCGCGACCGGACGACTGGCCATTGGTCCAGTGTCGAGCGTTACCGCGAGTGCATGATGCTGGACGGCGGCTATGCCGCGCGGGTCTGGAGCAAGACGGGTCAGGGCTTTGAGCCCGGCCCGGACGAGACGGCCGTTACGCCGCGCCGGAACGTGCTGGATCGAGTCCCGTTCGTGTTCATCGGGGCGAACGATCTGACCCCGAACCCGGACGACGTGCCGCTCTACGGCCTCGCGAAACTTGCGATGCGCGTCTACCGGCTCGACGCGGATTTCACCTTCGCGCTGCACATGACGAGCGAGCCGACGCCGGTCGCGATCGGCTTCGACGATGCCCGGCAGGCGAAGGAGGACGGCTCGGCGCCGCGAACGCTCGGATCGTCCATCTTGTGGCTGCTACCCAAGGGCGGCGACGCGAAATATTTGGAGTTCTCCGGGCCGGGCCTCGAAAAACAGGCGGAGGCGATCAAGAACGCGCTGGATCGCGGCGCCGCATTCGGGGCGCAACTGATCGACGGCGGCGCCTCTGATCAATCCGGCGAGGCGTTGAAACTGCGGGCTGCATCGCAGACCGCGACGCTCACCACCATCGCGCAGACCACGGCGGCCGGGCTTGAGCGCGCGCTTCGCCACGTCGCCGTGTGGATGGGCGAAAACCCCGACGCGGTGACGGTGACGCCGAACCTCGAATTCTTCGCGCGCGATCTGACCGCGCAGGAAATCACGGCGCTGGTCGCGGGATGGCAGTCCGGCGCCTACTCGTGGGCGACGCTGTTCGAGAAATTGAGAAAGGGCCGCGTGATCGACGCCGACCGCAGGCCCGAAGACGAAGAAGCCGACATCGCGAAGGACCGGGCGTCCGACGTTGTGGCGGCCGAACAGATCGCGGCGCTTCCGCCGCGTGTCCCTGCCGGCGAGCCCGGCGCCCCCTGACAGGAGTCGGCGATGCCGCTCAAATCGACCTACGCCACGGCGGATGAAATCCCCGAGGCGATCAAGAGCCTGTATGTCGAGACCAACGACGGCGCCGGCGCGGCGAAGCGGTTCATCCTCGACGTGGAGGACATCGACGCTCACCCGAAGGTGCGCGGCGTCATCACGGCGAACGCCGAGAACAAGCGCAAGCGGGACGAGCTGCGGCAGCAGGTCGAGGCGATGACCGCCCGGATCGCGTCGTTCCCCGAGGATTTCGACGCCGACGAGTGGACCCGGCTGAAGTCCGGCGCCAAGCCGGACGAACAGCTTCAGGCGCTGAAGGACCAGCAAACGCGGGCGATCGAGGCGCTCAAGGCCAAGCACAAGGGCGAGGTCGACGCCATCGCGGCGCAGGTCGCCGAGCGCGACCGCTACATCGACGGAACGCTGATCGAGGGCGGCCTGAAGGACGCGCTCCTCGGGGTGAACGTCAATCCCGATCTGATCGACGGCGCGCTCGCCTCGCTGCGCGGCTCGGTGAAGGTGCTCCGCACCGAGGACGGCAAGCGGCGCGCCGTGGTCGAGACCGATCTCGGCGAGGTGCCCGTGACCGATTTCGTGAAGGAGTGGGCCGGGACCAAGGGCAGGGCCTATCTCGCCAAGGCGTCCGGGCCTGGCGCCGCTGGAAACAATAACGCCAGAGCAGGCGCAAAGACGATCACGCGCGCCGAATTCGACAAGCTCGGGCCTGTCGAGCAGCAGAAAGCGATGCTCGTCGACAAAATGACCGTGGTGGACTGATCCAGCGCGGTTGTCCGCGAGGCGGACGTAGTGGCCGATGGCCTTTTCTCACCCTGAAATAACGGCCAACAAAGGAGATTTCCATGGCCACGTCCAATACGCTGACCGGGGTCATCCCGACCCTCTATGAGGCCCTGAATGTCGTGTCGCGCGAGCTGGTTGGGTTCATCCCCGCCGTGCGCCGCGACAGCAACGTCGAGCGCGCCGCTGTGGGCCAGTCCGTTCGCTCGCCGATCGGCGAGGCCGGCGATCTGGAAGATGTGACGCCTGGCCAGAACCCCGCCAACAGCGGCGGCACGACCGTGCGTTACGTCGATGTCGCGATCACGAAGTCCAAGGCGGCGCCGATCCTGTGGTCCGGCGAGGAACAGCGCGGCGTCGGTTCGACGGGAACGTTGAACGATATCCTCCGTGATCAGTTCGCGGATGGTATGCGCAAGCTCGTGAATGCGGTCGAGTCCGATCTCGCCGTTGCGGCCAAGTCCGGCGCGTCGCGCGTCTACGGCACGGCCGGGACAACGCCGTTCGGAACGGCCGGCGATCTGTCGGACCTCGCGCAGCTCCGCCGCATTCTGGACGACAACGGCGCCCCGCAGGCCGACCTGCAGGTCGTGGTGAACTCGGCTGCGATGGGAAATCTGCGCGGCAAGCAGTCGGTCCTGTTCAAGGTCAACGAGGCCGGGTCGACCGATATGCTGCGCAACGGCATGACCGATCGGCTCCAGGGCTTCGCGCTGCGGAACTCTGCGGGCATCGCGCAGCACGTCAAGGGCACTGGCGCCAGCTATGTCACCTCGGGCGTTACGGCGATCGGGGCGACCGATGTCGCGCTCGTCACGGGCTCCGGCACGGTTCTGGCTGGCGATGTCGTCAGCTTCGCTGCGGATGCGGCGAACAAGTATGTCGTGGGGACCGGCGTCGCCGCCCCCGGCACGATCAAGTTGAACCGGCCGGGCGCTGTGATTTCCATCCCGACCGCGAACGCCATGTCGATCGGGAACAGCTACACGCCGAACTTCGGGTTTTCCCGCTCGGCCATCGTGCTCGCGACGCGCGCGCCGGCTCTCCCGATGGGCGGGGACAGCGCCGATGATCGCACGACCATCACCGATCCGATCTCCGGGCTGTCGTTCGAGGTGTCGATCTACAAGGGGTATCGGCAGGTGAAATACGAGATCGCGATGGCATGGGGCGTCGGCGTGCCGAACCCGGCGCATATCGCGATGCTCCTCGGCTGACATGAGATCAGGAGCAGGGCCCAATGCGGCCCTGCTTCCAACTGGAGACACACAAATGGACCTCATTCGCATGACGCGCGACGATGGCGCTGTGGCAGATGTTCGGCCCGATTGGGTCGAAGAATGGAGGGGCAATGGCTGGTCGATCGCAGGCGTCATGCCGGCGACCGACGCGCCGGCCGATCTCGGCACGGATTCCGGCGAGCAGTTCAGCGACGAACAGCTCCGCGCGATCATCGAACAGGAGACCGGCTCGGCGCCGCATCACCGCATGGGCCGGGCCAAGCTGATCGAGACGTTCAACGCGCTGAACGCCAAGGCGGCGGGCGAATGACGACCGTCGCGTATCGGGACGGCGTGCTCGCGGCGGATTCGCGCATGACCGCCAACGGGTGGATCGTGCCGGACGAAGCGCGGAAGATCAGGCGCATTTCGGATGGGTCGGTTTGCGCGGTCACGGGCAATCTCGCCGCCGCCATCCGGTTCGTCGATTGGCTCGACGCTGGCAGGATTGGAGAGCGGCCGCCATTGGCGGATTCCCGCGTCGTCAGGATGAACCTGACCGACACGCTGACCATCTATGAGGGTGAAGGCGAGTTCACTGTGACGCCGGCTTTTACCGCCTTCGGGACCGGAATGCCGGCAGCCATTGCGGCCATGCACATGGGCGCCGACGCGCGTCGAGCGGTCGAGATCGCGGCGCTCGTCGACGCGGACACAGGCGGTCCCGTCATCGCGATTTCGCGCGAGGCTTGAGCAATGCATTACGGCACGCTCACCGACGCGGCGGCCTATCATGCCGCGCGCGGGCAGTCCGACTGGACCGCCGGCTCCGATGGCGCGCGCACGGCCGCGTTGATCCGCGCCAGCACGGCGCTGGACGGCCGCTATGGGGCGCGCTTCGGCGGCGTGAAAGCGGGCGGGCGAGCACAGGAACTGGCGTGGCCCCGCGTTGGCGCGTTCGACGCCTGCGCCGGCGAGGAAATCGCCGCCGACACCGTGCCGGTCGAGATCGAGCGTGCGACCTACGAGCTCGCGCTGGTCGAATTTCTGAGCCCCGGCGCGCTGTCGCCGTCCGTCACGCCGGGCCGCGTGACGAAGCGGGAGAAG
>CAZWJF010000103.1:0-4318 GCA_964634325.1 uncultured Rhodoblastus sp.
GGAGGTCGGCGCGGGCTCTCCGGCGTCGAGCGGGATGATGGCGATCGTCCCGTCGCCTGCCGCACCTGCGCCGCGAGGTCACGCGCCACGGCGCCGTGGTCTGGTATGTCCGCGTCGGCAAGGGCGCGCCCCGCATCCGGCTGCGCGTCGCGCCGGGAGAGGAGGGCTTCCTCGCCCAATATCAGGCCGCGCTCCGCGGCGAGGCCACGGCCACGCCTGTCGGGGCCGCGGCGGGCACGCTCGCCTGGCTGACTGCCCGCTACCGGGAGAGCCCGGCCTGGCGCGGCCTGTCGATGGCGACCCGTCGCCAGCGCGAGGCGATCCTGCGCAGGGTGCTGGCGCAATCTGGCGATGTCGCGGCCCGGACAATCCGGCGCGCCGACATCATCGCGACGCGCGACGCGACGGGGACGCCGCGCAACGCGGCCCGCCATCTGGTGGTGACGCTGCGCGGCCTGTTCGGGTGGGCGGTCGAGGCCGGACATCTCGCCGCCAACCCGTGCGAGGGCGTCGCCGCGCCGCAGGCCCGCACGTCGGGCTATCACACATGGACTGACGCCGAGATCGCCGCCTACGAGGCCCGCTGGCCCGCCGGAACCCGCCAGCGCGTCGCCCTGCATGTCCTGCTCTACACCGGCCTGCGCCGCGCCGACGCCGTGCGGATCGGCCGCCAGCATGTCCGGGACGGGCTCCTGTCGATCCGGCCGCAGAAGACCGCCGGCTCGACCGGCGCCATGGTGACGCTGCCGATCCTCGCGCCGCTGGCCGAGACGCTGGCCGCCGGCCCGACCGGCGACCTCGCCTTCATCGCCGGCGAGCACGGCCGCCCCCTGACGCCGGAGTCGTTTGGAAACGCCTTCCGGGACTGGTGCAAGGCGGCCGGCGTCCCCGGCTCGGCGCACGGACTCCGCAAGGCCGGCGCACGGCGAGCGGCGGAAGCCGGCGCCACCCTCAACGAATTGAACGCCCTGTTCGGCTGGGAAGGCGAGCGGATGGCGCTGTCCTACACGCGGGCGGCAGATCGCGTCCGCCTCGGAAAGGCGGCAGCCGGGAAGCTCGCCGCCGCGCCGCACCTTTCTGACGGTGCGGCACATGCACCAAAACCTAAACTAAATTCAGATACTTAGAAAATAGGTGGTGGGAGAGGTAGGGGAGCTATTCCACTGATTCACCAACGACATGGCGGCAAGAGTGCGGCCATCTGGCTGTGTTGAGCTTATTCGCAAATTTTCGGCGAAGGCCGCACCGTTTTTGCCATCGGCCTGAAACGCGAAAAGCGCCCCGCCCCCGGCGCGAGGCGAGGGCCAAGATTGACGCCTGAAAATGGCACTTGACAACTGCGCCATTTTGGCGTAGTCCCTGAATATGGACGACGGCATTGGGCCGCGGCCACCGGCACAGGAGCCGAACATGCCCCGCACGACGATTTGCGCCACACGTTCAAATTACGTGGAAATGTCCTACGACCACCCCCTGACGGGCGATAGGACCACTCGCGAATTCCACTGCCCGCGTAATGGCGGCTACGTCCGCGAGGGCGACAAGCAGGTCTGCGCCGAACTTTCGACAATGGGCATCACGCTGCGCGTCGATGACGAGGCTCAACTGCTGCCGCTGATCCGCCGCGAATGGCGCAAGGCGCAGGCTGCCGAGCGCCGCGACCGGGCGCGGTGATGCGCAGACTATGCCTCGAATGCGGGGCGCCATTCGAATCTGCCCGCTATCGGGCGACATGCTCAGCGGCATGCGCCAAGACGCGACGCAGGCAGCAATGGGTGGCGGCCGCGGGGAAACGGTCCGCGGGGAGCCTCTCAAAGGACGCCGCTCGCAAGTCGTCCCCAGAGTATCGGGCAAAGCGCGCCATGAAGGAGCGCCAGCGCCGCGCCAGCGGCGCAGCCACGGAGCCTCGGCGATGGCGGGACATGACCGCGGGAGAAAAGTCCAATGTGCGGGAATATAAACGTAAATGGTGGAGCGTATCCAACGCCGCAATCGCCATGCGACAGCGGCGCAACGAAGCCCGCCGCGCCGCGCGGGCCGACCCGATTCGCGCAGACGAGATGCGCGCCATTGCTCGACAGGATGCGCGCGAACGCCGGAGGCGATTGGCGCTGATCAGGGCATCGTCCATGGTAGCCGAGGCAGCATCGCGCGGCCCGGATATCGACATCATTGTGATGGGAGTCTATGATATGGCCGAAAGCGAAATCGGCATTCCAACGACGGCCGTTGCGCTGGATGGGGCCGATCTGTCTCGCGTGTCCACGCAGGATTTGCGAGCCCGGCTGGCCGCAGCAATCACCGTGTCCGCGAGGGGCATTTACGACACAGCGGTGATTTTCGAGGAGCTGCGTCGGCGCGGCGAACCCGTTGACGATCTGCGCCTCGCGCTCGCGCCCTATCTCCCGCGCATTGCGCGCGGGGAGTTGGCGGCCGAAGCGGTCGTCGCGCTTGCAGGATTCACCACTGCCCTGAATCGCGTCGCTCTACTGCCGATCGATCGTCAGCGCACGATCATCCACGATCGCATCGACGTGATGACCGGAGAGGCCGATGGGCGTCCCATCGTCGCCGCGCGTCGAATCATCGAGATGTCGGCCAAGGAAATTTCGTTTGTGATTTCCGACGACGGCCGCGTGCTTGAGCCAATCGCCCAATTCGAACGCGCACGCCTTGCGCCACCCAAGAAGGCGGCGGGAGCGGAGCGCCGGGCCAAGCCGCGCGGCAAGCAGCCGCGCGTGACGGTGGATGGAGGCTACGTGCAGGTAGGTCGGCAGGCTGTTCGGACCGAGCATCTGATTGACGAACTGCGCCGGCTGGGCGTCATCCAATGACCCCGAGAGACCTCCAATCGATGGCCAGCGCGGTTTATGGCGCGCGCTGGCAGTCGCAGATATCGCGCGACATGGGCGTCGCCCTGCGCACCGTACAGCGATGGGCGCGGGACGGGATCGAAAAAACCGCAACCGCAGAGGGCGTCAGGCGGTTCCTGGAAGAGCGGCGCGTTGCCCGCATGGCCCCGCCTCCGCATGGAACGACGGCCGACGACGACCGCGACGACGCCTGCCGGGACGCGATCGAGCCGCCGATCACGGCGCTGCTTGCAGCCGCGCGGGATGTCGGATGGCACGAGGGAGAGGCGCTGGTCGCGATCCTCGCAGCGAGTGTCGACCGGATGCGCGAGTCGGCCGGCACGCCGGCGACAATCGAGACACTGCGCGCGGCGATCGCGGCGCTGATCGAGCGCAACCCCTGAACGCGAAAAGCGCCCCGCCAGCGCCGGCGCGGGGCCGATGCTGACGGGGCGAGTGCGAGGTTTCAAACAGAGTGGACAGGAACCACTCCAACCTCGGCGGAACAGGTAGGACCGCCGAGCTATGGGCCGGCGCTACGGGCGCGGGCGAACCGTGAAGGTGTTCGACGCCTCGAATTCCTCTTTCGGCGGGAACCCGACTGGCGACATGATCCATTGCGTCGTCATGATGTAGACGCCCGGCTCGAGTCGCGAGCAATCGGCCTTCGGCCAGCTCATCCACCACCACAGATAGAGCGGGACGGGATAGACCGCGCCGGGCTGGTAGTCGACAGACCCCGACGCGCTCGAATAGGCCACGAAGCCGCCGCCGGGAGCTTCCTTGCGCAACGTGGCGATCCATGTCCCGCGCACGCGCTGACGGATCACGCGGTCGACGGTCAGGACAGGGCAGTCGCCATGAACCGCATCGGCGACATGAATGCTGCGAACGTCGAACCATCGCTCAACCGGCGCATTGTCGCGCCAGACCGCCAGGCCTTCCGAATAGGCCACGAGGGCGAGCGTCGCGATGACGGCGACGCGCATCCCGCATCGGGCCGTTCGCCACGCGCGCGAGACCGCATAGGCAGTGCTGCGCCTCATTGCTCGCCCCCCTTGATGGAGGCGCGCTTCGCCTTGATCACGTCGAGAATGAAGCCGGCAGCCGTCATGCCGCCGAGCCCCATGATGAAAGCGGAGAGATTGCCGATCATGGCCGGCGGAACGTCCAGCTTGCCGAGCGTCGGCGACAGGAAGAACAGCGCCAGCGGAGGCAGATAGACCGCGCAGAGCGAGCCGACCACGAGGTTTGCGATCCCTTCGCGCCAGTTGTCGCGCAGAGTGAGGGTTCGCACGAGTCCGCCTGCCGCGCCCGCAAGGGCTTGTTGTGCATCCGGCGATGCAAGCACCTGAATGGCCTTCAGCCATCCCGGCGAGGGTTGATCGGCCATTCCAGTCCGCCTTCCGTCAGCCCTTCGGCTTCCACCCGCAGACGCGGGCGCCAGTCGCGTTGTGCGCCTTCAC
>CAZWJF010000104.1:0-4200 GCA_964634325.1 uncultured Rhodoblastus sp.
GCGACGCTCAAGGGCGCGCCGATTGATCGCGGCTACCTGCTGCAGATGCAGTGGGAGATGGCGTGCGCCGGCCGGCGCTGGTGCGATTTCGTGTCGTTCCACCCGTCGTTCCCGATCCAGCATCAACTCCACGTCCGCCGCGTCCCGCGCGACGACGGAATGATTGCGGAGATCACCGGCGCGGTGAAAGCGGCCCTCGCCGAGATCGCGGCCGATGTGGAGCGCCTCGGCGCCGAACCGATGGGAGAGGCGGCATGACGCAGATCGCCTGCCGGTGGGATGGGGAGTCGTTCATCCCGGTCAAGGCGCACGCGAGGATCGCTGATGCGAATTTCGTCGTCGGCGAGACCTATGTGCTGGAGCCTGTCGAGGAACGAAGCGGTATCTCGCATCGGCACTATTTCGCGGCGATCCGCGACGCATGGTCGAACCTGCCCGAGGCGGCGGTGCTGCAACACCCGAGCCCCGAGAATTTGCGCAAGACCGCGCTGATCAAGACGGGGTATGCGGATCGGCGCGACATCGTGGCGTCGTCGAAGGCGGAGGCTCTGCGCCTCGCCGCATTCATTCGGCCGATGGACGCCTACGCCATCGTGACCGTCACGGGCTGCGTCGTCACGGTGTGGACCGCCCGGTCGCAGTCCCTGAGGGCGATGCCGAACGGCGAGTTTCAGCGCAGCAAGACGGCCGTCCTCGAATATTGCGCGACGCTGATCGGCGTCACCGTGCGCGAGCTCGAAAAGGCTGCGGCGTGATGGCGAAGCGCAGGGGCGGCGTCACCCGCGAGAAACTGTTCGATGAGAGCGGCGGCCGATGCTTTTGGTGCGGCCGCGCGACGCGGCTCTATCCGGGCGGAACGCCGGGGCGTCCCCCACCGCGAGACATGGCGACGCGCGACCACCTCGACCCGCGCACGTCTCTGCATCGTGGGACGGTTGAGGGCGTTCGCTCGGTCCTCGCCTGCCTCGCCTGCAACAGCACGCGCAAAGACATGCCGGCTGACGCATGGCGCAGGAAAATCGCATCGGAAGGAGTTCCGGCATGACGCGCTCTGTCCCCGAATGGATCGGCAAGACCCCGGACGAGAGGATTCCCCCGCGCGTGCGCCTGCGCGTGTTCGAGCGCGCCGGCGGCGTCTGCCACATCTCGAAGCGCAAGATCGCGCCCGGCGAGCCGTGGCAGGTGGATCACGTCATCGCGCTCGTCAACGGCGGCGAGCATCGCGAGTCCAACATGGCCCCGGCGCTGGTCGGGCCGCATCGGGACAAGACGCGCGCCGATGTTGCGGAAAAGGCCTCCGTCAACGGCCGCCGGGCCTCGCATGTCGGCGTGAAGCGCGACAAGCCGAAGATCCCCGCGCCGCAGAAAGCTGGCCGCGCGCCGCGCGATCAGCTCCCCGTCCCGCCCCCGAGGGCGATGTTCCGACCGATCGCCGCCGACTGAGGAGAAAGCCATGACTGACAGGACCATCATCACGCTGTTCGACACCTGCGGGTTCGCCGAGCGCCAGACGCGCGACATCGGCGGGCGCGGGTTCGACACGCTCGAAACCATCCATCTCGATGACGATGAACGGCGCATCATCCAGCGCGCGGTGGAGCAAGCGAGCCGTCGAAAGGCCATCGCCGACGCCGCCAAGGGGATCGAGAAGGTGCGCGATTACCTCGCGCGCCATGCGCCCGAGCTTCTGGCCTTCAAGCCGGATGGCACCGATCATGGCTGATGGCACGAAGATCGAATGGACGGACGCGACGTGGAACCCGATCACGGGCTGCGCCGTCGTCTCGCCGGGCTGCACGAACTGCTACGCCATGCGTCTCGCCGGCACGCGCTTGCGCCATATCGCGAGCCGCGCCGGGCTGACGCGCGACAGCAAGGCAGGGCCGGTCTGGACCGGCGAAACGCGGCTCAACACGGCTGAGTTGACGAAGCCGCTGCACTGGCGCCGGCCGCGTAAGATTTTCGTCTGCGCGCATGGCGATCTGTTCGCCGAAAGCGTGCCCGACGACTGGATCGATCGCGTGTTCGCCGTCATGGCGCTCGCGCCTCAGCACACGTTTCAGGTGCTGACCAAGCGCGCGCGGCGGATGCGGGACTACATCTCGAAGCGGAGCACGAAGCACCATCCGGCGATGGACTACGCGGCGATCTGGTCAGCGACGGGCACGATCTCGCACCCCGCCATCGACCTGACGGCTTGGCCGCTCCGAAACGCATGGCTCGGTGTCTCGGCCGAGGATCAGACGCGCGCCGACGAGCGCATCCCGGATTTGCTCGCGACGCCGGCGGCGGTGCGGTGGGTCAGCGCCGAGCCGCTTTTGGGACCGATCGACTTCTTGGGGGAGGAAATGAACGGGCCGCTGACGGACGGCGAGCCGACAGCCGAACAGGTCGCCAACGATCCGACAGGCTGGCGCGTCGTTCGCTACGGTGTGTCCCGCCTCAACTGGATAGTCGTAGGAGGCGAGTCCGGCGCCGGCGCGCGGCCGATGCATCCCGCATGGGCGCGCTCGATCCGCGATCAGTGCGCCGAGGCCGGCGTGCCGTTTTTTCACAAGCAAAATGGCGAGTGGGCAATTGAACGGCCCCGCCCCGGCGGCGATCTCGGGGGCGATATGCGGTCCGGCATCGTGCGGCACGTCTGCGCCGACCGGCAGAACGACGGGCATTTCCGCGCCGGCGATGTCCACATGCGCCGCGTCGGCAAAGCTCGCGCCGGCCGCCTGCTCGACGGACGCGAGCACAACGACATGCCGGAGGGGCGGAAATGAGAGGTAAGCGCATTTCTACCAGTCAAGCGATCCGGCAAGTGTGTGGCGCGTTCCCTGACGCCCATCCTGTCTATGGCGGCGCTGGATGGGTAATCGTATCTGGTGACCGCGAATTAAGTGACCAGCCCGGCGGATTCGTTGGATCGACCGGACAGGCGTGGCTCAACGCACTCAATCACGTCATCCGACTCCATCGGGACGGGCTCCTGCAACATAAACGCGACATGCCGGAGGGTGCGCGATGAAGCCGGCCCGTCCGCTCGACCTCGCCGCGATCCGCGCCCGCGCCACGGCGCCGATGCACTTCGACGCCATCAGCGCGCGGGGCGAAATCCCGTGGCTGTGCAAGACGGTCGTCGCGCTCGCCGATGAGGTGGAGCGGCTGCGCGCGGCTCCGCGCCATCGACACAATAAGCAGGAAATTCAATCGGAGGCACGCAAATGAAGATCGAAATCAACCTGGACGATGTGTTCCTGGATGAGAACGGCGACCCGTCAGAAACGCTGGAGGACGCAGTTCGCCGCCAGATCATCGAAAAGCTGACCGGCGAATCGAGGGACCGCATATTCAAGCGCGTCGACGCTGAAATCGGGCGCATCCTGACCGAGCAGATCGAGTCGGCAATCGCGGAAAAAATGCCGTCGATTATCGACGATCTGATGAGCGCAACCTACACGCCCGTTGGGCGCTATGGCGAGCGCGGTGCGCCGACGACATTCCGAGAGCAGCTGATAGCGTCGATAACGTCGAACATGACCTACGCCCCGAAGACGTTCTCGCACGACGAAAACGCATTTACGAAGGCCGTAAAATCGATTGTCGACGCAAAGACAAGCGAGATCAGGAAGGCCATTCTCGAACAGGTCGACGCGAATTTTCGCGCAGATGCAATCAAGTTCGCCGTTGCCGAACTTTCGAAGCGACTTGGACTTACGCGATGACCTCGATCCCATCCGCCGCGCGGCAGGCCCCCGCTTTCGCGTTTGATCTGGACGGCACACTCGCCGACTGCACGCATCGGCTGCACCACATCATCCGGGAGCCAGGCGATGACCGCCCGAAGGACTGGCGCGCGCTGTTTGCCGCCGTTGGAGGCGACGCGCCGATCACGCCGATGGTGGAGATTGCTCAGGCGCTCTTGAGCCGTGAGCACTGGGTCATCATCATCACAGGACGACCGGACGAGTGCCGCGTGGCAACGCGGGAGTGGCTCACAAGACACTTCGGCCCACGGCACCGCCTGCCGCTCTACATGCGCCGCGCCGGAGATCACCGGAACGACGACATCGTGAAGGCCGAGCTTTTCCGCGAAGCCGAGCGCGACGGCTATCGCATCGTGCAGGCGTTCGAGGATCGCGCGCGCGTCGTCGATGCACTTCGGGCGGCCGGCTATGCCGTCGCGCAGGTGGCCGAAGGGAGGTTCTGATG
>CAZWJF010000105.1:0-4141 GCA_964634325.1 uncultured Rhodoblastus sp.
GGAACAGCCAGTTGAAAATCTCCCAGCAGAACCAGCCGGCGCCGCCTCCTCGAGCGCGGCGCGGCGGCCATGCGCGGCGAGGGCGGTCGGATCGCCATTCTCGTCGGGGAGCCCGCTCCGGCGCATCAGCACGCGCAGCAGCGCGTCGGCCTCGTCGCGGCTGGCGGCGCGCGTCACCCATTCCGGCTCGCCTTCGACGCGCCGCGCGTAGATCATCCAGAACGGGCCGCAATCCGTCGCGAAGCAGATCGTGAAAAGGCTGCGGAACTCGCGCCAGTTGGGCTCGAGGTGGCTCAGGCACTCGCTGAACAGGCGGGAGGAAACGGAGACGGTAAGCGCGTCCATCTCACGCCTCCATCATCAGGTGTGCGGCGTGGTCAGCGGCCATCTCCCGATGCGCTTCGGCTGAATACGAGTCGAGCGGTGGAGGAACGTCGTGGTCCTCGCACATCCTGCAAACCGACTCTTCGTATTCGCTTGCCTGATCGCGGCACTGGTAGGGGTCGATGCCGGCCGCGACTTGCTCAACGAGCGCCTTCGTCACGTCGGCGACGGTCAGCGCGAGAGGGTCGATTAGCAGCGCCTTTTCGAGGCACCAGTGGCCGATCATATCTTCGATGTTCGAGCGGGCTTCAGACCACTCGTCGCGATCGCTGATGCTGACTTCCTGCGAGATGACGCCGAGGTTCTGCGATCCGAAGCGCGGATCGGACCAAAGCAGGCAAATGAACGGGGTGAGCTTGGTCGCGGCGGCCATCGGTCTCTCCACGCCGAGGTGAACGGCATGGAAAGCATGAAAGCACGACTTTCATTTCAGTGCAAGCAGAAAGAAAGCCAAACTTTCATTTTCTGCGATGCACGGTTCGCCTATCGAAGAATCGGCGGCTGCGCGTAGACCGCTCCGGGCGCCGAGGCGCAATGTGACGTGAAGGTCGCCGGTTGCCCGAACGCGACCACGTCGAAGGTGACAATGCCAGCCTCTGCGGCGTTCTTGGAGATGAACCGCGATACGGCTGTTTTCGCTTGGGAATATTGCCCCGTCGCAATCCCGGAACGGATTTCTTCAGCGATCCCCGCCGTGAGAGGGCCAAATCCGCTCAGTATCGTCGCGATGTTCCTGTCGGCGTAGAGGTCTCCGCTCAGAGCATCAGCGACGGCGCCCTTGTCCTTCGCCTCGAAGCGCGCCGCCTTCACCTGCACCGCGCTCTGGACCGACAAGCCCGGCAGGAGCTTCTGCCCGGCCGCGATGATGCAGGCGGTCGAAACCGGCGTTTCGGCTAGGGCTGGGGGCGCTGCTGCGAGCGCGACAAGGCAGACCGAGGCGGGCAGGGCGAATCGCATTGCGTCCTCACATCAGGTTGAATCGGCCGCACACCCGGCCGACTACGCCGATCTCGGATAGGGGCTCCTCGCGTCGCGGCTCACGCGGATTGTCCGAGGT
Organism: uncultured Rhodoblastus sp.; assembly: GCA_964634325.1. Classification (GTDB taxonomy): domain Bacteria; phylum Pseudomonadota; class Alphaproteobacteria; order Rhizobiales; family Beijerinckiaceae; genus JAJXWB01. The sequence goes on from CAZWJF010000105.1 coordinate 1,442, forward strand.
GATGATCGCGACGATGTTCTCGCCGTCGCGGCGGACATCTAGCCGCTTGATGATGATTTCGCCGTAGATGTCGCGAATCGCATAGAGGCCGGGCGGGCTGATCCGGGTGTGCCTGGTGTCGACAAAAACCACGTCCCCGTGGCTGATCGTAGGCGCCATGCTATCGCCGCGCGTCATGATCGCCACGATGTCCTGCGGCCGCGCGCGCAGGCCGTCCCGCAGGAACCGGCTCGGCAAGATCCACGGCTCGGGTCGCATTGCGTCCGTCACCTGCCAGCCTTCTGAGCCGGCACGGAACATCACGTCGGGGGCTTGCCCGCCGCCAAGGCCCGCCTCAGCGTCGATTTCGAGGATGCCGGCGTCCGAAGCGGCAATGTCCTCGCCGTTACGGTCGACGAAGCGGGCAGGCTCGCGGCCGCGAGGCTGGCTCGGCGGCGCGCCCTCGGGCGGCTCGCCGCGCCCGGTCATCAGCCAATCGAGGGAGACGCCCGTCTTCCGCGCGACCGTCTCCATGTTGCCGGCGGTGATGCCCTTTTCCAGCTCCCAATTGCCAATCGCTCCGCGCGTCACGCCGCCGAGGAAGTCGGCGAACTGCTGCTGGGTCATCCCCTTTGCGGTCCTGACGAATTTGATGCGGGCGCCGATGGTCTTCATGGGCGGATAATTCCAAAAGCGTCGCTTTCATTCCCTGAAAGTTTTGCTTGCAATATCTGGAAAGCCATGCTTACAGTCGGCACATGACCGATGTGCTCACCCTGATCAAGGAACGTTCCGGCGGCTGCGTGGCGTTGGCCGCCAAGCTGACGGCGGCGACGCCTTCCGCGCCGATCACGTCGCAGGCGGTGTCGCAGTGGAAGCGCGTCCCTGCGGAGCGCGTGCTGTCGGTCGAGACGATCACGGGCGTGTCGCGCCATCAACTCCGTCCCGACATTTTCGGGGCCTCCCCCCAAGCCGGCGAGGCCGCGTGATGGACCCGAGCGGCATCCTCATGGCGCTGGGCGCCAGCCAGCGCCGTCTCCGCGTGGAGGCGCTGACGATGGCGAGCGTAGGCGCGCTGAACATCCTGCTGTTCACCTTCGGCGGCGACGCTCTGTTCGTGGCTGCGGCATTCGTTTCAACGTGGTGCATCTCGCGCATCGAGGCGCAGCACACGGCTGGCGTCGCCCTGATCGCGAACCTGCTGCGTCCCGGCGCCGCGATCCAGCATCGTGGGCATATCGTTGATCTGTCCTTCACGCTCGCGCTGAACGCTGACCCTTACGGGCTTTCCGGCAAGAGGGTCGCGCCATGATCGACCTTCCGATCTTCATCGGCGTCGTGATCGGGCTCGCCGCCACCCTGATCTTCATCCGCGTTCGCGCCTATCTGAACGCGCCGGATCGGGAGCGCCGCGAATGACGACGTTCCGCGATCCCTTCACGCACTGGCCCGCGCGCTTCCCGCGCCCAATCATCGTCGCGCCTGTCGTGCGCGGATATGGCGGATGGGCTGTTCCGTTTTCCCCTTCCTCGGAAGCCTCCCTGCGTCTCCCCGGCGGACAGGGCAAACACGCTCCGATCCTGACCGAGGAGGGGGCCGCGCGTCGCGCGGGTTCACGCATACAGGAAATCGGAGAAGCCGGGGCCAACTCGCAGATCGTCGGCGTCGCTCCTCCCTGCGCCGGCGCCACTGGCCGGGCGTCGTTTCACGATGGCGCCCGGCCGCTTCCTCCTCGCGGGACCGGAGCGCCGGCATGAGCCGTCTCGCCGTTCTCGTCATCGGCGCGACGCTGATCGCGCTGTTCGTCATTTCGTTCTGCGCTGCGGTTCGGATCGCGGCGCTTTCGCCCTGATTTTCTTTCTCGTGTCGGAGGTCGCGGGGTCCAGCCGCGACGTTCCGTCGAGAGAGTCCATAACCGCCGAGGCAGCGTCGCCGAGCGCGGTCCAAGTCGAGTGAGTGCGTCGAGCCATTTCCAAGAAGCCCGCTGTTCAACGCCAGAAGTGAAACACGGGGCTCTCGGATATGGCATCCAAAGATCGGGATGAAGCATCCATGTCGTGCGTATCGGATTGGGTCGAACGGCTTGAGGCTGCGGAAAGCGAGAGGTCGCGTGTGTCGCGTCCGACCGCCCGCAGGATCGTCGCGCGTCGGCTCGGTCTCTTGCCTGGCACGCTGGAAAACATCGTGCGCGGCCGCGTGAAGCAAATGCGCGAGGCCGTCGCCGACGCCATTCGGAGAGCGGTTGTTCATGAAATCGAGCGGCTTGAAAGCGAGCTGGAGGTGGCTCGCTTCGGCGCTCGCCGCATTGGCGAAGCTGAGGTCGCAGCGGCGCGCGATGCAATCCAAGAGGCGCGAAAAATCATCGGAGGCGAACCATGAACGACATGACGATGACGCATGAACAGGGCGGCGCGGCGCCGACGGAAGTGAACGCCAAACATCTGCGCGCCTTCATCGAGCGCATCGAGAAGCTCGAGGAAGAGAAGAAGGCGATCGCCGACGACATCAAGGACGTCTACGCCGAGGCCAAGGGCACGGGCTACGACACCAAGGTGATGCGCAAGATCGTCTCGCTGCGCAAGCAGGACAAGGACAAGCGCCGCGAGGAGGAAGAGATCCTCGACCTCTATCTCGCCTCCCTCGGGATGCTGCCGTGACGGTCGCCTCTCCCGAATGGCCCGAAGACCGGATCGAGCGCCTGCGGGCGCTCTTTTCCGGCGG
>CAZWJF010000106.1:0-4035 GCA_964634325.1 uncultured Rhodoblastus sp.
ACCAGCGCGTTCTTCGGCTCGGTGAGAATCTTCTTCAGCGCCGCCTCGTCGAGATCCTCCAGCGTCGCGATGACCGGCAGGCGGCCGACGAACTCGGGGATGAGGCCGAACTTCAGCAAATCCTCCGGCTCGACCTGCCGCAGCACCTCGCCGGTGCGGCGGTCGTCGGGCGACTGCACCTTGGCGGCGAAGCCGATCGACGTGCCCTTGCCGCGCTGCGAGATCACCTTTTCGAGGCCCGCGAAGGCGCCGCCGCAGATGAACAGGATGTTGGTCGTGTCGACCTGCAAAAATTCCTGCTGCGGATGCTTGCGGCCGCCCTGAGGCGGCACGGAGGCCACGGTGCCTTCCATGATCTTGAGCAGCGCCTGCTGCACGCCCTCGCCCGAAACGTCGCGGGTGATCGACGGATTGTCGGACTTGCGGCTGATCTTGTCGATCTCGTCGATATAGACGATGCCGCGCTGCGCCCGCTCGACATTGTAGTCGGAGGCTTGCAGCAGCTTGAGGATGATGTTCTCGACATCCTCGCCGACATAGCCTGCTTCGGTGAGCGTCGTCGCGTCCGCCATCGTGAACGGCACGTCGAGAATGCGCGCCAGCGTCTGCGCCAGCAGCGTCTTGCCCGAGCCCGTGGGGCCGATCAGCAGAATATTCGACTTCGCCAGTTCGACGTCGTTGTGCTTCTGCGCGTGGTTCAGCCGCTTGTAGTGGTTATGCACCGCCACCGACAGCACGCGCTTGGCCTGCATCTGGCCGATCACGTAATCGTCCAGAACCTTGCAGATTTCCTTCGGCGTGGGAATGCCGCTCTTGTCGCGCACCAGAGACGTCTTGTTCTCTTCACGGATGATATCCATGCAAAGTTCGACGCATTCGTCGCAGATGAAAACCGTGGGGCCGGCGATCAGCTTGCGAACTTCGTGCTGGCTCTTGCCGCAGAAGGAACAGTACAGCGTGTTTTTGGATTCCCCGCCGCCGACCTTGCTCATTGCGTTCTCCGTAGGCGCGCCGCCCGCCGCAGGTGGGAGACGGCCGAGTTAACCATATCGGGCGGACCCTAAGATTCGGTCACCCGAAGCCCGGAAATCCGGGCCGATCCGACGAATGGACCGAGCGCGAGCGCTCAGCTCTTGGCAGGCTCCTCGCCGTCCGGGCGCTTGTCCTGCACATGATCGACGAGGCCGAAGGCCTTCGCCTCCTCCGCCGACATGAAATGGTCTCTGTCGAGCGTCTGTTCGATTTTCTCGTAGGGCTGGCCGGTGTGCCTGACGTAGATCTCGTTCAGGCGACGCTTCACCCGAATGATGTCCTCCGCATGGCGCTGGATGTCCGACGCCTGCCCTTGGAAGCCGCCGGAGGGCTGATGCACCATGATCCGCGCGTTCGGCAGCGCGTAGCGCATCCCCGGTTCGCCGGCGGCCAGCAGCAGCGAGCCCATCGAGGCCGCCTGGCCCAGACACAGCGTCGTCACCTTCGGGCGGATGAACTGCATCGTGTCGTAGATGCCGAGCCCCGACGTCACCACGCCGCCCGGCGAATTGATGTAGAGCGCGATCTCCTTCTTGGGGTTCTCCGCCTCAAGAAAGAGCAGCTGCGCGATCACCAGCGAGGCCATGTTGTCCTCGACCGGGCCGGTCACGAAGACGATGCGCTCACGCAGCAGGCGCGAATAAATGTCGAACGAGCGTTCGCCCCGGCTCGACTGCTCGACCACGATCGGCACGAGCATATTGTTATAAAGTTCGATCGGATCGCGCATCAGTCTCACCAGAATGAATCGGGAACGCCGTTCCCGCTCTTGCGAACATAGTGACGCGGCCCCGCTTCGGGAAGAGTCGAAAGCGACGGAGCCGTTCTTGTTTCGTGCTTGCGGCTGCATCGCCGACGCGCAATTCGGGCGGGCGAAGGCCGCGCGCGAACCGCGTGATTCCCCATGATTCCCCGGCAATGGTTACCGGATCGATTCTTCGAACGAAATTTCCATGCGCGAAACGCGGAAAGCCGGCGGCCACAACGGCCCGCCGGCTTCCGTGACGAACAGAACGTGAATCAGAACACGCCTTTCGGCTCACGCCGTCTTGGCGCCCTTGGCGTCGTCCTCGTCCTCGATCTTGAACAGCTCGTCCTTGGAGACCTCGATGTCCTTGATCCTGGCCTTGGCGAGGATGGAGTCGACCACCTTCTCCTCGAAGATCGGCGCGCGCAGCTCCGCCAGCGCCTGCGGGTTCTTCTGGTAGAAGTCCCACACCTGCCGCTCCTGGCCGGGGAACTGGCGGGCGCGCTCGACCAGCGCCTGCGTCACTTCCTCGTCCTTGATCTCGACCTTCTCCTGATCGCCGACGGCGGCCAGCAGCAGACCAAGGCGCACGCGGCGCTCGGCGATCTTGAGATAGTCGGCGCGGGCGGCCTCCTCGGTCGTGCCCTCGTCCTCGAAGGACTTGCCGGTCTGCTTGCGCTCGGCCTCGACCTGAGTCCAGATCTGGCCGAACTCCTGCGCGACGAGGCCCTGCGGCAGCGGGAAGGAGTAGCGCGTGTCGAGCGCGTCGAGCAGACGGCGCTTGGCCTTGTCGCGCGAGGCCTGATCGTAGCCCTTCTGCATGTTCTCGCGGATCGCGTCGCGCAGCTTGCCGACTTCCTCGAAGCCGAAATTCTTGGCGAACTCGTCGTTGATCTCGACCGCGCCCGGCGCAGTTCGACGTCACCGTGAAGTCGGTGAATGCGCCGTCTTGCCGGCCAGATGCGCCGCGCCGTAAGCCTCCGGGAAGGTCGCGGCGACGACCTTCTGATCGTCCTTCTTCACGCCGACGAGCTGATCCTCGAAGCCGGGGATGAACGTCTCGGAGCCGATCACGACGTCGATGTTCGTGCCCGCGCCGCCCTCGAAGGCGACGTCGTCGATCTTGCCGACGAAATCGATGGTGACCTTGTCGCCCTTCTCCGCCGCGCCGTCCTTCTCGCTATAGGCGCGGTTCTGGTCGGCCATGCGCGTGAGGGTCTTCTCGATCTCCTCGTCCGGCGTCTTGAACACCGGGCGCTCCAGCTCGATGTCGTCGAACGTGCCGACCTCGATCTCGGGCAGCGTCTCCAGCGAGACGGTGTAGGCGAGATCGCCATGCGCCTCGAACGCCTTCTCGACCTCTTCCTTGTTCTCCGACAGCTTGATCTGCGGCTGCTGGGCGAGGCGCAGCTTGTTCTCGGAGATGATCTTCTGATTGGCCTCGTTGACGGCGTTCTCGACGACGTCGGCCATCACGTTCTTGCCGTACATGCGCTTGAGATGCGTCAGCGGCGCCTTGCCGGGGCGGAAGCCGTTGAGGCGAACCTTGCCCTGAAGGTCGGCGAGCTCCTTTTCGAGGCGCGCATGCAGGTCGGCGGCCGCCACGACCACCTTGTATTCCCGCTTCAAACCTTCGGAGAGCGTCTGTGTGACCTGCATCTGTGTATCGCCTTCTCGCACGCGCGCGAAGCGCGCCTCTTGATGCCTGTTCCACGCGGGCGGGCCGCGTCCTGATTCTGTCTCGCGCGCTGTCCGGGGAGGCCGAGCGAACGACTGGTGCGGGCGGAGGGACTTGAACCCCCATGCCTTGCGGCGGTGGAACCTAAATCCACTGCGTCTGCCAGTTCCGCCACGCCCGCGCCCCTAGGGAGGATGCGCGGAACGCCGCCCTCCCCCGCGTCGGGTGGCGCTCTCTAGCATCGGGCGCCGGCGGATGCAGCAAAAATTTGCGGCTTTCGCGCCACGACGCGTCGGCCCTTGCGTCGCGGACGAACGATGACTAGTCTAGGTCTAGTCCAAGGAGAACGGGCATGTCCTGGTCGGTGGCGGACGCCAAGGCGCATCTATCCGAAATCTTGCGACGCGCCCGCGCCGGCGAGCCGCAAATTGTCGGGACGCAGGACCCGTGCGTCGTGATCTCGATGCGCGAATACGAGCGACACGCCCCGCCCCGCCGAAGCATGGGGCCCGCCCTCGTCGATCTCGCCGCGCAGGTCGGCGCCGACGTCGATCTCCCCGCGCGCGGGGAGATCGAC
>CAZWJF010000107.1:0-4027 GCA_964634325.1 uncultured Rhodoblastus sp.
AACGCGATCGTGAAGAGCGCGATTCGGAATTCGTGGATCGCCTCGTCCACATCAACCGCGTCGCCAAGGTGGTGAAGGGCGGCCGGCGCTTCGGCTTCGCTGCGCTCGTCGTCGTCGGCGACCAGAAGGGCCGCGTCGGCTACGGCCACGGCAAGGCGCGCGAAGTGCCGGAAGCGATCCGCAAGGCGACGGAAGCCGCCAAGCGCGCGCTGATCCGCGTTCCGCTGCGCGAAGGCCGCACGCTGCATCACGACGTCGCGGGCCGCCACGGCGCGGGCCGCGTCATCCTGCGCGCCGCGCCGGCGGGCACCGGCATCATCGCCGGCGGTCCGATGCGCGCCGTGTTCGAAACGCTCGGCATGCACGACGTGGTCGCGAAGTCGCAGGGCTCCTCGAACCCGTACAACATGATCCGCGCGACCTTCGACGCTCTCAAGCGCGAAGACTCGCCGCGTCAGGTGGCCGCGCGCCGCTCGATCAAGGTCTCGACCCTCCAGGCTCGTCGCCCCGGCGGCGAGGCTGAAGCAGCCGATTCCTGATAGGAGGGCGACATGACCGACAAGACGATCGTCGTCGAACAGACGAAAAGCCCGATCGGCCGTCCGGCCTCGCAGCGCCAGACGCTGAAGGGCCTCGGCCTCAACAAGATCGGCCGCCGCTCCACGCTCAAGGACACCCCTGACGTGCGCGGCATGGTCGCCACCGTCGCGCACCTCGTGCGCGTCGTCGAGAAGTGAGGAGGGGCCGATGAAACTCAACGGCATTTCCGACAATCCGGGCTCCTCGAAGAACAAGATGCGCGTCGGACGCGGCATCGGCTCGGGCAAGGGCAAGACCGGCGGACGCGGCGTGAAGGGTCAGAAGGCCCGCACCGGCGTGGCCATCAAGGGCTTCGAAGGCGGCCAGATGCCGCTGCATCGTCGCCTGCCCAAGCGCGGCTTCTGGAATCCCTTCTCCGTCGACTACAACGAGGTCAATCTCGGCCGCGTGCAGCAGGCGGTGGACTCGGGCAAGCTGGACGCCGGCAAGGCGGTGACTCTCGAGGCGCTTCTGGCGGCCGGCGTCATCACCAAGGCGCGCGACGGCGTGAAGATTCTCGGCAACGGCGAACTGAAGGCCAAGCTCGCTTTCGAGGTTGCGGCTGCGTCCAAGTCGGCGCAGGCGGCCATCGAAAAGGCTGGCGGCTCGGTCAAGCTGCTGGCCGCGGCCGAAGCTCCGTCCGCCTGACGCATTCCGCGTGCAATTGCGCGCGGACCAACCTATATCGGCGGAGCGCGGGACATCAGTCCTTCGCTCCGCTTTTCATTGACGAGCGCCCGAGTCCCGAATTCAGGGCGCGCGAGGCCTGAGGACGATCCATGGCGTCAGCCGCCGAACAACTCGCCGCCAATGTCAATTGGTCCGCCTTCGCCAAGGCCGATGAACTCAAGAAGCGCATCTGGTTCACGCTGGGCGCGCTGATCGTCTACCGGCTCGGAACCTACATTCCGCTGCCGGGCATCGACCCTGAGGCCTTCGCCAATTCATTCCTGGGCAAGAGCCAGGGCGTGCTCGAATTGTTCAACATGTTCGCCGGCGGCGCCGTGCAGCGCATGGCGATCTTCGCGCTGAACATCATGCCGTACATCTCGGCCTCGATCATCATCCAGCTGCTCACGTCGGTGTTTCCGCAGCTCGAGGCGATCAAGAAGGAAGGCGAAGCCGGCCAGAAGATCCTCAACCAGTATACGCGCTATCTGACGGTCGCGCTGGCGGCCTTCCAGGCCTACGGCATGGCGGTCGGCCTCGAAGGGCAGCAGGGCGTCGTGACCGAGCCCGGCTGGTTCTTCCGCATTTCGACCGTGCTGACGCTGATGGGCGGCACGATGTTCCTGATGTGGCTGGGCGAGCAGATCACCAGCCGCGGCATCGGCAACGGCTCGTCGCTGATCATCTTCGCGGGCATCGTGGCCGCCTTCCCGTCGGCCATCGCCAACACGCTGGAACTCGGCCGGCAGGGCGCGATCTCGACCGGCCTGATCCTGGCCGTGATCGTGATGTCGGTCGTGGTTGTCGCCTTCATCGTGTTCATGGAGCGCGCGCAGCGCCGCCTGCTGATCACGTATCCCAAGCGCCAGCACGGCAATCGCGTCTACGAAGGCCAGACCTCGTTCCTGCCGCTGAAGCTGAACACATCGGGCGTCATTCCGCCGATCTTCGCCTCGTCGCTGCTGTTGCTGCCCACCACGATCGCCAATTTTTCGCAGAACGCAGGGTCGACCGGCATTCTGGCGACCATTGCGCAGCTGCTCGGCCACGGACGGCCGCTCTACATGCTGATGTATGTCGCGCTCATCGTGTTCTTTGCCTTCTTCTACACGGCGATCGTGTTCAATCCGGTCGACACGGCGGACAATCTGAAGAAGCACGGCGGCTTCATACCGGGCATCCGCCCGGGCGAACGGACGGCGCAATACATCGATCAGGTGCTGATGCGCATCACGGTGATCGGCGCAGCCTATCTGGCCGTCATTTGTCTCATACCCGAATTGCTTATTTCCCAGGCCGGCATGCCGTTCTATTTCGGCGGCACGTCGCTGCTCATCGTGGTGAGCGTGACGATGGACACGGTGGCCCAGATCCACGGGCACCTGCAGGCGCATCAATACGAAGGGCTGGTCCGCAAGGCCAAGCTGCGTGGGAGGAAGAAATGAGGCTGATACTTCTGGGACCGCCCGGGGCCGGCAAGGGAACGCAGTCCGAGCGCATCGTCACGAAGTACGGCATTCCGCAGCTCTCCACCGGCGACATGCTGCGCGCGGCGGTCAAGGCGGGTTCTCCGGTCGGCCTCAAGGCCAAGGCGGTGATGGAAGCCGGCGGCCTCGTCTCCGACGAGATCGTGATCGGCATCATCAAGGACCGAATCAAGGAGCCGGACGCGGCCAAGGGCTTCATCCTCGACGGCTTCCCGCGCACCGTGGCGCAGGCCGAAGCGCTTGACGCGCTGCTGAAGACCGAAGGCATGAGCCTCGACCGCGTCGTCGAACTGAAGGTCGACGAGCAAGCGTTGCTCGCGCGCATCGAGGGCCGCGCCCGCGACGCCGCCGCGCGCGGCGAAAAAGTGCGCGCCGACGACAATCCGGAAGCGTTCAAGAAGCGCCTCGACGCCTACCGCAAGGAGACGGCGCCGGTTTCGGATTATTACGCCCGCACCGGCCGCCTGAAGACGACCGACGGCATGGCGCCGATCGACGCGGTGACCAAGGCGCTGGACGCGATTCTGGCGGGGTAGGGAGCGGACCGATGGCGCTGATCAAGTCGTTTAGCGTCGTTGAACCCAAAGGAAAGCGTCATCCGACGCAAGTTGACGCGAACATCCGCGTATTCGGAGCCTCTGATCGCGCGCCAATCGTCCAGATCGATACGTTTGGTTCTGCTGAAAGGCAAATGCACGGCAAGCAGAGCCAAACGATACAATTGGACGAACGGGCCGCTCGGCAGCTGTTCGTAATTCTCAGAGATACTTACGGCTTCAAATAGGCGCCTTTTCGGCGCTTTTTTTGTTGACCCCATCCCCCATCCCCCGTAAACACCGGCCATCCGAAGCGATCGCGCCCGAGGCCCCTTTTTGGGGACGCGGGCTTTTGCGTTTCGGAAATCCATCCCGCAAGGGCCGGCCTCCACCGGACGCGGGGTTTTGCAACCGAGAAGCCCGAGGCGTTGCGCCCGCGCTTGTCCGACATGGAGAGATGAAGTGGCTCGTATAGCCGGCGTCAATATTCCGACCAACAAGCGCGTGATCATCGCGCTTCAGTACATCCACGGCATCGGCCCCAAGAAGGCCGAGGAAATCTGCGAGAAGGTCTCGATCCCGGCCGAGCGCCGCGTGTCGCAGCTCACCGACGCGGAAGTCCTGCAGATCCGCGAGACCATCGACCGCGACTATCTCGTGGAAGGCGATCTGCGCCGCGAAGTCGCGATGAACATCAAGCGCCTGATGGACCTGGGCTGCTACCGCGGCCTGCGCCATCGTCGCCAGCTGCCGACC
>CAZWJF010000108.1:0-3918 GCA_964634325.1 uncultured Rhodoblastus sp.
GATTGATGCGTGCCCCGGCTTTCAGTCCGAGTTTTGCGCAATCATCCGTCTTCAAATTTGGAGAAACAACGAGTTGCCCATCCAACGTGAACGATATTAGCCCTGCGTCAAATGCACGATGGATGTGGGCAGCTAGGCAAATCGCGTTCTCCGGGTCCAACCTCTCCTGTTCACTCGCCATAGAGAACGGCTTGATATGGCACACGTCTAAGATTTCTGATGCTGCGATGGCTGTCAGCGCGCAACATCGCCCGTGGCGAGAAAACACCCTTTCCCTGAAAGTGCCCATATTACGCCGAACCCAAGTCATGCGCTGGATTTCCGTTACAGGGTCTGATCGAAGAAGCGATGAGCCAGCGTCTAATGATGGTTCAGATATGTTCTGTAGCACTTTGAAACCACGAAGTGGTTCAATGAAACGAGGGCAATGCGCGCGACCAAACGGAGTCCGGCTCATCGTCACAAGCCGCAAATTGTAGGATCGTGCGGCGTGGACAAATGTTTCGTTTAACAAAAGTCTCTCGAAATCGGATGTCCACGAACGAGTGAGTTGGAGCATAACCTGATCGGGACCTCCTGCCACATACGGTGACGGAGTGATCGTCACCCATTGAGGCAGCGGCGAACGCGATCTTAACCGATCAAGCTCAGACCGGCAGATGAGAACACGATCATCCAGGTTTGTTGAGTTAGAATCTGGGCTGCCCGAGAGGGGCAGAGACAATTTCAATGCTTCTTGCTTGCCGACATTTACGCGAATGCCAATGGAACGGCGCTCCCGGAAACGAAACGATACAGTCCACCGTTCACGCTCATATTCTAATGGCCGCGGCACAAACGACCATATGTACGAGAGGACAAATTGCTCGGTTCGAGACCAGAGTGGGTGAGATTGTGCCGTAGCGAACGCATCTTTCATTTTCGCAATGCTGGACGGGAGTGCGGAAAGGCCTGAAGTGGCGCTCTCCGGGAAGATCGACACTGGAGAGTCCAGCCACAAATTCATCCAATTAAGGTCTGTCAAAATATCACGTCCACGTCCGAAGCCACTACAATTATGTGGGCGAAAAACCTTTACACACACTCGGATCGCAGACGCAGAGAAAGTTCCACAGTCTGCGATCTGTATTTGATGCACATGCTTTACGCGGCCTTGCGCAGCCGCTTCTTCGTGGCGAAGGGACGCAGCAGGGTCGCGCCCGTGCCGCGCACCATGCCCTTGGCCTGCGCCAGCGCGCCCGGCTCGATCTCGAAGGCGAGGAAGCGCGCGCGGTCGACCTCGCCCGGCCAGTCGAGCGCGCGCGTCGGCGCGGCCTCGAAGCCGAAGCGGCGGTAATAAGGCTCGTCGCCGACAAGCAGGATCGCCTTGTAGCCGCGCTGCGCCGCGCGCCACAGCGCCTCGCGCATCAGTTGCGCGCCGACGCCGAGCGAACGGTGCGAGGCGGCGACCGCGAGCGGCCCAAGCATCAGCGCCGGGACGCCGCCGGCGTCGACATGCCACAGCCGAACCGTGCCGACGATCTCGTCTCCGTCGCGCGCGATCAGCGCCAGGCCCTGCGCCGGCAGGCGGCCCGCGCGCAGCATCTCGCTCGATTTCTTGCGCCTATCGACGCCGAACGCGGCGTCGAGCAGCGCCTCGCGGCCGGCGACGTCGCAGACGCGCTCGTCGGCGACGACGATCTCATGCGCCGGCGCGGCCCACGGCGCGAAGGCCGGAGCCGGGAGAATCGCGGACGTGAAGTCGCGAGCGATGGCGGTCATCTGTGCCTCCGTGAGAAGCAGGACGACCCACGCACCACCGGAAGCCGGCGCCGTACGGGACAGGAAGGATGCGAGAGATGGGGGCTGCCGCCCCCGGTTCAAGACCCTCGCCCGGTCAGCCGGGCGAGGAGGAAAAGACGCCTCAAATGCAATGCGTCTCCAGCGGCGGGAAGCCGTTGAACGCCACCGCCGAATAGGTGGTGGTGTAGGCCCCCGTGCCCTCGATCAGCACCTTCGCGCCGATCTCCAGCGAGATCGGCATCGGATAGGGGTCCTTCTCGTAGAGCACGTCCACCGAATCGCAGGTCGGCCCCGCGAGAATCGCGGGCTCGGTCGGATCGCCGTCGAACGCGGTGCGGATCGGATAGCGGATCGCCTCGTCCATCGTCTCGGCGAGCCCGTTGAACTTGCCGATGTCGAGATAGATCCAGCGCGCCTTGTCCTCGTCCGACTTCTTCGAGATCAGGATCACCTCCGCCTCGATGACGCCGGCATTGCCGACCATGCCGCGGCCCGGCTCGATGATCGTCTCCGGGATGCGGTTGCCGAAATGCTTCGACAGCGACCGGAAGATAGCCTCGCCATAGGCGCGCACCTTCGGCACCGACTTCAGATATTTCGCCGGGAAGCCGCCGCCGAGGTTCACCATCTGAAGATGGATGCCCTTCTCGGCCAGCTCCTTGAAGATGCCCGAGGCCGAGGCGAGCGCGCCGTCCCACATCTTCGGATTACGCTGCTGTGACCCGACATGGAAGGACACGCCATAGGCCTGAAGGCCGAGGCGATGGGCATGCTCCAGCACGCGCGGCGCCATCGAGGGCTCGCAGCCGAACTTGCGCGACAGCGGCCACTCGGCGCCGTCGCCCGAGGACAGGATGCGGCAAAACACCTTGGCGCCCGGCGCGGCGCGCGCGACCTTCTCGACCTCGACCTCGGCGTCGACGGCGTAGAGCCGGATGCCCAGCTCGTAGGCGCGCGCGATGTCGCGCTCCTTCTTGATGGTGTTGCCGAAGGAGATGCGCTCGGGCGTCGCGCCGGCGGCCAGCGCCATCTGGATCTCCTGCACCGAGGCGCAGTCGAAGGACGAGCCGAGCCGCGCCAGCAGGTCGAGCACCTCCGGCTGCGGGTTCGCCTTCACGGCGTAGAACACGCGCGTGTCGGGCAGGGCGTTGGCGAAGGCCATGTAGTTGTCGCGCACGACGTCGAGATCGACGACAAGGCACGGTCCGGTGTCGCGACCCTCTTCGCGGCGGCGGCGCAGGAAGTCCTGGATGCGGTCGGTCATCGGTCGATCCCCTGTCCGGCCTGCGCCGGACCAAATCCAAAGCGAACGAGCGCGGCGACGCATTCGACCCTGCGCGCTATGGAGACGCGCTAGGATGGTCTGCGATCCGCTCCCTCGGCCGCCTTGCGACGACGTCGGGCGATGAAGTGCTCGGTTGGACGCGGTTCACGCGAACGGCCGGAGAGGTCGTCGCGGGTTGGCGGCCATCGTTTGGAAGGGGAGGATCCCGATCCGCACGCCCGGCAAGAAAGACAAGCCTTCTCATGTCGCCGGCCTGTGGAAAGCCGACTGAGACGAAAAAGCCCGGTCCGTCGTTGCTTTAAGTCGCGTCCCCCGGTTGGGCGGGGTTCGCCGGTTCGCCTCCGGCTGCCGGTCATTCCTGACGATTCACCGGCCTCTTGTCCGGATCCCCGCCGACCGGCACGCGACCACAGGCACGTGCGATTTGGGCGAGGGGAGAGATAGGGCCGGCGACCGTCATACGCAAGCGTTTTCGCGGGCGCGCGAGCGATTTTTTGTCGCGCTGTCCACAGCTTCGCCTTGTCGCCGGGCGGGCGAAGGCATAGGTGGACGGCGGTCGCCGCGCCGCACCCGCGCCGCCGCGCCACGCACAGCCGGAGCCGCTCGCCATGTCCTTGAATCGTCGCGATCTTCTCGGCGTCGCGGCGGGCGCCGCGTTGTTCGCTCCCGGCTTCGCTCACGCGGCCGAGAGCACGGCCGCCGCCACCCCCGCCCGCGACGTCGCGATGCCGCGATTTGGCGACGACACGGTGATCGAGCGCGCCCGGCGACTCGCCGCCGCCCCCTTCGACGAGACTCAGCCGCCGCTCCCGACCCCGCTCGCCGGCCTCGGCTTCGACGACTGGCGCGCC
>CAZWJF010000109.1:0-3854 GCA_964634325.1 uncultured Rhodoblastus sp.
GCGCCGACTCGCGATCGTGCGAGCCCGTTGACGGCGTAAAACCGCCCGTCGATCTCGACCACGTTGGCGGCTCCGAAAAAGCAGTAGCCGACGACGCGGTCGCTAACGGAAACCCATGGGGTAATTTGGGCTTTCAGGATGACGACAACGGCCGCCGCTTTGTGTGCGCCATGCCGGTCAATCAGCATGGGTTGATCGCTTGTTCGGCACCCCGGCGCTGCTAGCACGCTCGCGCCAGAGGCGAGCGCTGCGAGGATCACGACGACACATCGGAACATCAGTTCGGCCTCCGTGGCGCGCGGATCGTAGCGGCTGGCGGGCGCTGGCGAAAGGCTAGGCATGTTCGATCCGACCGCGACGCTCTGGCCGGCGTCCTACAAGGGCGTTCCGTTCCGGGTCGAACAGGATTCGATCGACGACGGCCGCCGGCTGGCGGTTCACCAGTTCCCGCACCGGGACGATCCGTTCGTCGAGGACATGGGCCGCAAGGCCGGCTCATTCGAGATCACGGCCTATGTCGTCGGCGAGGCTTCGACGGCGCAGGCCGGCGCGCTCAAGGCGATGGCGCTGCAAAAGGGCGCGGGGCCGCTCGTCATGCCGCTGGACGGCGTGATTCAGGCGCATCTACAAGACGTGAAGCGGGCATGGTCCAAGGACAAGCTCGGCTTCGTCGCCTTCACGCTGACCCTTGTTCGCGAGGGCGCGAAGTCGGCGCTCGTGTCCGTGTCTTCCCTTGCGCAGCTCGTGTTCGACGCGGCCGACGCGGCGGCATCCGCGCTGGCCGGGTTCGCCCTGCGGATCGAGACGGCTGGCGCGCCGTCGATCGTCGGCGAGGCGGGCGCGTCGGAACTGTCGGCCCTGCCGGTGGCGCTGGAAAGCGCGCGGGTCGTGGCGCCGGTTGATCCGGAAGTGTCGCGGGCGCTCTTTCTGTCGCTGGCCGACCGGCTGGCGGCTGCGCCGGCGGCGCGGGATGCGCTGGACGGGGAATGGTTCGTCGCGGCGGCGCAGGATGTGCGCGACCTCGCCGACGCAATCGAGCCCGTGGCGGCGGATCGCGCGCTGGTCGATGTGGCGGCCGGGTTCCCGGCGCTTCCGACCGGCGGGCTCTACACCGGCCCGACGATCAATCTGCGCGCAGCGGCGAATGTTTCGGAAGCCCGGCGGTTTTCGCGGGCGGCGGTGATGATCGCCCGCGCCGAGGCGATGGCGCGCCGCGTCTTCGCCGATCGCCCGGCGGCGCTGGCGGCGCGGGCGGCGATCTTCGCGGCCTTCGCGGCCGAGATGGATGCGGCGGCCGATCAGCGCGACGAGGAGACCTATGAGGCGCTGGGCGCGGCGCGCGGCGCGCTGGCGCGCTGGTTCGCCGAGACGATCGTCGATCTGAAGCCGATCGTGCTGGCCCGCCTGCCGGGCCACATGCCGGCGCATGTCGTGGCGTGGCGGCTCTATGGGGCGATCGACCGCGTCGACGATCTCGTTGCGCGCAATCGCGTGAAGCATCCCGGCTTCCTGCCGACGACGATCGAGGCTGTGGCGCCGTGAGCGGCAAGACGGAGATCGTCACGGCGACGGTCGGCGGGCAGACATGGACGGCTTGGAAGCGCGTCATGATACGAGCGTCCTACAAGGAGGCGGCGCGCTCGTTCGAGCTGGAGATCGCGGCCGAACGGGGCGGGGCGCAGACCAACGCGCTGTTCGCGCTGTTCGCGCCGGTCGAGATCAAGGCGACCGGCGACGTGGTGCTGACCGGCTACATCGACAAGCGCCGCCCGCGCGTCAGCGCCGAGACGGCCGAGATGACGATTTCCGGCCGGTCCAAAGGGCAGGATGCGGTCGACTGTTCGGCGAAGCACGACACGGGGGACTTCAAGCAGAAGACGCCGGTCGAGATCGGCAACGCCATCGCCCCGCCGGGCGTGACGTTCAAGTCCGACATCGACCTCGACAAGGTCGACTACCACCTGACGCCGGGCGAGTCGGCGTTCCGCGCGGTCGAGAAGCTGGCGCGGGCGCAGGGCGCGACGCTGACCGGCGAGGCGGACGGCTCGATCCGCATCACCAACGCGAGCAAGGGGCCGAAGAAACACGCTGGCGGGCTGTTCCATCCCGGCAACATCGAGTCCGGGTCGGCCGATCACGACGGATCGAACAGGCATTCGGAATATCGGGTCGTCGGCCAGAAGCCGAAGGGCACTGGCGCCGACGCGCTGCGCCTCGAAGGCATCGCCCGCGACGCCGGCGTGACGCGCGACCGCGTGCTGATCGTCGTGCATGACGACGACGCCGACAAGGAGCGTCTGAAAAAGCGCGCCAAGAACCGCCGCAACCGCGCCGCCGGCAACGGGCTCAAGGCGAGCGTCACCGTAGCGACATGGCGGGACGAAGCCGGGCAGTTGTGGACGCCCGGACAGACGGTGTGGACCGAGTCGGAATTTCTCGGCCTCGCGCAGGACATGCTGATCGAAAGCGTCACGCTGTCGCAGGAAGCCGAGGGCAAGGGGACACAAGCTCAACTGGAATTGGTCGATCCGCGCGCGCATCAAGGCAAGGCCGGCAAGGGCGCGAAGTCGTCGAAAGCCTGGAAACAGGATTCGAGCGAGGCGACCGACAATGTGGAATGACGACGCTGTTCGCACGATGATCCGGCGCGCGTCCATCGACGCCGTGCATGACGACGGCGAGCAACAGTTCGTCGATGCCCGCGGCGTGGCGCGGGACAAGTTCGAGAAGATTCACCGGTCGCAGGACTACGGGCTTTCGTCGAACCCGCCCGCGGGCTCGGAAGGGCTCTTGCTAGCGCTCGGCGGGCGCAGCGACCGGGTTGCGATGCTCGGCACGTATTCGCCAAAGGATCGTCGCAAGAACCTGCCGGCGGGCGGCGTCGCGCTGCACGACAACGGCAAGAACGTCCACAAGCTGCTCGGCCCTGACGGACAGGTGATCTACAGCGCCGGCGACGTGAAGTTCTGGCGCAAGCAGGGCAAGAAAATCTATCTCGGCGGCAACCCGGACGACCCGCAGGCGATCTTTTCGCCCGTGATGACGGCGGCGGGGCCTTCGGCCGTCGTCTACGCCATCGTCAACGATCCTGAGCAAGACCCGCCGACATGACCGATCTGACGATCTACGCGAGCGTCTGCCCGCGCGAGGCCGCACTTGCGTGGGATACCGTCTGGAATGCTCAAACGGGACTCGGGGAATGGCGTCTTTCGGACGTTGACGAACAGGGCAACAATCTCGGGCTCGCCGCGACGCGGCATCTCGCGACATCCGTCATCAATCTGCTTTTCACGGATGCGCGCTGTCCCGCCGATCATCCCCTCGCAAAGCGGGCCGATGGCGACTTGCGCGGCTGGTGGGGCGATGGCGTTCCGATCGAAGACGACGACCCGCCGCTCGGCTCGCTCCTGTGGCTCGTGACCGACTTCGGCACGGTGCGGGATGAAGACGCGCGGTGGACGGAACTGTTCGCGCGCGAGGCGCTGGCGCCGCTGATCACGGCCGGCGCTGTGGCGCGGATCGATGTCGTGGCGACGCCCTATCAGGGGCTGCGCCGGATGGACCTCGCCGTTGACCTGTACGGCCGCGATGGCGCGCGGGCGCACGAAATGCGGTTCTCGCATTATTGGGGAGCGGTGCGCTGATGTTCGCGATTCCCTCGCTCCGCGATCTTTCCTCGCGCGTCGTCTCGGCGTTCCGCGCCAATCTGCCCGGCGTCGATGCGCTCTTGCCCGGCAACAATATCGAGCCGACAGCGAAGGTGCTCGGCGGTGAGATGTGGTCGCTGTTCGGCCGCCTTGCATGGGTGATGCGTCAGGCATTCGTGCTGACGGCGGAGGGCCAATGGCTCGACA
>CAZWJF010000110.1:0-3848 GCA_964634325.1 uncultured Rhodoblastus sp.
GGATCAAGACCAAGATCGATCCGACGCTGACCTTCCGTCGCTCCTGCCGCGAGGGCATTTGCGGCTCCTGCGCGATGAACATCGACGGCGTCAACACGCTGGCCTGCACCAAGGGCATGGACGACGTGAAGGGCGCGGTGAAGATCTATCCGCTGCCGCACATGAAGGTGGTCAAGGATGTCGTTCCCGACCTCACCACGCTCTACGCCCAGCACGCCGCCATCGAGCCCTGGCTGCACACGACAACGCCGGCGCCCGAGAAGGAATGGCTCCAGACGCCGCAGGATCGCGCCAAGCTCGACGGGCTTTACGAGTGCATCCTGTGCGCCTGCTGCGCCACCTCCTGCCCGTCCTACTGGTGGAACCCTGACCGCTATCTCGGGCCCGCCGTGCTGCTGCAGGCTTACCGCTGGCTAATCGATTCGCGCGACGAGGCGACCGGCAAGCGGCTCGATCATCTCGAAGATCCGTTCCGACTCTATCGCTGCCACACCATCATGAATTGCCCGAAAGCCTGCCCCAAGGGTCTGAACCCCGCCCGCGCCATCGCCGAGATCAAGAACATGATGCTGGAGCGCCAATTGTAAGCGCGCGAAACTCCGACCGCCTCGAAGCCCACGGAAGCTGTCGCTGAAGCGCTGCGCGTGACGATGCACTGCATGGGCCCGCCGCAGTTTCATTCGTTTGACCCGCGCGACCGCCAGACTTCAGCGCTTCCGGGGCGCCGCAAGCCAACCCGCCACACACTCCGCGCATCGTCACTCGCGGCCTGCGCCGGGCGTCTGCGACGAAGCCGCCCTACGACGCAGTTCCTTGAGCTCGTTGAAGCGCGCCGTGACGTCGCGGATCACCGCCGCCATTCCCACCATTTCGTCCGCCGCTCCTTTCAGCGGAGTGATCGTGAACTCGACCGAGATCTCCTGGCCATCCTTGCGTAACGCGGGAACGGCGAGGACATCGCCTTGACTGTATCGGCTCGCGCCAGTTCGCATCACTCGGCGATACCCTTCCCAGTGACGTGCGCGCAATCGCTCCGGAATGACCAGGTCGAGGGACTTTCCCAAGCTCTCCTCCGCTGCGAAGCCGAACAGCCGCACGGCTCCCGCGTTCCAGAAACGAATCATACCAGCCGCGTCCGTCGCAAGGATCGCGTCGGCGGAAGACGCCAGGATCGTTTCGGCGATATCCAGCTTGTTAAGCACGCCCGCCTCCACCGCCCGCGCCAGATAGGCTTGCAACGCCTGCGCTGACGCGCACTTCCGTCACAAACGCTCGAAACGTCGCGATCCGACGTCACGTCGCGACGCAGTCGCCATTCCGCGCAACTACACAGAAAAACCGACGCGTCTTATGATAGAACGTCAAGCGGAACCGACCTTCGTCCGCGCCCTCACCGCGTTCGCACCGGCTCGTGATTTCTCCTCGCCGGATGAGATCAATGACCGTCGGCGCCGCCAGGCCCAGCCCGTTGGCGATTACGTCCGCATCGACTTCGATCGCACCGTCCTGAATACGGATTCGAGACATCAGCAGACTCCTTGCGTCAGAATGACCACAGTACCCCTTCCCGACCGCCAGAGTCCGTCGAGCTGACAGCTCCCTCGATCGAACTTTCCAGATTCGCGCGAATGCGGTCCTTCGTTGCGCGTCGGATGGATGGCCAATTGCGACGTCTTCCGTCCAATAGAATTTCATCCGGATCGATGCGCGCGAGCACGACCTTGACATCGTCCACGGCGCTCGCTCCGAGCGGGACGAACAGCGCAGCGATTTCTCCGCTAAATCCGGCGGTTCGATCAACGCATCGCGCAGCGCCAAGACCGTTGTAGAGGGGTTTGGCGGCGTAATGACCGCGAAGCCGCCTCGCCATCACCAGCGCGAAAAAGTCGCTGCGGCGTAACGGATAGCGGAAGTAATACGAAACGCGCGGCGATCGGCGTAGCGCATCCAGGCAGAGCGCGCCAAGCGTGTGATCCGCCGCTGGTGGTCGAGCGTCCAATCGATGTCCTCCGCTTTCAGCCCCTGCGTCGTGGCCGACGCAGAAGGAGAGACGCCATTGTTTGAAGGCAGGAACGCATCCTCGAACTGAGGCGGGACCGATCCATCGGCCTCGGCTGAAACGACTCCTTCCGAAGGGCGCGGCCGTAGCGCCGGCACTCTAGCCATCACCGTCCCTCCAACCTGTGCCGGCATGTCGTTCGCGACCGTTGATCCAGGGTCGCTCCTGGCCAGTCCGCCGACTCCCCTTCATTAGGGAAAGTTGGAGCTCCCCGCGGCGCGTATCCAGTCCCGGGGAGGCTCCGCCCGCATGAGTAGTTCTACTCTCATCGGTGGGGCTCGGCGGTTCTTGGCGCGTCGATATCCCACCGGGCCTGCCCGCGCCGCGCCGCAGGAGGCGCATCCGCCGCCTTTGCTAGGGATCCCGATTGCCACAATCTGCGAGGCCTTGGCGCAGCGTCTCCGCGACGTCCGCTCAAGGAGAGCGGCGAGGCGGACTCTCGCACGCGTCTCAGGCGCCTCTTGCGCAGTCGGCGTGCGCGGACGCTGGGTGCGCCTGCGTACTGATGACGTACGCGCCCTTGTCAGGTCATCCGTCGCGACCAGCTTCCTTCCCAGATCAAAGGGAGGACACATGACCTGCTTCATGCGCGGCATCGCGGTGAACGGACTGGGATTTGTCCTCGCGCTCGCCGCCGGCGCGGACGCCGGGGCGCAAACGTCGGCGACGGTCTATCGAGCCGAACTCGCGCCTTTGAACGCCGGCGAAACGAAATCGCGTGCAAGCGGCGAAGCCATATTCTCCATCTCCGGCGATCAAATGACGATCCGCGTCCAGGTCTCCGGCGCGTCGCCGAACATAATGCATCTACAGCATTTCCATGGCTTCGCGACGAAGGCGGAAACGGCGCGGGCCCGACATCGAGCGCAGACAGGAATGGCGATGGCGTCGTCGATCTGATCGAAACGGAGTCGCTGGCCGGGACGACTCTGGTTTCTTTCAACAACGGCCCCGTCGGCATGGCGATCGTCACGGACCCCTGCGCGGACGCCAATGGGTTCTACGTTTATGAGAAGACCGTTCCGTTCAAGGCTCTGGGGGAGGCTTTCGGCCGCAAAGTCCCGAGTCACACACTCGATCTCGATCGCCGCGTCGTCTTCATCCACGGCGTTCCGGCTTCCACCAGCCTGCCGAATCGGTCGCATCGCTGGGCGACATTCCCGCGCAAGTGACGATCCCGATCGCCTGCGGCGAAATCATGAAGGCCGCTCCGTAAGCGCGTTCAACCTCAGCTTCACAGCGTCGCCGATGTCGTGGCCACGGCCGCTATGCGCGGAAAGGACAAGCGATGATCGATCGTCCGGTCGCCGAAGACTTCGAACATGCGCTCAAACAGCCTTACCCGGCCAAGCAGTCCGAGATGGCGATCCAACCCCAGTCGGAGCTGCGCGACTATCGGCCGGCCGACAAACTGAAGGGCAAGGTGGCGCTGATCACTGGCGGCGACTCTGGAATCGGGCGCAGCGTCGCGTTGGCCTACGCGCTCGAAGGCGCGAAAGTGGCGATCCTCTACAATCAGAACGACGGCGACGCGCAGACGACGCGCGAACTGATCGAAGCGCGCGGAGCAACATGTCTCGTCATCCGGATGGACGTTCGTGATCGCGCATCCTGCGGCGAAGCGGTCGAGCGCACGCTGCGCGAATATGGCGGACTCAACATCCTCGTCAATAACGCAGCATTCCAGAAGACCCAGTCGAGCGTTCTCGACATCACCGAGAAGCAGCTGCGCCGCACCTTCGAGACCAATCTGTTCGGCTACATTTTCATGATTCAGGCTGCGTTGCCG
>CAZWJF010000111.1:0-1064 GCA_964634325.1 uncultured Rhodoblastus sp.
GTCCTTGAGCCGTTCGTAGGCGACGTCCACCTCCACGCGAATCTGTCCGATCTGATGAACGGCCTTCGCGCCCGTCGTCTTCGCGCGGTCGACGAGCGCGAGCGCTTTCTCGTGCGAGTCGAGAATCTTTCGGCCGAGTTCGGTCTCCTGCATGAAGGCGCGCGCGCGTTCGAGATGCGAACGGTTGGCCGGCGCGCTCAGGTCTTCGAGGCTGCGGCGGGCGGCGCGCATCGCCTTGAAGGCCGCAGGGTCGTCGCTTGCGGCCTTGAAGGCGGTCAACGCGCCGATCTGGGCCCGCGCGTAGGCGTCGAGGGCGCCGCCGTCGGCGGCGATCGCGAAATCGGCGATGAGATCCTGCAGGCGGCGACCGCGCTCGCCGGCATCGTCCATTTTGGCGATGCGGTCGAGTTCGATCTGCATCGCCAGATGACTCTGGCGCACCACCATTTCGAGCGCGAGCTGGCCGAGTTCGTGCGAATCCGGGTATTCAGCGGCCAGCTCGTCGATCAGTCGCGCCAGCGCTTCTTTCGCGTCCCTGCCCTTCGATTCCTTCGTGCGGTGGAACTCGGCCGAACGCCGGATGAGACGGCGCATGCGTTCGTCGCCCATCGCCACGTAGTCCTCGACCAGTTGACCGGACACATGCGAATTCCCGTAGGCCCATTCCGAGCGGCCGGGATATTTCATGATGCGCTTGATCTGTCCCTTCCTGTCGAGCGTGTGGAGTTGCTCGATCGCCTCGTGGTGGAGGTGTTTGGCCATGTCGACGCATGTGCCGGCCAGCGTTTCGGTCTTGGTCAGCTTGAAGTCGAACGGCAGCAGACCTTCGTCGTCGGCGGCTTCGATGAACTGGCGCCAGGCGCGCTCGCGCTCGGGATCGGCTGGCTTGCGTCCGGCGTTTGCGAAATCGAACCGACCTTTGGCGTCGAACATCTGCTCGTAGACGCCGAGCTTGGTCGCAAGCTGGCGCAGCCGCGCCTGTGTCGCCGCGTTCTCCAGCTCCGCGCCGATGTCGCTGCGAAACTCCGCGCCGAGCCCGCCGTCGGCGTCGACGGGGGTGACGA
>CAZWJF010000111.1:1074-3058 GCA_964634325.1 uncultured Rhodoblastus sp.
GTCATGACCGTCATCGCGAGCTTCTTGCCGCCGCGCGTCTCGAACACGCCGGCCGCCCGCTCGCCGCCTTCCGGCGTCACGACGATGTCGAAATCGTCCTTCAGCGCCAGGCCCGACGTCTCACCGGCGAGCGCCTTGAGCAACATGGGATTGTAGTAGTCGTCGACGAATTGCCTGGTCGCCGCGTGGTCGGTCCCGAACGCCGTCCAGTCGACGTCGGAATTGAGGTCGTCAGAGGTGCGCCAGGACCCGACGTCGCCGTCCGCCGAGAGCGTGCGGGCGGCATGCGGCTGCTCGCGCGCGAACGCGCGGTGCGCATCCACGCGCGTGGACAGGATGATCTGTTTCGCGCGCTTCTGCGCCGCGCTCATTTTCGCGTTCAGCGCGTTGGCGGTCGCCGTGTCGACCTTCAGGGCGCCTTCCGACATCGCCTTCTTCAGTTCGCGCATCGAGACGATGGCGCCCTGGCCCGGATTGGCGGCGCGCACGGCGCGGAACAGCCCGCCGACATCGCCGTCCGCGGCCGCCTCGACCGCGGCGCGCACCGCTTCGAGCCGCGCCGGATCGCGCAGCGCGCCCTCCTGCGCGGCGGCCATGCAAAGCCCGCCGGCGACCAGCACAAACGCCCATGCGGCCGTCCGCGCGAAGGATTTCAGTCGAAGACGAAACGGCAATCGGCTCTCCCCTGGCGCACGAAACCGTAGCGCGCGGCGACGGCGCGTCGCGCGATCATCCGTTTGCAGCTAAACTATCAGTCGGGCGCGGCGCGCTCCTTGATTCAGGCCAACGGCGCGCGCCGGCTTTCGGGCATGTTTTGAGGATGCGGTTCGACGGCGAACCGTCTGGCGCGGGCGCCTTTCGCCCCGCATCGGGAGGATATCGGCATGAGGACGCCCGCATGGACGCGCGCCGCCGCGGCCGGTCTGGTTGCGTTCATGGCGACGGGGGCGCACGCCTCCGGCCTCGCGCGCAAGTACTGCCCAGATCCCGCGCGCGTCTCCGCGCCGCGGCCGGTTCCTTCGGCGCTGGTCGCGCCCGTCGCCAGGGCGTTCGAGATCGACGCCGCGCTGGCGAAGGCCGGCAGCTTCTACCGCTGCGCCGGCGGGCGCCTGCTGGTCTGCGCGGTCGGGGCGAACCTGCCGTGCGGCAAGGCCAACGTCGCCCGCAGCTTGCCGGCGGCCACCACTTTCTGCGCGGGCAATCCCGACGCCATCGGCATTCCCATGGCCGTCACCGGCCACGACACGGTCTACGCGTGGCGTTGCGTGGGACGCACGGCGCGCGCGGAAGGCCCTGCGCAAGAGGTCGACGCCGAGGGCTATTTCGCCGAGTACTGGAAGGAACTCTAGTTTCAGCCCTCGTCCATTTCGTTGAGGTCGCCGGCGAGCGCGGTCGGCACGCGTCCGGCGATAAGGCCCACGCTCAGCCAGACGAGAAACGCGGCGCCTGCGAGCGCGAGCGCGAACATCGCGTAGTCGTCGCCGGAAAATACTTCGTAGCGCGGCGTCATCTGGCGCGTGAAGATCGAACGGAACGGCGCGACCGACGCCATCCACGCCTCGCCGGCGATCCACGCAAGTCCGCCGAACACCGCCCACGCGAGCACCGGAATGAGCCAGAGCGCAGCGAGCGCGAAACACAATACGAAGAACGGCGTGAACAGGTCGATCTTCACCGGCAGATTGAACAGCGGAACGCAGGCGAGCACGATCAGCGCCGTGCGCGCGAGCAGGCCCGGCACGGGATTGCGCCGCGCGCGCGCGGGATGGGCCCGCCGCGCCGCCGCCACATGCGCCAGCGCCGCCGCATATTGGCGCGGCGGGCAGAACACGAGCATGGTGGTGCGCCAGTTGTTGCCAAGCGCGATGACGCTCCAGCGCGGATAAGCGCGCATGAAGGCGACCGACGACCACGCGACGCGCGTGGTGGCGGTCCTCGCCGAACTGCTCGCGAACGCCATGCGCTCCGAGCCCGGCGAGCGCAG
>CAZWJF010000111.1:3068-3824 GCA_964634325.1 uncultured Rhodoblastus sp.
CGACTGTCCGATCAGCCCCGCGCCGACCGCGCCGGGCTTGCCCGCGAGCAGGCCGAGCCAGATCGCCAGCCGGTTGACGCGCCGCACGCGCGCATCGAGCGTTTCGGAGGTCGCGGCCTCCTCGTCCAGCGTGAAGCGCATGTGGATGCGGTTGCGGTAGACGACCAATGTCCCCAATGCGCCGATGATTACGACGCCGGTCAGAACGACGCCCGTCAGCAGCGCCATCTGGCCGACGAGACGATATTCGCCCTGCATGACGAATACGAAGGACACCAGCGCCCACATCAGCAGGCCGGCGAGCGCGAACGCTTTCAGGAAACCGGCGATCATCAGCGGGTGGGTGAGGATGGGAACGTCGATCTCCCAACGCAACGAACGCGCCGGACCTTCGGCGGCGGGCGCAGACGACATGGGCCGACTCCTCTGCGAATTGATCCCGAATAGACAGATCGCCACGGATTTGCGCCTTGATCCCGGTCATGGCCAGGCCAGAGCTGGGCGCACATTCTACAAGCGCGAGGCACGGGCGCGTTCGTCCGCGCGCGTCGCGAAGGAGCGGGGCATGATGCGGCCGACACTGGCGCGCGTGGCGCGCGGTCTCGTTTTTGCGGCGCTCGCGGGCGCGATGGCGCCCGGCGCGGCGATCGCGCAGGGCGGCGCGCCGGCGCCCGATGCGGCGGCGGCGCGACGACAGGTTGCGGTCGGTCCGATCTCGATCAGCGTCCCGGCGAACTGGATCAAGCGCAAGGGACC
>CAZWJF010000112.1:0-3822 GCA_964634325.1 uncultured Rhodoblastus sp.
GACGAACAGCGTGCGTCCCTGCCGCTCGATCCGCGGCAGGTTGTCGGCGAACGCCGGCCGCAGACCGGACCCCATTTCGACCACCTGCGCGTCCGCGAAATGCGGGTGCAGCGCCGTCGCCGCGCCGATCAGCTCGCCGACCGACCGCGCGGTCACGCGCGTGGCCGCCTCGCTTTCGATGCTCGTGGCGCCGATCATGTATTTTCGGTCCGGCCGCGGCACGACATACACGGGCGTGCGCGGATGCAACATGCGGATGGCGCGCTGCAGCTCCAGCGCCTGCGATTCCAGAACCAGCATTTCGCCCTTCACGCCGCGCAGCGTCTTCAGCGAGTCGCGCGCCGCGAAGCCGCGGCAGTCGACGGTCCAGTCCGCGTCCTCGGGCAGTGCGAAGGCGTCGGTCGAAAAGCGCAGCGTGGCGTTGCTCATGGCCGCGAGCCGGCGCGTCAATTCGGTCAACGTGGCGCGCGGGTCGAGATGCGCTTCTGTCGGAAAATAGAGGCCCCGCGCAAATCGTCCGGCGAGTTGCGGTTCGAGATCCGCGATGCGGTTGGCGCCGACTTCCTCGTAGTTCCGCGTCCTGCGCGCGTGGCGCGTCAGTTCCGCCTGGTCGCGGGGCGGGGCGACGACCAGGCTGCCGGTGGTCGCGGCCACAGGCACGGATCGCGTCCAGAAATCGAGCGCCTCCACGCCGAGTTCCGCGACGAGGGGCTCGGCCGTCTCCAGTTCGCACCAGGGCGCGATCATGCCGCCGGCGTACCAGGAGCAGCCGAGGCCCGGTCCGTCCTCGCGCTCGACGAGTTCGACGTGCGCGCCGCGTCGCGCGAATTCGTAGGCCGCCGTCAGCCCGGCCACGCCTGCGCCGATCACGCGAACGCGCATGAAATCTTCCCCGAATTGGCGCCCCCATCCCTATCCGAGCGCCGTCGCAGGGGCGACGACATCAGTCAAGCGTCCGTTGGTTTCCCGCGTCCGCGCGGCCTGACGCGCATCGTCACGCCGGGTCGAGCATGCGCTCCAGCGTTTCGATCCGGTCGGCGTCTTTCGGATGTTTGTCCCATCGAATGCGCGCGATGCGCGGGAAGCGCATGGCGAGGCCGGACTTGTTGCGCGTCGACCGGTTCAGCCCCTCGAAGGCCACTTCGAACACCAGTCCGTGCTCCGGTTCGTGGCGCACCTCGCGCACGGGACCGAACCTGTTGGTGGTGTTGGCCCGCACGAACCGGTCGATGCGCGCAAGCTCTTCGTCGGTGAAGCCGGAATACGCCTTGCCCACGGGCACGAGCGCGCCCGCGCGCCACACCCCGAACGTATAGTCGGAATAAAAGGACGAGCGTTTGCCGTGTCCGCGCTGCGCATACATCAGCACGGCGTCGACCTCGAACGGATCGCGCTTCCACTTCCACCAGAGACCGCGCGGGCGGCCCGGCAGATAGGGGCTGTCCCAGCGTTTCAGCATGAGGCCCTCGACCGCCGGCCCGTCCGCGCCCGCGCCGAACGCCGCGGGGTTCATGCGCGCGGCCGCGATCTGCGCGTGCGTGCGCGCGTCCGTCAGCGGCGACAGGCTGAAACAGGGCGCGGCGATCGTGCGCGCGAATTCTTCCAGCCGCGCGCGCCGCGCGCTCAGCGGCAGCGCGCGCAGGTCCTCGCCGTCAAGCGACAGGATATCGTAGGCGCGGAAATGTCCGGGAAGGTCCGCCATCAGTTTCACGCCCGGCGTCTTGCGGTTGAGCCGCTGCTGAAGCGCGGAGAAGGGCAGGATGGCGCCCGCGCGCACGACCAGAACCTCGCCATCGAGCGCCGCATGGCCCACGCAAAGCCCCTGTGCGAGATCCGGAAAGGCGCGCGACATGTTTTCGCCCGTGCGCGAATAGAGCGCGGCGCCGCCGCGCCCGTCCGATACGATCTGCGCGCGCACGCCATCCCATTTCCACTCCACGGCGAAGTCGGCCGGATCGAGCGCCGCCAGATCCTCCCGTTCCAGCGGATGCGCGAGCATCGGCGGGCGGAAGGCGATGGCGTCCTTCGTCGCGATGGCGTCGATGCGCCCCTCGATCCAGTCGAACAGATCGCGATAGGGCGGGGCGAGCGCATGCCAGACTTCCTCGATCTCGTCCGCCGCCTTGTCGCCGATCATGCCGGCCGCGGTCTTGGCCAGCCGCGCCGAAACGCCGATGCGCAGCGCCCCGGTGATGATCTTCAGAAACGCCCAGCGGCCCGTCTCGTCCAGCCGGTCGAGACATTCGGCGATGACGCCGGGCAGCATGGCGCGCCCCGTCGCGCGCAGCCGCTCCACCACGTCTCCAAGCGTGAGGTCGGCGTTGGCGCGCGTGTGCGGCGCGGGCCACAGGAGCGCGACGGTCTCGGAAAGATCGCCCACGTAATCGTAGGAGAGCGCGAACAGCGTGGGGTCCGTCCTTTCGGCGATCAGCTTGCGGATGAGACCGGGTCTGGCGTCGCCGAGATCGAGATCGCCGGTCAGGATCGCCAGCGCGTAGCCGCGGCCGGGGTCTGGCGTCGTTTTCAGATAATCGGCGATCAGCCGCAGCTTGGCGTTGCGGCCGCCCGTCCACGAAAGCCGGTCCAGCAATTCGGCGAAGGCCTTCACGCCGCGCCCTCCGGTTCGCCGTCCTCGGCGTAGCCCAGAAGACGCAGGGGCCGCGCGGCGAGCCCGCGCGCCTGTTGCGCCCAATGCACGAGCGCGTCTTCCTGTCCGTGCGTCACCCACAATTGGCGGCAGCCCGTCGCCTCGACAGCGGCTGTCAATTCGGTCCAGTCCACATGGTCGGAAATGACGAGCGGCAGCTCCACGCCGCGCTGGCGCGCGCGGGCGCGCACGCGCATCCAGCCGGACGCGAACGCCACGACAGGATCGACGAACCGTCGCGACCATCGGTCGGTCGTGGCCGACGGCGGACACACGACGACGCCGCCGCGCGCGGCGACGGATTTGTCGGCGGCCTCGAGCGGTCGGAGATCGCCGAGCGCGACGCCGTGGCGTTCGTAGAGCTGCGTAAGCGTCCCCATCGCGCCGTGCAGGAAGATCGGCGCGTCGTAGCCTGCGTCGCGCAACAGGCGGATGACGCGCTGCGCCTTGCCGAGCGGATAGGCGCCCACCAGATGCGTGCGCTCTGGAAACTGCGCGAGCGAGCGCAGGAGCTTGCCGATTTCCTGCTGCGGCGGCGGATGGCGGAATACTGGCAGTCCGAACGTCGCCTCGCTCACGAACACGTCGCAGGCGACGGGTTCGTAGGCCGCGCAGGTGGGATCGGGCCGCGTCTTGTAATCGCCGGAAACGACCGCGCGCGCCCCGCGACAGGCGATGGCGACTTGCGCGGAGCCCAGAATATGGCCGGCCGGATGCAGCATGACGGTCGCATCGCCCACTTTCAGCGGCGCGCCGTAGGCCAGCGCCTGGCCGGTCCCGAAGCAGGTCTCGCCGTAGCGCGCGACCATGATATCGAGCGTCTCGCCCGTCGCCAGCACCGCGCGGTGGCCGGGGCGTGCGTGATCGGCGTGACCGTGCGTGACGACCGCGCGATCGACCGGGCGGAGCG
This sequence comes from uncultured Rhodoblastus sp., assembly GCA_964634325.1. GTDB lineage: Bacteria > Pseudomonadota > Alphaproteobacteria > Rhizobiales > Beijerinckiaceae > JAJXWB01. The sequence continues at coordinate 3,558 of CAZWJF010000112.1, forward strand.
GGTCGATATGGAAACCGCCGGCGGGGCAATACAGCCCCGCTTCGGTCAGCGTCAGAATCTGCGCGCTCGCATCGGCGTTCATGTCGCTGTTCGTGGCCCGCGGCGCCGCGCGTTCGCGCGGCCTCCGGAACATAACGCGGCGGGCGGCGGCCGGTTGCAAGCCCCTTGCGTCAGGCCGCCAGTCTCAGCGCGCGGATCGCGTTCTGCTTGAGGATGAGGTCGTGCACGTCCGGCTTGAACCCGGCCTCGGCGAACTGCTTGATCC
>CAZWJF010000113.1:0-3801 GCA_964634325.1 uncultured Rhodoblastus sp.
GCGTCTCGACCTCGATGCGCCGGACACGATGCGCGTGCTGCGCAAGGACGACATCGTCGCCGTCGTGCGCGCGCTGGTCGACCTGCGCGACGGCCGCGGCGAGATCGACGACATCGACCATCTCGGCAACCGCCGCGTGCGCTCGGTCGGCGAGCTGATGGAGAATCAGTATCGCCTCGGCCTGCTGCGCATGGAGCGCGCGATCAAGGAGCGCATGTCGTCGGTCGATATCGACACGGTCATGCCGCAGGACCTGATCAACGCGAAGCCTGCGGCGGCGGCGGTGCGCGAGTTCTTCGGCTCCTCGCAGCTCTCGCAGTTCATGGACCAGACCAATCCGTTGTCGGAGATCACGCACAAGCGTCGTCTCTCCGCGCTCGGACCGGGCGGCCTGACGCGCGAGCGCGCGGGCTTCGAAGTGCGCGACGTGCATCCCACGCACTACGGCCGCATCTGCCCGATCGAAACGCCTGAAGGTCCGAACATCGGTCTGATCAATTCGCTCGCGACGTTCGCGCGCGTGAACAAGTACGGCTTCATCGAGGCTCCTTATCGTCGCGTGCACGACGGCAAGGTCTCGAACGAGGTTGTCTATCTCTCGGCGATGGAAGAGGCCAAGTACAGCGTCGCTCAGGCGAACGCGCCGATCGACGACAAGGGCATGCTGGTCGAAGACCTCGTCGTGTGCCGCCACGCCGGCGACGTCGTCATGACGCCGCGCGAGCGCGTGGAGTTCATGGACGTCTCGCCCAAGCAGCTCGTCTCGGTCGCCGCGGCGCTCATCCCGTTCCTCGAGAACGACGACGCCAACCGCGCGCTGATGGGCTCGAACATGCAGCGTCAGGCGGTGCCGTTGGTCAAGGCGGACGCGCCGCTCGTCGGCACCGGCATGGAAGCCGTCGTCGCGCGCGACTCCGGCGCGGCGATCGCTGCGCGGCGCTCTGGAATCGTCGACCAGATCGACGCGACCCGTATCGTCGTGCGTGCGACGGAGGATCTCGACCCGACCAAGCCCGGCGTCGACATCTACCGTCTCATGAAGTTCCAGCGTTCGAACCAGTCGACCTGCATCAACCAGAAGCCGCTCGTTCGCGTCGGCGACCAGGTGCGCAAGGGCGACATCATCGCCGACGGTCCCTCGACCGATCTCGGCGACCTCGCGCTCGGCCGCAACGTGCTAGTCGCGTTCATGCCCTGGAACGGCTATAACTTCGAGGACTCGATCCTCCTGAACGAGCGTATCGTGAAGGACGACGTGTTCACCTCCATCCACATCGACGAGTTCGAAGTGATGGCGCGCGACACGAAGCTCGGTCCCGAAGAGATCACGCGCGATATTCCGAACGTTTCGGAAGAAGCGCTGAAGAATCTCGACGAAGCCGGCATCGTCTACATCGGCGCGGAAGTGCAGGCGGGCGACATTCTCGTCGGCAAGATCACGCCGAAGGGCGAAAGCCCGATGACGCCGGAAGAAAAGCTTCTGCGCGCCATCTTCGGCGAGAAGGCCTCCGACGTGCGCGACACGTCGCTGCGCGTGCCGCCGGGCGTGCAGGGCACGATCGTCGAAGTGCGCGTGTTCAACCGCCATGGCGTCGACAAGGACGAACGCGCCCAGGCGATCGAGCGCGAGCAGATCGAACAGCTGGCCAAGGACCGCGACGACGAGCTCGCGATCCTCGACCGCAACGTGTACGCGCGTCTCGCCGACGTTCTGATCGGCAAGAGCGCCGTGTCCGGCCCCAAGGGCTTCAAGAAGGACACGCAGCTTACCCGCAATCTGATCGAGGAATTCCCGCGGTCGCAGTGGTGGGCCTTCGCCGTCGACGACGACAAGCTGATGGGCGAGGTCGAGGCGATGCGCAAGCAGTACGACGAGGCGAAGAAGGGGCTCGAGAGCCGCTTCCTCGACAAGGTCGAAAAACTGCAGCGCGGCGACGAGCTGCCGCCCGGCGTGATGAAGATGGTCAAGGTCTTCGTCGCGGTGAAGCGCAAGATTCAGCCCGGCGACAAGATGGCCGGCCGTCACGGCAACAAGGGCGTGGTCTCGCGCATCGTGCCGACCGAGGACATGCCGTTCCTCGAGGACGGCCAGGCGGTCGACATCGTGCTGAACCCGCTCGGCGTGCCCAGCCGCATGAACGTCGGCCAGATCCTCGAGACGCATCTGGGCTGGGCCTGCGCGGGCCTTGGCAAACAGGTCGGCGAGGCGGTCAACGCCTACATGAAGAACCGCGACGCGGCTCCGCTGCGCAAGAAGCTCAAGGACATCTACGGCAAAGACGATACGATCGAGTCGCTCGACGATCGCAGCGTCGTGGAGCTCGGCGAGAATCTGCGCCGCGGCGTGCCCATCGCCACGCCGGTCTTTGACGGCGCGCGCGAGAAGGACATCGTGGAGATGCTGGAGATGGCGGGGCTCGACCGGTCGGGTCAGGTCACGCTCTACGACGGCCGCACGGGCGACGCCTTCGACCGCAAGGTCACGGTCGGCTACATCTACATGCTGAAGCTGCACCACCTGGTGGACGACAAGATCCACGCGCGCTCGATCGGCCCGTATTCGCTGGTCACGCAGCAGCCGCTGGGCGGCAAGGCGCAGTTCGGCGGCCAGCGCTTCGGCGAAATGGAGGTGTGGGCGCTCGAAGCGTATGGCGCGGCCTACACGCTGCAGGAAATGCTGACCGTGAAGTCCGACGACGTCGCAGGCCGCACCAAGGTCTACGAGTCGATCGTGCGCGGCGACGATACGTTCGAGTCCGGCATCCCGGAGAGCTTCAACGTTCTCGTCAAGGAAATGCGGTCGCTCGGCCTCAACGTCGAGCTGACCAACGCGCTGCCGCCGGCCAACGAATCCGAGCCGCCGGCCGAAGCCGCAGAGTGAGACTGTCCAGGGAAGCGCGCCGCGCTTCCTGCGTGAGCTGTGGACGGCGCCGCCGCGCCGTCCCGATCGAACTTCAGGCGGAGCGCCGAGCGCGCAGACGCCCCAGGAGACGACAATGAATCAAGAGGTCATGAATCTGTTCGGTCCGGTGGTGCAGCCCCAGACCTTCGACCAGATCCAGATTTCGATCGCTTCGCCGGAAAAGATCCTTTCGTGGTCGTTCGGCGAGATCAAGAAGCCCGAGACGATCAACTACCGCACGTTCAAGCCCGAGCGCGACGGCCTGTTCTGCGCGCGCATCTTCGGGCCGATCAAGGATTACGAGTGCTTGTGCGGCAAGTACAAGCGCATGAAGTACAAGGGCGTCATCTGCGAGAAGTGCGGCGTGGAAGTCACGCTGTCGCGCGTGCGTCGCGAGCGCATGGGCCATATCTCGCTGGCGGCGCCAGTCGCGCACATCTGGTTCCTGAAGTCGCTGCCGAGCCGCATCGGCCTTCTGCTCGACATGACGCTGAAGGATCTCGAGCGCATCCTGTATTTCGAATCCTACATCGTGATCGACGCGGGCCTGACCCCGCTCAAGGATCGTCAGCTCCTCTCCGAGGACGACTATCTGCGCGCGCAGGACGAGTACGGCCAGGATTCGTTCACGGCGATGATCGGCGCGGAGGCGATCCGCGAGATTCTCAAGAGCATGGATCTGCCGAAGATCGCTGCTCAGCTGAAAGTCGAGATCGCGGAAGCGACGACCGAACTGAAGCCGAAGAAGCTCGCCAAGCGTCTGAAGATCATCGAGGCCTTCATCCAGTCCGGCAACAAGCCCGAATGGATGATCCTGACGGAAGTGCCGGTCATTCCGCCGGATCTGCGTCCGCTGGTGCCGCTCGACGGCGGCCGCTTCGCGACGTCCGACCTCAACG
>CAZWJF010000114.1:0-1422 GCA_964634325.1 uncultured Rhodoblastus sp.
TGAGCGCGGCGGTCAGGCGCTACAAGCTTGCGGGCTACGATCTCGTGGTGCGCGCCGCGCAATACACGCCGCTCGAAATCGAACTGCGTCTGTGCATCGCGCGCGGCCATTTTCACGGCGAGGTGATGGAGGCCGTCGCCCGGCGCCTGTCAAACCGTCGCCACGCGGACGGATCGACCGGGTTCTTCCATCCGCCGAACTTCACCTTCGGCCAGTCGGTCTACCTCAGCCAGCTCTATGCGGCCGTCATGGAGATCGAGGGCGTGGAATCCGTTCAGGCGCAGGTTTTCAAACGTTTCTGGGAGATCGCGCATGGAGAGATCGCGGCCGGCGTCATTCGCATGGGGCCGTTCGAAATTCCACGGTGCGACAACGATCGAAATTTTCAGGAGCAGGGCGTGCTGCGCCTGACGGCGGTCGGAGGGTTGTGAGATGACGCCGTTGAATCTCGCCACCCCGGACTTCTGCGGCTGCTGCGCCGGCCAGCCGGCGCGCACGCCTGTCGACGTCTTCAACCGGCCCGGACTGAGCGCGATCGCCTATCGGGTGGGGACCTATGGGTCGTTCCGACAGGCGATGCTGGAGGCGATCGCCGCCGAACCCCGCCTGTCGGACCTCTCCACGCGCGAATCGTCCGACTACACGATCACGCTGATCGAGTTGTTCGCAGCGATGGGCGACGTGCTGACCTTCTATAACGAGCGCATCGCCAACGAGCTGTTCCTGCGCACTGCGGTCCACCGCGATTCCGTGGCACGCATGGCGCGCATGATCGGCTATCGCGCGCGGCCGGGCCTGTCGGCGAAAACCATGCTCAGTTTCACGCTCGATCCGGGCGCCGTCACCATCATCAAGCCCGGCCTCAAGGCTATGTCGACGCCCGGGCAGGACGAGCGCGCGCTGACGTTCGAAACGCTCGAACAGTTGACCGCCGACGCGCGACTGAACGCGCTGCCGGTGTTTGCGCCGCCCGTTCCCGTCAACCCGCTCGGCGACGGGCGCACGCATGCGCCGGTGCTCGCGCGACCTGAACGTCTTTCGCGCGGCGAACGCATTGCGTTCTACAACCAGGCGCGGCTCGATTCGAAAGAGGTCGTCGATCTGGAACGTCGTGCGGACGGCGAGCGGCTGCATTTTTCCGCCATCGCCGGCGCCTTTCCGCCCGGCGGCGGATTCTGCGCGAAAGTCCTGCGCGGCCTCAACCTGTTCGCGCATGATGCGCCCGACAGCGCCACCTATTATGACGCCAATCCGGCGATACCTGCCACGCAGCGCTGGAAGACGGACACGCCCGATCCCGCCATCGCGGCGCACGTGGCGGAATATCCGCTCGACCGCAAGATTTCGGACCTGAGGACCGGCGCGGCCGTGCTCGTCGATCGCGGCGTCGGCGCGCCGCGCTATCAGACCGCGACCGTTGCG
>CAZWJF010000114.1:1432-3733 GCA_964634325.1 uncultured Rhodoblastus sp.
CGGGCCTGCGCGACGGCGTGGCGAGCTACGGCGTCGCGCGGCGCGAGACGGTGACGTTCGTCGCTTTGCGCGAAACCATCCGCGGCCGGCCGGCTCTCGCCTTCGTTGCGGGCGCGGGCCTGCGTGCATTCGCGCGCTCGGGCGCGGGAACCGTGCTCGCGCTCGATGCGGGCGCCGGCGCCGCTCCGTTCGAGCCGCTCGTCGGCTTCACCGCCACCAGCGATCCCGCGGCCGTCTCCTGGGGCGCCGGGCGGGTCGACCTGTTCGCGCGCGACGGAGCGGGCGCCACCCGGCACAATGCGTGGACGGGCGCATGGGGCGGCTGGGCCAATCTCGGCGGCGTCGCGACATCGCGTCCCGTCGTCGTGTCGAATGCGCCGAACGAACTCTGGCTGTTCGTGCGCGGGCTGGATTTCGCGCTGTGGTTCCGGCGCCTGCAGGCGGGCGTGTGGAGCGCATGGACGTCGCTTGGCGGCGTGCTTGCGTCGGCGCCCGTCGCTGTTGCATCCGGCGCCGGTCACGTGGACGTATTCGCGCGCGGGCTCGACCGTGCGCTGTGGCGGCGCGCCTGGACGCCGGCCGGCTGGCGCGCGTGGGAATCGATCGACGGCGATCTTGTCGGCGAACCGGCCGTGGCGACGACCGCCCCCGACCGGCTGGATGTCGCGGCGCTCGACGGCGCGGGCATGCTCGCGCACCGGCGTTTCGACGGCGCCAAATGGAATGCCTGGACCACGCTCGATGGACCGTTCGTCGATGCGCCCGCGCTGATCCAAGCGGGGCCGGACCAGATGGACATATTCGCTCGGCGCCCGGACGGCGGCGTGCGCTGGCTGCGCCGCAGTGGCGACACGTGGAGCGCGGGCGTCACGCTCGAGGGGGGCGCCGCTTGCGCGCCGGCGCCCGCCCGCGGCGCGGGCGTCGCGCTCACGCTGGCGGCGCGCCAGAGCGACGGGGCGCTCGCGCTGCGTGCATGGAACGGCGCGGCGTGGAGCGCATGGACGCCGGCCGGCGGGTCCGGCCTCGGCGCCATCGCCGACCGACGCAGGACGCGGCTGTTCGAACTCGACCGAACCGAGATCGCGTTGCGCGACTACGATTATCCGGAACCGCTACGCGGCGGCATGATCTGCGCGCGTCTCGATGCGCTCGGCGGGCTGACCGCGATCGACAAGGGGCGGCGCGTCCTGCTCGACGACGGACGGCGACGGGCGCTTGCGCAGGTCACCCACAGTTTCGCGCTGCCGGCGCTCGACGATGGGCCGGGACATCTCAACATCGCCCTCGATCCGCCGATCGATCTGCCGATGGGCGCGACGCGGCTCGACGGAAACATCGTGGAGGCAAGCCACGGCGAGACCGCAAATCCGCCCGACGAGCCGCTGGGCCACGGCGACGCCGCGAAGAAGTTCCAGTCCTTCACGCTGCGGCGCGCGCCGTTGACCTATCTGGGGTCGGGCGGCGCGGCGGGCAAGGCCGCACTCGACGTGCGCGTCAACGGCGAATTGTGGCGCGAAGTGGAGAGCTTCTTCGGCAAGGGACCGGACGAGCGCGTCTACACGCTGCGACAGAACGAGGATTTCGAAACGACAGTGACGTTCGGCGACGGCGTGACCGGCGCGCGACTTGCGAGCGGCGCCATGAATGTCGTGGCGCGCTACCGCACCGGCCTCGGCTTCGCCGGCAATCTGAAAGCCGGACAGGTCTCCATTCCGCTGGAGCGTCCGCTGTGGTTGCGCGGCGTTTCGAATCCATTTGCGGCCGAGGGCGGCGCGGACGCCGAAACGGGCGAGGATGCGCGGCGGGCGGCGCCCACCACGGTGCGCACGTTCGGCCGCGCCGTTTCGCTCGAAGACATGGCGTGGATCGCCACCACATCGGGCGCCGTGGCGCGCGCGAGCGCCACCTGGGTGTGGCGCAGACTCGAAAAGGCGATCCATCTCACGGTCGCGGGCCAGAAGGGCGCACGACTCTCCGCAGAGGCGCTGAAGGCGCTGCACGCGGATCTGTCGAAAGTGCGCGACGCCAACCATCCGCTGACGATCGCCAATCTCAACCGCGTGCCGCTCGTCGTCTCCGCGAAGGCGATGCGCGCGCCCGGGCGCACGGCCGACGACGTGCTGGCGGCCGCGCGCGCGGCGATCCTCGATTTTTTCGCATTCGAGACGATGGCGCCGGCGCGCGCCGTGCACGCGAGCCAGATCATGGCCGTTCTGCAGGGCGCGGACGGCGTGGTCGCAGTCGATCTCGACCTGTTCCATCTGAAAGGGTTCGCCGCGCTCACAGCGAGCGAACTTGCGG
>CAZWJF010000115.1:0-3713 GCA_964634325.1 uncultured Rhodoblastus sp.
CTGCGAGGCGATCCGCAAGTCGCATGCGCAGGCCCAACCAAGCCCCGCACCGGCGCATGCGCCGGCGATGGCGGCGACGGTGACGGCCGGCATTTCGTGCAGCATGGTCGCGATGTTGAATTCGTCGGTATCAGGCCGGCCGGCCGTGTCGGCTGCGCCGGACGTATAATGTTTGAGATCGGCGCCGGGACAGAAATCCGCGCCCTCGCCGCGCAGAACCACCACGCGCACGGTTGGATCGCCAGCCAGAGCGCCGAGCGCGCGATAGAGTTCGCTCAGCATTTCGGCCGTGACGCCGTTGCGCTGGGCGGGGCGATTCAGCCGGATGGTCGCCGCGGCCCCGTCGCGCTGCACGATCAACGTTTTCGGATTCATGATGTCTCTCCGGTCCAGGGCGCAAAGCGCGGCGCGCGCCGATCGATGAACGAGGCCGCGCCCTCGGCGGCATCGCTCGTTGCAAGCGCCTCATTCATCAGTCGATCGGATTCGACCGCGGCCTCCCGAAACGGGAGTTCGAGATGGCGATTGAGTTGGTTCTTGATGACGGCGAGCGAGCGCGGCGACACATGCGCCAGCTCCCGCACATAGTCCTCCACCGCGTCGATGAGTTCATCCGCCGGCGCCACACGATCGGCCAGCCCCAGCCGCAGCGCCTCGTTGGCGTCCACCTTGCGCGAACTCCACAGGAGATCGAGCGCGCGGTTGAGTCCGATCATGCGCGGCAACAACCAGCTTGTGCCGTGTTCCGCGATCAGGCCGCGGCGGGAGAACACCGTCGTCAGATAGGCGTCCTGAGCCATGAAACGCAGGTCGCACATCATAGCCAGAACAAAACCGCCGCCCGCGCCGACGCCATTGACGGCGGCGATCACCGGCTTGGAAATTTCGCGCAGATAGCCGAACAGCGCGGGATTGGAGGCGGCGGCCGCGCGTGCGGGCGCCTTGCCTTTCGTGTGGGCGGTGAGAACGCTCATGTCGATGCCGGCGCAGAAGCCGCGCCCGGCTCCGGTGATGCAGAGCGCACGAACGTCGGGATCCTTTTCGGCGTCGCGCGCGCGACGCTCGATTTCCGCGATCATGTCGTAAGTGAGCGCGTTCAACGCCTCGGGCCGCTCCAGGCGGATGACGCCCAGCGCCCCGCGGCGGGCGTAGCCGACCGCAGCCGTCAATGTTTCCTCCCATATTCGCGCTGTGTATCGCGCTTGATTACGGAAAGGCTAGCAGAGCGGCCGACCGCACGCCATAGGTTTGGTTACGGCGCCGGAAACGCGGTTGCGCGCGGCGCGCCAAAAGGTTTTGATGGGATGGTTTCAACAGGTTCGAGGCCGACATGCGCGCGAACGTCAATCGTTACTGGGTGCTGCGGGAGCGGCCGACTGGCCTCGTCACGCCTGCGCATTTCGACATGCGCGAGAGCCCGGTGCGCGAACCGGCCGATGGCGAAGCGGTCGTGCGCGTGCGCATGTTGTCGATCGATCCAGCCAATCGGGCCTGGATGTTCCCCAGTCCAACCTACAAGGCGCCTGTCGCGCCCGGCGACACGATGCACGGTTTCGGCGTCGGCGAGGTCGTGGCTTCGCGCGCCCAGGGCCTGAAGGTTGGCGACATCGTCGAGGGCATGGTCGGATGGCAGGATTACGCCGTGCTGCCGGTCGCCGAGCTTGCGAAGCGCGACATCAAGGGGTCGATCGAACATGCGATGGGCGTGCTTGGCGTGACCGGACTGACGGCGTATTTCGGCCTGGTCGAAATCGGGCGACCGAAAGCAGGCGAAACGCTGCTCGTATCGGCGGCAGCCGGAGCGGTCGGCTCCATCGTCGCGCAGATCGGCAGGATTCTGGGTTGCCGCGTCGTCGGAATCGCCGGCGGGCCGGACAAATGCGCCTGGCTGCAACGCGAACTGGGACTCGACGCGGCCATCGACTACCGCCAGGGCGGATTGCGCAAGGCGGTGCGCAGCGCGTGTTCGAATGGCGTCGACGTCTATTTCGACAACACGGGCGGCGAGGCGCTCGACGCCGCGCTTTTCGCCATGAACGAGCGCGGGCGCATCGTGTGTTGCGGCAATCTCTCACAATACAACGCCGACCGTCCGGCGCCCGGACCGGTGGGCGTGCCGGGGCTTCTCGTCACCAAACGTTTGCGCATGGAAGGGTTCGTGGTGCTCGATTATTTCGACCGGCGCGAACCGGCCGAGCGACAACTGAAAGCCTGGCTGGATGAGGGAAAGCTGAAGTCGTTCGAAACCATCGTCGAAGGTCTCGAGAACGCGCCGCGCGCGCTTCAGCAGATGTTCGAGGGCTACAATCTCGGCAAGCTGCTCGTGCGGTTGTGACCGATCCCAATCAAGTCCCAAGAAAAAAGAAGCAGCAGGAGACGTCATGGAACCGAAGGGCAAGGTCGCCGTCATCACCGGCGGCGCGAGCGGCATAGGATTGGCGACGGCAAGAGCGCTCGCGCGCGCGGGCGCGCGAATCGTTCTCGCCGACATCGAATCGACGGCTCTCGACAGGGCCGCCGCCGAACTAGCCGCAACCGGCGCCGAGGTTCTCGGCGTGAAGACGGACGTCGGCGACCGCGCATCGGTCGCCGCGCTTGCAGACGCGGCCTGGCGGCGTTTCGGCGCGGTGCACATCTTGTTCAACAACGCCGGGGTCGCGGTTTTCGGGCCGACGCAGGACATGACGCACGCGGACTGGGAATGGACGATGCGCGTCAATCTGTGGGGACCGATTCACGGAGTGGAAAGTTTCGTGCCACGCATGATCGACCAGAAGCAGGGCGGGCATGTGCTGTTCACCGCATCGTTCGCCGGTCTCGTCAGCAATCGCGAACTTGGGCCTTATTCGGTCTCCAAGGCCGCCGTCGTCTCGCTCGCCGAATGCCTCGCCAAAGACCTCAAGCGCCACGACATCGGGGTGTCGGTTCTGTGCCCGATGCGCGTCACCACCCATATCGACGAGAGCTTCCGCAATCGCCCGGCCGAATTCGGCGGGCCGCGCGCGCAGGTCTATTCGGACAAGGAAAGCGGCGCGCTGGAGGGCCGGACGCTGGGCGCCGACGAGGTCGCGGGCCTCGTCGTCGACGCCATCCGCCGCAACGACCTCTATATCGTCACTCACAGCGAGACGGCGCCGTTCGTCGCCCGTCGGTTCGAGCGGATACAGGCGGCCATGGCGCGCGCCTTGTAGCGCCGCCCCCTGCGACAAAAGGAACCCGCAGCCCAATCGGGATGTGCTTTTTGACAATTGTCAATGAAATAGCGATGCGGCGCACCATAGTGCGACATTGATTTTGTGGCGCGATGTGACCAAAGTCTGGTTGTTCATGCGCCAGGAGTGCATATGAAATCCGAGCTTTCCCGTCGCGGCTTGTTCAGGGCGTTCGCGCCCGGGAGCGCGGACAGCGATGGGCCGGTCGTCGCACGGATCGACGAGCGTTGCGTGGAGCCGAAGGGGGTCGTCTGCAGGCGGTGCGGGGAGGCCTGCGACCATGCCGCCATCCGTTTCCGCCCGATGCCGGGCGGGCGCGCCGCCGTTCTTTTGAGCGTGGACGCCTGCGTGGGGTGCGGGGACTGTGTCGGCGTGTGTCCGGTCGGCGCCATCTCCCTTGTTTCGACCGACCGCGCGGCGATCGCCGCGGGACTCGCCGTCTCTGGACGACCCGCATGACCGACGATTTCAACATTTGCAGCCTGGTCGTTCATCTGGCTC
>CAZWJF010000116.1:0-3691 GCA_964634325.1 uncultured Rhodoblastus sp.
GGAGATATCTGGGTCTCGGGGCCGACATTGGCCGCAAGCCTGACCGACATGGGTCTCGTGGACGAGTATCGGTTATATGTCCATCCGACGGTGCTCGGCGGCGGAAAACCATTCTTCGCGGGCCCGCGGTCTCGCCTGCGCCTGATTGCAAGCGAGCGGATCGGCGAAGAGGTCATTCGTCTGTCCTACGTCCCGGCTTAGCGAAAGCAGCAGCCCACTCTATCGGCGATCATTCCCGGATACGCGACATCGAAGGAGGAGCAGTCACGCAGCGCGGCGAGATTGTGAATGCGCAGGCGGCGCCCGACGATGAGACGAGCTGCGAACGCCAAAACTCCTGCAACGAGCGATTGAGGCGGCCCGCAAACAGGGTGGGCATGACGAAGTCCCTCATCGCGCGGCCGCCATGTCCTCGACAAACCGCGCCATTTCCTGCTCTCGGGCAAGCGATTCGCGCACACGCAGAATTGCAGCCGGATGCACCGTGACGATCAACCTGCGCGCGCCGAGCGAGAGGGCGCGACCGCGCAGGGAAGAAATCGTCGCGCCGCGAAACGCAGTCCCGCCAAGACCGCGCAAGGCGGTTGCGCCGAGCGCGATGACGACGGGCGCATCGACAAGGGCCAGTTCCTGGTCGAGCCAGAACCGGCAGGCGTCGATCTCGCCCGCGGCCGGCGTCTTGTGCAGTCGCTTCTTGCCGCGCGGTTCGTTCTTGAAATGCTTGACCGCGTTGGTGAGATAGAGACCGTCCCGGGCCAAGCCCGCGCGCTCCAGAGCGACGTCGAGCAGCCGCCCCGCCGGCCCACGAAGGGTCTACCTAAAATATCCTCGCGGTCGCCGGGCTGTTCGCCGACCAAAATCGCCCGCGCCGCGCCCGGCCCTTCGCCGAACACCGTTTGTGTCGCTCCGGCCCAGAGCAGGCAGCGCCGACACGCCGCGGCGTTCGCGCGAAGTCGATCCAGAGCGCCCGATCCGGTGTGGAGAGGCTCTCTCATAAGGCCGCGAGCGCGGCGCGCTCGGCAGCGCGGCGCGGCGAACCCGCCCGCTCGTGCGCCACGTCGAGACCCGCATAGTGAGCGAGTCCCGTGGGATCGAGAATCTTCAGGCGCCCGCGCTGCGAGCGGATCACGCGGACGCCCTCGATCATATGCAGGCTGTCGGTGACGCTCGACCGGCGCACACCGAGCGCATTCGCGATCTCGTCGTGCGTGATCTTGAGTTCGGACGTTTCGAGCATGTTGGCGCATTCGAACAGCCATTGAGCGACGCGCCTGTCGGCGCGCTTCTCGACAATGCCGGCCGCTCGCCGGAAATGGTCCGCGCAGGACGCCATCGCGATCTGCATCAGCGCCGCCCTGAGACCCTGCCGCTCGACTATGGCGCGTTGCGCCGCTTCGTTCGAGACGTACCAGACGTCGCCGTCTCGAAGCGCGCGCCCGGCGACCGGCGGGTAATCGAGAAAGAGGCGTTCGGCGCCGAGCAGTTCCCCAGGCCCAAGGAAGCCGAGATCGAGTCCGGGCTTGCCTTCCCGAGAGACCGACACCGCGATGTCACCCAGCGCGACGACGCCCTCATACGCAGAAATAGACGCGCCGCGCTTGACATGCACATGCCGTCCGAACGCGGCGAGATGGGCGCACGCGGCCGCTGTCAGCCGCGCCACATCTGCGAGATGGACCCCCATCTGCTTCTCCTATCGTTCATTTGAGACAACAGGCTGGCCGCGATGGCGACGCGTCGCCTCAACATAGGTTAGCTTCAAGTCAACTCGTAGCACGAATAGGACTGTGAACATGGGTCAACGTTGACGGAGCCGTGCGAACACGGCGAGAAACATCGTTCTCGCCAGCCGTGATGGCATCAAAAGACATTCGCGCAGCGTTCCGAATCATTGTGCGCAAGCGTACGGGGCCGTCATATTGCGCTATTTGCAGGGCCGCTTTGGAACGACGGTCACCACGCTAGGTTGCCCACGGCGCGCGATTTCGTGCATCAGCCGGGCTCGCCGTTCCATGATCATTGACGCCCATCTGCATTGCTCCGGAGAGAAGACGACCGACGATCTGTTGCGCACGATGGACGGGGCCGGCGTCGATCTCGCTGTTCTTCTCGCCCCCTTTCTGACGCCGCCTTATTCGCTGCACGACGCGGAAAGCCTGGGGGCCGGCAATGCGCATCTGGCGGCGCTCGTCGCCGGTCACGAAGACCGGCTGATCGGCCTGGCCGTCGTCAACCCGCTCCACGACAGCGCGGCGGACGATCTCGCCAGAGCGCTGGAAAGGCCCGGAATTCGCGGGTTGAAGACAGTTCCGACGGGCTGGTATCCCTACGACGCCCGCGCCCATCGCGTCTATGAGATTGCAGCACGGGCCGATGCGCCCTGTCTGTTTCACATCGGCATCTTCATCGACGGAAAGTCGGGACGTTATTGCCGGCCGAGCTATTTCGAAGCGATCCGCGAACATCCGCGATTGCGAGCGACCCTCGCGCATCTGTGCTGGCCGTGGTGCGACGAGGCGATCGTCGTAGGCCTGATCGACCTGCTTCACGGCCGCGCGGCGCACGAGCGCCAGTTCCGGTTCGATCTCTCCTTCGGTCCGCCAGTTCCCTATCGCCACCGCGTCTTCGGCGATGCGCTCGGCGTTTTGGGGTCCTCGATGCTTCAATATGGAAGCGACGCGTTTCTCCCCTGCGATGCGGCGCGGTTGAGGCGCGGTATCGAGGAAACGCAGTCCGTGCTCGACGCGATCGGCGCGAGCGCGGAGGACCGCGCGAATATCTTTCATCACACGGCGTCGGTCTGGCTTTAGGGTGTCAGGGTCGACGCTTCGTAACGCAGGATCGCTCTTCGATGAGACAAGAACCCTCTCCTCGCGCCGTGAGGCCTCTGCACATTCTCCATGTTCTCGGCGATGCGGTCGTCGGGGGGCGTGGAGAAACATGCGCTTGGGCTGGCGCGCGATCAGCGTGCGCTTGGCCATTGCGTCGCCTGCGTCGTTCCGTTCCGCAGTCGCCCGACTGACGCCTTCGCCGCGATCGGCGTCGACGTTCGCTACACGCCCTTGTTGGACGACCCGCCCTGGCGCTCGATCGAAACATTGGCGATGATCATCCGACACGAAAGCATCGACATCGTTCACGCCCATCTGCCGAATGCGCACACCGTCGCTGCGCTCGCGGCGCGTCTCGTAGGGGCACCATGCGTCGCCACAATCCATGGTCTGTCTCCGTCGGTGCAGGATATTTCGGTGGCGCGCTTGTGCGACACGCACCTGATCGGCGTCTGCGAGGCGAGCTACCAGCAGTTACTCGCGGTCGGCCTGTCTCCGCAGCGCGCGTCGCTCGTGCGCAACGGCGTCGATCTTGATCGGTTTCGACCCGACGCAGCCGAGCGCGCGCGTTTGCGCGCGGAGATCGGCGCGGGTCCCGAAGAAGTGGTGGTCGCCTTCCTGGGACGACTCTCGCACGAAAAAGGGCCGGACCACTTCGTTCGAATGGCGGGCGCGGCGCATCGCGCCTCTCCCGGCCTGCGCTTGCTCATGGCCGGCGGCGGTCCGACGGAGGCGGAGCTGAGGGCGCTCGCGCGCTCACTGTTCCCGCAGACCACGTTGATCATGCAGGACGTCGCCAGCCGCAGCGAAGACGTCCACCGGGCCGCCGACATTCTCGCGCAGACCTCGCGCTCGAAGGC
>CAZWJF010000117.1:0-3687 GCA_964634325.1 uncultured Rhodoblastus sp.
TCCTTCTTCGTGTTCAGCGCCGCGAACAGTTTGGGCTCGTCGGCCATGAGCTGCCGCAGTAGTTCGGCGTTCGACTTCCACACGGCGGCAAGATCAGCGCCGGTCTCGGCAGCCTTGATTGCATCCTCGATCACGAGCGCCTGCGCGGCGGGGCTCGGCGCTTCCTCGCCGCCCGTCTCATGCGCGTACAGCGTTTCCTGCGGCGCGCTGTCGGTGGCCTCCGATTCCACCGATTGTTGCGCGACACCAGCAGAGGGGGGCTCGGAGGGCTGGCGGGGTGAAGTGTCGTCGTCCTCATCCCATTGACGGGATGGTTTCGATTGCGTCTTTTCAGCGGGTGCAGGATCAGCGCCGGACGCCCAGAGCGCGAGCTTGCGGCCAACCTTCTCGTCAAGCGCCGCGCCGCGATTGCGAAGTTCCGCGAACTGCTCGGGCAGCTTGATCATCGTCCGCTCGCCGACGTTGTCGGAGCCCCAGGATGGGACGCCCTGCGCGCCGGGGAGGAGTAGGCAATTCAGCGTCTGTTCGTACACGAATTCGTCGCCAGCGATCGGCATAAAGCCCATCGGCACGATTTCCTGCTTGCCGGTCTGCGGGTTCTTCACGGGCTTCGACGTGTTCTTGGCGCGGAAGCAGAAGATGAAGTTCGCATTGAGCTGGAGAATGCCGTTGATCAGGCGGCGGCGGTTTGCTTTCGGCTTCTGCCATGCGAGCATCTGGACGCGCTCGCGCTTCTTCCAGTCGTCGCCGGCCATGCGCTGCAATTCCTGCTCGTGCATGTCGATCATGCCGCCGGGGCCTTCGTGTTCGTGGCTCATGCTGTCCACGACGACGACGCCCGCGCCCTGCTTCACACACCATTCGAGTGCGTCGAGATAGTCGAGCGAGCCGAAAGGCGCGCCGAACTCGACATGCTTGAACTTGAACTTGTCGGCGTAATGCAGCGCGCGCTTCGCTTCCGTGTCGATGACGAAGATGTCACCGCCGGATACAGATTGAATGCCGGTCGCGAGGCGAAGCGCGGAGAAGGTCTTGCCGGAGCCTGACGGCCCCATGAGGCCGACGAGGAGCGGGACTTTCTGGCGGACCGCTTCGGCGGCGACGAATTGACGGGTGTGGGTGTTCATGCTGCTTCCTCGTATTGGCGGTCCATGCGCTGACCGATCAGCCACGGCTTTGCAGAAAGGGTTTGCGGGAGGCGCTCGTATCCCGGCCATTCGCCCGCGCGCAGGCAGGCCGCGAAGGACCGCGCCGCGATTTCGATCTCGTCGTCCGCCGACTGCTTGAAGGCTTCGTCGAGCCGGTACGGCGCGGTCTCGTAAGGCTCGTCACTCTCGGAAAAGAGCGTGACGAACTCGACGCGGCCCGGCGCTTTCAGGATCGCTTCGACGCCCGACGTGTACCAGCGGTTCTGGATGTCGTAACCGCCGTCCACGATGCGCTTGTAGGCGGCGTCCGGGCTGGCGTTCGTCGTCGTCTTCACGTCAACGATCAGCATCAGGCCCTCGCACCACACGTCGAGCATCCCGCGCCCCCAGATCGGGCCGTGCGGCGTCTTGCGCTGCCAGCCTATGACGACTTCGGACTGCCACGGGTGGCCTTGGCAAATATCGTCGATGGCGGCGCGAAGGCGGTTCGCCTGCGGGATAGCTTTCTCATAATCCTTCGTGAGGATGGCAACGCGGCCCTCTGCCTCGATGGCCTCGCGCAATGCGCGTGCGTCTTTCGTGCGCCAGTCGGGCGCATCGACGACATCGAAGTCCTTGCCGCGTCCGAGCGCGATACGGTGAACGACGTTGCCGCGCACCATTGCGAGCGTTGCCGTGCGCTCGTCCGGCGTCTCGCCGATCGCCGGGTGACGGCGCGCAGCATAGGCCGGGGTGCGATTGCGCAGGTGGCCGATGCATGTGTTCGTCAACGCAGGCGCGGGGCAGGGCTCCGAGAAGTAGGCGTCCGCGTCAAGGTCCGGGTAGAAGCCGGGGGCTGTAATCCGCGCGCTCACGCCCTTCGCTCCTCAACCTCGGCCACCAACGGCAACCCGGTCAAAACCTCCGCGTGCCAGACCTTCGCAAAGTCGGCGGCGACAAGGAAATTCAGCGGCGACGGGCGGCGATACGGCCAAGCGCGCATGATCGTGACGATCGACGTCTCATGAACGCGGTCCTCGATCTCGTGTTCGCAGGCGTCGTCGCTCGCGGTGAATGCGGTGCTGCGGAGAGCTTCACGCAGCGCTTCCTCTGCTGGGTCGATGACGCCGCGCTCAATCTCGCTCGTGATGTCGTCGAATGCCGTGTCGCCCCACTGCTCGATGATCGCGAGCAATGCCTTGGCGCGGCGGATGCGGGTGATGTTCTCGCGCTGGTCGCTCGCGGTGTCGCGGACGATCTCGGTCCAGTCGTGCGACAGGTCGGCGGGGGGCGTGAACTCGGGTTGGTGGGTGGCGGTTTGCATCACAGGGCCTCCTTGATTTCGGCGGGCGAGACCTTCTTGGGTGTCGACGCCCAGGTGGCCCGCCACGCTCGCCAAAGGTTCTTCAGCAAGCGTTTTTCCATGTATCTCTTGGCCCGGTTGTGGGCGTGCGCGGCTGTCTCGACACGCGTTGCCTCGTAGGCTTTCCGCTCCAGATAGAGCGCGCCGTACTCGCCAAGCGTAAGACGTTCGCCGGTATCATTTCCTTCGGCGTCCTTCACCTGACGCACCTGCGCCTTGATGAGGCCGTCACCGATGTTCCACATGATCGCGCGGCGCTCGGCGTTGTAGCCGTGTTCGATGGCAGCCTCGCCAGCGACACGGCGCTGGCGCTCACCATTGATCACGGCGAGGCCCATGCGCTTCCAAACAGCGGACGGCGATTTGTATTCGCCAACCGGCGCGGCGCACTCGCCGACGATCGCCGAAAAACTGACATCGCCGAGGCCGGACACACCCTTGACCCATTCATAGACTGGAAGGCGCTTCACCAGCTTGGCGAGATACTTTTCGGTCTTGCCCTGTTCGTCTAGCAGCGGCTGCATTGCCATGAGCCACGGGCCGAGCCATGCGCGGAGTTCGTGCGTCTCGTCCTTCTTTACTGCGGCCCAGAGCTTCGCGGCCTTGGCCTTGTCGCCATCGTTCAGGCGGCGGCAGACAGCTTGCGCCTGCAATTCCAGACGTTGACGCGCGCGGATTAAGTCCCAGCGGCGGCGGTGCTGTTCCACGATTGTACCGATGAGGGCGTGAACTTGGTGGTCATCGCCGGGAGCATGGCCCCCATCGGGTGAGGTCGGAGTGGCGCTCGTGCATTGGCTGGCGCGCGGGGAGTGGCCACTCCGAGGGGTTTTCGCGGGCGCTCGACGTTTGGGCGGCGAACCTACTATGGCCTGCGAAATGGATTGCCCGGCGGAGGGAATATGGGCGTCGCACTCCATTTGGCCGGGCAAAGGGGCTTCCTGCGGCGTCGGCTGGGTGGACGCCGAACCTATTCTGGCCGCAGGAATTTTCGACGGCTGGCGCGCGCGCTCACTGGTTAGCAGGTGCGATGCGGCCCCAGCCGAAGGGGGTTTCCAGGGCGAGCGGCTGCTGGTTGACATACTCCGACTGGCCCCGGAATCTGGTGAAGAGTTTGCCCGAGGCGTGGTGTTGGCGGATTGCGAGGGAGCAATGGCCTCGGGCTGCGCGGCGCAGTTTGAATGGTCAACTGAGCCACTA
>CAZWJF010000118.1:0-3671 GCA_964634325.1 uncultured Rhodoblastus sp.
CCGCCGGCGGTGGTCTATTACGTCTTCCGCCGCTACATGGTGTCGGGCCTGACGGCGGGAGCGCGTAGAGCAGGCCCGTCGTCATCAGCAACTCCCATGGCGAATCGTCGGCCGCGAGGAAGTTGCCGAGCGCCACCGGCAGCGTGAAGGACTTGTCGTTCGACAGCAGCAGGAAGGCGTAGAGATATTCGTTCCACGCCAGCAGCAGCGCGTAGATGCCGACCGCGACCAGCGAGGGGCCCATCAACGGCAGATAGACGAGGCGGAAGAGCTGCATCGGCGTCGCGCCGTCGATCACCGCCGCCTCGTCGAGTTCGAGCGGCAGCTTGTCGGAGGCCTGTTTCAACACCCAGATCGCATAGGGCGAAGCGATGGCGACCATGCCCAGGATCAGCGCCCAGCGCGAGCCGAGCAGGCCGTAAAGCCCCATGACGCGATACATCGGCACAGCGAGAAAGGCGGCGGGAATGAAATAGGTGAACAGCGCCATGTTGAGGACGGTGCGCCCGCCCGGCGCGCGCAGGCGCGAGATCGAGAAAGCCGCGAGCGTCGCGATCAGCAGCGTCAGCGCGCCGGTGGCGAAGGCGACCAGGGCGGAGTTCGCGAATTGCTGCCAGAAATTCGCGAGGTGATGATTTTCCTGCGCCAGCACGATGCCGAAATTGCGCAGCGTGGGGTTCGCCGGCCAGATGTTGCCGGAGAAGACGGACTGCTTGTCCGACAGCGCGAACAACAGCATGTTGTAGATCGGCAGCAGCGTCCAGATCACGAGCGGAATGGCGATCAGCAGCAGTTTGGCGTCGCCGGCGATGGAGCGGTTGTCGTCGTTCATCGCGAAAGCCGTTTCATCATGAAGTAAACCAGAGGCAGGATCAGCGGCAGCGCCGCGACGATCGTCGCCATCGAAAGATCGACTTCCGCCAGCCGCAGATAACGGATGCCGAGCGTCGCCAGAACATGCGTGAGATCGGCCGGCCCGCCGCCGGTGAGCAGATAGACCGAGTTGAAATCGCCGAGCGACCAGATCGTCGAGAGCAGCAGGCAGGTGAGATAGAGCTGCGAGATCGACGGCCATGTCACGAAGCGGAACTGCTGCCAGCGGCTCGCGCCGTCGACGGACGCCGCCTCGTACAAATCCTTCGAGATGGCGAGGCGGCCCGACAGCAGGATGAGCGTCCAGAACGGCAGCGACTTCCAGATATGCACCAGCATCGCGAAGATCAGCGCGAGCGTTGGGTCGTTGAGCCAGTTGGGGCCGTCCTGCGCGGTCAGTTTGAAGATCGTCTGGTTGATCACGCCCCATTCGGGATTGAGCATGAAGCGCACCGACAGGATGGTGGGGATCGACGGCACGGCCCAGGGCAGGATGAACAACACCGTCAGCGCCTTGATCCACCAGCGATCGATGGTGAAAAAGCCCGACAGCATCAGCGCCAGAATCATCTTCACGTTGATGCCGACGAAAAGGAAGATCAGCGTGTTGACGACCGAACGCGTGAAGATCGGATCGGCGGCGAGTCTCTGGTAGCTCGACGGATCATGCGCCAGCCAGAACGCGTAGAGCACCGGATAGACGACGAACAGCGCGAACACCACGAGATAGGGCACAACGAGGACGACGCCCCATTTTTGCGTGGCCGTCCAGCCGCGCGACGCGGGCGCTGCGACGTCGATTGCGGGCGTGGCGGCCGTCATCGCGGGCTCTCCTTTGGCCATTCGTGCGGTAAGACTGCGAGCGCGAAGAGAAGGCCCCGGCGCAAAACGCCGGGGCCGCATCCCGTCAGTCCATCGAGCCGGCCACTTCCTTCACCCGCGCGATCAACTCGTCGACCGCCTTATCCGGCGCGACCTTCTCGTTGATGATGCGGTTGGCGGCCTTGGCCCAGACGTTCTCGTTGTTGAGGATCGTGAACTTCCAGTTCCTGGTGAACTCGAAGGTCGAGGTGCCGGCCTTGAACTGGTTGTAGACGGCCTTGCGATGCGGATCGGCCTGCCAGAACGGGCTTTCCGCGCCGGCCTTGGTGACCGGGAACCAGCGCCCGAGCGAGCCCTCGACATAGGGGCGCATGTTGTCTTCTTCGAGCAGGAAGGCGACGAACTCCTTGCCGCGCTTCTTGTTCGGCGCGTTGTTGAAGATCAGGCCGGTCTTGATCGCGGCGCGATAGGCCATCGGCTTGCCATCGGGACGGTTGGGGAAGCCGGCGGTGGCGATCAGCTCGTCGTAATTCTTCTTGGCCTTGGCGCGGTCGTCGGCCGACAGCGACTCGTTGTTGGCGTCGTCGAGCCACTTGGCGGCGATGGAGATCGTCGCGTTGTGCGTCAGCACCGTCGTCTTGTTATGGAAAGCGACGTTGTTGTCGGGATCCTTCCAGCTCGTGGAGGAGGGCGGCGTGCAGCCCTTGGTGTAGATCTCGGCGTAATCGCCGATGGCGCCGACGAGCCCTTTCTTGGCGGCGTCGTCGAGCGTCAGCTTGCCCTCGTTATCGACCATCTTGACGCCGTAGGCGTCGATGAAGGTCAGCATCGAGTAGAAGGAGTCCGTCGAATCGACGCCGAGCGGTTGGCCGATGCCGAAGGCGCGCTGGCCGGAGGCCTTGCGATAGCCCGGCTGCACCTTGTCGCACCAGAACGACCAGTAGCCCTTCCAGTCGGTGGGGATGTCGCTGTCCTTGAAGCCGGCCTGACCCAGCATATCCTTCCAGTACTGGATATGCATGGTCTGCTGCTTGATCGGGAAGGAGTAGTAAGCGCGCTTGTTCTCTTTCTTGTTGTAGAGATACGTCGTCTCGATGGTGTTCTGCGAGAACCGGTCCTTGATCGGCGTGATGATGTCGGAGATGTCCTCCAGGCGCCCCTCATAGGCCCACTTCGCGCCGGTCTGAAAATCGTAGGTGTCGGAATAGGCGACGTCCGGCACGGTGCCTGAATCGAGCGCGGCGACGGTCTTGGGGATCATGTCCTGCACGGCGTATTGCGACAGCTCGACCTTGACGCCGGTCTTGGCCTCGAACTTCTTGATGGCCGCAAAAAGCGCCTCGTCCTCGGACTTGTAGAAGCCCTTGACCCACCAGACGTTCAGTTTTTCCTGAGCGGTGGCGGGAACCGCGACCATCAGAGCAGCCGCGATCGCGGAAGCGGCGACGCCGCCGATGCGAAGTTTCATGCACTCCTCCCAGAGTTCGAGCCGCGTCGTCCTCGCGCGGTTGCGGCGATGATGGCGCGCGCGCGCGCCGGCGCCAAGAGAAATCCTCTTATCGATTTAGGAAGAGGCGCGGCGCAGCGAAGGGCCGCGCATGGCGCCGCCCAAACAGCGCGCCGCAGCGGCGGCTCGGGAAATGCGGACGAGCCCGCGCGCACGACAAACCGTGCGCTCACTCATTCGAAACAAAGGCGGGAAAATCTGAAATGGTCGGAGTGAGAGGATTCGAACCTCCGACCCCCTCGTCCCGAACGAGGTGCGCTACCAGACTGCGCTACACTCCGACGCCGAAAGCGGCTTGCGCGCCGCCTCGAACGGGGGGCGATATAGCCTTGATCGCACGTGCCTGCAAGCGCCTTTCGCGCCGCACGGCGCGCGCATGACGATCTGCGCGCGGCAGTTGCCGCAAACCGCCCGCGCCACTATGGTCCGCGCCGCGTTGGGGCGTCGCCAAGCGGTAAGGCAGCGGATT
>CAZWJF010000119.1:0-3073 GCA_964634325.1 uncultured Rhodoblastus sp.
TTACCTAACTAGGTAACCAGAGAAGCGAGAGCACCGCAAGCGCGACGACGGCCCCGCCCGCGGCGAGCGCTAAAGCGAGCGAAGTTCTTGCCGCGCCGAGCGAACCGAGATCGCGCGCCGCCAGCCAGCCGAGCGCCGCCGCCAGCGCCAGCGCGCCCATGCGTGTGGCCGCGCCACGCAGCCGGCGCTCGAATCCGAGCCCCGCGCCGATCAAGAGCGCGGTCGCCAACGACAACATGTCGCGCCTCCGTATGGTTACGAAAGCGTTAACACCGTCGCACGATTTAAGACATGATTTACGATGAAAATGGTTAAGCGTGGCCGGCCGGACCTTGGCGCGGGGCCGGACTCGCGACAAGCTGCTTCGGCCCGTGCGGAGCGATGCATGCGAGCGAGGAAGGTTATGCCGAACGTCAAATCCATCGCCGCGCTTTCGATAGCGTGCTTCGTGTTCGCCGCGCCGGCGCCGGCCGCCTCTCTCGATCCCTACGGCGTGTGGGTGCGGGAGGAGAGCGGCACGGAGTTCGACTTTTACAACTGCGCAAACAAGCTGTGCGCGCGCATCGTGAAGGTGGCGAAGGACGAGGACAAGACCGCGCTCAACACCGTCATCCTGCGCAACGCCGTCAAGACGGGAGAGGAATGGCGCGGCGATATTTTCAATCTCGACAACGGCAAGATCTACAAGGGAATCGTCACGCTGCCGAACGCGAGCGATCTCAAGCTCGAAGGATGTCTGCTGCGCTTTCTGTGCAAGAGCGAGACGTGGAAACGCGCGAAGGATCAATCGGCGGCCTCGACCCCCGGCGGCCAGCCGGCCAAACCGGCGCCATCGCCCAAGCCCGGCCCCGGCCACTGACGCTGCTGCGTTTGCGCTCGCGCGCGCTTCGTTTAGGCTGTTTCCGTCAAACATAAGGTCTGGGGGAAACATGCAGGATTTTACAGGCAAGATCGCCGTCATCACGGGCGCGGCGTCCGGCATCGGCAAGGCGACGACGGACCTGTTCACCGCGCGGGGCGCCCAGGTGCTGGCCGTCGACCGGCCGGAATCCGCGCTGGCCGACGCGCACAAGGGCAACGCGCGGGTCGTCACGTTCGCCAGGAGCGTCAGCGACGAGGATGCGCCCGACGTCATCGTGCAGGCCGCGCTGAAGACATTCGGCGCCATCGACATTCTGTTCAACAACGCCGGCGTCTCCAATCGTTCGCTCGCCGCCGAGACGACGGACGCCGACTGGGACCGCGTATTCGCGGTCAACGTGCGCGCGCCATTCCGCATTTCGCGCGCCGCCATTCCCGCGCTCGTCAAACGCGCGGAGGAGAAGGGCCGTGCGCGGATCATCAACACCGCCTCGGTGATGGCGTTCGACACCGACATCGGCCTTGCGGCCTATACGGCGTCCAAACACGCGGTCGCGGGACTGACCAAGACGCTCGCGCTCGAACTCGGCAAGTTCAAGGTGACAGCGAACTATCTTCTGCCCGGCGCCATTCAAACCGGCATGACGCAGGCGTCGTTCGCCGATCCGTTCGTGCGCGGCGTGTGGGAGAAGAAAGCGGCGCTGCGCCGGCTCGGCGCGCCCGAGGACATGGCGCGCTCGGTGTTTCTGCTGGCGTCCGACGACGCCGATTTCATCACCGGCCATGGGCTGGTGGCGGATGGCGGGCTGACGCTGAGAACCTGAACGGCGACGTCAGGCGCTCGCGGCGTCGAGCGCCTGCATGTCGGCGGACGACAGGTTCAGCCGCACGGCGCCGATGAGTTCATGCAACTGATGCAGGTTGGTGGCGCTGGCGATCGGCGCCGTCACCGGCGCGCGCGCCATCGTCCAGGCCAGCGCGACCTGCGCTGGCGTCGCGCTGTGCGCAGCCGCCACGTCGTCGAGCGCGGCGAGCACGCGCAGGCCCTTCGGGTTGAGATACTTGCCGGCGGTGCGCGGCCCGCGCACGCTCTTTTCCAGATCGTCCTCGGACCGATACTTGCCGGTGAGAAAGCCGGCGGCCAGCGAGAAATAGGGAATGACGCCGATCTCGCGCCGCGCGCACAGTCCGGCGAGATCCTTCTCGAACTCGGCGCGTTCGACGAGATTGTAATGGGGTTGCAGGCATTCGTAGCGCGGCAGGCCCTCGCGCTCGGAAACGTCGAGCGCCTGCGACAGCCGGCCGGCCGTGTAGTTGGACGCGCCGATGACGCGCGCCTTGCCCTCGCGCACCAGCTTCTCGAACGCGCGCAGCGTGTCTTCGAGCGGGGTCTGATCGTCGTCGCGGTGGGCCTGATAGAGGTCGATGCGGTCGGTCTTCAGGCGGCGCAGCGAATCCTCGACCGCGCGCGCGATATAGTCGGGTTTCAGCCCGGTGTTCTCGCCGCCCATGTCCATGCCGACCTTGGTGGCCAGCACGATCCTGTCGCGCTTGCCGGACTTGGCGAGCCAGCGGCCGATGACCTCTTCCGACTCGCCGCCCCTGTGGCCCGGCGCCCAGCGCGAGTAGACATCGGCCGTGTCGATGAATTCGAAGCCGGCGTCGACGAAAGCGTCCAGCAGCTGGTGCGACATGGTCTCGTCGGCCGTCCAGCCGAACACGTTGCCGCCGAAACAGAACGGGTGGACGTACAGATCCGAGCGGCCGATGCGACGCTTGTTCATGATGGCGCCTCCGGACCGCATCATCGCGCGGGTTTCGCCTCGCCCGCAAGGCCGAAGCCGCGCAGATAGACGCCGGCAAGCGCGCGTGCGGTCTCCTCGATGTCGATCTGGTCGGCGCGACGCTGGATCATGGCCGTGAAGCCGATGTGTTCGGAGCCGCCGAACACCACCTCGCGCATCATCGCGCGCGTCAATCCGCCATAACTCTCCTGCGTATAGCCGAACCTGTCGAGCAGCCGCAGGAACTGGTTGGCGAAACGCGCCAGCGCATCGCGGCCCGGCGAACGGCGATACGCGCGGCCCGTGCGCACCTCGCGCATCCAGATGCGATATGTCTCCTCGTTGTGCATGATGGCGGACAGATGCAGCGCGATCAGTTTCCGCATACCCTCGCCAAGCGTCTCGCATTCGTCGACCGCGCGGATGGC
>CAZWJF010000119.1:3083-3668 GCA_964634325.1 uncultured Rhodoblastus sp.
GGCCGCCACGCGCAACTCCAGCGTGACGAGCATGACGCGCACGACGAGGTCGGTCTTGTCCTTGAAGTAATTGTAGAGCGTGCCTTCCGACAGTCCCGCGGCGGCCGCCACCGCGGCCATGCTGGTCTTTTCGTAGCCCTCCTTGCTGAACAGCGCCAGCGCGACCGACAGAATGCCGGCTTCGCGCTCGCCCCATGCGCCGACGGGCTGCCGTTCGCCGGCCTTCTTGCTGGTCCTGCTCATTCCGACCGCCCGCCTGTCGCGTTGACACGACCCATTTTCTGAGGCAACCTCAGATTTAACAAGCAAAAAGAGCGGAGGCGCCGAAAATGGCGCCCGCGCGATCGGGAGGTTCGTCCGTCGGGCGCGGCGTTGGCAGGCCGGCGCGTGGATGTCTGTCGTTCGCTTTCGCTCTCTCGCGCCGGAGCGACACGCGCCCATGCCTGTCATCGAAAGCCGTATCGACGTCAATTCCGACGCCTATCGCGCGAACCGGGCGGACATGCTGCGCCTCGTCGACGAGTTTCGCGCGCTCGAACGCAAGATCCGCGCGTCCGGCGAGGCCAAGAAGGAGCTTTTCCGCAA
>CAZWJF010000120.1:0-3630 GCA_964634325.1 uncultured Rhodoblastus sp.
GGGCGGAGACGAACACCGTGCGAGGCGCGTCAATCGGCCTATGCCATTCAGCCCGAAGGCGCGCGATGCGCTTGCCGTCGTCGTCGATCTCATAGACGACGATCGGCGGGCCGTCCTCCCAGCCCGTGCGGTCGACGAATTCGCGGATCGTCTCGCCCTCGCGCGCGACCTCCGCCACGATCTGCCCCGTGGCGAGGCAGACATGCGGGATCGCGCCGTCGCGAGGCAGCGCGCGAAGATCGGAATCGATGGTCATCAGGATCGACAGGTCCAGAATTTGAGCGCGAACCCGCGCAGGGTCAGCGCGGCAAGATCGTCGAACACGACGCCGACGCCGGCGAGCGCGTGGATCACGCCTCGCTCGGGCGCGAGGAACACGCCGACGTGCCGGCCGTGGCCATTGTCCATCATGACCAACGCGCCATCGTCCGGCGCGTCAATGCGCCGCCAGTCGCGATAGATCGACGGCGGGCCATTGCGCGGCGGCATCTGCACGCCAAACAGGCGCGCCTCAATCGCGGTCGCAAGGCCGTAGCAATCATAGGCGTCCGGGCCGCCCGCCCCGGCCTTGTAGGGCTTGCCGACAAGGCCGGGAAGCCATTCGGCGCGGTCACTGGCCGGGAACATAGGTCAGGCCCGGATAGGTGGCGAGATCGTAGGCGAGGCGCAGCGTTTGCAGGTTGACAAGATCGGCCCCGGAGGCGCGGCCCTCGACCGCATCCTCAGAGATCGTGATTGAGCGGAGATACAGCATGAACGCCGCGCCGTTGAAGGTCGTCGCGTTCGTGTCGAGATCGACAACGACGGGCCTGATCACGACGATGACGGGCGAGTTCGACCCCGCCGCCGCCTCGGCATAGGGCATGATTTCCCGGCCGATATTGTCGATCGTGATCGCGACCTCGCCCGTCTGCCCCTCCGCCTGCCCCGGCCAGCCGAAACGGAACGGGATCGCGGCGAAGGTGGCGGACTGGCCGGCGTTGAGCGGAGCCGTCGCTTCCAGCGTGATCGTCCGATCCTGCGTATCGTCGATGGCGCGGATCGCCGTTTGATTGCCGGAGTCGTCGAGAAACGCCGGGTGGATCAATTCCAGCAGGATTTTGTCGACGCGGTTCGCGGGCGCGACCGCCATCGCCTCGACCCATTCGGGCGGGAGGTCGGTCATAGGTTCTCGACCTCAAGCGCGACGGAAATGGCCCCGACGTTGAAGCCAAGCATGTGGCGCGCCGGCGTCGTCCCCTTCTGAAAGGCGACGGTGCGCGAGACGTATTGCGCGCCGTCCCACACGGTCATGGTGAAGCGCGCCGCGCCATTTCCGAGCGTCGAGCGGTAGAACGTCCAGAACGCGGCCTGTTCTGTCGCGTTCACCTCAATGTCGAACGACATTTTGGCGATGCGCAGCGTGAACTTGTTCCGCCGCCGCGTGGTGCCGGCGTTCATGTCGGACGATTGGGGTGCGTCGCTGTCCTGTTCGCAGCGCCACGACTCGCGCGACGGCTTGTAATTGACCGTCGATGGCCAGACAGGTAGCGGCATTCCGGCCCCTCAATATGAAAAGACAGCCCGGAGGCGGCTTTGTTCGGCGATTGATGAAACGACCGGATCATTCTGGCGGAGTGGTTATCGCGCCGTGCGCCGCGATAATTCACAGCCCCCCTATTTTTTCCAGTCGACTTCTCTACGCCATCGGCGATGATGGCGGCGGTCTTAATGATGGGGCTTGAAAATGAGGGTATTTTTCATCGCCGCTTCAGCGGCGCTGTTCTTGGCGGGCTGCGCGAGCCAACAAGACATCGACGATCCGAAGATGTTCGGCCGGGTCGACTGCAAGCGCGCAAGCGCAAGCGCTGACATTCAGACGCAATATGAACTCGACAAGCAGGTGTGCTTCGGGCGAGCCAATGCGGCCGGGCTTTCAGGAACGTCCGCGATGCATGGATATGGCATCGCAGGGGCGATCAACCAATCGATGACGGCTACGAGCATCGCCGGGTCAACCGCAACATCGTGCATGGCGGAAAGGAACTATCTGTATGCCCGGCGATCCGAACACACGGCGCGCTGCCAAGGCGTTGACCCCGTGAAGGGGCGGCAACTGAGCACAGCCAACACTGAGGCCAGGCGCCAGTAGCTACCTCCCGGACCTCTGCCGCATCGCCTGCGAGATCGGGCCGTTCCTGTCCATATCGCTGAGCACAGCCTGAACGATCCTCATGTCGATCTGTCGGTCACCGTTCGGCTTGCGCGTCTCTTTCGTCTCGACCTTCGCGCTGGAATGGTTATTCGACACGTTCACCGTGACGTTGCCGCCGGACCCGCCGCGATTGTCATTCGCCGCCCGCGCCATGCCAGCCATCGCAGCCGACGCCTTGATCGCGTCGGCGACGTTTCGCTGCTGCATCGTGTTCATGATGATTTCGCCGGGATGCCCGATGATTGGAATGCCGCTACCGATCTGACCGCCAGATGCGAAGTGCGGAGCGCTTGAAAAGATCGCCGCCGGAACGCGAGCATATTCTGCCGGGGAATGGATCGACCCGCCCTGAGCAAACAGGCCGGCGAGCAATTCGCCCGCCGACGAATACACGGGCGCCGGCATTCCCATGCCGCCGCCAAACATCGGAGCGCCCCGGAACATTTCAGCGAATATCCCGCCGAACAGCCCGCCGCCCATGCGGCCGGAGCGGCCGAATAGCCCGTCAATCATCATGTCCATGGCGAAGGACATGATTTTGTCAAGCAACTTGTTCATGGCGTCGCGTAGCGCTTCCGCCGCGCTCTTACCCTGCCTCAAGTCCGAAACGAATGTCGAGAGCGCATCCTTCGCGCCGCCGCGCACGGCGTCCATGGCGCCGATCATATCGCGTTGGCGGTCGGCGAATTCCTCAGCCGCCTTGGCCGCCGCACCGGCGCGAGCCGCATAGGCGGTAATCCCCGTCCTCAGTTGATCCGTGATCGGGACGCCCTGCTGCATCATCTGGTTCAGCATCTGCTGTTTTGCCGCCGCCTCCGCCGTCGCGGCGGTCGACAGGCCAAAAGCAGCGCTGTTGGCGGCCAGAAGCGCGTTCTGCCGGTCCAACTCCTCATTGGCGAGGCGAATGCGGTCTTGCCCCTGCTCAAGACCGAACTTCTTAAGCGTGTCGGCGTCAGCCGCTGCCCGCGATGCCGCCGCAGTGGAGGCGATGGGCATATTATCGTTCGAAGGGCCGCGCGCGCCAATACCGTCCCACTTGCCAATGCCAACATTCCCGGCGCCATACCAGGGCGACCAACCACCCTTCAAGGCCTGATTCAGCGCAAAGTCGACCTGCTGCTTCACCGTCGCCGGATCGCGCGCATCGAGCCCCGTCATCCGCGTGAAATCGTCGCCCATGCCTGGGACGGCCAGCTTCCCGGGCGCGACCCCGCCGTAATGCAACTGGAACGGGCCGAAGCTCGAATTCGAGTCCCCGACATAGGAGCGCAGCCCCTCCGACATCGCGACCTTGAGTGCAATCGCCGGGTCGATGCCACGCGCCGACGCCGCCGTCTTGATGTACTCAGCAACTTCCTGCGGGTTGTAGCCGGCCGTCGACGATGTTGAGGGGACCGATCCGACGGAGGCAATGGACTTCGCACCGGGCGCGACTG
>CAZWJF010000121.1:0-3543 GCA_964634325.1 uncultured Rhodoblastus sp.
ATTTCTGGCCGATCTACGCGCTGATGATCCTCTCGGCGTTCGCGCAGGGGCCGATGCCGCCGCTGGCCGACAGTCTCGTGCTGCGCGAAACGCGCCGCCGTGTGCTCACGCGCGAGCCCGCGCTGGACTATGGCGTAGTGCGGGGCGCGGGCTCGCTGTCGTGTCTGGCCCTGATGATCGTTGGCGGTTGGCTCGTCGGCCTGTTTCCGCCGCAGGCGACGCCATTTCTCGTGGCCGCCGTCATGGGCTGCGCCATCCCCGCATTGATCGCGCTCAGTCCGCCGGCAGAGGCGCCGGCCCGCGTGGGCGACGGCGAAGAACGCGCTCCGAAAATCGAACGCCCGCTCCTGCTTGCGCTCGTCATAGCGACCGCGATGATCGTCCAGGCGAGCCATGCCGACATCTATGCGTTCGGCTCCATCGGTTTTCGCACGCTCGGTTTCGACAATACGACCATCGGTCTTCTATGGGCGGTGTCGGTGGTGGCCGAAATCGCCTTCTTCATGCTCATAGGCCGCAGGCTCGGCGGCGCCGACAGCGCGTTTCGGTTTCTCATCGCCGGCGCGGGCGTCGGCGTTCTACGCTGGACGCTGATGGCGTTCGCCACCCATCCCCTGGCGCTCGTGGGCCTGCAACTGCTGCATGCGGGTTCGTTCGCGGCCACGCATCTGGGCGCCGTCTACGCCATCGGCCGGCTTGCCGGCGAACGGCGCCGCGCGCAGGGACAGGGCTGGGCCTCCGGCGCCAACGCGCTGGGCATCGCCGGCGTCACGCTCGCCTGCGGCCATCTGTGGGAAAGGTTCGGCGCCTATTCTTATCTCGCGATGGCGGCGCTGGCGCTGGTCGCCTTCGTCCTCGCCCTGTGGGCGACCTTTCTCGACCGCTCCTATCCCCAGACCTCGGACGACGGCGGATATACGAGCGACCCGTCGTAGCGCAGCCCCGGCGTGCGATCCTGCGACAGCAGCAGCGGGCCGTCGAGATCGACGAAACGCGCGCGCGACGTCAGCAACATCGCCGGCGCCATCGCAAGCGATGTGCCCACCATGCAGCCGACGAACAGACCGAAGCCCAACCTTTCCGCTTCGTGCGCCAGCGCCAGCGCTTCCGTCAGTCCGCCCGTCTTGTCGAGCTTGATGTTGATGCAGTCGTAGCGATCCTTCAGCGCCGCGAGCCCCGCGCGATCGTGCACGCTCTCGTCGGCGCAGACCGGCGTCGTTCGCGCGATATGGGCGAGCGCGGAATCGGCGCCGGCCGGCAACGGCTGCTCGATCAGGCGCACATCCGCCGCCCGGCACGCGGCGAAATATTCCGGCAGGTCCTCGGGCGCCCAGGCTTCGTTGGCGTCCACTATGAGGGCCGCCTCGGGCGCGGCCGCGCGCACGGCCGCGATGCGCGCGACATCTCCCTTGCCCCCGAGCTTGATCTTCAGCACCGGGCGATGCCCGGCGCGGGCGACGGCCGCCGCCATCGCTTCCGGCGTTCCGAGCGAAAGCGTGAACGCGGTGGTCGCGGGCGCGATTCGGTCGAGGCCGGCCGCCAGATGCGCCCGCCGGCCGGACCGTTTCGCTTCCAGATCCCATAGCGCGCAATCGAGCGCGTTGCGCGCGGCGCCGGCCGGCAGCAATTGCTGCAACCGTGCTCGCGTCGCCCCGCCTTCGATCTCGCCCCGCACGCTTTCGATCGCGGCGACAACGCTTTCAACGCTCTCGCCGTAGCGCGCATACGGCACGCATTCGCCGCGCCCGCGAGCGTCTGCCGTGCGCAACTCAACCACCACCACCACGGCCTCGGTTTTCGCGCCACGCGATATAACGAAACCGCCGGCGATGGGAAACCGTTCGACCGAGACCGAGAGCGCGCGCTGCATGTGGATCTTCTAACCCCGATTCGGCGTTTGGCGCCACGCGTGCGACGGTCTTTCACACCCGGTCGAAATATGAGATTCTTCCTCTGCTTCGGGAGTTTCATGTCGGCTGAACCGCAATTTTCCAGCGAACGCGCCGGCGATGCCGTGCGTCTGGCGCTAAAGGGCGCCTGGACCATCGACGCCGGGCGTGCGGTTGAGCGCGCCGCCGACGGCCTTGTCGAAGCCGCGCGCGGCGCGCGGCTCGCCGTGTTCGATTTCTCCGGCGTCGACCGCCTGGACACGGCCGGCGCATGGCTGATCGACCGCGCGCGCGTATCGATCGAGGCGACCGGCGCGCAAAACCGCATCGACCGCGCCGAGTCTCAATACAAGACCCTGCTGCAGGAAGCCGGCTGGCGCGCCTTCGAGAGCCATCCCGACCGACGCACGGACACGGTGATGGATTTCCTCGTCGATGTCGGCCACAACGTGGTCTACGCAGGCCGCGACATCGCCAAGGGCGTCTCGTTTCTCGGCGAAAGCGTCGTCGCCCTCACGCGCGCGATCCTGCGTCCGCACGACTTCCGCGCGACATCCATCTTCTACCATCTGGAGAATTTCGCGCTCCGCTCCGTGCCGATCATTCTGCTCATCAATTTTCTGGTGGGCGGGATTGTCGCGCAACAGGGCATTTTCCAGTTGCGCTATTTCGGCGCGGAAACGTTCGCCGTCGATCTCATCGGCATTCTCATTCTGCGCGAACTGGGCGTGCTGCTCACCTCCATCATGATCGCGGGGCGCACGGGTTCGGCGATCACCGCCGAACTCGGCTCGATGAAAATGCGCGAGGAGATCGACGCGCTGAAAGTCATGGGCGTTTCGCCGATGCAGGCGCTGGTCGCTCCGCGCCTTATCGCCCTTATCGTCGCGCTCCCGCTGTTGACGTTTCTGGCGAACATGGCGGCGATCGGCGGGGGGCTGCTCGTCTCGTGGGTTTACGGCGGCCTCAGTCCCGAGGCGTTCATGTCCCGCTTGCAAACCGCCATCGGCTTCAACACGTTCATGGTCGGCATGATCAAGGCGCCGTTCATGGCGCTGGTCATCGGCATCATCGCGGCGATGGAGGGCATGGCGGTGCAGGGTTCCGCCGAATCGCTCGGCCGGCAGGTGACGGCCTCGGTCGTGAAATCGATTTTCATGGTGATCGTCATCGACGGACTGTTCGCCATGTTCTTCGCCGCCATCGACTATTGAGGCCCGGGTCGATGAGCCGAACCACATCTTCCAACGGCGCCGGGCGCGAAACCGTCATCAATGTGCGTGATCTCGTCGTCGGCTTCGGCGACAAGATCATCATGAACGGCCTGAACCTCGACGTCTTTCGCGGCGAGGTTCTGGGATTCGTCGGCGGCTCGGGCATGGGCAAGTCCGTGCTCATGCGCACGATCCTCGGCCTCGTGCCGAAACGGGCGGGAAAGATCGAGGTGTTCGGCCGCGATCTCGACACTTTGACGGAGGCGGAGGAACACGCGGTCCATCGCCGTTTCGGCGTGATGTTTCAGCAGGGCGCGCTGTTTTCGGGCCTCACGGTCAAACAGAACGTGCAGGCGCCAATGCGCGAATATCTCGACATCTCGCAGAGGCTTATGGACGAGCTTGCGCTTCTGAAGATCGAGCTGGTCGGCCTGCGGCCC
>CAZWJF010000122.1:0-1153 GCA_964634325.1 uncultured Rhodoblastus sp.
AGATCATGCAGTCCGGGGGCCTGTTCGCGGCGGGCAAGGTCGCCGCGATCGCCGAAGCGTCCGGGATCGGCCTTTACGGCGGCACCATGCTGGAGGGCGGCGTGGCGACCGTCGCCTCGGCCCACCTCTTTTCGACCTTCGCCACACTCGAATGGGGAACCGAGCTCTTCGGGCCGCTGCTGCTCACCGAGGAACTGCTCGAGGAGCCGCTCGTCTACAGCGACTTCAGCCTCGCGGTGCCGACGCGGCCGGGCCTCGGCGTCAACCTGGACGAGGAGAAGCTCGGACGTTTCCGCCGCGATCGCGCCGAGCGCAGCGTCCATGTGCTGCCCCGTCTCAAAATAGGATCGTGAGCATGCTGTTCCAGGTCCAGATGGACGTGCGCATCCCGCACGACCTCGACGCCGCCAGGGCGCAGGCGCTGAAACAGGCCGAACGCGCGCGCGCCCAGTCGCTCCAGCGCGAAGGCAAGTGGCGGCATCTGTGGCGCCACGCCGGCCGCTACGCCAACACCTCGGTCTTCGACGTCGGCGACGCGCAGGAACTCCACGACATCCTGTCCACGCTGCCGCTGTTCCCCTTCATGGAGATCGTCGTCACGCCGCTCTGCCGGCATCCGTCATCGATCCACCAGGACGATCGCTGACCCAAACGCACACGAAGGAAAGGAAACGTCATGCCTGCGAATCTGATCTCGAAAAAAGTCATGAAGAAGCTGGCGGCCGAGGCCGCCGGCGTCGACAACGCCAAGGGCGACGCCCGCGTCAAGGAAGTGACGGAGCGGCTTCTCTACCGCATCATGCAGGTCATCGACGAGTGCGACGTCTCGATGGACGAGTTCTGGTCGGCGGTCGGCTTCATCGGCAAGACCGCGAACAATGGCGAACTCGGACTGATGATTCCGGGCGTCGCGATCGAGCACTTCCTGGATTTGCGTCTCGACGAAGCCGAGAAGCGGGCCGGCATCAGCGGCGGCACCATCCGCACGATCGAAGGGCCGCTCTACGTCGCCGGCGCGCCGCTCTCCAAGGGCGAAGCCCGCATGGACGACGGCGCTGATCCCGGCGAGGTGATGTTCATCTCCGGCCAGGTTCGCGGCGAGGACGGAAACCCCATCGCAGGCGCGATCGTCGACATCTGGCACGCCAACTCG
>CAZWJF010000122.1:1163-3510 GCA_964634325.1 uncultured Rhodoblastus sp.
GAGCAGGCGCCCTACAATCTGCGCCGCCGGATCGAGACCGACGCGAAGGGCTGCTACGTCGCGCGCACGATCGTGCCGAACGGCTACGGCTGCCCGCCCGAGAGCGCGACGCGCCAGCTGATGACCCTCCTGGGTCGTCACGCCGAGCGTCCCGCCCATGTCCATTACTTCATCTCGGCGCCCGGCTATCGCCAGCTGACGACGCAATTCAACTTCACGGGCGACAAATATCTGCACACGGATTTCGCCTTCGGCACGCGCGACGAGCTGATCGTCACGCTCGAGCGCGTCACCGATGCGCAAGAGATTCGCAGCGCGGGCCTGAACCGCCCCTTCGCCCGCGCGAGGTTCGACATCGTGCTGACGAAGGAAAGGGCGAACGCGCCCGAGACGATCGTGCAGCGCGAGCACGTCATCGCCGCCTGATCGCGACCATTCCCCGCCGGGTCCACGCGACCCGACGGGCCGATCAACGAGAGACCGGGGAAGAACGCCATGTCGACCAACCTCATCGAACGCCTGGAATCCTCCGTCGAGGACAATCCTGCGACTGGAGCCTTCCGTTGTCGCCGCGACATCTTCACCGATCCCGAGCTGTTCGAGCTCGAAATGAAGGCGATCTGGGAAGGCAACTGGGTCTATCTGGCTCATGAAAGCCAGATTCCGAAGAACAACGATTTCATCATCGGCTATATCGGCCGCCAGCCGATCGTGATCTCGCGCGACCGAACCGGACAGCTGCATTGCTTCCTCAACGCGTGTTCGCACCGCGGCGCGATGATCTGCCGGCACAAGCGCGGCAACAAGTCGACCTATACCTGCCCGTTCCACGGCTGGACGTTCAACAACGCCGGCAAGCTCCTGAAGGCGAAGGACCCCGACGGCGCCGGCTACCCCGACGCCTTCAACAAGAACGGTTCGCACGACCTCACCAAGGTTGCGCGCTTTGCGAACTATCGCGGCTTCCTGTTCGGCTCGCTCAATCCTGACGTCAAGTCGCTGGAAGACCACCTGGGCGAAGCGAAGGTCATCATCGACCTCATCGTCGACCAGTCGCCGGAGGGTCTCGAGGTGCTACGCGGAAACTCGCAGTACATCTATGACGGCAACTGGAAACTCCAGGCGGAAAACGGCGCCGACGGCTATCATGTCTCGTCGGTCCACTGGAACTACGCGGCGACGACGCAGCAGCGCAAGGCCGCCGCGCAAGCCGTCGCCGCCAAGGACGACATCCGCGCGATGGACGCAGGCGGCTGGGCCAAGAAGGGCGGCGGCTTCTACTCCTTCGAGAATGGCCATTTGCTGCTGTGGACCAACTGGTCGAATCCGCATGACCGTCCGCTCTGGCCGGTGCGCGACGAACTCGTCGCCAAGTTCGGACAGGCCCGCGCCGACTGGATGATCGAGAAGAGCCGCAATCTCTGCATCTACCCGAACGTGTTCCTGATGGACCAGTTCTCGTCGCAGATCCGCATGTATCGCCCCATCTCGGTCGACAAGACGGAGGTGACGATCTACTGCATCGCGCCAAAAGGCGAGAGCGCGGAGGCGCGCGCGCACCGCATCCGCCAGTATGAGGATTTCGTCAACGCTTCCGGCATGGCGACGCCGGACGACCTCGAAGAGTTCCGCTCCTGTCAGATCGGCTACGGCGCCCGTCACGCCGTCTGGAACGACCTGTCGCGTGGCGCGACGCACTGGATCAAGGGACCGGACGCGGAGGCCGACGCCATCAACATGAAGCCGCTGCTGTCGGGCGCGAAAACGGAGGACGAAGGCCTGTTCGTCATCCAGCACGGCTTCTGGAAAGACACGCTCATCGCGCAGGCCCGCAAAGACCAGGCCGCCGCGTTCGGCCAGGCCGCCGAGTAAGGCGCGCTGCGTCGCGGCAGGTCCGCGACGCGACCGCTCCGAATCGCCCGCAACACATGTCCAGCCGAAGGGAGGCTTCATCATGTCCGCTGCCCTGCAACCAGTTGCGAAGTCGCGCGCCGTCTCCATCGAGGAGGTGCAGCAGTTCCTTTACTGCGAAGCGCGCGCGCTCGACGATCGAGATTGGGACGCCTGGCTCGCATGCTACGCGCCGCAAGCGACGTTCCACATGCCCGCGTGGGACGACGACGATCAGCTGACCGAGGATCCGCAGACGGAGATTTCGCTGATCCACTACGGCTCGAAGCAGGGGCTGGAAGATCGCGTGTTCCGCATTCGCACCGAGCGCTCCTCGGCGACGTCGCTGCCGGACAGGCCGGCGTCCTTCATGGCCGTGCGGCACGGGCCGATCGTGCGCTGCACGAGGTCCTCGACCAGCGATTCGAACTTGGCGCGGGTCAGCTTCACGTTCAGG
>CAZWJF010000123.1:0-3495 GCA_964634325.1 uncultured Rhodoblastus sp.
GAGCTGATGAGATTCGAACTCACGACCTCTGCAGTGCGATTGCAGCGCTCTCCCAGCTGAGCTACAGCCCCGAACCGGCGCGGTCTATACGCATCGCCCTCGCCCCTGTCAACGAGAGTTCGGCGGGCGGGCTCGCCTTTTCCGGCTCCTCGCGCGGACCCCTCCGCGCCCTTGCGGGGGGCGCGCGCCCCCTCTACATGCGGAGGCGTCCCGAGCCGGAGCCGACCATGCGCGCGATCCTCGACGTCGTAATGATGGCGTTGCAGTTCTACACCTATCTCGTCATCGCCAATGTCGTGATGTCGCTCCTGTTCCAGTTCAACGTGATCGACTGGTCGAACCGCACCGTGCGCCAGATCTGGAACGCGGTCGCCGCCCTCACCGAGCCCGTGCTGCAGCGCATCCGCGCCATCCTTCCGGCGATGGGCGGGCTCGATCTGTCGCCGCTCGTGCTGCTGTTCGGCATCTATTTCGTCCAGAACGTCATCGCCCGCTACGTCTATCCCAACGTGTTCTGATGACGCCGTTCTGGACGGCGACGCCGGACGGGGTGCGCATCGGCGTGCGCCTGACGCCGAAAGGCGGGCGCGACGGCTTCGACGGCGTCGAGACGCGCGACGACGGCAAGCTCTGGCTGAAGGCGCGGGTGCGCGCCGCCCCGCAGGACGGCGAGGCCAACGCCGCGCTGGGTAAATTGATCGCAGCGACGCTCGGCCTTCCCCCCTCTATGGTCGAACTCGTCAGCGGCGCGAGCGCGCGCCAGAAGATTTTCCTGATTCGCGGCGCGGCCGGGACGCTCGCGCCGAAACTGGCGGCGCTGGCGGCGCTGAATCGCGACAGCGGCGGCGCGCGCGCGCCGCGCGGAAGGGGATGAGATGTCGAACAAGACGGCGGCCGGCAATTTCTTCGAGGATTTCAGCGTCGGCCAGACGATCCGCCACGCCACCCCGCGCACGGTGAGCGTCGGCGACGTCGCGCTCTACACCGCGCTCTATGGCGGGCGCTTCGCCGTGCAGTCGTCGGACGCTTTCGCCCAGTCCATCGGCTATCCGCGTTCGCCGGTCGACGATCTGCTCGTCTTCCATATCGTCTTCGGCAAGACGGTGCCGGACGTCTCGCTCAACGCCGTCGCCAATCTCGGCTATGCCGGCTGCCGCTTTTTGGCCCCGGTCTATCCCGGCGACACGCTGTCCTCCGTCTCGCAGGTGATCGGGCTGAAGGAGAATTCCGACGGCAAGACCGGCGTCGTTTATGTCCGCTCGACCGGCTCCAATCAGCGCGGCGAGACGGTGCTGGACTATGTGCGCTGGGTGATGGTGAGGAAGCGCGGTTCGCAGGCGACGGGGGCGGCGAGCGTTCCCGACCTGCCCAGGGTCGTGCCGCCGGCCGATCTCGGCGCGGCGCTGCCCGCGCTCGACGCCAAAGCCTACGACACGGTTCTGGCCGGCTCGCCGCATCGCTTCGGCGATTACGCCAAGGGCGAAAGAATCGACCATGTCGACGGCATGACGGTCGAGGAAGCCGAGCACATGATCGCGACGCGCCTCTACCAGAACACGGCGAAGGTGCATTTCAACCAGTTCACGGAAGGCCAAGGCCGGTTCGGACGCCGCCTGATCTATGGCGGCCATGTCATCTCTCTCGCCCGGGCGCTCTCCTTCAACGGGCTGGCCAACGCCTTCCATGTCGCCGCGATCAATGGCGGGCGCCATGTCGCGCCGCTGTTCGCCGGGCAGACGGTGCATGCATGGAGCGAAGTGCTGGATGCGGCGGAGCTGCCCGGCCGCGGCGACGTCGGCGCGCTGCGCCTGCGCACCATCGCCACGAAGGACAAGCCTTGCGCCGATTTCCCCGACAAGGGCGAGGACGGCAAGGCGGACCCGGCGGTGATCCTCGATCTCGATTACTGGGCGCTGATCCCGCGGTGAGGGAAATCCGGATGGCTGTACGCTACCATCTTGGCGCTTTTCCGCCCAGCGAGATCGACTGGGCGCGACTCGTTCCGCTGATCGGTCAAGCCAACGCCGCTCTGGCGCGATATGACGGGCTGGTCACAGCCATCCCCAACGCCAACATTCTGCTCTCTCCCTTGACGACCCAGGAGGCGGTTCTTTCCTCGAAGATCGAAGGAACCAACGTCACGATGGGAGAGGTTCTGGAAATCGAGGCCGGCGCGGACGGGGAGATCGATCAGCCGAAGCGCGAAGACGCCGAGGAGATCAAGAATTACAGGATCGCTTTGAATTTCGCTGCGAATTC
The DNA here is from genome assembly GCA_964634325.1 of uncultured Rhodoblastus sp. GTDB lineage: Bacteria > Pseudomonadota > Alphaproteobacteria > Rhizobiales > Beijerinckiaceae > JAJXWB01. Next base: position 2,260 of record CAZWJF010000123.1, read on the forward strand.
ACTGGCGGATCGCGCCTTGTCCCCGCATTTGCTGAGAGAAACGCACGCCTTGTTGATGCAGGGCGTGAGAGGCAGGGACAAAAATCCGGGTGCGTTCCGAACGGAACAGAACTGGATTGGTCCTCATGGATGTCAATTGGACTCTGCTCGTTTCATCCCCATTCCTCAAGAGCATCTTCATGCCGGCCTCGAAAGGTGGGCCGGTTACGTTCAGAAGAACGCCCTCGATCCTCTGGTTCAGCTCGCGATCATCCACGTCGAATTCGAAGCGCTTCACCCCTTCAAGGATGGCAACGGCAGACTTGGGAGGATGATTATCCCCTTATTTCTTTATGAAAGGCAAGTTTTGAGCGGCCCCAATTTCTATATGAGCGCTTACCTTGAATCGAATCGGGAAGAATACGTTGAATCGATGCGGTCGGTGTCGAGCGACGGACATTGGACGGAGTGGTGCGCCTTCTTCTTAAGAGGCCTGATCGAACAGGCATCTGAAAATCAGAGAAAGGCGCGTGAGATCATAGAGCTCAACGGGCGAATGCATAAGGAAGTCGCGCATCTGACGCATTCGCAGTTCACGGCGCTGGCGGTGGGCTTCATGTTCATGCGTCCGGTTTTCTCTACGACTCATTTTGTCAGCTCTTCCGGAATTCCGCGTGAAACGTCGTTGCGCATGTTAAGGCTCATGCGAGATGCGGGAATTTTGACGACGGTGAGGGAGGGAAGCGGGCGGCGCGCCGCGATCCTCGCTTTCCCTCAGCTTCTGAACATCGCGGAGGGCCGACGTGTGCTTTGACTGTCATCGATTCAACTCAATCTGTTTTTTGTGTAACGAAATGGCTTTTCATTAAACGCAACTCACCTAAGATGGCGTAGGTGACACATAAACATCCGCATGGCGGACGCGCTGTGGTCGCAGCGCTCGCCAGAGCGCGTTGGCGACAGGACATGCAATGCGCCTCTCCACCGACGCGGTTCTGATGGTCGTCGACATGCAGGCGGCGATCGACGACCCGCGTTGGGGCGAGCTGAACAACCGGGACGCCGAGGCCAATATCGCCGCGCTGCTGGCGGCGTGGCGCGCGCTGGGTCTGCCGGTCCTGCATATCCGCCACGATTCGCCCGAATTGCGCTCGCCCTATCGCGCCGGGACGCCCGGCCACGCCGTCAAGCCCTGCGCCGCGCCGCTGCCGACCGAGCCGGTGTTCGCCAAGCAGACGACCAGCGCCTTCGCCGAGG
>CAZWJF010000124.1:0-3472 GCA_964634325.1 uncultured Rhodoblastus sp.
TGGTGGAGGTGGACGCGTTCCATCTCCCCGACACGCGCGGCGTCTCCTATCGGATCGAACATTCCAAGACGACGATCGGCGTCAACGCGTTCGATCCCGCCGCCCGGCGCGCGGACTTCTTTCACAACGAGGGTTATTTCCGCGCGGACGGGGAGGATTTCGTCCGCCTGTTCCGACTTGCGCCGGAGCCCGAAGAGGCGCTCCCGCCCTATGCGGAAATCGTCAAGCCGCTCGGCGCGGCCCTCGCGCCGGATGCGGCGCGCGACGCCGCGCGCGCGATGCTGCAACGGCATCTGGCGCGCCGGCCAGCGCGCAACCCGATCCTTGCGTTCGCGGATGCGGCGCCGTCGCTGATCGAAGCGGCGCGCGCGCGCGATCCCGGTTTCTTTCACAAGCTGGCGTTCAACACGCTTCGCCAGCTGGGCGCGAATTTCGAACTGCTGGCCGACCATCTCGTCTGGCTCGACGCCGCGCCATTCGCGCAGGCGAGCGAACTCTCGCGGTCCGTTTCGGCCGGCGCCAAGGCGCAGCAGTTCGTGCTCGCACGCGCGATGATGCGCAACAAGCCTTTCGACGACAGCGCGCTGCGCGAGCTGGCCCGGATCTACGACGATCTGTTCGACGCTCTCGCCGGCGCGCGCGCGTGGCGCCTGCGCGCGTCCTGACCATGGCGGGCGTTGACATCGTTCCGGAAAACTGGGCGTTTGCGCTCTGCGACGCCGACAGCGCCGCCGACCCGGCCGGCGCCGCGCGTCTCGCCTTTCGCCCCGCGCCTGTTCCCGGCACGGTCGCGCAGGCGCTCATCGCTTGCGGCGACTGGAATCCGGATGCGCCGCCGCCGCTCGATGCGATGGACGTCTGGTATCGCGCGCCCGTTTGCGGCGACGGCCCGTTTCGCCTCGTATGCGATGGGCTCGCGACATTCGCCGACATATTTCTCGACAATGCGCTCGTCGGAGGAACGCGGTCGATGTTCACGCCGGCGCATTTCGACATTGCGCTTGGCGGCGACCATACGCTGTGGTTCCGGTTTCGCGCGCTGTCCACCGCGGTGGCGGACCAGAAGGGCCGTGCGCGCTGGCGTCCGCGCATGATCCAGCCAGGCGCGCTGCGCTTCGCGCGCACGAGCGCGCTGGGACATATGCCGGGTTTCGCCCCGCCCGCGCCGCCGGTCGGCCCGTGGCGCGGCGTGCGCCTCCTCCATCGCGCACGTCCGCGCATGATCGAACGCAGCGTGCGCGCGCGGCTCGACGGCGCCGACGGCGCGCTGGACATTCAGCTGGTTTTCGATCGCGCGCCCGACCATGCGCCGCGCGCCGCATGCGAGGGCGCGAGCATTCTCCTGCATGCGGAAACGCCGACGCGCTACTTCGGCCGTCTGACCATTCCGAACGTCGAGCCCTGGTTTCCGCATACGCACGGCGCGCCGCGGCTCTACGATGTGATCGTGCACGACGCAGACGCGCGCGAAACCATTCGCACGGGATTTCGCACGATCGACGTCGCCGACGACGAGCGGTTCGCGCTGGCGATCAACGGCGTACCTGTGTTCTGCCGGGGCGCGGTGTGGACGCCGCTCGACGTCATCTCGCTCCAGAACGAACCGAGCGCGCTGGCCGGGCAGATCGCGCTCGCGCGGGCGGCAGGCGTCAACATGTTCCGTGTCGCCGGGCCGTTCGTCTACGAGGACGAGGATTTTCATCGCGCCTGCGACGAGGCCGGCATTCTTGTCTGGCAGGATTTCATGTTCGCCAATTTCGACTATCCGGCGACGGACGAAACGTTCGTCGCGCTGGTCGAACAGGAGGCGCATGCGTTCCTGCGGCGCACGGCATTCTCGCCTTCTCTGGCGGTTGTGTGCGGCGGCAGCGAAGTCTATCAGCAGGCCGCGATGTTCGGCCTCGCGCCGGACACATGGCGATCCGCGCTGTTCGAGGACATTCTGCCGCGCGCGGTCCGACGCCTGCGCGAGGACGTCGCCTATGTCGTCAATTCGCCGTCCGGCGGCGCGCTGCCGTTCCATGCGGATACGGGCGTCGCGCACTACTATGGCGTCGGCGCCTATCGGCGACACCTCGACGACGCGCGGCGCGCCGATGTGCGTTTCGCGTCCGAATGCCTGGGCTTCGCCAACGTGCCTGAAACGCGCACGCTGCGCGAGGACTTCGGCGCCGCCCCGCTCGCCGCCCCGCTGTGGCGCGCGCGCATTCCGCGCGATCAGGGCGCGATGCAGGATTTCGAGGACGTGCGCGATCACTATGTCGGCCTTCTCTACGATGTGGATGCGCGCGCGCTGAAGAAGGACGATCCCGAGGCTTATCTCGATCTGTCGCGCGCGGCGGTCGCGGAAACGATCGAGGCGACGGTCGCAGAATGGCGACGCGCGGGATCGACCTGCGCCGGCGCGCTCGTCTGGTTCTGGAAAGACCTGTGGCCGTCGAGCGGCTGGGGCATGGTGGACTGGAGAGGCAGGCCGAAATCGGCCTGGCATGCGGCGCGGCGCGCGTTCCGCCCGGTGCAGGTCGCGCTGATCGACGAAGGCGTCAACGGGCTGCACGTGCATTGCCTCAACGAGCGCGCGGCGCCGTTCGAGGGCGCAATCGCGCTTTGCTGCTACAAGGACGGCGCCACCGTAGTCATGCATGGCGAGCGCGCGATTTCGATCGGCCCGCGCGCGCGGCTTGTCGTGAAGGATTGCGACGTGTGGGGTGCGTTCTTCGATACGCCTTACGCCTATCGCTTCGGCCCGCCGTCGCACGAGGCGACGCATGTCGTGCTGCGCGATGCGGACGGCGCGCACGTCGCCGAAAGCTGGCATTTTCCGCTCGGCCGCAAGGCGGCGTCGTTTCCAGCGCAATTGCAGGCGACGGCCTTCCGCGATGCGCAGGGGTGGGGCCTTCGGATCTCGACCGATGCGGTCGCGCAATCGGTCAAGATAGAAGACGCCTGCGCGACGCCGTTCGACAACTGGTTCCATCTTGCGCCGGGTCAACCGCGCGTCGTGCGCTTTCCCGACGCCGGCGAACCCATTGCGGGGAAGGTTGCGGCCCTCGGCCGCCCGCCTCTATCCTATCGCGGCGAAGAATGAGGACGCCCGATGGGAACGCCCGTGCTGCCGAACCCGCTCAACACGATGCGGGTGCAGAAAGACTGGATCGACTACAACGGCCATATGAACGACGCCTATTACGCGCTCGTCTTCAGCCGCAGTCTCGACAGGATGATGGAGGCGCTCGGCCTCGATACGCACGACCGCACGCGCGATTCGCTGACCATCTACACGCTCACGCTCACCGTCCACTATCTGCGCGAGGCGCACGAGGGCGAGACGTTGTTCGTGGAAGGGTGCGTGCTCGATCACGACGAGAAGCGCGTGCGCGTGTGGATGTCGATGCGGCGTGAGAACGGCGAGGAATGCGCGCAGAGCGAACAGGTTCTGCTGTGCGTGGATCAATCCGGCGACGGTCTGGGA
>CAZWJF010000125.1:0-3459 GCA_964634325.1 uncultured Rhodoblastus sp.
GGCGCGCTGCCGATCTGCTTCTTCACGGCCTCGAGCAATGGGCGCGACGCAGCGGGAGCGCTATCGATGGTCTGGGGGATGTGCAGTCGTGACATGGTCGTATCCTTTGGAGTTCCGTTGCGACGTCTCCAAGCTAACTGCTTCCATTTTTCGGAATAGACGGTATATTTCGAACATATCCTTCCATTTTATGGAACATGAATGGACCGGCTGGAAGCCATGTCGACCTTGCTCGACGTCGTGGACGCGGGCAGCCTTTCGGCGGCTGCGCGCAAGCTGCGCACCCCGCTCGCCACAATCAGCCGTCGCCTGTCTGACCTCGAGAAACATCTCGGCGCGCGGCTGCTGCTCCGATCGAACCGCCGGCTGGAGCTGACCGATGCGGGCCGCAGCTATATCGCCGCCTGCCGCGAGATTCTGTCGTCTGTGGATCAGGCCGAGCGCGCCGCGTCGGGCGAATATCTTGCGCCGCGCGGTGAGATCGCCATCAGCGCGCCGATCGTGTTCGGGCGCATGCATCTTCTGCCCGCGCTCGTCGAATTTCTCGCCGCGTTCCCGGAGATCAACGCGCGCCTGACGCTCAACGATCGCTTCGCGCATTTCATCGACGATCAGATCGACGTCGCCCTGCGTATCGGCGACCTGCCCGACAGCACGTTGAAGATAACGCGCCTCGGGTCAGTGCGCCGCGTCGTCTGCGCGAGCCCGACGTACCTCGAAAACAAAGGCGAACCGCGAACGCCCCGGGATCTGCAGGCCCACGCCTGCATTACTTTCGAAGGCGTGAGCGGCGCGACGGAATGGAGCTTCCGGTCAGGCAAGCAGACCATCGCCGTCCCCGTACGGTCGCGACTGGTCGTCAATACGGCGGAGGCCGCGATCGACGCGGCCCTCGCAGGCCTCGGCGTGACGCGCGTGCTGAGCTACCAGGTCGAAGACGCGCTGCGCCGCGGCGGCTTGCGGACGATCCTGACCGCCTTCGAGCCCGCGCCGCTGCCTGTAAGCCTGATCTATCCCGCGCAGGGCGCGATGCCGCAGAAGCTGCGCGCCTTCCTCGATTTCGCGGCGGACCGGCTGCGCCATCGTCTGGCGCAACCGACCGCCTGACGCTTCACTTCCCGGCGACCAGCGGGCAGCCGCCGTCCTTCATAGGACGAAACACCTTGTCGCCGGGAACCTCCGCCAGGATCTTGTAGTAGTCCCACGGATACTTGCTCTCTTCGGGTTTCTTGACCTGAAGCAGCAGCATGGAATGGACCATGCGGCCGTCCTCGCGCAGATAGCCGTTCTGCGTGAAATAGTCGCGCACCGGAAGTTCGCGCATCTTGGCCATCACCGTTTTCGTGTCGCGCGTGCCGCTGGCCTTCACGGCCTTCAGGTAGTGCAGCGTGGCGCTGTAGGTCGACGCCTGATTCATCGAAGGCATGCGGTTCATGCGCGCGAAGAATTTCTTGCCGAATTCACGCGAGAGATCATCCTTGTCCCAGTAATAGCCCTCTGTGATCAGCAGGCCCTGCGCAGTCTTGAGGCCGAGGCTGTGGATGTCGGAGATGAACATCACGATGCCGGCGAGGTTCTGCCCGCCGGCCACGACGCCGAATTCGCCGGCCTGCTTGATCAGGTTGATCAGGTCGCCGCCGGCGTTGGCCATGCCGATGATCTTGGCTTTGGACTGCTGCGCCTGCAGCAGGTAGGACGAGAAATCGGACGAGTTGAGCGGATGGCGCGACGCGCCCACCACCTTGCCGCCGGCCGCCTTCACGACTTCCGACACGTCCTTCTCGATCGCGTGGCCGAAGGCGTAGTCGACGGTGATGAAATACCAGGAATCGCCGCCCTGCTTGACGACGGCGTCGCCGACCGTATGGGCGTTCGAATAGGTGTCGTAGGTCCAGTGCGCGGTGTAGGGCGAGCACGACTTGCCGGTGATGTCGGACGACGCGGCGTCCGTGATGATCAGCGGCTTCTCGAATTGCTTGGACAGCTCCATCACCGCAAGCGCGGTGGCGGAAGTCGGCATGTCGATGATCGCATCGACGTTCTCCTGCTCCCACCACTTGCGGGCGATGGAGGCGGCGACGTCGGCCTTCATCTGCACGTCGGAGGAGACGAGTTCGATCGGCTTGCCGAACATTTGGCCGCCGAAGTCCTCGATCGCCATTTTCGCGGCTTCGATGTTCCCCTTGCCGCCGATATCCGAATAGACAGACGTCAGATCGGTCAGCACGCCGATCTTGAGCGGCTTGTCGGCCTGCGCCTGCGCGCTTCCCGCCAGGACGGCCGCGCCCAGAAGCGCGCCGCCCAGCGACTGATTGAAACGTTTCATGCCTTCCTCCCGGCCCGTCGTGAAAACGGTTTTTGTCCGACAATTTTAGCGGACGCCGGACCCCGGTCAATTGCGCGGCGACTATCAGTTCGCGCAGACCAGACTTGCGGAATCAGGCCGGCTCGACCCAGACGGCCGTTCCGTACGCGAGCACTTCGGTGATGCCGTCCATGATTTCGTTGGCGTCGTAACGCATGCCGATCACGGCGTTGGCGCCGCCTTGCGCAGCGTGCTCGCACATGTGGTCGAAAGCCTCCTGCCGCGCGGTTTCGGCGAGGCTGACGTAGACCGACAGCTTGCCGCCGAACACGGACTGAATGCCGCCGACGAAATTGCCGACGACCGAGCGGGAGCGAACAGTAATGCCGCGCACCATCCCGAGATGGCGGGTGACGCGATAACCGGCGACTTCGTTGGTGGTGGAGACGATCATGCGAGCCTCATGAGATTCGATAGGCGCCCAACGCGACCGTGACGACGATCAGGACGACGAGCGCCGCGCCGAGCTTGTGTTGCAGATCGTCCAGCCGCCGATACGCCGCGTCGTCGCCGAGCGCGCGCGCCGCCCGGCGTCGCCAGACAACGTAGACGCAAACCGCGTTGCAGGCGACCGCCAGCAGTCCGATCCCGGCTTTCAGAAACAACATTCCGTCCCTCGCGGCGGTGCTGAAAAGCACGACGCCGGAGAGAGCGACGAAAACGAACGCCGGGGTCTCGACATAGAGATCGATCGGCCAGTGGACGGATGCGACGTAGTCGCGCTCGCTGTCGCGACGGACCGCGTGTTCGACGACGGTCTCCGTCGCGATACAGCCGATCCAGGCGCCCAGCGCCAGCACGTGAACCAGCAACCAACCGGACATACCGCCGCCTCATGTGAGTGTGAGACGAGGCTAACAAAAAAGCGCGGGCCGATGAGACCCGCGCTCGAAATTTGAACCGCGACGAGTGGTCGCGTCTGTTCCTTACTCGATGATGGAGGCGACGACGCCTGCGCCGACCAGGAGCGCGGTGTTCCGCGCTCCGTCGTTGCTTCCAGCATCATTCGATGATGGAAGCAACCACTCCGGCTCCCACCGTGCGTCCGCCTTCGCGGATGGCGAAGCGCAGCTTCTCTTCCATCGCGATCGGAA
>CAZWJF010000126.1:0-3391 GCA_964634325.1 uncultured Rhodoblastus sp.
GATCTGCCGCAAGGAGCGCCCGCTGCTGAGAGAACTCGCGCCGGGCCGCATGGCCGCCTGCCACCACGCGACGTGACAGCTATCGTCATTGCGAGCGCAGCGAAGCAGCCATAGCCGCGCCCTATCATGGATTGCGTCGTCGCCGCGCTCCCCGCAAGGACGGCGGCTGCGCGTCAACCCTTGCCATCGCCGCCCGCGCGCCGCACAAACGCGCCGTGAGCGACCATCCCAAGAGCCTTCTCGCGCACCTGCGCGGCAAGGCGTATCATGCCTATTTCCTTCTCACTCGCCCGATGACGCTGGGCGTGCGCGCGCTCGTGCTCGATGCGCGGGACCGCGTCTTTCTCGTGCGCCACACCTATGTGCCGGGCTGGCATCTGCCGGGCGGCGGCGTCGAGCATGGCGAGACGGCGATGGAGGCCCTGCGCAAGGAGCTGCGCGAGGAAGGCAACATCGCGCTCACCGGCGCGCCGCGCCTGCTCGGCCTCTATCATGCGACGCAGTGGACGCGGCGCGATCATGTCGCGCTCTATCTCGTGCGCGATTTCGCGCAGACCGGCCCGCGCGCGCCCGATAGGGAAATCGCCGAGTCAGGCTTCTTCGCCCGCGACGCCCTGCCCGATGGCGTGGCGAAAGCGACGCTGCGCCGGCTCGCGGAACTCGACGGAGAACCAGTTTCGGAGACGTGGTGAGCGGCGCCAACGCGCTCCCGCGCGTCGCTCAGCCCGCCTTGCGCAGCTTCGGCGCGTGCGCCTTCATCCAGGTCAGGGCTTCGGCCGGCAGATGCGGCGTGTGCATCCCGTCCGCCTCGCGCTCGGCGCGGGCCACATAGTCGCGCAGCGCCGGCTGGTAGCTGGGATGCGCGCAATTCTCGATCACCAGACGCGAGCGCTTGCGCGGCGGCAACCCGCGCAGATCGGCCAAGCCCCGCTCGGTGACGATCACGCCCGTGTCGTGCTCGGTGTGGTCGACATGGCTCACCATCGGCGAGATGCAGGACAGGACGCCGTTCTTGGCGGTCGATGTCGACATGAAGATCGACAGAAAGGCGTTGCGCGCGAAATCGCCCGAACCGCCGATGCCGTTCATGATCTTCGACGTGCCGACATGCGTCGAGTTGACGTTGCCGTAAATGTCCGCCTCGATCATGCCGTTCATCGAGATGATGCCGAGCCGGCGGATCACTTCCGGGTGGTTCGAGATTTCCTGCGGGCGCAGCACGATGCTGTCGCGGAACGAGTCGATATTGGCGAGGAAGCGTTCCATCGCCTCCGGGCTCAGCGACAGCGCTGTCGAGGACGCGCTGAGGAGCTTGCCGGATTCGAGCAGCTCCAGCATCCCGTCCTGCAACACTTCGGTATAGGCGGTGAGCTTCTCGAACTTGCTCGCGCCGAGCCCGCTCAGCACCGCGTTGGCGATGTTGCCGACGCCCGACTGCAAGGGCAGCAGGTTTTTCGGCATCCGCCCCTTGGCGACTTCATGTTCGAGGAATTCGACGATGTGGCCGGCGATGGCGCGCGAATACGCGTCCGGCGGCGTGAAGGCGCTGTTGCGGTCAGGCGAATTCGTCTCGACGATGGCGACGATCTTGCTCGGATCGCACAGCAGGCGCGGCACGCCGATGCGGTCGTTGGGATGCAGCACCGGGATCGGCGTGCGATAGGGCGGCAGATGCGTACCGTAATAGACGTCATGCATCCCGTCGAGGCGCAAATCCTGCCAGGAATTGACTTCCAGGATCACCTTGTCGGCGAGATCGAGCCAGGTCTTGTTGTTGCCGATCGACGTCGTCGGGATCAGCGAACCGTCCTCCTCGATCGCCGCGACCTCGATCAGCGCCACGTCGAGCTTGCCGAGAAAGCCGAACCAGACATGCTGGGCGACATGGGAGAGATGGATGTCGATATATTCCATCCGCCCTTCGTTGATCTTCTGGCGGCTGGTCGGATCGGACTGGTAGGGCAGCCGCAGTTCGACGCCCTCGACCTTGGCGAGCGCGCCGTCGAGTTCGGGCGCCGTCGAGGCGCCGGTCCAGACGCCGACCTTGAACGGCCGCCCCTCCGCGTGTTCGCGCTCGATGCGATGCGCGAGCGCCACCGGCACCGCCTTGGGATAGCCCGACCCCGTGAAGCCGCTCATGCCCACATGCGCGCCGTCATCGATGAGCGCGGCGGCCTGTTCGGCCGTCATGATCTTGGAGCGGAGGGCGGCGGAACGCACGCGGGACATGGGGACGATCTCTCACGAAGGGGGGCGTGAGGCCGCGAGGGCCTTGCCTCACGAGAGGCATATCGGATTCGTGTTAAAAACCCGCGACCCTGATACGCGAAAATATTGCGCCGCACCATGCGCGTTGCGCAGAGCAGCATAGCGTCCGTGAATGACGTTCACGGCGCGGTCAACGAAAAGGCCGCCCGACCAGGCGGCCTTCGTTAGACGTGTCTTTTCAGTGTTTTACGGGTCGAGCCCGTCGTCCGCCTTGGCGTTCGGGCTGGCCTTGGGCTTGTAGCCCGCCGAGAAGGCTTGCCCCTCCCCGCCGCCGCCCAAGCCGTCGCGCTGGTAAATGTCGTCCCGGAACTGGACGATGCCGTCAGGCGTCGCCCAACCGGTGACGTAAACCCAGTACACCGGCACCGCCTGCGACAGTTTGACATCGATGCGCTGGCCGGAATTGATCGCCTCGTCGATCTTGCCGCGATCCCAGCCGGGATTGTCCTTGAGCAGCCACGCCACATAGTCGCGCACGTTCTGCACGCGCATGCAGCCCGACGAGATGAAGCGGTAATCGTCGCCGAACACGCCCTTGGACGGCGTGTCGTGCATGTAGACGCCATACGGATTGGCGATGTTGATGCGCACGAAGCCGAGCGAATTCACGTCGCCGCCCGGATCCTGCCGGAACATATAGTTGGTCGCCTCCATCGAACGCCAGTTGATGGCCGAGGGCGGCACTTCCTGACCCGCCTTGTTGATGATGCGGATCTTGTTGTCGGTCAGATAGTTCGGATCGGCCTGCATCTTGGGGATCAGATCCTTGCGGATGATCGAGGCCGGCACCGTCCAGAACGGGTTGAAATTGATGTCGAGCACCTTGGCCTGCATCACCGGCGACTGGCGGTCGATCTTGCCGACGCCCGCCATGTGATGGGTCGACACACGGCCGTTCTCGACCGTTTCGATGCTCGCGGCCGGAATGTTGGCGGTGACGTAGCGCGCGCCGAGATTGCCCGAATAGGAGCGCAGCCGCACGAGATTCGTCTCAAGCTGCCGCAGCCGCGTGCCGACCGGGACGTTGAGCGCCGACAGCGTCTCCTTGGAGACGACGCCGTTGGGCGTGATGCCGTGGCGCGCCTGAAAGCGCTTCACCGCCGCCTCGACATAGGAATCGAAC
>CAZWJF010000127.1:0-3323 GCA_964634325.1 uncultured Rhodoblastus sp.
GCGCACAGGATTTCTTCGCGCGGCTCGGCGGCGACGAATTCGCCATCATTCATGTCTCGCACGATGTGCATACGAGCGCGGCGGCGCTCGCCCAGCGCGTTATCGGCACCGTCAGCGGCGGGTTCACGGTGGAAGGCAACCGCGTCTACATCGGCGCCAGCGTCGGCATCGCCACGCTGCAGGGGCGCGGGGTCGATTCGGCGACGCTTCTGAAACAGGCCGATCTCGCCATGTATCGCGCCAAGGCGGACGGGCGCGGGGTCTACCGTTTCTTTGAGTCCGAAATGGGCCTGCGGGTCGAAATGCGCCGCAGCCTCGAACTGGACCTGCGCCATGCGGTCGAGAACGAGAATTTCCAGCTCTATTACCAGCCGATCGTCGACATCCGGGCGCGCCGGGTCGCCTGTTTCGAAGCGCTCATCCGCTGGCACCATCCCACGCGCGGCTATGTGCCGCCGTCCGAATTCATCGCGCTCGCGGAGGAGACGGGGCTGATCGTGCCGATCGGCGACTGGGTGATGCGCCGCGCCTGCCAGGACGCCGCCCATTGGCCGGCCGACATCCGCGTCGCCATCAACCTGTCGCCGGTGCAGTTTCGCGGCTGCAACCTTGCCGCGAAGGTTATGGCCGCGGTGCGGGACGCCGACCTTGAGCCGCGGAGACTCGAAATCGAGGTCACCGAAAGCGTCTTCATGGGCCAGAACGCGCCGAACATGCAGACCCTGAACGAATTGCGGGCGTTCGGCGTGCGCATCTCGCTCGACGATTTCGGCACCGGCTACGCGGGGCTCGGCTATTTCCGCGCCTTCCAGTTCGACAAGGTGAAGATCGACCAGTCGTTCATCCAGCAGATGGGCCGGCCCGGCAGTCTCGCCATCATCCGCGCGGCGGTCGGGCTGGGCGAGAACCTCGGCATCTGCACGACGGCCGAAGGCGTGGAAAGCGCAGACCAGCTCGAAAATCTTCTGAGCGAAGGGTGCAATGAAGTGCAGGGCTATCTGTTCAGCGCGCCCCGCCCGGTGGAGAGCGTGCCGGATATCCTGCGCGAGATCGAGCAGTTCCGCCGCCTGGACGACGCGCGGCCCGGGGACTAACCCTAGGGAATCGCGCAGCGTTTACCGTTTGTTATCCTTAACGGCGCATAGTCGGGTTCGTCCATTCCCCTGGTGCGGAACGAACCGATTATGCGTCTCTCCCCTTTGATCGCGACCGTCTCTTGGTGTCTGGCTTCGGGACTTGCGGCCGCGGCCGATCTCGGGCCCATGCGGGGCGCGCCCCCTGTCCTGGCGGACATGGGGCGGGCCGACTGGAACGGTTTTTACGTCGGCGCGCACGGCGGCGGCGGCTGGGCGAAATCCTACGGCTCTCTGTCCGTCACATCCGCGACGATGGCCGCATTGCCTGGCGTGATCCCCACCATCGATAGCGCGGCGACCGGCATGCACTTCTCCGGCGGCGCCTTCGGCGGGTTGCAGATCGGCTACAACTGGCAGGTCGGGACCAATCTGGTGGCCGGCGTGGAGGGGGACTTCAGCTTCTCCAGCCTGCATGGCTCGCGCACCTCCGGCGGGATCGTGCCGGTATTCGGCTCGCTGTTCGGGTTCAACCAACGCATCGCCAATCCCTTCGCATCCACCCTGCGCGCGCGTGTCGGCTTCACGCCGTTCGCGAGCATGCTGGTCTACGGCACGGGCGGCCTGGCGTTCGGCCGTGTCCGCTACGACAGCGATTTCTGGGACGCCGCCAACGAGGTCGAAGCATACCGGAGTGCGGCATGGCGCGTCGGCTGGACGCTTGGCGGCGGCGTCGAGGTGGCGCTCGGACGCGGCTGGTCGGCCAAGATCGAATATCTGCACACCGAACTGCCCGGCATCAGCGGGGTGGGGGCCTCGCTGCTGATCGACGGCACCTATGCGCTCACCCAGCACAACAGCGGCCGGCTGGCGTCGGACACGCTGCGCGCGGGCGTCAACTATCGGTTCGGACAGGTCGCGCCGGCGGTCTGGACGAAATAACGCCTAACCGCGACCGCGCAGCGAATCGAAATAGATGCGCGCCGGCACGCCGGGCATGCCGTATGGCGTGTAATCCTCGCGCAGGCGACCGAACGGGTATTGTTTGACATAGCTCGCCGGCCGCACGCGCGGCGGGCGCGCCAGGCATCGGTCGTGAAGAAGGAAGGGGCGCTCCGCGCAGACCGGCACGCGCACGACGAGCCTGTCCGCCGCCGACGCCGGCGCGCCGGCAATCACGAGCAGCCCGAAGATCCCCGTGGAAAGCGCCGTCGCTCGGCCCGGTTTCATGCAATTCCCCGCATTCGAGTCGCGCGCGAGTCGCGCGCGCGCGAACAGCCCGCCCACCGCCTCGCGCGATAGGCCATGGCCAGTTGGGTCGCGAAAGTCGTCCCGTGTCAAACGAAAACGGCGCCCGCAGGCGCCGTTCGCGCGTCGCCGCGATCGGGTCAGTTGAGCACGACCACCGTAGAACCGATTTTCACGCGGTTGTAGAGATCGGTCACGTCGTCGTTCAGCATGCGGATGCAGCCCGAGGACACAGCCTCGCCGATGGTCCAGGGCTCGTTGGAGCCGTGGATGCGAAACAGGGTGTCGCGCTTGCCGCTGTAGAGATACATGGCGCGCGCGCCGAGCGGGTTGTCGGGGCCGCCTTCCATGTGGCGCGGCAGATCCGGCCGGCGTTTCAGCATGGCGGCGGGCGGCGTCCAGCTCGGCCATTCAGCCTTGCGGCCGATGCGCGCCACGCCCGCCCATTCGAAGCCCTCGCGACCCACGCCCACGTCGTAGCGCAGCGCGCGGCCGTCGGACAGCGAGAGATAGAGGTAGCGATTTCGGGTGTCGATGGTGATCGTGCCCGGACGCGCTTCGGTCGGATCCTCCACCACGACGCGCGTCGTGCGCGGATATTCGCGGCCGATCGTCAGATCCTGCGCGCTCGGCGCGGCGACCGAACGCCCCTCGATGAGACCGGCGCTGTTCCAGAAGTCCCGCGCCTGGGCGCCCGTGGCGGACAGGGCGAGAGTCGCGCCAGCGAGAAGTGCAAATGTGCGAAACATGGAAAGCCCCCCGGTGAATGACCCGCTCGTACTACCCGGGGAGGCAACCTGAGGATGTGCGATTTGTTCCCGCGCGCCGCGACGGCGCTCAGGGTTTCGGCCAGGCGAAATCGTCGGCGCGTCCGGCTTTGGGGGCGGGCGTGCGGCCTTCGGCGAGTTCGGGCGAGGGCGCGTTGCGGAAGACGCCGGAGCGCGTCGTGCGGCCGGCCAGCGTCGTGTCGCCGGTCAGCGGGGCGGCGGTCAGCGGCAGAAC
>CAZWJF010000128.1:0-3288 GCA_964634325.1 uncultured Rhodoblastus sp.
GCGCCGATACCGCGAGCCCCGCCGCCGACCCGACGGTGGAGGCTGCGCCGACCGCCACCTGTCCCACCTTTTCGCCAAGACTGGCCCGGCCGTCCGTCAGCGTCTGGCCGGAGGCGAGGCGCCGGCCGATCGCTTGCACGACGGCGGGCGAGGCGGCGAACTTCGAATGATTGAGCGTGTCGCTCGAGCGCTGGTCGGTGAGGTCCACGGCGATGATCTTCTCGCGTTCCAGTTCGGTGCGATGCGGCTCGACATCGGGGTCGATGGCGCCGAGCCGCGTGCGGTCGCCCCACACCCGGCGCGAGACCGCGAGCGCCTCGTCGTCGCGCGAAACGAACAGCGTGAACGGCGGGCGACTGTCGCCGATTTCCGCGATCTGCCGGCGGAACACGTCCACGTCCACATCGGGCGCCGCCAGCATCACATCCTTGATCTTCGGCGACAGCTTCCCCTTGCGGATCGCCATCTGGCGCAGCGCCTCCAGCGCCGTCCAGTTGCCCATGGAATGCGCCAGCACCGCGATTTCGCGCACATCCCTGTCGTCCACGAGCGTTTGCAGCACGCTCTCGAGCGCATCGCGCGAATAGCCCGCGCTTTCGCGGTCGTAGCCGTAGGCGATGAGCCGTCCGCGCGACGGCCAGGTGAACAGCACGGGAAGCGCGGGCGCCCGCGAATCGTGGATGATCTGCGCGAACCGGTAGACGGCCTCCTCGAACCGCGTGTTGTACCCGTGCACGAACACCAGAACGCGCCGGTCGGTCGTGCGCCTGATGCGCGCGTCGAACCGCGCCATCGTGACCTTCGGCTCCAGAACGTCGGCGCGCACGGTGGCGAATTCGCGAGCCGGATCGGCCGGCGTGCGTTGCGGCCATTGCACCTCGCCGATCCGCCGCGCCCCGTCCGGCGGAATGGAGACGGCGATGTCGGCGAAGCGCATGCCGCGGCCGCGCTCGCCCGAAAACAGCACGCCCGGCGCGCTCGGCTCCGGCGCGCGGGTGGTGGCGACCAGCATCTCCACCGTATGGGCGCCCTCGACCGTCGGCTGCGGCACGAGAACGCCGGTCGGCCGGCCGCCGCAGCCCGCAAGCAGCAATCCCAGAGAAGCCGAAACAAGAACCGCGCGCGCGCCAACCATGGCGGGCCTTGTACCAGTTCGACCGCCCGCCAGCTACGGGCCGGCCGCGGAAAGGATTCCTTAAATATGAACGGCCGTCTTGGCGAATTATTTGCACGATCGAAGCAAGAATTGGTCGTGTCTAATGATTTCTTATGAATTGCCGTCAACTGATCGATGACCCTACGTAAAGGAGCGACGCATGGCGGACGAAATCGCCGGGAAGGTCTTCGAGCGCGTTCAGGCGAGCGGTCGTATCGAGGACGTCGACGTCATGGCCATGCGCCGGTTCGTGTTCGACAGCGGCCCGGTGGATCCCGATGCGGTCCGCCGTCTGTTCGACATCGAGCGCGTGCGCACGGCGCACAATGCCGCGTGGTCGGAGCTGTTTTGCGAAGCGGTGACGGATCTGGCGATCTACCGCACGCCGCCCTCGGGCTATCTGAGCGAGGAAAACGCCGTCTGGCTCATCGCCCAGATCGGCGAGCGCAAGGATGCGCGCACCGACACCGAACTGGAGGCGCTCGCCTCCATCGTGGAGAAGGCGCGTGAGGTTCCGCGGTCGTTCTCCGCCTATGTGCTGCGTCAGATCAAGAGCGCGGTCGTCCACGCCGACGGCCTCGACGCGCTTGGGCGCCCTTTGACGCCCGGCGCCGTGCGGGCCCCCGAACTCAGGCTCATGCAGCGCGTGCTGTGGGGCGCGGAAGCCGGCGGCCATCTCGCCATCAGCCGCGAGGAGGCCGAGGCGCTGTTCGACATCGCCGACGCCACCGCCGGCGCGACAAACGACGCCGCATGGAACGACATGTTCGCGCGCGCCGTCGGCAATTATCTCATCGGCGCCACCGCCCGTCCGGCCATCTCGCGCGAGGCCGCCCTGCAGGCCTGGAACCAGGACTACGAGGCGGACGTGGTGGAGACCCTGACGCGCTTCCTCAACGGCGCGGCGAAACTGTTCCAGTCCGGCTGGGCCTCGTCCGTGCTGCGCGAGGGCGCGCTCGGCGATGAAGTGGAGAAGGCGATCGCGGCCGACGAGGCGGCCCGCGCGAAGGCCCGCGCCGAAGCCGAGCGTTTCGTGGGCGAGAAAGCCGATTGGCTCGTCGATCGCGTCCGCCGCAACGGGCTCGTGACGGGGCCGGAGGCCGCCTTGCTCGCCTTCGTCGCGCGCGAGGCGCGCGAACTGTCGCCGGAACTGCGAAAGCTGATCGATTCGCAGCAAGGCGCGCCGCCGAGCTTCGGCCGGCGCCAGGGGAGTCCCCCGCGCGCGGCCTGACGCGCGCGCAACCAGGCAGAGCGCGCGGTCTGACGCGCGCGCAACCGGGCAGAGCGCGCGGCCTGACGCGCGCGCAACCGGGCAGAGTGCGCGGCCGCGCATGGTTCTTGCCGCGCTGCACACTTCGCGCTTTCAATGTTTTATGCTTATCTCCCGGCTTGCAGGGCGGCCATGGGCCGCCCGCGCGCGGTTCAGGGAGATGAATGAATGACTGTTGAAAGACGCAAGTTTCTGAAGGGCGCGGCGCTCGCCGGCGCCGGCGCGGGCATTGCTTCGCCCGCCATCGCCCAATCCGCGCCCGAAGTGAAATGGCGCCTGACGTCGAGCTTCCCGAAATCGCTCGACACGTTGTTCGGCGGCGCGGAACTTTTCGCCAAGGCCGTGTCGGAGATGACGGACGGCAAGTTCCAGATTCAATGTTTCGCCGCCGGCGCGCTCGACGCCGCCCAGAACGGCACGGTCGAGATCGGCCACACGGCGCTCTATTATTTCTGGGGCAAGGATCCGACATTCGCGTTCGGCTCGGCCGTTCCCTTCGGTCTCAACTCGCGCCAGCAGTCGGCATGGTTCTATGAAGGCGAGGGCACCAAACTCTTCGACGAGTTCCTCAAGAGCTACAACGTCTCCACACTGACGGCCGGCAACACCGGGTGCCAGATGGGCGGCTGGTTCCGCAAGGAGATCAAGACCGTCGACGATCTGAAGGGCCTCAAGTTCCGCATCGCCGGCATCGCCGGCGCGGTCATGCAGAAACTTGGCGTCGTGCCGCAGCAGATTCCCGGCGGCGATATCTATCCCGCGCTCGAAAAGGGCACGATCGACGCCGCCGAATGGGTCGGCCCCTACGACGACGAGAAGCTCGGCTTCAACAAGGTCGCGCCGTTCTACTACTATCCCGGCT
>CAZWJF010000129.1:0-3259 GCA_964634325.1 uncultured Rhodoblastus sp.
TGACCAAGGCGTGGGGCGCGACGCCGATCGTGCGCAATCTGTCGCTGCGTATTCTGCGCGGCGACCGGCTCGGTCTCGTGGGGCCGAACGGCGCGGGCAAGACAACGCTCGTCAATCTGCTGGTCGGCGCGCTTTCGCCCGACGCCGGCCGCGTGCGGCTCGGCGCCAATGTCGAACTCGCCACGCTCGACCAGAAGCGCGCCGCGCTCGATCCAGAAGCCTCGTTGCAAACCGTGCTGACCGGCGGCGGCGGCGACTATGTCGAGATCAACGGCGCCAGGAAGCATGTCGCCGGCTACATGCAGGATTTTCTGTTCCGGCCGGAACAGGCGCGCACGCCGGTCGGCCGCCTGTCGGGCGGCGAGCGCGCGCGGCTGATGCTTGCGCGCGCGCTGGCGTTGCCCTCCAATTTTCTCGTGCTCGACGAGCCGACCAACGACCTCGATCTCGAAACGCTCGATCTCGTCGAAAGCCTGCTGGCCGATTATCCGGGCACGGTGCTCATGGTCAGCCACGACCGCGATTTTCTCGACCGTGTGGCGACGTCCGTTCTGGTGGCCGAGGGCGACGGCCTGTGGGTCGAATACGCCGGCGGCTATTCCGACATGGTCGCCCAGCGCGGCGCGGGCGTCGCCGCCAGGGCCGCCCCGCGGCCGGCGCCGAAAGCTCCGGCCGAGCGGCCGGCGCCGGAACGCAAGGCCGAAAAGCGCAAGCTCGGATTCAAGGAAAAACACGCGCTCGAAACACTGCCCGCCGAGATGGACCGATTGCGCGCGGAGATGGCGAAGGCGCAGGCCGCGCTCGCCGACCCCGATCTCTATGTGCGCGATCCGAAGAAATTCGAGACCGCGACCGCGCTCTACGACCAGGCGCAGAAGGCGCTCGCGGCCGCCGAGGACCGCTGGCTGGAGCTCGAACTGCTGCGCGAGGAGCTGGAAGGCTGATGCGCCTGCGCCACAGCCGGCGCCATTAGGCCGCCAACCGCGCTTTCCACCTTGTTTGCGCCCGAAGGCCGCTCTAGGCCAGCACAGGTGAAGCAAGCGACGGTTGGCGGTGTCTCCACGCGACGACAGTCAGGCGACGGGCTTTGCGACCTTGCGTCGGCTGTTGAAGGACTACGGCCGACGGCACGGTTTCGCGTATCTGGCGGCGCTGGTCTTCCTGGGACTGGGGTCGGCGGCGACGGCCCTGGTCGCCTATCTCTTGAAGCCGGTGCTCAACCACATGGTGGAGCCCGACGGCCTGCGCAGCGTGCGCGTGCTGTCGGTGGCGGTGGCCTGCCTGTTCGGCGTGCGCGCGTTCTCCTCCTATTTCTCGCAGGTGATTCTGGCGCGCGCCGGCGCGCGCATCGTCGCCGACGCGCAGTTGCGCCTGTTCGACCACATGATGGATCAGGACCTCGCCTTCCTGCGCGATCGCCATTCCAGCGAATATCTGGCGCGGCTCGCGGTGGCCGCCAACGGCGCGCGCGACGCGTTGCAGACGATAGCGCTCTCGATCGGCCGCGACGCGATCACGCTGCTGTGTCTGGCGCTGGTCATGTTCGTGCAGGATGTCGCGCTCGCGCTCATCGCGCTGGCGCTGATGCCGGTCGCCGGTTTCTGGCTCGGCCAGCTGGTGCGCACGGTGCGGCAGTTGACGCGCCGCTCGTTCGACGGCTCCGCGCGCGTGCTGCGCGCGATGCAGGAGACGTTGACGGGCGTGCGCGTCGTCAAATCGTTCACGCTGGAAGATGAGATGCGCGCGCGCGCCGAACAGGCGATTTTCGAGGTGGAGCGCGCCGCCAACCGCGCGGCCGCGCGCATGGCGCTCGCAAGCCCGCTCGCGGACCTGACGGCGGGCCTCGGCATCGCCTTCATTCTTTTCTACGGCGCCTGGCGCGTGAGCGTGGCCGGCGCCGATCCCGGCGCGTTCTTCTCCTTCGTGGTGGCGATGGTGATGGCCTACGAGCCAGGCAAGAAGATCGCGCGCGCGCATCTGGAGTTGCAGGCCGCGCTCGCCAACGCGCGGGCGATCTACGAGGTTCTGGATGCGCCCGCCGCCGAGTCGCCGCGTCCCGGCGCTCCGGCGCTGCAGGTGGGCGAGGGTCGCATCGCCTTCGAGGGCGTGCGCTTCTCCTATCGCGCCGAGGAACATGCGCTCGACGATCTCGATGTCGTGTTCGAACCCGCCCGCACCACCGCGCTCGTCGGCCCTTCGGGCGCAGGCAAATCGACCGTGGTCAATCTGCTGCAGAGGTTCTACGCGCCGCAGGCCGGCCGCATTCTCGTCGACGGACAGGATATCTCCGGCGTTGACCTGCGCTCGCTGCGGCGCGCCATCGCCTATGTGCCGCAGGACGTGTTTCTGTTCGACGGCGCCATCGGCGAGAACATCCGGCTCGGCCGGCTCGATGCGAGCGACGAGGATGTCGTGAACGCCGCGCGCCGCGCGCATGCGGACGGGTTCATTCGCGCGCTGGGCGACGGCTACGATACGCAGGTCGGCGAGATGGGCGAGAACCTGTCGGGCGGCCAGAAGGCGCGCATCGCCATCGCGCGCGCGCTCCTGAAAGACGCGCCGATCCTCGTGCTGGACGAACCGACGGCCGCCCTCGATTCCGAATCCGAACGCGAGGTGCAGACCGCGCTGGAGGAATTGCGTCGCGGCCGCACCACGCTCGTCATCGCGCACCGCATGCAGACGATCCTCGCCGCCGACTGGATCTGCGTGATCGAGGGCGGGCGGCTCGCCACGCAGGGCCGCCACGAGGATCTCATCGCCCGCTCCGGCCTCTACAAGGCGTTCGTGGATGCGCAGTTCGGCGGCAAGTCCGCACCCTAGAGCATCATCCGTTCAAGCGGAATCGCTTGAACGACGAGATGATGCGTTGAAAATGGCGCGCGTGGTTTTCGATCTGATCCAATCAGATCGGAAATCGCTCTAGACCGCGCCGTCGCGCCACGCCTGCGAGGCGATGGGCCGGCGCGCGCGCGCATGTCCGTGGCGCAGCAGCGCGAAGGCGAAGGCCGCCAGCGCCAGCAGCGTGACCCACCACACCGCCGATATGCCGACGCCGAACGCGCAAAGAACGAATGCGACGGCGAACCCGCCGAGCAGGAACGGCGCGATGCGCGGCGCGGCGCGCCCGCACCCGAGCGCGACGATGGCCGTCAACGCCGCGCTCGCAAGCGCGCCCACGAGGCCGAGTTCGAACCAGATTTCGAACAGCATCGAGCGCGGCGTCGTCGCCGGCAGATAAGTCGCGGCCTTGCCGAGC
>CAZWJF010000130.1:0-3244 GCA_964634325.1 uncultured Rhodoblastus sp.
TCTACACTATCCTCTTCGTCGGCAGCGTCAGATGTGTATAAGAGACAGGACTGGCGAGGTCGCCGGTCGCCTCAAAAGCGTCGAGCTTGCGCTGGATCGTGCGCGCGGACACGCGGAATGCCGGGCGACCGGGGAGGAAACGCTCGATTTCCGCCGCCGCCGCGATGGCCTCGCCGCGCGCCCGCGACCCCTTGGGGTGGGCGAGGGCAGGGGCGATCACATGATGCCAAAAATCCCAGTCCGAACGGCCCCGTGCGCCGTCTGAGGCGACACCTAAGCCGTCTCTGAAAACCTCCTTAGCCCGGTTTTGGAGGGCGATTGGAAGGCTGTCGAGGCGGACCTGATAGACCTTGCCGGACTTGCCGCCGCGCCCGTGGACTATTCGAACGACCGGGCGAGAACCGTGCCAAGTTGCAGCTTCTGAGCCATCGACGCGCTTAAGCGCCCTCTGTAATGCCCTAGGTGTCAAGCCTATTGCATGCGCTACGTCAGGCAGAGCGGCAAATACCGGGAGTCTTAGTGTCATTTGTGGCGCGCCTCGGAAAGAAGCCGCCGACGAATTTCCCGAGCCTTTGGCCCGAATGACTTGCCTTTCAATGCATTGCTAACATATTGACGGCTCACTCCAGCGCGTTCGGCCCACTCTTTAATAGAAGAGCCGCGCGCCATGAGGGCCGCGCGGACCTCGCAGAACTCGGCCTCATATGCTGAGGCAGTATCGTGCAGCGATAAACCCATGCTACCCTCATGACGACAATTACATAACATTACGTTTTGTAATTTTTTGTCAAGGGCAACGCTATGCAAGAGCCAAAAGTCGAGGAACAAATTTGGCGCTTGAAGGAGGCTTCTGGTGCCGCAACAGACAGAGAATTGGCTGAGTTTCTAGGCGTAAACCCAAGTTCTGTCGCGGCATGGAGGCGGAGAAAAAAAGTCCCTGAAAAATATTTACTGAAAGCGGCTATTTCCCAAGCGCGCGACATATCCGAAATGCCGATAAATGACGAATTTGGAGTTCATGTCTTAGCATTTTTTATTGACATGATTTCACGAGAGACTAGCCTACGATTTTTGTCCGCATCTAACGATCTTAACTTTCTATATGTTGCTAGGATGTATTTCGCTCTGAACCAACGACTGATGCAGGATGTGGAAGTTAAGAAGGCGAAAACCCTCGAACAGCAGCTTGCTGTACTCGAACGGTTCCGTGAGCGCTACGCCGGGCGCAACCGGCTTGGAGACTTGGCACAGGTGCTCGACATGTGATGTTCGCCAATATGTTCGCCAATGGGCGACAGCGTCAGCGGCAACGCGCGCGATGTTCGCCAAACCACCGCATAGTTTCAATAAGTTCAGCGATATCTGTCGTTCTTCCGGATCGCGTCAGAAGAGCTTCCGATTGGGAACCATCTCGACGCATGTAAAAACAATGACTTAAGGCGAAACTTCGCCAAATAGCTCTGGGGATGCGCCGTCAAATAGCTTTCGCGCATCCAGCGGTACGGCTTGAGCGGCTCTTCTGAGTCGAAATTCGCATAAGGAATATTATGGAACTATCCTTGCCGTGGCCAAGCTGACCGGTTCGGCGTTCTGGCGGCTTGCCTTCATGACCCCATTTCCGGTGATGGCGCAAGTGACGGCGCGGTGATAAACACGGTCGTTCCGGGCGTCGATCCATGGAGCGAGACTGCGGCCGGGCCGCATCGCGACGGCGATTCTCTATCTGCGAGGCGACGCCGTCCGGCGCTGTCATAGCCGCCACCGGCGCACTCCTGTCCGTTGAGCAGCCCGAACGCCTCGCCGCCGCGCTGCTGGATTTCGTCGACGCGGATCGGGATCGCGCGCGCCCGAAATGACTATTCGAGCGCCGCGAGCAGGTCCACGACGGCGCAAGCCAGCGCCTCAGGGCGCTGCATCGGCAGATTATGCGTCCCTTCGAGCGCCGCGAAGCGCCGGTTGGCGCGTTGCGCCGCGACCGCCTCGACCTCGCCGCGCCGATCTTTCGAGAGGCCGTCGACGGCCCAGATCAGCGCCATCGGCGCGTCGATGCGATCGTAAACCTCCCGGGTGGGCCGGACGGCTCCGGCGGGCGGCGGCGCGCTGACGGTTCCGATCTCCTCCATCGTCGGGCGCCGCAGCCATTTTTCGCCGCAGGGTGCGAAGCAGCGCCGCAACGTCGCGCGCAGCAGCGCGGCGTCGATCCCCCGGTTCAATCCGTCGGACGGCGCCTTGGCGACTTCCTCCTCGATATAGGCGTCCCGCTCCGCCGTCGGCGCGATCCAACCGTAGCGAAACAGGCGAAACAGGTCGGTCTCGGGGATCGGCGTCGCGTGACGACGCGGGTCGTCGGCCGCGTCGAGCGTGAAGCCGTCGATGCAGACGAGCGCGGCGCAGCGCCCGCCCGACGCCGCATGGGCCGTCGCCGCCCAGGCGCCGGTCGAATGACCGATCAGCGTCGGCGCCGCGAAACCCAGCCCGTTGCAGACCGCGCCAATGTCGCGCCAGAACTGCGCCGCGTCGGCGGAGTCTTCCGGCGTCCGCCCGTGCCCGCGCAGATCGAAGGCGACGACGCGCCGCGTCCTCGCCAGCTTGGCCGCGAAGGCGCGCCAAGCCTCGACATTCTGTCCCGTTCCGTGAAGGAGCAGGCAGTCGCCGCCTTCCCCGCCGAAATCCATGCCGGCGAATCGCCCCGCCGGCGTCTGCACGTCGAATTGTCTCGTCATGCAGGATCAATGCATCGCGCGCGGCGTCGTTCCGCATTCGCTCAGAAGCCGAGCGACATCCCGTCATAGGCGGGCTCGACGCCCGGCGGCAGGCTGGAGGCCAGCGTGCGGTAGTCGAGATCGGTGTGGAGGTTGGTGAGAATGGCGCGCTTGGGCTTCATCCGGGCGATCCAGCCCAGCGCCTGTTCGACGGTGAGATGGCTCGGATGCGGGGCGTGGCGCAGCGCGTCGATGATCCACACGTCCAGCCCTTCGAGATGCGGCAGGCTCTCGGAGGGGATGTCGATCAGGTCGGGCGTGTAGGCGATGCCGCCGAAGCGGAAGCCGAGCGCGTCGATCTCGCCATGGGCGAGCCGGAACGGCGTCGCGACGACCGCGCCGCCGAGGCCGGCGATCTCCACCGTCTCGCCCGGCGTCAGGCGGTTCTCGATCAGCAGCGGCGGATAGTTCGATCCCGGCGGCGTCTCCAGAAGATAGCCGAAGCCTTGGCGCAGCTTGGCCGAGGTCGCCGCGTCCATGAA
>CAZWJF010000131.1:0-3226 GCA_964634325.1 uncultured Rhodoblastus sp.
ATGGGCGGCAGCTTGGCCGCGTCCAGCGTCACCACCTTGTCGAAATGCGCGCCGGGATCGGAATGCAGGCGCTTCCACGCCTCGACCGCGCGGTCCCAGTCCGCGCCCTTGGGCGCTTTCGGCCGGTCCTTCAGATAGGCGAAGGTCTTGTCGTCCGGCGCGACGAGACCCGCGCGGGCGCCGCCCTCGATCGACATGTTGCAGACCGTCATGCGGCCTTCCATCGACAGATCGCGGATCGCCTCGCCGGCGTACTCGATGACATGGCCCGTGCCGCCCGCCGTGCCGATCTCGCCGATGATGGCGAGAATGATGTCCTTCGCCGTCACGCCCTCGCCGAGCTTGCCGTCGACCTGCACCAGCATGTTCTTCGCTTTGGCCTGGATCAGCGTCTGCGTGGCGAGCACATGCTCGACCTCGGACGTGCCGATGCCATGCGCCAGCGCCCCGAAGGCGCCATGCGTGGAGGTGTGGGAATCGCCGCACACGATGGTCGCGCCGGGCAGCGTGAAGCCCTGTTCGGGTCCGATGATATGGACGACGCCCTGCCGGCGGTCGTGTTCGTCATAATATTCGACGCCGAAGTCGCGGGCGTTCTGGGCCAGCGCCTCGACCTGCGCGCGCGATTCCGGATCGTCGATGCCCTGGCTGCGGTCGGAGGTCGGGACGTTGTGATCGACCACCGCCAGCGTCTTTTGCGGCGCGCGCACCTTGCGCCCGCTGGTGCGCAGCCCCTCGAAGGCCTGCGGGCTCGTCACCTCGTGGACGAGATGACGGTCGATATAGAGCAGGCACGTCCCGTCCGGCTGGACGTCGACGACATGGTCGTCCCAGATCTTGTCGTAGAGCGTGCGCGGACCGGCCATGTGTCTCTCACTGGGCTGAGGAACCAG
The DNA here is from genome assembly GCA_964634325.1 of uncultured Rhodoblastus sp. Lineage (GTDB taxonomy): Bacteria > Pseudomonadota > Alphaproteobacteria > Rhizobiales > Beijerinckiaceae > JAJXWB01. The sequence goes on from CAZWJF010000131.1 coordinate 894, forward strand.
CGGGGCGGCGGCCGCCCCGGTTGATGGTGGTTCTTTACTCGCTCGGCGCGCCGGAGGAAAGTGACGCCGCAGCGACAGCCCCGCCGCCGTGCCGAGTCCGTTCCATGATCAAACGTCCGCCTGTCGCGCCTTATCTCACCGTCTCCCCCGCTTACGCCGCCATCGCCTTCTACATGACGGTGTTCGGCGCGACCCAGAAGGCGCTGATGCCCTCCCTCGACGGGTTGCGCGTCGCCCATTGCGAACTGGAGATCAATGGCGGCGCGGTGATGCTGGCCGACATGTTCCCCGAACTCGGCCACACCCGCGTGCCGCTGCCGATGGACCCTGCGACGGTCTCGATCAGCCTCGAATATGAGTCGGTCGAGGAAATGGAGAAGGTGCGCGAGCGCGCTCTGACGCTCGGCGCCAAGGCCGAGATGGGCCCGACCGACACGCTCTGGGGCACCAGGCTCGCGACCATGCGCGACCCGTTCGGGCATCGCTGGATTCTGACCGCGCAGCGGTTTTGACCGCGCCTTTCGCTCAAGCAGCGCGAAGCGCGATAGCGCGCATAAACCCGCTCAAGCAGCGCGAAGCGCGGTAGCGCACGCAGAAATCAAGCGCGGTTTTCGACGATTCTCACCACGTCATGTAGGATCGCGTTGATTTCAAAGTCTTTTGGCGTATAGACCGCCGCGACCCCCGCCTCCTTCAACAGCGCCTCGTCCTGCGGCGGGATGATGCCGCCGACCACCACCGGCACGTCGTCGAGCCCCTCCGCTTTCATGCGCGCCATCACGTCTTTCGCCAGGGCCAAATGCGACCCGGACAGGATCGACAGGCCGACGCAGTGGACGCTCTCCTCCAGCGCGGCGTTGACGATCTCGGCCGGGGTGAGGCGGATGCCCTCGTAAACGACCTCCATGCCCGCGTCGCGCGCGCGCACGGCGATCTGCTCGGCGCCGTTGGAATGACCGTCGAGGCCCGGCTTGCCGACGAGGAATTTGATCCGCCGTCCCAGCTTTTTCGACACGCGGTCGACCTCGGCGCGCACGCCGGCCAGCTCGTCATTCTTTCCCGGCAGCACGGTCGCGCCGACGCCGGTCGGGGCGCGGTATTCGCCGAACACGCGCCGCAGCGTCGCGCCCCATTCGCCCGTCGTCACCCCCGCCTTCGCGGCGGCGATGGAGGCCGGCATGATGTTGGAATCCTCGCGCGCCGCCTTTTCGAGCGCCGCCAGCGCCTGTTCGACCGCCTTGCCGTCGCGCCCCGCCCGCCAAGCGTGAAGGCTCGCGATCTGTTCGGCCTCGACATGATCGGGCACGACCATGATCGCGCCGTCGCCCGCCGTCAGCGGCGAGGCCTCCGTCTCGGTGAAGCGGTTGACGCCGACGACGATCTGTTCGCCCGCCTCGATGGCGGCGAGGCGTTTGGCGTTGGATTCGACCAGCTTCGATTTCATGTAGCCGGAGTCGACCGCCGACACCGCCCCGCCCATCGCGTCGATGGCGGCGATCTCGGCCCGCGCCGCCTCGGCGAGTTCGGCCACCTTGGCCGCGATCACCGTCGAACCGTCGAAAATGTCGCCATATTCGAGCAGGTCCGTCTCGTAGGCGAGGATCTGCTGCATCCTGAGCGACCATTGCTGGTCGAACGGGCGCGGCAGGCCGAGCGCCTCGTTCCACGCCGGCAGTTGCACCGCGCGGGCGCGGGCGTTTTTCGAGAGCGTCACGGCCAGCGTCTCCAGCAGGATGCGGTAGACGTTGTTTTCGGGCTGCTGCTCGGTCAGGCCGAGCGAATTGACCTGCACGCCGTAGCGGAAGCGCCGCGCCTTGGCGTCGGCGACGCCGTAGCGAGTCTTAAGAATTTCGTCCCACAGAACGTTGAACGCCCGCATCTTGCACAGTTCGGTGACGAAGCGCATGCCGGCGTTGACGAAGAAGGAGATGCGCTGCGCGCTCTCGGCGAAATCGGCGTCGGAGAGCCCGGCCTTCTTCACCTCGTCCAGCACCGCGATGGAGGTCGCCAGCGCATAGGACAGTTCCTGCACCGGCGTCGCGCCCGCCTCCTGCAAATGGTAGGAGCAGACGTTCATCGGGTTCCATTTCGGCATTTCCCGCGTCGTGAACAAGATCACGTCGCGGGTCAGCCGCATCGACGGTCCGGGGCCGAAAACATAAGTGCCGCGCGCCAGATATTCCTTGATGATGTCGTTCTGCGTCGTGCCCTGAAGCGCGGCGCGCGGCGCGCCCTGCTCGTCGGCGGCGGCGATGTAGAGCGACAACAGCCACGGCGCGGTGGCGTTGATCGTCATCGACGTGTTCATCTGCGCGATGGGGATGTCGCGGAAC
>CAZWJF010000132.1:0-3216 GCA_964634325.1 uncultured Rhodoblastus sp.
GAATTCGCGCGCGCCGTTTCGACGGCGCGGTCGGAGGCGCAGAACGCGTTCGGCTCGGGCGAACTGATCCTCGAAAAGGCCGTGGTCGACGCGCGCCATATCGAAATACAGGTGTTCGGCGACGCGCATGGCGCCGTCATCCATCTCGGCGAACGCGACTGCTCCATTCAGCGCCGCCACCAGAAGGTGGTGGAGGAGGCGCCGTCGCCCGCCGTGTCGGCGGAATTGCGCGCGCGCATGGGCGCGGCGGCGGTCGCGGCGGCCAAGGCCATCGCCTATCGCGGCGCGGGTACGGTCGAATTCCTGCTCGACGGCGCGGGCGCGTTCTATTTTCTCGAAATGAACACGCGCCTGCAGGTCGAGCACCCGGTCACGGAAGCGATCACGGGTCTCGATCTCGTGGAATGGCAGTTGCGCGTGGCGGCGGGCGAGAAACTGCCGCTGACGCAGGACCAGGTCGTGCTTTCGGGCCATGCGATCGAAGTGCGGCTCTATGCGGAAGATCCCGCGCGCATGTTCATTCCGCAGACCGGCGATATTCACGTGTGGGCGCCGGCGGACGGCGCGGGCGTGCGCGTCGACCACGGCATCGCATCCGGACAGGCGGTCAGCCCGTTCTACGATCCGATGATCGCGAAGGCGATCGCGCACGGGCGCGACCGGGAGGAGGCGCGCCGCCGGCTGATCCGCGCGCTGGAAGACACGCTGCTGGTGGGGCTCGCCGACAACCGCGCGTTCCTGATCGCGGTCCTGAGGAATCCGGTTTTCGTCGCCGGCGCGGCGACCACCGGGTTCATCGGCGCGCAGTTTCCCAAGGGGCACGCGCGCCCGCAGCCGTCCGCGCAGACGCTCGCGCTCGCCGCAGCGCTGATCTACGATCGCGCCGCCCATCGCATTCCCGATCTGATGACGGGATGGGATTCGACCGGCGCGTTTTCCAAGCCGATGCGGCTGACCGCCGGCAAACAGAATTTCGAGGTGGCGCTGCGTGCGCTGGGCGGCGATCGGTTCGAGGCGCGCGTCGGCGAAGAGCCCGTCGAACTCGCCATCGCCGATTGGGCGAACGACCGCGCGCGCTATGTGTGCGGCGACGTGCAGCGGGAGGCGCATTTTCTGTTCAGGAACGGCGTGCTGCATCTCGATGTCGGCGGCGGCCAGACGCACGCGTTGCGCGAGACCTCGCTCGATGCGGCGAGCGCCGGCGACAGGGGCGCGGACTCGCGCCTGCTCGCGCCGATGAACGGGCGGATCGTCGCCGTGCTGGCCAAGCCGGGCGATGCGGTGAGGAAGGGCCAGCGCGTGGTCGTTCTGGAAGCCATGAAGATGCAGCACGAAATCGCGGCCACCCGCGACGGCGTGATCGCCAGCGTGGCGGTCAAGGAGGGCGATCAGGTCGCCACCCGCGCCGTGCTGGCCGCGCTCGTCGACACCGACCAACCGAAAGCCTGAGCGGAGACAATCATGACTGCACGAAGCCTGTTCTACGACGAGAGCCACGAGGCGTTCCGCCAGACCGTGCGCAAATTCGTGGAGAAGGAAATCGCGCCCCATGTCGACGAATGGGACGAGGCGGAAACCTTTCCGCGCGAACTCTACAAGAAGGCGGCCGACGTCGGTCTATTGGGCATGGGCTTTCCGGAGGAATACGGCGGCACGCCGTGCGACCAGTTCCACAGGATCGTCATGAGCCAGGAATTCGCGCGCATGGGCGGCGGTGGCGTGGCGCCCAGCCTCAACAGCCATACGATCGGCACGCCGCCGATCGTGGCGCTCGGCTCGCAGGAAATGAAGAAGCGCGTCGTGCCGCAGATTCTCGCCGGCGACAAGATCAGCGCGCTGGCGATCACGGAGCCTTCGGGCGGGTCGGACGTGGCGCAACTCAAGACCACCGCCAGGCGCGAGGGCGATCATTACATCGTCAACGGCTCGAAGATGTTCATCACCTCCGGCATGCGCGCCGACTACTACACGGTCGCCGTGCGCACGGGCGGGCCGGGCGCGGCGGGCGTCTCGCTGTTGCTGATCGAGCGCGACACGCCCGGCTTCACGCGCCAGCCGTTGCGCAAGATGGGCTGGTGGGCGAGCGACACGGCCGCGCTGTTCTTCGACAATTGCCGCGTGCCGGTGGAAAACCTCATAGGACCCGAGAACCAGGGCTTCCTCGGCATCATGCTCAATTTCAACTCCGAGCGGCTGGGCATGGCGGCGGGTTGCGCGGCGCTCGCGCAGGTCTGCGTGGACGAAGCGCTCGCCTGGGCGCGCGATCGTCAGGTGTTCGGCCGCAGGCTCGCCGACAGCCAGGTGATCCGCCACAAGATCGTTGACATGCAGATGCGGGTGCACGCCACGCAGGCGATGCTCGAGACGCTCGCCTGGCGTGTCGAGCAGGGCGAGAAGCCGGCGGCCGAGATCGCCATGCTCAAGAACCAGGCGACCCAGACGCTGGCGTTCTGCGCGTCGGAGGGCGTGCAGATCCATGGCGGCATGGGGTTCATGCGCGGCACGAAAGTGGAGCGCATCTACCGCGAGGTGAAGGTGAACGCGATCGGCGGCGGCGCGGAGGAAATCATGAAGGATCTCGCGGCGCGGCAAATGGGGATCTGAGCGCGCGCGCATTTCGTCTAAACTGCGGCGAGCCCCTGTGAATCCGAAAGATTCTCAGGGGTTTCGCTTTTGCGCACGGCCGCCGCAATCGGCGCTTATCTCAATGCCGGCCACGCCGGTTGATCGTGCGGGCGAATTGGCGCACAAGCGTGGCGCAGCCCGCCGACGGAGAATGCGCCCGGGAGGGAATGTGGAAATACCGGAGTGGCTCAAGCACCCGAAGTGGAAATTCGCGCGGCCGCCGATCGGCGCGTTGCTGGTGGTGTTCGGCATATTCGGCTTTCTGCCGGTCGTCGGGTTCTGGATGATTCCGCTCGGGCTGGCGGTGCTGGCGGTCGACTTCCCGGCTGCTGAGCGCGCCAATGTCTGGCTCAAGCGCAAGGTGCGTCGACAGATGGCGCGCTGGCGCAAGTATCGCGCGCGCCGAAAGCGGCTCGCCGAAGGCAGGCCTATTCGATAATTTTCCAGATGCCGGTCGCCGCCAGCACCGCCCGGTCGCCGACCATCAACTCCCCGCGCATGAAGACCACCGTCCTGGCCGCGCGCACCACCTGCGCGCGGCATTGCACGAAATCGCCATTGCGGACGGGCGCGAGAAATTGCGTCTCGAGT
>CAZWJF010000133.1:0-3197 GCA_964634325.1 uncultured Rhodoblastus sp.
TTCTTCGCCTATCCCGGCAAGCCCAGCGCGCTGGCGCCGCCAGGCGCGCGGATCGTCGCCGCAAGCGCTGAGGAGCGGACGATGGACATCGGCAGAACGAACGTCGATCTCTTGGGTCCGCTCATCCGGGGCGCGGCCGTGACGCCGAGCGACTCCGCGACCATGCAACTGACGCGCCAGCTTTTCTTCGGCGGCGCCGGCAACGTCAAGGTGACGTGGGCGGATGGAACCGCGAGTACGCACGCCGTGACCGCCGGCTCCGTCCGCAACTGGTCGGTGCGCATGGTGTGGGCGACCGGAACCACGGCGACCGCCATCGAAGCGTTCTGGTGACGCTGTGGCGACCTCCGGGACATACGCCTTCGCGCCGAACGCAGGCGACATTGTGTTGCAGGCGTTCGCGCGAATCCAGATCAGGCGCCCGGCGCTTCTGACGGAGCACTTCGCCGATGCGCGGGCCGAACTGAACCTCATGCAGTCGGCGTGGGCGAACCGCGGCCCGAGCCTGTGGACGATCGATCAGCAGTCGGTCTCGCTCGTCGCAGGCACGGCGACCTACTCCGTCTCCGCTTCGACCATCGGCATTCTCGACGCATGGCTCTCCGACGGGACGACCGATACGCCCATCTCGCCGATGACGCGCGAGGACTATGCGGCGATCACCACGAAGGGGACGACGGGAACGCCGACGCAGTTCTGGTTCTCCCGCACCGTCGCGCCGACGATCACGGTCTATCCCGTTCCAAGCGCGGCGACCACGCTCCGTTTTTTCCGGTCTCGCATGCAGCAGGACGCTGAACTCGCAGGCGCGGTCCAGGTCGACGTTCCTGCCATGTGGATCGACGCTCTCGTCGCCGAACTGTCCTACCGGCTCGCTCGCATCTACAAGGCAGAGCTTGAGATGGCTCGCAAAGCCGACGCGGCGGAAGCCTTCGCGCTGGCGATGTCGGGGGATGTCGAGAAGGGGCCTCTCCGTTTCGCCCCGGACCTCTCCGCATACTACAGGTGAGGCGCGCGCCAACGGCGGCGCGCGCGGGCTGACACATCGAAGGCGGAACTGACGATGGCGCGCAGCCCCTATCTCACGGTCAGCAGTCGCGCGCCATCGGCGGCCGCGATTTGCGATCGGTGCCAGAGGGAGACGAACCACTACAAGCTCTCCAGGCAAATGGACTATCGGGGAGGGAAGCTCGTCGATACGGGCCTATTGGTGTGCCGGCAGTGTCTCGACGTTCCAAACCCGCAGTTCGCCCGTCGCTTCATCGAGCCCGATCCGACGCCGATCATCGATCCGCGCCCGCAGCGGTTCATCTACCCCGACTATCTTCTGTCGGAAGACGGGCTTTTCGTTCTCGATGAAACCGGCCTTCCCATTCTGGTCGAGGCGACATGACATACGACGAGTTCGTTCTGACCATCGCCCGGCTGTGCGTCGTCGACTCGACAGACGCCGACCTTCTCGCGATCATTCCCCAAGCGGTCGACGCTGCCGAGGGGCGCATCTACAACGATCTCGACATGCTCGCGTCGCGGACGCGGTCGGCGAGCCATCTTCTCGCCTCCGGCAACCGCAACATCACGTTGTTGCAAGGCGAATTTCTCACCGTCGACCGCATCAGCATTCTCACGCCCGCAGGAGCGACCAGCCCCGACGCCGCGACGCGCGTGCCGCTCATCGCCGCGACGCCAGAATTCATCGATCTGGTCTACAACGCGCAGTCCGTCAGCGGCCAACCGGCCTATTGGGCGATCCGCGATCTGACGAGCATCATCGTCGGGCCGTGGCCTTCGGGAAATTACACGACGGAGATTTCCGGGACCGAGCGGCCGGCCGCGATGTCGTCGACGAACACGACAACGCCAATCTCGCGCGACATGCCGGAATTGCTGGTCAACGCCGCGATGGTGTTCATGGCTGGATGGATGAAGAACTTCGGCGCTCAGGCGGACGATCCTAAGATGGCCGTCTCGTGGGAGGCGCAGTATCAGGCGTCGCTCGGCGGCTGGCGCACGCAGGAGGCGCGGCGCAGGCTTGAGGCGGCGGGCTGGACTTCGCGGCCGCCAGCGCCGGCGCTGAGCGCGCCGAGGGCCTGAGCCGTGCCATATCTGACGGTCAAGCTCGCTCCCGGCGTCAACACGATCGCCACGCCCTCGCAGAATTCTGCCGGGATCGTCGACTCGCAGTTCATTCGCTTCCAGCAGGGCCTCGTCGAAAAGCTCGGGGGATGGTCTCAGATCGCCCCTCCGACGATCGGCAATGCGGTGAAGGCGTTCCACGCCTGGACCGATCTCAAGGGCGTCACGCGCCTCGCGATTGGCGCGGGGCAAGGCAGCGTCCACACCTACGACCGGGAGCAATTCAAGACGATCACGCCGCGCAACTATCCGAGCACTGTCGCTATCGACTTCTCGACGACAAGCGGATCGGACGAAGTGTCGATCGTCGACGCGAACAGCGCGGTCACGATCTACGACGTGGTCGACATCATCACTCCGATCTCCGTCGGCGGCGTCGTGTTGTTCGGCCTCTACAACGTCGCAGAGGTTGTCAGCGCGACCGAATTCAAGGTTCTCGCTTCCGCAAATGCGACATCCACCGTCGCCAACGGCGGCGCCGCCCCGACGTTCGACACCACATCTGGTTCGATCGTCGTCGACGTGACGTTCGCCGATCATGGGTTCGAGGAGGGCGACACACTCGCCGTCACGACGCCGACGACGATCGGCGGGATCACGTTGTCCGGGTTCTACCGGGTGCAGAGCGTGCAGAGTTCGTCGCAGTTCCGCATCTTCGCCGAAAACAAGGCGTCGTCGACGGACTCCGGCGACATGGCCGCGGGAATGGCCGTGTTCACCTACTGGCCGAACAACCAGCCCGAGGGGCTTCACGATGGATACGGCGGCGGGCCATATGGGGAAGGCGAGTATGGTGTCGGATCAACCTCGGAAAGCAAATCGGGGACTGGCGCCACGGGCGACTGGACGATCGACTCGTTCGGCGGGACGCTCATCGTCGGGATGAAAGACGGGCCGATCTTCTCCTATTCGCCGGGGTCCAACTTCCTCGGCGCCGCGATCATCAAGTCGGCTCCAACCGTGAACCGGGGCGTTCTGGTGTCGCCTCACACGCAACAGGTCATCGCCTACGGCGCGTCTGTGCTGGGGCAGCAAGACCCCCTTCTTGTCCGGTGGAGCGA
>CAZWJF010000134.1:0-3190 GCA_964634325.1 uncultured Rhodoblastus sp.
TAAGCGACGTGCACGCGCTGGGTCTGGCGAAGGCGAAGGGCCTGATCGCCACGACCGCGTTCTACCATGACGCGAACGATGCGACGCGCGCCTGGTCCAAGCGCTATTTCGAAAAGACCGGCCGTATGCCGGGCATGATCCAGGCGGGCGTCTATTCGTCGGTCCTGCACTATCTGCGCGCGGTGAAAGCGGCCGGCTCGAGCGACGGCGCCAAGGTCGCCGAAAAGATGCGCGCGTCGGCGGTCGACGATTTCTTCGCGCCGGGCGCCAAGATCCGCGAAGACGGCCGGCTGATGAACGACATGATGCTGATCGAGGTGAAGACCCCGGCCGAATCGAAGGCGCCGTGGGACTATTTCAAGATCGTGCGGCAAATTCCGGCGTCCGAACTGCTGACGCCGATCGCCGAGAGCAAGTGCGCGCTGGTGAAGAAATAAGCGCCTGACTTTCGGTCCAAATTCCAGCCGCCCGGCTCCTTAGGCGCCGGGCGTTTTCTTTCGGCCGAAAATCAAGCCCGCGATCAGGCCGGCGACGGCCCCGAGCGGTCCTGCGACGAAGGCCGCCGTCATGGCGGCTTCGACGCTGCGGTCGTGGCGGTTCGACGACAGAAGCTCGATCGCCCAATAACCGACGACCGCGAGCGCGACATAGCCGAACGCGGCGCCGAGAACGCAGGCCAGAGCGCGGCGCATCGGCGATCTCTCAGATCGTGCGGCCGGCCTTTGCCCAATAGGGGTCGCGCAGGCGCCGCTTGAAGATTTTCCCCGAATCCTCACGGGGCAGATTGTGGCCGATCTCGATGTGCTTTGGCACCTTGTAACCGGCGAGATGAGCGGCGAGATGTTTGCGCACGTCGTCGGGCGCAACGACCGCGCCCGGTTGCGGCTCGACAATCGCCATCAGCGCCTCGCCGAAATCTTGGTCTGGCACGCCGAACACGGCGCAATCCTTCAACTGCGGCATCTGCAATGCAACCGCCTCGATCTCGGCGGGATAGATGTTCACGCCGCCGGAGATCACCATGTCGCGCTTGCGGTCGCAGATGAACAGATAGCCGTCCTCGTCAAAATAGCCGACGTCGCCGGAGGTGATGAGGCCGTTGCGATCGATCTCGGCGCGCTTGTCGGGCTTGTTGTGGTAGGTGAAGTCCGGCATTCCGTTGATGCGCGTGAAAATCTCGCCCTGTGCGCCAGTAGGCGCGTCGTTTCCGTTTTCGTCGACGATGACGATCTCGGCGTCTTTCACCGGGCGGCCGACGGTGCCGGGCTTTTTCAGCGCGTCCGCGCTCGTCGCCAGGGTCACCGCGCTCGACTCGGTCGAACCGTAAAACTCGTTGATGATCGGCCCCCACCATTCGATCATGCCCTGCTTGACGTCGCGCGGGCACGGGGCGGCGGCATGGATGATGTAGCGCAGCGAGGACAAATCGTATTTCGCACGGATTTCGGCCGGCAGTTTCAGGAGCCGCACGAACATCGTCGGCACCATGAACATGTGGGAGATGGCGTGCTCTTCGATCGCCTGCAACATCGCCTCCGGATCGAACCGCGGCAGCAGCACCACGCCCTTCCCGGTCTGCGAGGCGCGCAGGCCGAAGGAGTTGGGCGCGCTGTGATAAAGCGGGCCCGGCACGCCGGCCACCATGTCCGGCGTGAAGCCGTACACCGTCGAACGGATATAGGCGACCTTCTCCAGTTGGGCGCCGGTCGCCTGGTTGCGGCGCACGGCCTTCGGGTGGCCGGTGGTGCCCGAGGTGTAAATCATGCTCTCGGTGGAAGGGGGCGGCAGGTCACTTGCTGGCGAGTGGGCGGCTACCCATTCGTTCCACTTCTCAACGCCCGCCGGCACGGCGCAGTTTTCGGGCGCGCAATGATAGGCCTCCGCGATCTCGGGCGGCGTCGGCGCGCAGAATACGCGCACGTGCGGGCCGAGCGCCGCTGCGGCCTGCGGCCAGAGATCGGCGTGGACGACGAAGACGCGCGCGCCGCAGTCGTTGAGAATGTACTCGATCTCCTCCGCCTTAAAATGCCAGTTGATCGGCACGGCGTAGGCGCCAAGTTTCTGCGCGGCGAGGGAGGCTTCGAAGAACGCGAAATCATTGCGCAGAAACAGCGCCACGCTGTCGCCGCGGGCCACGCCCAGCTTGCGCAGGCCTTCGGCCGCGCGCGCCGCGCGCTCCTCCAGCTCGGCTCTGGAAAGGCGGCGCTCGCCGCTCACGAGTCCGTCGGGTGTCTGACTGGTCATGCGTTCGGTCCTGTCGTTCAGAGCGTCTTGCGCAGATCGCGCCACTGGTCGGCGAGCGCGCCGCGATGTTCGGGCGCCGCCACCGCGATCAGCGCCTGCGCGCGCGCGTCCACATCGAGATCGCGCAGCCGGGCGACGCCGTGTTCGGTGACGATGCAGTCGACATCGTTGCGCGGGCCGGTGACAATGGGATTGTCGAGCCGCGCGACGATGCGGCTGGTCGCGCCCGCGCTCGAGGGCAGCGCGACGATGCAGCGCCCGCCGGGGGCGGCCAGCGCTCCGCGCTGGAAATCGTGAAAGCCGCCGGCGCCGCTCACCTGGCGTCCGTTCAGCAGTTCGGCGTTGCACTGACCGAACAGGTCGACCTCCAGCGCGCTGTTGATGGCGCAGAAATTTTCCTGCGCGCCGATGATGGTCGCCGAATGTGTGTAGTCGGCCGCGCGAAAGCGAACGTTCGCGTCCATCGCATAGTCCCAGCACTTGCGCGTGCCGATGGCCATGCCGGTGACCGACAGACCCGCGTCGCGCGATTTCCGCCTGTTGTTGAGAACGCTCTTCTCGGCGAGCGCGGCGATGGCGTCGTCGATCATGCCCGAATGCAGGCCCAGATCGCGCCGGTCGAACAGGTTGGCGAGCACGGCCGACTGCACCTTGCCGATGCCGATCTGGATGGTGTCGCCGTCGCGGATGAGGGTCGCGGCGTTCGCGCCGACCTTCGCCAGCGTTCCGCTCGGCGGCGCGGCGGGAAAGGGCGTCAGGTCCTCGGCGACCTCCACCAGCGCCGCGCAGCGCGCGGACTCGAGCCCCGGTTCGCCGGCGACCTGCGGCATGTTCTCGTCGACCAGCGCGATGATCGCGCGCGCGTGCCGCGCGGCGATCGGCGCATAGTCCTGATTCAGGCCGAATGACATGCGCCCGTCGGGTCCGGGCGGCGCCACGCGCAGGA
>CAZWJF010000135.1:0-3175 GCA_964634325.1 uncultured Rhodoblastus sp.
CTCCGGCACGTCGACGCCGACTTCGATGACCGTGGTGGCCGCATACTGGTGGCCACCACGGTGATCGAAGTCGGCGTCGACGTGCCGGAGGCGACCGTCATGGTCGTCGAGCATGCGGAGCGGTTCGGGCTGGCGCAATTGCACCAGTTGCGCGGGCGCGTGGGGCGCGGCGCCGCCCGGTCGTCGTGCATACTTCTCTACAAGGGGCCGCTCGGCGAGACGGCGATGGCGCGCCTGTCGATCCTGCGCGAGAGCGACGACGGGTTTCGTCTGGCCGAGGAAGATTTGCGCCTGCGCGGCGAGGGCGAAATTCTCGGGCTGCGGCAGTCCGGCGCGCCCGGCTTCGTGTTCGTCGATCTGGCGGCGCATGGCGCGCTGATGGCGCGTGCGCGCGAGGAGGCGGAGGAAATTCTGGAGTCCGATCCCGCGCTGACCGGCGAACGCGGCCGCGCGTTGCGGTTGCTGCTCTACATATTCGGCCGCGACGAGGCCGTGAAACTCTTGCGCGCGGGCTAGAGCATCATCCGTTCGGGCGGATTCGCTAGAACGACGAGATGATGCGAAGTCCGGCGTTTCGGACTTCGCGAGCGCGGCGAAACTGCTCCCTCGCCGCGCCATCGCAAGGACGGCCGCAGTCCAGCCGCCTAGGCGGCTTCATCGCTGCGGGGTCGTTCGCGCCATGCGCCGTCGCCTCCCGCCCGCCGCGCGGGAGCGCGCATCACGAAGTAGAAGTTGAATCCGAAGTACACGACATAGGTCGCCGCGTAACAGGCGCAGGCGACCGTCAGCGACCGCGGCGCGACGACCGTCAGCAGAAACGCGAACAGCGGCAGCGATAGCCATTCGCCGATGGCCGCCGCCTTCACCTGTTCGGACGCGAACAGGCCCTGCAAGCCGACCCAGGAGGCCACGCGCAGCGCATCGCCGGCAAGAAACAGCGCGCTGGCCAGCGCAGGCATGAGGAACTGCTCGCTGTAGAGGAACGGAATGATCGCGCCCTGCGTGAGCCACAGCACGAACGCAGCGGCGAAGGTCGGCAATGCGATCATACGCAGCGCGACCATGAATTCCTGTCGTATGCGGCCTTCGGCGGCCGCCGCCGCCATGCGCGGAAAGAAGACCAGACCGAGCGCCGCGCCGGCGATGTTGGTGATCCAGTCGTCGGTGCGCCACAGCGCCTGCAATTGCGCCACCTCGTTCCACGACAGATGTTTGGCGAGTTCCGCGCGGCTCCACAGGATCGAAATGGGGCTGAGCAGCCCGATCGACAGACCGGCGGGAATGTAGGCGGCGAGCCTGGAGCCGCGCCATCCGCCTTCGATCCGGAACAGGTCGCGCCGCCACAGCACGAGCACGATCGCGATCGCGCACTGTCCCAGTATCTGCGACCACAGGAGGCGTTCGAGCGTCGGCGTTCCGAAGGCGCCGGCGGCGGCCAGCGCGAGCGGCGCGGCGCCGGCGAGCGCGAGCGCCAGCATCTTGCCGCGTTCGGCGCGGCCCTGCCAGAAACAGGAGAACAACCCAGGCGCGACGGACACGAAACCCGCCAGCACGGCGAGCGCGCCCAGTTGCGGCGTGGGCGCGATCTCGCGTCCCGCCCACTCGTTCAGCCACGGCATGGCGGCGAGCGCGACGAGCGACATGGCGCCGGATGCGACAAGCCCCCACACGAGCGCGTCGCGGATCAACCTGTCCGGCGGATCGGCGCGGCGCGCGGCGTAGACCGTCAGCCCCTGGCCGACGCCCGCCAGCGCGATCGCCGCCGGCAGATCGAGCATTGTCTGCAATTGCGCCCAGCGCGCCACGACCGACCAGTCGGCGCCGAGCGCCAGCAGCTTGTCGATCAGCGCGCGCGTCGAAAGGCCGACCAGAACGAGCGCAAGGCCTATGGCGACGTGTCTGTTGAGAAGCCGGGTCACGCGCGCAAGGCTAGCGGCGAAAGGTAAACGCTCACGTCACCTCGATCCACGTGGCCAGGCCCGCCGCCTCGTGGTCGGCGATATCGCAGCGCACGGCCCATCTGCCGGGCGCCTGCGGCAGCAGCGCGACGATCTTGCGCGCGTGGCGCGGCACGATGACGGCGTTGCGCCAGTAAGGCTCCCAGCCGTCGTCGAGATCGTGCAGCAATCGCATCGCCTGCCCATGCACGTGCATGGACAGCGCGGCGGCCGACTTGTTGACGAAGGCGATGGACAGGGGCGTTCCGCGCCTTGCCTTGAGAACGGGCGGCCCGCCGTAGCCGCCCTTCGCGCCGTTGACGGTCCACGCGCCGCCCGGCGTCCTGGGCGCGTCCAAGGTCAGCGTCAGTTTCGTCGCCTGTCCCAGCCGGATTTCGGGCGGCAGCGTGGCGTTCACGGGCAGCGACGGTATCGGCCCGCGCGCCCCGACGCGCGCGCCCGCGAGCGCAAAGACCGCGAGATCCCTGAGCGTGGTCTCGCCGTCCTTGAGGAGAATTTTCGCCTCCGCGCCTTCGAGCGTCGGCAGGTCGAACATCAGGTCGAACCGCGCGCCGGGGGCGACGGGCAGAATGTTGCGCACCGGCTCGAACGGTTCGCACGGTTGCCCGTCGATCGCCAGCACGAACGGCCGAACGCCGGCGAAGGTCAGAATGGCGATCCGCGCCGCGCAGGCGTTGGCCAGGCGCAGCCGCACCCGCGCGCCTGGCGCAAACGACTCGCGGATGGGCGCGGCGACGCCGTTGGCGGTGACAAGCCCGCCGATGCGGCCTGCGCCCGCTGCCGCCATCGGCTCGCCGAACGCGCCGGTGAACGCGCCGTCCGGTTGCAGCGCCCAGTCCTGCAGCACGAAGGCGAGATCACGGTCGACCTCGGGCGGGCTGGCTTCGTCGACGATCAGCAGGCCTGCGAGCCCGCGCGCGGTCTGCTCCGCGCTCACGCCCGCCGGGCGATAGAGATACAGCCCGCTGTCGGCCGCGCGGAACCGGTAGTCGAACGACCCGCCGGGCGGTACGGCCGGCTGCGTGAGTCCGGCCACGCCGTCCATCGCGTTTTCGTTGCGCAACCCGTGCCAGTGCAGCGTGGTGGGCTGATCGAGCCGGTTGACGAGCTGCACGCGCACGTCCTCGCCCTGTTTCACGCGCAGCAGCGGGCCGGGCGAGGCGCCGTCGTAGCCCCAGATCTGCGTTTCGCCGGTCGCCGCGCCCAGTTTCAGGCCG
>CAZWJF010000136.1:0-556 GCA_964634325.1 uncultured Rhodoblastus sp.
GCGTGGCGGCGCGCGCGCCGCCACGCTGATCAAGATCGATGTCGAAGGTTTCGAAAGCGAAGCGTTGCGCGGCGCGGCGCAGACGCTGGCGAAACCCGAGCTGATCGCGCTGATCGTCGAGATCAACGGCGCCTGCGCGACATATGGATTTTCCGCGCGGGACGTCGAAGGCCCGTTGCATGCGGCCGGCTTCCGCCCGTTCGCGTATCGGCCGACCGAACGCCGGCTGGCGCCGCTGGACGCCGCGCACGCGCGCGACGGCAATGTGATCTTCGTGCGCGATCTGGCGGCGGTCGAATCGCGTTTGCGCGCCGCGCCGCGCCACCGCACCGCCGCTGGCGTCGTGTGAACCGCATGCGCGTCGCAAGGCAGCTCCCATGTGCGGCATAGCGGGCGTTCACGCCTATCACTATGCGGCCAACCCCGTCGAGGGCGCCGAGCTTGCGGCCATGAGCGCGCGCATGGCGGCTCGCGGGCCGGATGGGGCAGGCTGCTGGACCGACGGCGCCGCGCGCATCGGTCTCGCGCACCGGCGGCTCGCCATCATCGATCCGTC
>CAZWJF010000136.1:566-3150 GCA_964634325.1 uncultured Rhodoblastus sp.
CGCCTCGTCGTCGTCTTCAACGGCGAGATTTACAACCACGCCGAACTGCGCGCCGAACTCATCGCCAAAGGCCATGTGTTCCGCACCCGCTCCGACACGGAGGTGCTGCTTCACCTTTATGCCGAACGTGGCGTCGACATGGTGCATGCGCTGCGCGGCATGTTCGCCTTCGCCATGTGGGACGCGCGCGAGAACACGCTCACGCTCGCGCGCGATCCCTACGGCATAAAGCCGCTCTATTACAGCGACGACGGCTGGACGGTGCGGTTCGCGAGCCAGGTGAAGGCGCTGCTGGCGGGCGGCGCGCTGTCGCGCGATCCGGATCCCGCCGGCGCGGTCGGCTTTCTGTTGTTCGGCAGCGTGCCCGAACCGTTCACCATGTATCGCGCCATACGTGCGGTTCCGGCCGGCGCGGTGGTGCGCGTCGACCGTGCGGGCGCAGGTCCCGCGCGCCGCTATCACGCCATCGCGCAGGCGTGGCGCGACGGCGCGGCGTCGACCGCGCCGGACGCGGAAGATCGTATTCGCGCGGCGTTGCGCGATTCGGCGCGCGCGCACCTCGTGTCGGATGTGCCGGTCGGGGCGTTTCTGTCGGCGGGCGTCGATTCGGGCGCGCTGGTCGGTCTCATGCGCGACGCCGGAGCGCGCGACATCGCGACCGTCACCATCGGCTTCGAGGAGTTCGCCGGCGCGCGCGACGACGAAACCGCAATCGCAAGCGAGGTCGCGCGCCACTACGCGACCGATCATGCCACGCGCATCGTCACGCGCGCCGAGTTCGAAACGGACCTGCCGCGCATTCTCGACGCCATGGACCAGCCGACCATCGACGGCGTGAATACATGGTTCGTCGCCAAAGCCGCGCGCGAACGCGGCCTGAAGGTCGCTGTCTCCGGCGTCGGCGGCGATGAACTGTTCGGCGGCTATCCCTCGTTCCGCACGCTGCCGCGCTGGGTGCGCGCCTGCGCCGCGCCCGGGCGCGCGCCGCTGCTTGGCCGTGCGCTGCGCAGCGCGCTCGCGCCGTTTGCCGCCGCGCTCGGCCTCCATCCGAAAGCTGCCGGCATGGTGGAATACGGCGGCGACTATGCCGGCGCCTGGCTGTTGCAGCGCGGCCTGTTCATGCCGTGGGAACTGGAGAAACACCTTGCGCGCGACATCGTCGCCGAGGGCCTGCGCCGCCTGAAGCCGCTCGCGCTGATCGATTCCGTCCTGCGCCCGCGGCCCCGAAGCGCCTTCGCCCGCGTCGCGAGCCTGGAATCCGCGCTCTACCTGCGCAACCAGTTGCTGCGCGACGCCGACTGGGCCGGCATGGCCCACGGTCTCGAAATCCGCACGCCGCTCGTGGACAGCGTTCTCCTGCACGGCGTCGCCGCCAGCGGCTGGCGTGGCCAGGGCGCCAAGCGCCTGCTCGCGGAGGCGCCCTCGCGACCGCTGCCCGCAGCCGTGCGCGCCCGCGCCAAGACCGGCTTCGCGACGCCGGTCGGGCAATGGATCGCCGCGCCCGATCTTCCCGCGCGCGACGGCCCCCGGCACGGGTGGGCGCGCGGCTGGAGCAAGCGCATCATTGCGAACGCCGGCGGCGCATGGGCCGCGCAGGTCCGATGAGCGACGCCGGCATGAAGGTCCTCGCCCTCCTGACGGACGGGTTCGGCGCGGCAGGCGGCATCGCGCGCTACAATCAGGATTTCATCACGGCGCTCGCCGTAAGCCCCGCGGTGCGCGCCGTGTCGGCGCTGCCGCGCCATGGGGCGGCGCAGGCCGAAACGCCCGCGCGCGTCGCGCAGCACGCGCCGGCCGGCCGCGTGGCGTGGAGCGCGCATGCGCTGCGCCTTGCGGCTTCTGAAAGGTTCGACGTGGTCTTTTGCGGCCATCTTCGTGCAGCCCCGCTCGCGGCCGCCGTCGCCGGTCTCGCGCGCGCGCCCTTGTGGCTGCAGGCGCACGGGGTCGAAGCCTGGGCGCGGCCCGGCGCGGCGGTCCGTCGCGCGGCCGCGCGCGCCGCGCTCGTCACCTGCGTCTCGCGGCGCACGCGCGAGCGGTTGCTGCGCTGGTGCGATATCGAGCCGGCGCGCGTCTGCGTGCTGCCCAACACGCTCGGCGCGCGGTTTACGCCCGGCCCCGCGTCGCGCGCGGCGCGCGAGCGCCTCGGCCTCGGCGACGCCGCCGTCATTCTCACGGTCGGTCGGCTCGATTCGGCCGAGCGCTACAAGGGCCACGACCGCGTGATCGCGGCGTTGCCGCGCATTCTGCGGGACCGGCCGGACGCGCTCTACGTCGTCGCCGGCGAAGGCGGCGACCGCGCGCGGCTGGAGCGACTGGCCCGCGATGCGAATGTCGCCGGGCGCGTGCGTTTTGTCGGCCGCGTCGCAGACGACGATCTGCCGGACCTCTATCGTGCGGCCAGGGTGTTCGCCATGCCGAGCGAGGGCGAGGGCTTCGGCATCGTGTTTCTGGAAGCGGCGGCCTGCGGCGCGGCTGTGGTCGCGGGCGCCGGCGATGGCGCGGCCGACGCGCTCGCCGACGGCGCGTTCGGCGTGCGCGTCGATCCGCACGACCAGGCGGCGCTGGCGGCGGCGGTGCTCGCGGG
>CAZWJF010000137.1:0-3137 GCA_964634325.1 uncultured Rhodoblastus sp.
CCAACGCCGATCTCGCCATCCTGCTGGTCGACGCGCGCAAGGGCCTGCTGACGCTGGCCGACGAGATCGACATCGCCCGAGACGACGTGCTGTGCCGCCCCGACGCGCCGCCGGCGATCGGCGAGCAATTCGCCGCCAGCGTGATCTGGATGGGCGAGGAGCCGATGCATCCGGGCCGCTCCAATCAGTTGAAGATCGGCCCGACGCCGGCGCCGGTGGTGTTCGTCGAGCTGCACCATCGCCTCAACGTCGCCACGCTCGAAAAACTGGCGGCGAAGTCGCTCGGCCTCAACGAAGTCGCGTTGTGCGAGCTCGCCGCCGGCCATCAGATCGCCTTCGACCCCTACACGACCAACCACGCCATCGGCGGCTTCATCGTGATCGACCGCGCGACCAACGCGACGGTCGCCGCCGGGGTGATCGCGTATCATCTGCGCCGCTCGGAGAACGGGCATTTCCAGCAGCACGCTGTCTCCAAGGACGAGCGCGCCGCGCAGAGGCGCCAGACCCCGAAGGTGGTGTGGTTCACCGGGATGTCGGGCGCGGGCAAGTCGACCATCGCCAATCTCGTCGAGGCGCGGCTGCATATGCGCGGCGCCCATTCGATGATGCTGGACGGCGACAATGTCCGCCACGGCCTCAACCGCGATCTCGGTTTCACCGAGGACGACCGCATCGAGAGCATCCGCCGCGTCGGCGAGGTGGCCAAGCTGATGACCGAGGCCGGGCTGATCGTGCTGTGCTCGTTCATCTCGCCGTTCGCCGCCGACCGCCGCATGGTGCGCGAGCTGCTGGCGCCGGGCGAATTCGTCGAGGTGCATGTGCATGCGCCGATCGACGTGGCGATCGAACGCGACCCGAAGGGCCTCTACAAGAAGGCGCTCGCCGGCAAGATCAAGAACTTCACCGGCGTCGACCAGCCCTACGAGGCGCCGGTCGCGCCCGAACTGACGTTCGACACGACGCGCGAGACGGCCGCCGCGCTGGCCGATCGGGTGGTCGCCTATCCGGAGGCGCAGGTGGCGGTGGCGCCGGCGCTCGGGAGGTGGGACGCCGGGCACCGGGCTGCCTGGGAGACGATCTGGCGGACGCGGCGGGGGGACACCGGTGATTTACTGCCTTTTCGGCCTGCCTGCCGCCTTCACCCAATGGCTTCTGCACGTCGTGGCCAACCTGATCGAGGAGACGCATGGCGCGGTGCATGTCGCGCCGATCGTCTCTCTCGAGGATCTCCGCAAGAGCTGGGCCGACCGCGACGGCCGGCCGGTTCTGATCTTCTCGGACATTCCCGAGGCGAAGCTGTCGCAGGTCGCCGCCACCGCCGGCGTCCCGACCGTGATCGCCCATGATGAGATGCAGAACGCGCTCTATTACGCGATGGCCTCGCGCGACATCGATCTGCGCCAGGGCATCCGGTTTCTGTCGCAAAGCTACGCAACGCTTGAGAGCGTCTTCACCTCGGCGCGGGCGGCGCGGCTCGGGCCGCGCGCCTTCTCGCAGCGGCTGCGCCATTTCCTGCCCGAGATCGCCGACCATTATCATATCGCGCTGTCGGAACCGGGACTCGAACGGTTGTGCGCGCGCCTGATCGGGCCGGGCGGTGAAGCAGGCGAGGAGACCGTGCGGGCCAATATCGCGCGCCACATCCCGCTGGCGAAGAAGGACATTCGGATGCGGCTCGACGCCGCCGGGCTGGAACTGGCGCACAGCGTGCTCGACTGTTACGCGCCGCTGACGCAGGGGCTTCGGGTCGAGCGCGTCGCGCTGCCGTGCGACCTGATGCCGGACTGGGATCGGCCGGGGCGGTATCTCGGCGGCCCGATCGACCTGACCGGCCCGCGCCGCCTGCTCACCGCCGGGCATTCGCTGCATCTGCCGGCGGGGCGCTGGCGGGCCGTCGTCCAGCTCCGCGTCGCCGACAATCTGTCGGGCAACGAGCTGGAGGTCGACTTTCTCCTCGGCGACGTCTCCCTCGGCGGCGTCAGCGCGCCGCTGCCGGCCTTCGGCGGCTACACCTTCTCCTTCGAATTCGAAAGTAACGACGCCTTTCCCCCGCTACAGACACGCGTCGTGCTGAACGAAGGGGCGATTGAAGGCGAGCTGACGCTCGTCGAAGTTTTGTTCGAGCGCCTGTAGGGCCGCGTTCCGCTGCGCGTGCGACTTGGAGGCAGAGCTGGCGCCTGCCTGACAGCGGCCAGGATGGGGCCGCGGATCAGGAGCGATGATAACGAAGAGGAGCCGCTGGGCGCATTCGCCGGCGTTCAAGGCCAAAGTGGCGCTGGCCGCCACGATGGATGCGAGCGGAAGCCGCCGGCGATCCGGGGCCATGGCGACAGCAGGCGATTTTGGGCCGCGGTCATTGGGATGCGGATGCGTTGCGCGACATCGTGCGCGATTATGCGCTGGAAGCCTTGGCCGACGATGACGCGCCCTTGTCGTCGACGAGACAGGTTTTCTGAAGCAGGGCAAGGCGTCCTGCGGCGTGGCGCGGCAATATACCGGCTCGGCGGGCAAGATCGCCAACTGCCAGATCGGGGTTTCGCCTGTTACGCCTCCGGTCGCGGCCACGCCTTCATCGATCGCGACCTCTATCTGCCGAAGAGCTGGACGGACGACAAGGCGCGCCTGGCCAAGGCGCATGTTCCCAGGGAGGTGACGGATCGCGCCCATGGCGGCTTCTCGACCAAGCCGGCGCTGGCGCTGGCCGTGATCGCGCGCGCCATCGCAGCCATGTTCCGTTCTCGTTCCTCGTCGCCGACACGGTTTATGGCGTCGGCGATACCGAAATCGCATTGCGACGCGCTGGCAAAGGCTATGTGCTGGGCGTCGAGGCCAACGACATCTTCCGCTCCTGGGGCAAGTCCTGGGGCAAGTCCTGGGGCAAGTCCTGGGGCAAATCCCGGGGCAAATCCCGGGGCAAGCCGAACGCGATCGCGGGAACCGCGAAGGAGATCGCCGAACGTCTGGAGCCCGCCGAGTGGAGGCGTCTTTCGTCCGGCTCCGGAACCAAGGGCGAGCGGCTGCACGACTGGGCTTGTCTCGAACTCGCCGATCTCGACGGCGCCGACTATGACGACGCGCCTGAGGGTCAGGTCTGGACGCGTGGACTGCTGATCCGCCGCAAGATCGCCGATGGC
>CAZWJF010000138.1:0-3137 GCA_964634325.1 uncultured Rhodoblastus sp.
GGCGAAGAAATAGCCCTGCATGGTGGTGCAGCCCAGCTCTTTCAGCGCATTGGCCTGCGCGCTCGTCTCCACGCCCTCGGTCACGCATTGCAGATCGAGGTTGCGACAGAGCGTCACCACGGTGCGCACGATATCGCGCGCGGCGTGATGGGTGTCGATCTCCTGCACGAACGACCGGTCGATCTTGATGCGGTCGAACGGCAGTTTGTGGACATAGGCGAGGCTGGAATAGCCGGTGCCGAAATCGTCCAGCGAAATGCGCACGCCGAGGTTCTTGAACGCGCGGATCGCCTCGTTCGCCTTGTCGAAATCCGACACGAGCGCGGATTCGGTGACTTCGAGATCGATCCGGCCGGGCGCGACGCCGCTCGCGCGGATGATGGCGATGATCTTCACCACCGCGTCCGACGAAATGAGGTCGTGGATCGACAGATTCAGCGCCAGCCGGATGTCCTGCGGCCAGGTCATCGCTTCGGCCAGCGCCTTGCGCAGCAGCACCTGCGTCAGCCGGTTGATGAGATCGGAGCGTTCGGCGACGGGAATGAACACGTCCGGCGGCACGGGGCCGAGCCCCGGCGCGGTCCAGCGCGCGAGCGCCTCGAACGCCAGCGGCCGCTCGGAGCCGAGCTCGTAGAGCGGCTGGAACTCGAGCGTGAACTCCCGATCCATGTCAGCTTCGCGCATCTTCTGCTCGATGAGCGTGAACTGCCGCATGGTGCTGCGCAGTTCGGCGGAGAACATCTCGGGTCGGCCGGCGCGCCGCTGCTTGGCGCGATAGAGCGCGTAATCGGCGCTCTCGTAGAGCGCCTCGCCGGTCTGCGCGCTGTCGGGATAGTTGGCGAGGCCCAGCGAGGCCGCCACGCGCGTGACCACTCCCGGCAGCGCGCAGGATTCGGCCAGCCGCGCGCAGACGATTTCGCCGAAGGGCAGCGCCTGCTCCACGTCGTCGTAGCGGATGATGGCGAATTCGTCGCCGCCGAGCCGCGCGAAGAACGTGTTGTCGTCGCCCAGCGCCGCCAGTCGCCGGCCCGTCTCCACCAGCAGACGGTCGCCGGTGAAATGGCCGTAAAGGTCGTTGACGGGCTTGAACCCGTCGAGATCGATGACGCCGACCGTGAATTTCCTGCCCTCGCGCTGCGCGCGCGCGACCGTTTCGTCGAGTCGCGCGAAAAACTGCCGGCGGTTCGGCAGTTCGGTCAGCGAATCCAGATTGGCGAGCCGCAGGTTCTCGTCGCTCAGGCGCTGCGTTTCCATTTGCGAGCGCACCATGCGGGAGAAGTCGCGCGCCTGAATGAGCACCACGTACATCATGGCGCCGGCGACCAGCGCGAGATTGAGTCCCGTCGTCGCGAACGCGCGCTCGCCGCTGGAGAAAAGGACGATCGTGAACGGCGGAATGACCAGCATGGCCACCATCAGCGCCGCGGCGCGCACGTGCGTCAGGCAGAAGATGCAGCAGATCGCCGTCATCGCGATCGCGAAGATCACCTGTCCCTTGGACGTGGCGTCGCCGTACTGCATCATCGCGATCGCCCACGTGAGAAACAGCACGCCGAACGCTGAGCCAAGGCGCACCGTCAGTTTCAGACGGCTGGCGGCGTGCGAGGCGTCGAACGGGTCGTTGCGATGGCGCAGCCAGTGCACGATGCGGATCGCCACCGCCAGGATCAGCACGCCCGGCGTGACGACGGTGAGGACGAACGGCGCGGTTCCGTAGAGCGCGAACGCGGCCGCCGCCGAATTCACGGCCAGCGTGAAATACAGCAGCGGCACCTGCTTGGAGAAAGCGGCGAGTTGCGCCTGCATGAGGTGGGGATCGTTCGTGTCCAGTCTGAACGCCGCCACAACCCGCTCGAACGCCCTGCCCGGCATTACGCGCTCCATATTGATTTCACCCGAGCCACGACACTAGTCGGAGAAGAATTAATGGTTTGGCCAACGTCGGCGCCCGCATTCGGCGCGCTTTTGCAATAAGCGGCGCAGGCGGGGACGAACGCGCTCTGGCGATTGAGAAAAAACAACCGCCCGTGACACGGCGTCAGGGCGGTCGAAAATCGAGGATATGGTTAAGGAAATCAGAGCCGGTAGCGGATCTGGTCGGTCCAGAACCGTTCGAGCCGCACCAGCGCGGTGTTCACGCGCTTGAATTCGTCGCAGGAGATGCCGCCGATCTGCTCGACCGTGGCCACGTGCTTGTCGTAGAGCGTGGCGACGATCTCGTGCACTTCCTTGCCCTTCTCCGTCAGGCTGATGCGCACCGCGCGGCGGTCGACGCGCGAGCGGGCATGATGGAGATAGCCGAGCTCGACCAGCTTCTTGACGTTGTAGGACACGTTCGAGCCGAGATAGTAGCCGCGCGTGCGCAGTTCGCCCGCCGTGAGTTCCTTGCCGCCGATATTGTAGAGCAGCAACGCCTGCACCGAGTTGATGTCGGAGCGCGCGCGGCGGTCGAATTCGTCCTTGATGACGTCCAGAAGCCGACGGTGCAGCCGCTCGACCAGCGTGAGCGCCTCCAGATAGACCGGACGGATTTCGCCGAGCCGTTCGGTGCGGGACTGGGCGCTTTCCACTTTCACTGCTTGCGACATGACGACAACCCCATCTGCTGTTTTGCGCGCCGGTTCTCCGGCTTCGTTGCGTGCAATTTAAGCGGCGCAGATGAAGAGCGGTTTAAGCAATAGACTGAATCCGGCGTTTACCCGAAAGGCGCGATTTTCGGTGAATGCTGAATGAATCAAATCAAGCATTTACCTAAAATGCGACGCGTCCTGGCGCAGTGCTTCAGCGGCGCTTCAGGAGCCGGTCCCAGGAGCGCGTCCACAGTCTCGTCGCGGCCCGGCCCGTGCGCGAACGACGCTCCGGTTCGCGGCCCGCCTGCCACGTCAGGAACAGATAGAGCGCGATCAGCGTCGCATCGAGCAGCGCGACGATGCGGCCGCCCGGAAAGAAATCCGGCATCATGAACGCGACCGCGATCTGCCCGATCGTCACCAGCAGCCACACCACGCCGCCCCACGCGGCGGCGAGCCACAAACCGACGCCGGCCAGAATGTCGAGCACCGCGAACGCGGCGATGGCGACGCCGATCGGCCGCGAAACCTGATCGAACAGCGGCGTCGGCGACATCAGCACCAGAC
>CAZWJF010000139.1:0-3116 GCA_964634325.1 uncultured Rhodoblastus sp.
CCGGTGGTCAATCCGTCGTACTGGGTGTTCCCCGCGTTCGCGCGATTGACGTTGGTCGCGCCCGAAGTCGACTGGAACGGCGTCGTGCAGAGCGGCCTCGATGTGCTGAGGGCCGCGCGCTTCGGCGCGAGCGCGCTGCCGGCCGAATGGGTTTCGCTGAAGGACGGCGTGGCGAAGCCGGCCGACGGTTTTCCGGCGCAGTTCGGCTATAACGCCGTGCGCATTCCGCTTTATCTGGCCTGGGCGGGCGTGGGCGAGCGCGACCATTACGATCCGTTCGTCGCCTGGGCGCGCACAGGGCGCCCGAGCGTCGTGGAGCTCGCGAGCGGCGCGCAGGCCGGCGCGCTCGGCGAAGGGGGCTATGCGTCGGTGGGCGCGCTCGCGCTGTGCGCGGCCGAAGGCGTTGCGATGCCGGCCGATACGGCGTTCGCGCGCGCGCCGGAACATTACTATCCCGCAACGCTGCGCCTGCTCGCGGTCGTGGCCGCGCAGATGAGGTATCCGACATGCCTGCGCGGCTGAACGGATCGCTCCTCCTGCGCGCGCTGGCGCTGCTGGCGCTGACGGCGCCCGCGCTCGCGCAGGCGTCCGACGGCGGTTCGATGATCATCGACGCGCCGATGGCCAGGCCCCAGCCGCAGCCGCTCGCCGAACCGTCTGCGCCAGAGTCGCCCGAGCCGAAAGCCGAGGCGAAAGCGCCCGTCGTGGAGGAGGGCGCTGCGCCGGCGTCCTCGGCGCGCGCAACGCCCCGGCAGGCCGCGCCGATCGCCGAGGAGGGCGACAGGCCGGACGAAACGGCGCTGCGCTACTATGCGGGGCGCGGCGAGATGGGTCGCGTGAACGTCGAGATCGAACGACTGGTTCGGCTCTACAAGAGCTGGACGCCGCCGCTCGATCTGTTTGCGCAGGAACAGTCCGGCGCGCCGGACGAGGAAGCGCTGTGGGCGCTGTTCTCCGCCGATCGCATCGACGAACTGCGCGCGACCATCGAGGCGCGCAAAAAGGAACAGCCCGGCTGGGCGCCGTCGAAAGATCTGGAGACGAAACTCAGGCGCAAGGAAACGCGCCTGCGCATCATGACCTTCTTCCGGCAGGGGCGGTGGCAGGACCTCGCCGACTACGTCAAGCAGGACTCCCATCAACCCGACGACACCGACGTCGAAATGCTCTGGGCGGTCGCGGAGGCGTTCTCCAAGACCAAGCAGACGGCGGATGCGATCGGCGTCTATCGCTCCATTCTCAACAGCTCTTCGGAAAAGCCCGCGCGCCTGGCCACCATTCACAAGGCGATGGCGAGCCTGCGGATGAGCGACGTGGAGCCGCTGATCGCGATGGGACGCACGGAGGCCTCCGGCAGGAGCGAATTCGCGGCGATCGAGACCGACATCGTGCGCGCGCGCATCAGCGCCTATCTGCACGACGAACGCGCCGACAAGATTCCGGACGGCGAACTGGCGGTCTTTCAGGACCACGCCAGGGGCGCGAGCGATCCCAACCAGGCCGGGCTGGTGGCGTGGTATTATTACAAGACGAAAGCGTTCCGCGACGCGCTCGAATGGTTCAAGCTCGCGCTGGAGCGCGGCGGCGACGCCATGGTGGCGCACGGTCTCGCCCATTCGCTGCGCGAACTCGACATGCGGCGCGAGACGGAAGAAGTCGCCTATGCGTGGCGCGAACCGCTCGTCAACAATCTCATCCTGTTCATCGACATCCTCGAACGCGATCTCACGCTCGAACATCCGCCCTATATCGAGCCGGAGCGTCTGGCGCGCTATGCGAAAGCGACGATGGAGGCGGCCTCCGGCGAGGGTGCGCAGGCGCTCGCCTGGTACGCCTACAATTCGTGCCAGTACGAAGTCGCGCATCAATGGTTCCAGCGCGCGGTCGCCTGGTTCCCGAAGGAGGCGACCGTCTACGGTCATGCGCTCACGCTGAAGCGGCTGAAGAAGGACAAGGAATTCTGGGAGCTGATGAACCGCTACGACGGTCTGTTCGCCAAGGCGCTCGAGATCGTGTTTCCGGACGGCTATTACCACCCGCCGACGGCCTGCGATCTGCTCGCCAAACAGAATCTGCGCGCCGGCCAGCAGAATCTCGGCGCCTATACCGCGCCCGCATCCTACGCCCATCCGCAGCAGAACGGCATGAGCGGATATGGCGTCACAGCCGCGCAGGCGGCGGGCTATGCGCCGCAGGCCTATCCGCCGGCCGCGCATATCCAGCGTCAGGAATTCCCGAAGTTCGACCGCAAGCTGTTTCCGGCGCCGACCGATCCCGAAAACGCGATGCGCTTCGCCGCGTCCGCGTCGCCGGCCACGCACAGTCCGTCGCTGAAATCGCAGGCCGCCGTCGACATGCCGTTGCAGCGCGAGCCGGTGCGCGGACCGTGGCCGCTGGTGGCCAGCCGCGTGCCCGGCGTCGGGCGAATGCCCTACGAACGCTACGGGTTCTCGCTCCTGCCCGGCTGGAACGGCGCGACCGGACCGACGTCGCCGACCTACGCCGTGCAACGCGCGCCCAAAGGCACGCTGTGGGAAGCGGAACAGGCGGAGAAGGCGCGCCCGCGCATCGCGTTCGCAAACGGCATGAGCGGCGTCCCAGCGGCCGGCGCGCCGATGCAGGGCATGGCGCAACCGCCGGCGGCAGCCCAGGCGCCGCCCCATGCGGCGCAGCCCGTCGTCGCCCCTTACCCGCAGCAGCCGCCCGTCGGCGCCGTCTACGCGCCGCCACAATATGCCCCGCCCTATGGCGCGCCGGCCTATGTGGCGCCGGCCCATGTCGCGCCGCCCCATGTGGCGCCGCCCCATGTGGCGCTGGCCCATGTCGCGCCGCCCCACGCGGCCCCGCCGGCAGTCGCGCAGCCCGTCGCGCCCGCGCCTGTCGCTGCGAGCGCGTCGCCGCCTGCGCCGGCTCCGGTCGCGCCGACGTCCGAGCCCGCGCGCGAGGCGAGCGAGCCGGTCGCCAGACTCGCACTGCCGCAGACGACCGACGCCGGGGCGCTCGCGCAACGGGCGATCCAGTTCTTCAGCGCGAAAAATTACGCGGGCGCACTGGAGGCGCTCGACCAGCGCGCGCCGCTCGCGCCCGAGACGACGAATCTGAAGATGATCCGCGAC
>CAZWJF010000140.1:0-1845 GCA_964634325.1 uncultured Rhodoblastus sp.
GTGGATGATCAGCCGGGCGTCACGCGCGACCGGCGCGAGGGCGAGGCGAAGCTCGGCGATCTGCGTTTCCGTGTTTTTGACACGGTCGGACTCGATGACGTCAAGGGCGACAGCCTCGAGGCGCGCATGAGCGCGCAGGCATTCGAAGCGCTCGCGCAGAAGCGCCGGCGCATTCGCGCCGCGCTCGCGGATTTCTTCACGCGCCACGACGCCATTCTCACGCCCGTGACGCCGGCGCCGGCGATCAAACACGATCATCTGCGCGACTCTTTCGCGCGCGTGATCGAAACCGACCGCGGCCCCATTCCCTACATGGACATGCTGCACGGCGCGGCGGTGGCGACGCTCGCCAACCTTCCGGCGGCGGTGGCGCCGGTCATGCGGTCGCCGATGCCGATCGGCGTGCAGATCATCGCGGCGGAGGACGAGGATCGCACGGCGATCGCCATCGCAGGCATGATCGAACGCGCGAACGGCGGGTTCGTTCCGCCGCCGCTCGTCGGCTGATCTTTCGGCGCGCCGCGCGGCTTGCCTCGAGGCGCCGTGCGGGCCATGGTGCGCCGATGTTTTATGCATTGGCGCGTTTCGCGCTCTGTCTATTAATGGCGGCGCCGGCCTTTTCCGCCACGGTTCCGCTCCCGCCGCCGCGACCGGCCGATCTCGACGATCCGCCGCCGCCGGCCGGCGCGCTCGCCTATGCGCCCGCGCCCGAGCGCGAGAAAACCACGGCGCCGGCGCCGATCACCGGGCAGGCCGGCGATCCGTGCGCGGAACTGTTCGCGAGCCGCGCCGCGATCGCCGCGCGCGTCGATCCGATTTCCGGCCCCGGCGCCTGCGGCATCGCCGCGCCGGTGCGCATCAAGGCGGTGGTGCTGGCCGGGGGGAGGCAGATTTCGCTGTCGCCCGAGCCGGTCCTGCGCTGCGACATGGCTGCGGAACTGATCGAATGGCTGATCGAGGATGTCGCGCCGCTCTTCGAGAAGGGCGCGCGGCGCATCGCGCGCATCACCAATGCGGCCGCCTACGATTGTCGCGGCCGCAACCGGCAGGCGTTCGCCAGACTGTCCGAACACGCCTTCGGCAACGCCATCGACATGCGCGCGATCGAGATGAGCGACGGCGCGCGCATCGCGTTCGTCGGCGGACCGGACATGGGCCAGACGCAGGCCCTGCGCGCCAGCGCGTGCGCGCGGTTCTCCACCATCCTGGGTCCCGGCTCGGACGGCTATCATGAGGACCACGTTCACGTGGACCTCCACAAACGCCGGCGCGACGTGAGCATCTGCCGGTGGAATATTCGATGACGCCTCACGGCCTGCGCGGATCGACCGGACGCGTGGTGTCGAGCGCGAGGATCGCCTCCAGAGCTTTCGCGCCGGCGATCACCGCGCCGTCCGCGTTGGTGGGGCCGACGATCTGCAGACCGACCGGCAGAGTCTCGCGCGTGAAGCCGCACGGCAGCGACAGCGCCGGCACGCTCGCCAGCGTCGGCCCGTAAGCGATCGACAGCCATTCGACATAGTTGGGAAACTCGTAGCCGGCGCAACGCTCCAGATAGATTTGCTCGACAGGAAAGGCCGCGACGATGGTGGCGGGGCACAGCAGAAGGTCGTAGCCGCGCAGGAACGAATCCATCCGCTGCACAAGCTGTGCGCGATGGCGTTCGGCGCGCGCGATCTCGTCGGCCGTCAGCTCGAATCCCTGCCGGATATTCCACACGAGATCGGGCTTGAACTTGTCGGGATGGGCTTCGAGCAGCGGTCCGAGCGCGGTCGCGAAATTGCGCGCGCGCAGCACGCGAAAACATTCGTGCGCGCCGGACAGGTCGGGCGTCGCCTCCTCCAC
>CAZWJF010000140.1:1855-3102 GCA_964634325.1 uncultured Rhodoblastus sp.
TGATGCCGAGATTTTCCGAATAGGCGACCTTTTTCGGCAGCCAGCCGGAGCGCGCGGCCGCCAGGAACGATTGCGCGGGGCGCGGCTTCGACAACAGATCGCGCCGGTCCTCGCCGCTCATGGCGTCGAACAGCAGCGCGAGGTCCTCGACGTTGCGCGCCATCGGCCCCTGCACGCCGAGCGTCTGGTCGACGATGGCGCGGTTGTTGGAGGCGACGCGCCCGGCTGTCGGCCGCATGCCGACGATGCCGCAGAAACTCGCCGGGTTGCGCAGCGAGCCGCCCATGTCCGATCCGTGCGCGACCCAGGCCTGGCCCGAGGCCAGCGCCGCCGCCGCCCCGCCGGACGAACCGGCCGACGTGCGCGTGGTGTCCCACGGATTGAGCGTGGCGCCGAACAGCGGATTGAACGTATTGCCGCCGGCGCCGAACTCCGGCGTGTTGGACTTGGCGTAGACGACGCCGCCTTCCGCCTCGATCTTCTCCACCACGATGTCGGACGATTCCGGCTTGAACCCCGCGAAAATCGGCGAGCCGGAGGTCGACAGCACGCCCTTCACCCACGACAGGTCCTTGATCGGCACGGGCAGCCCTGCGAGAAGACCGCGCTCGGCGCCGGGGCGCTTCATCAGCGCGTCGGCATGGGCGCGCGCGCGGTCGAAACAGAGGATGGGCAGCGCGTTGACGGCGCCGTCGACCTCGGCGATGCGCGCCTCCAGCGCGTCGAGACAATCGTGGGGCGTGATCTCGCCGCGTTTCAGCAGGTCGACGACCGCGACGGCGGAGGACGAAATCAGATGCGATGCGGACACGCGTGTTCTCCCCGGTTGCGCCGCGATTGTGGCAAGGACGGCGGCCTGACGAAAGCGCGCCGGCGCCGATTTCGGCCGCGGTCGTGATTTCGGCGCCGCTTTTCTTCCTGCGCCACGGCGAAACCGGCCATAACGCCGAGGGGCGCATTCAGGGCCAGATCGACACCGCCCTTTCGCCGCGCGGGCGCGACCAGGCGCTGGCGGCCGGCCACATGCTGAAGGCGGGGCTGGCCGCGCGCGGTCTGGCGCCGGGCGCGTGCCGATTCATCGCCTCTCCGCTCGCCCGGGCGGTGGAGACCGCGCGACTGGCGCGCGCCGCGCTGGGCCTGGAAACCGACGCATTTGCGCGCGATCCCAGACTGATGGAACTCTCGTTCGGCCGCTGGCAGAATCTCACCTGGTCCGAAATCCGCGCCTTCGACGGCGCCGGCGCCGC
>CAZWJF010000141.1:0-3048 GCA_964634325.1 uncultured Rhodoblastus sp.
GTCTCGAACATCGTGCGCACGGCGGCCAGATGTTCCGCGCGCGCCTGGCGCACCTCGTCTTCGGTCGCATAGCCGTCCGGCTCCACGCGCGGACGGAACGGATCGACGAACCGCCCGTCCCTGCGCCTCCACACGTCGAGTTCGGGCGAAAACCTGCCGTAGGCGCGGTCGAACAGCTGAAGCAACTGGCGCGTCGTGTAGATATTGCCATAGCGGCACGAATAGACGCCGTACTGGCGCGCCTCGGCTTCGGCCGCGCTCATGCCGGCGGGCGCGGGCTCGGCCTGATAGTAATGGAAGCCGCCGCGTTGCAGCCGCTTGGCGATGTGCTGCGCGAAACAGGAGCCCGCGGTCGCCACCTTGTCGGTCGGCGCCACGCGGAACGGCAGGTCGACCACCGGGTCGATGGCGAAGGGCGGCACGCCGGCCACAGCCTTGCGCCAGAAGCGATGGTCGGGTAGGTCGCTGTATGGATTGGAAGCCACGTCACGTCTCCATTCGCCGGCGTCGCCGCGGGACAAGGCGCAAGGCGCAGGGGAGCGGCGAAATGCGCGGCCAAATCGTGCGCCGCGCCGGCGCCGGCCGCCCCGCCGCTGCCCGAAGATGGCAAGAGTTATGATTTCGCAAGTCGATCGTCAATTGTTCACGGTGTGGCGGTCGCGCGGCTTCGGTGCGCCGCGTGCGGGCGCGAACGGCGCGCCACGTATTGCAATCGTCGGAAATTGCCAGAGTTTCGGCTACGCCTTCGGCATGAAACTGCTCGCGCCGGAGGCGCGGGTCGATCGCTATGCGCTGGTCGGGCGCACGCTCGCCGATCTCAAGACGCTGCTGGCCGCGCTCAGGACATACGACGCCGTGTTCGCGCAGGATTTTCACGGCGGCCTGTTGCGCGACAACGCCACCATCGACGATCTCGTCGCCGCTCTGCCGAACGTGCGGCGCATTCCGTTCGTCAGCTTCTTCGGCCTGCACCCGGACACGGTCTATATTTTCCATCCCGACAAACCGTCGGGTTTCTTCACCGGGCCGCTCGGCGTCTACAATTCCGGCCTCGCGCTGTTTGGCTGGCTGCGCGGCATGTCGGTCGACCAGACGGCGGCGTTGTTCGACCGCGACGTGTTCGAACATCTCGGCTATCTCGACATCTGGGACAGCGCGGCGCAGGAATTTCTCAAAGCCGCGTCCGCCTACGGCTACGATGTGAGCGCGCAGCTCGCGCGCTGGGCCCGTCGCGGCAATTTCATGTACACGCCGAACCACCCCAAGGGTTTCGTCATGTTCGACATGGCGCGCAAGGTCATGGGCGAGGCCGGTCTGAAGATGCGCGAGATCGAATACGACGATTATGCGGTGGACGATCTCGTGCGCAGCGTCGTTCTGCCGGTCTACGCGCCGCTTGCGGAAAAATACGGGTTTCGCGGGAGCGACCTCTTCAAGAAGGAACATTACAAGCTGACGAAGGGGCCGGGCGAATTCATCCGCCTGAATGAATTCATCGCGCAATCGTTCAGGGCCTTCGCGCGCCACGACAAG
Organism: uncultured Rhodoblastus sp.; assembly: GCA_964634325.1. Classification (GTDB taxonomy): domain Bacteria; phylum Pseudomonadota; class Alphaproteobacteria; order Rhizobiales; family Beijerinckiaceae; genus JAJXWB01. The sequence goes on from CAZWJF010000141.1 coordinate 1,534, forward strand.
GCCAGACTCACCCATGCGCGCGTCGGCGAATGGCTGGCGAGCGAGGAGACGGTGCGCACGCTCTCGTCATGTTCGGCCGAAACGATGCGCAAACAGGCGCTCGCCCGCTAACGGCGCGCCGCTCTAACGGAACAGGACGCCATGCTCTCCGAACTGGACCGGCAACTGTATCATTTCTGGCGCCGGCGCTTTCAGGGCAGGGACGCCGGATCGCCGCGCATCGCCGTCGTCGGCAATTGCCAGAGCTTCGGCGTCGCCTATGCGATGAAGACGCTCAACCCCGCCGCGCGCGTCGACCGCTTCACCATCATCCGCAAGGGCCTCGCCACGGTCGACATGCTGGCGCGCGCGCTGGCGACCTACGACCACGTGTTTTCCATACACTTTCCCAAGGGCTATCTGCGCGACGGCGGGTTCGAGCAATTGCGCGAGCGCCTGCCGAACGTGCGCCTGCTGCCCTCGCTGGTGTTCAGCGGCTATCACCCGGATCTGGTCTACATCCTCGACCCGACCGCCGGCGGCCGTCCGCTGGACGGGCCGATCGGCTCCTACCATTCGGCCATCGCGCTCTATGCATATCTGCGCGGCATGAATCTGGAACAGGCCGAGGCGCTGTTCTCGGCCCAGGTCTACGATGCGCTCGGCTATTTCGACGTATGGGAGAGCGCGGCGGCCGAACTGCTGGGACTTGCGCGCGCCGCTGGCGTCGATCTGTCGGCCGAGTTCATGCGCTGGTCGCGTGGCGTTCCGTTCATGTATTCGATCAACCATCCGAAACCGTTCGTGCTGTTCGATCTGGCGCGCGTTCTGTTGCGCAAGGCCGGCCTGCCGGCGGCCGACCTGCCGTTCGATCTTTATGCGGTCGACGACGTGGTTCGCGGCGTCGTTTTTCCCGTCTATCCGGAAATCGCCGAACGATACGGCCAGACGGGATCGTATCTGTTCAAGCGCGCGCATTTCGAGCTGGAATCGGGCGTCGGGGATTTCTTCGACCTGCCCGGCTTTCTCAAGGCCTCGTTCGCCGCCTACGGCGCGTGCAAGCCGGCCCAACTCGTCACGCCGCGCACCCAGGCCTGGCTGGACGACGCCGAAACGCGTCGCCTGTTCGATTTCCACGCCGCCGACGCGCTCGCCCGCAAATACGCGCACGCCTGATTCCCCGTCGCCGATTGTTGCGCGCGCGCCACGCCGCGCCGCGATCGTGTCGCGTGTCCTTGCGCACGGCGCAACCGGTATTGATTTTCCCATCATGGCGCAGTTGTCATGGGCGCAGGCGTTCGATGCGTCGGTTTCCCTTCACGCTGTGTTTTGAAAGGTCGGGCATGAGCGCGCGGCGCATTGTTGGCGGTCTGGTGACGGCGCTTCTCGCCACCCCATGCGCGATGGCCGAGGACGGCGCCTTAGCGGGCGTGTGGCCCCCGCCGCCCCCGCCCTTCCTGACCGGCGCGCCGGCGCCCGTCTTCATCCCGCCGGACGACGCAACGAGCCGCGGCGCGCGCCTGTTCAGCTACGGCC
>CAZWJF010000142.1:0-3006 GCA_964634325.1 uncultured Rhodoblastus sp.
GCGACGGACTGGCGCTCTACGAAAAGCTCGGCTTTGCGGTGACCGGGAGGATCGCGCAGCATCAGGCCGTCGCGCATGTGGCGTCGGAAGGCTCGGCGGTGGTATGGGCGGACGCGACGGATTTGCCGGCCCTCGTCGATCTCGACCGGCGCGCGACCGGCATGGACCGCGCCGCGCTTATCGAAAGGCTGGCGCAGATCGGCCGTCTCGCTTTGCTGCGGCGCGATGGCGACGTCGTGGGCTTCGGCTCCTTGCGTGACTTCGGCCGCGGCGTCGTGGTCGGGCCGGTCGCGGCGCGTTGCGAGGCGACGGCGCGTATGCTGATCGCATTTCTGCTCGCCCAACGGCCGGGCGAATTCCTGCGCGTGGACGTGGCTGCGCCAGATACCTTCTCGCCTTGGCTTGTCACGCTCGGCCTGCCCCGGACCGGCAGCGGCTATGCGATGACGCGCGCAGGCGCAACGCCTGCGTCCGCCCGCGACGCGTCGATCCGCACCTATGCGCTCGCCAGCCAAGCCCTTGGCTGAGGCGCCGAAACCCTCGTGAACGCCGCTTTACCGCGCCCCACGGCGCCCTTGGACTCTCGCGCGGCGCCCTGGCGGCCCGCAGGGCGGTTCGACGCCGCCGCCGCGCACTGCCGCCGTCGTCTCGGCGGTCCTCGCGGCGCATGCAGGATTTCCGCGATGCCGTGGCGAGCCCGGATTCGAAATTTTGTGCCGCATGGCGCGGGCGATTCGGCGCGCGTCCCAAGCGTCGTCATCGGAAGCTTTGCGAATGCGAAACGCTCCCGAATGAGTCATACTGAACTCCAAGGGCGCGTCCGACAACAAGAACGATGCGGCGCGAGCGTCGGTCCCACGACCGCGATTTCGAAGCGCCACGCGACGAAAGGGGGGGAGCCCGTGGCGAAGAGCCTGTCGCAATTCCGCTATATGACGTTCGACGTCGTCGGAACGTTGATCGACTTCGAGGCGGGCTTGAAGGCAAGCCTCGCCGGGATCGCCGCAGACGCGGGCGTCGCGCTCGACGGCGAGGAGGCGCTCGCCCTTTACCGCGCCGCGCGCTACATGGACGAAGCGCTCAAATTCCCCGACGATCTGCCGCGCTGTTACCGCGTCATCGCGCCCAAACTGGGCCTGCCGCCGCGCGACGACTATGCCGCGCGGATGCGCGCCGACGTCGCGCACTGGCGCGCCTTCCCCGACAGCCGCGACGCGCTCGCGCGCCTCAAGACCCGCGCGAAGCTGATCGCCATGACCAACGCGCAGCGCTGGGCCTTCGAGCTGTTCTCGAAGGAACTCGGCGATCCATTCTACGCAGCCTTCACGGTCGACGACACGGGAACCGAAAAGCCCGATCCGGCCTTCTTCGAGCAGGTCATCGCCTTCGTCGAGAAGGACGGCGGCGCGAAAGAGCAGATCCTGCACGTCGCGCAGAGTCAGTATCACGACATCGGCGTCTCGCGCGAACTCGGTCTGACGAATTGCTGGATCGAGCGTCGCCACGCCCAGCCCGGCTATGGCGGCACCATCGAGCCGGAACGCTTCACGAAACCCGATTTCCACTTCACCTCGATGGCGCAACTCGCCGACGCCGCAGCGGCGGACGCCGCGGTCTGAACCGCACATCCAACAGCGAGAGGGGATTGCCATGAGCGACCATCTGACCACCGCCTGGACGGGCGCCGACGACCGAATGGTGGAAGCCGCGATCCGGCGCGGCGCGAGCCGCCGCGACCTCATGCGGATGCTGCTGGCCGGCGGGCTCTCGACCGCCGCGAGCGGCCTCGTCCTCACCCGAGCCTCCTCGGCGCTGGCGCAGACGCCGCGTTCGGGCGGATCGGTCAAGGCGGCGGGATGGTCGTCCTCGACCGCCGACACGCTCGATCCCGCCAAGGCGTCGCTGTCCACCGATTATGTGCGCTGCTGCGCCTTCTATAACCGTCTCACTTTCATGGACGAGGCTGGCAAGACCAATATGGAGCTTGCCGAATCCATCGAGACGAAGGACGCGAAGGTCTGGACGGTGAAGCTGCGCAAGGGCGTCGCTTTCCATGACGGCAAGCCGCTGACCTCGGCCGACGTGGTCTATTCGTTGAAGCGTCACACCCTGCCCGAGACGGGCTCGAAGGTGAACGCCATCGCCAAGCAGATGACGGACTTCAAGGCCGTCGATCCCACCACCGTCGAGATCACGCTCGCCTCGCCCAACAGCGATCTTCCGACGATTCTGGCGATGCATCACTTCATGATCATCGCCGACGGGACAAAGGATTTCGCCAAGGCCAACGGGACCGGCGCCTTCGTCTGCGAGAAGTTCGAGCCGGGCGTGCGCTCCATCGGCTTGAAGAACAAGAATTACTGGAAGTCGGGCGCGCCCTATCTCGACAGCTTCGAGTTCTTCGCCATTCCCGACGATCCCGCGCGCGTCAATGCCCTGCTGTCTGGCGACATCCAGCTCGCGGCCTCGATCAATCCGCGCAACATCCGGCTTGTCGAAAGCCAGCCCGGCGTCGTGCTGTCCAAGACGACCTCGGGCAATTACACCGATCTCAACATGCGCCTCGACATGCCGCCCGGCGACAAGAAGGATTTCGTCACCGGGATGAAATACATCATCAATCGCGAGCAAATCCAGAAATCCGCGCTGCGCGGGCTGGCGGAGATCGCCAACGATCAGCCGGTGTCGCCGGCCAGCGTCTATCACAACAAGGCGTTGAAGCCGAAGGCCTTCGATCCGGAAAAGGCGAAGCACCACTTCGAGAAGGCGGGCGTTCTGGGGCAGACGATCCCGGTCATCACCTCGGACGCGGCGTCCTCCGCGGTCGACATGGCCGTTCTGATCCAGCAGTCGGCGGAGAAGATCGGCCTCAAGGCCGCCGACCAGCGCCGCCGCATGGCCGAGAGCCTCGACGTGCTGATGGAGCTGATGCAGGGCCGGATGGTCACGCAGAAGACCGACTGGTTCAACCTCGTCGAGGCCAAGCTCCAGCTCGTCCCCTATTCG
>CAZWJF010000143.1:0-3000 GCA_964634325.1 uncultured Rhodoblastus sp.
GGATGGGGCAGGGCGCCTGTCGCCCCAGTCGCGTCAGCAGGTGGCCGGTTTCTTCAACGCCTACCGCTCGGACGGCAGTGGAGCGATCGAGATTCAGACGGCGGTCGGCGGCCGTGCGGCCGCTCAGACCGAGGGTGAAATCCGCGACATCGCAGCGATCTACGGCATTCCGCGCAATTATATCACCGTCGCTGGCTTCGCGCCCGAGCAAGGCGCAACTGCTACGACCCGCCTGGCATATGCACGTTATGTCGCCAGCGTGCCCAGCTGCGAGAACGCCGAATGGTCTCAGAACCTCTCGATGACCTGGGACAACACGACCTATCCGACCCTTGGATGCTCGACGCAGCAGAACATCGCCGCGATGGCTGCGAACCCGCGCGATCTTATCGAGGCCCAGCCGATGGACGCCACCGCGTCTGCCGAACGCCGCGACACGATCATTGGAAAATACGAGAAGGGCGAGCCGACCGCCGCGAAGGCGAACGATGGCGACAGCGGCAAGGTGGCCGACGTTACGTCCGGCACGCAGAAACAGTAACTGAATACGGCTGCAAGGATCCGCGCATGAACAAATCGCAAGGCCTCCCCGCCGTCGTGGACAGTGACGCCTTCGGCGTTCCGGTGTCGGATCGTCCCGTGCCGCGCATCACCATCGCCGCATTTTGCGAAAACCCAGAGACCGGTGCCGTCATTCAGCGGGCCGCGCTCGACCGACGGCTCTCCAAGACCCACGTCTCCGTTCACATGGGCGGACCCATGGCCGCTGCGGAGCATTACGCGGATACGCCGACCCCCAATCTGATCATCGTCGAGTCGCGCAACATCGAGCGCGGTCCTTTGATGGCGGAGCTTGAGGGGCTGGCGGGCGTCTGCGACCCGGCGACCAAGGTCATCGTGGTCGGCGGCTCCAACGACATTCAGCTTTACCGCGAACTGATCCGCAACGGCATCAGCGAGTATCTGATGGCGCCGCTGCATCCCATGCAGATCATCGAAGCGATCGCGGGTCTCTACGCGGCTCCCGAGTCTGAGCCGATTGGCAAGGTTTTCGCTTTCGTCGGAGCGAAAGGCGGTTCGGGCTCTTCGACCATTGCTCACAATTTCGCTTGGGCTCTTTCGAACCAGCTCAATATCGCCTCGACGGTTGTCGATCTTGACCTGCCGTTCGGTACCGCCGGTCTCGACTTCAATCAGGACCCTGCTCAGGGCGTCGTCGATGCTCTGATCGCGCCGGAACGCCTCGACGACGTGCTGCTGGATCGCCTCCTGGTGAAATGCGCGGAGAAGCTGCATCTGTTCGCCGCCCCGGCGATGCTGGACCGCGACTACGACATCGACGCGCCGGCGTTCGAAACCGTTCTTGATGTTGTGCGATCTTCGTCGCCCGCCATCGTCATCGACGTGCCGCATGCCTGGTCGGCGTGGACCCGTCAGACGCTCATGGGCGCGGATGAAATCATCGTCACGGCGACGCCAGATCTGGCATCGCTGCGCAATGCCAAGAACATCTACGACCACTTTGCTTCGTCGCGCCCGCACGACGCGCGCCCCCGCCTGATTCTGAATCAGGTGGGCGTCGTCCGGCGGCCGGAAATTCCGGTGAAGGACTTCGCTGAGGCGATCGGTTCCGACCCGTTGCTGGTTCTGCCGTTCGATCCGCAGTTGTTTGGAACCGCTGCCAACAACGGGCAGATGATCGGGCAGCTCAACGCGCAGTCGCGCGCCGCCCAGGGCTTCTCTCACATCGCCCGCGTGTTGACCGGACGCGAAACGGCAGTCGAGGCCAAAAAGCCCAAGCGGGAATCTTTCCTCAAGATGTTGAGCTCGCTGAACCGCAAGCCCTTGAAGAAGGCGGGATAGGATGTTCGGGAAGCGGCCGGGAAGCGATACTCTCACGCCTCGGTCTCCGGTGGCCAAGGCCGCCGGTGCGCCTCCGCCTGCGCCGCCCAAACCGGCGCACGGTCCCGCGCCAGCGAAGCCTGCTGCAAGACCTGCGGCAAAATCGCCGACGCCGATCACCGTCGAGTCGCGCTCCGACGGCTACTATCAAATCAAGACGACGATTTTCAACGCGCTGATTGACACGATCGATCTGGCGCAGCTCGCGCAGCTCGACGCCGAATCCGCGCGTGAAGAAATTCGCGACATCGTCAACGAGATCATTTCGATCAAGAACGTCGTGATGTCGATCGCGGAGCAGGAAACCCTGCTCCAGGACATCTGCAATGATGTCCTCGGCTACGGCCCGCTTGAGCCGCTGCTCGCGCGCGACGACATCGCGGACATCATGGTCAACGGGGCCGAGCGCGTCTTCATCGAAGTCGCGGGCAAAGTGCAGCTCACGAACATCCGCTTCCGCGACAACGGACAGCTGATGAATATCTGCCAGCGCATCGTGAGCCAGGTCGGTCGCCGTGTCGACGAATCCTCGCCCATCTGCGACGCTCGCCTGCCGGACGGCTCCCGCGTCAACGTCATCGCGCCGCCGCTCGCCATCGATGGCCCGACGCTCACGATTCGTAAGTTCAAGAAGGACAAGCTGAAGCTGACGGATCTTGTCAACTTCAAGTCCATCTCCGAGCCCGGCGCCAAGGTGCTCGAGATCATCGGCACCAGCCGATGCAATACGATCATTTCGGGCGGCACCGGCTCGGGCAAGACCACGTTGCTCAACTGTCTCACCGCATTCATCGAGCCGGATGAGCGCGTGATTACCTGCGAAGACGCCGCCGAACTTCAGCTCCAGCAGCCGCACGTCGTGCGTCTCGAAACCCGCCCGCCGAATCTGGAAGGCCAGGGCGAGATCAAGATGCGCGACCTGATCAAGAACTGCCTACGTATGCGGCCCGAACGCATCATCGTGGGCGAGGTCCGCGGCCCCGAAGCATTCGATCTCTTGCAGGCCATGAATACCGGTCACGACGGCTCCATGGGGACGCTTCACGCGAACTCGCCGCGCGAGGCGCTCAGCCGCCTTGAGTCCATGATCACCATGGG
>CAZWJF010000144.1:0-2974 GCA_964634325.1 uncultured Rhodoblastus sp.
GCCGTGCGCCACGGCGCGCCCGCGAGGGCGGCGACCGCAACGAAGCGCCGCGCGAGGCGGCCGACGCGGCGCAGGCGCAGGGCGAACGCCGCGCACGCCGGCCGCGCCGCGAAGCGCAGGCTGACGTTTCCGCGCGCGAACCGCGCGCGCAGGCTGACGTTTCCGCGCGCGAACCGCGCGCGCAGGCCGACGTTTCCGGGCGCGAACCGCGCGCGCAGGCCGACGTTTCCGCGCGCGAACCGCGCGCGCAGGCAGAGTCTGGCGGGCGCGAGCGTCCCCGGCGCGAGCGGGCCCGCGAGAACGGACGCGACCGCGACGATGCGCCGGTCGTCGGGCTCGGCGACCACACGCCGTCGTTTCTGCTGCGCCCGGTGAGACTGCCGCGCGCGACGCCAGCCGCCAAGGCCGACGAGTAATCACGCGCCGCATCGCGCGACAAAAAAACCCCGCAAGCGTCGCTTGCGGGGTTTTTGTTCGTCAGGCCTTCGACGTCAGTCGGTGAGATACGGCGTCTTGGCGCCGGCGATGCCCGCGGCGAGCGTGTTGATGAAGGACATGTTGGCGCTCGTCAACGAACCGGGGTTGGCGAAGTTCGGCCACTGCTTGACGTCTTTCCAGCCCGAATTCAGATCGAAGTAGTAGTCGTCGTCCTTGTCCGGGTTGCCGTAGAACAGGATCTTCTTGTTCGTCTGGTCGATGATGGCGCTGTCGTTCCACATCGAGCGGAGACCGCCGTAGTTGCGCGGCATGGCCGCGGGATAGTCGGTGCGGATGGTCGACCAGGGGAAGTCCGGCGGATGGGCGCCGGCGTCGGTGTAGATGGCGATGACCGGATGGACCTGCTGCACCTTGCGGCCGTCGGCGAGCGTGTCGTCCACCTTCGACCATTGCGACTGCATGGCCGTCCACACACATTCCAGTCCGGCTTCCGGCAAGTCGCCGCCGCCGCTCGCGCTCTTGTTGTAGACGTAGTTCTGGTAGGCGGTCGCTTCCGAGGCGATGTCCAGATTGAAGAAATTCGACGCCTGGATCGGCGTGGCGTCGCCGATGCCCGAATTGCCATACTTGGCGTGAGCTGCGGCGGGCGTCCTGTAATTGTCGCCGTAGTCGCCCTTCGCGAACCTGTATCCGTTGCCGCCGTAGTCGCGGAAGTAGATGAGGCGCACGCGCAACTGGTCGAACGGCGGCATGCCCTTCGCCTTGAGCGCGTTGTTGAGATTGGTCTTGAAATTGGCGGTGTTGTTCTGGACCATGCTGAGCGTGTTGCTCATCGAGCCCGTCGAGTCCACGCAGAAGGCGAGATCGAGCGCGCGGATCGCCGTGCCCTTCGGCACTGCGCCCGCCTCGACCTTGGCCTGAAACTTCAGGCCCGCCACCGTCGACAGCAGCATCGGCTTGGTGACCGTCGCCGATCCGGAAACCTTGCCGGTGTCGGCGTCGTAGGTGAAACTGCGCGAGAGCACGGTCACGCCATTGGGCTTCGGCGTCGCGTCGAAGAATTTCGTAGCCGCCTGATCGCGCGTCAGTCCGCTGTTGCTCGCGCTGGACGCCGCCAGCACCGCCGCGTCGACCTGGCTCTGGATCTGCGACGTGGTCTTCAGGTAATCGCTGTAGTCCATCGCGGCGGCGATCATGCCGATCAACGGCACCACGGTCAGCGCGAAGATCGCCGCGGTCGTGCCCTTGCGGTCGGCCGCAAAACGACGAAGCCGATGGGGCGCCGAAGCGACGCAAGCGGTCGTCGGTTGGATACTGGTCGCGGCAGAGCAGAAAAATTGCTTTGTCATGGCCCCGGTTCCCACAATTTAATTCAACAGATGGGGCGAGTAAGCGCGCCGCGCCTTGCCAAGTCCTTACCTGAACTGTCGACACAAGGGGCGTTCCCCGCGTTTGCGTAACGGTAGTAAACGCACGGTGTGGGCGAGCACGGAAACTTCGTTAATTTTCGATAAGCCTCTGAGGCGCCTTCTACCGCCCTCCACTCGGAGTGCGTCGCAACCGAGGGCCATGCGCTGCATGGAGAGGCGCGCCTGTCGGAAGCAGGCAAAAGCAGGGTTCCGGAACGGATCCCGGAACCCTGCCATATCAGAGAAGTCGAAATGGAGCTGGCCGCGAACTATTTTGTCAGGCGCCCTTTGGCGGCCTTGGCGTTCGGGTCGCCGTTGGGATTGGCGTTCCAGCTCTGGGTCGAACTCATGGTGTAGTTGGAATTGCCCTTGCACTTCGCGGTCGTGACCTGGAAATGGAAGTCCTGCTGCGCCCAGGTTCCCTGCCGGTTCTCAGAGGACGTTCCGGCGTAAGGCGTGTCTTCCCAGTGATGGTAGATCGTCTTGTCGGCGTCCAGCTCGCAAGGCAGGAGATCGAACACACTCGGTTTCTTTCCGATTTCCAGATGGTTTCCGACAGAATTGGCTGCGCTCGATATGAACAGGTTCGCCGCCTTGTCCGCCGAGGCATTGTCGTTCGGATTGGTCGTATAGTATGCCGTCTTGCCGGACTTCGTCAGATTGACGGTCTTGTCGTAGTAGGCTCCCCAGGTCCTGCACGAGCCGTTGGAATAGTATCTCGTGCAGTCGCGCGTCGAATAGGTATAGGAGCCTACCGGCGCACATTTATAGTTCGCGTTCGTGCTGTCGGGGGCGCGCGCATAGTTGGGCGCGCATCCATCGTCGATGACCTTCATCGTCAGGTAGATGTTCGAATAGTTCTCGCCGACGACGACTTTCGTATCGACGTCGTTGGGGATCATCTGGTTTCCGTTGAGGAACGCCGCCGCGACCGTGCCGGTATAGTTGTTGTAGCTGGTCGGCTGGTAGACGTAAGACGCCATCACGACGTCGTTCGCGGCGCCGTCCGGCCGGACGACGAGATCGATCTGCTTCCAGTATGCGCCGGATGCGCCCGTCGCGTTGAACGTGATCTCCGACGGCGTGGGCGGGAATGTCGGCGGCGTGAGCGCGCCCGCCCTGCTCGA
>CAZWJF010000145.1:0-2933 GCA_964634325.1 uncultured Rhodoblastus sp.
CCCCGGTTTCGAATGTCGGCAGCGTCGACCCGTCGCCGAACCCCCAGATCAGCCGCTCGGCCGCCGTCGGCATCAGCTTGCGATGCTTGCCGACGAGACCGCGTTCTGGATCGAAGAACAGCGCCGTGCAATACAGCGTGCCGCCGGCCCGTTCGATGGCGCCCATCACGACGAACAGGCCGGCTTCGCGCGCAGCCTCCGCGATCCGCGCGCATTCCGGCCCGTTCGCCTCGACCGCGCCGTTGAAATAGCGCAGGAACATGTCGCGCGCGCCGGGCATGCGCGCGCCGACGGGCGTGTTGAACGTCAGGCCCTTCGGATAGCAGCCAAGAAAGGCCTCGGGAAAAAGCGCGAGATTCGCCCCGCCGGCCGCCGCCTGGCGGATCAATTCCACCGCCTTCTGCGTCGTCGCCTCCGCGTCGAACGGGATCGAACCCGCCTGGATGACCGCAACGCGCCCGCTCCTGCCCATCGTCGCCTCCCTCTCGTCGACGCACTCCAGCACGACGCCGCCGGCGCGTAAATGCGGCGCACGACACCGGGCCGGTTTCATGGAAGGATTGGCGCTCGCCACGCCGACCGGGACCGCTCTGATGGATTTCGCCTTCACGCCGCAACACGAACAGGTGCGCGACACGGTCGCGCGATTTTGCGCCGAACATGTCGCCCCGCTGGTCGCCGCCGCCGAGGAGGTCGAGATCTTTCCCAAGGACCTGTTCCGCAAATGGGGCGAGCTGGGCCTGATCGGCGTGCGCTATCCCGAATCCGACGGCGGCGCTGGTTTCGACAAGATCAGCGACTGCATCGTGCGCGAGGAGATGAGCCGCGTGTGCCAGGCCTTCGCCTCCTCCTGGTCGGCGCACGCCCATCTCGCGCTGTGGCCCCTCTGGCGCATCGGCACGCCGGACCAGAAGGCGCGGTTCTTCCGCCCGGGCCTCGTCGGCGAAAAGGTCGGCGGTTTCGGCCTGTCGGAACCCGATGGCGGCTCGGACGTGCGCATGCTGAAAACCCGCGCGACGAAAGTGGACGGCGGCTGGCGGCTGGACGGTTCGAAACTCTACATCACCAACGCGCCGATGGCCGATTTCCTGCTCGTGGCGGCGCGCACCGGCGCGGACCATTCCGACGACGCGATCAGCCTGTTCATCGTCGACCTGCCGAATCCCGGCTTCGAGATCTCCAGACTGAAGAAGGAGGCGATCCGCGGATCCGAGACGGGCCTCATTCATATCGCCGACGCGTTCGTGCCGGACGACTGCCTGCTCGGCGGCAGGACGGGAACCTATCGCGTGGTGCTCGAATCGCTCGCCGAGAACCGCGTGGGCGTCTCCGCCAATTGCCTCGGCATGGCGCGCGGCGCGTTCGAGGCGGCGCTGGCCTACGCGCGCACGCGCATCGTGCGCGGTAGGCCGATCATCGAATACCAGGCGATCGCCCACAAGCTGGCGGACATGGCGGCCGACATCGAAGCCGCCAAATGGATGGTCTACTACGGCGCCTGGCGCGTCGATCAGGGCGCGATCGACCCGGCGACCGCCTCCCGGGTGAAACTGATCGCGAGCGAGACGGCCGTGCGCGTGACCGAACAGGCGATCCGCATCCACGGCGGCGCGGGCCTGATGCGCGAATATCCGGTCGGCCGCTTCCACCGCGACTCGCTGGTCTATGTGATCGGCGAAGGCACCTCCGAAATCCAGCGCAACATCATCGCCCGCGCGCTGAAGGCGGGCGGATGAAGCGGCGCCCGTGCGGGCGGCGAAATCGGATGGCGGGTGGGCCGGGCAGGACTCGAACCTGCAACCAGACCGTTATGAGCGGCCGGCTCTAACCATTGAGCTACCGGCCCGAACCCGACAGCGCCCTTCGATTAAATCAGGATCGACAAAAGCGAAAGCCCGTCGTCCTACCGGGCGCCCACGACGGCGGGCGGGACGGTCGGGCGGTCGGTGGCGAACCCCGCCGTCAGCACCAGCGGAATCGCCACCAGGCTCGCCAGCAGGGCGACGTTGCGGAGGCGGAACATGCGCGACGACTTCATGGCGTTGACTTCCCGCCCTCATCGCTCGATGAGGGCGGCGTTCGATGTACCGCATGGGCGCTGACAATCGGTTAAGACGCCGCCTCCCGCACGCGCGGGTCGGAGGCGTAGCGCGGCGCGCGCTTTTCGAGAAACGCATTCATCGCTTCGTCGAAATCGGGGCCCGCGCCGCAGATCATCTGCGCCTGCCGTTCGAGATCGATGACCGCCAGCAGGTCGTTCACGCGCAGCGCCGTGTTGAGCGTCTGCTTGGTCATGCGCAGCCCCAGCGGCGCGGTGCGCAACATGGCGTCGAGATATTCGCGCGCCGCCTCCTCCATCGCCGTGTCGGGCGCGACCTTGTTGACGAGCCCGACCTCGCGCGCGCGCGCCGCGCCGATGAACGCGCCCGTGTACATCAGCTCCGTCGCCACGCCGAGTCCGACGATGCGCGGCAGAAAATAGCTCACGCCGAGTTCGCAGCCCGACCGGCCGAGCGCGACGAAGGCGTCGTTCATGCGCATACTCTCGCCGGCGATGCGAATGTCGGCGGCCAGCGCCATCCCCATGCCCCCGCCGCACACCGGACCGTGCAGCAGCGCCACGATCGGCTGCGGGCAATCGCGCATGAGTTTGACGATGTCGAACAGATGCGGACCGGGCCTGAGCGCGCCGCGCCCCTCGTCCATGCGCCGGCCGGTCTGGTGCTCCTTGATGTCGAGACCCGCGCAGAAGGCCTTCCCCGCCCCGCGCATGACGACGATGCGCACGCCGTAATCGCGCTTGAGCCCCTCGAAATAGTCGCACAGTTCGTCGACCATGCGCGCAGTGAGCGTGTTCAGCCGCTCCGGCCGGTTGAGCGTCAGCCAGTCCACCGCGCCATCCTGCCGCATGATTGCGCGGTGACGGATTACAG
>CAZWJF010000146.1:0-2924 GCA_964634325.1 uncultured Rhodoblastus sp.
GTTCTCCGGTTCCCGCGAGGCACATCGACATCGCGTGATGGATTTCGAAGCGGTCGAGTTCGGTCTCGGCGAGCGGCAGCGCCTGACGATAGTTTTCGAGCGCGCCGTCGAGGTCGCCCGTATGGGACAACGCAAAACCGATGTTATGCAGTGCGCGGCCGAATTTCGGATCGAGGCGCAGGGCTTCGCGGTAGAAAATTTGCGATTGCTCGAAGTCGCCTTGCTCGCCCAGCACGGTTCCGACGGTGTTCCAGAGGATCGCCTTATCGGGCATGCGCGTGATCGCGGCCTGTAAAACTTCGATCGCCTCGGCGAACTTGCCCTTGTCGCGCAGCACGGCGCCAAGGTTGTTGTAGCCCTGCGGTGCATCGGGGCGTTGCTCGATGCAGAGGCGAAACACGCGTTCCGCGCCGTCGAGCAGGTCGAGTTTCCAGGCGGCGAGCCCGAGATTCAAATAGAGGTCGGCGTCGGTCGGGTCGAGCTTGAACGACCGTTCGTACATCTCGAACGCCTTGTGCAGGTGTCCGAGGCGCTCAAGCGAAAGGGCGAGCATGTGAAACGCCTGCGCGGCCGTCGGATCGGCGCGGGTCGCGTCGAGTGCGGTGAGCGCGGCGTCGCGGTACTTTTCCTTGCCGAAGAGCTTGATCGATTTCTGCAGCAGCGCATTGCATTTGCGCCGGGAGGGCGACAGTGCGGCGTTCTTGGCCGCCAGCGCGGCGCGCGCATGTTCAAGGAACGCGGTAGCGGCGCCCTGGCCGCCGCGTGCTTCCTTCACATCGGCGTTTTGGTCCCCCGGTTGCCCGGCAAGAAATGCTTCGAGGTTCGCAGACATGGGTCCAAGGAGGCCATGCACGTGGTTAAGCCGGTCTTAAGCGAAGCGTGCGAGCGCAAACGCGCGCGCCATGATCGCGCGGAAAAGCGCCGGGCAGGTGTAAACGGTCGGTCTTTCTTAACCGTCGGCCGATATCGTCGCTCGCGTCGGCGCAATTCTGGCCCTTGCGATGCATCGCCAGATCCGAACGCGCCTCGCGCAACGCTCTTTTGCAGGTCAGACGGCCATGCCTCTCAAGCTCTCGCTCAAGCCGCACGAAAAATTCGTCGTCAACGGCGTCGTGCTGTCGAACGGCGACCGGCGGGCCAGCCTCGTCGTCGAGAACAAGGCGTCGATCCTGCGCGAGAAGGACATCATCCAGCAGGCGGACGCGGATACGCCCGCCAAGCGGGTCTATTTCCCCATCATGATGATGTATCTCTCGCCCGAGGATACGGCGTCCTATTACGAAGAATTCGCGCTGCGCATGACAGAGTTCATGAGCGCGGTCACGAACCGGGAAGCGCTGGCGACATGCGTCGGCATCTCGAAGGACGTGATGGCGGGGAATTTCTACAAGGCGCTGATGAAGTGCCGCAAGCTCTTCGAGTTCGAGCAGACGAGGCTTTCCTATGTCCCTGCAGGCGTACCAGCGAGCGCAGCGCACGGTTGAGACTCCGCGCGATACGGAGTACCGGCTTTTCAGCGAGGTGACGCGGGCGCTCGTCGAGGCGGGCAATCTGGCGCGCACGGATAAGCGCGTCATCGCCGCCATCGACTGGAACCGGCGCATGTGGGCGACGTTCGCGGGCGATTGCGCCAACCCCGAGAACAAGCTGCCGGATTCGCTGCGCGCGCAGATCGTGTCACTGTCGCTGTGGGTCAGCCGCTATTCGAGCCAAGTGATGCGCGACGGCGCGCCGATGGCGCCGCTCGTCGACATCAACCGCTCGATCATGCAGGGCCTCGAACGCCGCGGCTGACCCGCCGCGCCTTCGCTATTCGAATTCCGTTCCGACATTTCTTCGCCGTCCGGCGGGTTCAAGCCTGCCGGGCGGCAATTTGTTCCCGCCGCGCTCACGCGCGGGCGCGGCTGATCGCAATTTTCTCCTTATAATTCAAGGATCTACGTTATAGTTGGCGCTTCGTTACTGGCATGTCCCTTGCCGTTCAGAGCGTGGGCCGAAGGCCTGCGTGCGTTCGTACGCTTCACTCCAGAACGGAAGGAACTGACATGGCTACTGTGAATACCAATGTGGGGGCGATGATCGCCCTCCAGTCGTTGAACATGACCAACCGCGAACTGGCGATGGCTCAGAACCGCATCAATACGGGCCTTGCTGTCTCGAGCGCCAAAGATAACGGCGCCGTGTACGCGATCGCTCAGTCGATGCGTTCGGATATCGCCGGCCTGCGCGCGGTGACGCAGAGCCTTGACCGGGGCGTTTCCACGGTCGACGTTTCGATCGCGGCGGCGGAAGGCATTTCCGACCTCCTCATCGAAATGAAGGAGAAATCGTTGGCCGCGTCCGACGCTTCGCTCGATACGGCGAGCCGCGACGCGCTCAACGAGGACTTCACGGCTCTGCTGTCGCAGATCACGACGATGTACTCGAACGCCGTCTTCAACGGCACGAACATCGTGGATGGCTCCGACACGTCGGTGACGGCGCTTGCCGACTCCGATGGGGCCACCGTGATCACCGTTCAAGGCGAAGATCTGTCGCTCGGCGGCTCGATCATCACGATCGCGACCACGGGTAACATTTCGACGCAAACGGACGCCGCCACGATGGTTACAACCGTCGAAACGTCGCTCCAGAACCTCAACGAGGCTCTGGCGCGTCTTGGCACGTCGGCGAAGAAGCTGGAAGTGCACCGCACCTTCGTTTCGAAGTTGTCGGATGCGCTGAAGGCGGGTGTCGGCAATCTCGTCGACGCCGATCTCGCCGTCGAAAGCGCGAAGCTGCAGTCGCTGCAGGTCAAGCAGCAGCTCGGCCTCCAGGCGCTTTCGATCGCGAACGCCGCGCCGCAGACGTTGTTGGCCTTGTTCCGGTAAGGCCAGGTACCGGGGGCCGGCGTTCGCGCCGGCCCCTCAGGTACAGGGCTAACA
>CAZWJF010000147.1:0-2917 GCA_964634325.1 uncultured Rhodoblastus sp.
CTGCGCGTCCTGCTTGGCGCCGCGAAGGCGCCTGTCGCCATTCTCGGCGGCGGCGGCTGGAGCGCGCGGGCGGTCGCCGATTTCGTCGCCTTCGCCGAGAGGTTCGATTTGCCGGTGGCGGTCGAGTTCCGACGCGCGATGCTCTTTCCCAACGAACACGCCAACTACGCCGGCGAACTCGGCCTCGGTCCGAATCCGGAATTGCGCGCGCGGGTGGAAGCGGCCGATTGCGTGCTCGTCGTCGGCGGCCAGATGGCGGAAATTCCCTCGCAGTCCTACACGCTGTTCGATATTCCGGCGCCGTGTCCGACATTCGTGCACGTCCATCCGGACGCGGGCGAACTCGGCCGCGTCTACCAGCCCTCGCTCGCGATCTGCGCGACGCCGCCGG
Source organism: uncultured Rhodoblastus sp. (assembly GCA_964634325.1). GTDB lineage: Bacteria > Pseudomonadota > Alphaproteobacteria > Rhizobiales > Beijerinckiaceae > JAJXWB01. The sequence continues at coordinate 392 of CAZWJF010000147.1, forward strand.
CCTTCTGCGCGGCGCTCGCCGCGCTCGAACCGCCCGCCGACATTCCCTGGACAGGCGCGGCGGCGGCCGCGCATGCCGACTATCGCGCGTGGACGGAAACGGCGCCGCACATTCCCGGCGCCATGCAGTTCGCCGAGGCGCTCGTTGCGCTGCGCGCGCGCCTGCCGGCCGATGCGGTGTTGTGCAACGGCGCCGGCAATTACAACACGTTCGTCGGCCGCTATCTGCGCATCGGCGGGTTCGGCGGGCAACTGGGACCGACGTCCGGCTCCATGGGCTACGGCGTTCCGGCCGCGGTCGGCGCGAAACGCCTTCACCCCGAGCGCATGACGATCGCCTTCGCCGGCGACGGTTGTTTTCTGATGAACGGGCAGGAATTCGCGACCGCCGTGCAATACGGCCTGGCGATTGTCGTCATCGTCGTCGACAACGGCATGTACGGCACGATCCGCATGCATCAGGAGCGCGAATATCCCGGCCGCGTGGTGGGGACGCAGTTGCGCAATCCGGATTTCGCGGCCTACGCGCGCGCCTTCGGCGGCCACGGCGAGACGGTGGAGACGACGGCGCAATTCATGCCCGCCTTCGAGCGCGCGCTGGCGAGCGGCAAGCCGGCGATCCTGCATGTGAAGATCGACCCGGAAGCGATCACGCCCGCGACGACGCTGTCGAAGATTCGCGCCAGGGCCTGAACATTCCCGTCATTGCGCGCCAAGCCAGGCGATCCGGGGCTGCGCCGCCGCTCCCGTCCGTGGCGCGCGCCGTCAATGGCTCGCGATGCTCAACCCGCCGTCGACGATCAGGCCCGCGCCAGTGACGAAGGCGCCGGCGGGCGAGGCGAGATAGAGAACCGCGTGGCCGATTTCCTCCGGCGCGCCGATGCGCCCGAGCGGCGTGGAGGAAAGGATCATCTTCGTCGCCGCTTCGTCGAAAGCCTCCGCGAGCTTGGTCTTGATCACGCCCGGCAGGATGGTGTTCACGCGGATGTTGTGCTCGCCGTATTCGAGCGCGAAGGCGCGGCTCATGCCGAGCATCGCGGTCTTGAGCGTGGAATAGAGCCCCAGCATGCGGTCGGGATGGATGGCGGCGACGGAGGCGATGTTGATGATGGCGCCGCCGTCCTTCATCTTCATCAGGCGCGTGGCCGCCACCGACAGATACCAGTTGCCGCGCAGGTTCACGTCCAGCGCCTTGGCGAAAATGCCGGGCTCGGTGTCGTCGATCGTGCGCCAGGGCGAGAGCACGGCGTTGTTGACCAGAATGTCGAGCCCGCCGCGCGTCTCGCGCAGATGCGTCTCCATCGCCTCGATGTCGTCCATCTTGCCGATGTGGCAGGCCCGCGGCTCCGCGCTCAGGCCCTGCGCCTTGAATTCGCCGGCCACGCGCTCGCAATCGGCCTGCTTGCGGCTGGAGATGATCACATGCGCGCCCGCGCGCGCCAGCACGCGCGCGATCCCCTCGCCGATGCCCATCGTGGAGCCGGTGACGAGCGCCGTCTTGCCGGTCAGGTCGAACGCATTCATGAATGTCCTCCGCCGCGCCGTTTCGGCTGCAATCCCACTTGCGCGAACAGCGCGGGGTCTATGTCGCGCGCGGCCTTCTTGTAGGCGTAGAGTTTGCAGGCTTCTCCCGGCTTCATCTGCGCATGGCCGTCGGCGACGAAGAACAGCGGCGTCGCGGGATCGTCGGCGCGCGAAAGCTGCGCCCGGTTGGAGGCCGCGCAATGCGTGCAATAGGACGGCGCGTTCGCGCGGTTGAAGTCGATCGGGTGTTGCGCTGGCACGAGCGGCGACAGCGGATCGCCGTAGCGGAACATGTCGCGCCACATCCGCCCGCGATAGAGCCGCCCGCCGCTGCCGCACGGGTCGAGCCGGAAGACGAAGCGGTCCTCTTCCTCGGTGAGCGTGAAATCGGCGCAATGATAATTCCACGTGCGCGCGATCTCGCGCGCGAGCTCTTCGTCGGAGAGCGCGGCGTAGCGCGGAAAACCCGCGACGAACGCCGGCTCGTAGGTCTCGCGCAGCGTTTCGTCGAGATAGTCCGGTCCGCCCTTCTCGAGCGCGATGGCGTAGAAATGCGCCAGACACACCACGCCGAAATCGTGCCAGGGCATGCCGTCCTTGCGCTGGCCCTCGATCAGCGGCGCAAGATCGGTTTCGCCGCGCTCGAGCTTTTCGATCGCGCGGTCCACGCGCCGTTGCGGCAGCTCGCGCTTTTCCTGTTCGCTGAACAGCGTTTGTCCCTTGCTCGCGCGCTTGTGGAACGTCACGCGGCAATGGCCGTTCTCGCCCTTGTCCGTCGTCCACACGTCGCCGCCCGCGCCGGCGTTGAGCGCCGCCTGCCACGCCTTGCAGATCTGGCAATAGGTGGGGACGCCGTCGCTCCAGGGCCCGTAGTGATCGGGGTGCTTCTGCGGCAGTTTCTGCCTGTCGAGCAGGCCGCCCGTTCCGCACGGGGCGAGATCGAGCGTGATTTTTTCCTCGTCCTCTAGGAGCGGTTGCGGCGCCCCGCCGGTCTGCTCGCGAT
>CAZWJF010000148.1:0-1050 GCA_964634325.1 uncultured Rhodoblastus sp.
ATCGGGCGCCGGCAAGTCGACCATCTCGCGGCTCATGTTCCGCTTCTACGAGCCGCAGCGCGGCCGCATCACGATCGATGGGCAGGACATTTCGAGCGTTTCGCAGGAGTCGCTGCGCAAGGCGATCGGCATGGTCCCGCAGGACACGGTGCTGTTCAACGATTCGATCGGCTACAACATCCGCTACGGCCGGTGGGACGCCTCGCCCGACGAGATCGCGGAGGCCGCGCGGCTCGCCCAGATCGACCGCTTCATCGAGATCGTGCCCGGCGGCTACGACGCGCAGGTGGGCGAGCGCGGACTGAAACTGTCGGGCGGCGAAAAGCAGCGCGTCGCGCTCGCGCGCACCATTCTCAAAGGCCCGCCCATCCTCATTCTGGACGAGGCGACGTCCGCGCTGGATTCCTTCACCGAACGCGAGATCCAGGACGCGCTCGACCGTGTGTCGCGCGGACGCACCACGCTCGTCATCGCCCACCGCCTGTCCACCGTCGTCAACGCCGATGAGATCATCGTGCTCGACAGGGGCGCCATCGTCGAACGCGGCCGCCACGAGGCGTTGCTGGCGCGCGGCGGCGTCTACGCCGGCATGTGGAACCGCCAGCGCGAGGTGGACGACGCGCAGGAGAAACTGCGCCGTGCGGCGGCCGAGGAAGGCGAGAGCGTGCGCGTCGCCGTCGAACCCGTCGGCGAATGGCCCGCGCGTGACACGGCGGCGCGGGAATGAGAAGAACAGCAAACGCGAGACCAGAACATGTCGCTCTATGATTCCGTCCGGCGCCAGATCGCGCCCATTCATCCCGAAGGATATGTGTTCATCGCCGCCTTCGCGATCGGCTCGGTCATCCTGCACTGGTTCTGGCCGCCGCTCGGCTGGATCGGCGCGGTGCTCACCGTCTGGTGCGCCTATTTCTTTCGCGATCCGCCGCGCGTGACGCCGCTGCGCGAAGGGCTGGTGGTGTCGCCGGCCGATGGCGTTGTCTGTTCGGTCGGCCGCTTTTCGCCGCCGCCGGAACTGGGTCTGGGGCCTGCGCCCATGCAGCGCGTGTC
>CAZWJF010000148.1:1060-2910 GCA_964634325.1 uncultured Rhodoblastus sp.
CTCGATCTTCATGTCGGTGTTCGACTGCCACGTGAACCGCGCGCCGGTCGCCGGGCGCATCGCGCGCATCGCCTACAAGCCGGGCCTGTTCGTCAACGCCGACCTCGACAAGGCGAGCGAGGACAACGAGCGCAACGGGCTGGTGCTGGAGACCGCGCAGGGAACGTTCGGCGTGGTGCAGATCGCGGGGCTCATTGCGCGTCGCATCGTGTCCTTCCGCAAGGAAGGCGACGAGCTGGCGGCCGGCGAACGGTTCGGTCTCATCCGCTTCGGATCGCGCGTCGACGTCTACATGCCGGATGGCGCGCATGTGCTGGTGGGGCAGGGAACGCGCGCCATCGCCGGCGAAACGCCGCTCGCCGATTTCTCCGCGCCCGCGCCGCTGTCGTTCCGCGCGGGCTGAGCCGGCGGCGCTTGCGCCGCCCGCCGCTTCATGCATTGTTTTTGCAAACGGCGCATACGGGACGGCGCATACGGGAACGAAACGCTCATGCATGCTCTGCACGGAATTCGGGTGCTCGATCTGTCGCGCGTGCTCGCCGGCCCCACTGCCGGCCAGACGCTCGCCGATCTTGGCGCCGACGTCATCAAGGTCGAAGGGCCCGACGGCGACGATACGCGAAAATGGGGTGCGCAGATCGGCGCGCGCGAGTCGAGCTATTATCTGAGCGCCAACCGGTCCAAACGCGGCGTCTGCGTGGACCTTTCGACGAAGGAGGGGCGGGAGCTCGTCGCGGCGCTCGCCGACAGGAGCGACGTCGTCATCGAGAATTTCAAGCTCGGCGGCGTCGAGCGCTTCGGCCTCGATTACGAGACGTTGTCGAAGCGCAATCCGCGCCTCGTCTATTGCTCCATTTCCGGCTACGGGCGCGAGAGCCCGTTCAAGGCGCGGCTTGGCTACGACATGGTGGTGCAGGCCGAAGCCGGCCTCATGGCCATCAACGGCGAGGCGCATTCCGAACCCGTGAAGGTCGGCGTCGCGGCGGTCGATCTCGTCACGGGCATGATTTCCGCGCAGGCCATTCTGGCGGCCCTCGTCGCGCGCGCGACGACGGGCAGGGGTCAGCACATCGACATGGCGTTGTTCGATTGCGGCCTGCAATTCCTGGCCTATCTGGGCACGGCCGCCATGTTCCTCAATCGCAATCCCGTGCGCTACGGCAACGGACATCCGGATGTCGTGCCCTACGGCCTGTTCGAATGCGGCGATGGCTCCGTCATCATCGCGGTCGGCAACGACGCGCAATATCGCAAACTCTGCGCGGACGTGCTGGGCCGGCCGGATATGGCGACCGACCCGCGCTTCCTCACCAATCGCGACCGCGCCGCCAACCGCGACGCGCTGATGCAGGAGATGGACGTGGCGTTGCGGAAGATGACGCGCGCGGAGATCGCCGACGGCATGTTGAAGGCGGGCGTGCCGGGCGGGCAGGTGCGCGGCGTGCTGGACGCGCTCCATTCGGCCGAGGCGCAGGCGCGCGACATGGTGGTGCGTCGCGCCCATCCGGAGGCCGGCGACATTTCCTTCTTCGCCTCGCCCATCCGCATGTCGGACACGCCGGTGCGCGCGCCGTCGCTCCCGCCGGTTTTCGCGCAGCATACGGACGAGGTGCTGTCCGAACTGCTCGGGCTGGACGCGGGCAGGCTCGAAGCGTTGCGCACGTCGGGTGCGATCCGGTGAGCGGGCGCGTCGACGGCAAGGTCGCGCTGGTCACCGGCGCGGGCGGCGGCATCGGCCGCGCGAGCGCGCTGGCGCTGGCGCGCGAGGGCGCGAAGATCTGCGCCACCGACATCGACGCGGCGCGCGCCCTGGAGACGGCGCGCCGGGTGCAGGAGCATGGCGGCGCGCC
>CAZWJF010000149.1:0-2906 GCA_964634325.1 uncultured Rhodoblastus sp.
CCTCCAGCGCGAGTCGCGCGAGATGATCGTGCATGTCGATGATGCGGCCGGGGCGCTGGCGCGCAAGCCGCTCCACGTCGCCGCGCATGACTTCCGCCATCGGCTTTGCGAAGGCGACGACCTGTCGCGGCGAGAACAGCGGCGCGAGCGAGCGGCGCTGGGCGCGCCAGTCCTCGCCGTCGGTCGTCAGCAGGCCGCGCCCGAGCGCGGGCTGCAGTATGCGCAGTTGCCGCGCGACTTTTCGATAGTTGGCGACGTTGTCGAGAAAGATGCGACGCACGCCGGCCGGATCGCAGACGGCGGCGTTGCGGCCGAGGGCGGTGTGCGCATAGAGCACCTTTTCCTCGTAGTGCCGGCGCGTCCAGACCTCGATCGGATTGCGGTAGAGCGTGGCTATGGCGCGCACGAGACCGAGCGGCGCCTCGTGCGGCACGGGCGCCGGGGGGCGGAACAGGGAAGGCGACAGGCTGGCGATTGCTGCGGACATCGATTTCTCTCGAACGCATGCTCCCGGGCGCCTCATGTGGGGCTGCGACGCCTGCGAACTTACGGACGGTTTGTGTTCCTGGATTGACGTGTTTCTTGCTTGACGCGGAACGCGTGGGGCGCGCCGGAACTCTTTGCTGGCCCGCGCGTTGACCATAGTCGCTCGCAGGCGAACAGCAACCCGTGCGCTTGCCCGAACCTTGCGGCGGCGGGCGTCAGGCGGGCGGACGCGCCTGCGCGAGGTCGGGGCGCGCCGTCATGAATTCGAACACGAAGGCGCTGTCGGGTTCGCGTGCGCGCATGAGGTCCATCAGATCGCGTGCGACGAGCCGAGCGTGGCGGGCGCTGAATGCGCCGGCCAGGACATGCGTGCGTTCCGTCTCGTCGTGCAGAAGCACGCTGTATTCGCCGATCTGGGAGTCGCTGCTGATCGAGATGCGATAGGACGTCATGGCTCCCTCCCGGAACCGCACGACGGAGGCAGCATGGGACCGGGCGTGGCGAACATCAATGCGGATTCGTCGCTGCGGCGCGTCAATTCGACGACGGCGTGTCAGCGGCGGCGCGGGGTGGAGACGATGTCCTCGTCCGGCGGCTCGAATGCCCCGTCCTCGCGCAGGCTGGCCGAGGGGCGGGGGAGAGGGTTCGCGGCGAATGCGCGCATCGGCGGAAGGGGCTGCGGCGGCGTGGCGAAATCGGGGGCCGCGCGCAGGTTGGGAGCGTCTGCGCCCGGCAGGGTCTTGACCTGCGCGATGTCGGTTTCTTCCTCCACGTCCGGCGCTTCCGGAAGGTCGTCGCGGCGCGGCGCCGGCGCCAAGTTCTGCGGCGCGGGCTTGCAGATCCGGCGCGGGCCGCGCGAGGAATTGCCGTGCATCGCCAGATCGACGTGGATATGGTCGTAGTGGAAGCCGTTGGACCCCGGCGCGAGAACGGTGGTGAAGATTTCGCAGGCGCCGCGCTGCGTGTCGCGCAGAAAGGCCTGGGTCTGTTCGTCGCCGCGCGTCCAGTCGCGCCGGATGACGATCTTGCGGCCGTCGGCGAGCGTGAAGCCGCCGATGTCGAGCGCGTTGCCGAACGCATGTTCGGAAAGGCGCGCGCCGATCTGGTTGTTCATGCCGCGACAGGAGTAGGAACCCATCGTGTCGATCTGCACGATCGGCATGCCGAACCGCGCCTGCGCCGCGGGCTGGACCGTCTGGCTCACCCAGTTGTCGAGTTCGGCGACCATCGAACAGTCGAGGGTGGCGGTGGTGTTGAACTGCACGGCGCCGCCTTGCAGCGCCACCACTTTCAGCGGGCGGGTGAGCCCGCAGATGGAGGGGCCGGAGATTTCGCGCGCGGGCTGCACATAGGCCGAGAACTGCACGCGCTTCTGCGCGAAGCAGGCGTTCTCCGCCGACGTGCGCCAGGCCGGGCGCTGCGGCTTCTGATACAGCGAGCACCCGCCGAGCACGGCGAGCGGCCACAGAAGAACAAGGAATGGCAATACGCGACGCGCCATTCGCAGAGCTAAGCGCGCGAGCCGTTAACGGCCGTCAAACTTTCTGGGTTAACGCGCGCGAATGTTTGCGGCGTGATCCGGGCGCCTCATCCGCGGCGCGTCGCGCCTGCGAGCAGGCCTGGCGCGAGCGCCTCGGCCGCATCCGCGCCGGAGATCGCGACCGCTTCCACGCCCGCGCCGTAATTGCCGCCGCCGGCGATCAGAAGGCCGGGAATGGGGGATTTCGATCCCTTCAGGCGACCTTGCGGCGAAATGCCGTAAATCGCCCCGCCGCTCGCCCAGTCGTAGCGCGCGTAGGTGACGGGGCTGGCGTCGGCGCGATAGACGATGTGGCGCGACAGATCCGGCAGCACGATCTCCATGGTCGCGATCATGCGATCGCCGATCCCGGTCTTGCGCTGTTCGTATTCGTCGGAACGGCGCCATTGCTTCCAGTCGCTGGCGAAACCCTGCGCCTCGTCGTCGGGAAACCATCTGCGGGCTTCCTCGAAGGGCATGAGCATGATCAGCATCATGATCGAATGGCCGGGCGGAGCGGCGGAGGGATCGAGCAGGGACATGGTGGCGGCGCCGACATGCAGCGGTCCCGCAACATGGGTCGAGGGCCTGATGGCCGGCACGTAGTCGAGCCCGAGATGCACGCTGAAGCAGGAGGTCGCCGGGGCGGCCTTTTCAATTCGCGCGCGGAAGTCGGCGGGCGTGTGTTCCTTCGCCACGAGTTCGAGAAAGGTGCGGCGCAGGTCCGCGTTGGAGATCACCGCATTGGCGCGAATGCGCGCCCCATCGGCGAGTTTCACGCCCGCCGCGCGACCGTTCTCGACAATGATTTCGCTGACCGGCGTCTTCAGCCGCACCTGGCCGCCACGCGTCTCGATCGCGGCGACGAGCGCGTCCGACAAAGCGCCCGAGCCGCCGACCG
>CAZWJF010000150.1:0-2906 GCA_964634325.1 uncultured Rhodoblastus sp.
GACGAGGACCGACAGACGCGAGGCGGGATCGGCGGCGGTGCGGGCGATGGAATCCGCGTTCAGCATGGCGAGCGGCGTCTCCATCATCGCCCACAGCCGCGTGCGTTCCGGGGCGCCGGCCTCGCGCATCGCGCGCGCCGCCATCATGATGTCGCCCGGCGTGGAGACTTTCGGAACGAGAATGGCGTCCGGGCCGGCGGCGGCGGCTGCCGCCATGTCGGCCTCGCCCCACGGCGTCTGCGGGCCGTTGACGCGGATGACCACCTCGCGCCTGCCGAAACCACCGGCCTTCACCGCCTCGGCCACCTGATTGCGGGCGGCGGCCTTGGCGTCGGGCGCGACGGCGTCTTCCAGATCGAGGATCAGCACGTCGGCGGGCAGGGTGCGGGCCTTTTCGAGCGCGCGGGCGTTGGAGCCCGGCATATAGAGGCAGGATCGGCGCGGACGCAGGCTCATCGAAAGCTCCGGACTGTGGGCGCGCGCGCGCCCCTTGATTTTTGGCGCCGCACACTAAAGCGCGGCCAGGAAAAGTGGAAGCCGGTTTTCCGTCCGGCCGCGCGTTGAAAGCGGCTTGCGGCCAGGAAAAGTGGAAGCCGGTTTTCCGTCCGGCCGCGCGTTGAAAGCGGCTTGCGGCCGGGAAAAGTGGAAGCCGGTTTTGCGTTGCGGAGCGCGGTGGCGGACTGCAGGGAACGCGACGACGCGCGATGCGCGCGTGAACGCACGACATGCGCGACGCGCGCAGAACGCAAGTGCGCGACCATGCGCGTCGGCGCGAATTTCCGTTGCGGACGAATCTGTTCACACGTCATCGGAACGCGTGCGAATCAATTTTTGCGGTTGCGAATCGCGAATGCGAATCTGCGATCGCGATCCTATGCGAGAGCGCCGATGCGCGGCGGTCGTATGCTCCGGGCGCCGAGAGGGGAGGGCGAATTCGCCGCTGCGGCGCAAGGACTATTTGCAACGTGCGACATATCGCGCGGCGGCCGCGCCTGCGCGCGAACGGCGGCGCATACGCTTGTCGCGAATGGCAGCATTGCGCCAGATGCGATGCGTAATGTTCGAACTGTGGCGCCGTGCGCCGCGTTGTCGCCACAATCGTTTATGGAGCGTTAAGCAAATCGTAGCGTTCTTGCAACAGCGCGCGCGTTTGTAAGCGTCGGCCGGCCTTCATGCGCACAATTGGGTTGCGTCGCCCGCGTCGATGGAGGGATATGGCCGCAGGAGTACTCGCTACTCTGTTGTCGTGCGCGAGCTTTGCTTTTGGACGACGACGCACCGAATCGAAGTGCAAATTTTCGGAGTGGTTTTTATGAACATCAAGATGCTTGCCGGCGCGCTCGCCGTCGGCCTTCTGTCCTCGACGGCGATGGCGGCCGATCTTCCCTCGCGTCGTGCTCCGGCGCCGGTCGTGGTGGCTCCGGCCCCGATCTTCACGTGGTCGGGCTTCTATGTCGGCGCGCAGCTCGGCTACGCGTGGGACAAGGTCTCGCTCAACAACGTGTGGTGGGGCGCTGGCTGGGGCAACCCGAGCCTGAACCGTGACGGCATCGTGGGCGGCGCCCATGTCGGCTTCCTGTTCCAGCCGGCCGGCCCGCTCGTGCTCGGCGTGGAAGGCGACCTCGAAGGCTCGTCCGTGCGTGGTTCGGGCATCCGCGGCTCGGTTCGCGGCCGTCTCGGCGTCGCGTTCGATCGCGCGCTGATCTACGCCACCGGCGGTCTCGCCTGGGGCAACTTCCGCTACACCACGATCGCCTTCTGGCCGTGGACGGTCGACGTCTCCAAGACCCACACGGGCTGGACGGTCGGCGGCGGCGTGGAATACGCCCTCACCAACAACTGGTCGGCGCGTCTCGAGTACCGCTACACCGACTGGGGCAAGATCAACAACACGTGGATCGACGCCCGTCGCACGGAGCATGCGGTGCGCGCCGGCGTGTCCTACCGCTTCAACTGGGGCGGCCCGGTTGCGGTCGTCGCCCGTTACTGAGCGATACGCATTCCGTCGAGAGAGCCCGGCTTCGGCCGGGCTCTTTTTTTTGCGCGCCTTTGCGCGCCCGTCGAACACGCACTTGGCGAAACCGCCGGGTTGCGGCATTAAGACCATATGACAGGCTCACCGACCGACGCCGGCTCGACGCCGCTGCCCCCGCGACTCGTCGAAGGCTACGAATCCTTTCTCGAGGGCAGACTGGCGAGCGAGCGCGATCGCTATCAGCGACTGGCAGAAGGCGGGCAAAAGCCGCGCATCATGCTCATCGGCTGCTGCGACTCGCGGGTTGCGCCGGAAGTGATATTCGACGCCAATCCCGGCGAGATTTTCGTTCTGCGCAATGTCGCCGCGCTGGTGCCGCCCTACAAGCCGAACGACGATTTCCACTCGACCTCCGCCGCGCTCGAGTTCGGCGTGATGGGGCTGCGCGTCGAACATGTGGTCGTGATGGGCCACGCGCTGTGCGGCGGCGTGCGCGCGTTCGCGGAAAACGAGGCCGACCCCTACATGCGGCCGCTGTCGCCGGGCGATTTCATCGGCCAGTGGATGAAGCTGATCGCACCCGCGGCCGACCGATTGCCGAAGGCGCCGGGCGAGCCCAGTCTCGCTTATCTCGAACAGCTCGCGCTCGAATCGGTGCGCCAGAGCCTGATCAATCTGCGCACCTTCCCATGCGTGCGCGCGCTGGAGGAAAAAGGCCGCCTGTCGTTGCACGGCGCCTATTTCGGCGTTGCGGACGGGCGGCTGCTGGCGCTCGACGAGGCCAGCGGCGCGTTCCGGCCCGTGGCGGAAGACGCCTATCGCGCGGTGTTCGCGACGCCGCGCTTCTGACCGCTCGCGTTCGACCCCGAGCTTGCGTTTTTTCACGAACAGGCTTGCGCGACGAACGGATGGACCGTTCGCGCGTTATGGT
>CAZWJF010000151.1:0-2896 GCA_964634325.1 uncultured Rhodoblastus sp.
TCGTCGATCAGTCCCTGCACGTTGAAACGCGCGATCTGCAGTTCGATTTCGTTCGATTCGATGCGCGTGATGTCGAGAATGTCGGTAACGAGCGCCAGAAGATGTTTGCCCGCCGCGTTGATGCGCGACAGGTCCTGCGAACGCTGCCGGTCGGCCGACAGATCGGCCTCCTCCTGCAGGATTTCGCTGTAGCCGATGACGGCGTTGAGCGGCGTGCGCAACTCGTGGCTCATCTTGGCCAGAAAGATCGACTTGTCGCGGCTCGCCTTCTCGGCCTTCTCCTTGGCCGCGATCAGCCGCTCCGAGGTGTGGCGGTGTCGGCCGACTTCCCGTTCGAGCGCGGACTCCGACGTGAGCAGCAGTCCGTAGTAGATGGCGAGCCAGGCCATATAGAGCGTGGCGCTGGCGACCGACATGAGGCCGACATTCGTCATCTCCTCCATCGGGATACGCTGCGGCAGCTGGCCCACAGCCAGCCACACGCCCACGAAACTGGCGAGATTGACCACGAAGACGACCAGAACCGACAGCGGGCGGTCGTTGAGATAGAAGAAGCCGTTCGCCAGCGCGATGAGCAGCCAGGGCAGGAACGGCGAGCTGACGCCGCCATAATTGTAGACGCCGAACAGCGTCACGCCGATCAGGGTCTGCACCGAAACGATCGCCACGAACCGCAGGTTGCCGGTCGCCCGCAGGACGAAAGGCAGCGCCCAGAAACTGGCGATGCCCGCCGCGATCATCCACACGTGATATCCGGCATATCCCTCGGCCATGAACAGGAACGGCACGATCGAGGCGCCGGTCGTGGGGCCCAGGATATGGGTGAAGACGAAGGTGCGCGCGCGCCCAAGCTCCGCCTTGCTGCGGCGCGCCCGCTCCGGGATGAACCAGTCGATGAAGCGCAGCGCTGTTGCGAGCATGCAAGCCTTCTGGTGGTGGCGCACGGCCACGGTTCGCAAATGAACTGGCCGAGCATCTTTCGCTCGGGTGAAAATTAGGTTTCCACCGCCGCCATCATTGTCCCGTCCGCGCTCGTGCGGGGCCTGTTTGTCATCGCGGTTAACCAAACGTAACCGACGGCGGGTCGCTATTTCGGCGATTGGCTGAGCAATTGCTTCACTATCTTGCTTAGTTCGCAAGTAACGGCCGTCCGTTAGAACGACGACACCTACAAAGGTGAATGCGATGTCGGACGGCGGCGTTTTCAACAAGATCAGCGACTGGTTCATCCCTGACGATCTGCTTGCGGAGCGCGAGATGCGCACCCGCGCGCGCATGTTCCTCGTCAGTCACATGTTCGGCCCCATCCTGGGCAACGTCATCCCGCTCTACCTGTTCTGGATCGATCGCAAATCGGCCGGAACGCTGGCCGTGCTGGCCGCCTCGATCACGGGCTTCTGGATCTTTCCATTCCTTTTGAAATTCACAGGGCGCTATACGCTGCTCTCGTTCATCTCCATCCAGAATCTCTTGTTCGCCATCATCTGGGGTTGCTACAATTATGGCGGTCTTTCCTCGCCGTTCCTGCCCTGGCTCGTGACCGTTCCGCTGCTGGCGTTCTTCTATCTCGGCGCGTCGGTCAGCACCTGCGTCACCATTCTGCTGCAGATCAGCATCAGCCTTGGCATCTTCGTCGGTCTCTACGCGTTCGGCGGCAGTTTCCCGCACAATGTCGAACTCGCCGACATGCAGGTCATCGGCGTCATCTCCACCATCAGCGCGTCGATCTACGTGTCGATGATGGCGCTGTTCTACGCCGGCATCCTGAAATCGCAGACCGAATTCGAGGTGGAAGTGCGCCGCCATATGGAAACCGCCGAGCAGTTGCGCGAGGCCGCTTCCCAGGCCGAACGCGCCGGCGCGGCCAAATCGGAATTTCTGGCCAAGATGAGTCACGAACTGCTCACGCCGCTCAACGCCGTCATCGGCTACAGCCAGATCCTGCTCGAGGACACCGATCCCGCCCAGAGCCCGCAGGACGTCGACGATCTCAACCGCATTCACGCCGCCGGTCATCATCTGCTGGGTCTGGTCAACGCAATTCTCGATCTGTCGAAGATCGAAGCCGGCAAGATGGAGGTTTATATCGAGCCCACCCCGCTCGCTCCACTGGTGCAGCGCGTGGCCGAGCGCTGGCGCACGGGCGATCGCCTGAACGCACGCGAGATCGTTGTGCGCGACGAGAGTGCGGACCGCCTGGCGCAGATCGATGTCATGAAACTCGAACAGGTGCTCGACGCGCTGATCGACAACGCGGTGCGCTATGCCCCGGACGGCCCGATCGAAATCTCGATCTCGCAGGTCGCGCGCGCCGGCGCGGACGCCACACGCATTTGCATCGCCGATCACGGCCCCGGCATCGCGCCGGAACTGATGCCGACGCTGTTCGAAACCTTCAGCGACCTCGACGACCACAGCGCCAGCAAGTACGGCGGCGCGGGTCTCGGCCTGCCGCTGTGCTCGCGGCTGTGCGAACTGATGGGCGCCACGCTCGGCGTGCGTCCGCACGAAGGCCGCGGCGCGCGTGTCTTCATCGACCTGTCTTGCGAGGCGAGCGCCGATATGGCGCTGCCGCAGGCCGCCTGACGGGGGATTCGATGGCGCGCATTCTTCTCGTCGAAGACAACGAACTCAATCGCGACATGCTCACGCGACGTTTGCAACGCAGCGGCTACGAAGTCGCGTGCGCGCACGACGGCCCGCAGGGCGTCGCGATGGCCGACGCCTTGACCCCCGATCTCATCCTCATGGACGTCGCGCTCGGCGAAATGGACGGATGGGAAGCAACGCTGCTCATCAAGGCCAGGCCGCGCCTGGCCGCCATCCCGATCATCGCGCTGACCGCGCATGCGCTCGAAAGCGACAGGCGCCGCAGCGTCGAGGTCGGGTGTAGCGA
>CAZWJF010000152.1:0-2887 GCA_964634325.1 uncultured Rhodoblastus sp.
TCCATTTCCTGGGCCGTCGCAAGGAAATGCTGAAAGTGAAGGGCATGAGCGTGTTTCCAGCCGAGATCGAGGCGGTGCTGGGCCAACATGCGGCCGTGACGGGCAGCGGCGTGCTGGGGCGCGCGGACGAAACGCGGGGCCAGGTGCCGGTCGCGTTCGTCACGGTGCTGCCGGGATCGAAAGCGGACGGCGCCGCGCTGGAGGCATTCTGCCGCGAACGTCTCGCGGTCTACAAGATTCCGGAAATCCGGGTGGTGGATGCGCTGCCGATGACGGCGACCGGCAAGGTGCGCAAGGAAGAACTGGCGAAACAACTCTGACGAGAGGACGAAACGGAAACGGCCGCCCGAAGGGGCGGCCGTTTGCTTCGCGCCTTACTGCTTGAGCAGTTTGCACTCGCTGTCGGCGACCGGCACGAACGATTTTTCGCCCGGATATGTCTTTACCAGTTTAACGAAATCGGTCGGGCCTTTCATCTCCTCGGGCTTCTTCGCCTCGGCGTAATACATGTTGCGCATGAGCCGGCCGTCGGCGCGGATCTTCGCGCCCTTGGTGAAGAAGTCCTCGACCGGAGTGGCCTTCATTCTGGCGAGAACCGCGGCGCCGTCGGTGGAGCCGGCGGCCTTCACGGCCTTGAGATAGTGCAGAACCGAGGAGTAGACGTTGGCCTGCGGATCGGTCGGCATTTTGCCGAAGGCTTTCTTGAAGCGCTCGGTCCATGCCTTGGTCGCGTCGTTCTCGTCCCAGTAGAAGGAAAAGACGAGCGGCATGCCGCCGGTGACCTTGTTGCCGAGCGAGTCGACCTCGACGGTGGTGAGTGAAAACGGCACGAACCGCTGGCCGGCTTTCTCCACGCCGAATTCGCCTGCCTGTTTGATGACGTTGGTCATGTCGGCGCCGCCGCCGATGAACCCGATGTTCTTGGCGCCGGACGATTGCGCGCGCAGCAGGTAGGACGAGAAATCCGGCGAGTTCAGCGGAAAGCGCACGGCGCCGACGAACTTGCCGCCCGCGCTCTCGATCATGCGCTGCGCGTCTTTCTCGATCGAGTGGCCGGCGGTGTAGTCGACGGTGAGAAAGAACCAGCTCGTCGGTTGCGGCGAGGAGCCATTGATCGTGAGATTGGCGACGGCATAACCGTCGTTGCCCCATTGCATGCCGTTCGGCGAGCACGATTTTCCGGAAATGTCGCGGCTGGAGGCGGTCGATACGACGAGCACCTTGTTCTTCTGCTCGGCGATGCCCTGCACCGCGAGCGAAACGCCGGACGAATAGATGTCGAAAATCGCGTCCACGCCTTCCACATCGTACCAGCGGCGCGCGATGCCGGAGCCGATGTCGGGCTTGTGGCCGTGATCGGCGAAGACGAGTTCGATTGGCTTGCCGAACATCGCGCCGCCCATGTCTTCAATGGCGAGACGCGCGGCGGCCACGGAGCCGGGCCCGCTGATGCTCGAATAGACGGACGCCTGATCGTTCAGAACGCCGATTTTCACGGGCTTGTCCTGCGCGCCGGCGCTGATCGGCGCGCCGGCGATTGCGAGCGCAGCGTATGCGTATGTGGCTTTGGAAAGGCGCATGACATTTCCTCCTGGAGCGTTTTGCTTCTTGAATGCTGATGCGAGGCGCCTGGAGCGCCTGCGCACGATTTCACGAGCCTCGAATTAGGTCAAGACATTTACATATACCGGTTCGGTGCGCCCATCCACCGGGGCGATGCGCCCGCGCCGGATTAGGGCCGCATCGGCAGCGGCTGCGCGCCCGGCTCCAGCGTTCGTCCTGCGAGATCGGCGAAATCGCAGAGCAGGCGGCGCGTCTCGCGCGGGTCGATGATGTCCTCCACCCAGAATTTTTCGGCGGTGCGGAACGGCGAGCGCAGTTTGTTGAGACGTTCCTCGATTTCCGCGAGTTTGGCCTTCGGGTCGTCCGCTGCGTCGATTTCGGCGCGATAGGCGGCCTCGATCCCGCCTTCGAGCGGCAGCGACCCCCAATAGGCCGACGGCCAGGCGTAACGCAGCGACAGGCGGCCGCCCGGCTGATGCGCGGCGCCGGCGACGCCGAAACAATTGCGCACGATGATGGTGCACCACGGGATGGTCGTCTGGTTCAGCGCGGCCATCGCGCGCACGCCGAGCCGGATGGTGGCGGATTTCTCCGCCTCCAGTCCGATCATGAAGCCCGGGCAGTCGCAAAGATAGACGACGGGCAGATGGAACGTCTGCGCCAGATCGACGAAGCGGATCACCTTCTGGCAGGTGTCGGCCGTCCACGAGCCGGCGTAGTGGAACGGGTCGCTCGCCATCAGCGCGACAGGCCGGCCGTTCAGCCGCGCAAATCCGGTGATCATGGAGCGGCCGAAGGCGTGGCCCATCTCGAAGAACGAGCCGCGGTCGACGACCGCATCGACGATCGGACGCATCTTGTAGACCTGCCGGCGATTACGCGGGATCGCTTTCAGCAGCGTGTCGACGGGGCGAGCGGGATCGTCGTCGGCCGGACCGACCGGCGGCAGTTCATGGACAGACGACGGCAGATAGGACAGAAAGCGTCTGGCGCATTCGAACGCTTCCTCTTCCGTATCGACCGCGTGGTCGATGGCGCCGGAGCGCGTTTGAATCTCCCAGCCGCCGAGTTCCTGTTTGCCGAGATCCTGCCCGAGCCGCGCGACCACCGGCGGGCCGGCGACGAACATGGCGGAGTTCTTGGTCATCACCGAATAATGGCTGGAGGCGAGACGCGCGGCGCCGAGGCCCGCGACCGAGCCGAGACCGAGGCCGACGACCGGAACCTCGCCGAGGTTCGAGGTCATCAGCCAATAGGAGATCGTCTCGCCCACCTGGCCAGGCAGATTGGCGCGGCCCTTGGTTTCGATCGTCTTGACCGAACC
>CAZWJF010000153.1:0-2862 GCA_964634325.1 uncultured Rhodoblastus sp.
CGCGCGCTTGTCGGCGACGAGTTCCTCGAAATCGTGCGGGTAGTCGCGCACGAGCCGCACGCCGCCCTCGCCCGCTTTCAGGCCCATCATGTCGCAGCACTGGTCGAGCAGCGGCGGCAGATCGAACGGTTCGGGCACGATGTCGAACGATCCGGCGTCGATCTTCGACATGTCGAGAATGGAATTGACCATCTCCAGAAGGTGCTGGCCCGAGGTGTGGATGATGTTGGCGTATTCGCGGCTGCGCACAGGCTCGCTCGGCGCGAGCTGCTCGTTGCCGAGGATCTCCGCAAAACCGATGATGGCGTTGAGCGGCGTGCGCAATTCGTGGCTGACGTTGGCGAGGAAACGGTCCTTCCACACGTTCGCCTGTTCGGCGCTCGCCTGCGCGGCGCGGATTTCTTCCTCGGCGTGGCGCGCGCGTGTGACATCGCGCACGATGGAGACGACGCTGGCGCGATCGTGCGGATCGGTCGAACGGCGCTCGGAGGGAATGCGGCGCGTGCGCATTTCGATCCACGCGAAACTCGGCTCGGCCGACGGCACGCCCGCATCGTTGAGCGCGCCGCGCCGCATGCGCACCACGCAGGTGGTCGTCTGGCCCGAGTCGAGCGCGTTGACGATGGTGGTGAGAAACGCCGGACGGTCGGCGACGTGCACGCGCTCGAACAGGCCGCGCCCCAGAAGTTCGCGCGGCGCAAGGCCGAACAGCGCGACCGACTCCTGGCTCGCGTGGACGACGGAGCCGGCGCGGTCCTGCCGCAGCACCAGATCGCCGATGGTCTGGGCGAGCGCTTCGTGGCGCATCGTCTCGCGGCGCTCGCGGAAGCGGGCGACGTCGTTGGTGTGGGCCGCCGCCCAGCCTATGGCGGCGGCGTAGGCCAGCATGGCGAACATCGCGGCGCCGAGCCATTGGTGCGACAGCGGCGCGAAATAGGCGGCCGGCGCGATGGCCAGCGCGACGAAAATTACGAAGGCGATGGCGCCGGCCGGAACGGCGAACCGCTTGTCGCCGGTCGACACCGCCTCCAGCATCGCCAGCATGAGGATGGAGAAGGCGACAATGCGGCCGTTCGCTTCCGCGAAGGCGAGCAGCAGCGCGAGCGCGAACAGGCCGGCGATGGAAATGGCCTGCGCCACGCGCAAATGCGCGCCGCGCATGAGCGCGAGCACGGCGACGAACGGGGAAAGAATGCAGAGAAACGCGAGGCACTGCCATAGCGCGAGCGGCGCGGCGAACAGGAGAAACACGGGCGCCGCCAGCAGCACGGCGGCCGTCGCGCCGAGCCGAACGGTGACGAACGTCTCCAGCCGCGCGCGTTCCACGAGATCGCCCGCCTTCTGAGCGCTTACCAGATCGGCGATCCGTTCCTGAACGACAGACACTACGCACACCCCGGCCGGGCGCGGTCTCGAAGACCGCGTTCTCCCTGCGGCCACTCTCGCAGCACCCTCTTAAACGTCCCCTAAAGGCCGGGCTCGCGCGAGGCGGACGCACGGGCGGACGGCGCGTTTTTGTGTCCGCCATGACCTGAACACGCGCTTATGGTTTGCAATTGGTTTGCATCGGCTTTCCGATCCGCCCCGAAAAGCCCGTTTCTTGCCGGTTCGTTAAAGCGGCTGTTCGAAATGCGCGCGCGGTCTTGACGGGCATTTGAAGCGAAAGCGCGATGATGGCGGGATGATCTTTCTGCTCAAATGCGTCTTCTGGCTCGGACTCGTGTTCCACGCGATGAGCTGGCCGGCGACCGACGCCACCTACGCACCGGCGGCGGCGCAATCCGTTCGCATGCCCGCGGCCGCCGCGCCCTCAGCGATCGTGCAGGCGGCGGCCTCGGCCTGCGCGCGCCGCGACCGCGAGGGGTAGCCAGCCCGCGTCCTTCACCCATATAGAAGGGCATGGAACAGGCCATCGCCCTCGACGAGATCGTCGACAATTTCTCGTATCTCGACGAGTGGGAAGATCGCTATCGCTATCTGATCGAACTCGGCCGCACGCTGCGCCCGCTGCCGGACGACGCGCATACCGAGGCCAACCGCGTGCGCGGATGCGCCAGCCAGGTGTGGCTGCAAACGCGCGTCGACCACGATGCGACCGGCGCGCCGGTGCTGCATTTTCTCGGCGACAGCGACGCGCACATCGTGCGCGGCCTGGTGGCGCTGACGCTTGCGCTGTTCTCGGGCAGGCGCGCCGAAGAGATTCTCGCCACGGACGCCCAGCCGCTGTTCGGGAAACTGGGTCTTGCGCAACATCTCACGCCCCAGCGCTCGAACGGATTGCGCGCGATGGTGGAGCGCATCAAGGCCGAAGCGCGCGCGGCGCTTTGATCGGCGTCGCTTCGCGCTTTGTTGGAAACGCCCGCAAGAAGCGGGCGTCTCTTCCACCTCGCATCAACTCGGCGTCGCTTCGCTCCTAAACCAATGGCGCGCGGCCATTGGTCGCCGCGCGAGATATCGCCGGGCGCGCCTTCAGTCGATGGCCGGCCGGTAGTCGTCCGCGCCCCAGGCGCGCAGTGCGGCGCGCGCGCGTCCGCGCGCCACCGAGGCGAGGCCGTAATGAGCGGCGAGCCGGTCCAGCGCGATCCGCAACACGACTTTCGCCGAGCGCGGCGGCCAGGCGCGTTCGCGCTCCACCAGCTCCAGCCCCTTCTGGAACCCGCAGACATCGATGATCAGGCCCGCCAGATCCGGCCCGACGGCATCCTGCGCGCGGTTGATGCGCTGGCGGGCGGCGAGTGCTGTTTCGGTCAGGTTCATCGCATCCGGGCCGCGGCGCCCGCCCCCGCCCGCGCCCGACCAGTCCGCCGTCACACGCGGCAGCAGCTGCGCCAGCGCGATGTCGCGATGGAAGCGCTCCCCGGC
>CAZWJF010000154.1:0-2859 GCA_964634325.1 uncultured Rhodoblastus sp.
TGCGCCGACCTTCGCGCGCATGCGTCGCGTGTCCATCGTCGCGCCCTTGACCGCTCCGCGCCGCATCAACGTCGAAGCGACAGGTCCGCTCGAGGTGGAACGAAACCACGGACGGCTGGAGCTCGATTGGTCGCAGCTGAAAATCTACGTGCGTGGACTGCCTGAGCGCGTGGAGCGCATGACGCTTGCGAGCGAAGCCGTGCGTTTCGCGTTCGGCGACGACGCGCGCGCATGGCGCGGGACGATCGCGCGCGTTCACAGTCATTTCCGCCGTGAGGCGGGGGCGCCGGGCGCGGCATCGACAATCGAGAGCGGGTTCGCCGGCCTGGAATCTCCCGATCTCGATCGGCTTGCGGGCGACACGGCGCCGGCGCAGGTCGCATCCGTCATTTCGACGTCGCAATTCGACAAGCTGACGCGCGGCGCGCTCGCCGAACGTCTCGAACTGTGGCGTCAGGCCGGCGGCCGCCTGCATCTGGGGTTGATCGCCATTCAGAAGGGCGAGGCCGCCATCCAGGCCGACGGCGGCCTCGGCCTCGATCAGTCGCATCGCCTCGATGGTAAGATCGACGTGCGGTTGCGTCAGGCCGGGCGCATCGCGCTCAATGCCGGCGTGAACGCCGGCGTGTTGCGCGAAGGCGCGATGACGACGCAGCTTCTTGCCGCGTTTCTGCAGCGCGCCGGCGCCAATGGCGAAACGCGGCTCGATCTGTCGTTCGCCAATGGCGCGCTCGGCGTCGGGCCATTGAAGAACATCTTCGTCCTGCCGCCGCTCTACTGATCGGGATCGCGGCGTCCGAAATCGGGCGCCGCGGTCTCCTGCCCGCTTTCGACGATCGAGCGGCGGATGGCGCGCGTGCGTGTGAACAGATTGAACAGGCCGTCTCCATCGCCCCATCGGATCATACGCTGGAGCGCGCTCAAATCCTCGGTGAAGCGCCCGAGCACTTCCAGCACCGCATCCTTGTTGTTGAGGAAAACGTCGCGCCACATGGTCGGGTCGGATGCGGCGATGCGAGTGAAATCGCGGAACCCGCCGGCGGAGAACTTGATGACTTCCGATTGCGTGACCTGCGCCAGGTCGTCCGCGGTCCCTACGATATTGTAGGCGATGAGATGGGGAACATGGCTGGTGATCGCGAGCACGAGATCGTGATGCTGCGCGCCCATCGTCTCGACATTGCTGCCGGCCTCGCTCCAGAAACGATGCAGCTTCGCGACCGCCGCTTCGTTGGCGCCCTCCGGCGGCGTGAGAATGCACCAGCGGCCGTGGAACAGCGTGGCGAACCCCGCGTCGGGTCCCGATTGCTCGGTGCCTGCGACCGGATGTGCGGGAATGAAATACACATGCTTGGGCAGGTGCGGCGCCATCGCAGTGACGACCGCGCCCTTGACCGAACCGACATCCGACACGATGGCGCCCGGCGCGAGCGCGGGACCGATCGATTCCGCGATCGTCGCGTTCGCGCCGACGGGCGCGCAGACGATCACCAGATCGGCGCCGGTCACGCTGTCGCACGGATCGGCTGTCACGCGATCGGCGAGCGCCAAAGCCTCCACCCGTGCGCGCACGTTCGGCGAAATGTCGGCGACGACGATGTCGCGGGCGAGATTCTTGCGTCGCGCCACGCGCGCGATCGACGAGCCGATCAACCCGCATCCAATGATCGCCAGTCGCGCAAACAGTGGGTCTGCCAGCGGCGGGCCCAAACGTTCGGCCATTCGGTCACGCCCCCATGAATTCGCGCAACGCCTCGACGACCGCGCGATTGGCGTCTTCCGTTCCGATGGTCATGCGCAGCGAATGTGGAAGGCCGTAGGCGCCGACCGCACGCAGTACGAGGCCGCGGCGCGAGAGGAACGTATCCGCCTCCGCAGCCGTCTTGCCGGCGGACGTCGGAAAGTCGATCAGCACGAAATTGCCGACGCTCGGCGTCACGTTGAGGCCGAGCGTCGTCAGTTCGCGCGTCAACCACGGCAGCCAGACTTCGTTATGCGCGACCGAGGCTTCCACATGCGCCAGATCGCGGATCGCGGCCGCGCCCGCCGCAATCGCCGGCGCACTCACATTGAACGGTCCGCGAATGCGGTTGACGGCGTCCGCGATCGCGGCCGGCGCATAGAGCCAGCCGATGCGCAGCGCCGCCAGTCCGTGAATTTTCGAGAACGTCCGGGTCATGACGACATTCGTCGACGTCGAGACGAGTTCGAGACCGGCTGAGTAGTCGTTGCGCTTGACGTATTCGGCATAAGCGGCATCGAGCACCAGCAGGACATGCGGCGGCAGACTCGCGGCGAGCCGCTTGACTTCCTCGTGCGGCAGATAGGTTCCCGTCGGATTGTTGGGATTGGCCAGATAGACGATCCTGGTCCGGCTGGACACGCGCGCCAGCAGCGCATCCACATCGGCGACACGATTCTTCTCCGGCGCGACCACCGGGGTTCCGCCCGCAGCCAGAATAGCGATGCGGTACATGAGGAAGCCATATTCGGAATAAAGGCCCTCATCGCCCGGGCCGATATAGGCGTGTGTCAGCAGCGACAGCAGTTCGTCCGAGCCAGCCCCGCACACGATGCGGGCGGGGTCGAGCCCATAGCGATCGGCGATGGCCGCGCGCAGCGCGCTCGCGGCGCCGTCCGGATAGGCTTCCAGCGAATCGGCGGCCGACTTGAACGCCTCGATCGCGGCGCGCGAGGGACCGAGCGGCGTTTCGTTGGACGACAGCTTGACCACCCGCGCGACGCCCGCCGCAGAGCTCTTACCCGGCACATAGGCCTGAATTTGCATGACGCCCGAACGCGGGACGGGCGCTTGAATCGGTTCGTTCATGTCGGTCTCACAAATTCGGGGTCGAGCGC
>CAZWJF010000155.1:0-433 GCA_964634325.1 uncultured Rhodoblastus sp.
TGGGCTCGGAGATGTGTATAAGAGACAGGCGCAACGCCGCCAATTCGATGAACGCGGAGCCGGCCGAACGGTATTCAGTCTACGCCGGCATGCGGCCGGCCGAGCGCGAGGGGCTCGCCGCGCTCCAGCGCGAACTGGCGCTGCGTCATGCCGCCGGCGAGCGCCCGCGCGTGGAGATTCTCGGCCTGCCCGGCGCCTGGCAGAACGCGTCGATGGTTCTGGAGCTGGAGAACACGCTCGGCTACAACCCGTTGCGCATCGCCGACTACGAGCGCGCCATCGGCCCCGGCGAGAACGCCGCCGATCCCAACCTGCGGCAGTTTCCCGACACGTTTCGCGGCTACAAATGCCGGCTCGCGCAGAAGCTCGGCCTCGACTATCTGGTGCTCGACCGGCCGCTCGAAAAACTGCCGCGCCATGTGCCGCGCCCGCA
>CAZWJF010000155.1:443-2850 GCA_964634325.1 uncultured Rhodoblastus sp.
ACCGCGA
Organism: uncultured Rhodoblastus sp.; assembly: GCA_964634325.1. Lineage (GTDB taxonomy): Bacteria > Pseudomonadota > Alphaproteobacteria > Rhizobiales > Beijerinckiaceae > JAJXWB01. The sequence goes on from CAZWJF010000155.1 coordinate 451, forward strand.
TCCATTCGGGGGAGGGCGTCCACATCTATCGGCTCGGGCGCGCGGAGCCGCGCGTATTCGTCGCCGAAAGCGTGAAGCCGATCGACGGCGAACAGGCGCTCGCCGACCGGCGCACGCCCGATTACGAGCGCGGCGTGCAGGCGCTGGTGGAGGAGGGGCATCTTTCGCGCCTCTCGCCGGCTTTGCGCGACCGCGCGCCATCGGAATACGTCGCTCCGGCCTCGGCCAGATACGCCTCCATCGCGACCTACGAGGACAACCGCGTGACCATCGACGCGGCGAGCGTCGAGGGCGGCCTCGTCGTGCTGCACGACCTGTATTATCCGGGCTGGGAGGCGTTCGTGGACGGCGTTCCGGCGCCCATCGTGAAAGCCGACCTGCTGTTTCGCGGCGTGGAGATTGCGGCCGGCCGCCACAGGGTCGAATTCGTATTCCGGCCGCTGTCGTTCGCCAATCTGAAAAACGCGGCGGCCGGATTGCTGAATTGAGCCTGCGCCCGTTTCACCCGCCGATGCGCGCGAGCAGTTTCTGCGCGCGGGCCAGGTGCGGCTTGTCGAGCATTTCCCCGTCGAGGCCGATGACGCCGGCGTGCGGATTGTCGGCGAACGCCTGCACGATGCGGCGCGCGCGGTCGATCTCATCGGCCGGCGGCGTGAAAACCTCGTTGATGATCGGCGTCTGCGCCGGGTGAATCGCCATCTTGCCGGTGAAACCGTCGCGCCGCGCTCTCTCGCATTCGGCGCGAAAGCCCGCCTCGTCGCGGAAGTTGGGATAGACCGTGTCGATCGGCTGCACGCCGGCCGAGACGGCCGCCATGAGCGTGAGCGACCGGGCGAGCCGGTAGGGGTCGGCGTGCGTTCCGTCGGCGAGGCGGTTGGTCTCCGCGCCGAGGTCGGCCGACAGATCCTCCGCGCCCCAGGTCAGCGCAGACAGACGCCGGCTCGCGCCCCGATAGGTCGGAAGCCCGAAAATCGCGCTCGCGGTCTCGGTCGCCACGCACATGATCTTCGTGGATCCGTCCTTCAGCCCGTTCTCGGCCTCGCGCACCGCGAGTTTGGCGGCCAGATGCTGCACGTCGATCCCGCCCTGCGATTTCGGCAGCAGGATGCCGTCCGGCTGGCCGGGCATGATCGCATCGAGATCGGCGTCGGTCAGGCCGGTGTCGAGCGCGTTGACGCGCACGTAGAGCAGCGGGCGACGCGCGGCCTTGCGGGCATTGATGAGAAAGGCGCAGGCGAGCCGGCGCGCCGCCGGCTTGACCGCGGCGGCGACCGAATCCTCGAGGTCCACGAACAGACAATCGGCGTCGCTTTCGAGGCCCTTGGCGAGTTTCTTTTCCGAGTCCCCCGGAACGAAGAGCTGGCTGCGCATCAGTTGTTCGGCCTTTTCAGCATGAATCCCTGGCGGCGGCACTCGGCGACGAGCGTGCCGTCCTGTTTATAGGCCCGGTGCAGGAAATCGACGATGCCGGCGTCGTTCCGCGATTTCGACGCGCGCTGCGCGACGATCTCCGTCTCCACCCGCACCGTGTCGCCCTCGAACAGCGGCGCCGGGAACTTCACGTCCGTCATGCCCAGATTGCCGATGGTCGTTCCGATGGTGGTGTCGTTGACCGAAATGCCGATCATCAGCCCGAGCGTGAACAGCGAATTGACGATGGGACGGCCCCATTGCGTCTCCGTCGCGCAGAAATGGGCGTCGATGTGCAGCGGCTGCGGATTGAGCGTCATGTTGGAGAACAGCATGTTGTCCATCTGCGTCACGGTGCGGGTGAGACCGTGCCGGAACACGCGGCCGACCGTGAAATCCTCGAAATAAAGCCCCCCGCGCGGATGGCGCGCCCCTTCCGTCATGACCGGTTCTCCTCTTTTTCTTGAAGCGCCCAAAGCGGGCGCTTCAATTCCCTCGCGTCAGCTCGGCGTCGCGTTCGCTCCTGGCTCCCGCCTGCGGCGGAAGCGTCCTGTCCCCGCGCCCAAAGCGGGCGCTTCAATTCCCTCGCGTGGGCCCGGCGCCGATCCGCCGCATGCCTTAAAGCTCCGTTTACCATAAACGTTGATCATTGAACCACGTCAGCGATTTCCGCGTGTCCCCGGTTCCCCCTCCATGATCGTTCGCAAATTCATGCAATGGGCGGCCTCCGCCCCCGCCGCCGAACGTGCGGAAGGCGCAGGCTCCCTGGCGCGCGCCTATCTCTACGCCGGCCTCGCGCCCGCCGACAAACGCGAGGCCGAAGTCGCGCTGACCGCGCTCGTGGACGACCCCGCGCCGATGGTCCGCAAGGCGATCTCCGAAGCGCTCGCCAGCGCGCCCGACGCGCCGGCCGCCGTCGTACTCGCGCTCGCCAACGACCAGTCGGAAGTGGCGGCGCCGGTTCTCGGCGGCTCGCCGCTGTTGACCGAC
>CAZWJF010000156.1:0-2843 GCA_964634325.1 uncultured Rhodoblastus sp.
GCCTGGATCGTCATCGTCTATCTCGTGGCCAACACCATCGCCGCGCCAGTCTACGGCCGGCTCGGCGACGCGTTCGGCCGCGCGCGCATGATGACGTTCGCGCTGCTGCTGATGATGGCGGGGTCCGTGGCCTGCGCGCTTGCGCCGAACATGGCGGGGCTCGTCGTCGCGCGTTTCGTTCAGGGTCTTGGGGGCGGCGGCCTGATGACGCTGTCGCAAGCGCTGATCGGCGAAACCATCCCGCCGCGCGCGCGGGCGCGCTATCAGGGCTATCTGGCGGCCGTCATCGTCACGTCCAGTTCGTTCGGTCCCGTCGCCGGCGGCTTTCTGACGGGCGCGTTCGGCTGGCGGTCGATCTTCTGGATCAACCTGCCGCTCGGGCTGTTCGCGCTCGCACTGATACGACGCCTGCCCAAGAAGCCGCCCGCCGGAATCATGAAGACATTCGATTCCGGAGGCTTGTTCCTGTTCGTCTGTTTCATCGGCCCGGCGCTGGTGGCCGTGGAGCAGGCGCGCAAGCTCGACGCGGCGCTCGCGCCGTTGATCCTGTCGCTCTGCGTGCTCGCGCTCGGCGCCCTCGTCGCGCTGATCCGCCGCGAGAGCCGGCAGGAAGATCCGCTGCTGCCGATCGCGCTCTTGCGCAATCCGGCGATCTGGCGGTCGGATGCGATGGCCGCGTGTCATGGCGCGGCGCTGGTGTCGCTCATCAACTACACGCCGCTCTATCTGCGCGCGGCGCGCGGTCTGTCAGCGAGCGAGACCGGTTATTTCCTTCTTCCCATGGCGCTCGGCGTCGGCGTCGGCTCGCTCATCACCGGGCGTCTCGTCAGCCGCACCGGCCGCACGGCGATCTTTCCCTCGCTGGCGCTCATTCCCGCCAATATTCTGTTCTGCGTTCTCGCGCTTTTCCACGCGCGCCTGCCGCTGGCGGCCCTGCCGGCGCTGTTCGGCGCCATCGCGCTGTGCATGGGCAGCGTGATGGGCGTGGTGCAGGTGACGGTGCAGAACGCCGCAGGACCCGCGCGACTCGGATCGGCGGCGGCCTCGGTGCAGTTTTCGCGCGCGGTCGGCGCGACATTCGGCACCGCCATCGTCGGCTCGGCGCTGTTTGCCGTCTTCACCGCCGACGCCGACGTCGGGCGCGATGCGTTCGCCGCCCTGCTGGAACACGGTCCGGCAGCCTTGCAGGCTCTGGCGCCGTCCGCTCAGGCCGGCGCGCAGGCCGCGCTGCATGCGAGTTTCCGCGCCGCCTTTCTCGCCATGAATCTCTTTGCGATGCTGGCGCTCGCCTGCGCCTGGTCCATCCCCGCCCGCAGGCTTTGAGACGGCGGCCGTTTCCCCTTTCGGGCGGATTGCGCTAGTTTCGGCTTGCGGGAGGCTGCCACGTGAAGAACATTCTTGTGCCCATCGAGGAGCACGACCGGCTCGACGCCGTTCTTTCGACCGCGCGCGCTTGCGGCGCGCTGTTCGACAGCCGCATCGAAGGCGTCGCGCTCGGGCCCGATACGGGCGATCTGATCGCAGCCGATTTCGCCATCGCCGGCTCCATTTTTGATGAGCGCACGCGTCGCGAGATCGTGGAGCGCGCGCGCCGCGCGTTCGAGGACCATATGAACCTGCACGGCGTGCCGCCGGCGGCCCCAGGGGTGGCAGGCGTGTGCTATGGCTGGGCCGGCAGCAAAATGAGCACCGACAGCGCGCTGGGCGCCTACGGGCGCCTGTTCGACATCATCGTGGTGGGCCGCCCCGGCGCCGGGCGCGGCGATCCGCGCCGCGCCACGCTCGAATCCGCTCTGTTCGAATCCGGGCGTCCGCTTCTGATCGCGCCGCATCAGGCGCGCGCCACGTTCGGCGAAACCATCGTCATATCGTGGAATCGCTCCACCGAGACCGCGCGCACGGTCGGCTTTTCCATGCCGCTGCTGAAAAAGGCCAGGCGCATCGTCGTTCTTTCGGTCTCGGGCGCGCTCGCGCCGGGCCCCTCTGCTGAGAGCCTCGTCAAGGCGCTTCAGCGTCATGGTCTGCCGGTCGATTTCGCGCAGGCCGACAGCGGCGCGCGGCCTGCAGGACGGGTCATTCTCGAACAGGCGGCGGCGCTGGGCGCGGATCTTCTGGTCAAGGGCGGCTACACGCAAAGCCGGCTGCGCCAGATGATTTTCGGCGGCGCGACCAACGATATTCTGGCTTACGCCGAAATCCCCGTGTTCATGGCCCATTGAACGCGCGCATTCGGCGGCGCGCGGGACGGATATGCAGAAGCTTTTCTTCGCCTTTCCGCTGTTTGTCCTTGCGCTCGCCGTCCAGGTTCTGGCGCCGGCGAGCGCGCAACGCGCCATGTCGCGTACGGCGCTGGACCGTCAGGCGGCCGGCGTTCATTGCAGCGCCGCCGGTCATACGCGCGGCGACGCCGGCGCGGCGCTCGAAAATGCGTGCTGCGTATTGTGCGGCTTCGTCACGCACGGGGCCGCCGCGCCGCCGATCGTCGAAATCCGGCGTGCGGTCTGGCGCGTCATCGCGCGCGTGTTTCGCGAACGGCCTGCCGCGATCACGCGCGTCGGTCTTCCAGACCCCGCGCGTGGACCGCCGCGCGCGGTCTGAACCTGTCTTGCCCCCTGGGGCCGTTTCATCGAAAGCGCGGGCGCGACGCCCGCCAACCGTATTCTGGAGAAAACATGATGAGAAAAACTTTCGCCATCGCATGCGCCGCCTTCGCCCTTTCGGGCGCGGCGAGCGCGCAAATGGCCGCGACGCAGACGGTGAACGCGGGTCCGCTGCGCATCGAGGCGCCGTGGACGCGCGCCACGCCCGGCGGCGCCAAGGTCGCCGGCGGGTTCATGAAGATC
>CAZWJF010000157.1:0-2836 GCA_964634325.1 uncultured Rhodoblastus sp.
TTTGTAAGGATTGCCGAATTCGCGCAGATAGCTCGCGTGCGCGTCCTCGACGATGATGAGCCCGCCATCCCTGATATGCGCGAAGGATTCGGACGTCGTGACAATCTGCTGCTCGTTGGTGTGTCCGCCGTCGTCGAGCAGGATGTCGACCGGGCCGACCTTCCGGAAAAAGTCGCGCCAGAACGCCGGGTCGGCCTGATTGCCGATATGTATCTCGAAGCCGGACGCCTCCCACTTGCGTGCGCCGGGGTTGAAGTCGACGCCGACGATCCGCGCTTTCGGGCCCAGGAACTCACGCCACATGAACAGCGAGCCGCCGTTCAGCACCCCGACCTCGACAAAAACGATCTCCCGGTCGCGATACGGCGCCAGCAGCAGGTCGTACGCCTGAAAGTAGCTGCGGTGTTTCATGGAAAAATAGGGAGACCGGTCGAAAGCCTCCCGGATGCTCATGAGATGGCGGCTCATCGTCGTTCCCGTGCGAAATCGCGACGCAGTAGGCGTCGCAGCGCGGCGCTGTCAAGCCGCGCCGCGTCGTCTTCGCTCCCGACGGCCTTCGGCCGCGCCCCGGCGCCCCGAATTCGCCGGATCGTCGATCATCGACCGTCAATCATTGTCGGCCATCATGCCGCCGCACACCCGCCGCCTACATCTTATGGACAGCAGATGACGACGAAATGGCCGAACGCTATGCAGGTCGCGTTGCTTTATGATCACGCCGAGCCGATGCCGGTCGACGCGCTGATATCGAATTTCCTCAAGATCGAGGAAAACGCCCGCGGCTATCGCTACAATATGATCGAGACCGACGGGCGCGGCTTCGCGCGCTGCTATGGCGGGGCGGGCGACGTCATGGTTTTCGTCGAATGGGTGGACCATCCGACCGACCGGGCCGCGTTCGCCCAGGCGCTGACCTCGGCGTTCAACCGCACGATCGGCGCGCCGGAGGCTGAGGAGGCCATCGCCCGCCACCAGGGCTATCTTCTGCTCAACGTCCATCATGGCGCCCTGCCGCAAACGCCGGAAATCCGCGCGCTGCTCGGAAAGCTGCAAATGCCGGAAGAAGGGCAGTCGCTGGAGACCTATCTGGAACGGCAGCGCGTGCTCGGTCTGCTCGCCTCGCTCGCCGTCGACGTCAGCGCGCCCACGCTGGCGCACTGGACGTATACGGACGTTCTGGCGCGGCCGCAGCCCTTCCACGACATGATGCTCGACACGAGCCCCAATTTCCTGACCGTCCACGCGATGCCCTACCGGCCCGCCGGCGCGAAGCCCGACGAGGAGACCGCAGGGCTGCGCACGTTCGGGGCGCATCATTACATCGGCCGGGAAATCCACGTGCGGCCGAGCGTCGTGCCGTGGATGACGGCCTACGAACACGCGATCGGCTTCATGCGGGTCGCGCTCGCCAGGAATGGCTACATCATCCCCGACGGCGACACCTTCGGCGACGAGAATCACACGTTCTCCTATCGCGTGCATCACACGTGCGAACCGTTCCGCAACGGCGATGTCGACATTCCCTGCTACGAGCTGGAGCCGCTGCTCAACGTGGACGCGAAACTGCAAAGTCCCGATTACGCGCCGCGCGACAGGATCGTCGACATCGACCGCCCGCAGCGGCAGCTGGGCGATTTCGACAGCCGCAGCGGCAAGCGCCTCGTCGCCGAGTGGCGGCAGAAGCGGGCCATGGCCGAAGCCGCCGGCGCGACCTTCGAGGTGCGCGCGCGCGGCGCATGAAGAACCTGCGGGATCGAATCAAGTCAGAAGCATAATGCGCTGATGTAGCGTCATTTTTCGCTTCAGATTTCGATTCAGGTTCCGAACTGTTCGCGCAGGATGCGTTCTTCCATCGAATGGCCGGGGTCGTGCAGCAGTCTGGCGCCCACGCGCCGGTCCATCGCCACATCCACCCGTATGACGTCGCGGAATTCGGCATGGTCGGCGACGGCCGCGACGGGGCGCTTGTCGGGGTCCATCACTTCGATCGTCACCCGCGCCTTGTCCGGCAGCAGCGCGCCGCGCCAGCGGCGGGGGCGGAAGGCCGAGAGCGGGGTGATGGCGATCAGCGTCGCCTCGAGCGGCAGGATCGGGCCGTTGGCGGAGAGGTTGTAGGCGGTGGAGCCGGCGGGCGTGGCCACCAGCAGCCCGTCGGCGATCAGTTCCTCCAGCCGCGGCTTGCCGTCGACGGAGATGCGAAGCTTGGCCGCCTGGTAGGTCTGGCGCAGCATGGAGACTTCGTTGATCGCGCGCGCCTCGTGCGTGCGGCCGTCGCGATCGACCGCCCGCATCACGAGCGGATGGACGATGGACGCCTCGGCCGCGGCGAGCCGCTCGCGCAGGCCTTCCTCGCGGTATTCGTTCATGAGGAAGCCGACCGATCCGCGATTCATGCCGTAGATCGACAGATCCGATCCCATGAGATCGTGCAGCGTTTTCAGCATCAGGCCGTCGCCGCCGAGCGCCACGACCGCGTCGGCCTCCTGCACCGGGCTCTCGCCATAGAGAGCGGCCAGGCGCGCATGGGCGTCCTCGGCCTCGGGCGTGCCGGACGACAGAAAGGCGAGGCGTTCGAACTTGCGGGCGTTCATGGGGACGGTTGTATCGGTTTCGGATGAGCCGTGCGATGGCGTCGGCGCGCTCCCTCGGTCACGCCTCCTCGGCGCTGTGGTCGCTGCGCAGGAGGAAATGACCGTAGGCGGTGGCGATGGGGGCGGCGGGGTCGCTCTGCCAGGCCCGCGATTCGAACGCGACGACGCGCCGGCCCTGCTTGACGATCTTGGTCGAACCCCAGGTCGCCACCGGCCGGCCGGAGCGCAGGTAGTTGATGGTGAGG
>CAZWJF010000158.1:0-2833 GCA_964634325.1 uncultured Rhodoblastus sp.
GATGATGGCGGTCTTGCCGGTCATATCGAACAGCGACATGCGTTTCTCCCGTGAACTCGTTGATTGGCGGCGATGATGCCGGGCGGCGCGCGTTTCCGCAACATGAAGAAAGGCCCGCGCGGGGCGGGCCTTCCGATCTTTTCAGGCGCCGGCCTTCCGCGCGTATTTCCAGGAGGCTTCGGCCAGCGGTCCGATTCGCTTGATCGTTTCCTTCGCCTGTTCGCTCGCCGCCGTTCCATCCCGCACGCGGCCGGCGATGCCCTGCAGAATGCCGACGAGGCGGAACAGATTGTAGGCGAAATACCAGTCGAGATCGGGAAGGCCCGGACGGTCGGTCGCCTTGCAGTAGATGTCCACCGCCTCTTCGAGCGAGGGAATGCCGAGCGCCTTGATGTCGACGCCCGCCATGCCGCTGCGCCCGTCCGGCGGAAGCAGCCACGAACACAGGAAGTAGGTGAAATCGGCGAGCGGATCGCCGAGCGTCGCCAGCTCCCAGTCGAGCACGGCGGCGACGGTGTTGGCGTTCTTCTCGAAGATCATGTTGTCCAGACGATAGTCGCCATGGACGACGGAGGTGCGCTCCTGCTCCGGCACGGAACCCGGCAGAAACGCGATGAGGCGTTCGACCGTTTCGTTCCTGTCGGTTTCGGAAGCGCGATACTGTTTCGTCCAGCGGTCGATCTGCCGGGCGAAATAGTTGCCGGGCTTGCCGAAGTCGGAAAGGCCCAGCGCGTTGTAGTCATACTGATGCAGGCGCGCGAGCGTCTCGATCTCGGCGGTGAATATCTCGCGACGGTCGGCGTTGGTGAGCGTCGGCAGTTGCGCATTCCAGAAGATGCGTCCGTCGACATTGCCCATGATGTAGAACATGGATCCGATGACGCTGTCGTCCGTGCAGAGCGCGTAGGGCTGCGCGACCGGATAACCCGTCGGATGGAGCGCGGAAATGACGCGGAACTCGCGGTCGACCGCATGGGCCGAGGGCAGCAGCTTGCCCATCGGCTTGCGGCGCAGCACGTAGGCGCGGCCGGGCGTTTCGAGCCGGAAGCTCGGGTTCGACTGGCCGCCCTTGAACTGAAAGACGGTCAAGGGCCCCTGGTAGCCCTTGACGTTGTCCTTCATCCACTGCGCAAGGCGCGCCTCGTCGAAACGATGGCGCTCCTCGACCGGTTTCACGCCGCTGAAAGTGCTTTCAGCGTCGAGGCCGCTCACGCGCGGCGCTCCGTGTTGGAGTATTTCTTCATTTCCATCAGCGCGATCTGACGGTTGTGCACCTCGTCCGGACCATCGGCCAGACGCAGCGTGCGGATGCCCGCATACATCTTGGCCAGACCGAAGTCGCTCGTCACGCCGCCGCCGCCATGCGCCTGGATGGCGTCGTCGATGATCTTCAGCGCGATGCGCGGGGCCGCGACCTTGATCATCGCGATTTCGAGCTTGGCCTGCTTGTTGCCGACCTTGTCCATCATGTCAGCGGCCTTGAGGCAAAGAAGGCGCGTCATCTCGATGTCGATGCGCGCTTCGGCGATGCGCTGCTCCCACACCGAATGTTCCGACACCTTCTTGCCGAAGGCGACGCGCGACTGAAGGCGCTTGACCATCTTTTCGAGCGCTGCTTCCGCCACGCCGACGGTGCGCATGCAGTGATGGATGCGGCCCGGACCCAGACGACCCTGCGCGATCTCGAAGCCGCGGCCTTCGCCGAGCAGCAGATTGTCCGCCGGCACGCGCACGTTGTCGAGAATGACTTCCGCATGGCCGTGCGGGGCGTCGTCGAAGCCGAACACCGGCAACTGGCGCACCACCTTCACGCCGGGCGTGTCGAGCGGCACGAGAATTTGCGACTGCTGCTCGTGGCGGGGCCTGGACGTGTCGGTCTTGCCCATGACGATCGCGATCTTGCAGCGCGGATCGCCCACGCCCGAGGACCACCATTTGCGGCCGTTGATGACGTAATGGTCGCCGTCGCGCTTGATGGAGGTTTCGATATTGGTGGCGTCGGAGGAGGCGACCGCCGGCTCCGTCATGAGGAAGGCGGAGCGGATCTCGCCGTTCATCAGCGGCTTCAGCCACTGGTCCTTCTGCTTTTTCGTGCCGTAGCGGTGCAGCACTTCCATGTTGCCGGTGTCGGGCGCCGAGCAGTTGAACACTTCCGAACCGAACGTCACCTTGCCCATCTCTTCCGCGCACAGGGCGTATTCGAGATTGGTCAGGCCCATGCCGCGATATTCGCCTTCGTCGTGGTCGGCGTTCGGCGGCAGGAACAGATTCCACAGGCCCTCGGCCTTCGCCTTCTTCTTGAGGTCTTCCACGATCGGCACGACCTGCCAGCGGTTGGCGCCGAAGCCCGCCATCTGCTGATCGAACACCGGCACGGCCGGATGGACGTGCTTGGCCATGAAGGCGGCGACACGGTCGCGCCACTCGCGCTGGCGCTCGGAAACAGTGAAATCCATGGGCCTTCCTCTCCAGATGTTTTTGCGGGCCGATTGCGTTTGCAGGCAAGGCGGGGCCGGCTTTTTGCGCCGCACCAGCATTGTCGGACAAAATGGTAGCAAGAGATGCCGCCCGCGAGAAGCAAAAATGCGCGGCCTGCGCTCAAGCGTCGCCGTCGCCCTGTCCGGGCGCGGGCGGCAGCGCGAGCAGAACGAGGCCGGTGAGGAAGGAAATCGCCGGCATGAGCGTGTCCACGGCCGCCATCGGGTCGCCGAAGGCTGCGGCCGCGATCGCCGACCCCAGAAAGCCGCCGCCCATCTGCATGAAGCCGATGAGCGCCGAGGCCGCGCCCGCCGTCTGCGGAAAATGGGCGAGCGCGGCCTCGGCGCTCATCGGC
>CAZWJF010000159.1:0-2832 GCA_964634325.1 uncultured Rhodoblastus sp.
ACGGTCCCGCGCTGCTGATGCGACGCGGCTGCGAGGCGCTCGGATTGCGCACGGCGCCCGCCGCCAACGCGGCGCTGTCGGGCTCCTATTATCAGGCGGGCGTCGGCTGGCGCGCGGCCTGCGTGAATCGCGGTTTCTGCGAAGCGGGTTGCAGCACCGGCGCCAAGGCGAGCATGGACGTGACCTATATCCCGATGGCGCTCGCCGCCGGCGCCGAGTTGCGGCCGGAATGTTTCGCGCTTCGGGTCGAGCTGGACCGCGCCGGCTGCGTCGCGGCCTTGATTTATGTCCATCGGGGCGTCGAACATCGGCAACGCTGCCGCGCCCTGTTTCTGTGCGCCGGCGCGATCGAGACGCCGCGCTTTCTGCTGCTGAACGGTCTCGCCAATTCGAGCGGCCAGGTCGGACGCAACTTCATGGCGCATACCGGCGTCCAGCTCTGCGGGCGCTTCGAGGAGGACGTCCGCCCGCATAAAGGCATCCCGGGCGCCTTGATCAGCGAGGACACCCATCGCCCGCACGACGCCGACTTCGCGGGCGGTTATCTGCTCCAGAGCATCGGCGTGATGCCGCTCACCTACGCCTCGCATCTGGCGCGGGCCCGTGGACTGTGGGGAGAGGCGCTGATGGCGCGCATGCGCGGCTGCAACCACGCGGCCGGAATCAACATCCTGGGCGAGTGCCTGCCGTATCCCGGCAATTACCTCGAACTCTCCGATGAGGCCAACGGGCGCGGCCTGCCCAAGCCTCGCATCCATTTCTCGAACGGCGAGAACGAGCGCCGCCTGCTCGCGCACGCGCAAGCGATCATGCGGGGCGTCTGGATGGCGGCCGGCGGCCAGGACCTGTGGGTGGTCCATCGCAGCCCGCATACGATCGGACTTGCCGGATGGGGGTCGACCCGAACCGCGCCGTGGTGGACGCCGATGGCCGCGCCTTCGACATTCCCAATATCTGGATCTCCGACAATTCGACCTTCCCGAGCGCGCTCGCCGCAAATCCCGCCCTGACCATCATGGCGCTCGGGTTGCGGACGGCCGACCGCTTTCTCGAACGCGCCGGACGCAGGGAGATCTAGATGGCCACGCGCAGTTTCCTCGACATCATCCATCGCGTGCGCGGCGATGGCGACGACCCCGGCGACCGGCATGGCGGCGCGACCGGCGCGCGCGGTGAGGGACTGCCGCAAGCCAGCCCGCGCAACTTCATGTTCGCGACAGGAATCGAATGTTCCTATCCCACCATCGACAACGGGCGCGTGCGCCGCGACCTGATGGAGGAATGCGGGCACTATGCGCGGTGGCGAGAGGATCTGGCGTTGGTCCCCGACCTCGGGCTGCAAGTGCTGCGTTACGGGCTGCCCTACTACAAGGTCCATCGCGCGCCCGGCCGCTACGACTGGGAGTTCTGCGACCTTGTGCTGGCCGAGATGAAGCGGCTGGGCATCACCCCTGCTGCATTTCGGCGTCCCCGACTGGATGGGGAATTTCCAGAACCCGGACTTCCCGTGCACTTCGCCGATTACGCGGCCGCGGTCGCGCAGCGCTATCCGTGGGTGCGCTTCTACACGCCGGTGAATGAAATCTACGTGACGGCGCGCGTCAGCGGCCGCGACGGGCTGTGGAACGAACAGCTGCGGACCGACAGGGGCTTCGTCACCGCGATGAAGCACCTCGTCGCGGGCAGCATACTGGCGACGCACGAAATCACGCGTCGCCGCCCCGATTGCGTCATCGTGCAGAGCGAGAGCGCGGAATACACGCACGAGGCTCGCGCCACGCCCTCGCGCGAGATCGTGTTGCGCAACAAACGGCGCTTCATCGCGCTCGATCTGCTCTACGCCTATCCGCCGCAGGCCGACACCTACGCCTATCTGCTCGAACGGCGTGACCCGCGCGGAATATGACTGGTTCATGCGCGGCGAACCGCCCGGCTATCAAATTCTCGGCAATGACTATTACGGCCGCAACGAACGGATCCTTCTGCCCGGCGGCGACATCATCACCGGCGAGGACGTGTTCGGCTGGTATCTCACCACACGCGCCTATTACGAGCGCTACCACAAGCCCGTGATGCACACCGAGACCAATCATTTCGATCCCGCGCGCGCCGGCGCATGGCTGTGGAAGCAATGGATCAACGTGCTGCGCATGCGCGCCGACGGCGTCCCGGTGCTGGACTTCACCTGGTATTCGCTCACCGATCAGATCGACTGGGACGTCGAACTCGCCCGCAAGCTCGGAAACGTCGTCGGCTGCGGCCTCTACGACCTCGACCGCAAGCCCCGCCCGGTGGCCGCCGAGTATCGTCGACTCCTCTCGGAATTCGGCCAGATCACGATCGTCCCACATGGCGAGATGTTCGAGATGACAGACCGACCCGCCCGGCTGAAGGTCGAGGTGTGACCGTGCGCCGCGCTCACGAGCCGACCGTCGGCGAGACTTATTCGCGCAGCCCCATCGCTCTGGGCAACGGCGCTTTCACGCCCGACGGGCGGCTCGTCGTCAGCCACCATCCCATTTTCGAAACGGCCGCGCGCGTTTCGATCTTCATCGACGCCGCGACGCTGGCGCCGTTTCCCAACGCGGCGTGGAACCGGCCTGCGGGATGCTCCAACGAGCGGCTGGACGCGGTGCTTGGCGTGCGCTCAGACGCTCACGGGCGCATCTGGATGCTCGACATGGGAACGCGTTCGTCGGTCTCTCCGAAGATGGTGGTCTGGGACTGCGTCCTCGACCGGCTCGATCGCATCGTGACGCTGCCGCCCACGGCTCTCGTGGCCTGCTCCGAACCCAACGATTTCGTCATCGACGAGCGTCGCGCGGCGCGTTC
>CAZWJF010000160.1:0-2828 GCA_964634325.1 uncultured Rhodoblastus sp.
CCTTGCCCAATCAGGTGTTCGGCGCGCCGGTCCAGAGCTTCGCGCACCTCCGCGCCGAAGCCTCCGCCGCCGAGCGCAATCGGCTCGCGGGCGATCGCCTGTCGATCAAGCCAGGTGGCGCCGGTCGCGGTGATCTGCTGCTCGATGGTGAGGTCTGATCGGACCGCCATCGCGACGCGACGCTGCCCCTTCGCGTCGTCGAACCTGCGCAGCTCGACGATTGAGCCGGGCGCGCTATCGCCGGCGGCGTCGAGATCGGGCAGCTTGATGTGATGGGTGCGGCCGTCCATGCCGTCGACCACGGCATAGGCTGTACCCTTCAGCTCATCGTCGAGACCGCGGGCGACCAGCCGGCCGACCACAGGATCGTCCAGACTTTCCCCGGCGAGCACATAGTTGGACGCGCCGCGTTCGATGCTGTGTTCTGAAAGGCCGCGATGGATGCGCTTGATGATGTCGCCGCGTTCGCCGAGCTCGCGCAGCGTCGTCTCGGCATTTTCGGAAACAGTCCACTGGCCGGGGCCGACCTGGTCGGCAAGCCCGAGCGATTCCAGTTTGCGAAGGCGCCCGACCTTGAGCGCATGAAATTCGTCGGGCTGGCGGTTGGGATGTGGCGCGAGGTCGATGACGCCGGTGCGATAGCCGTCGCGTGCGAGCTGCCGATCGAGGTTGGTCCAGCGCTCGGTGTCGATCTGACGTTCCAGGGTGCGACGGATCTCGTGATCCGTGCGCGGCCCCAATTCCTGCGTGATCAGATCCCGCGCCCGATCACGCATGCCTTCCTTGATATAGTCGCGGGAGATGACGAGGTTTTCGCCATCCTCGCGCACGCCACGCACAATTAAATGGACGTGCGGATGTTCGGTATTCCAGTGATCGACGGCGACCCATTCGAGCTTGGTGCCGAGGTCCTTCTCCATCTGGCCGACCAAATCGCGGGCGAAGGTCTTGAGGTCTGACATCTCCACGGCGTCGTCCGGCGAGACGATGAACCGGAAATGATGCCGGTCATCCTCGCACCGTTCCGCGAACGCCTTCGGATCAGCGTCATCGGCGCCAGGCCCGAACAGCCGGGCCTTCTCTCCGTCCCGGGTGACGCCCTCGCGGCCCAGATAGTTCAGGTGGGTCGCGAGCGGCGCGCTCCGTCCGCCGTGACGGACGACACGCGCCTTGACGACGGCGCCGCGCGAGCGGGACGTGATGAACCGATTGGCCTGCACTGATGCGCGCTGGCCCCGGCCGAACCGGGAGCGGTGGTTCGGGCCGATCGTCCCCTTGCGGGAGACCGAGCCGCCGGCGCGCTGGGCGGCGGCCAAGGCTTGGGCGATGAACGGCCTCGCGCGCTGCGCGCTGGTCGATCGGATGCGGCCTGGCCGGACGCGGAAATCGTTGTCGTCGCTCATGGCGGCAAGACCGCACATCGCGCGATAGCGCTGATTTGCTTATGAAATCGCCGGAGCCGCAGGCTGCGCCGAACAGGCGCACCTCGCGAATTCGCAGCGTAAGCCATTGAAAAAGCACAACCGAACCGAGGCGCACATCGCGCCCCTTTATCCTGCCATCGTGCGGTTGTGTTGTCCTGCTTCCCCCTCCACGCACTCCATGATGCGCTGGAGCCCGCCAGACCGCGATCCGAACGAAGCGCCGTCATCGCGGGCCTCCGCCATCCGAGCGCGCCACGAACAGGCCCGAGGATTGCGGGACGATCGCGGAAGTCTCGCGCGCCCGAGTTGCTGCCAGAGCGTCGTCCGGAGTGCTTTCCGCCTGCGCTGGATCGACGCTGGTCACGTTGTTGGCGCGCGTGATGAACAGCGGCGCGCGAGTCCAGGCGCGAGGATCAGCCGCGGCGACGGTGGTTGCACCCGGCAGGTCACCGCCGCCGAAGGAAGGGATCAATGCGGCCACATAGGCGCGGGTCTCGGCCGGCAACGGGCGGCCCGCGAGATATTCTTCGTAGCGCCCTGGCCCCGCATTGTAGGCTGCAAGAAACCCCGGCGAACCGTAGCGATCATGCATCTCGCGCAAGTAAGCTGCGCCAGCCAATATATTGTCGCGCGGATCGTATGGGTTTCGCCCGAGACCATGGCGGACGCGCAGCTCCGCCCAGGTAGCAGGCATGATCTGCATCAAGCCCATCGCCCCGGCAGAGGAGATCGCGCGCACATCGCCGGCGCTTTCCGCGCGCATGACGGCGCGAATCCACGCGGCCGGGATGCGGAAGCGCCGTGCGGCCTCTTCAATGTAGGCGGCGAACGGATGGGCCGTCGCCGTCCGCGTGCCCGGTGGGTTCTGCGCGCTCGCTGTGGCGTTAAACGGCACGGCGAGCAGCAGGCCGGAAAGGAGAAGGAGGCATGTCAGTCGGACGGCGCTTGGCCGCCCGACGACAGCTTGATGGCGCGGGCCGGACATCGTTCAGTCCCGCTCGCCGCGCTTGGGCGGGCGGTTCCAGTGCAGATTCCAGGCGGATTTGTCTTCGGCCGATTGGAACAGATTGGCGCGGATTGGCTGGGCCAAGGTGGGATCGTCGATCTGCAGGGAGACGTAGTCGCCGGCTTTCTCACCGGTGCGTTTCCATCCGGCGCCGATCTCGGGGCCGTCATCGCTGCCGTGGTGAACACGGTAGTCCGGCGCGTTCTCAGCGTCGGTGTGCTCGGCGGGGACGAGCACGATTTCGGCGTCGAGCGAGAGCGTGCGGATGTGGCCGGCGTAGCCGTTCTTCGTGCGGGTGAATTCGCCGATCTGCGGCATGGGAAGACTCCTTTGCTGTGCGGTGAGGTCGGATAGGCGCGTCGTTCACCGCGTCGCGGCGCGCCATTGGAAGCGGCCGC
>CAZWJF010000161.1:0-2828 GCA_964634325.1 uncultured Rhodoblastus sp.
GCATGGAGAAAACCATGGCCAGAAGCAACTTCGAAACCTGTCTGAGGTTCGTGCTTCAGTACGAGGGCGGCTTCGTCGATCATCCCCGCGATCCCGGCGGGGCGACCAATCTGGGAATCACGCGCGCCACGCTCTCCGCCTGGCGCAAGCGGCCGGTTTCCGTCGCGGAGGTGCGCGCGCTCTCACGCGTGGAGGCCGCAGCCATCTACAGGGCGAACTACTGGAATCCGATCGGCGCCGACGCGCTGCCGGCGGGCATCGATCTGATTGCCTTCGACATCGCCGTCAACATGGGCGTGGGGCGCGCGAAGGCCTGGCTCGCGGCGACGCAAGACCTGGCGCCGCGCGCCAGGCTGGATTCGCTTTCGGCAAGACGGCTGTCGTTCTGGCGGCGCCTGCGCACGTGGAGCGTATTCGGCCGCGGATGGTCGGCGCGCGGGCGCGCCTGCGTGATGGCGGCCAATCAACTCGCCCTGCAGCCCAGGCTGCAGGCCTGAAACCGCGCCGGACGGTCTCCGGTCAACAAAGAGGGCTCAATCATGCAGGGTTTCCGCACCTATATCGCCGCGTTTCTCATGGTCGCCTTCGGCGTCCTGGCGACCACCGACTGGGTGTCGTTCCTCGCCGATCCCAAGGCGGGCGCCGTCGCTATCGGCTCCGGCGTGCTGATGGCGTTCATGCGCAAGATCACCACCACGCCCCCCGCGCTGTGAGCGCGCTGCTTTCGGCGGTTCTGAGTGTGATGGCGGCCGCGCTCGGGAGAATCGCAGGGGCCTGGCTGTCGGCGCGCGACGAAGCGAGGGCGCGCGCCGATTCCGCGGCAGCGCACGAACGCGCCGCAGCCGCCGAGGCCGCCAACGAAACGCAACTGGTCATCACGGAAATCGCCGATGAACGCGCCGCTCTCGATCCTGCCCCCGATGATGCTGGCGATCTTGCTCGCAGGCTGCGCGAGCGCGCCGCAAGCGACCGCGCCGCCGGCCGCGGCGATCAAGGGCCGGCGGGCTGAAATTCAGCGCCAGATCGCGGCCGCGTGCCCGACGCCGTTGTCGCCGGCCGATCTCGATCGCGCCGCCGCGGTCGCGCTACGCCATGCGGCCGATCGTGATGTCACGCGCGTCGTCGGCCGGCTGGACCGCATGGACCGGGAGGCGCGGTTGTGCCGGGGTTGAGCCGGGCCCTCACAATCGGGCGTCGAATGTGTAGACTGCGCATCCGGCCGTTCAGGCGCGGTTCATGGCCGACCCGGCAGGATAGAACAATGCGATGTCTCCGTCCTTTGGTCCTTCTGGTCCTTGCGCTGGGCGTAACGGCCGCAGGGGCGGCGGACAATGCGACGCCGGCCGCGCCGGCCGCGCGCGCGGAAAAGGAACGAACCTGTTTCTCGGCCGCCGAATCGCGAAATCGCATCGTCGGCGGCGGCCTTGCCGATCCTTTTGGCATCATGCGCGCGAAGTCCCGCGAATTGCGGGCGGAGGCGATTTCCGTGCGGCTCTGCCAGATCGGCCCGGCGCTCGTATACGAGATCGATTTCTTGCGTCCCGACGGGCGTCTGCTACATGCCTATTTCGAGGCCTCCAGCGGTAAGTCCTGGTCGGCGCGGTCCGAAAAGACAGCAAACTAGGCCGGGAGGGCGCCGTGCGACTGCTGGTTGTCGAGGACGACAAGGATCTCAACCGACAGATCGTGGCCGCGCTCAATGGCGCGGGCTATGTGGTCGACCGCGCGTTCGACGGCGAGGAGGGCCTGTTTCTCGGCGAGACGGAATCCTACGACGCCATCGTCCTCGACCTCGGCCTGCCAAAACTGGACGGCGTGGCGGTGCTGGAAGGGTTGCGCAAGGCCGGTCGCGCGGCGCCGGTGCTCATTCTCACCGCGCGCGACCGGTGGAGCGAAAAGGTGCAGGCGTTCGACGCCGGCGCCGACGATTACGTGACCAAACCGTTCCATATGGAGGAGTTGCTGGCGCGGCTGCGTGCGCTGGTGCGCCGCTCGACCGGCCACGCGACCTCCGATCTCGTCTGCGGGCCGGTGCGGCTCGACACCAAGGCAGGTCGCGTCGCCGTCAACGGTCAGACGATCAAGCTGACCTCGCACGAATACCGTCTGCTCGCCTATCTCATGCATCACATGGGTCGCGTTGTCTCGCGCACCGAGATCGTCGAGCATCTCTACGATCAGGATTTCGACCGCGACTCCAACACGGTCGAGGTTTTCGTCGGACGGTTGCGCAAGAAGCTCGGTGGCGAAATCATTCAGACCGTGCGCGGCATGGGCTATCTCGTCGCGCCTGCGGCGGATGGCGAACAGGCGGACAAAGTCACCGGACCGGCGCGGTGAGGCTGCGCGCATATTTCGCCGAAAGGTCGATCGCGCGGCGTCTGTTTCTGTCGGCGGCCGCGTGGATCATTCTGGTTCTGTCCAGCGCGGGCGTTCTTTTGTCCGCTTACTATCGCGCCACGGCGGAGCGATCGTTCGACGACCGTCTGGGCGTTTATCTGCGTGCGCTCGTGGCCGATGTGGCGACCACCGGCGACGATCAGGGCTCCGACCCCGGCGCGCTCGGCGATCCGCAGTTCGAGCTGGTTCTGTCCGGCTGGTATTGGCAGATCACGCGCCTCGACAGCGAAAAGCCCGACATTCGCGCCTCGCGCTCGCTGTTCGCCGCCCGTCTGCCGAAACTCGCGGACCTCGGTGTGCCGCCGGGCGTCGGCGGCGCGCGCTCCGGCTCCGCTCTGGGCCCGGACGGCCGCATGTTGCGCATTGTGGAGCGCAGCATCGCGGTCGGCGATCAGGGGCTGACCGCCGCCGCCGATGCACCCGCCGGG
>CAZWJF010000162.1:0-2820 GCA_964634325.1 uncultured Rhodoblastus sp.
GTGGATTCCACGCCGACCGCGAGCCTGCCGCCGACCGAAGCGAGAAGCGAGAGCAAGAGCGACAGCGCCAATCCGGAGTTCCGCTGGCCGGCGCGCGGCCGCATCATCCAGGGCTTCAAGGCGGGCGGCAACGACGGCATCAACATCGCGGTGCCGGAAGGCACGGCGGTGGAGGCGGCCGAGAGCGGCGTGGTCGCCTACGCCGGCAGCGAACTGAAGGGCTACGGCAATCTGGTGCTCATCCGCCATCCCAACGGCTTTGTGTCGGCCTACGCCCACAACGGATCGCTGGACGTGAAACGCGGCGATCAGGTCAAGCGTGGCCAGACGATCGCCAAGGCCGGCCAGACCGGCAACGTCTCGACGCCGCAGGTGCATTTCGAGCTGCGCAAGGGCTCCTCGCCGGTCGACCCGACGAATTTCCTCGCCGGTCTCTGACAGCGACGCGAATTCTCCGGCCGCGAGACACGAACCGGAGCGAGAAGGCGGCGGGTCCCAAGAAAGGCCCGCCGCATTCATTTTGCGGCGGGCCAAAGAAACTCAAGGCCCGCCGCATTCATTTTGCGGCGGGCCAAAGAAACTCAAGGCCCGCCGCATTCATATGCATACGCCCGAAAAGTCGGAGACATTTCGGACAAGCGTATGCACGAACGATCGGCGGGCCAAAGAAACTCAAGACCCGCATTTGCTGCAGACATTTTGCGCGGCCTGTGCGCAGATGTTCGCCGGGCCTGTCGCGGCGCGACAGGCGCGCGCGCGAGAAGCGACATGGCGGACGACGGAGACTATTCGCCCCCGAATGTGGTGCTGGTGACGATCGCGGCGCTGGTGACGTTCGCCGCGATTGCGAATGCAGTCTCTGCGGCGCTCACCGATTCCGTCTGGAACCTGACCGGCTCCGGCGCCTTTTCGCGTGGCTTCGGAACCACGCTGGTGCGTGTGGAACGCGCCGACGATCCGCTGAGCTTCTACGTCATCCTCGTCGCCACGGCGGCGTTCGCGGTCTATCTCGACCGGGATCTGTGGAGACGGTTTCGCGCCTGGCGCAGGCGTCGCGGCTGAGCCGGGCGGCGCCATTCCCAATCCGCGCACCTGCCAGAACTTGCGGTCACGCGCCGGCGCCGGCTACCAATGAGAGCAACGAAAAGACGGGAGGAAACATGGCCGGGTTTCGGCTTGGGGCGCGCCGTGGCGCGGCCCGCGCTTGAGCGCGCCGACCAATATCGGCGCGGCGGCGCCGCTTGCGCCGGCTGCGCCCGTCGCGTCGCCGCGGTCGCTCGACCGTCTCGGCGTCGTTCTGATCGTCGTTCTGTGCGCGAGCTGGGGCCTCAATCAGGTCACGGCCAAATATGCGCTGTCCGAAATTCCGCCGTTGACACAGGCCGCGCTGCGGTCGGCGCTTGGTTTCGTGGTGCTCGGCGCCTATGCGCTGGCGCGCACGCCGAACCTGTTCGCGCGCGATGGCTCGCTCTGGGGCGGATTGTTCTGTGGCGTCGGCTTCGCGCTCGAATTCATCGTGCTCTATCTCGGCCTGCAATGGACCACCGCGAGCCGCGCGGTGCTGTTTCTCTATAGCGCGCCGTTCTTTGTCGCGCTCGGCCTGCCGTGGATCGTGCCCAGCGAACGGCTCACGCGCGTGCAGTGGCTGGGGCTGGCGCTGTCGTTCGCGGGCGTGGCGCTGGCCATGGGCGTTTCGTTCGGATCGAGCGAAACGCTCGTCGGCGACGCGCTGTGTCTGGCGGCCGGCGCCCTGTGGGCGGCGACGACGCTCATCATCAAGGGCACGGGGCTGGCGCGCGCCCGCGCGGAAAAGGCGCTGCTCTACCAGCTCGCCCTCTCCGCCGTCGTGATCGGCGCGGCGGCCTATGCGCGCGGCGAGACGATGCCGCTGCGCCTGTCGCCGATGGTGGCGCTCGCCTTCGCGTATCAGGTCGTGTGGGTCGTCTGCGTGACGTTCGTCGTGTGGTTCTGGATGGTGAAGAAATATCGCGCGGGCGAACTGTCGGCCTATACCTTCCTCACGCCGATCTTCGGCGTGGCGGCCGGGCATTTCCTGCTGGGCGATCAGCTCACGTTGCAGTTTCTGTCCGCGGTCGCGCTGGTCGCGCTCGGCATTCTGATGGTCAACTGGCCGGCGCGGCGCTGAGCCTATTTCGGGAAGAGCCGCTTCGGCGGATCGAGACAGGGGCCGAGGTCGCGCGGCGGCGCGTGGATGTAGAACCGGTCGCTCGGCAGCAGATCGCCCGCAGCCTCGATCCGTCGGCCCTCGTAGCGCGCGAGCGCGAACGGCGCCTGCGAGCGCGCCGATCGCACGTTGATGACATGCCCCCTGTCGCTGACGAAGTCGCCGTCGACCACGCAGCCGGCGATGGTCATGGCGACGGGCCCGGAGGCCATCGCATGCGGCGCGCACAACGCGCACAAGAGGACGACGGCGGACGGAATGGGCCTTTTCATAGGATAATGATGCGCGCGCCCGCGCATCGCCGCCTTGATCTGGCGCGCGGTCAGCGCAGTTTGGTTCCGAGCCGGCCGGCGAGATCCTGCACGAACTGCCACGCCGTTCGCCCGGAGCGCGCGCCGCGCGTCGTCGCCCATTCGAGCGCCTCGGCCTCGATCCGGTCGCGCTTGGCCTTCAGGCCGAAGTGGTCGCAATAGCCGAACACCATCGCCAGATATTCGTCCTGACTGCATTTATGGAAGCCGAGCCACAACCCGAAGCGGTCGGACAGCGAGATTTTCTCTTCGACGGCCTCGCCCGGATTGATGGCGGTCGAACGTTCGTTCTCCATCATGTCGCGCGGCATGAGATGGCGGCGG
>CAZWJF010000163.1:0-2810 GCA_964634325.1 uncultured Rhodoblastus sp.
GGGCGGGGCGCTTGGGCAGATCAGCAAGGGCCAGACCGTGCCGGAGTTCGAGCGCGCGCTTGCCGCCGCGCCCCTGGGCGAGGTCGCGCCTGCGCCGTTCGAAACGCGCTACGGCTTCCACGTCGTGTGGGTGGACCGGCGCATCGAGGGCCGGGAACTGCCGTTCGAAATGGCGGCGCCGCGCATCGCGGAATGGTTGAACGAAAAGGTGCGCCGCACGGCCATCCGACAATACATTTCCATTCTCGCCGGCCGCGCGACGATCGCGGGCGTCGACATGGAGGCCGTCGAGGCCAACGCGCTTCAGTAAGAGGTCCATCATGCAGCTTGGCGCTCTGCTCGCCCGTCTCGAAGACGAAACCGACGCCGCGCGCGCGTTGCAGGCGCTGGGAGATGCGGCTCTGTCCGCCGAGGTCGCGCGGCTCGGCGCGGCGTTCGACGAAACGCCCGGCGAATACGTGGCCAACGCCGTGCGGCGTTTTGCGGCGACCGCCGGCGACGACGACTGGCTGGCGCTGATGGGCGCGGTCGAACGCACGAAGGATCCCGCGCAGGCCGCGCTCGACAGAATGCTGCGGTGGGCCTTCGGCAAGGATGCGGCGGCCGCGAACGCAACAGGCTGCGGCTGCGGAGCGGGCGCAGGCGACTGTCATGGGCCTGCCTGACGCGCTCGGCCACGCGTCGCGCGCGCCTGTCGCCGGCGCCCTTCTAGCCGTCGCGCCCGAACGCGCCGATCTCATAGACCGTCCGCTCGAATTCTTTCTGGCCGACAACGACCGGCGTCGCGCGCTGTGCGGCGCGCTGCGGAGGATCGTGGATGCGCAGACCATGAGCCGCGCCGAGGCCCGCCGCCTGTCCGCCTTCCTCGTCCGCGACCTCGACCTGCGCCGGCGCGACGCGCTGGAGGACTTCTTTCCCGCCTTGCGCCGTCGCGCCCGGCCGACCGACGAGCTCGAACCCGTTCTCGCGCGCCTGACGGAGGAGGGCCGGGCGCCTGACCGTCTGCGCAAGCAGCTCGAAAAGGCGCTGGCCGATCCGGCGGAGGGCGAAACGCTGAAGCTGCGCAAGCCGCTGACGGAAGCGATCCGCGCCTTCGTGGACCGCGAACTGCGCTGCGTGGCGATCGAGAACGGCATCGTGCTGGCGATCGCCGGCCTGCGCCTCCAGCCCGCCGACCTCGCCGCCATCAGCGCGGGAATGAGGGGACGCAGGGCGTAGCGCACGGGCGATCCGCCCCGCCTTCAGGCGCGTTTCCCGAACACATCCAACGGCGTTGCTGGTGCTGCGAGAGAGGATTGAACTCTCGACCTCTCCCTTACCAAGGGAGTGCTCTACCACTGAGCTACCGCAGCGTTTCCGCGCGCGCGGGAGCGGGCGGCGGACGTGCGGCTTTTGCCACAGCCGGCCTTGCCAGCGCAAGTGCGCCTGCTAAACAGACGCCAGATCGTTTGCATGTTTCGGGGGTCGACTGTGGCGACGGACAATTCCCGCCCCGCAGGCCGGTCGGGCGAGACCCGGCCCAGCCGCGAAAAGCGGCTGTCGGACGCGCTGCGGGCCAATCTGCGGCGACGCAAGGCGGCCCATGTTCCGGACGATGCGGCGGACCGCAAGCCCGGAAGGGAAGGCGAAAACGGCGAAAAGGCGTAGGCGCGCCGCTTTTGCGCCACATTGGCCGGGCTCTTGGCCCCACTCTTTATTGCTGAGGCGGGAACGGATGGATCGCATTCGCATTGTCGGCGGAAACCGGCTGAACGGGATCATCCCGATTTCCGGCGCCAAGAACGCGGCCCTGCCGCTCATGATCGCCTCGTTGCTGACCGACGGCACGCTCACGCTCGAAAACCTGCCGCGGCTGGCCGATGTGTCGCTGCTCGTGCGCATTCTCGGCAACCACGGCGTCGACTACACGATCGAGGGCAAGCGCGCGGGCGATTCGCTCGAAACCGGCCAGACCGTCCACCTGGCCGCCCGCCAGATCGTCGACACGACCGCGCCCTACGACCTCGTGTCGCGCATGCGCGCCTCCTTCTGGGTGCTCGCGCCGCTCGTGGCGCGCATGGGGGTGGCGAAAGTGTCGCTGCCCGGCGGCTGCGCCATCGGCACGCGGCCGGTCGACCTGCTCATCATGGCCATGGAGCGGCTGGGCGCGCAGATCGACATCGAGAACGGCTATGCCGTCGCCAGGGCGCCCAAGGGCCTCAAGGGGGCGGAGATCGCCTTTCCCAAGGTCACGGTCGGCGGCACCCACACCGCCTTGATGGCCGCGAGCCTCGCCAACGGAACCACCGTCATTCACAACGCCGCGCGCGAGCCCGAGATCGTCGACCTCGCCGAATGCCTCGGCAAGATGGGGGCGCGCATTCGCGGCGCGGGAACGTCGGTGATCGAGATCGATGGCGTGCCGCGCCTCGGCGGGGCGCGCCACGCGGTGCTGCCCGATCGCATCGAGACCGGCACCTACGCCATGGCGGTCGCCATGACCGGCGGCGACGTTCTGTTGCAGGGCGCGCGCGCGGACCTGCTGGAGGCCGCGCTCGAAACCGTCCGCCAGACGGGCGCCAGCGTCACCGAGACCAACGAGGGCCTGCGCGTCTATCGCAACGGCGCCGGCATCGCGCCGGTGGACGTGACCACCGCGCCGTTCCCCGGTTTCCCGACGGACCTGCAGGCCCAGCTCATGGCGCTGGTCACGCGCGCGGAGGGAACGTCGCGAATCACCGAGACGATTTTCGAGAACCGCTTCATGCACGTGTCGGAACTGTCGCGGTTCGGCGCGCATATCCGGCTCGACGGCGACAGCGCCATCATTG
>CAZWJF010000164.1:0-2802 GCA_964634325.1 uncultured Rhodoblastus sp.
GACACGAGCACGAGGCCGGCGCACACCGCGAGCACGCCGCGGATCGTCCCGGCGCGCGTGGCGAGGCGGGCCAGCATGTCAGTCACCCGTATCAGCGCGCAGGAAGGCGGTCGCGGGCGCGCCGCTCGCCGTCTCGACGAAATAGCCATCGCCCGTTGTGGCCCCAGCCACCGTCCAGACCAGCCGTGCGCTCTGCTTCGTGATCGATGCGGGCGCCATGGCCGAGGGTGTGAGGTCCGTGCCGGCGCGCAGCATGAAATCGCCGGGCGCCGACAGCGCGATCGTCGGCTCTACGGCCATCTTCGGGTAGGCCAGAGATTGCCAGATCGCCGTCGTCGACCGAGCGACGCCTTGCCCGCAGGCCTTTGATGTTCCCTCCCCGAAAACGCGGCAATAGCGTGCGACCGCGGCCTCGCTAACATGGGGGGGAGGGGGGACCGGATCGCCTGTCGGCAAGCCGAGATGCACGAAAGCTCCAGCTAGGCGCAGGAGCCACGGGGATGTGTTCGTGTAGCAATCGAGGCCGACGTAGGCGAGATTGATCTTCTCGGGGTCGAGCCCCTTGTCGACGAGGCGAGCCGTCGTGATCCTCGTTGTCGTCGTCCACGCGCCGAGACCATCAATCATTTTCGGCGCGGAGAATTGCGACCAGCCCATGCTTTGAGCGGCAATGACCGTGTCGTCGACGACGACGGCGCCGCGCAGCAGAAGCGGGAATGGACCCCAGCCATAAAGCGTGAAGTAGATATCTTGCCGATCTTCCGATTTGCGCGCCATGGTGCGCGCGTCGTCTCCGCGCCAGCGCCAAGCGATGCCCGCGTAGTCTGAACCCGCCGTGACATCGATTTCGACGCCGAAATCGGTGTTGAATGGCATGCATGCACGCACGTGTTCCGGGATAGGCACGCGCCGCACATCCATGGTCGCGCCTGACGGCGTGCCGCGCATGCGGCCGAGCAAGCCCTGATCGGTGGTGACCCCGATGAATTCCGTGCCGCGCGGCGCGTGCCTGAAGGTCGGGTCTTCGAGAATTTGTTCTGGAACGAAACCGTCGTCGAAGCGCGCCGCCGCGCGTTGTCGCCCGATGACCAGCATCGCGCCATCGCCGAATGAGGTCGACGACGACTCGCCGGCTTTCAGCGCGATGACATAGTCGCCGTCGCTGTCGCCCGATCCGCCGGTCATGCGCGTCCACTGCCCGTATCCCGTCGCTCGGGTGGGGAGGGTCACCGCGATGCTGTGCGGCTGCGCTGCGATCGTCGCCGGCGCCGAGAAGGCGAGCGACGACGGCACGTCCCAATGCACGATCGAGTTGGGCCGTTCCGAGCCGGCGAAGCCGGCGCGATAATTGGCATAGAAGTGCAACCGATCGCCCTCGGGGATCAGCATGATCGGGTTCGACCCGAGCCGGATGCCCGTGGTTTGCCATGCCGACCATGCCGACATATCGAGCGGGGCCGTCGTGACATGGCATTCGCCGGCATTCGACAACCGCACAGCGCAGACCCAGCCCTCGGGCGTCTGCGCGAAGCTGGCTTCCTGTGCGCTCGCGCCGCCGGGCAGACCGGCATTCGTCTTGACGGTCCAGTCGAAGAGCGTCAGCCCGTTGTTGGCGGTGCCGATCGCCTTGACCGAGCCGTCCCATCCATAGGACGACCAGAAGAAGCCCTGCGTGTCGTGCCCGCCCGCAACCGCCGGCAGGCGCTGCGGGCGGTCGTAGACGAAATGCTGCGGCAGGCTCATCTGCGCCGTGCGGTCCTCCATGTGAACGGTGGCGAACCAGTCGTCGGTCCAGAAGAAGAATTGCTTGCGAAACCCGTCCGGCCCGATCGTGACGATCCCGCCAATCCGGGTGCCGTCCATCTTGTCGATAGACCCCGCACGGATATAGGTGTCTGTGTCCGACGCCCAGAGATGGATGCCGGGCCCCCATGTCGTGCCGCCGTCGCCGGAGATCCGCAACTCCAGTCGCGCGCCCTCCTCCATCGTGTGGCCTGCGCCGACGATCTCGACACGATAGAGTTCATCGGTCTCGGCGCGCCAGATCACGCCGCACAGCCATGACGACAGGCGCGAAGAGCGATGAATGACCGCCCACTCCATATCGAGCGGGTGCCGCCGCTCCTCGAGCATCTGCGGCACCTGTGCGTCGATCGCCGCTGCGACGCCGGCGGAATGCACAGGCTGCGTCGTGTCCGTGCCGGCGACCGTCGTCGGAATCGAGGCGAGGTTCGTCGCCGCGCCGGGCTCTCCGGTCAGCGTGATCGACCAGTCGCCGAACGTTCCGCCGAGGGCGTCGCCGGTCGCGTCGACTGCGACGACGAGCGCGCCGGTGACGGCGTCGTAGGACGTGACGACGCCGTCCATCCACGCCGCGCCTTCGCTGCGCGAGGCGATGCGCAGGCGCGTCGCCGCCGGCGTCCACTGCCGATTGCCTTGCGTCGTCAGCGACAGCGCCCCCGTGGCGACGACGAGCGTGTCGGCGCTCGTGCCGATCACCTGCGCGCTGATTTCGACGATGGCGGGCGCGGCGCCTTCGCCCGGCAGGTAGAAGGGGCGGATCGACATGGCGCGTCAGCCCTCGTTCACGGGCGCGGGCAGGACGATGCCAGGAGGTGGCGGCACACTCGCCGGCCAGACCGGCCAGGGCACATGGCCGTAGGACACGCTCGCCTGCGGCATCGCCGCCATGGCCTGGCGGTAGGCGGCGACGGCGCCGATCTGCTCGACGCTCATCCACGCCTGGCCGGCGGCGAGATAGACATCGACTTCGCGAAGCAGCGAGGTCGAATGCGCGAGCAC
>CAZWJF010000165.1:0-2802 GCA_964634325.1 uncultured Rhodoblastus sp.
CGTTGAGGCGGAAGGAGAGCAGCACCGCTTTCTTCAGCCATTGGTGAACCGTCCAGGCGTCCCTGCCGCTTTTCGCGGGATCGCGCGTCGCCACCCGCGCCCTGCCGGAATCGAGCTGGTCGAGCGCGGCGTTGACCGCGTCGCGCACGTCGCCGTGCGTGGCCGGGCCAATATTGGCGCGGTCCTCGAAGGCCGCTTCGATGATGCGCTGGAGGCTGGCGTCGGACATGGATCTCGCTCGTTGAATGGACCGGCGGAGGTTTGCGGGAGCGGCGCGGGCCTGTCAATGTGCCGCGTCTGTGTGGGTTTGCGGATGGCGCGGGAGGGTCTAGTCTCGCGTCCGACGAAGGGAAAGACCATGTTTCGGAGCATCATTGGCGGCGCGGCGGCTTTCGCCGTTCTGGCCGTCGCGCCGGCGGCGGCCGCGCCCAAGCCCAGATCCGCGAAACCGCCGGCGACGATCGAAATCTCCAACCAGCGCCAGGCCGCGTTGACCGGGTTCGAGATCGTCGCGGCGGGCGAGAACGGCAGGACGGTCGCGAAATTGTCCAAACCCCTGCCGGCCGGCAAGAAGGCCAGAGTGGCGCTCAAAGGCGCCAAGGGCTGCGAGTATGTCGCGCGCTGGAAGTTCGAGGACGCCGGCGACGAGGCCGACGTCAATCTCTGCAACGATCCGAAGATCGTGCTGACGGACTGACCCTACCGCGCCGCCGCCATGCCGCGCCCCGGCGCGGCGGCGAACAGCGCCTGCGTGTAGGCGTGCTGCGGATTGGCGAAAATCTCCGCCGTGCGTCCCTGTTCCACCACCACGCCCTTCTGCATCACCACGATCCGGTCGCAGATTTGCGCGGCCACGCGCAGATCGTGGGTGATGAACAGCAGCGCCAGATGAAACCGCGCGCGCACGTCGTCCAGCAGTTTCAGCACCTGCGCCTGCACCGACACGTCGAGCGCCGAGACCGCCTCGTCCGCGATCAGCACTTCGGGCTCCACCATCAGCGCGCGCGCGATGCAGATGCGCTGGCGTTGCCCGCCTGAAAACTGGTGCGGGTAGCGATCGAGCGCGGACGGCGACAGGCCGACGAGCGCCAGCAGGTCGCGCGCGCGCGACAGCGCCGCCTGTTCGCCCATGCCGAAATTCACCGGCGCCTCGATGAGGCTCCTGGCGACGGTGCGGCGCGGGTTGAGCGAGCGGTAGGGATCCTGAAAGACGATCTGCATGCGCTTGCGCTGCGGACGCAGCACGCGCTCGGACGCCTTGGCGTAATCGACGCCGTCGATGGCGATTTCGCCGGACGTGGGATCGATCAGCCGCGCCACGCAGCGCGCCACCGTCGACTTGCCCGAGCCGGATTCGCCGACGATGCCGACCGTCTCGCCGCGCCGCACATCGATCGTCACGTTCTGCGCCGCGCGCGTCACGTGCTTCTTCTGGAACAGCCCGCCGGATGCGTAGGTCTTGCAGAGGTTTTTCGTTTGCAGGACCACGGGCGACGCGTCGAGCGGCGCGCGCGCCGGCGGCGTGAGCGAGGGCACGGCGCCGATCAGCATCTGCGTATAGGAATGCTGCGGGCGGTTGAGCACATCGTCGGCCGGCCCCTGTTCGACCACGCGGCCCTTCTGCATGACCACGACGCGGTGCGCGATTTCCGCAACCACGCCGAAATCGTGCGTGATGAACAGGACGCCCGTGCCGCGCCGCGCGCGCAGTTCGGCGACGAGTTTCAGGATCTGCGCCTGCGTCGTCACGTCGAGCGCGGTGGTGGGTTCGTCGGCGATCAGCAGCGCGGGGTCCAGTACGAGCGCGCCGGCGATCATCGCGCGCTGGCGCTGGCCGCCCGAAAGCTGGTGCGGGTAGGCGTTGAGAATGCGCTGCGGGTCCGGCAGATGCACGGCCTCCACCGTTTCGAGCGCGCGCGCGCGCCGCTCCGCGCTCGACATGTTCGTATGGACGGTGAGCGTTTCCTCGATCTGGTCGCCGATGGTCTTGACCGGGTTGAGCGCGGTCATCGGCTCCTGAAAGATCATGGCCATGCGCGCGCCGCGCAGTTCGCGCATGCGCCGCGGCGTGGCGGATAGCAATTCCTCCCCTTCCAGCAGGATCGAGCCGCCGACCGGCTTCACCTCGCGCGGCAGCAGTCCCATGACCGTGAAGGCGGTGACGGATTTGCCCGAACCCGACTCCCCCACGACGCAGACGATTTCACCCGCGCCGACTTTCAGCGACACGTCCTCCACCGCGTGGTCGCGGTCGGAGCCGGGCGGCAGCGCGACGGTCAGACGGTCGACAGCCAGAACGTCCGCCATCACACCCTCTTGCGCAATTTGGGATCGAGCCGGTCGCGCAGCGCGTCGCCCAGCACGTTCACGCACAGGACGGTCGCGGCGATGAAGATGCCGGGGAACAGGATGTTGTGCGGAAAGATGCGGAAATACTGCCGGCCGGCGGCCATGATGTTGCCCCAGCTCGGCTCCTCCGGCGGCAGGCCGACGCCGAGGAACGAGAGAATGGACTCCACCAGGATCGCGGAGGCGCAGACAAACGTCGCCTGCACGATCAGCGGGGCGATGCAGTTGGGCAGAATGTGGCGCACGAGCAGCGTCGGCGTCGGCGTGCCTGCGGTGATCGCGGCTTCCACATAAGGCTCTTCGCGGATCGACAGAACGACCGCGCGCACCAGCCGCACCACGCGCGGAATGTCTGGAACGGCGATGGCGATGATGACCGCGACCAGCCCCGCCCGCGACAGCGAGACGAGCGCGATGGCGAGCAGGATCGGCGGGATGGCCATCAGCCCGTCC
>CAZWJF010000166.1:0-1246 GCA_964634325.1 uncultured Rhodoblastus sp.
CAGCCGTCGACGCCCGCCATGCCCGCGCCCGGCGCCGCCAGGCCGGCCGAGGCCCCGTCCGGCGAGGCGTCCGGCTCCCAGCCGATCGAGGTGCCGGCGCGACCGGCGCTGATCGTTCGCGGCGCCTCCAACTGGGACGACGGTTTCAAGAAGATCGCCGAGGCGATCGCGCGCGCCCGCGCCGCCGCGCTCAAGGCGGGGCTGAAGGAAGTCGGTCGGCCGATCGCCGCTTTCGTCGAGACGGACGACAACGGGTTCAAGTTCGAGGCGATGATTCCCATCGAGGCCGCGCCGACGGGCGCGGTCGACCTGCCGCCGGATGCGAAAATTGGAACCAATCCCGGCGGCAAGGCGCTGAAATTCCAACATCGCGGCGCCTACGACGACATCGATTCGACCTACGAAGCGATCACCGCCTATCTCGACGAGAAGGGGCTGGAGGCGCGCAACGTGTTCGTCGAGGAATATCTCAACGAACCGAAGGGCGCCGACGATACGGCGCTCGCGCTCGACATCTACGTCTTCATCAAGTGACGCCGCGCGCGGTTCTGTTCGACCTCGACGGCACGCTGAGCGATCCCAAGACCGGCATCTGCCTGTCGATGCGCCATGCGCTCGAGCGGCTCGGCGTCGAGCCGCCGCCGGTCGAGGCCCTCACCTGGGCCATCGGGCCGCCGATGCAGGATTCGATGGCGACGCTCGTCGGCCCCGCGCGGGCGCAGGCGGCGGTGCGCTTCTATCGCGAGCGCTACGGAACGATCGGCCTGTTCGAGAACGTTCTCTACGAAGGCGTGCCGGACATGCTCGCGCGCCTGCGGCAGGACGGCGTGAGCCTGTATGTCGCGACATCCAAGGTCGAGGCGTTCGCGCAGCGGATCGTCGACCATTTCGGTATCGCGCGGTTCTTCCGGCGCGTCTACGGGGCGCAGGCGGACGGCGGCCTGTCCAACAAGGACGATCTCCTCGCGCATATTCTGGCGCGCGAGGGCGCGGAGGCTGCGGGCGCGATCATGGTCGGCGATCGCGTGTTCGACGCGCGCGCGGCGCGGGCCAACGGGTTGCGGTCGGTGTGCGCGCGCTGGGGCTACGGCGCGCCGGCGGAAGTGGCGGGCGCGGGGTTCGACGCCTTCGCGGCCACGCCGGCCGATGTCGACGCGGCGCTGCGGTCGGCGGGGCTCAAATCCGGCAGATGAGCGCCAGCGAATCCTGCGCCAGATCGCCGAGTTCGCCCGGCGCATCGCCCAAC
>CAZWJF010000166.1:1256-2787 GCA_964634325.1 uncultured Rhodoblastus sp.
GCCCAACCGCGCCCGCACCGCCAGCGTATCGAGCATCGCGACCGCAAGCCGCGCGCGCACCGCGGGCGCGGGGTCGGCGGGCAGTTCGCGGTTGGCCACGCAGCGGGCAAAGGCCGTTTCCAGCGCATCCTCCGTCTCGCGCCGGAGCCGGCGCGCGGCCTCGGCGATCGCGGGATGGGTCAGGGCGGCGGCCGCGGCCGTGCCCACGATCATGCAGCCGGGGTGGTTGGGCGGCGCGCAATAGTCAGCGATGGCGCGCGCGAAACTCTCCGACAGCCGCTCCTCGATGGGGCCGGGCGCGGCGAGCGCGGCGCGCAAGGCGGCGAGGGCCCGGGCGCCTTCACGCGCCAAGGCGGTCAGGTACAGCCGCTCCTTGTCGCCGAACGCGCCGTAGATGCTCGGGCGGTTCAGGCCGGTCGCCGCCGACAGGTCGTCGAGCGACGCCTCCGCGAAGCCCTTTTCGATGAACACGTCGCGCACCCTGTCGAGCGCCGCCGCCTCGTCGAACTGGCGCGGCCGGCCGCGTTTGCGGACAATTTCCGTATCGTTCTGCATCATTATCCGGTCCTCATTTTTGTACTGAGGTGAATATCATTCCTGCTCGCGCGACGCCCGTTTCCACCGTGCTCGAAGCCGCATGGCCGGTCAAAAGCGCCGGGGCGGACCGGGCGAATCACGCCGCCTCGAAGGCCTCGCCCGGGCGGGCGGCGCGAAAGCGCTCTGGCGCGACGCTTTCGCGCGCGAGCGCGCGGCCGAGCTTCTCCGCCGGCTCCATGATCGGCTCGTCGGTCAGGCGGAACGTGCCCCAGTGGTGGCCGATCGCCCGGCGCGCGCCGACGAGGCGGAAAATGGCGACCGATTCGTCCGGATCGACATGCTGGGCGCGCATGAACCAGCGCGGCGCGTAGGCGCCGATCGGCAGATGCACGAGGTCGACGGCGCCGTGCTTCTCGCGCAGCGCCTCGAAGACCGCGCCGTCGCCGAAGGCGGTGTCGGCGATGTGATAGATTTTCGCGCTCGGCGTCTCGATCACGAAGGCGCACCACAGCGCCATGCGCCGGTCGTTCAGACCGCGCGCCGACCAGTGCAGCGCGGGTTCGAAATGCACGCGCAGCGCCCCGACATCGGCGCGCGCGCCCCAGTCGTGGGCCTGCGCGGCGATGCGCGGATCGATCGCCCGCAGGATCGTGTCGTTGCCCAGCGGCGTCAGCACCGGACAGGGGCGGGCGACCGCGAGGCGCTTGAGCGTATCGGCGTCCATGTGGTCGTAATGGTTGTGGCTGACCAGAATCGCGTCGAGCGAGGGCAGGTCGTCGAGCGCGACCCCCGGCGCGTTCACCCGTTTGGGGCCGGCGAAGCGGAAGGGGCTCGCGCGGTCCGACCACACGGGGTCGATCAGCAGATTGACGCCGTGCGTCTGCACCAGAAAGCTCGCATGGCCGACGAAGGTCACGCGCAGGCGCGCGCCGTCCACGCGCGGCGGCGGCCGGTCCGCGAAGGGCGAGGGAAAGGTTTTCGGCCAGGGAGGCCG
>CAZWJF010000167.1:0-2786 GCA_964634325.1 uncultured Rhodoblastus sp.
TCCTTGTCCAGCCGGTCCATGTCTGCGCCCAGGTCGCGCGCGGCCGCCATCGCCTGCGTCTTGCCGATCTGTCCGCGCAGGGCGAACAGCTTCTGGTGGAAGTCCCAGTATTTTTCTCCCGAGACCTGATTGCGCAACGCGCTCGCCACCATCGCGGCTTCGAGCGAGGGCTGACCCAGCACCGGAAATTCCTTCAAGACCACGCGCAGGTCCGGGAAATCCTTCACCAGTTTCGACAGGTCGCCGAGCGCGCGGCGGCAATAGCCGCAGTTGTAGTCGAAAAACTCGACGAGCGTGATCGACCCTTTGGGATTGCCGACGACCGTCTGATATTTCGAGTCGAAGATCGCCGCCTTCTGCGTGTCCAGCACCTTGGCGCGCTCGGCCGTCTCCTCGGCCTTCTCGCGCTTCTGCAGCTCGATCAGCGCATCGCGCAGCACTTCGGGATGGGCGAGAAGGTAATCCTTCACGATCCCCTCGATCTCGGTCTTCTGCTTCGGCGAAATTTCCTGCGCGGCGAGCGGGGCGGGCGCGGCGAGACAGGCGGCGAGCGCGAGGCGGCCGAGAATGCGGAACGTCATGCAATGTCTCCGAATGCGGCGCGGCCGCTGAACGTGCGGCGCGGCCGCTGAAACTGGGCGAACGGCAGAATAGGGGGCGACCATTGACGCTCCCTATACAGCGCATGTCCTGCGGCGCCAAAACGGCCGCATTGGGGCCTGCCGTCCGGCCGCGCGGCCTGATATGAGGCGGCATGGACCAGGATCGTTCCGCGCATCGCGCCCACCGCTTCGCCGCCGCCCGGCGCTCGGCCGTCGCCCCCTTCATGGCGATGGACGTTCTGCGCGAGGCGAGCGCGCTGGCGGCGGGCGGGCGCTCCATCATGCGGCTGGAGGTGGGCGAGCCCGGCGCGCCGCCGCCGGCGCTCGTGCGCGCCGCCGCCCGCCGCGCGCTGGAGGGCGGGCGCATCGGCTATACGGATGCGCTCGGCCTGACGTCGCTGCGCGAACGAATCGCCCGCCACTATGGCGAGCAATACGGGGTTTGCATTCCCGCAAGCCGCGTGGCGGTCACGACCGGCTCGTCGGGCGGCTTCATCCTGAGCTTTCTGGCGCTGTTCGACCACGGCGACCGCGTCGCCATCGCGGCGCCGGGCTACCCGGCCTACCGCAACATTCTGGAGGCGCTCGGCTGCGAGTGCGTGGCGCTCGAAACCTCCGCCGCCAGCGGCCACGTCGTCACGCCGGACATGATCGCGAGCGCGCACGCGCAGGCGCCGCTCAAGGGCGTGCTGCTGATGAGCCCCGCCAATCCCACCGGCGCGATGATGACGCCCCAGAATCTGCGCGATGTCTGCGCACTGTGCGAGCGGCTCGGAATCGCTTTCGTGTCGGACGAAATCTATCACGGCCTCACCTATGAACGGCCGGCCGCGACCGCGCTGCAGTTTTCCGACGAGGCGGTCGTCGTCAACTCCTTTTCGAAATACTACTGCATGACCGGCTGGCGCGTGGGCTGGCTGATCCTGCCGGAGCGCTTTGCGCGCCCGGTCGAACGGCTGGCGCAGTCCCTGGCCATCTCGACGCCCTACCTCAGCCAGGTGGCGGCCGAGGCGGCGTTCGACGCGCGCGCGGAACTGGAGACGGTGAAGGCCGGCTATGCGCGCAACCGCGCCGCATTGATGTCCGCGCTGCCGATGATGGGGCTGGGCGATTTCGTCGCGCCCGACGGCGCCTTCTACATCTACGCCGACATCGGGCGGCTGACGAACGATTCGCTCGATTTCTGCAAACGCATGCTGCACGAGGCGGGCGTGGCGGCGACGCCGGGCCTCGATTTTGACCGCGAACGCGGTCATCGAACGCTGCGCCTGTCCTATGCAGGCCCCGAGGCCGACATTCTCGAAGCCATCGCGCGCATGAAGGCGTGGCTCTCGTCCTGAGTCTTTGCGGCCGTGATGTTTGCCGCCTAGACTGCGCGCGGGACGAAACGCCGGCGACGCCGAAGGCGCGCCCTGCCACAACGAGGGCGCATGAAACGCATCTTCGACGGATTGCGGGTGATCGATTGCGCGAGCTTCATCGCCGCGCCGGCCGCCGCCACCATCCTTTCCGATTTCGGCGCCGACGTGATCAAGATCGAGCCGCCGAGCGGCGACGCGTTCCGCCAGACCTGGCTGGCGTCCGGCCAGATCGAATCCGACGCGAACTATCCGTGGATCATGGATTCGCGCAACAAGCGCAGTCTCGCGCTCGATCTCGCCGGCGAGGCCGGCCGCGCCATCCTGCGACGGCTGGTGGTCGGCGCGGATGTGTTCATCACCAACTATCCGGCGCCCGTGCGCCGCAAGCTCGGCTTCGACTACGACACGATCGCGCCGATGAATCCGCGCCTCGTCTACGCGTCCTTCACCGGCTACGGCGAGCGGGGCGCGGAGGCCGAAAAGCCCGCATTCGACACAACCGCTTGGTGGGCGCGCTCCGGGCTGATGGGCACGGTGGTCTCCGACGGCGCCGCGCCGCCTGCGCGCTCGGTCGGCGGCATGGGCGACCATCCGACCTCGCTTGCCGTTCTGTCGGGCGTGCTGATGGCGCTCTATCGCCGTCTGATGACGGGCGAGGGCGCGCTGGTGACGACGTCGCTGCTGGCGAACGGCCTTTGGGCCAACGGATTTCAGGCGCAGGCCGCGCTGTGCGGCGCGAAATTCCATCCGCGCCCGCCACGCGAAAAGTCCGCCAACGCGCTCGGCGCCTCGTATCGTTGCGGCGACGGGCGCTGGCTCATCC
>CAZWJF010000168.1:0-2775 GCA_964634325.1 uncultured Rhodoblastus sp.
GAGCCTGATGGGCCTGACCATCGGCAACGCCTACGCCGCCGCCAATCTCGACCCCGGCGCCTACAAGATCGACCTCAGCGTCAAGTTGACGGGGCTGGCCGCCATGGTCGCCAAGACCAGGGGCGCGGCCACCGCATCCGGCGCCATCGCCAACGCCAGCGTGCTGCCGGTCGGCTACGCCAACACCACCGCCAACGCCAGCGAGACCCGCACCGTGCGCATGGGGCTGAACGCCGGCGCCGTCCGCGCGGTCGACATTTCCCCGCCCTTCCTCGACATGGACGGGCGCGTGCCGGTGACCGACGCGCACAAGAGCGCGGTGGTCGATCCGGTGAGCGCGCTCATCATGACGGTGCCGAACGGCCAGCCGCTGGTCGGCCCGAGCGCCTGCAACCGCACCATTCCGGTCTACGACGGGCTGGTCCGGTTCAACGTCACGCTCGCCTACGCCGGCACGAAAACCGTGCAGGGCAAGGGTTATTCCGGCCCCGTTTCGGTCTGCACGGCGCGCTACACGCCGGTGGCGGGCTACAAGCTGGATTCGAAATCGACGAAATTCATGGCCGAGAACCGCAATATGGAGGTGTGGCTCGCCCCGATCGAGAGCGCCCGGATCGTCGCGCCCTACTACATCTCCATCGGCACCATGACCGGCACGCTGGTGATCAAGGCGGCCGAATTCTCGCTGTCGGGCCAATCCGCCCAGCGCTGACCGCCTCGTTCCGGCGCCGGTTCGTTAACGTCGGTCCGCCCGTCTCGTTATCGCGCGACATTTTTGTCCCGGCCTCTTGTGGTCACGCGCCGCGCAGGCGCCCATATGTGGCGGGAACAGGCAGGGAAAATTCCGCGAAAACTGATTCGTGCGGCCTTTGTTCGAGTTTCGATCCGGAAGTTAACGCGCGTGGCCCAGCCGATTTTCACGCTCCAGCCGCTTGACAAAAACGCCGCCCGGAGTCCGTCCGGCTGTGGAAAACCTGGGAACTGCGAATCGCCCGCAATCGCCCGGATTCACAATACATGGGGCGTCCGGGCGCCCGACCCCCGATATGCTGTCGTGAACAAAATGGGATTCGCGGCCCATCGCCGATTCGGCCGCAGTTTGTTCCCCTCCCGTTCGAAAGCTGAACGCGCCGCGCCGGCCGCGCTCCGAAATGCGACAGGCGCGGGCCGGGGAGGCGCGGCGTGAACTACGATTTCACCGAACCGCGCGCCGCCGTCCCGCGCGACGCCGCCGCGCCGAAAACTCGCGGGACCGCGGCGATTCTGGGGCCGACCAACACCGGCAAGACCCATTTCGCCATCGAGCGGATGCTTGGCCATGGCTCCGGCATGATCGGCCTGCCGCTGCGCCTGCTCGCCCGCGAAGTTTACCAGAAGGTCGCCGCGCGGGTCGGCGCCGATCAGGTCGCGCTCGTGACCGGCGAGGAGAAGATCAAGCCGCCGAACCCGCGCTACTGGGTGGCGACCGTGGAGGCGATGCCGCGCGACCTCGACCTGGCGTTCGTGGCCGTGGACGAAATCCAGCTCGCCGCCGACCTCGACCGCGGCCATGTCTTCACCAACCGCCTGCTGGAGCGGCGCGGCCGCGAGGAGACGCTGCTGATCGGCTCGGGCGTTGCGGCGCCGCTGGTGAAGGCGCTGCTGCCCGGCGCGCCGATCATGCAGCGCCCGCGCCTGTCCAAGCTCACCTTCGCCGGCGACCGCAAGATTTCCCGCCTGCCGCCGCGTTCGGCCATCGTCGCCTTCTCGGCCGAGGAGGTCTACGCCATCGCCGAATGGATCCGTCGCCAGCGCGGCGGAGCGGCGGTGGTGCTGGGCGCGCTGAGCCCGCGCACCCGCAACGCGCAGATCGACATGTATCAGGCCGGCGACGTCGACTACATCGTGGCCACGGACGCCATCGGCATGGGCCTCAATCTCGACGTGGAGCACATCGCGTTCGCCTCGGACACCAAGTTCGACGGGCGCATGCGCCGCCGACTGACGCTCGCCGAGATGGGCCAGATCGCCGGCCGCGCCGGCCGCAACCTCAGGGACGGAACGTTCGGCACGACCGGCCGCTGCCCGCCGCTGGCCGAGGAGGAGATCGAGGCGCTGGAGGACCATGCGTTCGAGCCGCTGCGCATTCTGCAATGGCGCAACGCCGACCTCGATTTTTCCTCGCCCGAGGCGCTGTTGCGTTCGCTCGACCGCACGCCGCGCATCGAAGGACTGACCCGCGCGCCGATGGCCGAGGACCAGCTCGCGCTGGAATCGGTCGCCCGCGATCCGGATGTGCGGCGCCAGGCGGCGACGCCGGCCGACGTCGCGCGCCTGTGGGAAGCCTGCCAGATCCCCGACTACAGGAAAGTCTCCCCTTCGGCCCATGCCGAACTGGTGAGCAAGATCTTCTTCTCCATCGTGCGTCGCCAGCGCATTGCGGAGGACTGGTTTGCGCGTCAGATTGCGCAGGTCGACCGCACCGACGGCGATATCGACGCGCTCTCGCAACGCATCGCGCAGGTGCGCGCCTGGAGCTTCATCGCCAACCGCGGCGACTGGCTGGAGCGGCCGGAGCATTGGCAGGGCGAGGCGCGTCGGGTAGAGGACAGGCTTTCGGACGCGCTGCACGAGCGGCTGGCGCAGCGTTTCGTCGATCGCCGCACGAGCCTGCTCAAACGGCGCCTGAGAGAGAATGCGATGCTGGAAGCGGAAATAACGACGGAAGGCGACGTGCTGGTCGAAGGGCAGCATGTCGGCCAGTTGCCTGTCTCTTATACACATCTCCGAGCCCAC
>CAZWJF010000169.1:0-2767 GCA_964634325.1 uncultured Rhodoblastus sp.
TGGCCATGGTCAGTGTGGCGACGATCATATCGATGACGAGAAACGGCAGCGCGATGAGAAACCCGATCTCGAAGCCGCGCCTGAGTTCAGACATCATGAAGGCCGGGACGAGGATGCGCATGTCGATCTTGTCGCCGTTCTTTGCACGAATTGAGTCATGCGCCAGGCCGTCCAGCAGATTGAGGTCCTTCTCCCGCACGTTGCGCGACATGAACGTACGGAATGGCTCTACGATCCTTTCGAAGGCTTCCCGCTCGCCGATCTGGTTCTCGATCGCAGGCTTTACGCCGTCGTTCCAGGCCTTGTCGAAGGTCGGCGCCATGACGAACATGGTCATGAACAGGGCCAGGCTGACGACGACGAGGTTGGCCGGGGTCGTCTGCAAACCAAGACCGGAGCGCAGGAACGACAGGGCCACGACCAGCCGCGTGAAACAGGTCGCCATGACAAGTAGCGACGGCGCGACCGACAAGACGGTCAGAACCGCGACGATCTGCACAATGCGCCCCGCCGCCGGCGCGCCCTGCGGCATGAGCGCGCCAACGTCGATCCCCTGCGCGACGGCCGGTCCCGCCAGGGCGGCGTACATGGCGCCGAAAAGAACGGTTCGCATCATTGGACGACCAGTGTTTGAATGAGCACTTCGCGCACCCGATTTCCCGACCGCAACGCCATGCGTTCGCTCAGCTCCTCCCGAAGCCGCCGCAAGCCGCCGGCGCCCTCGAGTTGCCGCGCCGTGGTGGTGCGCAGATAGGCCACGATATCGTTGGACATTTCGCTGATGCCCTTTTCGTCGATCGGCGCCGAGGGATCGCACACGAGCGTGGCCTCCAGTCGCACCCAGGCGTCGGCCGGCGCGGCGAGATTGGTGACGATGGGCTTGAGGTCTCGTGTCGCCGGCCCCGCTGTCGTGCGCGCGGCGTCCTCGCGGCCGCTATCCGCACGCTCCACTTTCGCCGCACCGAGAAGCTCGAACAATTTGGCGCCATGCGCGAAACCGGCGCCGCCGGCCAGCAAGGTCAGAACCAGAATGATCGCCACATTCTTCATGCGCGCCTTTCTCCGCGTTCCTAGAACGGCCGCACGAGATCGAATATCTGGTGCAACAATGCCGGCTGCTGCACCTCCGACAATCGACCCCGCCCGCCATAGGAAATGCGCGCCTCGGCGATCTTGTCATAGGAAATCGTATTGTCCCGGCTCACGTCGCGCGGGCGAACGATGCCCGATACATTCAGTTCGCGCAGTTCGAAATTGACGCGCAGCTCCTGCGATCCGCTGATGAGCAGATTTCCGTTCGGAAGAATTTCGCGCACCATGGCCGCAACGGACAGCTGAATCTGTTCCGAGCGGTTGATCTTTCCGTCCCCCTTCGTGCTCGTGCCGCCCGTCGCGTTCGCCGTGCCGTCGACGGCGCCGGAGAGATACGGCATGTTGCCGGAACCATCGAACTTGTTGGAGATCTGCGAATTGCGCACCCGCTCGGAGGTGTTGCCGAACACCGCCTTGTCGTTGATCGAAATGACCACCGTGATGAGATCGCCGACCTTGGAAGCGCGCGCATCCCGGAACAGATCGCCGGCGCCGTCGTCCCACAACGAACGAACGGGACCGATGTGCGGCGGCTTCTCGCCCAATCCCGGCGGCAGCGTTGCGGGCGCGCTCAGCCCCGTGCCCACGGCCGTCATGTGCGGCGCGCGACCGATATCGCGCACGTCCGCCGCGCAGCCGGCCATTGCAAGCGCCATCGCAAATGCAACGATGTTCTTCACGATGCGCCCTTCTCGCCGGGCGCCGCCTGACGGCGCAGCGTCATCGCATTGGTCAGCCGCGCCGCCTTGGCGGGCGCAATTTCATTGAGAATGAGGCTTGCGTTGCGCGGATTGAGTCGCGCGAGCACCGCGGCTGCGGACATTTCGTCCATGGCGGACAGTTGCGCCGCCGCCGATTCTGGCTTCATTTTCGCGTAAATCGCAATCACGTTTTCTTCGGCCTTCTTCGCGGCTTCATCGCGCGCAGCCAGCAGCCGGCGCATTTCCTCCAACCGCCCGTTCAGCTCCTGCACGCGCTTTTCGAGCGCCGCCTCCAGCTCCCGCATGCGCGCCGCTTGCCATTTCTGGCGTGCGTCGGCCAATGGCGCGGCGATCGCCGCGCAATAGCTTTTCGCCAGCGCGCCGGCGTCCTGCGCCGGTTCGCCGACGATGGCGCCCACAGGCATGTGGTCGATATCGCCATGCTGCGTGACGGAGCGCGGCGCCGGTTCGGGAGCGAGGCGCGAGGCGGGCGCGCGTGCGCGACTTTTTTTCTTGCGACCGTCGGAAAGCGCAAGCGGCCCCTGCGGATGCAACCCGCGCCGCAAATCGGGCGCGCCCCACTGCGCTTGTTGTGCCTGAGGTGCGCCCAGTTGCAGCGGCGCGCCAGGGGTGGGGTGCGGCGCAGCCGCTCTGCCGGACCGCGCCTGCGCTGCGCCGCATGCCAGGATTGCGGCGAATGCGATAAGCAATGCGCCCGCGCGCGCGAAAGGAAAAGGACGTTGAACCCGCACAGATTCACGAAGCTCCAGCTTGCCGAACCACTTTTCCAAGTGGGCCTTGCGCCGGTCTGACCGCTACTACCCCTACTGAAGAACGATCTCGGCTTGCAGGGCGCCGGCGGACTTGATCGACTGGAGAATGGAAATGACGCCGGTCGGCTTCAGACCTATCTGGTTGAGGCCTCGCGCCAGCGATTTGAGGCTGGCGCCGCTGAGCACTGCGAACTGCCCGCC
>CAZWJF010000170.1:0-2766 GCA_964634325.1 uncultured Rhodoblastus sp.
GTTCGAATGTGTAGTCGCGCGCCACAAAGCGCGCGGCGGCGCTGTCGATGAGCGCACTGTCCTCGTCCAGCGCCGCGCCGTTGGATGACGCGCCGCCCGCCAGCAGCGCCTTGGAGACGATGTTTTTCTGGATTTCGTTCGAGCCGCCGTAGATGGTGGCGGCGCGGCGGAACAGGAAGTCCGCCACCACGTCGCGCGCATGGTCGGGCGCCGGCGGTTCGAGGGCGGCGCCCGGCAAATCGTGGCCCTGCGGAAAATAGGCGACGCCATAGACGCCGAGCGCTTCGACCTGCGCCTTCTGGATCGCCTGCAACAATTCGCAACCCTGAACCTTCAGAATGGAGGGCAGGAGCGGATTGGCGTCGCCGTCGAGGACGCGCGAAACGCCCGCCTCCAGTGAAAGAAGCTCGATGTCGAGTTCGGCGATGTGGCTTCGGAACAGCGGGTCTTCGATCAGCGGCGTGTCGCCGGCGCGTTCTGCGGCGGCGAGCTTCTTCAAGCGCGCGAGCAGGCGCTTGTTGCGCGGAACCTCGGCGGTCGCCGTGCGCTCGTTGGCGAGCAGAAACTTGGCGTAGTCCCAGCCCTTGCCTTCCTGGCCGACGAGATTCTCGACCGGCACGCGCACGTCTTCGAAGAAGACTTCGCAAAGACTCTCGCCTTCGTCGATCGAACGGATCGGCCGCACGGTCACGCCCGGCGCGGTCAACGGCACGAGAATGAACGAAATGCCGAGCTGCGGCCTGACGTGCTGATCCGTGCGCACGAGCACGAAACACATGTCGGCCTTCATGGATTCGGACGTCCAGATCTTCTGGCCGTTGACGATGTAATGATCGCCCTCACGCACGGCGCGCGTGCGCAGCGAGGCGAGATCGGAACCGGAGTTGGGCTCGGAGAAGCCCTGGCTCCAGAATTCCTCGCCGTTGCGGATGCGCGGCAGGTAGCGCGCCTTCTGCGCCCCGTTTCCGAAGGTGTAGATGACCGGGCCGACCAGCGACACGCCCTGAATATTGGTCGCCGGCGCGCCTGCCAGGTCCAGCTCTTCCTCGAAGACGGCGAGTTTGCGCGCAGACCAGCCGGCGCCGCCATGTTCGACCGGCCATTTGGGAACGGACCAGCCCTTGCGCGCGAGTATCTTCGTCCATTCGAGCGTGTCTTCGCGCGTCTGGTGCACGGCGTGCAGATTGCGCTGCGCCATGTCGAGGGGAAGCTCGTCGCGGAGAAAGGCGCGCACCTCGGCCCGGAAGGACTCCAGATCGGTTTCGTTCGGGGCGTGCATGGTCGGCGCTCCGTCGATAGGGGGAGACGGCGGCGCGCTTGCGCCGCCGCTATTTTCAGTGCCCCTTGGCGGGCAGCGCGCCGGCCGCGGCAAGAGCGCGCTCTTTCGCGCGCTTCATATTGTAAGTGCGGTTCATCATCAGTCGTTGAGCCGGCAGACCGCCGCCGGCCTGGAGCGCCACCACGAATTGCCAGCCGCCATAGGCGTCCGCGGTCAGGTCGCGGATCATGTTGTAGACACGCATGCGCGTTTCCACGTCCACGCCCGGCTTGGTGTGCAGATATTTGCGGATGTATTTGCCGGATTCTTCGTTGCGCAGGTCGGCTTCCAGCGGCAGCGTGAGAACGAGGCCGCCGCCGAGATCGTGAAGATAGCGCACGGTCTGATGGAAGTTCGCAGCATAGTAATATTTCGCCGCGTTGATTGCCAGCGTGTTGGGAAACACCATGCCCGACGGCGTCTTTTCGTAGTGCGTGCAGGCGTATTCAAGGCCCATGCGGATCATCTCCGCGTAGGTGATGAGTTCGGCGATCGAGTTCTGCGCCACCGGATCGCCGTCTTTGCCCTGCATCTCGGTGACGAGCTGGGCGAGGCCGACGAACAACTCGCTGA
Organism: uncultured Rhodoblastus sp.; assembly: GCA_964634325.1. Lineage (GTDB taxonomy): Bacteria > Pseudomonadota > Alphaproteobacteria > Rhizobiales > Beijerinckiaceae > JAJXWB01. The sequence continues at coordinate 1,892 of CAZWJF010000170.1, forward strand.
TGCGCGCGGCTTCCACCACACCGCCGGTGCGCTCCCACAGACCGAGCGACTGGGCGAGGCGGCTCGCCAGTTGCACCTCCCCGGCAAGAAACACGCGATCCCACGGCACGAATACGTCGTCGAACACCACAAATCCCTCGGGCATGCTGTGATGCGAGCTTGCGGGATAATCGAAGGAGTTCAGCTCGGCCGGCGCGAAGCTGCGATTGATGATTTTCACTCCCTTGGTGTTGACGGGAATGGAGAACGAAACGGCGTAATCTGTCTCGTCCTGCCGCATGCCCTTGGTCGGCATGACGACGAGCTCGTGCACAAGCGAGGCCGCGGTGATGTGCAACTTGGCGCCCCGCACGACGATGCCTTCCTTGTTGCGGGCCACGATGCGCAGGTAGAGATCGGGATCGTCCTGCTCGTGCGCCCGGCGCTTGCGGTCGCCCTTCGGATCGGTGATCACCTCGGCCGCGCGCAAGTCGTGGTCGCGGCAATAGCGATACATGCGCTCGATGTTCTCGGCGTATTGCGGGTTGACCTCCGCCACCTGGTCTTTCACGCTCATCAGCGCCATGAAAACGCCGGTGGTGAGCGTGGAAATGGCGCTGTGACCCATCATTTCCACGCGGTCCGCCAAGTCCTTTTCGCTGCGCGGCACCTGGAAAATGCGGTGGCCGTAGCCGCCGTCCTCGGTCTTGTAACGCCGCGACTCTCCGTATTCGGGCGAATCGTATTCGTAGTCCTTCGCGGTCATCGCGATCGGCACCTTGAAGCGCGGATGTTTGGTGATGTCGTCGATCCGCTCGCCGTCCCAGTAGGTGATGCGCCCGTCGCGCAGGCTCTCGATATATTCGGCCGGCGTCTTAAGTCCCATGTTCGTTTCC
>CAZWJF010000171.1:0-2748 GCA_964634325.1 uncultured Rhodoblastus sp.
CCGAGCGTGCGGACGGCGGTGATGATGACGACGCCGATCAGGCCGGCGATCAGGCCGTATTCGATCGCGGTGGCGCCGGATTCGTCCTTCAGGAAACGAGAAAGCTTGATCATGAACTGGCTCCTAGGCTCCGAAAACTCCGACCGCCGGATGGCGTTTTTTTTCGTCGGAATGCGTTTCTTATAGGAGCGTTCCGTTGCAGGAATGTTAATCGGGTCCGCGACGCACGACCATTGAGGCCCATTGCGGGGGCGTGGTTAACCCTGGGCGCCAAACTGCATAGATTTGCGCAAATCGCTTCGGGAAGCGCGCCATTCAGAGTTCATTCACCTTTCCGTGGTGTTTTTCTTGCGGCTGTTCAAGGCGGCGAGGGTTCCATGTCGAAAGTGAAGTTCGGGATTTCGCAAAGCGCGCTCATCGTCGCGGCGATGTTCGTGGCTTGCTCCGGACTGGGCGCGCAAGCCGGCTCGGAGACAGTGATGGTCGCCCTCGATCGCGCCCGCATCATTCGTGTTCCGGACGGAACCCAGACGTTGATCATCGGCAACCCGCTGATCGCCGACGTCACGCTGCTGAAAAACAACCACTCGATGGTGATCACGGGTCGCAGCTTCGGCTCGACCAACATGATCGCGCTCGACAGCGCCGGCAACCCTGTGGCCGAATCCATGATCAAGGTGACGGCAGGCGATCAGTCGCTGATCGTCATGCGCGGGGGAGCGCAGCAGTCCTACTCCTGCAATCCGCGCTGCGCGCCGACCGTCACGCTCGGCGACGAAGCCAAATACATGAACGAGAGCATCGGCGCCGTGCGCGCGCGCAACGGCGCGTCCGCCTCCGGCGGCAGATAGGCGAGGGTCTCGCTCTTCCACAGCAGGAAAGATCCGCGCGCCCGTGACGGGCGCGCTGCCGTTAACGGGCTTTTCGCGCGGATTTTAACGACGGTTTAGCGAATTTGTCGCCTGAATGGCGGCCATGTGTTTGGCTGCGCGCGTTCGCTCGCCCGTGAGAGTATATGCGATGATCGCCTACCTCCGTCGTTTCAGAATCGGGCGCCTGGCCCGGCTGGCCTCCACCGGACGCCGCTACGGCGCCGACGAGCGCGCGACCACAGCGGTCGAATTCTCGCTCATCTCCATCCCGTTTCTGGCCATCCTGTTCGTGATTTTCGAGACCGCCTTCATGTTCCTGAACCAGGAGACGCTGGAGAACGTGACGGCCAATGCGGCGCGCCAGCTGCTGACCGGCGAAATCCAGCAGAGTTCGCCCAACGCCGCCACCCAGAAATCGACCTTCGTCAACCTCATCTGCCCGACCAGCGGCCCGCGCCCGGCGGGCGCGCTGCCGCGCAATTTCGATTGCAGCAAGGTCATCATCGACGTGCGCGCGTCCAACGACTTCAACGTCGACACCACCAACGCGCTCTACGCCAATCCCGCCAACGCGGTGTTCCAGCCGGGCGCCGCGGGGCAGATCAACGTCGTGCGCGTCATCTATCCGTTGCCTGTCTTTCTCTCGGTCCTGAACGGCTTCGGCGCGAGCACCGTGCAGCCGAGTCGCGCCGGCCAGACGCTGGTCGACGGCGTGTGGACGCGCATCATCATGGGGATCGCGGTGTTCAAGGTGGAGCCGTTCTGATGATCCAGCGGCGCATGTTTGCGGGCGCGATCGCCCGCCTCGCAGCGGCGCGCAGGCGCCTCGCCGACACGCGCGGCATTGCGGCGGTGGAGTTCGCGCTCATCCTGCCGCTCATGCTGACGCTCTATCTCGGCTCCGTCGAACTGACGAAGGGCGTGCTGGCGAGCCGGAAGGTGACGCTGGTGGCGCGCACGTTGTCGGACCTCGCCGCCCAGCAGCTCGATTGCCCGAGCAACACGGCGACCGTTCCGTGCCTGACGAACGCCGACATGAACACGATCTTCAGCGCGGCGTCGGCGGTCATGGCGCCCTACACGAACGCCAACCTCAAGATGACGATCTCGCAGGTCGACGTCGTCTCCTACAATTCCACGCTCTACGCCTACACCAAATGGTCCGTCACGTCGGGCGGCGGCTTGCCGCGCCCCTGCGCCGCCGGCGGCCGCAAGCAGACCGCGCTTTCGTCCAACACCTCGCTGATCGAGGCGGATGTCGCGATGAAGACCGCCGGCTATCAGAACAACTTCCCGCCGAGCTACACGGCTGCGGGCGGGTCGACCGGATCTATCATCGTCGCCGACGTCACCTACGATTACTACCCCGGCTTCGGCTACAAGATCGAGGAATGGAAGAGCAGCACGACAAAGCTGACGATGACGCAGATCCAGTACATGCGCACCCGCAACGACGGCAAGTCGATCACGTCCTACATGACGACCAACGCCACCAACTGCCCGACCAATCCGTAACGGCCGTCGCGTCGCAGATCGCCAAAGGCGCCCCCGCGGGGCGCCTTTTTTCGTTCAGGAGAGGTTCTTGTCCGGCGCCGTGCAGAGATCGGCGACCACGCAGGTTCCGCACAGCGGGCGGCGCGCCTTGCACACGTAGCGGCCGTGCAGAATGAGCCAGTGGTGGGCGTGCAGGCGAAAAGGCTTCGGCACGATCTTCTCCAGCCCCGCCTCCACCTGCGCCGGCGTCTTTCCCGGCGCCAGACGCAATCGGTTGGCGACGCGGAACACATGCGTGTCGACCGCGATCGTCTCTTCGCCGAAGGCGATGTTGAGCACCACATTGGCCGTCTTGCGACCGACGCCGGGCAGAGCCTCGAGC
>CAZWJF010000172.1:0-2742 GCA_964634325.1 uncultured Rhodoblastus sp.
GGCTGCGACAGGAAGCGCTCGATCTTGCGGGCGCGCGCCACCGTCATCTTGTCCTCTTCGGACAGCTCGTCCATGCCGAGAATGGCGATGATGTCCTGCAGCGACTTGTACTTCTGAAGCGTCGACTGAACCTTGCGCGCGACTTCGTAATGCTCTTCGCCGACGATCGCCGCCGAAAGCATGCGCGAGGTGGAATCGAGCGGGTCGACCGCCGGATAGATGCCCTTTTCCGCGATCGAGCGCGACAGCACGGTCGTCGCGTCCAAGTGCGCGAACGAGGTCGCCGGCGCCGGGTCGGTCAGGTCGTCCGCGGGAACGTAAATGGCCTGCACTGAGGTGATCGAGCCCTTGTTCGTCGTGGTGATGCGCTCCTGCAGCGCGCCCATGTCGGTGGCGAGCGTCGGCTGATAGCCCACCGCCGAGGGGATGCGGCCGAGCAGCGCGGACACTTCCGAACCCGCCTGCGTGAAGCGGAAGATGTTGTCGACGAAGAACAGCACGTCCTGGCCCTTGTCGCGGAAGTGCTCGGCGACGGTCAGGCCCGTCAGCGCGACGCGCGCGCGCGCCCCCGGGGGCTCGTTCATCTGGCCGAACACCAGCGCGCACTTGGAGCCCGCGGTCGAACCGCCGTGTTCCTTCGGATCCTTGTTGACGCCGCCCTCGATCATCTCGTGATAGAGATCGTTGCCTTCGCGGGTGCGCTCGCCGACGCCGGCGAACACGGAATAGCCGCCGTGGGCCTTCGCGATGTTGTTGATCAGCTCCATGATCAGCACGGTCTTGCCGACGCCCGCGCCGCCGAACAGGCCGATCTTGCCGCCCTTGGCGTAAGGCGCCAGCAGGTCGACGACCTTGATGCCCGTCTCGAGGATCTGCGCTTCCGTCGACTGCTCGGAGTAGGACGGGGCCGGCTGGTGGATCGCGCGCAGCGCTTCGTGCGGCACGGGACCGGCTTCGTCGACCGGTTCGCCGATGACGTTGATGATGCGGCCGAGCGTGCCGTCGCCGACCGGAACGGCGATCGGGGCGCCGGTGTCGACGACTTCCTGACCGCGGACCAGGCCTTCCGACGTGTCCATCGCGATGCAGCGCACCGAGGATTCGCCGAGATGCTGGGCCACTTCGAGAACGAGGCGATTGCCCTGGTTCTTCGTCTCGAGCGCGTTGAGAATCTCCGGCAGGTGACCGTCGAACTTCACGTCGACGACGGCGCCGATGACCTGGGTGATGCGGCCCGTGGCAGTGTTCGCCATGTTCACGTTCCTCTTTTCTGTTCGGTCGGGACGCTCGCGCGTCCGGCTGTTTCGGTCAGAGCGCCTCGGCGCCCGAAATGATTTCGATCAGTTCCTTGGTGATCATCGCCTGACGCGATCTGTTGTAGAGCGTCGTCTGCTTCTTGATCATGTCGCCGGCGTTGCGCGTGGCGTTGTCCATCGCGCTCATCTGCGCGCCGTAGAACGAGGCCATGTTCTCGAGCAGCGCCGTGAACACCTGCACCGAGATGTTGCGCGGCAGCAGCGTCGCCAAAATCTCTTCCTGGCCGGGCTCGGACTCGTAGGCCGCCTGCGCGCCCGCGGCCGCATTGTCGTTGACGGCGATCTGCGCGGGGATGAGCTGGTTGGCGGTCGGGATCTGCGCGATGACGGAGCGGAAGCGCGAGAAGAACAATGTGCACACGTCGAACTCGCCCTGTTCGAACATGTGGATGATCTTCTTGCCGATCGCATCGGCGTTGGAAAAGCCGATGTTGCGCACCGAACGCAGATCTTCCACGCCGATGATCTGCTTCTCGTACTGGCGCTTGAGCTGATCGAAGCCCTTCTTGCCGACGCAGAGGATCTTGACCGTCTTGCCCTGACCCATCAACGAATTGATGTGGTCGCGCGCCAGACGGACGATCGCGGTGTTGAAGGCGCCGCACAGACCGCGTTCGCCGGTGCAAACCACCAGCAGATGGGTCTGGTCCTTGCCGGTGCCGGTCAGCAGCGCGGGGCCAGAGCCCGGCGCGATGCCCCCCGCGACGTTGGTCAGCACCGCGCCCATGCGCTGCGCGTAAGGGCGCGCGGCCTCGGCCGCGGTCTGCGCGCGGCGCAGCTTGGCAGCCGCGACCATCTGCATGGCCTTGGTGATCTTCTGCGTCGCCTTCACCGAGGCGATGCGATTGCGCAGATCTTTCAACGACGGCATGGGCTTGTCGCCTTACGTCCCGGTTGCGAACCCCTCCCCGCGTCGGGGAGGGAAATCGGTGTTACGCGAAGCTCTTGGCGAAGCCTTCGACCGCGCCCTTCAGCGTGGCCTCGTCGGCCGCCGAGAGATCCTTCGAATCGCGGATCGAGTTCAGGAGCGCGCCGTGGCTGGCGCGCAGCAGCGACAGCAGGCCGTCCTCGAACGCCTTCACGCGATTGACCGGCAGCGCGTCGAGATAGCCGTTGACGCCGGCGTAGATCACGCAGACCTGCTCTTCCATCTTCAGCGGCGAGAACTGCGACTGCTTCAGGAGTTCGGTCAGGCGCGCGCCGCGGTTGAGCAGACGCTGCGTCACCGCGTCGAGATCGGAGCCGAACTGCGCGAAGGCCGCCATTTCGCGATACTGCGCGAGCTCGCCCTTGATCTTGCCCGCGACCTTCTTGGTCGCCTTGGTCTGCGCCGAAGAGCCGACGCGCGACACGGACAGGCCGACGTTCACCGCCGGGCGGATGCCCTGGTAGAACAGGTCGGTCTCGAGGAAGATCTGGCCGTCGG
>CAZWJF010000173.1:0-2737 GCA_964634325.1 uncultured Rhodoblastus sp.
ATAGTCGGTCTTGGCGAGAAACCCGCCGAATTTCTCCTCCGGATAGTCGAACAGCACGGGCGCGAGCAATTCGCCCTTGTAGGACGCCAGGATGGGGCGATCGTTGGCGATGAATTCGGCGAACAGCGAGAGGACGAACAGAACCGAAAAAAACCAGAACGACCAGTAGCCGCGCCGGTTGCGCTTGAAATTGTCGAGGCGGCGGCGGTTGATCGGCGTCAGCCGCAAAAAGCCGCCAGCGCTCGCCTTCGGCGCCAGCGCAACCGCAGCCTGTGGCACGGAGGCGTCCAATCAGACCTCCCGCGTCTCGAAATCGATGCGCGGATCGATCCACATATAGGTAAGGTCCGACAGCAGATTCACGATCAGTCCGAGCAGTGCGAAAATGTAAAGATTCGCGAAGACGACCGGATAATCGCGATTGACGATGGATTCGAACGACAGCAGGCCCAGCCCGTCCAGCGAGAAGATCGTCTCGATCAGCAACGCGCCGGTGAAGAAGGCGTGGACGAAGGCGCCCGGAAAGCCAGAGACGACGATGAGCATGGCGTTGCGGAAGACGTGCCCGTAGAGGACCTGGCGCTCGCTCAGCCCTTTCATGCGGGCGGTCTGCACGTATTGCTTCTTGATTTCGTCGAGAAACGAATTCTTGGTGAGGAAGGTGGATGTGGCGAAGGAGCCGAGCGCCATGGCTGTGATCGGCAGCGCGATGTGCCAGAGATAATCCTTCGCCTTGCCGATGAGCGACAGTTCGGCGAAATTCTCCGACGTCAGCCCGCGCAACGGAAACAACTGGCCGATGTAGGGGAACGAGCCGCCCGCGAATAGCACGATCAGCAGAATCGCGAAGAGAAAGCTCGGGATCGCGTAACCGACGATGATGATGGCGGATGTCCACATGTCGAACCGCGATCCGTCGCGCACCGCCTTGGCGATGCCCAGCGGAATGGAGATCGAATAGGAAAGGAGCGTCATCCACAGGCCGAGGGTGATCGACACCGGCAGTTTCTGCGCGATGAGGGTGAGCACCGGCGTGTCGCGGAAATAGGAACGGCCGAAATCGAACGTCGCATAGTTGCGCATCATGATGAGGAAGCGCTCCCATGCGGGCTTGTCGAACCCGAACTGTTTCTCCAGTTCCGCGATGAATTTCGGATCGAGCCCCTGCGCGCCGCGATATTTGGACATGTCGCCGGAGGAAGCCGATTGCTGCGCGCCGCCGGATGCGCCGATCTCGCCGCCGCCGCCGAACCGCGAGGTGGCGCCCGAATCCTGCCCCTGCAATTGCGCGATCACGCGCTCAACGGGACCGCCGGGCGCAAACTGCACCACCGCGAAGGAGATGAGCATGATGCCGAGGATGGTCGGGATCATGAGCAGAAGCCGGCGCGCGATGTAGGCGGCCATCGTCAGCGCCCCTGGAACGCGATGGCTTTCGCCCGCGCGTCGTCCCACCACCAGGTGGTGAGGATGCCGGGATCATATTTCGGCGTCCGCGACGGCCAGCCGTAACAATCCCAATGGGCGATCCAGTGCGTCGCCTTGTACCAGTGCGGCGTCCAGTAGCGGCCGGCGCGCAGCACCCGGTCGAGCGCGCGGCAGATGACGATGAGGTCCTCGCGCGTCGTGGCCACCAGCGCTTTCGAAATGAGATCGTCCACGACCGGGTCCGCAAGGCCGACCATGTTGCGCGAGCCGCGAATGCCGGCCGACTCCGAGCCGAACAGGTTTCGCAATTCCTCGCCCGGCGAATAGGCCATCGTCAGGCGCTGGGTGATGATGTCGAAATCGAAATCGTCCAGCCGCCGGCGGTACTGGGCGGCGTCCACGATGCGCATGCGCGCGTCGATGCCGAGCAGCTTGAGATTCTTGATGAAGGGCTGCGTATGGCGTTCGAGCGCGGAGGAAAAGTCCAGAAACTCCAGTTCGACCGGCTTGCCGTCGCGATCCTTCAACTGGGCGCCGTCGCGCACGTAGCCCGCGCGCATGAGCAGATCCATCGCCTTGCGCAGCAGCGCGCGGTCCTGGCCGGAGCCGTCGGATTCCGGCGGAATGTAAGGCTCTGCGAACACTTCGTCGGGAACGCGCCCGCGATAATGTTCGAGCAGCGCGCGCTCCTTGCCTTCGGCGACGCCCTTCGCCTTCATGTCGGAATTCTCGAAATAGGACTGCGTGCGCATGTACGCGCCGTACATGAGATTAGCGTTGGTCCATTTGAAGTCGAAGGCGAGGCCGATCGCCTCGCGCAGCGCGATATCCTTGAGCAGCTTGCGGCGCGTGTTGAAAAACCAGCCCTGCACGCCGGAAATGTTGTGGTCGGGAATCTCCCGCCGCACGACGCGCTTTTCGCGGAAGGCGGGAAAATCGTAGCCCGTCGCCCAGTTGGCGGCGGTGAAATCCTCGCGCACGGTGAAGGCGGCCGCCTTGAACGCCTCGAACGCCACGGGGCGATCGTTGAAATAATCGTAGCGGATGAGATCGAAATTGTTCTGGCCGACATTCACCGGCAGGTCGCGGCCCCAGTAGTCGGGCACGCGCTCGAACGTGACGAAACGGCCGCTCTCGAACCTGCCGACGCGATAGGGACCGGAGCCGAGCGGCGGTTCGAGCGAGGATTCGTCGAACGGACGGCTGGCGTAATAGACCGCCGAGAAGATCGGCTGACGCGCGACGATCAGCGGCAGGTCGCGGCTGCGGTTGGGGCCGAGTCTGACGAGCACGGTGGCGAGGTCCTCGG
>CAZWJF010000174.1:0-2736 GCA_964634325.1 uncultured Rhodoblastus sp.
TTCGACAGTCCGGGCGGATCGTTGATCGTCACGCGCCGGCCTTCGACCACCACGCCGTATTGTTTGAGATTGACGAAGGTGCGCGACAGAACCTCGGGCACCATGCCGAGCCGGCTCGCCAGCACTTTCTTGTCGAACGGCAGTTCGAACCGGTCGCCGCCGCCGGTTTCGTTGTTGTAGCGCACGAGCCACGCCGCCACGCGCTCCATCGCGCCGCGCAGCTTCTGGTTCTTCAGTTCCTTCACCACGCCGCGATAGGCGCGCGCGAGTTCGTGGGAGACGGTGCGCGCGAACTGCGCGTCGGCGGCGAATATCGTGCGCACGCTTTCCGCGGGGATCATCAGAATGCGCGCCGGCGACAGCACGCGCGCCGATTTCAGATAAGGCCGGTCGAGCACCACCGCCGCCAGAATGAAACAAGACCCCGCGCCGATGACGGCCACCGTCGTCTCGCGCTGCCGGTAGCGCGCGAAAATCTCCACCTGCCCCTCCATCATCACATGGAGGAAATCGGCCGGTTCGCCTTCGCGGATCAGCTCCACATGCGTCGGAAAGCGCTGCAGGAAGGCGCCGTGCAGCAGGGATTCCAGATGATGCTCGTCCATGCCGGCAAACAGCGGCTGTGTGCGGACGAGGTCAAAATCTTCGCGACGCATCGCGCACATACTCCCAAGGACCTCACCGCAATATCAATAATTTTCTTGACTGAGGTCAATGTACAAATTGACACATCTTTCCGCGTGGCGCGATCTGGATTTGCGATTCCTTTGCCGATTGCGCGCGCGCGACTTGAAAGTTTGCGAACGGCCAGATCGGTTGATTCAAATCAAAGGGTGGCGGGTAGGGTTCCGAAATCGTTCTCCAAACCCAAGGGGACGCACATGGTTTCGGAGACGATCAACGGGCGCGACCGGCAGACGGCGTTGTGGATGTCGACCCTCGCCTTCACCGTGTGTTTCGCGGTCTGGACCATTTTCGCGATCATCGGCATCCAGATCCAGAAGGACCTCGGGCTCAGCGAAACCCAGTTCGGCCTGCTGGTCGGCACGCCCATCCTCACCGGTTCGCTCATCCGTCTGATCCTTGGAATCTGGTCCGACCAGTTCGGCGGTCGGCTGGTGATGACACTGACGATGCTGACCGCGGCGGTCATGACGGCGCTGCTCGTCTACGCGCACGACTACACGACCTTTCTGCTGGCGGCCCTGGGCGTCGGCGTAGCCGGCGGTTCGTTCTCGGTCGGCATCGCCTACGTCGCGGCGTGGTTTCCAAAGAGCCGGCAGGGGACGGCGCTCGGCATTTTCGGCGCCGGCAACGTCGGCGCGGCCGTCACCAAGACCTTCGCCCCGACCGTCATGGTCGCCTACGGCTGGCAGACGGTCGCGCTCGTCTGGGCGGCCGCGCTCGCCATCACCGCCATTCTGTTCTTCCTGCTCACCAAGGACGATCCCGAACTGTCCGCCCGCCGCGCCGCCGGCGTGAAGCACGAGCCGCTGTCGGCGATGATCGAGCCGCTCGCCAACGTGCAGGTCTGGCGGTTCGCGCTGTATTATTTCTTCGTGTTCGGCGCCTTCGTGGCGCTGTCGCTGTGGCTGCCGCGCTATCTCATCGGCGTCTACGGCCTGGACGTGAAGACGGCCGGCCTGATCGGCGCGGCCTATTCGATTCCGGCCTCCGTCTTCCGCGCCTACGGCGGCCATCTGTCGGATAAATACGGCGCGCGGCGCATCATGTACTGGACGTTCATCGTCTCGGTCGTCTGCACCTTCCTCCTGTCCTATCCGCCGACCACCTACACGGTGGAGGGCATTCGCGGCCCGACGACCTTCTCGGTCAGGATGGGCATGGTCGGGTTCGTCGTCACGGCTTTCGTGCTCGGGTTCTTCATGAGCCTGGGCAAGGCCGCGGTCTACAAGCACATCCCCGTCTACTACCCCACGCGGGTCGGCGCGGTCGGCGGCATCGTCGGCCTCGTCGGCGGGCTTGGCGGTTTCGTGCTGCCGATCGCCTTCGGCGCGCTGAACGACCTCACCGGCGTCTGGCAGAGCTGTTTCTGGCTGCTGTTCCTCATCGTCGGCGTGTCGCTCGTCTGGATGCACATGGCCATCCAGACCATGGAACGGCAGGCGGCGGCCGAAGGCGTGCCGGTGAAAACACTGCCCGAACTGCCGGAAATGCAGCCGATCCACGGCAAGGAACAGATCGGCGCGCTCGCGGCCAAGGGCGCCATTCAGGACTGGCGTCCCGAGGACCCGACCTTCTGGCAGGAGAAAGGCCGCGCCATCGCCCGGCGCAACCTGTGGATTTCCATTCCCTGCCTGCTGCTGTCGTTCGCGGTGTGGATGGTGTGGTCGGTCGTCGTCGCCAAACTGCCGACGGTAGGCTTCAAATTCGACAACGACCAGCTTTTCTGGCTCGCCTCGCTCCCAGGCCTCTCGGGCGCGACGCTGCGCATCTTCTACAGCTTCATGCCGGCCATCTTCGGCGGGCGCCTGTGGACGACGCTGGCCACCTGGTCGCTGGTCATCCCGGCGCTCGGCATGGGCTTCGCCGTGCAGAATGTCGCGACGCCCTACTGGATATTCCTCGCGCTCGCTCTGCTGTGCGGGTTCGGCGGCGGCAATTTCGCCTCCTCCATGGCCAATATCTCGTTCTTCTTCCCCAAGAGCGAGAAGGGCCATGCCCTGGCGCTGAACGCCGGCCTGGGCAATCTCGGCGTCAGCGTCGTGCAGTTCG
>CAZWJF010000175.1:0-2710 GCA_964634325.1 uncultured Rhodoblastus sp.
CGAAGCTCAACCCGTCCGATCCGCGCCGGGGCGACATGCAACGCCGCCTCGCCGCGCTTGTCCATCAACGCATGCGCGCGGCCCGCGAGCGCCGCGCCAACAGGAGGGCTGCAGCATGACTGACACCGCCAACAAGATCGCGATCATCGAACCGGGGGCCATGCCGCCGGCGCCGGCTGGCGACGTGCGCCCGTTCGATCCGATGGCGCTGCTCGACAAGGCCGTCACGGGCGGCGCGTCGCTGGACATGATCGACCGTCTCGTCTCGCTCGGCGAGCGCATGCAGGCCATGAAGGCGCGGCAGGCGTTCGACGCGGCCATTGCGGCGGCGAAGGCGGAAATCCCGGTGATCGTCAAGAACCGCCTGGTCGATTTCGTCGGCAAGACGGGGATTCGCACGCGCTACAAGCACGAGGACATGGCGGAGATCGCCCGGACGATCACGCCAATTCTCGCGCGGCACGGGCTGTCCTACCGGTTCCAGCCTTTCGAGCGCGACGGCAAGACGTGGCTGCGGTGCATCATCGCGCATTCGGACGGCTACCGCGAAGAAAGCGAGTCGGCTTCTCCCATCGAGGCGAGCGGGAACAAGAACGCCCATCAGGCGATCAGTTCCGGCTTCACCTTTACGCAGCGCATGATGCTCAAGCTCGCGCTCGGCCTCGCCGCCGGCGAGGATGACGACGGGCACGCGAGCGGGGGCGACGACGCGCCACCCGCCGAACTCGTTTCCGAGGCGCAGGTCGCGGCGATCACCAAGGCGATCACCTTCAAGGGCCGCACCGTCGAAGCCTTGTGCAAGCGGCTCGGCGTCGAGTCGCTGGCCGACATCTACGCCGACAAGTTCAGCGACGTTCTGGCGATGATCGGAAATCTGTCCGACGCCCCGACGAAGGAGGTCGGCCATGACTGAGCACGAACAGGGCTCCGCCGGCTGGCGCGCCGAGCGGATCGGCAAGGCGACGGCCTCGCGCATGAGCGACGTGATGGCGAAGGGCCGCGACGGGAAGCCCTCGCGCACGCGCGCGGCCTATCTCGCCGAACTGGTGATCGAACGGCTCAACGGCGCGCCGTTCGAGGGCTACCGCAACGGCTACATGGACCAAGGGACGGAACGCGAGCCCGAGGCGCGCGCGCGCTATGAATTTGAGCGCGGCGTCACGGTCGAGACCTGCGGCTTCGTCCCGCACCCGTCCATCGCCATGTCAGGCGCGTCGCCGGACGGGCTCGTCGGCACGGAGGGCGTGGTCGAGTTCAAATGCCCCGCGCCCCACACGCATCTCGACACGCTGCGCGGCGGCGCGATCGATCGCGGCTACATCCTCCAGATGCAATGGGAGATGGCCGCGACCGGGCGGCGCTGGTGCGACTTCGTGTCGTTCAACCCCGACTTCCCGGTCCACCTGCAAATCCGCGTCGTTCGCGTCGCGCGCGATGACGGGCTGATCGCCGAGATGACGGGGGCCGTGCGCGCGTTCCTTGCCGATGTGGACGCGGCTGTCGCGGAGCTTTCGGCGATCAAGGAGGCGGCATGACCGCGCCACTTCCGTTCCGCTGGACCGGCGAGGCTTTCGAGCCCCTGCCCCGCGCCCGGCGCGCCTGCGACGAAGCCTTCGTGATCGGCGAGGTCTACACCCTCGCCGAGGAAAAGGCCCGCTCGTCCAACTCGCACCGGCATTACTTCGCCATGGTCAACGAGGCATGGGCGACCCTGCCCGAGCACATGGCGGCGCAATTCCCGACCGCCGAGCACCTGCGCAAGTTCGCGCTGATCAAGACGGGCTTTGCGGACTCGCGCCAGATCGTCGCCGCGTCGAAGGCCGAGGCCCTGCGCATCGCCGCATTCATCCGGCCGCTCGACGAATACGGGCTCGTCACCGTCGAGGGCGCCGTCGTCACGCACTGGACCGCGCAGTCTCAATCGACGCGCGCCATGGGCGGGAAGCTGTTCCAGGAGTCGAAGTCGGCCGTGCTCGACTACATCGCGGGCCTGAGCGGCGCGCAGGCCGGCGATCTTGGGAGGGCGGCGTGATGGCGTCTGTCGGCTACAACAAGCATACCCGCCGGAACGGTATGGCGACATTTGCACGCGCGAGCCTGTTGCAGCCCGCCACGCTGCGCGAAGTCGAGCTTGAATACATCAACTATCGCAATTGGTATGCGGAACAGGTCAACCGACTTGAACAGGCGGATGAGTGCCGGCGGCAGGCGGCGATCGTCGGCGACAAGGACACCGAACGCAGCGCCAGCAATATTCTGCATGCGATCAATTCTAACCTCGTTGATGCGCGCGAGCGGCTGCGGCGAATGGGCGAGGCTTCGTATGCCGAAGCGTTCTTCTTCCTTGCCGAGAAGATGCTTCCGAAGGAGGCGTTTATTCCGATCGATGAGGAGACGAAGCGTCTTCTCGGCCGCGAACGCCACGAAGTCAAAAAGGCGACGCCATGACCGCGCGCCTCGAATTCCCCCGCAAGGTCCGCGTCGCCGCGTTCGACCGCGCCGCCGGCCGCTGCGAAGGCCGGATCAATGGCGACCGCTGCGGCGCCGATATCAGAGACGGCCGCTGCGACTATGACCACATCCTGCCCGCCGCGCTCGGCGGCAAGGCCGAACTGGCGAACTGCCAGTGCCTCTGCATCGCGTGCCACAAGGCCAAGACGGCGGACGACGTGCGCGGGATTCGCAAGGCGGATCGCCAGCGCGCGGCGCG
>CAZWJF010000176.1:0-2673 GCA_964634325.1 uncultured Rhodoblastus sp.
GTCGATCATCGCCGACGCCCGGCGGGCGATCGGCGACCCGGAATTGTCCGACGCCGAGGCGGTGCACGAGGTGCGCAAGGCGCTGAAGCGCTGGCGCGCCCTGATGCGGCTCCTCGCCCATGCGATCGGCGAGCCGGCCGATCAGATGCGGGCCGAGGCCCGCGAGCTGATGCGAAGCATCGCCGGCGCCCGTGACGCTCAGGCCGGACTCGATGCCCTCGCGGACCTGAAGAAAGCCGACGGCGTCGTTTCCGCGACCTCGCTCGAGACGATGCGCAAGCGGCTGACCGAACTGCGCGATGCCGCCGAGGCGACGACCTTCACGCAGGAGACGCGCGAGAAGATCTCGCGCTATCTCGATTTCGCGACCTTGTCGATCGAGCACTGGCCGCTCAAAGGCATCGATTTCGGCACCGTCACCGATGCGCTGGCCGTCACCTACCGGCGCGCGCGCCAGCTCGTGCCGGACGGCTGGCAAGAGGCCGACGCCGAACATCTGCATGACCTGCGCCGCCGGGTGGTCGAGCACCGTCATCAAATGGATCTGGTCGAGCATTTGTGGCCTCGGCTCGGCAAGGTCTGGGCCGAGGAAGCGCAGCGCCTGCGCAACCAGCTCGGCGCCTGTCAGGATCTCGCGGTGCTGACGCACTACACGACGCCGCACCAACCTTTGGCACCATGGCGCTCCAGGCTCGTGCCAGCCGTGCAAGCGCGCCATGCCGCGCACATCAAGAGCGCCGAACGCCTCGCCGGCAGATTGTTCGCCGAAAAGCCGAAAGCGTTCCACAACCGCATCACCGCATTGTGGTCGGCGCGGCACGCGCGTAAGCATCGCGACGCATAAAGACGAAAAGCCCGGCTCGAGGCCGGGCTTTTCCGTTTCTCACCTCGCGAAGAACGCAGTTCAACGCTGCGCTTCGATGACGCGCTCGAGCTTCCGGCTCAAGATCCAGGACAGGCCGAGGAAGACGACGAGCATCACGAGGCCGACGCCCGAGGAGGCGTCGCTCATCAGCTTCTCCGACACCTGGCCGGACGCAAAGCCGATCGACACGATCGCCGCCGACCATAGGCCCGCGGCCACAAGATTGAGCCCGAGGAACGGCAGCCAACCCATCCGCGACATGCCGTAGGTAAAGCCGGCAACGCCGCGAATGCCGTGCGGATAGCGGTGCACGAGAATCATCCAGACATAATGGCGATCCGCGAGCCGCGCGACGGCTTCAGCGGTGTGCCGCAACCGCGGATACGATGCGAGCAAGCGCTTGCCGTAGCGCCGGCCGATCCCGAAACGCACGGCGTCGCCGAAGAAACTGCCGAGCCAGCACGCAAGGACGAGCGTGCCGAAATCGAGCGCGCCTGAATACGCCGCATAGCCGCCGAACAACGCCAGCAAAAGGCTGTGCGACGCGGCGTAAGCAAACATCAGGCTGTAGACCACATCGCCATGTTGGCGGATGAGATCGAGAAATGCCGATAAATCGGTCGGAAACAACACTTTCGTCTTCACTCCGCCCCGACGAACGCCAAGCCTGGCCAAGCGCTAGCATCGGTCCGTGACAGACGAAATGAGCCAGGACGCCGCAGCTTGCGATGTCCCAGCTCATGTTCCACGGCGGCCTTGTGTCGTGGCCGCGGGCCTCGCCCCGTTTCGTCAGGCGACCAGCGGCTTCAAGGACGGGTGATTCTGGACGACCGGGAGCTTCTCGGCCCAGCCGTCGAGACCGACGACATGGCCGGCCTTCTTGACGATCAGATAGACGAGCACGCCGGCATAAACGAGGTGATAGTCGACGATGAGATTGTTGGTGTTTTCGATGAACGGCCACTCCATGTGCGCGAACCAGTAGACGATCATCAGCAACACGCCGAACGCGGCGGACACGCGCACCATGAAGCCGAACAGCAGCGAAAGGCCGATCAGCAGATGGCCGTATTCCACGAGGAACGTGGTGATCGGCGCCATGGTCGGCGTGGTGAACACGACGAAGACGTCATGGAAGGTCTTGGTGTGCTGCAAAAAACCGACGACCGAAAAGCTCGGCACGAACACCTGATGCGACGCGGCATAGAGGAACGTCCACGCCATCGTCATGCGCAGATAGAATAGAACGCCTTTTTCATAGGGAGCGTAAGTCATGGCCAGCCTCCTTCCTGTTATGACGGGATGTCATAGTCCCGGTGGAAGGATGCCCGCGGCCTCGCCGCGCCCGTTGATTTATCGCAACGGTACGTAGTTTGCCGGATCCGCGTGCCAACGAAAAAGCCGCCGCGGGATGCGACACCGCGGCGGCCCAGATGTTTTCGGAGGGCAGCTCCGAAAACAAAACGGCCGCCATTTCTGGCGGCCGTTTTGACGGAGCGAAGCGAGCTTCGCGAAAACGGTCATCGTGTCGAGGAGAAATTCGTTCTTGGCAGGACTGGCAGCGACCTACTCTTCCAAGTCTTGAGACTTAGTACCATCGGCGCTGGGGAGTTTTACGGCCGAGTTCGAGATGGGATCGGGTACAGGCCCCCCGCTAAAACCACCAGTCCGGCCAAGAACGAACGAAGCAAAGCTGTTTCTAATCAGAGCGCCACGCGCTTCCTCTTAGGAAACGGTGGGCATTGATAAATGAGAGCAATCAAGCCAATCGAGCTATTAGTACCGGTAAGCTCAATGCATTACTGCAC
>CAZWJF010000177.1:0-2667 GCA_964634325.1 uncultured Rhodoblastus sp.
GCGCAGCGGCGTGCCCGTGCCGTCGAACACGCAGCCCTCGATGCGGATGCGCTCCCCCTTCGTGGCCTGGCCGGCGAGCACGTTCGAGAAATTGTTCTCGTAGATGTCGAACCCGGCCTGATTGGGAATGAGGCCGATGTGGACGTACGGGCCGGCGGTCTGGGAAGCGGTTTCGTGCAGATAGTCGAGCTTCGTCATGATTGGCTCCCGATCGCTCAGTTCCCCGCGAGACGATTCTCGAACAGTGTGGAGCGGCGTCCGCGCAAGACGATGTCGAACCGGTAGGCCATCGTATCCAGCGGAATGCTCTCGTTGAGATCGAGCCGCGCGATCAGACGATCGACGGCGCCGGCGTCGGGAATGGTCTGCACGATGGGGCAGGTCGCAATCAGCGGATCGCCCTCGAAATACATCTGCGTGACGAGGCGCTGCGCGAACGCCGCGCCGAAGATCGACACATGGATGTGCGCAGGGCGCCAGGAGTTGATGTAGTTGCGCCACGGATAGGGGCCGGGCCGGATGGTGCGGAAGAAATAACAACCCTCCGCATCGCTCAGCGTGCGTCCGCAACCGCCGAAATTCGGATCGATGGGCGCAAGATAGTTGTCTTTCTTGTGGCGGTAGCGACCGCCCGCGTTGGCTTGCCAGATTTCGATCAGCGCGTTGGGCACGGGCCGCGCGTTCTCGTCCAGCACGCGGCCGTGGACGATGATGCGCGGGCCGATCGGATCGCCCGTCCTGGCGTAATTGCGCACCAGATCGTGATCGAGCGCGCCCAGTTCTGCGTGGCCGAACACCGGGCCGGTGACTTCCGACAGGGAGTTGGCCAGCGACAGGAGCGCACGGCTCGGCGAGCGCGTCACGCTCGTCTTGTAGGCCGGCGTATAGGCCGGCGGCTGAAGCGCGCGATCGCGCTGGAAGTATTCGCTCTCGGCGGCCATCGGCGCCTCCCCCCGTTGTGCGGTCTGTTGACGCACGCGTGGCCCTGGCGGCTCTTGTGCGCATCGTAATACGCAATCGCGGGCGTTGAAAACCGGGATCGGGGCGCCGCATTTGCGCCGGAAATGTGACTGAATCGTCAATTTATGGCCGCAACCGTCGGGCATTGCGTGTGTCGGGCCCCGAAGCGGGAACGGATGCATGCAACTACGGGTGAAGGCGCCCAGGGGGCGAGGTCGGCAGACCGGCGCCGCAACAGCGCTGGCGCCGGCCGCGCGCGTTCTGATCGTGCTCGTTCTGGCGGGCGGCGCGATGATGACCGCCTCCGCCCTCATGACCGAACGCGTCGAGGCGCCCGCGCCCAAGCGAAATTTCCCGCGCGCCGTCCAGATGCAACATGCGGCGCCGGCCGCCAAGCGCGTTTCGGTCGCCGCGCGCGAATGGCTCGACGATCATTCCTCGCTCTACGAGGCCGCGCTGAGCTGGGCCCGGCGCATTCCCGACGACCAGCTCGAACGCGATCTCGCCGCGCTCGAGGGGCGCGACGAAATCCTGACATTCGGTCCCATGCGCATCAGCCGGCGGCTGGTGGAGACGGTCGTGCGCGCGGCGCGCAAGGTCGACATCGACGCGGCGCTGCTGCTGGCGATCGCCGACAAGGAATCGAGTTTCGTCACGACCGCCGCGGCGCGCACGTCGTCGGCGTCGGGACTGTTCCAGTTCATCGAATCGACGTGGCTCGGCGTCGTGCGCGATTTCGGCGCCCGCCACGGGCTTGCGCAGGAGGCGGCGCTGATCGAGGGCGCGCCCGACAAGCCGGCGGTCGCGGATGCGCGGGCGCGCGAACGCATTCTGGCGCTGCGCGGCAATCCCTATCTGTCGGCCCTGCTGGCGGCCGAAATGCTCAAACGGGACACGAGCGAAATCGCCAGATCGATCGGTCGCAAGCTGACGGCCGGCGAGACCTACCTCACGCATTTCCTCGGCCCGCGCAACGCCAACATGTTCATGGACACGCTCGCCGAACAGCCCAAACTGCCGGCGGCGCAGTTGTTGCGCAGCCCCGCGCAGGCCAACCGCGCGATCTTCTACGAACGCGCCAGGGCCAAACCGCTCTCCATCGGCGACGTGCATGCGAAATTCGAGGAAATGATCGGCGCGCGCGTGGCGCGCTACTCGCGGGCGGGCCGGATGGCGACGGCCTATACCGAATAGGCGCGACTGGCGAACGCTATCGCGCGCCGCCGTCTATCTGGCGACCGATCTGCGCAATCGCCCGCTGGTAGACGGACGCGGCGTTCCACGCCTGAATCGCGCCGAAATTGGCCTCGCCCGGCTGGTAGCCAGCGCCCGCGCTCCATCCATGCGCCTTGAGGAAATTCGCCGTCGAGGTCAGAGCGCCGGCCGCGGAATCGAGACTGCCGCCGACGCCGTAGTTCAGCACGGCTTTGGGCATGAACTGCGTCTGCCCGAATTCGCCGTGCATCGAGCCGTGCGTGCCTGCGGAAAACACGCCGCGATCGACCAGTTTCAGAGCGGCGTAGAGGTGGTCGGTGAAGAATTCCGGCCGGCGGCAATCGTAGGCGAGCGTGGCCACCGCCGACAGCAGGTGCTGGTTGCCGCGCACGGCGCCGAAACCCGTCTCCATGCCCCAGATGGCCAGCAGCGGGCCCGGCGGAACGCCGTAGCGCTGCTGAATGGAGGCGAACAGCGCGCCATGCGACTGCT
>CAZWJF010000178.1:0-2658 GCA_964634325.1 uncultured Rhodoblastus sp.
AACTAACGACGACCCGCTGACCTTCTACGGCGAGCGGCTCGACTCGCGGCTGCTCGTCGGCACGTCGATGTACGATTCGCCCGCCATCCTCGCCGACAGCGTTCGCGCGAGCGGCGCGGAGGTCGTCACCGTCTCGCTCAGGCGCGAGGCCGGCGGCGCGCAGGCGGGCCAGAGCTTCTGGTCGCTCATCAAGAACCTTGGCGTGCGGGTGCTGCCCAACACCGCCGGCTGCCGCACGGTGAAGGAGGCGGTGACGACGGCGGAAATGGCGCGCGAAGTGTTCGAAACGCCGTGGATCAAGCTGGAAGTCATCGGCGAGGACGACACGTTGCAGCCGGACGTGTTCGGGCTGGTGGAGGCCGCGCGCATTCTCAACCGCGAGGGCTTCAGGGTCTTTCCCTACACGACCGAGGATCTGGTGGTGGCCGAAAAACTGCTCGGCGCCGGCTGCGAGGTGCTGATGCCGTGGGGCGCGCCGATCGGTTCGGGTCGCGGCCTCAACAACCCTTACGGCCTGCGCAGTCTGCGCGCGCATTTCCCCGGCGTGCCGCTGGTGGTGGACGCCGGCATCGGCGCGCCCTCGCACGCCGCCGCCGCGATGGAGATGGGCTACGACGCCATTCTGCTCAACACGGCCATCGCCAAGGCCGGCGACGCGGTCGCGATGGCGCATGCGTTCAAACTCGCCGTGACGGCCGGCCGCGAGGCGTTTCTGGCCGGCCCGATGGAGGCGCGCGACATGGCGAGCCCCTCCACGCCGGTATTCGGCCGCGCATTCACGTGAGAGGCGACGTGCTCGATCCATTTTATCCCATCGTCGACGATGCGGCCTGGGTCGCGCGCATCGTCGGCGCGGGCGCCAAGCTCATTCAGTTGCGTGCAAAGGACATGGACGAGGCGCGGCTGCGCGCCGAAATCGAGCGCGCGCGCGACATCTGCGCGAAGGCCGGTTCGCAACTCGTCGTCAACGACTACTGGCGGCTCGCCATCGAGGCCGGCTGCGACTACGTGCATCTCGGGCAGGGCGATCTCGACGAGGCGGACGTTCCCGCCATCCGCGGGGCCGGCATGAAGCTCGGGATATCCACCCACGATCGCGCCGAACTCGACCGCGCGCTGTCGTTGGATCCGGATTATGTCGCGCTCGGGCCGATCTATCCGACGATCCTGAAACAGATGCCGTGGGCGCCGCAGGGCCTGGACAGGATCGGCGAATGGAAGAGGCTGATCGGCGCGCGGCCGCTCGTCGCCATCGGCGGGCTGACGGTCGAGCGTGCGCGCGCCTGCCTGAATGCCGGCGCGGATTCGGCCGCGGTCGTCACCGACATCGTGCGCAACGCGGACCCGGAAATGCGCACGCGCGAATGGATCGCCGCGACGCGCGCGGCGTGAGGCCGGTCCTTGTTGCGAGGAGCGGTGCGAAGCGATCGGGCGCCGGTACGCGACTGCGAACCACTTGCCTCCGCTCGCAACGGTGGCGTCGATCAGCTCAGGAAATCGCCCACGATCTTGTAATGCTCCGGCGTGTTCAGCGCCGGCGCGTGGCCGCAGCCTTTGATCTCCAGAAGCCGGCAGCGCGGATTCTCTTTCGTCATGCGCGTCGCCGCGTCCTTGAGCAGCAGATCGGAATTCTCCCCGCGCAGGCACAGCATGTCGCATTCGAGCGCGCGGAAGGCGTCCCACTGGTCGTAGTCGGCCGGCTGGTTGACGATCTGCTGCACCATCTGCGGATCGTAATGCGTGGTGATGCCGCCGTCGGGCAGGCGGCGCGCGGAGGTTTCGGTCAGGCGGCGCCATTGCGCGTCCGACAGCCAGCCGTAGGGCGCATAGACCTGACGGAAATAAGCCTCCAGTTCGCTCACGCGCGCAAAGCGCGGCGGCGTTCCGGCATAGGAGCGGATGCGCTCGATCGCCGCCGGATTGAGTTCCGGGCCGATGTCGTTGAGCGCCAGCCGTTTCATGCGGCCCCTCAGCGCGCCGGCGCCGGCGTGGATTGCGATGGCGCCGCCCATCGACGTGCCCACCCAGTCGAAGGTTTTCCATCCGAGCGCGTCGACGAACGCGGTCGCAAGGCGCCCGTAGAAATCGACCGTGTACTCGTTCGCCGGATCGGGACTCCATTGCGAAAGCCCGCGCCCGATGGTGTCGGGCGCCACGATATGGAACCGGTGACAAAGCGCCTGCGCCAGATCGTCGAAATCGCGGCCCGTGCGCGCCAGCCCGTGCCACATCACCAGTTTCGGGTTGTCCGCCGCGCCCCATTCCACATAGTGGATTTCGCGGTCGAGAATGGTTGCGTAGTGCGAACGCGGTCCGTTCATGGCTGGCTCTCCGCACGCAGTTTTCCGACGATGCCGGCAGGAAAGAAATAGACCGAGAGAATGAACAGCGCCCCCAGCCACAACAGCCAGCGGTCGGGGTTGAAGAAGCCGGCGATGAACGGAACGCCCGCCGCGTTCAGCGCGCCGAAGGCCACGCCCATCAGGCTCTGGAGGTAGTTCTGCGCCAGCACGAACACCGCCGCCCCCACGATCGCGCCGTAGAGCGTGCCCATGCCGCCGATCACCACCATCACCAGAATGTCGAGCATGATGGAGAAGGAGAGCGAGGTGTCCGGCCCTGCATAGCGCAGCCACAGCGCGTTCAGCGCGCCCGCGA
>CAZWJF010000179.1:0-1827 GCA_964634325.1 uncultured Rhodoblastus sp.
GTCCAGTTCGACAGAACGCCGTCGAACACGAGATGGAGATCGCCTCGGGCATTGGCGAGCGGCTGTCGTTCTTCCCGCGATTCCGCCGTCGCGCGCAGCAAGGCGCAGCCGAGCGCGACATGGCCCTGTGTCCATTGCGCGACGCCGTCCGGGCCGCGCGGCGCCATGGCGGCCGTCATGCGCTCGACGAGACCCGCCGGCGCCGGCGCGCCGTCGAAACGGACGACGCCGGCGATCGCGCTCATGAATCGATCCTTGGATCGACGCTTGGATCGACGCTTGGATCGACGCTTGGATCAACCCTTGCGGGCCGTCGCGCGTCAAGCCGCCGAAACGCGGCGCGCGCCGCGTCGCTCGCGCGGTCGTGCAGCGCCAGCGTCAGCCCCAGCTGGATGGGCAGCGGGCGGGCGAGCCAGCGCGTCGGCAGATCGCGCTCGATCCATTCGCGCAGATAGCGCGCGCGCCAGCGCGCCGGCGCAAGCGCCGCCACCACGTCGGCCGGCGCGGATGGGCTCGCCGGCGGCGCAACCATCGCGAACCATTGCAGCACCGTCCACGCGGCGGTCTTCAACCCCGCCGCCTCGAGCCGCGCCACGACGGCCGCCCAATCGACGGCGCGCGCACCGAGAAACGCCACGAAATCGACCACCGCGACGAGCGAGGCGTTGGGGGACGCCACATATTTCGTGAACGCCGGATGGATCAGCATGAGCACGACCGTGTCCGCATCGTCGAGCGTCCACATGTCGCGCGCGCGCGTTCGACGGTTCAGGAACGCCTGTGCGACAGGCCCGCGCGTGCGTCCGGGCCGCAGAATGTCCCAATGCAGATCGACCGCCACGACGCCGCGCGTGAACGTCGCCTCGTGGCTCGACACGTCCTGCTGCGCGGCGAATCCCGCATCGCGCAGCACGCGCGCGGCGTCGGCGGGCGCACGCGCCAGAATGTCGATGTCGAGCGCCGGGCGCAGGCTCGCATCCGCATGGACCTGCTCGCGCAGCGCGGCGCCCTTGATGACGGCGTATTCGACGCCGCATCGTTCGAAGGCGCGGCAGACGTCGGCAAGCGCCGCCGCCTGCGCCAGATAAAGCGCGGTCGCCTGGGTGCGCGCGGCGGCAAGGCCTGCGATGAAATCGCAATCGACATCGAGCTTCGCGTTTCGCGCGATCAGCGCGCTCCACGCCGGCGCGAGCTTGTGCCAGTCGAGAAACTCGAGAAACGCGCGTGCGCCGATGGCGCGGACCTGGGTGAGCGCGGCGTCCAGATCGGGCCGCGCGCCGCAGACATCCGCGCAAAGCGGGGCGAGGGCCAGACGATGGCGCGCGAACGGATCGCGCCTCACGCGCCGCCGCGCTCCACGATGACGCCGCCCAGCGCCAACATATCCATGTTGGTGCGCAGGAAACAGTCGAGCGCTTCCTGCGGCGCGCAGACGATCGGCTCGCTCTCGTTGAACGACGTGTTGAGCACGATCGGAACGCCCGTCAGATCGCGAAATGCCGAGATCAGCGCATGGTATCGCGGATTGGCGTGGCGAGCGACCGTCTGCAGTCGTCCCGATCCGTCCACATGCACGACAGCCGGAATGAGCGCGCGTTTTTCCGCGCGCACCTGGTGGACCTCGGTCATGAACGGAACGGCGCCATCCTCCTCGAACCATTCGGCGGCGGATTCGCCAAGTATCGACGGCGCGAAGGGACGGAACGATTCGCGCCGCTTGATCTTGGCGTTGAGGATCTGCTTCATGTCCGCGCGGCGCGGATCGCACACGATCGAGCGTTGGCCGAGCGCGCGCGGCCCCCATTCCATGCGCCCCTGAAACCAGCC
>CAZWJF010000179.1:1837-2631 GCA_964634325.1 uncultured Rhodoblastus sp.
GCGGCCCTCGTCGTCTGGCGGCGACAGGGCGGCGCGCGACGCGGCGGCAGAGTTCGTTCATGTCTTCAATCGTCGAGACCGTGAACGCGCCGGCGGCAAGGCGTGGCGCTGCGCCTTCCAGGGCCCGCGCGATCTGCGGCGCGCCGAAAGAAGGACCCCAATCCGCGCGATCCATGACGAACCGCCGCGCGCCGCCCTGTCGCCGCCAGACGACGAGGGCCGCTCCAAGCGCGCCGCCCGCATCGCCCGCCGCGGCCTGAACGTAGACGCTGCGAAACGGCGTGCGCGCGCGAATCCTGCCGTTCGCCACCGAGTTCATCGCGCATCCGCCCGCCAGCGCGAGCGCGTCCATCCCGCAGCGGTCGTGCAGGGCGTTCAGCAGGTGAAACAACGCCTCCTCGTACATCGCCTGCGCGGAGCGGGCGATGTCGCGATGGCGCTGCGTGAGCGGTTCGTGCGGCGCGCGCGCCGGCCCCAGAAGCGCCGCCAGCGGCGACGCATACAATGTTCCCACGCTCGGCGCCCCGCCCTGCCAGCGATAGGCGATTTTTTCGCGATGATGTCGAAAGAACGACAGATCGAGCGCGAATGCGCCGCCGGGTTCGAGCCGCACGATGCGGCGCATCTCGTCGAGCAGCGTCGGCGCGCCGTAAGGCGCAAGCCCCATCACCTTGTATTCGTCGCCGTAGTGCGGAAAACCGAGATGCTGGGTGATCGCCTGATAGAACACGCCAAGCGAATGGGGAAAGAACACGCGCCCGTCGATGCGCAGATCGTCCGCTTCGCCAACCCCC
>CAZWJF010000180.1:0-2624 GCA_964634325.1 uncultured Rhodoblastus sp.
GGGCTCGGGAACGCTCGTCGACGCCGCCAAGATTTTCCGCGACCAGCCCGGCGCGCTCGATGACGGTTCCCTCGCGCGCGGTCGAGAGCGCATTCAGGACATCGAGGGCCTTGCGCGCCTTGGGCCTGAGGCGTTCGGCATGGTCGTGAACGACGTGGTTCCGCCGGCCTATGGCTCGCTGGTCGGGCGCATCATCCCGTCCGACACCGCCCGGCAGGACGCCGCGATGCGGCTTCTCGCCAAGGCGGACCCGTCGACGGCCGACGAGGCGCGCGCGTTGGTGCGGCAGGTCGCGCAGGAAGACGTGACGACGACGCAGGAAGGCGACCTGTTCGGCGGGCGGGACATCGCCGAAAGTCTTGTGCTAGAAAAGGCGCGCGTGCTCGCTCAGGCGCAGCGCGCTCTTGGCCGCGAGCGGTCGACGTTCGGGACGCTGGTCAAGGACGCCACCCGGATCGAGGGCGCCGGCAACACGCTCGCCCCCGACGCCAACGCGGCGCGGCGCGCAGAAGCCGAGGCGCTGGCGACGCGGATCGACGCCGAGGCGTTCAGGAAGGGGATTGTTTCCGATGCGCTCAGCAGAGCCGCCGAAGGCCACAAGGCCGGATGGAGCGCCCGCGACGCCGCGGAGCGCTTCGTTTCCGCAGTTCGATCCGGCGACCTGGCGTCGCTTGCAGTCGATCGCCTTGGGAGCGGCGGAGGCGAGCGCGGCGCAGAAGCTGCGCGACCGCCTCGACCAGTTCGAGACGAGCAACCCGCCGGAGAAGTAGCGCCGCTCAAGGCGCCGGCGACCGAGACGACGCCCGCCGGCCCGCAGACGGTCATCCCCGGCGCCGAAAAGGCGCCCGGCGCAAAGCTCGCGCAGATTGGCGCCGACGCGCCTCTCAAGCCCAAGTCGCCGCAGAAGGACACCGACGGCCTGCCGCTGATGAACGACAGCAGCAAGCAGGGCGATCTCGTCGACGCGATCAAGACCGCCGCAGATGTTGTCAAGCCCCCGGCCGAGCCGCAAACCAAAGTTGGTGACCAAGAACCAACTTTGGCCAGCCAGCCGTCGGCCGAAGGTGCAGCTCGCGATCTGTGGGGGGACGGACGCTGGAAAGCCCGCGTCGGCGACAATGTGTATCAGACGGTGCCTGGCCCATTCGGCATGCCCGCGTCGATCCGCGGAACTGTCGAACAAGGGAAGGGCGGGCTTCGCGTTCGCGTAGAAGCGGCCGGCGATGCGCTGGGGATAGGCCAATACAGGGGCCGCAGCACCATCCCGTATGACAGCGCGTGGACAGTGGTCGACGACCCGGAGCCGGGCAGACGCAGGAAAGAACAAAGTGATAAAGAGCAGGCTGAGCGCGACAAGTTTGACGCATTTATTGCCGATGAACTCAAGAAAACGTCCGATGACGTTGAGGCAGCAGTCGCGTCAGGTCACGCGAGGCTGACGGCTGAGAATGCAAAACCAGGTCTTGTTGTTATAAACTATTCATACGGAGATCATAGAGGGGAGCGACATTATATCTCGAATATCGGGAACGACGGAACTGTTTATTCGTCGATACTTGGTGTTGACGATGAGGCTCCGAGAAGCCGTGGGGGCTATGATGCCTATAGCGTTCCAATGCCGGAGCAGATTGTTCCGCTTGACGAATATGGGCACGAAAGAAGCAAGAACCATACTGGCGCAGACGCGGAAACTGGAGAAAACATATCAATTCGCCACATGGGCAAAATTTCCGAGCGCGACGCAATGCGCAATGTTCGCTGGGCTACGCGCGTCGGGCAATATCGTGTTGTTAGAACAAAGCACAAGCCATGGTCTGTAGATGACTTCTTCGGCAGCACGATGGAGGAGGCAGAGGCCAACGCAAGGAAATCTGCCGAGCAGGCCGCCGACAAGCCGCCAGCGGCCGACGCCGAGCCAGGCGACAAAACCACAGAACAGGACGCCCCATCAAAGAGACTTGCCTTAAAAGGAGAAGGGCTTTCTCCCTCCGTTTCCGTCGATGTTGGGAATACAACTATCCATTATGCGCTGAATGCGCCAGACATAAATTCAAAATCGCCAATAATGCGCAGAATGTGGAGCGTTATGCATTCTCCCGACAAGATCAAACTGCCATCAGATATTAAAACATCGTTTTTTGAAAGTGATATCGAAGCAAAGAGATTTATCGATCGGCACGCGAAGGCGTTTTCCGCATCAGGCGGAAAAATCAATTATATCGACATAGAAAACGCCAAACCTGGGGACGTTCTTTTCTCAGGAGACACGCTCGTAAGAAGCAACATCGCCCGAAAAGCAGATGCTGTAGATATCGCCGCCAAGGCGCCGCCCGGCCGCGTGCGCGGCGTCATCGGCGACGGCGTCGGCCGCTGGGCAGTGACGGAGCGCGATGGCGTCACCGGAGCCAAGGCATGGGAGGCGCGCCGCAGCGAGTTGATCGCACAGGGGCGCAAAGCCCACGCCGAGGGCAAGATCTACGACACCGACACCCCGCCTGACCTGAACGCCGACGAGCGGGCGGCTTGGCGGCAGGGATGGCGCGCGGCGGCGGCGATCAAGGCGGCGGAAGGCCCCAAAGACGCCGGCGCGCCAGAACCGGAGCGCGGGCCGCCGCCACCAAAAG
>CAZWJF010000181.1:0-2623 GCA_964634325.1 uncultured Rhodoblastus sp.
GCAAACTATTTCGCAAATGCCGGATACGCTTCCGTCAAACCGTGAACCGCTCTAGCGCGCGAAGTTGAGTTTCAGTCCCTTGCGCGGCCAGTCGATGGCTATCAGCTTCCCGATGGACGACAGCGTGATGTAGGCGGTGCGCAGATCCGGGCCGCCGAAACAGATGTTGGTCGTCATATAGTCCGGCGTCGGCGTGTGCAGGATCGTCCTGCCGTCGGGCGAGATCGACGTGATGCCGCCGTTCATCAGCGTGGCCACGCACACATAGCCCTCGCCGTCGACCGCCAGCGAATCGAACAACTGGAAACCCGGCAGTCCCGCCAGCAGTTCGCCGCCGGCGGCCGCCTGTCCGGTTTTCTTCTCCACCAGTTGGCCCGGCCCCGCCAAGTCCCATTTCCACACGCGGCCGGTCTGCGTTTCGGCGGCGTAGAGCGTCTTTTCGTCCGGCGAGAGGCCGACGCCGTTCGGCGTCATCATGGGATAGATCATCTCCTTGACGGAGGAACCGTCGGCTTTCGCATAATAGAGCCCACCGCGGTCGAGATCGCGCGCGCGGCCCTTGCCGAGATCGGTGAACCAGAAGCCGCCGGTGCGGTCGAACACGATGTCGTTGGGGCCGCGCAGCTTGCCGTTCTCCGTTTGCGTATAGAGAACTTCCGCCTTGCCGGTCGCCAGGTCCACGCGTTCGATGCGCCCGCCGGAATAATCGTCGGCCTGATGCACGGGGCGCAGTCCGGTCTGCGGCGTCTCGCGCCAGGCGAAGCCGCCGTTGTTGCAGACATAGACCTTGCCGTCGGGGCCGAGGGCCGCGCCGTTCGGACCGCCGCCGAGTTTGGCGACGACCTCCACCTTGCCGGCGGGCGTGACGCGCGAGAGCGTGCCGCGCTCGATCTCCACCAGCACGATCGAGCCGTCCTGCATGGCGATGGGCCCTTCCGGAAAGCGCAGGCCGGAGGCGATCTCGCGAATTTTCGGTTGCATCTGGGGCGTTCCTCTGAATCTTTTCTGATTGGTCGTTGCGGACGCATTGTGCGTCGATGCGGCGGCCGCCCGCAAGGCGCGACGGCGTTCGACGTGCGGCGTTTTCGGACCGCGGCGTTTTCAGAAGAACAGCTTTTCGCCCTGCAGGTCCTTGTACAGGTGAGCGACTTCGGCGGCGTAGCCGTTGAACAGTTTGGTCGGCCGGATTTCGTTCACGCCGATCACGCGGTCGTTGGCCTGCGACCAGCGCGGATGCGGCACAGCCGGATTGACGTTGGCCCAGAACCCGTATTCGTCGCCCTGCACCTGTTCCCAAAACGTCTGCGGGCGCTTTTCGACGAGCGAGATCTTCACGATCGACTTGATCGACTTGAACCCGTATTTCCACGGCAGCGCCAGGCGCAGCGGCGCGCCGAAAGAGGGATGCAGCGGCTTGCCGTAGGCGCCGGTGACGAGGAAGGCGAGTTCGTTCATCGCCTCCTCGATCGTGATCGCCTCCACGTATGGCCACGGATACCAGGTCTGGCGCTGGGTGGGGGCGACCTTGGGATCGAGAAAGGTCTCCAACCGCACGTAGCGGGCGGCGGGTCTGGGACCGGCGCGCGCGATGAGCGCGCGCAGCGCGAACCCCGTCCACGGCACGACCATCGCCCACGTCTCCACGCAGCGATGGCGATAGATGCGCTCCTCGATCGGCATCGCCTTGATGAGATCGTCCAGATCGATGTCCTGCGGGCTGTCGCATAGCCCGTCGATCTTCACGCGCCACGGCGAGGTCTTGAGCGCGGCGGCCGCGCGCGCGATGCGTTTGGTGGAACCGAACTCGAAATAGTTGTTGTGATTGGCGGCGACGTCCTCGGACGTCGGCTTTTCATCGAGCGACAGGCGCGCGGCATGCGCATAGGGGCCGGCGAACATCGCCGCGCCCGCGCCGAGCGCGCCTTTCAGCAGCGCGCGGCGTTCGAAGAACAGCGCCTGCGGCGTGACGAACCGCTCGGGCGTTTCCCAAGGGCGTCGGCGCGCGATCCACATGACAATCTCCGGGTTGAAGGGCGGTCGACGGCGTTACGCGGACGGAGGGGCCGATGTTACGCGCGCGGCGCTTTCGGCCGCAAAGGCCACGTTGCGTTGCATGCGCCGCACCATGATCTGCATCAGATAAAAGCCAAACTGGGGATTTTGCGCGGCGAGCTGCAACATGTCTTCGTAGGAGATGCGCAGCAGGTCGGCGTTCTCGAGCGTGCGAGCGGAAGCGGTGCGCTTGCCGTCCTCGGTGAACAGGCCCATTTCGCCGAACAGCGCGCCGGGCTCGATCGTGACGTCGAGTTCGGGCGCGTAGATGCGGCCGCGCACGACGATGTAAGCGTATTTGGCGATGTCGCCTTTCCTGTAAAGCATGGCGCCGGCGGGCGCGCGCTGCGGCTTCATGTAGGGGCGCAGCCAGTCGAAATTGAAATCTCCCTGCGCCGCCGCGCGGCTCGCCACGATCAGCCGCTGCATCTGGCGCAGCCGAAACAGGTTCAACGGCAGCAGCGCCACATTGAGCGCGCATTGCGGGTAAATGCCCTTGTAATAGAAATAGATCGCAAACAGCAGATTCGACACGATGGCGGCGATGCGCAGCGGGATCATCGTGTTCGAC
>CAZWJF010000182.1:0-2617 GCA_964634325.1 uncultured Rhodoblastus sp.
GCCATCATGTTGAGCTTGGCCGAATGATTGCGCACGCCGTCCCAATGCGTGCCCTTCGCGCCGGCCTTCACCTGGTCGTCCCACGACCAGACGGACGGTTCGCTCTTGACGAGCCAATGCGCCATCGCGCCCTCCTGCTGCAATCGTCGTTCAGTTTTCCGCCTTCAGCGGTCGCATCATCAGCGTCTCGATCGCGCCCTGCACGTCGAGCGCGCCGGATACGAGGCGATCGACCACCTCCGCGATCGGCATGTCGATGTTGCGCACGCGCGCCATGTCGACGAGCGCGCGCGCGGTGAATGCGCCTTCGGCGAGCCTGCCGCCGCTGGCCGTATCGAGCGAGGCGCCCCGCCCGAGCGCATGGCCGAAGGCGAAATTGCGCGATTGCAGCGAGCCGCACGACAGCACCAGGTCGCCGAGGCCCGACAGACCCATCAATGTCTGCGGCTGCGCGCCGAACGCCGCGCCGAACCGCGTGAGTTCGGCGAACCCGCGCGCGGTGAGCGCCGCCACCGCGCTCGCGCCGAGTTCGCGCCCCGCCGCCACGCCGCAGGCGATGGCGAGCACGTTCTTGGCCGCGCCGCCGATCTCCACGCCGCGCACATCGGTCGACCGATAGAGGCGGAACGTCGGCGCGCCGATCATGCGGCAGAGCTCGTCGCCGCGCGCCGCATCGCGCGCGGCCAGCGTGACCGCCGTCGGCAGGCCGCGCGAGACGTCTTCCGCAAAGCTCGGACCCGAGAGAACGGCGGGCGCGGCCTGCGGCAGCTCCTGCGCGAGCACTTCCGACATGAACGCGTCCGTCTCGCGCTCGATGCCCTTGGCGCAGACGATCCAGTCGGCGCCGGGCGCGACCACGGCGCGCGCGGCGCGCGCGAGCGCGCGCAGCCCCTGCGCGGGCGCGACCGCCAGCACCACGCGCGCGGCGGCGGCCTGCGCGAAATCGGTCGTCGGTTCGATCGAACCCGCAAGCCGCACGCCGGGCAGGCGCCGCGCGTTCTCGCGCGTGGCGCGCATGTCGGCCACGTGCTGCGCGTCGCGCGCCCACAGGAGCGTCCTGCGGCCCTCGCGCGCGCAGAGATTGGCGAGCGCCGTGCCCCAGGCGCCCGCGCCCAGAACCGAAATTTCCGGCGCGGTCACTTGCGATAATCCTCGTTGTCGGCGCGCGCCCACATCTTCTCGAACAGCGCGCCGAAATTCGCCGCATGCGCGGGGGAATTGAAGATCACCACGTCGTTGTCCTGGAAACGCCCGCCGGAATAGGAGAAATTGGCGGAGCCGGTGCGCAGCAGCCTGTCGTCCACGCTGTAGGACTTCAGATGCATCATGCCCGCCTCACGCGACTTGAAGCGCATCGTCACGTTGGGCGTGGCCGCGAGATCGGCGAAGGCGTCCTCGCTCTTGCTCTGGCCGCGCGTGGTGAACGAGCGGTCGAGATAGAGCCGCACCTTCACGCCGCGCCGCGCGGCCTGCTGCAACGCCGCCATCAACGAACGATCGGTCAGCACATAGGCGGCCATATCGATCTTCCGACGCGCGCCGCCGATGGTTTCCACGTCCACATGCAACGCCTCGGGCGAGGGCGTGTAGAGGATGCGCACGCCGTCGATTTCCGGCGTGCGGGTCGGCGCCGCGCGCAGCGTGAAGAGCAACGCGGCGCCGCCGAGCGCCAGCAACAGCGCGAGCCGCATCGAATTCGTCGTGAACGCGCGCATCGCCTACGCCTTGCCGTGGTGGCGCGCGGAGGCCTGCGCATCGAGCGGCCAGCGCGCGCGCGCCTTCACGTCCAGATCGTCCACCATGCCGCGCTCGATGCGCTCGATGCCCGCCCACGCGATCATGGCGCCGTTGTCCGCGCACAGTTCGGGCGGCGGCAGCACCAGACGCAGCCCGGTTTCCGTGCACAACCGTTGCAGCGCGCGGCGCACGGCGTTGTTGGCGGATACGCCGCCGGCCGCCACCATGGCCGCAGGCGCCGAACCGTTCTGGCGCGCGATGCGCAGGGCCGCGCGAACGCGGTCGACGACCACGTCGACCACCGCCGCCTGAAACGAGGCCGCCATGTCCGCGACGTCGGTCGCCGACATCTCCGGCCGGCGCGCGATCTCGTTGCGCACGGCCGTCTTCAGGCCCGACAGCGAAAAATCGGCGTTGAGCCGCCCGACCATCGGGCGCGGCAGGGAAAAGCGCGTCGAATCGCCGTCCAGCGCCGCCTTCTCCACGTGCGGCCCGCCCGGAAAGGGCAGGCCGAGCATCTTGCCGACCTTGTCGAAGGCCTCCCCCATGGCGTCGTCGATGGTGGAGCCGAGCCGGCGATACTGGCCGACCTCGCGCGCCTCCAGTAGCTGGGTGTGGCCGCCCGAGACGAGCAGCACGATGTAGGGGAACGGCAGATTGTCGGTCATGCGCGCGGTGAGCGCATGGGCCTCCAGATGGTTGACGGCGACGAACGGCTTGTCGAGCGCCCACGCGAGCGCCTTGCCGGCCGCAAGGCCCACCATCACCCCGCCGATGAGGCCGGGCCCGGCCGCGGCCGCCACGCCGTCGAGCTGGCGCGGCGTGACGCCGGCGGCCTTCAGCGCGCGGCGCATGAGCGGGTCGAGATAATCGATATGGG
>CAZWJF010000183.1:0-2616 GCA_964634325.1 uncultured Rhodoblastus sp.
GTTCCGAAAGCCGTCTTCAACCCGTAACCGGTCGGCGAGTGGCAGACGCGCGCGCAGGTGTCGACATTGTTGTTGCCGAACGCGGCGCGCGCGAGTTTCTGCACGAGATAGACTTCCTCGTTCGTGCAGCGCGAGGAGGTGATGGCGCCGACCGCCTGCCTGCCGTGCGAGGCCTGAATGCGCTTCAGCCGCGCCGCGGCGAAGGCGATGGCCTCGCGCCACGACACCTCGCGCCATGCGTCCTCTATCCGCTCGCGCACCATCGGCTTGAGAATGCGGTCGGGATGGGTCGCATAGCCCCATGCGAAACGACCCTTGACGCAGGAATGGCCCTCGTTCGCGCGGCCGCTCCTGGCCGGAACCATGCGCACAACCCGCTCGCCCTGCATCTCGGCGCGGAACGTGCAGCCGACGCCGCAATAGGCGCACGTGGTGAGGACCGCGTGTTCGCGCTGGCCGGCGGCGATCACCGATTTCTCAATCAGAGTCGCGGTCGGACAAGCCTGCACGCAGGCGCCGCACGACACGCATTCCGACGACAGAAAATCCGTCGCGCCCGGCGCGATGCGCGCGTCGAACCCGCGGCCCGCGACGGTCAGCGCGAATGTTCCCTGCACTTCCTCGCAGGCGCGCACGCAGCGATTGCAGACGATGCATTTCGACGGATCGTAACTGAAATAGGGATTGGACTCGTCCCTGGCGTCCGAACAATGGTTCGCGCCCGCGCCGTAGCGCACCTCGCGCAGACCGACCGCGCCCGCCATGTCCTGCAACTCGCAATCGCCGTTGGCCGCGCAGACAAGGCAATCGAGCGGATGGTCGGAGATGTAGAGCTCCATCACGCCCCTGCGCAGCGCGGCGAGGCGCGGCGATTGCGTCGTCACCACCATGCCTTCCTCCACCGGCGTGGTGCAGGAGGCCGGCGCGCCGCGACGCCCTTCGATTTCGACCAGACACAGCCGGCAGGAGCCGAACGGCTCCAGCATGTCGGTCGCGCACAATCTGGGAATCGTCACGCCGCGTTTCATGGCGGCCGCCATCACCGACGTACCGGCGGGAACGCGCACGCGCTCGCCATCGACGACGAGCCAGACGTCCTTGCCCGCCGTCCCGGGCGGCGTGCCGAAATCGATCTCCTTCATGAGGCTCATGATCCTGCCTCCCGAGTGCGGCGCGCGCGGAAATCCACGCCGAAATGGCGGAGCGCGCTCAAGACGGGCGCGGGCGTCAGGCCGCCCATCGCGCAGAGCGAGGCTTCGCTCATCAACGCGCCGAGATCGCGCACCAGCGCGATATTGGCCTCGACGTTCTCGCCGGCGATGATGCGGTCCATCGTCTCCAGCCCGCGCACCGCGCCGATGCGGCAGGGCGTGCATTTGCCACAGCTTTCGCGCGCGCAGAACGCGAAGGCGAACCGCGCCTGCCGCGCCATGTCGACACTGTCGTCGAACACGACGATTCCGCCGTGACCCAGCATTCCGCCGACGGCGGAAAGCGATTCATAGTCGAATTTCACGTCGAGCGCCGTCTCCGGCAGATAGGCGCCGAGCGGGCCGCCGAGCTGCACCGCGCGCACCGGACGACCCGACAGCGTTCCGCCGCCGAAATCCTCGACGATCTCGCGCAACGACAATCCGAACCCCGCCTCGATCAGCCCGCCGCGTTTGACGTTGCCGGCGAGCTGGATCGGCATCGTGCCGCGCGAGCGGCCTACGCCATAGGCGGCATAGGCGTCCGCGCCATGTGCAAGGATGAAGGGAACGGCCGCGAGCGTCAGCACGTTGTGGACGAGCGTGGGGCGCCCGAACAGGCCGCTGACGGCCGGCAGCGGCGGCTTGGCGCGCACCATGCCGCGCTTGCCCTCGAGACTTTCGATCAGCGCCATTTCCTCGCCGCAGATATAGGCGCCGGCGCCGAGCCGGACCTCGATGCGGAACGCGCGGCGCGAACCCAGAACGTCGTCGCCCAGGAGCCCGGCCTGTTGCGCGCGCGCGATCGCCTGCGTCATGGCGCGAAAGGCGCGCGGATATTCGGAGCGCACATAGACGAAGCCCTTCGTGGCGCCGACCGCCAGGCCGGCGACGATCATGCCCTCGACGATCTGGAACGGGTCGCCCTCCATCAGCATGCGGTCGGCGAAGGTTCCGCTGTCGCCTTCGTCGGCATTGCAGACGACGTATTTGCGGTCGGCCTCCGCGTCCCGCACGGTCGCCCATTTCACGCCCGCCGGAAACCCGGCGCCGCCGCGGCCGCGCAAGCCGGAAGCCTGAATGGCGTCGACGATGGCTTCCGGTCCCATTTCGAGCGCGCGCTTCAGTCCGGCAAGACCGCCCCTCGCGCGCCAGTCATCGAGCGACAGCGGATGCTGCACGCCGCAGCGCGCGAACACGAGCCGCGACTGGCGCTTCATCCAATCGAGATCCTCGATCGCGCCGAGGCGCAGGCGATGCGCGCCGCCCGCATGAAAGCCGGCGTCGACGAGGCCCGCCACGTCTCCCGCGCCGACCGGGCCGTAGGCGATGCGGCCGCCGTGCGTCTCCACCTCGACGAGCGGCTCCAGCCACATCATGCCGCGCGCGCCGGTGCGCACGATGTCGAACGCCAGACCGCGCGCGC
>CAZWJF010000184.1:0-2606 GCA_964634325.1 uncultured Rhodoblastus sp.
GATAGATTCCCCGCCCGATCCTCACGTTCGTCTTTTCGGTCACGCGATAATGCGGACTGGCCGCATGCGCGCCGAAAGCGGAAATGGTCGGGAATGAAATTTCCGCGAGTTTCTTCGTCTCACGGCGGAACGTCTCGAGCGCCTGCGCCGCGGAAATCTCCGTCAGTGTGGTCGCGTTCTCCGCGAAGTATCGCAGGAACCGCGCCACGGCCGCGCCGTCGCGCAGATGCGCCGCGCGCGCGCCGCGCAGTTCGGCGGCGCTCTTGGTCGCCTTCATCAACGCGATCGGATCGACGCCCATCTCAGCCGCGCCGCCGGCCGCGCGAAACATTTCGACCAGCGCATCCGGCGCGGTCGCGGCGTCGAACAGAACCGAGGCTTTCCGGGCGCCGAGGGCCGCGAGATCGTCCTTCAGCTTTTCGACCGGCGCGACATCCGCGAGATTTTCCAGCGCATCACGCACACTGTTGGAAAGCTTGCGCGCGTCGACGTAGAGGCGCGGCCGTCCCGCGCGCGGCACGAGCGCCCAGCACAGCGGCAGCGGCGTATGCGCGACATCGCCGCCGCGCATGTTGAACGCCCACGCCGCCGCATGCGGATCCGACACCACGAGCGCATCGCATGTCAGTCGCCCTGCTATGCGCGCGAGCTTCTTGTCCGCCGCCTCGCCTGCAAGCCGCGCGGGATGCAGAAACACCGGCGCCGTCGGCGCGGCCGGACGATCCGCCCAGACGGCGTCGATCGGATTGGTTTCAACCGCGACAAGGCTCGCGCCCGCGCCTTCGAGCGCCTTGCGGAGCGCGGCGACCTGCGCGGGCGTATGCAGCCAAGGATCGTAGCCGATGCGCTGGCCCGCGCGCGCCATGCGTGCGAGCCAGGCGGATGGCGTCTCGCGCGCCAGGTCGTGCGGCGCGAACGCGCCCGCGTCCACCTGTTCGCGCACCTGCAACGTATAGCGCCCGTCGACGAAGATGGCGGCCGCGTCGGCCAGCACGACCGCCATTCCGGCAGAGCCGGTGAAGCCGGTCAGCCACTGCAGGCGCTCGGCCGCCGGCGGCACATATTCGTTCTGGTGCTCGTCCGCGCGCGGGACCACGAAACCGGCGAGGCCCCGCCGCTCCAGTTCGGCCCGCAGCGCCGCCAGCCGTGGCGGGCCCTGCGCGGGGTCGGCTTCGTCGCGAAACGATTGGAACCTGCTCTCCACCATGAATTCCTTCCCGGCCTGCCATGCGTCTCGCGCATTGGAAACTCAAGAATTACGACACAAATACCCTCTAGACAGAAGTCGAAGGCGAAGAGACTCGCCCATCCATAATACGCGCGGCGCGGACAAGCGGCGCGCAGGAGCGAAACGTCTGGGACTGAACGTCGAACGACGGAGCAAGACCCATGGCGACGATGATCATACCTTCCCAGGCTTATGGCGCTCCCCGCCGCGCGCGCGGTCCGGGACTGCTTGCGGTTATCTCCAACTGGTTCCGCGCCGCCCGCGCGCGCGAGGCGGAAGCCTCCGTGCAGGACTACGCGGGCGGACGCTGGTGCGACGCCACCGAGCGCGAGTTGAACGAGAAGCTGCTGTTCGGTCCCAAGCGGTCGATCTACTGACCGATCACGCAATGGGACGGGGCGCGGCCCCGCCCCGCTTCAGAACGAGCGTCGCCCAGCCTTCGCGGTCGGTGCGGCGCGCGAGGGCGAACCCTTGGGCGGCGTAGGCGGAGAGCACGCCCGCCACGTCGCGTGCAAGCAACCCCGACAGCACGAGTTCGGCCTCACGCGCGGCCACGCGCGCGATCTGCGGCGCGAGCATGCGCAGCGGCCGGGCGAGAATATTGGCGAAGACGAGATCGTAGGGCGCGCCCGCGCGCAGGTCCGGGTGCGTCGCGCCGCGCGCGGTCACGGGTCGCACATAGGGCGCCGCGCCGTTCAGCCGTGCATTTTCGGCGGCCGCCGCCGTCGAGACCGGATCGATATCGCCGGCCGCGATCTTCATCCGCCACAGGAGCGCCGCCGCGATCGCTAGCACGCCGGTGCCCGTGCCGACATCCAGCACGCGCCGCGCGCGTCGCTGCCTGCCGATGCGGTCGAGCGCGACCAGACAGCCGTGTGTCGTGCCGTGATGGCCGGTGCCGAACGCGAGCGCGGCCTCGATTTCGAGCGCGATGTCGTTTGGGCGGCGATGCGCCCGGTCGTGCGATCCGTGAATGAGGAAACGCCCTGCCCGCACCGGCGCCAGGCCTTCGAGCGAGGCGGCGACCCAGTCCTGCTGGCTGACCCGGTCGAAGACGAGCGCGGCGGCGGGGCCGGCGCCGACGGTGTCGGCCACCAGCGTGCGGATGGCCGCCTCGTCCGGCGCGGATCCGAAATAGACTTCCGCCACCCATTGGTCGGTCGTCCAGGAGTCGGTCGAGGGGGCGGCCTCGTAGACCACGCTCGCCGTTTCCGCCGGATCGAACGTCTCGACGATGATGTCCGCGACCGCGCGCGCGGTTCTTTCGTCGGCCGTCAGCCGCAGCACATGCGCGGCGCCGTTGGGGGGCAGTCCTTCGAGCATGGCGGCGCTTACCACGGGCCGGCCGCCCTGTCATGGCGCGCCTGCGATTTCGCTC
>CAZWJF010000185.1:0-2605 GCA_964634325.1 uncultured Rhodoblastus sp.
CCGAGGACCGACATGACCGACAAAGCCATCGTCACCTGCGCGCTGAACGGCGTCCTGACCGACCCGCGCCAGCACCATGTCCCGGTCACCCCCGAGGAGATGGCGCGCGAGGCGAAGGCCGCGTTCGACGCCGGCGCCGCGGTGATGCACGTCCACCTGCGCCAGCAGGAGCCGGGCAAGGGCCATCTGCCGTCCTGGGATGTCGCGGTGTCGCGCGAGATCCAGCAGGCGATCCGCGAGGCCTGCCCGGGCGTCATCATCAACCACACCACCGGCGTGGTCGGCCCGAACTACGCCGGCGCGCTCGCCTGCGTGCGCGAGACGAAGCCGGAAGTGGCGGCCTGCAACGCCGGCTCGCTGAACTATCTCAAGGTGAAGGCCGACAAGACCTGGGCCTGGCCGCCGATGATGTTCGACAACCCGGTCGAAAAGGTGAAGGCCTATCTCGACGTGATGAAAGTCGCCGGCTCGCTGCCGGAGTTCGAATGTTTCGACGTCGGCATCGTCAATTGCGTGAACATGTATTGCGACACGGGGATGTACGACGGTCCGATCGAGTACAATCTGGTCATGGGCGTGGCCTCCGGCATGCCGACCGACCCCGATCTTCTGCCGATCCTGAAAAAGATGATGAAGCCCGGCTCCAACTGGCAGGTGACGGCCATCGGCCGCGCGGAAATCTGGCCGCTGCACATGCGTACGGCCGAACTCGGCGGACATCTGCGCACCGGGCTCGAGGACACGTTCTATCAGCCGGACGGCACGAAGGTCACCTCGAACGGGCAGCTCATCGAAACGATGGCGGCCTACGCCCGCAAAGCGGGGCGCGAGGTTGCGAGCCCGGCCGAGGCGCGCAAGATTCTCAAGATCCAGTAACGCGAGCGCGCGAAGCGGGCGCAAGTTCCGCCGCGCCGAGGGAGGATGTCGGCATGAGCAACCTGGAGGCGACGGGCGGCGTGCCCGGGCCCGGCCGGATCGGGCGCGTCGCGATCGGCGATATTCTGCGGCGCTCCGCGCGGCGGTTCGCCGACCGCGTGGCGCTGACCGATGGCGCGCGGCGCGCGACCTACGCCGAACTCGAACGCGACGCCAACCGCTTCGCGAACTACCTTCTGTCGACGGGGCTGAAGCCCGGCGACAAGGTCTCGACCATCTGCAACAACTCGATCGAGTTCGTGAAGGCGCTGTTCGGAATCCATCGCGCCGGCCTCGTCTGGGTTCCGGTTAATACGATGCTCGGGCCGGAGGACATGGGCTATATCCTCGATCACGCGGAAGTGAAATTCGCGGTGATCGACGATGTGCTGCATGCGCAACCCGACCGGCGCGCGGCGCTCGAAGCGCGCGGCGTGAAACTGGTGGGGGTCGATCTCGCCGGTCAGGCCAAGGCGCAGGGCCTGCCCGACATCCGCGATCTGATGGAGGGCCGGTCCGACATCGAGCCGGACGTCGAATTCGGCGACCGCGATCTGGCGATGATCATCTATACCAGCGGCACGACCTCGCGCCCGAAAGGCGCGATGCACGGGCATCTGGCCGTCGTGATGGCGGTGATGAGCAATTGCGCGGAGATGACCATTTCGCGCAAGGACGGAATCACCGGTCAGTTCCCGCTGTTCCATTGCGCCGGCCATGTGCTGCTGCTGGGCATGCTGGCGACCGGCGCGCGCATGGCGATCATGCGCGGGTTCGATCCGTTGACCGTGATGGAGGCGATCAAGCGCGACGATCTGACGATCTTCGTCGGCCTTCCGCTGATGTATCAGGCGATCTTCGATCATCCGCGCCGCAGCGAGTTCGATTTCTCGAAAATCCGCTTCTGTATCTACACCATGGCGCCGATGGGCCGACCGCTGCTCGAACGCGCGATGAAGGAATTCGAGAACGCCGAATTCGGTCTGTCGTCCGGCCAGACGGAAATGTATCCCGCCACGACCATGTCGCAGCCCGAGCGGCAGCTCGCGCGGTTCGGCAATTACTGGGGCGAGCCGCTCATGGTGAACGAGGCGGCGATCATGGACGACGACGGCAACCTTCTGCCGCGCGGGCAGATCGGCGAGCTGGTGCATCGCGGGCCCAACGTGATGCTGGGCTATTACAAGGACCCGGCCGCCACAGAAGCCGCGCGCAAATTCGGCTGGCACCACACCGGCGATCTCGCGCTGATCGACGAGCATGGCGAAATCCTGTTCATCGACCGCAAGAAGGACATGATCAAGTCGGGCGGCGAGAACGTCGCTTCGGTCAAGATCGAGGAAACGCTTCTCGCCCATCCCGCGGTGCTGAATGCGGCGGTGGTGGGCCTGCCGCACCCGCAATGGGGCGAGGCGGTGTCCGCCTTCGTCAAGCTGAAGCCCGGCGCCAGCGCGACGGAGGCGGAGATCATCGACCATTGCCGACAGTATCTGGGCGGGTTCCAGACGCCCAAGATCGTGCAGATTCTGCCGGAAATGCCGATGACCGCCACCGGCAAGCTCCGCAAGGTTGAATTGCGCCAGCAATTCGAAGACCATTTCATGCGCCAGGGCGCGTGACACGAGGAACGATCTCCACACATGGCCATCATCGAAAGCACGGTCTCGACATCGAGCGAGGCGTTTCAGGC
>CAZWJF010000186.1:0-2548 GCA_964634325.1 uncultured Rhodoblastus sp.
CCCGAGCACGGCGCGAATTTCACCGATCTTCTCGCCGTGGCGGACGCGGCGCTGTACGAAGCCAAATTGAGCGGCAAATCGCGTTGCTGCATGGCCTCGGCAGAGACGAATCTCGCCGCCTTGCAGCGCCTGCGCGGCAATCCGGGCAAGCCCGGACAGGTTGGCGCGGCTGCCTAGACACTGCGCTTGCTGGCCCTGGTTCGCGGCCCTAAGCTGACCGGCACGACACGCCGTGCGGGAACCGACAAGCCCATGCGCAAGCAATTCGCCACAATCGTCGCCGCCGGTCTTATGGCCGTGCTCGGCGTGAGCGTGGCGCATACGCAATCCGCCGATCTCGTGCTGTGCGACCGCGTCGCCGCGGAGCCGTCGGATCCCGACAAGCCCGCCGACGTCAAAGGCGTAACCGAGATCGCCCGCAGCGACGTCGCTATCGCCATCAAATTCTGCAAGACCGCATCGGCTTCATCGCGGCGCGCGATGTATCAGCTCGGCCGCGCTTACGCCGCGAACAAACAAATGCCGGAAGCGATCGCCGCCTATCGCAAGGCCGCCGACAAAGGCAGCACGTCGGCCATGGTCGAACTCGGCGTCATGTACGGCACCGGCACGGGGCTCGCCAAAGACGAGGCGCAAGCGCGGGCGCTGTTCACCCGCGCGGCCGAGGGCGGCAATGCGCGCGGCGTCAGCAATCTTGCGGCGGTCTCGAACGGCGCGTCCGCCGACCCGGCGAAAACACGCGCACTGCTTGCAAAAGCCGCCGAAGCCAACGCACCGGCCGCGCAATACCAGCTCGGCGTGATGATGGCGGATGGTATCGGCGGGCCGCAGGACGATGTTGCAGCGCGCGCGTTATTCGAGAAAGCGGCGGCGCAGGACCACCCTGGCGCGCTGGAGCGCCTCGGCGCTTTCGCCCAAGCGGGCCGCGGCGGCCCGAAGGATACCGAAGCGGCCAAAGCCTATTACGAGAAGGCTGCCGCGCTCGGCAATGCCGACGCGAAAGCCGCGCTCAAGCGCGCGGAATGCCCTTACGTCATCAAGGACAAGAACGGCAAGTTCGTCACCAATCTCTGCTTCTGACGGCGACCTGCGCGTTATCGCATCTTTAACCGTGTGCGCATGCGCCGGACACATACGCGGGCGGCGTGGATAGCGCCGGAAATAGCCCGCGGAACATACAAATACAAATAAGTTCCACACGCCTCATTAAATGTTGTCCATCTACGCAGCTACGCATCGGGCCGATCATTATCTTTATGACAACACGACAATTGACCGCCGCGTGCGGGCTAACGATCAATGCGACCATTGGATGCCAACGAACTCGAAGCGCTCAAGCTGTTTGCGAATGGAAAGAGCGCCGAGGAAATCGCGGCCGAAATGAATGTGAGCCGGAGCATGGCGCAGCATTACGTGCGGGTCGCCGCGCGTAAATTGCGCGCGCGCAACCGCGTGCATGCGGTCGCCCTGGCCGT
The DNA here is from genome assembly GCA_964634325.1 of uncultured Rhodoblastus sp. GTDB lineage: Bacteria > Pseudomonadota > Alphaproteobacteria > Rhizobiales > Beijerinckiaceae > JAJXWB01. Next base: position 1,476 of record CAZWJF010000186.1, read on the forward strand.
GCGCATGGGTCTGTTCGAGATAACCGGCGGCGGCAACTGACGGCACGCGCCGCCAGGTGCCGGATTGCGTTCAGGCCGCGTCGCTTTCGAGGAAGGAAGCGCCGAGCCGATAGGCGGCAGGACCCAGCAGGGCCGCGACCAGACTCTGCACCTCGAGCTGCGCGGTCACATGCGACATGGTCGGCCGCGTGCCCAATGTGAGTTCGTCGAGATCGTCGACGGCGGTCAGACCGCGCGGATAGAACTCGCGGAAGATCACGCGTTCCGCCAGGCCTTCGACGCAACGGAAGTTGAGCCGTTGCGCGAGATCCGCGAGCGCTTCACCGACCGCACGCTTGTTGCGCGAGTTCAAGGTCGAGAGCCGGTTGCGCAGCACGATCCATTCGAGCTCCGGCTTGCCGAGGCTGCGCCGCGCACCGCGGGCTTCCTCCACCATGCTGGCATAATGGCTGATGTCCGTGACGGCGAAGGTCTCGGCATCGACCTGGCCCAGCACATCGAGATCCACGAAGCTGTCGTTGAGCGGCGTGATCAAGGTGTCGGCATAGGTATGCGCAAGGCGCGTCAGAGAATGGTTGTGTCCCGGCGTGTCGATAATGACATAGCGATGGTTCTCGCAAAGCCCGGCCAACGTTTTCTCGAAGGCCGCACGGCCCAGAGCTTCGTCCTCGCTCGTTGTGAAGTCGGCATCCTCGTCGAAGCATACGTGCGTCGGCGCCGGCAGCGACTTGCCGCGCTGGCGCGACCAGGTCAGGCGGTTATCGACGTAATGCGTGAAGCTGCGCTGCCGCGGATCGAGATCGATGGTGGCAACACTCTCGCCCGCGCGCATCAGCGCGATGGCGAGATGGACGGCAACGGTGGACTTGCCCGACCCGCCTTTTTCGTTGGCAACGACAATGACACTAACGCACGGCGCACTGGATATTGTTTGATTCATCGGCGTGCTCCCTGATGGGCCGTTTTGAACCGCACTTTCTGGCGCGGGACCAAAGTGAGTGATTCGTCGCCGTTTGCGGCCAAGTTTTTGGGATAAATATTTTGTTGTGATTTCAAGGAGATGATTCGAGACC
>CAZWJF010000187.1:0-2546 GCA_964634325.1 uncultured Rhodoblastus sp.
CAGGAGCGCCGCGCCAGCGTTGCAACGGGCCTCGCTTGCCGTAGATTCGCCCGGTCGCCGCGCCGCCCCGGGGGAGCCCCATGTCATTGCCTGTCGTTCTGTCGCCCGTCTTCACGCTGATCCTTCTCACCTTCGTCCTCTTCGGCATGATGGGCGCGTCGCGCGCGGGCGTCGTCAGAACGCGCGAGGTGAAGATCCGGGACGTCGCGCTCGGCAACGAGGCGTGGCCGCCGCGGGTCAAGCAGATCAGCAACGCCTTCCACAACCAGCTCGAAATGCCCGTGCTGTTCTATGCGCTCGTGCCGCTGGTCATTCTGGCCAACCGCGCGGACGTGCTGTTCGTCATCATGTCGTGGATTTTCGTGCTGGCGCGCATCGCGCACGCCTATGTGCACGTCACGTCCAACTACGTGCCGCTGCGCTTCAACATCTTCCTGGTCGGCGCCGTCGTGCTTGCGCTGATGTGGATCATCTTCGCGGCGCAGGTGATGCTGGGTCTGTAGCGCTTCGCGCGCGGCCCTACGCCTGCATCGCGAGTTCGCGCGCGAGCGGAAAGGTCACGCGCATCGCCAGCGCGCCGTCCGTCGCCTCGCGCCGCACCTGGCCGTTGAGCGTGCCTTCGACCATCACCTTCGTCAGACGCGACCCGAAGCCGGACCGCGAAAAATCGGGCTTGTTCTTCAGTCCCGTCTCCGTCCAGTCGAACCGCACGACGCGACCGTCCGGCGTGTTTTCGACGCGCCAGTTAACGGCGAGCTTGCCGCCGGAGGCCAGCGCGCCATATTTCAGCGAATTCGTCGCCCACTCGTGAATGATGAGGCCCAGGGCCTGCGCCTGTTCCTCGTCGATCCGCAGATCGGGCCCCTCCACCGTCCGATTCTCTTTCGGCAGATCGGGCGCGGCCTGCGCGATCAGCTCCTGCAACGACATGGCGCCGCCGGCGCCGGAGACGAGCAGCGCCTGGGCGCTCGCCATCGCCTGCAGGCGCTGTTCGAACTGACGCGCGAAAGAAGAGTCGCGATCGCCCGCCTCGCGCGCGCTCAGACGAAACAGCGCGAGAATGCGGGCGATGGAGTTCTTGATGCGGTGGCGCATCTCCAGCAACAGGATTTCCTTCTGCTCCGCGTTGCGCGCGATTTCGGCGACCAGACGCTCGGTCGCGTCGAGCCGCCGGGCCTGCTGGTAGCCGAACGCCGTGAGCGCGGCCGCGAAAGCCGCCCCGAGCGCCAGAATAAAGAAGGCGGGGCTCGCCCACCGTCCGCGGTCGCCCGCCTCGCCGACGAGAATCGTCCATTCCGCATCGGCCACGCGCGCCTTCGCGGGCACGGGATCGACGAGCGTGTCGGCGTTGGCATAGACCAGAGTTTCGGGGCCCGGCGCGCCGCTGAAGATCTGCACGCGAATTTTCGGGTTCCTGCTGTCGGCCAGCACCGCCTCGACCAGATCGCCGACGCGGAACGGCACGTAGACGAACCCGATGGGCGCGTCGGCCGCGCCGGCGTTGCGGGCAAACACGGGCACGTAGACGAGAACGCCGAACTGCCGTCCGTCCTGCAGCTCCTGCACCAGCCGCACCGGCGGCGTGGCGGCGGGGTGGCGGGTCACGGCCGCCCGCTGCATCGCCGCGCGGCGGACGGGGTCGGCATACATATCGTAGCCAAACGCCGCCGCGTTGCGCTGGTCCTGCGGTTCGAGCAGGACGATCGGGTAGCGGACCGGCTCGGACGTCTGCGGCCAAGGCGTCCGCTCGAGGCCGTAGCTGGCGCGAATCCGCGCGCTCGCCGTCTCCGGCGCGGCCGTCGGCGTGGCGAGCGCGAAACCGAAACCCTGCGCTCCCCTCAGCTCGGCCGCGAGCGGCAGGCCGTCGAGAAAGCGCTGCAATTGAGCGCGGCCGATCTCGCCGTCGCTGGCGTCGTAAAGACCCTGCATGGCCCGCAAGGCCAGCACATTGCGCCATACACGCCGCTCGATGCGCTCCACCGTATCGCTCAGCCGGTCCTGGCGCTCGGTCATGTAGCGATCGTGCGCGGGGATGGCGAGCAGAAGGGTCAGGCCAAGGGCGAGCGCGCCGGCGACCAACGGGAAAAAACGCCTTCGGGCGCGGTCTGTCAGCACGTGAAGCGGGCCAATGTCATGGGAGTCTGGGCGGATGCCGATTACGGCGGCCCGTAAGGCTCCGCCCGCGTCGCGCCCGGACTATGGCAAAATCGGGTCGCGCGCGCGAGCGAAATCTTTCAGATGGAGAAACTGGTCCCGCAGCCGCAGGAGGCGACCGCATTCGGATTTTCGACGCGGAACGACTGGCCCATCAGGTCGTCCACGAAATCGATCCGGCAACCCTTCATGTATTCGATGCTGACGGGATCGATCAGCACCAGCGCGCCGTCGCGCTCCAGCGCGAGGTCTTCGTCCGTGCGGTCGCTGGCGATGTCGAACGTGTACTGGAAGCCCGAGCAGCCGCCGCCGCTGACGCCGATCCGCAGCGCGGCGCCGGCCGGCTCGCCCTCGAGAATATGCGCCACGCGCCGGGCGGCGCCGCGCTGCGG
>CAZWJF010000188.1:0-2528 GCA_964634325.1 uncultured Rhodoblastus sp.
CGTTGTTCTCGACGATGTAGACCATGTTGACGCCGCGCCGGATGGAATGGGCGAACTGGCCGAAGCCGATGGACGCCGAATCGCCGTCGCCCGACACGCCGAGATAGATCAACTCGCGATTGGCGACGTTGGCGCCCGTCAGCACCGAGGGCATACGGCCATGCACGCTGTTGAACCCGTGCGCATTGCCGAGAAAATAAGTCGGCGTCTTGGACGAGCAGCCGATGCCGGACAGCTTCGCGATGCGATGCGGCGGTAGGTTCAACTCGTAGCAGGCATGCATGATGGCCGACGAAATCGAGTCGTGGCCGCAGCCGGCGCACAAAGTCGAGATCGAGCCTTCGTAGTCGCGATGCGTGAGGCCGAGTTCGTTGGTTTCGATCGCCGGGTGGCGAAATTTCGGTTTGGGCAGAAAGGTCACGCCTTGGCCTCCACCTTCTGTTTGCGTTCGGCGGCGGGTTTGGCCGCGCCGGCGATGGCTTTGACGATGTAGCGCGCGGTGATCGGAGACCCGTCGTAGTGCAGGACGGGAATGAGTTTGGCGGGATCGATTCCGTGCTCGACCATCAGCAGGGTGCGCAACTGCGCGTCGCGATTCTGCTCCACGACGAACACGCGGTCATGCGCGGCGATGAAGTCGACGATGTCATCGCAGAACGGGAAGCCGCGCACGCGCAACACATCCACGTCCACGCCGGTCTGCGCGAGCAGGTGGGCCGCTTCTTCCATCGCCGCTGCGGTCGATCCGTAATGGACGACGCCGAGTTTGGTCGGGCGCGCCGCGCGATTGACAATCGGCGCGGGCACGCAGGATTTCGCGGTTTCGAACTTCTTCAGCAATCGCTCCATGTTTTCGACATAGGGGCCGCCCTCTTCCGTGTAACGCGCGTAGGCGTCGCGCGTGGTGCCGCGCGTGAAATACGAGCCGCGGCTCGGATGCACGCCGGGATAGGTGCGATAGGGAATGCCGTCGCCGTCGACGTCGAGATAGCGGCCGAAATCGCGCCCGCTCTCAAGGTCGTCGTAGGTCATCACCTTGCCGCGGTCGAGCTTGCGCGCGCCGTCCACCTTGAAGGGCGCCGTCAGCGCGTGATTCATGCCGATGTCGAGATCGAGCATGACGAACACCGGCGTCTGCAACCGGTCGGCGAGATCGAACGCCTGCGCGCCCATTTCGAACGCCTCGCCGGGATCGCGCGGGAAAACGAGCACGTGTTTGGTGTCGCCGTGCGAAGCGTAGGCGCAGGCCAGAACATCCGACTGCTGCGTGCGGGTCGGCATGCCCGTGGAAGGACCGCCGCGCTGCACGTTGAAGATGACGCCGGGAATTTCGGCGAAATAGGCGAGGCCCAGAAATTCCTGCATCAGCGATATGCCGGGGCCGGACGTGGCGGTGAAGGCGCGCGCGCCGTTCCAGCCGGCGCCCACCACCATGCCGATCGACGACAGTTCGTCCTCCGCCTGCACGATGGCGTAGCGCTTGTGCCCGGTCTGCGGCTCGATGCGCAGCTTCTTGCAGTAGGAGGTGAACGCCTCTGCGAGCGAGGTGGAGGGCGTGAGCGGATACCACGCGCAGACCGTTGCGCCGCCATAGACGGCGCCAAGCGCCGCGGCCGCGTTTCCTTCCACATAAATGCGGTCGCCCACGCCGTCGGCGCGCTGGACGCGCAGGCCGATCGGGCAGGCGAGATGGTCGAGCGCCCACTGCCGGCCCTTGCGGAACGCCGTGTGGTTGGCGGCGATCAGCTTGTCCTTGCCGGCGAACTGCTCAGAGAGGAGCTGCTCGACCACCTCCGGCTCCATGTCGAGCAGCGCGGTCAGCGCGCCGACGCAGATGATGTTCTTGAAGAGCTGGCGCTGGCGCGAGTCGGAATATTCGCGATTGCAGATCTCGGTGAGCGGCATGCCGATCACCGTGATGTCGTCGCGGAACTTCGACGCCGGAATGGGGCGCGAGGAATCGTAGAACAGATAGCCGCCGGGATCGATCGAGGCGACATCCTTGTCCCAGGTCTGCGGGTTCATGGCGACGACGAGGTCGGCGCCGCCGCGCGCACCGAGCCAGCCTTCGCCGCTCACGCGCACCTCATACCAGGTGGGCAGCCCCTGAATGTTGGAGGGGAAGATGTTGCGCGTCGCCACCGGCACGCCCATGCGCAGCACGGCGCGGCCGAACATCTGATTGGCCGAGGCCGAACCCGAGCCGTTGACGTTGGCGAAGCGAACGACGAAATCGTTCACGCTGTGGATCGACATGACGCCCCCGCGCGCGGCAGTTTGACATTGAATTTCTGCATATCCCACGCGCCGGTCGGGCAGCGTTCGGCGCACAGGCCGCAATGGAGACACACGTCCTCGTCCTTGGCCATGATGCGGCCGGTCTTGAGCTCATCCGACGTATAGAGCGCCTGCTCGACATTGTTGGCCGGCGCATTGAGCCGCGCGCGCAAATCCCCCTCCGGCCCGTCGGCCGTGAAGGTGATGCAGTCCATCGGGCAGATGTCGACGCAGGCGTCGCATTCGATGCA
>CAZWJF010000189.1:0-2524 GCA_964634325.1 uncultured Rhodoblastus sp.
GTGTCGGCCGCCACATGCGTCTTCAGCCCGTGCGCGCGGATGATCTTGCGGCACTGGCCGAGCGCATGGACATGGCTGTAGACGTCCTTCAACCCGTCGATCCGCGCGCCTTTCGGCGCCATGAGCTGGAAATGGATCGGCAGGAAATATTCGCCCACGATATGCAGGCCCGAAGTGGGCAGGAAATGGTGGATGTCGGCGACGCGGCCGGCGAGCGAATTTTCGATCGGGATCATGCCGAGGTCGGCCGTGCCGTCGGAAATGGCGGCGAGCGCGTCCTCGAACGTCGCGCAGGCGAGCGGCGCCATCTCCGGATAGACGTTGGCGCAGGCGATATGGGAATTGGCGCCCGGCTCGCCCTGGTAGGCGATGTTCTTCTGGGTCATAGGCTGTTCCCGATCTGCTGCCGCACGCGCGCGAGGTCTTCGACCGTGTCTACACCGCGCGGGGCGTCGGCGACCAGCGCCGCGTCGATCCGCATGAAGGCCTCCAGCGCGCGCAATTGTTCGAGTCGCTCGCGGATTTCGAGCGGCGAGGGGGCGAGCGTCACATAGCGTTCGAGCGCCGCGCGCCGGTAGGCGTAAAGACCGATGTGGCGGAAATCCTCGCCCGCGCCAAAGGGCGCGGCGCTGCGCGTGAAATAGAGCGCGCGCAGCCGGCCGGGCGCGATGCGCGTGGCCACGACCTTGACCGCGTTCGGATCGTCGCGCAGCGCGGGATCGGTCAGCGGGGCGGCGAGCGTGCCGATGTCGACGTCCGGGTCCGCCATCAGCGCGGCGGCCGCCCGGATCGCCGCCGGCGCCATGAGCGGCTCGTCGCCCTGAAGATTCACCGCCACGTCGTGGCGCCGGTCCGGATCGATCCGCGCGAGCGCGTCCGCGATCCGGTCGGAGCCCGATGGGCAGTCGGTCCCGGTCATGACGGCCGAACCGCCCGCGGCCCGCACGGCCGCGGCGATTTCCGGCGCGTCCGTCGCCACATGCACGGGGCCGATGTCCGCCTCCCGCGCGCGCCGCCACACATGCACGATCATCGGCGCCCCGGCGATGTCGGCGAGCGGCTTGCCCGGCAGGCGCTGCGAGCCGAGCCGGGCCGGAATGAGGACGATGGGGTTCTGGGCCATGGCGTGGACTGGTGGAAGGCGCGCGCCGGGTTATAAATGTTGCCAAGTCGCAGGCAAAGCGGCTAATCACGGGCCGGAACACGGACACATCCGGCGACATGCGGGGAGCGCCAGCGGCATGAATATGGAACTGAACAAGATCGCGGGCGGCGTGCTGGGAACGCTGCTGTTCGCCATGGGTCTCGGCGCCGTCTCCAATCTCATCTATGCCGCCCCCCGGCCTGAAAAGCCCGGCTACGATCTGCCCGTGGGCGAGGAGAAGCCGGCCGCCGGCGCGGCCGCCGCCGCAGCGCCCGCCGTGCCGCTGCCGCAGTTGCTCGCCAAGGCCGACGCCGCCAAGGGGCAGGACGTTTTCAAGGCCTGCGCGGCCTGCCACACCGCCGACAAGGGCGGGGCCAACAAGGTCGGACCGAACCTTTACGGCGTCGTCGGCCGCGCAAAGGGCGCGATCGCGGGCTTTGGCTACTCCGACCCGATGAAGGCCAAGGGCGGCGACTGGTCGTTCAAGGAGCTGGACGCCTTCATCGCCAACCCCAAGGCGGACATTCCCGGCACGAAGATGGCTTACGGCGGCGAGAAGGACGCGGCCAAGCGCGCCAATCTCCTGGCCTATCTGCGCAGCCTCGCCGACAGCCCGGCGCCGCTGCCGCAATAAGCGCGGGCGCCGATCGTTCGAAACAGGAGCCGGGCGCGCCCGGCTCTTTTCTTTTGCGCCGCACGCGCCGCGCAGGGCGCGCGTTGGGTATGGGTGCTCTGGACCCGAAAAAGCGACATAATCCGCGCGAATCATGGAGGCTCTCCGCACGGACGGCCGGCGCGGCGTCGATCGAGGAACCGGGTGACGAAAAAATCGCATGCAGCCCCTGGGCTCGACCGGCGCCAATTCATCGCGGCGACGGGCGCGGCGCTGGCGTCGCCCATTCTGCCATCGCGCGCCCATGCGGTGGTGCCGTGGGGCGAATGGGCGACGCCGCACGGATTGTCGATGTTCGGCGACCTGGCCGAGAAGCCGGGCTTTAAGGCGTTCGGCTACGTGCGCGCCGACGCGCCGAAGGGCGGCGCGATCTCGCAGGAGAGCTATGGCGCGTTCAACTCGCTCAATCCCTTCATCCTGAAAGGCGACTCGCCGTCCGCCATGTGGCTGACGTTCGACTCGCTGATGTCCGGCAGTCTCGACGAGCGCGACGCGATGTATCCGCTCGTGGCGGAGTCCGTCGCGATCGCGCCCGACAAGGGCGCCTTGCGCTTCAAGCTGCGCAAGACCGCGCGCTTCAACGACGGCTCGCCGCTGACCGCCAAAGACGTTGTCTTCTCGCTCAATGTTCTGAAGGAGAAGGGTCACCCCATCATCCGCCAGTCGCTGCGCGAGTCGCAGATGGGCGAGGCCGCTCTGGCCCATCT
>CAZWJF010000190.1:0-2524 GCA_964634325.1 uncultured Rhodoblastus sp.
GCGCGCGCCGTATTTGGCGAAAGCGGCGGCGTTGGCCGCCACATAGGCTTTGTAGGCCTCCGGATCGGTCACATCGACCCGGCCGATCCAATATCCCTTCGCCATGTGTGGTTTCCTTCACGTTTTCGTCATCTTTGGCCGGTATACAGGCAGGACTTGCCCATCCGAGTTTGCGTAGGGCGAGTTGCACGCCGGGCCGGATGTACGCCCGGCGTTTTGCGTTTCAGGCCGCCGTGTTCCGCTTTCCACGGATGGCGAGACCCTCGCCGATCTCCGCGACGATCGCCTCGGCCGCCGCTTTCGGGTCGGCGGCCTCCGTCACCGGCCGGCCGACCACCAGATGATCGGCGCCGGCCGCGATCGCCAGCGTGGGCGTCATCACCCGTTTCTGGTCGCCCGCCGCCGCGCCCGCCGGCCGCACGCCGGGCGTGACGATGATCGTGTCGGGGCCGAGCATGGCGCGCATCGCCTCGGCCTCCTCCGGCGACATCACGAGACCGTCGATGCCGGCCGCCTGCGCCTGGCGCGCGCGGCGCGCGATCAGATCGCGCACGCCGAACGCATAGCCCGCCTCCGCGAGGTCGGCGTCGTCGTAGGACGTCATCACGGTCACGGCGAGCAGTTTCAGGTTGGAGTCCGCCGCGCCCTTGCGCGCGGCCGCCATGGTCTGCGGATAGGCGTGCACGGTGGCGAAGGTCGCGCCCAATTGCGCAAGCTGGCGTGTGGCGCGTTCGACGGTGTTGGGAATGTCGTGCAGCTTGAGGTCGATGAAGACTTTCTTGCCGGCCCCTGCAAGCGCGCGCGCAAGATCCAGCCCCGCGCCCGCATAGGCGAGCTCCATGCCGATCTTGTAGAAGGAGACGCTGTCGCCGAGCCGCGCGATCATGTCGTGCGCTGCGGCGAGGTCTGGCAGGTCGAGCGCGACGATCAGGCGGTCGCGTGCGGAAACGGTCATGGACGATCCGGGGACGGGAGAACGGGTTCAGCGCCGCGCGTCGCGCGCGCCGTCGACGATCTTGCGCAGCAGTTCCTTCGCCGGCGCGATCGGCGTCGTCTTTTTCTTGAGCGGCGCGCGCGGGGCGGCCTGCGCGTCGGCGCGCGTATAGCGCCACACGCGCGCCGGCGGCAGATTCAGCCACACCGGCTGCGCGGTCTCGCTGCGATACAGCGTGAACGTCCGGCGGTTGAGGCCAAGCGGCATCGGCGAGACAAGGCCGTAGGTGAATTGCACGAACTGGCCTTCCGGCCCCATCAGCGCGAACGCCTCGTCGAGCAGCGCGAGCCGCGTGCGCTCGGGCCGCGTCAGCAACGGCAGCGAGGAGACGATGGCGGCGACCGGCGCGTCGATCACGTCGGCCAGCGTATCGGACAGCCGATAGGCGTCGCCCTGCACGATGCGCGAGTGGGGAAAGCGCCGTTCGAGCAGCTTGCAGAAAGCCGCGTCATATTCGACCAGCACCAGACGCTCGGGCGCGACGCCGCGCTCGATCAGCGCCTCCGTCACCGGGCCGGTGCCGGGGCCGAGCTCCACGATCAGGCCGTCGTCGTGCGGGTCGACGCAGCGGGCCATCGCGCGCGCGAGAAAGCGGCCCGACGGCGAAACGGCGCCGGTCTTCAACGGCGAGTCGAACCAGCTTCGGATGAACCTGGCTTCGTCCGCCAGCCGCTCTTCGAGTTTCGAGCGCTGAGGCGCCGGGCGGCGATGCTCAGACCGCAGGATTTTCGTGTTCACGCAATGGTCCTCGCCGCCTCCCGGGCGTGAATGACAAAATCGCGCGATCCACGCGCGAGGTCAAGAAAACGTGCGGTCGCACGGGGGACTACTGACCGCCGATGTTGTCGAGAAAATCCTTCATCTTGGCAAAGAATCCCGTCGCTTCCGGCTGCGTGCGGGTGGAGGATTCCTTGTCGAACTCCATCAGCAGCTCGCGCTGCCGTTTGGTAAGGTTCTGCGGCGTCTCGACAATCGCCTGAATATAGAGATCTCCGTAATCCCGTGTGCGCAGAACGGGCATGCCTTTGCCGCGCACCTTGAACTGCCGTCCCGACTGCGTGCCCTCGGGCGCATTCACCCTGGTTTCGCCGCCGTCGATCGTGTGGATGGCGATCTCGCCGCCGAGCGTCGCCTGCACCATCGAGATCGGCACCCGGCAGTAGAGGTCCGCGCCGTCGCGATGGAAGATCGGGTGCGGCTTGATCGAGAGGAAGATGTAGAGGTCGCCCGCCGGCCCGCCGCGCAGGCCCGCCTCGCCCTCGCCGGCCAGGCGGATGCGCGTGCCGTCCTCCACGCCCTGCGGCACATTGACCGACAGCGTGCGCTCGCGGGTGGTGCGGCCCGCGCCGTTGCAGGCGCCGCACGGGTCGTCGATCTTCTCGCCGCGCCCGTGACAGGACGGGCAGGTGCGCTCGATGGCGAAGAACCCCTGTTGCGCGCGCACGCGGCCGTGGCCGCCGCAGGTGGCGCACGGTTTGGGTTTCGAGCCCGGCTTGGCGCCGGAGCCGCCGCACGCTTCGCAGGTGACGG